>JAOAKA010000010.1 GCA_026413885.1 Sulfolobales archaeon
GTATATATATGTATCCTTATGTTCGGATTTGCTAGAAGTGTAGGTACAACTGCTGCATCAACACCCCAGGCGTATGTATCTAAGTCACCTCTCTGAACACCTAATATAACTATGCTGACGTCTGTAATGGGTATCAGTAGTAATTCATCAATACAAGGTCTACCCAGCCAGTAGTCTTTATTTACAGTGTACTTAATGTACTGCGCGGGAACTCTCTCAACGAACTTAAATGGACCACTGCCTATGAGGTCCTCCGGTTTCGGAGTATATTTAGATAGTTCGTCACCTAGGGATGTGAGCTTAGGTTCCCATATGTGTTTAGGCATTATTCTCGCTACTGTCAGTGAGTTAAGTACGAACTGTGAGTCACGACTCTTAAACACTACTTTAACAGTATATCTATCTACAACTTCAGCTCTACTTACAGATGCGAAATAGCCGTGGTAGTATGTCCACGTCTTTGTAGCTAGTACGTTTATTGTGAATGCTACATCTTCAGCTGTTAGCTCAACACCGTCGTGGAATTTTATACCCTTCCTGATCTTCATTGTTAAAACCATGTAGTCCTCACTATACTCTAGAGATTCAGCAACCTCCCAGGTTAGAGTACCGTTGATTATTCTCAGAGGTCTATCGTATATTAGGTCCAGACTGAGGAGGTCCCACGAAGCACCTGCGACCCACCAGTTTAGAGTTGTTACATCACTAGGTAGAGCTACTCTTAAAGTGCCTCCATAACATTGACAGGGCTTTAACCACTTATTGTAAGTTTCAGCCACTATCTTGAGAGCTTCAACACGTTGAGTAGTCACTGTGAAAGCCAGCGTAGAAACCGCGACTACAGCAACTAATAGTGCAGGAAGTATGTACTTTAAACCTGAGGCACACACTTTTCTCAAAGGCTACACCAACATCTATATGAATACGAGATTTTAAACCTTTAAGTAACACTAAAAATTTATTTGAGAGAGCCGCCGTACTCCACCCCTAGAGAATCTGAGTCTAGGGCTTACAAAATAGTGTCGGAGTATATGCTTCTCCTCCATATAGTTTGAAGCCGCAATTAAATTGAAGGCGAAATCTACGCTCCCGCAGTTATAGACCTGCAATCAGCTAGTAAACTCTCTACCTGAGTGTGAGTCTAGTAATGAGGTTTCCACATCGGCACTATAGAATTTCACCGGCCGTGAGATATGGGTTCCACCGGCAGCTATAGAATGTTCCTCTTCTTAAAGTGTTAACTAGAATACTTATACGATAGCCGCAGTGAGAAAGCCCTACGAGGGGATCGAGGTCATCTATGTAGTCCAGTATTTCAACTTCTGAAGCTATCTAATCCAAATATATCCCCTCAATGTCGTTAACACGGTCTCAGATATATGCGAGTCTTACCATGTCAAATAACCTCAGACAGCAGTATTTTGTTAGTTTTAAACCTGAAAGCGAGGATTTCTCTCAAGCTACTCGAATATCTTCACTCAGTATTCAAAGACTTATTAGCTTCATTAACTCACTACTGTGGGGTTGGCTATGAGTAAGCGGAAGAAGGAGGAGGAAGACCCTTTTGAGAGAATAAATAGGTTGTTTAGAGAAATGTTTGAAGAATTTGATGAGAATATTAGAAGGCTTGTGAGAGAGATGGAGAGAACTCCCTTCGGATTCGAGCAGCATAGATCTATGACTACTAAGCCCTACGTATGGGGTTTTGAGATAACTATAGGTCCGGATGGAGTGCCTAGAGTAAAAGAGTTCGGTAATGTCAGGAGGATTGGTAGAGCACCAAAGATCTCCGAGGAGGTAGAGCCTATAATAGACGTAATTGACGAAGAAGATAAAATCAGAGTTGTAGCTGAACTTCCAGGCGTCGAGAAAGATAAGATAAGCTTGAAGACCTCCGGCCCCAAGCTAGTAATTAGAGCCAGTAATCATAGGAGGTACTATAAGGAAGTAGATCTACCAGCTGAAGTCGATATTTCAACAGCGAAAGCCACCTACAGAAACGGAGTACTGGAAGTAGAGCTCAAGAAGAAGGAGAGAGGAGAGGAAAAGGAGATCAGAATAGAGTAAAGAACTAGTACAAAGTTTTCCTTTAATAGCTGTGCTAGTATGTAGAGCCCTACTTACTTCTTCAAACTTGGGCTGCGGAGAGATATTTAGGAGATATTATGTGAATCCGTAGCTAGTGAAGCAGCTCTACACGAAAACTCGCATAGATAGCACAGCTTCTCACATCGCTGAGAGACGGTATTTTAGCTATAACGATATCTACAACAACTGATAGGTTCCCATGACTCCAGTCTTCTACATCACCTAAAAGAAGAGCAAACACAGAGATGTCGTTACCTACTATGTAAAAGAACTTAGCAAAATCCTAAAAGATATGTAACTCCACTCAAGTCAACGCTATAGCAACACACAGTGTAAGTGTCTGAACTCACCTACAATTATAGCAGACGTAGAGAACACTAGTATCAGAGTAGTGTACCGCGAATTAAGCACCAGTCTGCCGAATCAGCACCCAACACAATCTTCGACCAAACCTACGAACACTGTTAGATGCTGGATAAAGTCTATCTTAAAAAGCGATCTTCACCACTTTCTTGAATCACAACCTTAGGTTATTTCTTTATTTTTATTCTATAGCCCATACAAGTAGGACATACACCATTACCAAGACACTCAATACATTTAACCAATCCACTTCCTTTTACAATATCTTCATAGTCATCACCCACCTTTTTACCTCCGCAATCTCTGCAACCCACATAGTTCCAGGATCTAGTGGAGTAATATCCCTTTCCTCCACATGTTGGGCATATCATCATACCTGTTCCTTTACATTTTACACACTTACCTGTTCCCCCACAAGAAGGGCAGAGCTCGTTCTCCCCGATCATCATCATATCGAAGTTCTGTGTAATGTATACGTAGGTCGGTGTCTTACACCGAGGACATACATACCTATGAAATGTGTTCTCTTTAAGGGGCACGTTGAATTTCGTTTCTCCACAGTTAGCACATGGAAGAGCTGTCACTTCAACTCCAGTTACACCGCTCTCTGATTTTTTGAATCAGTCATAATTATCCCTGAATAAGTTGAGGCTGCTGCTATATAAACCTCCGCTTCTTTAGAAACGGTAGAGTTCAGACTTGTAAAGCGTGTAGGAGGGGGTCCCACCGAGGTATGTGAAGCTCGTAATGAGAGCGGTAGAATGCTTGCTGAGAACACTTTAGTGTATAGAGAAAATTGTTGTTAAAGACCCCAACAAGGGGAGACATTAAGGACACAGTACAAGCTACTACACTATGTCAGCTAGATATAATAGCTACCAAATCTGTAAGCTAATCCTACCAACTACTAGAAGATTCTTAGCTATATCTATAGCTCTAGCTTTACCAACATCGATCTCTAGCATACTTAAGGGAAGACGTAGAAGCCTCGCTGACTACTAAGTAAATCAGTGCGTAAGGAACTAGGTAGAAGTGGGACCTGCTCTACGTGTTTCTTGAAGTAAACTTAAGAGTGTAGATGTCTTCTCTTCTTAAACTTAGGAGTGGCAGCGTTCTCCTGGCTTCGTATACGTAGTTCAGGTCTATTTCGAATTCAACGTATTTCTCCCCTATACCTAGGTCTAGCAGTACTACTCCGAGTGGGTCGACGACCATGCTTCTCCCGGCGAATTTCTGCCCGAACTGATTAGCTACTACAAGGTAGTAGGTGTTCTCACTCGCTCTACTCCTAGATAGGAACTCTAGTGTTTCCTCCTTAAGGGAGCCGCTGTACCAAGCTGATGGAACGAAGACTACCTCAGCACCCTGGAGGGCATAGTGCCTGAATAGCTCTGGAAACCTCAGGTCGAAGCATATCGCAATAGCAGCTCTAACACCAGCTAAATCAGTAACTTTACTCGGACTATCTCCAGCCACCATGTAGTCAGATTCTCTCACTCCGTATGCGTTAAAGAGGTGGATCTTTCTGTAGATAGCGACGATTTCCTCGTGGGGAGATATGAGGACCGCCGTATTGAACACCTTAGGGTGAGAAGCTCTCTCAAATATAGTGGTGAGAACATAGACAGAGTTCTCTCTAGCAAATCTCCTAAACTCTGAGAGGTAGAAGCTATCTAAGTCTTCAGATCTCTCGTGAACTTCAGGTGGGCTCAGATTCTCTATAGCGAACATAGAATACTCGGGAAGGACTACTACATCAGCTTCAACTTTCTTCACTATGGAGAAGATCCTCTCTAAATTTCTGATTTTATCGGTAGATGAACCGAACTGCAGAATCCCAACTCTCAGATACTTACCCAAGAACTCCCACAGATCACATTGAGAGTAAGCTATAAAAACTCTAAACAGCAGTAAGGAGGTATGTCCCCTCAACAATCTTTAACCTAATTGAGATAGCTATAGAAAACAAGCTATAGAAAAATATAGATAAGCTTAAACCACTACGAATAGAGAGTTTTCTTATATTCTTCAAATATCTTTACTTCTTCTTGTGTCGGTTTAGTTAGAGTACTTACAATTAAGGTAACAGCGATGTTAGCTGTGAGGCCGATGAGTCCGGCGACAGCAGCATGATAGGTGATAGGCATTCTGAAGTACTTACCTGTCTGAACTGTGAATAGAGTGACAAGAATTGACCCAACAACAAAGCCGGCGACAGCTCCATGTTTATTTATAATCTTCTTCTTGGGTATGACCATCTGCAGTGTCATCGGCACTAGCTGAAGACCTCCGGCGACTGGTATTGCTGTTATATCGAATATCAGCCCAGGTCTTAAAACAGCGAGATACCACCCTATCAACATCCACACAAACATCAGCAGTCTACTAACTAGGACGTACTCACTTTCAGGTTTTCCAGGTCTTATGTATCTCTGATATATGTCTCTAGTTAGAAGTAGAGATGTTGAACCGAGGAACGAGTCTAGAGTGGACATAGCCGCAGCTGCCGCACCAGCTAGGAGAAAGCCTGCTACTACTGGGTGGAGGAATTTAACAATCATTGTCGCCATGACGGCGTCAGCGCTTCCATACTTAGCTGTGAGTGCTGAAATGAAGCCTTTCTCTAAGACCCCCGGTAATCCAACCGCATTTACAACAGCTGCTGCCAGCCCCACCATAGCCGCCGGGATGTAGTACGATGATAAGTAGAGAGCTGTGCCGAGAGCTGAAGCCTTCAACACCTTCTCGTCTTTAGCTACGTAGAACTTTATCCATAGATGCGGTAACAGCATTAGACCTGGTCCGAAAATCATTATAGTGCCTAAAAGCATTTCAGGTCCCCAATTCATAGTGAGTAATCTCGGATTCAATTCTCTGAGTCTATCCATAACCTCCGGTAGACCTCCAGCAGCTACGTTATGCAGCATCAGGACTCCCGCTAAAGCTATTCCAAGATACATCCAGACCCCCTGTAGAACGTCAGTCCAGTAAGCAGCTCTAAGACCACCTAAAGCCATATAGACTGTAGCTACCAGCATTAGCAATAGAGAGCCGTAGGCGTACGGAATCACACCGTTGCTACCTATATCGAGGATTAAACCGAGTCCGACTGCTTGAACAACTATGTAGGCTATAATGAAGAGAGCCATTATCGCTGCGACAAGAACTCTAAGTAGCTCACTTTTGTAGAAGTCTGCTAAGCCGTCAGCTGGAGATATGTGGCCTCTAACTCTACCGAGCTTCATTAATCTAACTCCGACAAGATACATGAAGACAGCAGCCATAGTTGTCCACGCTGAGGACCCTACCCAGAAGGTTATGCCGGTAGTAGCGAAAACAGCGACACTCGTTAGAAACGCGAAAGCACTGTGATATGTGGAAGCAGTTGCCAGGAAGGTGACGACGGTGCCGGCCTTCCTACTCAATACGTAGAAGTCTTCGAGACTCTTTTTCAGGACCTTTCCAGAGACATAGCCAATAACTAGCACTAATGCGCAGTACAGCAATATTAGAGCAGTTGTCGTCTGCCACGCCTCCACTTCAACCACCTCCAGCAAGGTCGTATATAGTGTAAGCTATGAAGACGAGTGTAGCTACCAACCACCACATCAGTGAGTATGCGTAAGCACTACTCAAACTCCAAAGTGATGGTGATGGACTATTCACGAAGTAGACACCGAAAGCCGCAGTCCATACGACTACTACAATTGCAATGAAGAGAAGCTCTCTTCTACCAGATTTACTAGTAGCCGCCGATTGAGTCAAAATTCCACCACTCCTTATTCACAGGTTGAATTTAAAAAGATTCTAGATACTTATACTTATTAAAGATGCGGCGAGAAGCTCTTGGTGAGTTACACGGCTAGGAAAATAGATCTCAATACAGACGCTGGAGAGTCTTTTGGGAGGTGGGTCTTAGTTGATGAGACACAGCTCTTTCGCTATGTAACCTCAGCTAATATAGCGTGTGGTTTTCACGCAGGTGACCCAGTCAGCATATGGAGGTCCATCAAGTTAGCTAGATCTCTCGGTGTGTCTATCGGTGCTCACCCAGGTTTTCCAGACTTAATGGGGTTCGGGCGGAGAGAGATCTCTGTCACCGCAGACGAGCTGAAGTCTTACGTAATCTACCAGCTCGGCGCTCTCAACGCGTTTCTGAAGGTTGAAGGTATGAGGATGCAGCATGTAAAAGCACACGGTGCTCTATACAATATGGCTTGGGTTAGAGAGGAATACGCTAGAGCACTAGCTGAAGCGGTATACTCCTACGACTCCAGACTCGTGCTCGTAGCTCCCTACGGTTCAGCTATGGCGAGAGCAGCTGAAGAATTAGGACTCAAAGTTGCTTTTGAAGCATTTATAGATAGAGGCTACACATCTGACGGTAGACTAGCTCCGAGAGGTGTTCCAGGAGCTCTAATCACAGATATCGAGAAGATTTTCGAGAGAGTTATATCTATAGTTGATAAAAATGCTGTAACTACGGTAGATGGTAGAACTATTGAGGTAAGAGCTCATACTCTCTGCATACATGGCGATAGTCCTGGAGCTATTGAGATAGCTAGAGCAGTAAATCAGAAATTGAGAGAAGTAGGTGTAGTGTTAAAACCTATTGCCGAGCTAGTGTAGGCTATGTCTACGTCGAGAGATCTTAGAGTAGTTAGAAGTGGAGGCTACGTAATCCATGTTGACGTGTGTGGGGAGGTCAGCCTAGATTGTGCTAGAGAGATACATAAACTCTACTACTCAATTAAGAGTGAATTATCGAATCAGTTTACTGAAGTAGTTCCCGGAGTTTCATCTATAGCAGTATATTACGACCCTAGAAAAGTGAGCGGTGAGTCAATAGTACGTAGAATTCGAGACTTATGGCAGTGGTGTAGAGATGTAGATATTAAAGATCTCTACAGATCTAGAAAGTTCACAATACCTGTAGTGTATGGAGGAGAATTCGGCCCAGACCTCCAATCCATCGCAGCTTGGTCAAAGCTAGCTGAAGATGAGGTAGTCAGGATTCACTCGTCTAGGAGGTATACAGTAATAACTCTCGGCTTCACTCCCGGGTTTGTCTACATGGGGGAGGTAGATCCATCTATAGCCGCACCGAGGCTGGAGACTCCGAGAGTTAAGATACCGGCTGGGTCTGTAGGCGTTGCTGGTAAGATGACTGGAGTATACGGTTTAGAGAGTCCGGGGGGCTGGAGGTTATTGGGAAGAACACCTCTGACTATGTTTGACTATAGGAGGAATCCACCTATACCTATCTCTCCTGGTGATGAAGTCTACTTTAAGCCTATAGACGCTGTAGACTTCAGCAAGCTGCTGGGGGTATTCGTAGGTGATTACAGTGGGTAGCCTGAGGGTTGAGTACGTAGCTGGACTCGCAACAGTTCAAGACCTCGGTAGAGATGGATATAGAGCTCTAGGTGTTCCAGTATCGGGAGCTCTCGACAGACTCTCAGCAGTTTACGCAAATGCTCTCGTAGGTAATAAACCCCGTAGCGCTGTTATTGAGGTATTTGGAGCTATATCTCTAAAACTATTGAGTAATGCTGTAGTAGCTGTTACTGGAGGTCATCCACGTGTCTTCGTAGATAATGTGGAGGTGAAGTCTTGGATGCCTATACTTTGTTCTCGAAGTAGTGTCTTAAAGGTCGCACCGTCCGGCGTAGGGCGCATTCACTATATAGCAGTTTCCGGTGGGATTGTATGTGAGGAAGTTCTCGGCAGTAAGTCTACATATGTTAGAGGAGGTATGGGTTGCTTAGGTAGACCTCTTAAAGTTGGAGATGTTTTCGAAGTTTCTCCTATAGATGTAGGTTATGTGTGGAGTAGAGTGGCTGATTTAAGACCTCCGAGCAATCTAGTTGAAAAACATGTAAAGCTTGAGAGTTCTACACTACTTAGAGCAACAGAAGGAGTTCACTCCTACCTACTTGAAGACTTAAACACGTTGCTGAGAAACGAGTACATAGTTGCCGTAGAGAGCGATAGAATGGGGTACAGACTAGAAGGCACACCTCTATCTTCAGCCGGTAGGCTGGGGAGACTTCCCTCAATACCGACAGATAGAGGGTACGTTCAAGTACCACCGGACGGTAGACCGATAGTATTAATGTCGGACGCTCAAACAACAGGTGGTTACGCAGTAGCACTCCACGTACTTCCTCGAGATACAGACTCACTAGCACAGCTGAATCCGGGGCAGAGAGTTAGGTTTAAACTAGTTGATATCAGTGAAGCTGACTCAGAGGTATCGAACTACCTCAAGGAATTAGAGGAACCAATTCTTCAACGCGAAGAGCTTGAGTACTGGGTCTAGTCTTTAGAGTTCTCGACAGGCTAAGACACACTAGCTTAGAGGTTTTTCCCACTAGACGTAAGGTGCTCCGTATCTAGCTGTAAGTGGTGTTTCTTTAACAGTAGGTCTGCTACTAATTGTCTGCTTGAGTACGTAGAAAGCTTTTCTTCTAGAGAGATATCTATTGTTATTTCCACAGTATGGACTGTATATACAGCGTGGACAGCCATCTTCACAGTCACACTTACTAACTATTGAATAAGCTACCTCTAGCGCTTTCTCAAATCTTAGATATAGGAGTTTAGCTAAACCGCTGCCACCAGTAACGCTGTCGTAGAAAACCATATCACCGCTCGGATAGCTCACTCCACCCATATCTCCGAGACCGGCACCACAGATTACTCTAGCTGCGGCTATAGTAGAGTGTTCAACTGCGTGATAAGCCTCGATCATACCTTCAAAACCTAGTTCACTGAATTCACCGAATCTAGCTAGAACAGCTTTTGTGGGGTATCTATACACTATGAATTCAGGATATCGTACTGACTCTAAAATAGCGCCGCTGTATATGTCTCTAGCTATATATCCCTCAACACTAGTTTCTAGCTCTACGTGAGCGTACGCTAGATTAACTCCGAATTCAGTTCTTCTCTCAGACAATATCTTGAATTCAGTTACGTCAACAATGTAGAGAGGTCTAGTGTAGTATTCGAGAACATCACCAGCTCTCCTTACTGTAGCTCTTAAGTGGGCTAAGTCTAGCTCTACAGCTCTATAGGGCTTCCCTATGTATAGGTAGATAGAGCCTGGGTAGAGCTCTAGTAGAGCACTCGGTAGCTCTCTCTCAGCCACCTCTCTACCTGATTCAGCATCCACTATCTTAACTATAGGGCCGGGAGACCTTATCCCCTCTCGAGTAGATAGAAATCTTCTGGCTTCACTATAGCTTGGAACTATGAAGTCTCTAACTACTCTAACTACACCCTCCGAGATGAGTTCTCTGATAACACTCCTCCATATGGGTGGTAGCTTTTCCTCTCTCACTTTCCCGCACTCTAGGAAAAAAGCAGCTAAGTGAGTCTTAGCTATCTCCTCGTTTTGTGGTTCTATAGTACTCGGCGGTATATCTTGAGTAAAGAACTTCTCCGTATTTCTAGTGTAGTAGGTATCGATAGGGTCGTCTCCGAGAATAGTGATGACGTAACCTCTTCTCCTACGGCCGGCTCTACCGGCTCTCTGAAGATATTTAGAGTAGGAGGGTGGTGGTGCTATTAAGATAACTGCGTCGAGAGCTCCTATATCTATTCCGAGCTCGAGTGTTGGTGTCGATACTACACCAGCTAGCCTACCATCTCTTAGGTCACTCTCAACCTTCTTTCTTACATCAGCTGGTAATCCAGCTCTGTGAACCATTACTTCAACACCGTATCTCTCACGCAGTATGTTTGTAATTACTTCAGCTAGCTGCTGACTGTCTACAAATAATGTGAATCTGAGGTTTCTCTCAGCTAGAAAGCGAGCTATAAATATAGCTACACTCAATCTACTCATACCGCCGGCTGATACTAGTGCATGTACTGCTGTACCTCTTCTCATAGGTGTTCCTCTAACCTCTACGAATTTCTCGCCGAAGAGAGTTTCAGCAAACTCTCCAGGATTCCCTATAGTAGCAGATGAAGCTACTACTTGAGGAGACCCTCCTCTAAATAACTTGACTCTATGAAATAGGTGGTTGATATGGGAACCTAGTACACCTTCATATATGTGGAGTTCATCGAATACGAAAGCACTAGCAGTCTTAGTGAATCTCTTAATGTAGGGACTATATGTGAGTCCGACGTGAAGCATGTCTGGATTCGTAATTATGAATGCTGTAGGATTAGAAGCAATACGACTTCTAGTATCTCTCGGAGTATCTCCATCATATATACTCACACCTACAGCACCAAACACTACGTAATCAGAAAACCTCTTGAGTTGATCTCTAGCTAGAGCTTTAGTTGGATAGAGCACTAGAGCTTGAGGATTCGGTCTAACACTCTCTGAAACCTTCTTTAATAGAGGGAGAAAGAAGGCCTCCGTCTTACCGGTTCCAGTACCAGCAGAGACAACGACGTTTAAACCATCTAACACATACTTAAATACCTCATACTGAAATCTGTAGAGTCTCTCTATGCCGCGCTTTAACAATACTCTAACAGCAGTGTCTGGAAGACCGAGGTCTAGAATGGAGGGCCCTAACTCAGGTTCACCGTACTCCTCAATTCTCTCGTAGATAACACCTACGTCTCCGTAGTTTTCGCGAAGCACACTATCGAGTTCTAGAACTAGCTGATCTTTCAGCGATCAACCCACCCCAAACTGTGTGGGAGAACAGTAGCTATATACTAAAGTGCGGTATTAAAACACTAACTACTATACTTCCCTCGGTCTTGCTTCAGTAAGCTTAGTCCACGGACCTCTAAGCGAGCTAATTAAAACAATAGCAAGTGTGAATACTACTCCAGGTACGGCTACTGCTAGATGTAAGTTAAAGTATTTTGAAATAACTTCAACTATCTCTGTATATAGAGTGAAGAGAATTAAGATAGGCAGGATCCCTAGGAGGAGTATGTGTAGAACACCTGCTGTAATAGCTGAGGTAACTTCATCTAACTTCAACTTAACTCTAAACACTCCCTTCACTAATCCGAAGACAGCTCCTATTAAAACATACTGAATGACTTCAGCAACTGGTGCGATAAATACAGCTACTCTAGTTATCCCTAAGGCTGATCTAACTACTTCTTCAACAGCACTAGGTGGTAGGTCCCTAGGTAAGCTATGTATCACTATGTCTCTCACCATATCTTCTAGAGAGGGGGTAACTATAATTAGAACTAGCACACCTACAGCTATACCTGTTATAAATCCAGCTAGTACTCCGTGGAGAATATGTTTTTCGTAACTAGCCAAGCTGCTCGCCCCAGATTCACTCAGTTCTTAGAGATTTTTAACGTATTGTTGACTCCTATTAGGTGGCTTTATGTGTACTTGGAGTTACATTATTCCTGTAGCTATATCGCTAATTCCTGGGTCTATTGCTCTCATTAGAGTAGCAGATAGATATGCTAGCGCTTGGATAGCAGCTATTCTAGGTGGGAGTGGCTGGCTGCTAGCGCTTTCTCTAAGAATTCCGCTACTAGTGATTGTTTACCTGCCGCAGTTTCTCTACGAGTACTTTGCTTCATTTATGGCCGGACTTTTTGAGGAGATCTTTAGGTTTTCTCTACTAAGAGCTGGCTTTATTAGAAGACAGTCTCTGAGAGGAGTGCTATCACTCGGCATTGGGTGGGGTCTGACGGAGGCGCTATTTCTGTACTCTATACCTGCGGCTCTCTATGGAGTTGCGCAGACGTATAGCTGGGTCGACCTACTGCCGGGAGCTTTAGAGAGAAATTCCGCGATATTGATGCATCTATCTCTCACACTACTACTCAGTAGAGACACTAAGAGATATAGACTACTCGCAGCTTCAATACTCCTACACTCACTACTCAACTCAACCGCTGTTACAACACTATATATCTTAAGAGATGTGTGGTTAGTGGAACTCCTCATAGCGATAGTTAGTGTAGTAGTTTTCTTAGTGATAGCTCTACCTACTTTAAGATATTTAAGAGGAGCTGCTGAAGATAGAGTTAGTGAATTTAAATGAGTGAGGAATTTATAGTTACAACTCTTGACTACGTTCCAGGATATAGAGTTAGGAAGATTCTCGGTATAGTTAGTGGTAGCACAGTTAGAGCTAGAAGTATAGGTAGAGACATTGTAGCAGTATTTAGAAATATTGCTGGAGGTGAGATAGTTGAGTATACAGAACTTCTAGCTAGATCTAGAGATGAAGCAGTGAAGAGAATGATCGATAAAGCAAAGTCCGTGGGTGCGAATGCTGTAATTGGTGTGAGACTAGCTACGTCAAATATTATGAGTGGTGCTGCTGAAGTTGTTGCCTATGGAACAGCAGCTGTTTTAGAGAGAGAGTAGAGGTTTTGGGGAAGAAAGTATATTAGCTGAGTCTATAGAGTAAATAGAGAGTGTGACTCTACTTATTTGTTTATTTGTAGAGGCAGCACATCTCTACAGCTTCTAATACAGCAGAGAGAGTAGTTCTATCTCCCACCAGCTTTAACCCAGCGATTATAGCTCCGCAAGAAGTCCTAATTCTCTGTTCGAGTATCTCTACGTCAATACCTAGTAGCTTGCTCAGCTTCTCTCTTAGGAGGTTTCTCAGTATGTCTCTATTTTCGTTGTAGAGAGACCCTACGAACCCTATCTTGAATTTAGCAGTACCCACTCTCCTATAGACACTAGTGATGTATTTCACGAATTCCTCTACCTCGCTTTCAACTATTTTCACAGCAGCTTCACTACCACTTCTATAGGCGGCCATAACTAGGGTAGCTATAGAAGATACAGCAGTCTTCGAGTTACTTGAGTAGTAGATGTAGGATAGTACATCTGAAGTAGATTTAAAACCCACACTGCGAGCAATATGTTCAGCTAGGTCTGAACACCTCTTTAAGCTGTCGAAGCACTCTAGAACCTCTCTCAAACCTCTTAAACCAATTCTATATCCGCTTCCTTCATCACCTAGGAGGTGACCCCAGCCGCCAACTCTAATGACTCTATCTCCATAGACAGCACAGACATTGCTGCCGGTGCCTAGAATACCGACCGCGCCGTCATCGAGGAGAAATACAGATGCGTGTGCGGCTAGAGTGTCTTCAAAAACAATCACTCTATCTGCTGGATATCCCAATAGCTCCGCAATCTTCCTGCTTAATGCATCAGCGTAGTGCTTACTCACGATACCGGCGGTACTTACAGCAGCTATGTGGGGGGATGTGCCCTCTCGATTGATGCCTTTGAGAACTTTTCTAATAGAGTCAGCTATTACATCACTAGCTCTATCAACACCTACTACTGCTGGATTAGATGGCCCCCCCGATGTGAAGAAGCATTTTTGATTAGCTAAGTCTACTCCAACAGCTTCAGTTTTAGTACCTCCAGCGTCTACACCTACGAGAACACTTCTACTCACTAGCTATCTCCAGCTATACTCTATAGCACTAAAATTGTTGTGTTTCACACTCAATCCCCACTCTAGCTGTAGCTCGAGATACTGCTGATATATGCTTCCTATGTGTTTAAGCACTAGTTTGAGTATTGTGCTAGCACTGTCATAGCTGTTTTTAGGTCTAGTCTCTCTATGCGGCTACCTATCTTCACCTCTATAGTTCTTCTCTGCTTACTCAGTATTGAAGTCTCCACCCCTATTGAGAGACCTACTGCTAGAGCCTTCTTCATATATATCACTAGCTCACCTCTATAGCCAACAACTCTCACAGTATCTCCTACTTTAAATCCCGAGAGAGGTCTACCTCTCGATGTAGATTTCTCACCAGGTATCGGGTTTCCGTGGGGGCAGGTCTTCGGGGACCCCACGTATCTATATATAGACTCAACTATCTGCTGAGGTAGGTGCTCCATGTAGTGTGCGTACTCGTGGAGCTCCAGCATGTCGAAGCCCAGCTCAGCTAGGAAGGTCTCACATATTCTGTGCCTCCTAATCAAAGACTTCACCACCTCGCGGCCCCTCTCACTCAGCTTGAAGCCCCTGAACCTACTCCAAACAACGTAGCCCTCAGACGCCAGCCTGCGCAGAACCTTACTCACAGTAGCCGGCCTAACCCCGAGCTCTCTAGATATATCGCCAGTCCTAGCAACACCGAAAACCTCCTCCAACCTATATATAGTCACCAAGTAGTCGTCAACAGCCACACTCCTCACATACCTACCCATACTCTCCACAGACTACTAAGTAGGGGCAGCTTATTACCATACACAGCCAGGCGATAGGCGTGTAAACGCAGTGTTCTGCAGATTAACATATATACCTAAACCGAGCCGCATACCCCAGTGGACGACCTATCGGAACTCTTCAAGCCGCTAGCTATCCACACAGTCATACAGACGAGCCGGAAGACCTACCTCAGAACCCCCTGAGGCTTTGAACTACTCCCACCGAAAACCGTGGACACACTCGTCAGACACCTATACAGCAAGCTCTCCAAAGAATCGGAGAAGCACTGCAAGCGGAAATCAATATGGATAACACTAATGAGGAAAGCAAACAAATTCAAAAACTCCCTCGTAAAGCAGACACCCTACGACCCACCGTCTGGCACCCGATGAGTTATAATGGATTTTCTAGTACGCACCAGAAAACATATAAACAAACAAAGCAGAAAAAGAATAGAAGAAAATAGGAAGCAATTGGAAGAGACTGAAAGAGTAGATTTGCCGGTGACATCGCTTACGCTCTAACATCGGCCTCTAGGAGAAGCAATTGAAAAAGACTGGGAGTTGCAGAGAAGACTGCGACGGTCTTCCACGAGAAGATGTGGTGAGTGCTAGTGTAGCAACGAAAAACTGAAAGGAGCTACCTAGCCCCTAAGACCCCCAGTAGTCGGGCTCTCCTTCTCTCTGGTAGCTTGGTGAAGCTGAGGATTCCTCCCCACAGGCCTAGTGAGGCGAAGACCATTGTGAGGCCGGACGTGGCTATCTCGCGGATGGCGACAGCTGCCTCTGCTGGGTTGGTCATGGCTGTTAGGAACGGTGGGTGCGGGACTACCTCGCCGTGCCATGCGTGCTCTACGATCAGCAGCACGGTTCCTCCCCAGAGTACGGCGCTCAGGACGTCTAGCTTCAGCCTCTCTCCCAGCTCTCTGGTGAGAGCCCGCAGTGCGGCTACGACTCCTCCGGCGATTAGCGGAGCTATGAAGCAGGCCATACTCGACTCCAAGTATGTGGAGGGGTTCGAGCTTATATATGCACTCACCGCATATGCTAGGTGCACTGGGATGTGGCTATTCATCCTCCTAGCTGCGTCCACTACCGCGACATTAGTGTACTTCGCGGAGAGAGAGTACTCCAAGTATCTGGTACTAATACTCTGGGGTGCTACCCTCATGGTTTCGGTGGACTGGTTCTGGGGGTACATCGAGGAGGGAGTTTTCGTGCCGGAGGAAGCTGTGGAGCACGCTATCAGCAGCTCTCTACTAGGACTAACTATGGTGGCGGCCGCAGCCGTACTGTGGGTAGCCGCAGTTTTAATCAGTAAAAAACTGCTGAAGTAGGTGTAGATTGAGAACTCTAGATGTGTGAAGCATTTAATAGTGGAATGAGATATTGCCGGCTGTATCGAACATGTTTCAGCGAGAGCTCCAATAGCTGTGCTACTCTAGGTGATGATTGACGCCTACTGTCTGCGATGTATTGTCGAGAAATCGGTAGCATGATGTAAGTGAAGTCTATAGTTGATTAACATTTTAAATCAGGAATTACTTGAAGAGTGGATGAAGTGTGTACTCCGGCTGGATTTCGAAGAAGAGAGCTGCTTATTTAGAGGGTTTTATATCTATAGCGATCAACTCAATTCTCTTTCTAGTTAAATACTCTATTGGTACATTATTTAGTTCTGTAGCTGTTGTTGCTGATGCGTTTCATACTTTATCAGATACTCTAACCTCTATCGTTCTAGTAGTTGGATATAGAATTGCTGATAGACCCGCTGATAGAGAGCATCCATTTGGACACGGTAGAGCTGAGACTATCGGGGGTTTAGTCATAGGTGTGCTTCTCGGTGTTGCTGCCTATACCTTTGCTGTATCTAGCTACGAAAAACTTTTAAGTGGTATCTCTCTAATATACTCAGACTTACTCATAGTAATACTAGTTATTTCAGCAATAGTTAAGGCGGCTCTATCTCTATGGGCTTACAATCTAGGTAGAAAACACTTGAGTCAGCCAATAGCAGCTGACGCATGGCACCATTTGAGTGACTCAGCGGCTGCGTGGTTACTGGCGATCGCCATATACGCCGGTAGAGATTACTGGTGGTTAGATGGGGTGTTGGGATTAGCAGTTTCAATTCTAATCTTTCTAACAGCTGTTAAAATAGTGTATGAAAGCTCGACAGAGATACTTGGAAAATCTCCGAGTAAAATAGAGTTAGATAAACTCATAGAAATAGTGAGAGAAGCACATCCAACAGTAAAGCGAGTGCATCACATACACTTCCACAAGTACGGAACCCACACCGAGGTAACACTACACATAGAGCTACCCGGAGACACAGCTCTTCGAGAAGCACATGAAATAGCTACAGCAATAGAGAACGCAATACGAAGCAAGCTAGGCTACGAAACAACAATACATGTAGAACCAGCAGAACCTGCGAGAGACCATGTTGACTAGACCAATCCTATTGAGCGTGTAAACCACATTTTCCGATAGCACGCTTTAGAAATCTTGGATTTCTCTGAATTTTAGAGTGCCTTATATATAGGTCTGCACACTATAGAGAGCTGTTAATAGATGGTCTTAGTAGGAGATCGCGGTGCAACCTAATACCGCTTATTAATAGTTGCTCTTTACTGTAATTTTTTACTTATCTGTAGATTTGGGGGATGATAGTTGAGTAGGGGTTTCCGCATCGGAGATTTCGAGTATTTTGTGAGTCCTTCTCAGATCTCCGCTAGTCCAGACGGATCTAAGGCTCTAGCTACATTTACTAGGCCGTTACTACGTGAAAATTCTTATAGAAGCTGGGTAGAAGTCTACGACGTTTCTAGTGGCGAGAAATTGTATTCCTCGAGTGGTCCTAGAGATGTTTTGGGCAGATGGTCTCCAGACGGTAAAAAAGTCTATTACCTGAAGATACGGGACGACGGTATTCATCAGCTGGTTGAGGTAGATGGTGGGTATGACGCTATTCTCATGTCTTTTGATAGACCTGTCTTAGATTATAGAGTATGTGACCACGGTGTCGGATATTTTTTAGTTAGGGATTCAGTGGTTCCGCAAGATGAGGATTTTATTTACACAGAAGATATACGGCTCTGGTTCGATGCCGTAGGCTTTGTCTGTGGAACTATTAGAAAGCTATATAGAGTCTTCCTTAAATCCGGCTACGTAGAGTCCATCGAAGGTGTTGAAGGTGATGTCATAGCTTTCGACATAGATAGAGAGTGTTCTCAAGCAGTGCTAGCGGTTTCGGACGATAGCCGCAGGCCGATTTTTTCTAAACTCTATTTGCTGAATTTGAAGTCGCATTCCGTTAGTCAGCTACTTGATGGAGAAGAGTACGTGGTCGAGGGTATCTCGGTAAGGGGTTCCTTAGCTGCTCTTTCAGCTCATAGAATGGAAAAAGGTTTTGCTTCCCATCTAAAACTTCTCTTAGTCGATCTAGCTAATGATAGTAAGCTAGTATATGAAGCCCCGATGGGATTTGGTCTAGGTAGAAGATTGTATAGCGATGTTAGAGGTCCAAACTCTGTCACACCTAAACCTAAAATCGCAGATAACGCTGTTTACCTTCCTTTAAGTCTCGGAGGGAGCTACTGTGTTTACTCGCGGAACTGGAGTGATGGCTACAGAGAGGTTCTTTGCGGTGACTTCTCGGTGGACGAGTTCGATATTGCTGGGAGTAAGTTAATTTTTGTGATGTCTGACTCAGTAACACCGCCTGAGCTATACGTTCTAGACTTTGAGTCTGGATTCAAGAAGAAACTCTCTGACTACAATAGCTGGGCGATAGAGAGGGGTTTAGCTAGACCTAGGAGAATAGCTTTTAGAGCTAGTGATGGTGTTGAGGTAGAGGGATGGATTCTGCCTCCAATCACTAATGCACTTGAAGTAGCAGGGAAGAGCCCGGTTATCCTAGAGATACATGGAGGACCTAAGAGTAAGTTTGGTTACGCATTTATGTTCGAACACCACCTCCTATCTTCGAGAGGATTCTACATCGTCTACATGAACCCTAGAGGGAGTGACGGATATACAGAGGACTTTGCAGATATAAGGCTGAGATACGGTGAGAGAGATCTCGAGGACATACTCGAAGGACTAAACCACACTCTATCTCTAGAACCCGGTATGGACCCTGAGAGAATAGGTGTTACCGGCTTAAGTTACGGGGGATTCATGACTAACTGGATAGTGACAAAAACAGATAGATTCAAGACTGCTGTATCACAAAATGGCATATCTATGTGGCTCACAGAGTACGGGATAACTGATATCGGGTTCTACTTCGTTCCAGACCAGATAGGTGCTACTCCCTTCAGAAATCCCGAGCTTCTACAGGAGAAGTCCCCGATATATTTCGTCGAGAAAGTTAGAACACCCATGCTTTTCATACACAGTGCGAGTGATTACAGATGCTACATAGATCAGTCAATAGCTATGCATACAGCGCTAAAACACCTCAACAAGGAAAGCGCTCTAGCTCTATTTAAAGAGGGAGGACATACTTTCGCCTGGAGTGGAAAACCCAGAGCGAGATACAAGAGATATAAACTATTACTTGAATGGTTTGAGAAGCATCTAAGGAAATAGCTTCAAATAGAAATAGAGTGTAATGAATTAAGTCGGATATCTATTTATTGATGGAAGAACAGAAGCACAACAGAATTCTGCGACTTGGTTGAGATAGCTATAGAAGAAAGCAATAAAGAATCAATTTTCTATGAGCTATCTTATTTTCTCAGCACTAGTTAGCTGCTAGATGTAAGCTCTAGGTAGAGTATTGACCGGTGATCGAGTGGTTGCTGCAGAACTTGCTGCTTCATAAAGATATAGCTTAGACTTAGTAGTTTAAGCGGTGTCTTTTCTGGTGCTTAACATGCGGTGGTCTAACGTGAAGACAGTAATGCTTTCCGCACTTCTACTACTCTTAGTTTCCACGACCTCGTTTCACCTGCGGGTAGTTTCCCCTACGGTTCAAGATAGGTCTACTCAGATAGATGTCGAGGTCTTGGGGTCCATTCTAGTTGTAGATCTCTATGCTTGCCTAAGCGAGAGTTACATGGTCATCAAAGCCGTAGGCTCCCCTATTGCTGTCCTTCGAGTAGAGCCTCAGCATGTTTATGCTACCTTAGAGGGGGAGACTATATCTATCTTAACCACTCAACAACCTACCTGTGTTTTAGTGAAGTATGTAAGTGAGGCCTTATACATAGAGAAAGCTCTGAGAATACAGTACTCTGGGGAAACCTCTAAGCTAGCTGTGAAAATAAACTTCAGTAACTCAATACCCACACTCCTAAGTCCCGACCCAGACTACGTAAATGTCCTGAGAGGAGGTATTGTCGAATTCACATGGGTTAACGCAGAGAAAGTCTTACTAGAATACATAGTCTTCTTTAGTGAACCTACAGCATCATTGACTACTACAGCGTCTACTACCCCTACGGCAACTTCTACAGCTACTCATATCATCACCCAGACAGTGGAGACTGCGTCCCCTCTACAGCAAACAACTAGTTTGCGAGATGCTGAAACTCCGCATTTAGATACAACTAGGAATATCACTGTGAACCTAAGGTATCTTGGAGTAGCTGCAGCTATCGCTAGTCTTGTAATTGTGTTTGTTGTTGTAGTACTGAAGTCTACTCGGTGAAGTACTTAATCCACCTCCAACACATATCTAGTGGTGGTATTCACGTCTTCAAAACCTGAAGCACTGGAGCTACTCACTAAGTACCTCAAAGACGAGAGAATGGTGAAGCACTGCTTAGCGGTCAGTGCTGTAATGAGGGCTCTGGGAAGAAGGTTGGGGAGAGATGAGAGACTCTGGGAGCTTGTTGGACTACTTCACGACATAGACTATGACTACGTAGAGAGAGATATGTCTAGGCACGGCTTAGGTGCTATGCGGATTCTGGAGGGGGTTCTCCCCCGTGTAGCTCTTGAAGCGATAGCTTCACATAACGAACACAGTGGCTTTAAACCTACTTCTGAAGAGGCTGCGGAGTTGTCTCACGCACTTAGAGCTTCAGACCACCTAGCCGGCTTAATTGTAGCTACAGCTCTCGTAATGCCGAGTAAGAAGCTAGCTGAAGTAGGGCCGGACACTCTGGCTAGAAAGTTTAAATCGAAAGACTTCGCTCGAGGAGTTAGTAGAGATAGGATAAGAGAGATTGAGAAACTCGGTATAGACCTCGAAGAGTTTTTAGACTTAGGTTTAAAGGCTCTTAAAGAAGTAGACCGGGAGTTAGGTCTATAGCTCTAAACTCATCAGCTATCTCAAACCTGTGGAAAATAGAGTTTTCAGTGGTGGAGTAGCTACTCAGAATATATTGCTATAGAGCATGTTTCTCGCGGGATAGTTGTTGGCTTCAAGTGTGAAGGAAGTAGACATACTTATAGTAGGTTCAGGACTCAGTGGACTCGCACTAGCGTATTTTTTGAGAAACTACACCAACTACTCGATACTCATATCAACAAAGACTAGAGCGGGGTTTGGAACATCGACATTCTATTCTCAAGGCGCGTTCCGGTGTCCGGGAGTGAGCTATAGTGAAGAAGACTATGTTAAGGACACTATAGAAGGTGGGAGGTACTTAAATAGGAGGTATTTAGTGGAGCTCTTAGCTAGGGAGTGTAGAGACTCGATTTCACTGCTGAGAAATGCTGGAATCGTCCTCAGGGAGACTCAGACAGGTTTTAGAGTTGTCAGCGACGACCCGCTGTTTCCGGGGAGAGAGCTTACTGTAAAGCTAGCTAACTACTTAGTGAAGTTCGGCGTCGAGTTTCTGGGAGGTGCTACTATGTTAGATGTGTTTAAGCTTGAAAGCGGTGGATATCTAACAATACACGCAGTAGGAGGCGACTTAGTAGCGGTAGGCTCTAGAGTAGTCGTACTAGCCACAGGTGGTGCGGCAAATGCTTACATAAGGTCTGACAACCCAGTGCAGCTATCGTGTGACGGTCATGGAGTATCTCTAAAGCTGGGACTCCCACTCGTAGACATGGAGTTCGTTCAGTTCTTCCCTCTGGGGGTAGCTGAAGACGGGAAACCTGCTGCTATGATACCATTCACCAAGGGTAGACTACTCAACAAGTTCGGTGAAGACATACTGCATAAGTACGGTCTCGGGAGTTTGGGGAGAGCTGTAGTCACAGCTAGAGATGCACTCTCTAGGAGTATGATGCTTGAGGTAAGGAGTGGCCGCAGTATAGATGGTGCTATCTCAGTAGAACCAGAAGAAGTAAGTGACGACCTCTCACTAGCTGGATTCGAGATGATGAGGAGATTAGGGCTGAAGAAACCAGTTAAAGTCCTACCTACAGCACACTACACTATGGGAGGTGTTGAAGTAGGTCCTGACTTAGAGACAGGCCTTCCCGGTGTGTACGTAGTCGGAGAACTTGTAGGTGGAGTTCACGGTGCGAATAGACTTGGAGGTAATGCTCTAACTACCTGCGTAACTCTTTCGAGGAGAGTCGCACTGAGTATAGCACGGTATCTAGAGGAAAAGTTCGGTGTAGAGAAAGGCTCACTAATTGGGTTGAGGGAAGTGCGAGATACTGTGGGGAGCTACTCTTTTGGAGAAAGTGCTCTCGACCCAGTTAAGCTTAGATATGAAGTGAGAAAGCTGATGTGGGAAAAGGTAGGTGTTTTAAGAACTAGTGAAGAACTTGAAGAAGCTGTCGACTATCTGTATCGTGTAGCTGAATCTCTCAGTAGAGCTGAAGCTAGAAACGTGAGAGAGCTAGTAGCTCTCAGAGAAGCTGAGAATACAGTGTATACATCTATCTCAATAGCTCTCTCAGCACTTAAAAGAGAAGAAAGTAGAGGAAGTCACTACAGATTAGACCACCCCGAAGAGAGGAGTGAGTGGGTTAAGAGTTTAAGAGTAGTCTACAGAGATGGTAAAGTCTCGATAGCTGGAGAAGTGTCTGTCGGGTAGCTCTCCTTTCTACAAGCATCTAGCAGCAGACGCGAACTTCCTCAACCTCTCCAAGTCTAGTGGGTTACCAGCTCTACCGTCTTTCCTGATATAAGACCCCACGATCACGCCATCAGAGTGCTCGAGCAGGGTTCTGAGGTTCTCTGGAGTAGCCCCACTGCCGGCTATGACTGGTACAGTAGAGTACTTCTTAACTGTCTTCAATCGATCTACACTTGGGGGTTCACCAGTTCTTTCTCCAGTTACTATGAGAGTGTCAGCACCTGCTCTCTCGATATAGTCAAGTACCAGTACCCTAATGAATTTCTCCAGAGGTACTCCAGTAGCTATTGATTCAGCTACAGCAGTTAAATAAGAAATACTCAAACCGTGCTTTACTAGTAAGTCAGCGTAGACTTTGACTCCAGGGTGGTTTCTACGTGCTACCCTCAGTCTAGCTGCTTCAGGCTTCAACACTCCGGACTCTGTGAAAACAGTCTCAGCGAGAGCATTAACTCTTACGAACTTAGCTCCGACAGCGTACGCAATTGAGTAAGCCTCTAAACCGGAGTTTCTTAAAACGTTTATGCCTACGTCTATTGAGACAGACTTAACTACCTCTCTAGCTACGAGAGTCATAGAGGCTATAGCTAGAGGGTCTCTAACTCTTCTTCTATACGGTATATCACTAAAGTTCTCGAGGATAACGCCTGTGAAGCCCTCACTCTCCATAGCTCTGGCCTCACCTACAGCTCTCTCGATAACGTCGCTAAGCTCAACCTCACTTCTCTCAGCTACGTATGGGATGCGCGGTAAGTGGATAACACCTAAAACGGGCTTATCTTTGAGCACAGCACTAACCCGAGAAGGACTAAGAATCAAGCTAATAATAATGAAATCTAGAAACCTTCTCACACTAACCTATGTAGAGAAAAAGTAGGTTTAATATGTGTTAGAACAGTTTTCCATATCTTTCTTCAGCAAAACTCCAGTTAACTATATTCCACCAGTTCTCTAGGTACTTCCTTCTATCGTTTCTGTAGTCAATGTAGTATGCGTGCTCAAAGGCGTCGACGACGAGTAGTATCGGAAACATTGGGTATACATTCGTATTATGTTTCTCTATCTGCATTATTATCAATCTCCCAGTACCCCTACAGTAGGTGAGTGCAGCCCATCCAGAGCCTTCAACAGTTAGTGCTGCTTCAGTAAACTCCTGCTTAAATCTCTCAAAGCTACCGAAGTCTTCAGCTATCTTATCTCCTAGTTTACCACCAGGCTTTCCACCACCTTTAGATGGAGGCGCCATGCTGTTCCAGTAGATACTGTGTAGTACGTGACCACCGATATTGAATGAGAGTAGTTTAAGAGCTGCTTTAACATCGAAGAGCTTGTTTTCACGTCTTGAATCATCCATCATCTGAAGAGTTCTATTAGCTCCATCTACATACGCTTTGTGGTGTATTTCGTAGTGTATTCTAAGTTGTTCTCTACTTATGAAAGGCTCTAGAGCTTCATAAGGATATGGAAGTGGAGGAAGCTCGTAGAGTTTCTTAGGGGTAGACATATATATACCCAGTTAATATTCGATTCGCAATAATTTAAGCAGTGAGTTAGAGACTGCAAAGGCGGTGGCTTGATTTTACTAGAAGTTAGTTTGGATTTTAATAAATAAAGATATTGTTACTATTAAGTCAGACGTAGGTAATCACTTAGCAATTAATATAACGGCGGCAATAATGAGGAGTCCCCCGATAGCTTTAAGTGGAGTTATACACTCTGCGAAGATCATGAGGGATGCTGCGGTAGCTGTTAGAGGTTCAGCTGTTGATACTATAGTAGCTCTAGCCGCACCAATAGCTTTGAGACCCTTCATGTAGAGGAAGTAAGCTAGTGCTGTAACTATGAGTGCTAGATAGATAGCTATAGCTACTACCTCGAGACCGACTGCTTTAATCCAATTGAAGCCTCTAGATATCTGAAAAACTAAGATAGTCGGTAGAGCCCACAGAGAAGTTCCTAGTGCGAGTTCACCGGGTCTAACCCCTCGATTCATAGCTATCTTACTCAGTACTACATATAGCGAGAACAGTATTGAAGATAGTACTGCGAGAGATACTCCCTCAACACTGAAGTACACCTCACCGAGACTTACAAGTATAGCTCCGATAACAGATAGTGTGAGAGCTACATATGTTCTAGCAGTCAAGCTCTCTCCGAGAACTCTCTTAGATAGTAGAGCTACTATCACCGGGTGTGTGTAGAGGAGTAGTGAAGCAGTTGAAACACCTACATACGTAATTGAGTAGTAGTAAGCTATATGGTATGGACCGAGTACAGCGAGTCCTATAGCAACAGCTTCTCTAGAGAGTTTCATAGGTCCTCTAAGTAGGTAGGCGATGTAGATAGGTGCTGTTAGTGCTAGTCTAAGTGTTAAAATACCTTCCGGACTCGTGCCGAGACTATAGCTTAGTTTAGCAGCCACACCTGTAGTACCCCAGAAAGAAGCAGCTAGAACTACCAGTAGGACCCCACTTAAACCACTAGGTTGACTATACTTCAAGCAGGTCCTAAAGATAGATAGTGCTGAATAATAAAAGAAGCAGAATTCTACTCAAATACTTCCACATCTACGTCGAGTATCTTAGCTAGGATTTCGAGAGGTTTTAAGACGTTAGTGAATGATACAACTACATGAGCTCCGAGCGGGTCTCCGAGGAGTCTATCTGAGAATTTCTCTGATACTTCCAGTGTTAGCTGAGTTCTACATCTAGCACCGTATTTAGGCTCACTCTCAGTGACCACTCCTCTAGCAGCTCTAATCAAGTTGCGTTTGGGGTCGTATTTCGCTATAGTTGCTTCAGAATTCTTCCTCACTATACCTGAGATAGCTACCGGTAACCCACTCTCAAAATGTGTTGTAAGTGTGAAGCTGTGGGTTATAGACGTAGCAATAGTGCAGTGTGCTAATTCAACTCTACCTCTACTAACGCTAACTACGTTAGCTATCCAGGGGGGTCTGCCGGATAGTTCTTTTAGGATCATCATAGTGGCAGTAGCTGGTATATCGGCTTCACAACCAGCTACTAGGAAGTCGTCGAGAAGTAGTGATAGAGCTAAGCAGCCGGCTAGCTTCATATCTTTAATTAAGTCGAAGCATCTGACTGAAATAGCTCGAGCTCCTCTCTCTCGAGCGATCTTATTGAAAGCTAGGTAGAGCCTGAATGACTTACTGATGTGTTCTACTTCAATTAGACTCGTGTTCACTAACTGCTTAAATCTCTCTTGTCTCCCAGTGAAGTCATCACTAACTCTATCGTATTCTGTGTAGAGGTCTCTCATATCTACATACTCTACTTCAATACCGAGCTTACTGCGTAAAGCGTCATCGGAACCGGAAGAGTATACTAGCCAAGGAGATGGCGACCCAAAGACGAGTAGCTTACTGCTAGATAGTGTAAGAGCAGCTCTAGACGCAGTCGCAATGTGTTCCACGAGACTTCTCATAGAGCTGAGATGTGCTATTTCAACGTGAATGTATTTTCTTAAAGCTGGTGTTACCTCCATTACAGCTGGGAGAGAGTTCTCGAAGTCGTGGTATACTAGGAGAACATATCTAAGCTTACTCCTCCTGACTGTCTCAAGTATTGTGTGCTCGGTACCTCCAGTCGCGACTAAGACAACCGCAGCCGCACCTTCTAAATCTGAAGGCTCTGTGAGCACTCCTCTGAAGGGAATATCTCTAATGTTAGCAGTGAACTCGCTAACGTATGTAGCAAGTCTAGAAGGATTGTGGAGAGGTGAAGCAACAACAGCCGCGCTAAACACCTACTCACACCAATAAGATAGTGTGTAGTTGATGGTAAAAAGTGATTTAGTGGTAATTTATTTAAATGTCGGGTATATGTGACTACCTCTCTCCAATAAATCTCTATCGACAGCTGCTGTGGAGTGACTTCATGGATCTAGTAGAGATGCTCCCACAGGGCATAGAGCACTGGTAGAGTGGGCTCAACTCTAGAGATAGAGCTGAACCTGTTCACTCTTGTGGATATATGGAAAGAGCTACTTGAGTTTCTATGGTTTAAGTGTGGAAATTACTAGTGCTAAGATAAAGCCCACTACGAATGCTTTATGAACTAGGAAGATTAGCTCAACTCTATCTCTACTTACGTAATCACTCTGCTTCAAGAGCTTGCTTAAGTGAGTAGCTAAACCTATGAAATTATGTAGAAGCTTTTTCTGAAGTCTCTCAGATACGTTTTGAAGAGTAGTGGCTATCTGAGATATCAAGTTGAATGAGTATACACTTATACTTGAGGACATTCACTTATACCCAATTTATATATTCAGCCAGCATTTTAAAATATAGTGCCCTTATTTAAAGTAATTTATACTTAACTAAACTTATTTAAACATCAGAGAACGTAGAAAGAATATAATATTCACATAGAAGAAAATTCTGAGGTGGTAATTTGGTTAACTTAGTAGAAATAAGTGAGGCTGTATCTAAACTAGTTGAAAACATTAGAGACTCCGTAATCACTATAGTAACAGAGACACCGCATCCCGCTATGTTCTTCGGAGAGAGACCTGTGACAGGCTTCGGCTCAGGCTTCATCTTCTCTCCGGGCTTCGCGATTACGAATGCTCACGTTGTTAGAAGTGCTGCGAGAATTACGGTAATATACTCTGATGGGTCTCACGAAGAATCAGAAGTCGTTGCTGTAGATCCAACGAAAGACCTCGCGCTAATAGAAGTAGCGAGGGGAGATAAACCTATGCCGCTGGGTGATTCAGACGC
>JAOAKA010000011.1 GCA_026413885.1 Sulfolobales archaeon
AGCGGATAGACAAGCTATAGCCATGTAAACCTCCCACTCCTTCTCTATAAGGATATTTCCATCAATCAACACTCTTCTAACATCTTTAACAAAACTCAAACCACCACCCCCAGTCTACCACAACTAGAACTATAAATACCATACAACCCAACTCACCAACTACAACTATTACCTTTCAATTCTATCGTTTAGATTCACAAGAAAAATAGAAGACAACAGCGTGGAGATCGTGTTCACTCTTTCAATTCTATCGTTTAGATTCGTTAGTGTGAACTGGAGGTCCGAAGAATATGTTACACCCTTTCAATTCTATCGTTTAGATTCACTACGTTTACATTGCGGCAGCAGTAATTACTTAATTCTTTCAATTCTATCGTTTAGATTCTAGTCAAGGAGTTCATGAGTAGGCTGAAAGCATCAACGTACTACCTTTCAATTCTATCGTTTAGATTCTTCAGCGATTCAAATGGGGTGGCACAGGTGTCGAAAACCACTTTCAATTCTATCGTTTAGATTCTTGAAAAAGTGAAGAGGTTGGAGACCGAGTACGACATTAAGACTTTCAATTCTATCGTTTAGATTCAGGCGGCTTGACGAATTCACAACGATAGCCATCAGAAAACTTTCAATTCTATCGTTTAGATTCAGAAATTGGTGAGGTGAAAAAGTGAAGCAAGCGGAAATGCTTTCAATTCTATCGTTTAGATTCGGTGCTAATGAAAAAAAGTGAAAGAGCAAAGAGGGGGGAGGGCTTTCAATTCTATCGTTTAGATTCAAATTGATTAATTTACGTTAGTAGTACTCCTCTCACTTCTTTCTTTCAATTCTATCGTTTAGATTCTTCACTCTTCTCTTTCTCTGTGAAAGAGATCGCATGATGAACTTTCAATTCTATCGTTTAGATTCTTCAATGAAATACAAAAAATCATCAACCATATAGTATCATTCCTTTCAATTCTATCGTTTAGATTCTCAACATGCGCTCCTTCTCCTCTGGTGTAAGCTTCTTAACTTTCAATTCTATCGTTTAGATTCTCTGAAATCTCGCCGCAGAAGTCGTCAAGGCAGACACTTTCAATTCTATCGTTTAGATTCAGTCCGCTAGCGGTGTGCAGGAGATATCCATCTATGAGGTGACTTTCAATTCTATCGTTTAGATTCACGTATCGAGCGACATAACTTTCCTGATAGCCCAGCTGCGACTTTCAATTCTATCGTTTAGATTCTTTGGTCTGCGTCCATCACGTTCACAGACACTATCTGGAACTTTCAATTCTATCGTTTAGATTCCCACCGCCTCCAATATGCTGAACTCATGTCCGTGACGGGCTTTCAATTCTATCGTTTAGATTCGCAGGAGCGCGAAGTGGGGAGTGGTGATCGGGTTCATGCTTTCAATTCTATCGTTTAGATTCAGCAGTTCTTGGAAATGGCGAAGAAGGTTGGGATACCGGCTTTCAATTCTATCGTTTAGATTCTGTGTCTCGTTCAAGACGATTATCATCTCTCTGTGTTTCCTTTCAATTCTATCGTTTAGATTCAGTGAGACTAGTCCTCGGAGATAACCAACCAACTTATACTCAGCTTTCAATTCTATCGTTTAGATTCAACTTCGTTATCGAGTAGATCCCGGGCTCCAGCTGGACTTCTGCTTTCAATTCTATCGTTTAGATTCAAGAATTGCGTGAAAAGTTAATGAATGTGAAAAGCCTTGCTTTCAATTCTATCGTTTAGATTCGACTGTGGATATCTAGCAGGCTGATAAAGAGGGAGAAGCTTTCAATTCTATCGTTTAGATTCTCTATGGTGAGAAAAAGCAGTATGTACGAGGAGAAGTCCTTTCAATTCTATCGTTTAGATTCTGCAGGCGCCTGTGAACGCGTACTGCGCGTATGCTGGCTTTCAATTCTATCGTTTAGATTCAGTAGCTGAAACATGCGTAGAAGAGGAGGGTGCCGAAAGTCTTTCAATTCTATCGTTTAGATTCTCGTAGCTATCGTACCACATAACGTTATCGTAATAAATCCCACTTTCAATTCTATCGTTTAGATTCATGTAGTAGACGCAGTCCTCACGGAAATCGGCCTCGATACTTTCAATTCTATCGTTTAGATTCTCGAAAAACTTCTAGCAAAAGATTACATTACACTAGAGATGACTTTCAATTCTATCGTTTAGATTCCGGTCGATACAGAGAAGGAGGAGGGAGGCTTTGAAAAAGAGAACTTTCAATTCTATCGTTTAGATTCCATGAGAGAAGATATCGAGAGGCAGAGCGGTAGGGATAGGACTTTCAATTCTATCGTTTAGATTCAGCGCCTATACCGGTCCACGAGCCGTACGAGCGTAGGCGTGTCTTTCAATTCTATCGTTTAGATTCGCCAACATCTATGCAGATATACCAAGTAGAGCGATAACTGAGACTTTCAATTCTATCGTTTAGATTCTGCATCTAGATGAGGCCCCGGTTCCGGGCCGGGGCGAGATACTTTCAATTCTATCGTTTAGATTCACGAAGCACTCGAAGCTAGACAACATTCTAACCTATACGCCTTTCAATTCTATCGTTTAGATTCGTGTTAAGGGTACTCGACCTCGATGCTGTGTCTGTTTTTGCTTTCAATTCTATCGTTTAGATTCGGTAAACTTGGTTTAGAAGATATTAAACCAGTTATAAGACTTTCAATTCTATCGTTTAGATTCTGATTCATTATACACATAGCTAGCCTTTTCAGCGAACTCGCCCCTTTCAATTCTATCGTTTAGATTCGGGCTGCTGATCCTGCTGCTAGCCGCCAACCATTTCCTGCCGCTTTCAATTCTATCGTTTAGATTCTGTGTTTTGTTTTTCTTTCTCTATCGTTTAGATTCTTCTGTGTTTCTAGTGTTTCTGGGTTTATAAGTTTTTATGTAGGTGTTCTTCAGGTTTTTAAGACTTGTTTTTAAATTAGTTTGCTTGACCTCTCTCGGTAGCTCTCTACATAGAAATCCCAAGACAGACATGGGAAAAACCCCCAGCAGCACAGACCACCATCAGACAGGAACTCGAAGCCAAGAACAGTAAGACTTATTAACTGGGGAACTTATTCCCATGTAGACCGTGGGAAAACTAGGGAGGCTTCTAATGGTGTTTTAGAAGGGGTTTATATGTCTTTCGGTTGAGTTTTTTCCCTCAGTTGAGGTGGGGTTCTAGATGTTTGTAGTTCTTTAAGTTTTGGGGATGGTGTGTGGTGTTCCTACTGATGAAGCTGGTGGAATAAGCCTCTGTGTTGAGTTGTTTTTCTACGGTATTTAATGATTGATCTAGCATGTAGTTTCTCAATCTCTTTTTCTTCTATGTGGAGGGTTTGATTTATTCTATAGTTTAGAGGAGTTCCATGTTGCTCACTGAGTTCAGTACTTTAGGCATAGTGATTTAGAGTGTTAATAGTGTGGGTGAAATGAATTTAAGCAGTGGTCTAGATATAGCTCTCCATTTTCTAACTGGCTTGTGTAGGTCTTCGGTGAAGCTGCTCTCGACTGTAGTACTCCTATAGCTATGTAGATAGCTGGGTGTTGTAGATTTAGTGTGTATCTACTCTTACATTTGAGAGACGTCTACAGCCTCGAGATAGCTTGAGGGGAGTTTAAAGCAGGGGTGGGTATTAGTTGAGTAGCGCAGCTTAGACACTCTAAGTGACTCACCTCTCCTAACTCCGCATTAACTCATCGTGGAGTAGATGTTGACTGAGATTTCACACCCTTCTTAATCCACACAACCCTCTGAGGATACGGTATTTCTACTCCCTCACTCTCTAGAGCTATTTTAATATCTCTTAAGATAGTCCCTCTAGCAGTCCAGAATTCCTGTGTAGGAACCCAAAACATGACTCTGAGACTGACTGAGCTTTCACCTAGTGAATCAACTAATACTGCGGGTTCAGGTTCAGCTAGAACTAGCTCATTCCTCCAGAGAACCTCTCTCACTATTTTTACAGCTCTATCTACATCTGACGCATATGACACCCCCACACTAACTTCAACTCTTCTAGCTATCTGCCTACTGAAGTTGTATATAGGGGAATTCATTACAGAGCTGTTAGGTATAGTGAGTATTTCACCACTCCACAGTCTTATCTGTGTAGACATTATACCAACAGACTCAACAACACCTCCATCACTACCTATTCTCACTGCGTCACCTACTTTAACCCTACCCTCCACAATTAGTGCTAGACCGGCAAATAGATTACTGAGAGTTTGCTGAGCTGCGAGACCGACGACCAGACCTGCGAAACCAGCAGCTACTAGAACCCCACCGAGATCTACTCCAATAGCTGAGAGAGCTATAAGTAAACCAACAACTAAGATAGCTAATCTAACAGCTCTCTCTAAATTGTGAACTACCTCAGGTTTTACTTCAATCCTCACTCTAGCTATAGATCGAGAAGCGAACTTAGATATGTAGTAGAAGACAGAGACAATAACTAGTGCTACCACATATCGAATCACTAAATAGAAATTCTCACTAACCCAGCTCGAAACTTCCTCAAACACACTGCCACCGCTGCAGGTGCTTGTAGTAGGTGTTAATTAAGCTAACATCTACTCACAGCTAAACCCACCACCAACACTCTCTCAGAGCCCATATCTCATAACATAAGTTACTGCTACTGGAGGCACTACCATCTTTAAAGCTTCCTCAACCGGTGGAGGTGATGAGGGTTCTGTGCGTACTTCAGCGTAGGTCTGACTGTGCACTAATAGCTTGACTGATGTTATAAGTGGTCTCCAAGTGGGGGAGATATACATACCTACACCTCTAGTCGGTACAACAACTTTTGAGACTCTCACAGTAGTCTTACCGATATTGCTCACACTAACTCCTAGAACTGACTTAAGGCACGGCTCCAAACTCTCCACCAGCTCTAAGCAGGAGTAGCGGCAGAGGTCTCCCAAATCTGACGGCCCGTAGAGAGCGTACTTAGGTCTGGAAGGAATTACCGCAACTAGTGAGCTACCTAAGTAGAGTCCTATATCGACGGGGACCTGCACATTGAGTGCCGCAGTTCCCCCAGATTCTATGTAGAGGTCGTCGGGAAGCTTAACGAGTAAGCAGTCTGTAGCCACTCTACCCCCTACCGGTGGGTGAGGCATTAGAGACAGAGTTCTATCTCGGGGTAGGTGAATTAATCCTCGAAATACCTCGTAGCTACCGAATCTCGCAGCAACTTTAACTGAGTCTGAGCTAACTCTATTGAATATGAGCACTGTGCCGCCGAGGTCTACTCTCTCCTCACTGACTACATTAACATCACTGCGATAGCCGCAACGCAGACTTTTTCCCGCGGGTGGCTAGTAGTCTAGAGTTTATATTGTTAGTCCAGGTTCTAATATGTTAGATTGTAGAATACTCTACATGTAGAACTACCCACCCATCGGTAAATACGGTATTAACACAAACTAGCAAGCTAGCTCTACGTGTGGTAAGCAGCTAAATCTTCTTTATCTGTGGGTAGCACTAGTTTGGGAGCTGTTCGGTGGGTGTTGTTCTAGGTGTAGATAGGTTTCTATCTGAAGGTCTCTACAGGAGATTTACAGATAAGAAACTTGCGGTTCTATGTAACCAGAGTGCTGTTACATCACATCTAACATACAGTGTTAGTGAATTCAAGAGCAGAGGTCTCGATATTAGATACGTTCTAGCTCCCGAGCACGGATTTTGGGGACTCGGAGGTCCGGGCGAGCAAATTGCGGATACTTACGACTGGGTGTTAGAAACACCAATCAAGAGTATATATACTCGTGAAGAAGGATTTAATGTTCTTGAAGATGTAGATGTAGTTTTAGTAGATATTCAAGACCTCGGTGTGAGATTCTACACATACGTAACAGCAGTACTTCAGACACTCGAGCAAGCATCTTACCGAGGGGTCTCAGAGGTAGTTATCTTAGATAGACCGAACCCGCTCGGCGGCTCGATCTTCGAAGGCCCGGTGTTGAGAAAGGAGTTCAAGTCTTACGTAGGCTACCTAGAGATGCCGCTGAGATATGGACTTACTCTAGGTGAGCTATCACTTTACTACAATATGGAGAAGAGTCTCGGGCTCGATATCTACGTAATCTACATGCTCAACTACTCGAGGTCATTAGATATAGTTGACCTAGGTATTCAATGGATACCTCCATCTCCAGCTATTCCAGATAGAGAAACTGTATTCACATATCCATCTCTCGCTCTACTGGAGGGAACAAACGTGAGTGAGGGAAGAGGCACGTACACACCGTTTAAAGTGCTTGGAGCTCCATTCATCAACTCGAGAAAGCTCTGCGATAAACTCAACTCACTAAAAATTCCCGGAGTATTCTTCCGCCCGACGTACTTCAAGCCTATGTTCTCAAAACACTCCAACTCAGTGTGTGGAGGAGTATTTGCTCACGTAGCTAAGAGAAAAGATGTTGAAGTCACCGCACTCGGTGTAAGCATACTTAAAACTCTATATGAACTATACCCCGACTACATCGAGTTTACTGAAGCCGGTGGTAGATTCTACATAGACCTCCTCCTAGGTGTATCTAGCTGGAGAGATGCTGTTTTCAGTGAGGGGCTGAGAGACTTTATTTCAACAGCTAGAGAGGAGTCAGAAAGCTTTAGAGAGTTAGTTAAACCGTTTATTCTCTACAGCTAGCTTACTGAGGGCTGCGAGTTGATTGAAGTAATCGGTTCTCACCTATATATAGGCTCAATTAAGGCGGAGCAGATAGCTAATGTGTATGGAACACCTATCTACGTATATGATGTAGAGGTTGTAGTAGATAACTACTTCAAGTTGAAGAATTCCATTAAGTACAGAGACCTAGAGGTGATGTATGCCTGTAAAGCTAACTGCAATGTAGAGATACTTAAAGCACTCAGAGACCTCGGAGCAGGTCTCGACGCAGTATCGCCGTGGGAAGCAGCACTAGCTGTGAGAATAGGATTCAAGAGAGAGAAGATACTGTTTACAGGAAGCAATGTGGAGAGTGAGGAGATGAAGTTTGTACGTGGGGAACTAGGCATTCTAGTTAACGTAGACTCCATATCTCAGCTCAGGAGATATGGGAGAATGTTTCCCGACACAGAGGTATCTATAAGGATAAATCCAGGTATTGGAGCTGGACACCACGAATACGCAGTAACGGGAGGTATAACGAAGTTCGGCATATATTTAAACCAGCTCAAGCAAGTTGAAGACATCCTCAAAGAGCATAGACTCAAGCTAGTTGGTCTACATACACACATAGGGTCCGGAATACTCAGGCCGGAGCCGTTCATAGATGCTGCGGAAAAACTACTTCAGATAGCGGTAAACTTCACTAACTTAGAGTTTATAGATATCGGTGGAGGTTTTGGAATTCCCTATAGACCGAGCGAGAAACCTCTAGATCTCGACTACCTCGGAGATAAGTTAAGCTCCCTCTTCGAGGACTTCACCTCGAGATATGGCAACTTAAAGCTCAGAGTGGAGCCTGGGAGGTTCATAGTCGGGAACGCCGGGGTGCTCCTCGTTAGAGTAGTCGATATAAAGGAAGTAGAGTCGAAAGAATTTAGAAAAGTCTTCGTTGGGGTAGACTCCGGAATGAACCATTTAATTAGACCAGCACTCTATGGAGCACACCACGAAGTTATCGCTGTATCTAAAGCCGATCAACCCAGGGTAGTGACTGCTGATGTAGTGGGAAACATATGTGAGAGTGGTGATATACTGGCGCTAGACGTCCAGCTACCGAAACTCTCGGAGGGAGACGTACTAGCAGTTATGAACGCTGGTGCTTACGGCTACTCAATGAGCTCTAACTACAATATGAGGCCTAGACCGCCTGAAGTAGCAGTCTACAGAGACTCCATAAAACTCACTAGGAGGAGAGAGACATTCGAGGACCTACTGAGAACATATATTGAGCTATAGTGCTACACTGAGATACTACCTGAGAAAACATAGTCTTGACTAAGTAGGGAGTATATTCAAGTCTTAGATAACTAGTCATGGATTTAATGAGTAGCTAGAGCCTCAACCGATATTACTAAACAGCTGATGGAGTAGTACTCCAGATACATACCTATAGAGTCCTAGGCATCCCCCAGCTTGAAGACTAAGCTAGACTTAACTTGCGAGAATTACCCTCGGTGCTTTCCACGGTATATATTCCTCAGATTTTCGAGTTTAGCTAGCTCTGTGTATAGCTCTCTCCATAGTTCTACATCCCTTCTAACTTCATCCGACTTCTCCATAAGTGCTACTGCTAGAGTCTGCTCCCCACTGAGGAGTCTAGAACTCCTCACAGAGTACTTCTCCTCCAGCTCGGAGAGACATCTTAGTAGTCGCCTTAAGCGCTCATTGATTTGTGTGAAGTTGATATCCAGCAATTAGCCCACAAGCATCCGCGACTAGAGCGGTAATAACGTGTTCCACATAGTGCTCAACTCTGTATTACGTAGTTTAAATCTACATCTCCTCATTCATCACTACGAGAACTATTTAAAACTAGGTATCTCACTCTAGATAACACGCTAGGTAAAACATTTTATTCAACATGGTTTTTACTTAGCGTGCAGTTAAAGCATTGTGGAGAGTTAATGTGAAGCTGCTGAGTTTAAGAAAGTGGGTTGGTAATCCCCTCATAGAGCCTCGGTTAGGATATTTCTGGGAGAGTGGAGGTACTTTCAATCCAGCAGCGTTCACTCTAGGAGATAAAGTATATTTAATGTATAGACAGGTTTCAAGAAACTGTGTCTCCACTCTTGGACTCGCTGTTATTCGTGAAGGCTGTGAAGTTGTTGAGAGATTAGATAGCCCTATATATATCCCAAGAGAGGAATTCGAGCTATACCCCACTGTAGCTAATAGGTTCAGTAGTCTTGAGTTAGTAGATACTTCCTACATAGAGAGCAATTTAGTGAGACAGTCTGGAGGTAGCTGCTTCGGAGTTGAAGACCCTAGAGTAACGGTCTTCGAAGATAAGATATACCTAACCTACGTTGCTTACAACGGTGTTAATCCCCCGAGAGGAGCTATGAGCTGGATATATCTACAGGACTTCCTCAATCACCGGTGGGATAGGTGGAGTAGACCGATACTCATTACACACCCATCTATAACAGATAAGAGCATAGTTATGCTACCTAAGAAGACGAGGGGTAAGTGGGTATTTCTCCACAGAATATTCCCCCACATCTGGGTTGACGAAGTCAGTGACTTATCTGAGTTTAAGCACGGGAGGTACCTCTGGGGTCGTCCAGCAATTAGAACGAGACCGAAGTACTGGGATAGTAGAAAGATAGGTGCTGGTGCTCTAGTAGAGTGGCAGAGTAAGTTCATCTTAGTATACTACGGAGTCTCCGGCTGGGACGACTACTACTATACGGAGGGGTTCCTGCCCTCAGACTTCACCGCCTCTGACGGCTATAAGTACAAGGTAGGTTTAATGGTTCTTGACTCAGAAGAACCAACGAAAGTGCTCTATAGATCGGATAACCCCATAGGTGAGCCCGAGTTATGGTATGAAGTCTATCCGAAAGCTAAACCAAACGTTATGTATCCAACTGGTGCTGTAGTACTCGATGGTAAGCTATTTATCTACTACGGTGCTTCAGACTACTTTGTTGCTGTGGGAGAGTTATCGATGGATGAGCTTGAAAACGCTATATCTACTGCTCTCGTAGGATGAGATATATACAGCTTTAAATCTATCTCAGCTCCAGGCTATTGCTGAGGCGAGAGGCTTGTTACTAAGAAAATTCGTGGGCAATCCAGTACTGACTCCAAATCCTCAGAATTGGTTAGAAGCTGAAGCAGTATTCAATCCTACAGCCACATTCTTCTCTAAAAAGGTAGTCATACTCTATAGAGCTATATCTAAGCCTATTCCCAGATCTCCTTATGAGAGTATTAAAGTATCGACTATCTTCTACGCTGAATCAGATAGCGGTTACGATTTCAGAAGTAGGCGAATGTTCTTCGGACCCGAGCTGCCCTGGGAATCCTACGCAACTGAAGACCCCAGGGTCACTCACATGAATGGAACATACTTTATTACATATACAGCAGTTTCCTCTATTCCACCGAGACCTGAGACAGTCCGCCTTACTCTTGCTTTAACCGAAGACTTCAGTAGAATTGTGAAGATAGGTCCTATATGCCCATACAACTCTAAAGCCGGATTCTTGTTTCCGAAGAAATTTGACGGCAGGTACTTACTGGCTTTAACAATTAATCCAGACCTACCTCCCTCTAAAATCATATTGGTGGAGTTCAATAAATTCGAGGACCTCCCAGACTCACACTTCTGGAGTTCAGCTATATCTGAAGCTAGAGTTCTCTTAAGCGGTACCGCTGAGAGACCCTTTGTCGAGCTGGGAACACCTCCCATAGAGTTAGACTGCTGCTGGCTACTGTTTCTACCAGATATAGTCTACGAAAACGGACACTTCAGAGAGTTTAGAGTTAAAGCAGCTCTACTAGATAAGAACGACCCGTCGAGAATCATCAGTATATCTAAGAAACCCATTCTACTGCCCACACTAGAGTATGAGCTAACATACTCAGAGCCTCTTAGAGGGATAGTCTTTCCAACAGGAGCTCTCAGAATGAATGACGGAAGAATAGTTGTTTACTACGGTGCAGCAGATAAGTACGCAGCTGTTGCGGAAGTAGAGGAAGACTGTTTAGTGAGATATCTATTGAGAGGTGGTTGAAGTGATTAAACTCGAGAAATTCGCGGGGAACCCCATCCTCAGACCAGACCCCTCTAAGAGATTTATGGAGTTTGCCACCTTCAACTCCGCAGCTCTCACTCTCGACGGTAAGGTGTACACACTCTTTAGAGCTCAAACATACGATTTCGAGTCAACCATAGGGCTAGCAATTTCAGCAGATGGAACCTCACTTGAATATGTTAGTGAAGAACCTATATACAGACCCAGAGAAATCTTCGAGAAGAGAGTTGCTTACGGAATCGGTCCGGTCGGATGTGAAGACCCGAGAGTTACCGTGTTAGACAGCAGAATGTATATGCTCTACACAGCTGTTAGTGACGCATACGACTATGTGAGAGTTGCTCTCACCAGCATCGATATAGCAGATTTTCTGGAGGGTAGGTGGGATAGGTGGTCTAGACCGATTCTCATATCACCCCCCGGTGTCTGGGATAAAAACGCAGCTCTACTTCCTAGAAGAGTTAGAGGTAAGTACGTAGTTTTCCACAGATTCTTTCCCAACATCTGGGTAGACTTCGTAGATAGCTTAGACTTCAGAGGCTACTGGCTCCGAGGTTTTGAATTCCTTAGAGTTAGACTCAATATGTGGGATAGTGATAAAGTAGGTATTGCGGGAGTGCCTGTAGAGGTAAGTGAGGGGTGGGTTGCTATATATCACGCGAGATCTGCTTACGACGGGGCCTATAGACTCGGTGCCGTACTACTAGATAGAGAAGACCCAACATCTGTTATCTCGAGATTAGACCAACCTATATTAGAACCTACCGAGTGGTATGAGACTGAGGGAATCAGCGTAGTGTTTTCATGCGGGCACGTAGTTTTAGACGGTAAGCTATTTGTCTACTACGGGGCTTCCGACAAGTATCTAGCAGTAGCCTACATCGACCTAGACGAACTAGTTGGAGAGTTGCTGAAGTACTCCGATCCGTAGTTAAGCGTGGAGTTCTGACACAGAAACTCTAGTCACACACAGACTTCACGATTACTCGTTCTTGTTAATACACCGGCACCGTACTTAATGAACGCAGGAAGTAGTTGAGGCATTATCGATACTGTGGTTATCAGTCTATATAATATGATAGCCGATAGTGCTGAGTTGATGTTTAAATTCATATCTGCTGAAGCAAGAAGCTGTACAGTCTCCACCTGCCCTATTCCTGCGGGAGTAACTATGGGGAGAAGCCAGAAGGTAACTAGTAAGATATCGAAAACGAGAATTGAGTGAAGTAAGCTCGCCGACTTATCTAAGTAGGAGAGGAGTAGATAGCCGCTAATAACTAGCGATATCTTCTCCAGTCCGATGGCTAGGAAGACCGCACTGATAGATCTCCTCATAGGGATAGCAGTAGACGCCGACTCTATTCCTCGAAAGCCTAGTTTAGATACGTACTTCAGCAGGAATCTAGAAACCTTCGGCAGCTTAATTGACGCGACCGCCGATAGATTGAGAGCATTAACTACTGCGGTAGCTAGCAAGAGCCAGAGGACGAATCTATCGATTCTCATCGTGAGCAGCACCACGAATGCGAGTTCTACAGCTATGAAGGCGGAGTGCGCGAGTCTGTGGAAGAACGTTATCTGCAGTGCTCTATCTGGTGGAACACCTTCGTAAACTAGAAATGCTATTCTTCCTGCTTCAGTTGCTCCACCTATTGGAACTACGTACTCAAGTGCTAGAGTGCTATACATTCCGAGTAGCACTTTCTTGAACCCTAGTCTGTATCCGTGAGACTTGATTACTAAGTAAAACTGGGCGGAGTGTAGTAGTGGCCCTAGAGACCTAGCGAACAGTGCTAAGACTAGCAGGTATATTGGGATTTCAGATATGTAGCTAAGCGCTAATGCGAGATCTACAGATAGAACGTATCTTGAAGTAGCTACTAGAGCAACAACACCGAGGAAGGCGGCTGCGAAGATTTTTACCACTCTCTTCACTCTACACATTTAAACCAGCCTGTACTTACTTCTTCACTAAGCTCTCTATCTATCACTGATGTCTATCTAATAAGACACTCTACCTAGAGTTCTACTCCAGTACTAGCATCAACTACTGAGACTTCTTTAAATCCACTTCCATGTAGAGATTCCTTAATCCTCTCGACGACAGTCTTCATTAGAGTGTGGTTGATGAACTTGCAGAAACCACAACTAGGGTCTGAACCAGTGAAGTCGATAAAGACAGCTATCCTACTGCCGTCCCTAGAGATTCTAACCCTACTTACTAAACCAGCTGAAACCACATCGATATCGAAGCCCGGGACCTCCGTCTTACTGAGAGCTCTCCAAACCTTGCTTATATCCAAATACATCTCCAGTCTACATTATCTTAGAGAAGTTAAATACAGCTTATCTAGAGCTTAACCTGAGTGCAATGTAGCAGAAGACATGTAGGTTGAAGTATCTAACTATAAGTAGATGAGGTAAGTAGAGAGATAGTGCTCATATTAAGCCCTGGAGACACAGCTGTAGGAGCAGCGCTCATGTAAGTATATTCAATACCGTACAGTGTACTGATTTATTAGAGAGAATCATGTTAGCCGATCCAGCGCTCGAAAGCTATAGACACTCTTTTGTATATATCTAGTAGTCTACTTCTAGCTCTACTCTCGTCGATGCCTGAGTTAAAGCATTTGAGAAACTCTAGGTCTATCTCAAGTCTCACACTGTCTACTTCAGACTCTCTCCCCGAGTACTGCTTGGGCAGTCTTCTAGGAGTTTGCTTAGACAACTTATCGAATACTGCAGCTAGCTCACTGAGGGTGCTGCTATCTACTTCAAATACGTTCAACACCGGCTGCAGTCTCCACTGAGTCCTCGTCAATCTCATCCACCTACCTCTAGTCTCTTCTCTATTCATTAAGACTGAGAGCAGGCCCCAGGTAGTGTTCAACCAGTACACGAGAGCCTTCTCGGCTTCAGCTAGCCTAACTCTATCTAGCTTCTCCTTCAACCTAACTACGTAGAACACATTTGAAATAACTGGAGTGCTCGAGTATAAAGCTACGACGTGAGCCGTATCGAGCCAGATTCTATCTGGTATCAACACTCTCCCACACCACTTTTCGAACAACTCCCGAGCCTTAGAGCACTTCAACACAGCAAACGCATTCGGCTCAACAGTCATTCTAGATCTAACGACCTCACTACCACGGTAAACTAAAGGATACGGAGTTTTAGTGCTCGTCGGCTTGAAGCACTCGTGAAATACAGGTGAACTCAATTCTATTGAATCAGAGATCTCTCCAAGCCTGATCGTCGGGATCCTGACGCCTTCAACCGATAGATCCCCCTCTTCAAGAATCTTCAACCCTAAGTCGACTACCTCGAGATCCGGTAGAGAGACGAACCTGTTGAGATTGTCTAGGTTTTTAAGTAGGTCGACTCTCCCGACTTCCCGGATGTAGCATCTCGCACCACTAGAGAGCTCAGTAAACCCTCTACCTCGCTCCACAACTGCTTTCTCTGCGAGTAGTAGGGCCTCCAGAGCCGACCTAGGCTTCTTCAGTAAGTTCACAAACACTGTCTTCTCGTCAGGGTCGTGTTCGTCAACTCTCTTAGCAACTATCAAGCACTCACTTAAGCTGGTGCTCTCCGAGAAGTTGTAGCCTCTCTCGGCATCACTACTGACTACAACGTATTTGAGGTGGAATCTGTCGGCGAGCATACTTCTAGCGAGAAACCAGGACACACCAGAGAGGAGGTTTCTGGGGAGGACGAAAGCCACCACACCACCTGGTTTAATGTGTTTGTAGGCTAGGTAGAGGAAGAGGAGTCCTTCACCAGCCTGGCCAATGTTGTAGTACTGGTCTAGTCCATGCTCCTTAGCTTTCTGCTGGTCACTGAGTGACTCGAGAAACATCCGCAACACCTTCTCCCTAGAGAAGAAGTTCTCCGAAATCTCAATCAAGTCACTTCTAACTCTCTTCCGGACATTCTCATACTTCTTCAGTACATCATCTCTCGCGGTCTTCTCCGCGATAAACCCAAAGAAACCTTCTCTACCTTCCTCAAACTCCTTGCTCACCCTCCCAGTCGGTCTCGTGAATGGAGGATTCATTATCACTATATCGTACTTGTTCAGTATTTCTACTTTTCCTCCCTTATTATTGGTTACTGAGACTTTCTCTGCAACACCTTCCAGACCCCTGTCTATCCAGTAGAGGAGTCCTCCAACCCTTCTACCGTCATTTAGCAGCTCTAGAGAGCCTAGCCAAGCTCCTTTACCAGGTATGTAGCCTAAGTAGATAGCACTTACGTTCTCTCTAGATATTGGAGTCGATGAAATTAGAGCGAGATTTATAGCAGTTATCTGTGCGGCATATCTTAAAGCATCTAATCCGTAGATGCCTTCCTCGATTAGTTTTTTCTCTACCTTCGGGCACTCTACATCTGCTATAAAGCATAGAGTTCTCGCAATCTTTACCGCACTATAGAGAGACGCTGTCAGTAGAGTTCCACTACCACACGCAAAATCAGCTATCTTCAGATTAGGTATCACATCAATGATTCTCTTCACTTCATTCTTCTCGAGAGTCTCCAGCTCTCTCTCCACTTCAAGCACTACTCTCAGAGCTAGATTCGCGAGTAGATAGGCAGCGGGAATTTCCGTATAAAATGTTGCGAAACCCTTTCTCACAGCAATATCTCCAGTTATCTCATGGTAAACTCTGCCGGCAAAATCTCTCGAAAGTAGGTGAGGCTTTCTAGCAGTATTCTGCGCGGTTTCCACAATCTTTCTAATCACTGCTTCAGCTCTCGGTGAAATACTGTTCAGTATCTCCATAGCAAGCTTTACTGCGGGTTCGTAGTCTATGTTTAGAAGGTCTTCTATAGCTCTCCTGAATCCTGCGATAGCTCCATACTGCTTCATGTAGTGGTCTATAGGCTGTAGTTTGTGTTGGTGTCTTACTCGCTCGTAGAATACCGCCGATAGGAGGAGTGCGAGCGCCGCCTGCCCGAACACGATCTCAGCGTCTCTAGCTTCTGCTACACTGAAACCGTAGAGTCGATAGAGAATGCTGGATATGCTCTCTCTTAGAGCTAGAGAGGGGTCTATGCTCGTCATAACCTTAACAAACTCATCTACTATCTGTCTAACTCTCTCTACTTCACTCCTAACATCGGCTTCCGAGACTATGTGTGAGACCGCGTTTTTAATGATGTCAGCTAGAGTATCTACTCCAGCATCTTCGAGCCAGCCGCCTTCCTCTAGTGCTTTCTCGGGTTCTCTAGGGTCTACTACCTTCACTCTCAGAGTCTTCCCCTTGAGAATGCTGACTAACTCCTCCTCCGGAACGTCGGGGAGCTTCTTCACGTAGTGAACTGCTAGAACTAGGTCAGCTAGGCCCTCCCTAGCTCTATCGAAGGCATCCTTCACAGCGTCACTAGCGTTGTAGGAAGCCTCTATAGAGATTGAGACACCACTATAGTAGCACCTGATGTCAGGCCTCTTTCTAGATACACTTCTCTCAGCACGGCAGTCAATACCGAACTTCTCACTCAGAAAACTAGCGAGTCTAACATTGAGTTCAGACTCATAGATAAAGACCACTACTAAGTATCCCTAGATATCGACACTCCTACCCTAATAATTACGCTTCGTGCTTCTTCCAACCTAGCGGGGACGTATAGCTGATGACACACATCACGACGAAGATGTCATATAAACAGCGGGCCCGCCGGGATTTGAACCCGGGACCTCCGGCTCCGCAGGCCGGCGCCCTATCCTAGCTAGGCCACGGGCCCCAGCTATCTGCTAGATAGAGGCTTTTATTGTATATCTACTACTTCAGACTTTCTATATTTTTAGTCGTTATCTACGTGTTGACTGCTACTATAGCTACTGATTTAGTTCCCGTAGCCTTTGAAGAAGTCTCTCAACAACTCTAACACCTACTTTCTCGTAGTGAGCTACTGCTTCAGCTGCTTCTTCGTTAGGTAACTGATCTACGTATTTACTCAGTGCTGCGAGAACTTCTTCCTCACCTACGACTACTACGTCTTCCACCGGTGCTCTCCACTTCTCAGCTATGTCTGCTCTCAGGAGAGCTTGGAGAACCTCCTCATCTGAATCACTCTCACTCTCTGTAAGTGCGTAGTAGTGGTTATCTACGTAGTGAGCTATGATCTCACCGACAACTTTAGACTCTCTCGTGATTATCCAGTACCCGACTTCAGAGCTATCGTGAAGAACTGCGTGAGGTCCTTCAGTAATAGTGTAGCCTAAGCTTGCGATAAACTTCAACAGATTGTTTAAATCTTTAACCCCTAGTCTAAGCACTGCTGACACCAGGGATATTCGTTAAGTATGCGTCTAGGTGTTGTTGGAAGAGCCTCTACAACTGTACCTAACCCTATAGCTTCAGCTAGCTTTAGAGGTACTAGATACCTATCTCTATAGCGAATAACGGCTCCTGCGAGCCACTCCCTCCGCAAATCCACTCCGCTGACTTCAACCCATCTAACTACACCTCCATCGATTACTTCGAAGAACCTCTTAGTTGATACAGCTCTCCGCATAAGTCTTCTAGGATACTGATATATGTCTTTGTAAATAGCTGGACAGTAGTGAACTGAGATTGCTAATCCACACTCTCTAACCCACTCAATAAGCTTTATCGCAGTATCTCTAGATCCACCTACAGATCTCCCGGAACTAGATGGCTTTAGTCCGTGAAGTAGGAGGGAATCTAGGTTAGACTCACTAACTTCTAGTTCATTGAGATTAACGTATTTAACACCCATAGAGCTGAGTTTCTCTATGAGGGATTTGAGGAAGTCTTCGCGACCTGGAATCACCGGGTTTTCAACAACCACATCTATAGAGTAGTCTAAAGCTATTCTAGCAGCATCCAGAGATCTATTGGAGACTACATGTATCCTCAACTCGTCTAATCCAGCTTTCACCAATCTCTCCACACACTCTCCACTGAGAGTAGTGCCGGTAGTATAGAGATGTACGTGAAAACGTGAACTAAATACGTCTTTAAGTAGCTTAATATACTCTTCAACTCTCTCTAGAGCGAGTAGTGGGTCGCCTCCAGTAATCCCCACACCCTCAGACATTGAAGCAGCTACTTCCTCAACAACATCCTTCGGGCCGCCGACAGAGACCTCGTTTACATATACGACATCTCTACCTCTTCTATCTCTAGATATAGGGCAGTAGAAACAGCTATCTCGGCAGATCCCGGTTACAAACAGTACTGACTTAGCACCAGCTATACAGAGTCTGCAGCCTGTCGGTAGCTCCCCAATCCAGTATCCGAGTTCCTCACTACCTCTTATTCAGCAACACCTCCAGAGACATGGGGTTCGAGAATTTATTAGTCTTGAAGATCTGTATGTTACGGCCCCGCTACCACACGTCACCTCGAAGAGCTCGCTGAGAGCTGTGAAGATGGTGGGTGATCAGTCTAGCGGGGTACAGATGCGGCTGCAACCTTCTTAACTACCTCTACAGCTCTATCCAGACAGGAAACTCTATCTACATTGAAGACGAAGTTTTCATCACCAATAGAGAACTCGTAGTAGAAGCCTTCACCGCTGCAGGATACTGATATAAATACGTAGAAGTCTTCACATATCTCGACAACAACTAAGTGGTAGTCTCCGTAGGACTCAACTCTAGCTCTACCGAGAAACTCGAGTGCTCTACTCAATCTCTCAGCTTCCAACCCGTGGTCGCAGCTCACTCAAACTACCTCCATCTCTACTACGTAGTCTTTAATTAAGGTTGGAGTAGAATATGGTGAAGTCTGTGAGCACTCCGGCTATAGCTATTCACGTAGGTGCTGGTAGATGGGTTCTAGATTCCGAATCTATGAAGCAGGTTAGAGATTTAATGACTACCTCTCTCGATAACGGATTGAGAGTAGGTAGGTCTGGATCTGCTCTAGATATGGTTGTTGAAGCAGTGAAGATCTTAGAAGACTCTGGACTAGTCAACGCTGGTACCGGCAGCACCGTAGATATCTCGGGGTCTGTGAGTATGGATGCTGGAGTTATGTATAGCAAGCTCGGTAGAGCTGGTGCGGTAGCTTACGTTAAATACCCCAGGAACCCGGTGGTTCTCGCAAAATATGTCCTCGAGTATACAGACCACGTGTTGATAGCTGGTGACGCAGCTGATAGACTAGCTGAGAAGCTAGGTCTAGACCGCCACCCCGGTGTCTCAGAGAGAGTTAGAAGAACATATGAAGATGCCGTCAGGAAGATACAATCTGGAGAGACCCCACAGAAATTCTACTCTAAGTCTCTCGAGTTGTGGCTCAAGTTATTTGGATTAGGAGACACAGTTGGTGCTGTAGCAGTAGATTCTGAAGGTGAGCTAGCGTCAGCTACTAGTACTGGGGGTGTTTTCCTCAAGATGCCTGGGAGAGTTGGTGACTCACCTATAGCTGGTGCTGGATTCTATG
>JAOAKA010000012.1 GCA_026413885.1 Sulfolobales archaeon
GATGACGAAGTCGCTACATAAACATACTCGCTTACTCCATAGCTCTTAACAAATCTGTCGAGACCTAGGGCTCTCCACCTGCTAACCGGCTGAGGATACTCCCTCTCTCTAAAGTGAAGATGGTTGAAGTACAGCTCAATACCCCAGACCAGCTCTCCACTAGACCTCCGCAGAGCATACACTCCCTGTGTGTCAGCTAAAAACACTAAGTCACTCGAAATGAGGGGTCTAGCAAGCGTTCCCAGAATGTTTGCTGAGACATTCACTTGAATCACAGTGCTCGGACTTCTGGGGAGACTCTCCGGGTAGCTCGAGCTACCACCTGGGTCACCGACCCAGAGAGACCACTCATACTCCTGCGGGAGATATGCTTTCGGTATATCTTCAGATGTCTTAGTAGGTGCCGTAGGCTTTAAAAACAACCTCGGTGTAGTCGGAGTTTGCCTGGGAGTCACAGTCTCAGTATCTGACCGCCGTTCCGTAGGAGTCACAAAGACCGATACCAATACAGCGGACACGGCGACAGCTAGAACAGCTGCTACGATAGCTATCTTAGAGAGACCAGTATGTAAAGACAAGATACCACAAAAACTTATCAACTAGAGGATTAATAAATAGAAAGAAGAGTGAGAAATAAAGATCGTGATTTTATGGAGATCGTATTTCAAGATGTCTACAGTTACCTTACAAGCTGAATCATATAGTAGTCTCGCTCACGTTATTGCGAGATGTCGAGAGTTTATACTGTTTCAATCACAACTGCTGCCTATATGACTATAGGAAAGTACGACACAGCTTCGTGGGGTTGCCGTGGGAATAGTTCTAGAGCTACAAGAACTGAAGCAACCCTTCTACACAGCTATAGAATCATTCTCCCACTACCTGTGAGGCCATGAAGTACTGGCAGTTTTTGAAGTTCTCTTTAAACGAACTTGAGCACTCTCACAGTGAGATAACTTTAATCTAAATGCTTCCACTGTAATTCTGACATCCTGAGGCTACCCAGAATCGTTTCTCTATACTCTAGGGTGTTTATCTACGATTAGATAGCATAGAGGGAGCAGATCAAGTTTCTAGTGATATCCTAGTCACAGCACCAACTATATTAATTTAAACTAGATCATTTTGATGTAGCACCACTAGTGGTGAATGTGTTGACTCATGAATCGAAATGGAAGACTATACGCAGTATTATAGGTGGCTTGTTCTTGGTAGGGTTAGCAGTGTTATTCTACTTCGATGCTCTATGGCCGTGGGTCCTCGTGCTTATCGGCGCCATCATCATAGCGGAGGCACTTGCACGTCACTATTTTCTAGCATAGAAGCTAGGCGATGGCATCTACCATAGTTTAAGTATTTTGTAGGGAAAAAGCGGGTTTTAAGTGTAGGTTAGCCTAATACACCTCTCCAGTACTTCACGTCGTCTTCTGTTAGTGGTAGAGGTACCTGTGCCCTGCCTTCTCTGATCAGTCTCTCCAGCTCGGCTACGGCCGCCCATATCCATGACGGTACTGAGTCTCTCATCTCCTTCACTCTTCTTCTAATTTCTGTTGGAGGCATTGGGAGGACCGGTTTTCCTAGGATTTTCTCAGCTGTAACACCCATCTCTATGAATTCGTCTAGATCTGCTAGAGTGCTAACAGATATACCCTCCATCGGCACTCCCTCGACTTCAGTTCCTATTCCCAGTAGGAGAACTCCCTTGTATCTTCTAACCACTTCCTCGAATTTTCCAACTAGCACTAGATATGTAGCGTAGTACACTCCCTTATCAACTCTCTTCATCATAGAAGCTACTATGAAGCCTGGATTAATCCAGTCCTGATTCGCGTCTACACCGATCCAGAACGGCGGTCCCACTGTTAGTCCCTTGGGTCTAACGATCTCCTCGACGGCCTGGTTTATCCCTAGCCCCAGGGGGCCGGCTATATTGTAGACAGCTACAGCGTTCTTAGCGTACATCTCCTTAGCTGCTAGATAGCCCTTAGTTATATCGCTGAAAGTGCCTGTGTATACCCAGAGAACTCTAGACTTAGGATCTACAGTCAGAATGTTGCCGGTAGTCTTAGACTTGGCTTCATACTCAGCTGGGAAGTTCTTCCTGAACCATTCTATAGCCCAGTTACAGCCCCACTTATACCCTACCTCAAACTTCCACAGCACAGGTATCTCAATTCCTAGAACAGCCCCTATATGTGGATAATTGTAGTGAACAGCTAGAAGACAGCCTAAAGCACCGACGAGAGCGCTACCCTTATGTTCCTCGTACTTTATGTCTAGTAGATTTGGTAGAGGGTATCTACCTGGGTGTTTAGACTTCACTATCTCTTGGGAGTACGTGTCTATACCAGCGAAGAACTTATTCGGAAACTCCAGTGCTACCTCTACGAGAGCTTCACTTAGAAGGAAGCCGACACCAACTATTAACTTAATGTCTGGATCCATAGCCGCTGTCCTCAAATTAGGGATATAGTCGAGCTCGGTCTTACTAATGAACTCAACAACCTCCACACCGAAGTCTCTGGCTGACTCATCAGCACCTTTGAAGGCCATGTCGTTGAAGCTTAAGTCACCTCTACCACCGATATCTGATACAACAGCTATCTTGAACTTAGCTTTAGGAGGTGTCGGTGTCGGTGCTGGAGTTACTGTTTGAACTACTGTGCGGAGAACTGTAGCTGTCACAGTAGTGGCTGGTGCCGGAGGTATAGCTATGTAAACTACTGAAGCAGTAACCGCAGCTACGACAATAGCCGTTATAGCTATAGCTAAAATAGTTGGAAACTTAGGCTTGCTGGACATATATACCTCCAAGGATAGAGGCTCAAGAGGTTAAAAAGTCTGTTTATCTAGCTAGTCTTTAACGTAGGGCTGCCCGAGAGACTTCGGAAACCTCCTCTTACCAATGAATACTGCTACTATAGCTAGTGTGACTATGTACGGTGTCGAGAGAACTAGGTGGTATGGGACTACTTCCTTAATCCCCGGTGTGATAGCTACTGCGTAAGCCAGTGCTTCCGAGAAGCCGAAGATGAAGGCGAAACCTAGAGATAGGAGTGGCTCTAAACCACTAGCTACTACACAAGCTAAAGCTATAAAGCCCCTACCAGCCGATATCTCTTTTACAACACCACCAAACCACGCTAGAGACATGAAGGCACCCCCGAGACCAGCTGTAACACCACCTAGAGTCGATAGAGTAATTCTAAGTCTGTAGACACCTATACCAGCTACATCGACAGCTTCCGGACTCTCACCACACGCTCTAATCCTCAGTCCCAGTGGGGTCCTATAGAGAGTGAAGTGTAAGAGCGCTGCGAGAACTACGGCCAGTATTGAAAACTCACTGAGTCTAAATGATGCGCCAGCGATCGATAGCACACGTAGAGGGACTAAGACTTCTTTAGGCGGCACTCTGATCCCGGGAAATCCCCAGACAGCCATGAGGAAGTAGGGTACGAAACCGTAGGAGAATATGTTCAAACCTATCCCAGCAACTATCTGGTTAGCCTTAGCATAGGTGCTGAGTAATCCGTGGACAAACCCGAGAAAGCCGCCGACAGCAGCACCTACAAGCATTCCAGTGTAGCCGCTGCCGAAGTCTTCAGCACCTAGAACAGCTACAGCCGCAGTTATGAGGAATATTCCGTCTATCCCTATGTTGCTCACACCTCCTTTTTGATTGACGGCTTCTCCCACCGCAGCTAGAGCTAGAGGCGTCATTGCTAGCAGAGCTGCCTCCATGAGGCTCAGAGGGCTTAAGCCGGCGACAGCTAGAACTGCTAATATAGTCAAGAACGTAGATAGAGCTATGAATAGCTTAACAATGTTCTTCACGAACTCCACCTCCTAGTCAACTTCCTCAGGAGTCTGAGCACCTCAGGTGTTGAGAGAGCTATAACGATCAGCCCGATAACTGCTCTACTCAACTCGGAGCTAACCTTAGCGTAGGGCTCCATAAACCTACTGCCGTTCCACAGTCCACCGATTAATATACTGCTGAACACTACAGCAACCGGGTTGTTTGCGGCTACTAGAGAGACACCTATTCCATCGAACCCCACATTCATGATGTTTCCTAGAGTTCCGTATATAGACCAGACAGGAGGTCTACCGGTGACTATGAGACCACCACCGAGGCCTGCTAGAGCACCTGATAGAAGGTACGCTAAAATCATTGTTTTCCTAGTGCTTACACCGGCGTATCTAGCTGTATCTAGACCAATACCTACAAGTCTTATCTCGAAGCCTAACTTCGTTAACTTCAGCACTAAGTAGGCGACTACGGAGACAGCTACAGCAACATATATAGCTTCAGTGAGTACACTACCTCTAAATATAACTGAAAACCTAGCCGGCGGCTCTACCGAGATCGACATCTCCGGTCTAGCTGGATTCACTATCGGACCTCTAACTAGATACATTACCGTGTAGAAAGCTACCCAGTTGAACATTATAGAGGATATGACTTCGTGAACACCTCGAAACACCTTGAGTAGAGCTGGTCCGAGAGCCCATAGAGCACCTAGAATAGCTGAACCTGAGAGTGCTATAAACACTCCGAGAGGGCTGAGCACCTGCAGATGCTTTAGTAGTAGACCTCCGAAGACTATCCCACCGACAGCACCCATGTAAGCCTGTCCTTCAGTCCCTATATTGAACATTCCAGCTGAAGCACAGACGGCGAAAGCTGCTCCAGTGAGGATCAGAGGTGCGGCATACGCCAGGCTATCGAGAAAAACTGTTTGAGTGCCGAAACCACCGTAGAAGAGCCAGTAGAGTGCTTTAACTGGGTCGTATCCATACGCCAGAATTAGAATTGCTGAAATTGCGAGACCTACTGCTAGTGCTAGCAGAGCTTCAGCGAGTCTCTTGAGTGTGTAGAGAGCACTTACCCTCAAACTCACCGTAAGTCCCAGGAAACTCTTTCAATCTGTTTTTATACTCAAAAGGCAAATATATCTAACTCACCCGAGGTACTTGGAGTGTGGAATTGCTAGTTAGAATGGTCGGCATCCATAAGGTGTACTCTGATGGTACAGTAGCTCTTAGAGGAGTTGACCTAGAGATTAGGGAGAGAGAGGTGCTTGGTTTACTCGGGGAAAACGGAGCTGGAAAGACTACCCTAATGAAGATTCTCTCGGGCTTTCTCAAACCTACTAAAGGCCACATATACGTAGACAGCGGGTTGGTGAAGTTTAGGTCACCTAGAGATGCTCTCAGATACGGTATAGCTATGGTTCATCAAATCTTTACTTTAGTACCGAATCTAACTTCTCTAGAAAATATTGTACTAGGCTACGAGTCTTCTGGAGGGATTTTCTCCACACTTAAACCAGTAGACTACCGAGAGCTCTCTCTGAAAGTAGGTGAGCTATCCGATAGACTGGGCTTAAAGGTACCTCTAGACGTACCAGTTGAAAAGCTATCGCTAGGACTTAGACAGAGAGTGGAGATTCTCAAAGCTCTATATAAGGGAGCTAGAATCCTAATTCTAGATGAACCAACAACATTTCTAACCACTATCGAGGTCAGAGAACTACTTAAATTCATAGAGAACTTTAGAGAAAGTGGTGGATCAGTAGTCTTTATAACACATAAAATCAGGGAGGTTCTCAGTGTAGCTGATAGAGTAGTCGTTTTAAAGAAGGGTGTTGTAAGTGGTGAGCTACCGACATCTAGAGCTACTCCAGAACTCCTAGCTGAGCTCATGATCGGTAGAGAAGTGAATTTAGACGTAACCTTCAGAAACTCTCAGCCGACACAGTGGAGAGAACCAGTCCTAAAGGTGGAGAATCTCTGGGTCTACGGAGACCTCGGAGTTCCAGCTGTTAAGGGAGTATCCTTCGAGGTCTACCCAAGTGAAATCTTCGGAATAGCTGGTGTAGAAGGAAACGGCCAGGACGAGCTCGTCGAGGCTCTAACAGGGTTGAGAAAGCCTTCTTCTGGTAGTATAGCTATTGGAGGACTCTTAATCGATAAGGCTGACTCGCTAGCTCTGTATAGAGCAGGGGTCTCCCATATTCCAGGCGATAGAGAGAGATATGGACTAGCACTTGAGTTTTCTCTTCTTGAAAACTCAGTTATCGGAAGACAGTGGGAGGATTTATTCTCTAGTAGAGTCGGAATTAAGTGGGGTAGAGTAAGGCAGTACGCAGAAGAAGTCATTAGGAAGTTCAGTGTGGTAGCACCAAGCGTATTCGTTCCCGCTAGAGCTCTAAGCGGTGGAAATAGGCAGAGACTACTAGTAGGTCGAGAACTAAGTCGAGATTCAAAACTCATAGTAGCTGTTCACCCGACGAAGGGTCTAGATATAGCTTCAACACTCTACGTTAGAGAGCTACTAGCTAGAGCTAGAAACGAGGGCAAGGCTATACTACTAGTTTCAGCAGACCTCGAGGAGATACTTCAGTTAAGTGATAGAATAGCTGTAATATATGAAGGAAGATTTCTAGCAGTAGGAAAAACAGATGACTTCACTCTAGAAGAGATAGGTATGCTCATGGGTGGTGTGGTACCAGAGAGGTTGAAGACACAGACGTTCAGTAAGTAACGCAGTACGCCATAGCTTGAGTAGCTTTATAGCTAGCAGTATATTGAAGAATGTCTAGATTCGATCCTTCTTAAGAAGGACATAGAGATTTATGTATGAGTTAAAAATACTGTTAGGCTTTAATAGGTTTAATTAAGTGTCTTCTATATCTCTAATGCTGTACTAAATCCTTCGTGAACTGCGTCTATAATTTTTCTCGGGCTTTTAGCATCACCAATTACATATACTTCACGAGCCGCAGCTCTAGCTGATTTATATAGCTCTAGGTCTAGGTTAGATGCTCTACCAACTGCTAATACTACGGTATCAGCTTCTACAAACACTCTTTCTAGTGGTGGTTTCAGTAGTTCAACTCCGTTTTTCTCGATCTTTAAAACAGTAGCACATGTAACAACTCTTATGTTGTACTTACCTAAAAGTCCGCCAGGTCTTAGTAGAGCTATCTTTGAGACTGGTTCGACATCTCTAGCTATCTCAGGAAGTGCTTCAACTACAGTAACTTCTCTACCTTCTATAGCTAGGTGGATCGCTGTTTCAATACCGACAAACCCTCCTCCAACTACAACTACTCTCCTACCTACTGAACTCCTACCTAGTAGTACGTCATCAGCAATAACAGCGTTTTCAACTCCGGGGATATTCGGGACCAGCGGTTTAGAACCTGAAGCAATTACAACTGCGTCCGGCTTAAACTGAGATATAAACTCTGGTGTAGCTCTAGTACGCATAACTACTCTTACTCCAAGTTTCTCGAGCTGGGCTTCATACCACTTTAAGAGTTTTTCAAGTCTCTTTTTAAAGATGGGTGCTGAAGCAACTCTTAAAGTCCCTCCGAGAGAGTCTGCTTCATCAACTACAGTAACTTCATGTCCTCTTAGAGCTAGAATTCTAGCTGCTTCAAGTCCTCCAGGACCTCCTCCAATTACTAGAACTCTTTTCTTAGAGAGAGCTTTAGGTAGGTACTCCTCAGAGAACCACCGGTACTCAAAATTGTTGAGCGAGTTGATACTGCACCATACTGGTTTTCCAGCAAATAGTCTGCCGATACATCCTTCATTACACATTATGCAGGGCCTTACGTCTTCTACCCTTCCACTTCTTACTTTCTTAGACCAGTCAGGGTCAGCAATCAACTGTCTTCCAAGAAAGACAGCATCTACCCAGCCCTTTTCTACTGCTTCAACAGCTTTTCTAAAGTCAGTTATTAAACCACCACTTATTACGGGAACCGGTACCGCGGCTTTAATCTCTCTAGCTAAACTGAAGAAGTGTCCTTCCTCCATGTAGAGGTACGGTGGTATGATGATATCCATCGTATCGTAGTTACCACCAGTTACATCAAAAGCATCAACACCAGCTTCATCAACAAGTCTCTTAGCGATATTAGCAGCTAAACTCACTGTGATACCTCCTTCGAGAAACTCGTTTGCATTGAGTCTGAATACCACTGGGAAGTTCTTTCCACAGTGTTCTTTAATTCTTTGAACAACTTCAATAGCGAAGAGAGCTCTATCCACACCATACTTATCGTTTCTCTTATTGGTGAGTGGTGAGAGAAACTGAGTTATTAGATATCCGTGGGTTCCGTGAACTTCCACCATATCGAAACCTGCTTGCTTAGCTCTAAGAGCGGCTTTAGCAAAGTCTTCTACTAATTGCTCTACTTCTCTAGTCTCTAACTCTCTAGGTGTTTTAGGTGGTGGAACAATCTTCCTACCGATCGCTGAAGGACCTACTCGCTCCTCTACTTTAGCTTGGATACCGCCGTGGGCAATCTGAATAGCAGCTCTAGAGCCATAAATCTTAATAGCGTCTGCTAGTCTAGCGAGACCCGGGATAAGCTCATCACTATATATTCCGAGCTCACCTAAGACAAGCTTACCGTCTTCACGGATGTAGCTGGCTTCAACGATTACTAACCCTACACCACCTCTAGCTCTAGCTTCATAGTATGAGATAAGCTGCTCAGTTACCTCTCCATTAGGACCAGCATAGCCTACAACCATAGGCGGCATAACAATTCTGTTGGGAACCACAACTTCTCCAATCTTAAATGACTCGAAGAGTTTTTCAGTCAACTTAACTCACTTCAAACAAGACTTCGCGTCTGCGATTATATGCCTTTATTATTGTGTGAATCGATGAAAATCTTCGAAACAGTTTTCGCTATATTCAGTAATTTAAGTCTCCACGTGCTAAGGAGATTGATTTAGAGTATGAGTAGAAAGAATATGTAAACTACAGTATTGAGTACTGTTACTACTACCCCTACCTTAAAGAACTCTGTAAAGCTTATCGATGTATTCATTTTCGCTTCTAAAACTTCGAGAACAATTATGTTTGATGCTGCACCTAGAATAGTCAGATTTCCAGCTATAGTTGACGATGCTGCGAGAGCTACCCAGATGTCCGTATCTGATGGACCGTAGCCAACGCTTTTTAAGAACTTTATGAATAGCTTTACAAACGGAACATTGCTAAGTACTTGACTTAGTAGTAGAGAGCTCACTGTAACAGCGACTACTCCTTCTACACCTCCGAGCTTGCTGAATACTAGGTAGCTGAGTACTGGATTTAAAACACCACTTCTCCAGACCCCCTCCATAGTTATGAACATTGTTATGAAGAAAACTATGGTTCCCCAGTCAACACTAGCGATAACTCTTCTAGGGTTTCTCGCTAGGAGGTAGGTACCTGCAGCAACTACGAACGGTATGAACCCTCTGTGAGTGAAGTGGGGTGCGCCTAGGAATTCAAGTAAGTCGTTTACTACTAGAGTTAGTATTGCTGTTGCTAGAGCTACTCCAGCTAGAGTGGCATCGCGCTTATCTCTAATTTGTTCTTGAGGCACTAGCCAGATATCTATAGAGCTATTCTCCACTCTGAATATCTTTATGAGTACGTAGGAGAGCAACAGTAGGTTTATAACTGTAGGTAGTGCGAGTTTCTTAGCAAACAGTATGAAGGGGGCTGGAATACCGCTCTGAATAGCTACTAACACATTCTGCGGATTTCCTATAGGAGTCATCACCGAACCTATAGTTAGTGAATAAGCTAGCAGTAGAAACATGAACTTGGGATTCAAACCTGTTGCTCTAGATATAGTGTAAGCAATAGGTGGACCCATTAAAGCTACAGTATCGTTTACAGCAAACGCAGATAGTAGTCCGAAGAGAAATGAAGATGCGTAAATAAGTTGATACCTACTCTTAAACCTACCTATATACCAAGCCGATAGCGTTGAGAGTAGACCGGAACTTTCTGCGAGACTGACTAAACTAAACATACCTATTAAGAACAAGATGACATCCATATCTATAACTGAACCTATCTCATCGAACTGAATTAAACCAGCAACAACTGTAATGAATGAAGAAAAAGCCATAATGCTCCACGTAGGTAGGTAAGACACTCTACTCCTCAAAATGAGAGAGACAACTATATATAGAACTACACCAAGTCCTACTAGTTCACTCCCCCACGTAGACTCGAAGCCCACAGATTGCTACCTATAAGAGCTACTTAGAAGTCTGTAATAGGGTTTCATAAGTTACGGATTAATTCAGCTAACTAACACCATCTACTAGATGTGGTTCTTCAAAGAGAAGTTTACGTAAAAACTACCTTAGTAACTTAGTTGAAGTCCGTGCTCCGGGAGTTATATGGATGTATGCTTAAAATATCTGCGAGGATGTGCTCAGTGCCTTCACATCAAGCTCATAAGAGCATTACAGTAGCTGCTCTAGAGAAACTAGGTTATACCCTATCTAAAGACTTAGTTAGCGGTATTTTAAACGGTGTTGTAGACCCCGATAGAGTTCCCGATAGAAAGGTCTACACATATGTGAGAAGTAGAGGTAGAATTATAGTTAGAGAGCACTGTGTTTCACACCATGACTCAAATAGGGAACTTATAGACTACTACTTCAATCTCTCCCTCTACTATCTCAGGAGAGGTGATGAGTATAGAGCCGGATTCATGCTCGGTAGAGCTCTCCACTACGTGCAAGATGGGTCATTAAGTAGGAGGAGGTACCTACTATTCGATACCCACAGATCTGAGGAGAAAGCTATAAACAACATGGCGTCTACACCCCAGAAAATTGGGGAAATATGTAGAGAAGTCAGTGTAGAAAATAGAGAGAAGTCCTCAAGAGCTTTAGAAGCTTTATGCATAGCACTCAAAGAGAGTGTGAAGACGATAAAGAGCTTTAGCGGAGAATCTGCGAGGAATGTAGACGCAGCGAGACTTAGAGAGAAGGTTAGGGAGTTCAGGCTGGTTAAGGTCTTAACTACAGCCGCTCTACTACTATCTATACCTATCCACCAAAACATACTTCTCTCATTTACCACGATCTTGGCCGCCGCAGTAGTAGCACTCTATAGACCAAAGACGTACTACGAAGCTATGAGAGCAGGTCTCGTGATCGTAAGACCCTACATCATAAAAACAGCGTACTAGTAAAGCATCTTAGCACTAGAGTTTGACGCATTCCCCGTAGCGTTCGAGAGAAGTAGGTATATGCCGGTGAATCGAATACAGTTGCTCAACTAGTAGCTGCTGATTCTCGTGCTATCAGTGTGTAACCCTACGGAGGCTGTGGTGATGCCGATAGCTATAGCCCTAGAGGAAGACTGTTCGGTACATGCTGCTTTTCGTCTGTGAGTGCTATCTGTCTGTAAGTCATTGTCACCGGGAGTTTACAGACACACTTAATTGCATCACCTACATCAAATCCTCCGTGTTTTCAAGTGTTGATACTACTTGAAGCTAGAGGGATTATCCCACACTACTCCGTAGCTTTATTCAAGTATCTGACTAGTGTGTCTACGTACTTAAAGCCTGAGTCTGGGAATATGAGTACGTAATCACCTTCATCAAGCTGACCTACATCTACCATAGTTCTATACGCACAGTATACAGCACCACTACTAATTCCTACGAGAATACCGTCACGCCTAGCAATCTCGATTGCGGACCTAGCAGCCTCCTCTAGTGATACATCTACTACTCCATCTAGCTCTACGTAGTGAACCCACTTCATTCCGGTCTCAATTCTTCTTATTCCTCTAATGCTCTCCCCAGGCTTTGGAACTACACCGTAGATTTTAACGCCATTGAACCTAGACTTGAAGTAGAGAGCTATAGCAGACATGTGGCCGGAGGTTCCTAGCCCACCTAAGATAGCTTTAGGCACGATGCCGGCTTCCCTCATCTGAATCTCTAGCTCTTTAGCTGTGTACTTAAGGTGTACCTCGAAATTCGCATCATTTTCAAACTGGTTTGGATTAACCGCTCCATCTACATCAGCAGCCGACCTAACATCACTTATTAGGTCTACAGTGAGTGGCTTTGAAGAAACAACTACTTCAGCACCGAATATTCTGAAGAGGGCCTCACCAGCGGCTGCGGTGGACGGTAGGTAAGCTCTAAACCTAGAGCTGTGGATAGAGCATAGTGCGGCTAGAGCTAGTCCAGTATTCGTTGAAGTAGCTTCGTAGACTAACTCAGGAGGGCTACCTAGCTTTTCAGTAAGTCTCTTAAACATATACCACCCTATTCTATCCTTAATACTGGCGCTCCACGGATTGTAGCCCTCTAGTTTAGCCCAAACAGTTCTTCCACATAGCGAAGAGTTTTTAAGTCTGACTAGAGGTGTCGGCCAGTTTCTATACAGTAATTCCTCGGTATCTCTAAAAACTCTGTGCTTACTGGACTCTAAGCTATCGAAGAATCCGAGTGCCTCTAACGGCACATAGGTCTTCTCTGAAGACCCTCTGGACACTGGTACGTAGCTAACCCCGAGCCACTCTAACGCTTTAAACACTGAGTAGTTAGCTACGATTGTAGATCCGTCCGACCCTACCACAACTGTTTCCTCAACACCACCTCTACTCAGTATCTTCTTAATGCTCTTCAATATCTCTGAGAGCTCGACTTCTCTAAGACATCTTAACTCCGGTAACTTCACTAAATACAGCTTACACACCCAAGAGGTCACTGGTCGCTGAGATTTAAGAGCAGGGTGAAGACTCTGGGGGTTAGAGTGTGCAGCTCTTATTAGCTAGTAGCGAAAAGTATTTTGAGGTGGTAGACTCTTGGAATGTACGTACTGAAGACTCTGCTAGACATACTAGGTAGAGATAGACTCTACCTGAGCATACAGCCCGAGAAGCTGGAGTTCAAGACCTGTGTTGTAGAGACCACACTCCTCATACCACATGAAGACGTTACCCGCAGCAAGGTAGACCTCGTTATTAGAGATATAGAGACATCAGGTTGCGTAAAGTATCCAGTACTCATTGACGCAAGGTCTTTCATAGTTTTAGACGGCCACCATAGACTTGAAGCACTGAGAGAGATCGGTATTTACTTCACACCGGCGTTCTTTGTCGACTACGCTCGTGACTACGTAGACGTCTACCCGTTTAGAAAGGATATATACATAGATAAATCATCGGTTCTCAGAAAAGCTCTCGAGGAGAGAGCTCTATTCCCGCCGAAGACAACGAAGCACGTTCTTATTGGTGCGAGTATTCTGCCGAGCTATACGAAAGTAGAGGAGCTCGAAAACCCGGTAAGAAGTAGAAAACCTACAGTTATCCCAGGGGTTTACTGCTATAGCTAGAGATTGTAGAACTGCTTTACATATCCTAAGTGACACACCGAGTCTGATTCTACCAAAGTAGATCGGAATTGATTTAAGCACCATGTCGAGCTTAGTTATATCTACAGTAGCGTAAGCCTATGTGGTGTAGCTATCTATGAGTCTATCTGATTTAGCGGAGAAGGCTGGTGTGTTAGCGGAAGAACTACATAAAGCTTACGGTGGATGTGCTCAAATGACTTTAAGAGCTCTTCAGCAAGTTCTAGGACTTGAGGATGTTGGTGTGTTTAAAGCGGCTTCACCTCTCTCGGGAGGTGTTACTCTAGCAGGTGAAGTTTGTGGAGCTCTTCTAGGTGCTTTAATGGCTGTAGGCCTCGCAGTAGGGCGAAGCAAGCTGGAACCAACCTCTCACTCAACCGACTACTCTAGAGCTATGAATGCTGGTAAGATCGTGTTCGATAGATTTAGAGAAGAGTTTGGAGGTGTTAGATGTAGAGATGTTCACATGAAGCTCTTCGGAAGGTATTACAATTTGAGAGACCAGCAGGAGTGGAGAGAGTTTGTAGAGAGTGGTGCGAGAGCTAGATGTAGCGGTGTATGTAGAGTAGCAGCTAAGCTGGCTATAGAAGCACTAAGCTCAGCTGAATACTTTACGAATAGAGAGAAATAGTGACTACTAGACTTTACTCCACTCTACAGCTGGACGCCGGTAGTGCGGTAAGAGCGTACTCGAACTTCCTTAAGACGGAGTCGAGTACGAGTAGTGGGAGATTCTTAGCAACTGTGAGTAGAGAGTGGAAACTCCACCTACCACCGGGTTTTCCGTAGTTTACTCTGACTGCTTCTAGAGTATCAGATAGTGACGCATAGCTCTCTACTACCGACTTCATAGCTATGAGTAGTGATAGAAGAAACCAGTGAGAGCAAGCTCTACGAATTAGCGTTGGGTAAATCACTGTAGCAATAGATAAAGAACTGAGAGATAGAGAGAGAAGCTTAAGAGTAGATAGAGCTGTCTGCAGTGGTTCAGTGAATCCTAGTAGGAGTGTCTGAATTACTAGCGAGGTGATGAGGTAGGTTAGATTGAAAATCAGTATAGTCTTAAGAGCTCTCGCCATAATCTCTTTAAAGAAAACTAGAGATAGTAAACAGGAAGCCGCTGAAGCAGGTATAATG
>JAOAKA010000013.1:0-2630 GCA_026413885.1 Sulfolobales archaeon
CCTTAAAACACTTCTAGACTTTCTCGCAGCACACACAGATCCAGATGTCGAAGTCGCATTTAAGGACGGCATGTGGCGTGCGAAAGGCCCTCCAACGGAAGTAGCAGCAGCTTTACTCGCTTACGGAGGTCTAGGTGGAGAGGGTGTCGAGAAGGCTATTGAAAGTCTTGAAGTAGTTGATGTTAATCCGTTCGATAGATTTAGAAAGAGGAAGTCTACAGTCCACAAGTACCGCAGTAGCTATATCGCTATAGTTTCCGGTGCTCCAGAGATTCTCCTCAAGAACTCTACTAAAGTCGCAGTTAGAGATAGAGAGGTCCAGCTTTCCAAGGAGGTCTACGACTACCTACTTAAAGCTATTGAAGAACTCGCTTCACAAGGCTATAGAACTCTCGGAGTAGCTTACAAAGTTCTAAATAGCTACACCGAGGACATAGGTCCGGAAGAAGTTGAGAAAGACCTAACTTTCTTAGCTATACTGGGGATAATAGACCCCCCGAGAGAAGGTGTGCGTGAATCTATTGAGGTAGCTAGAAAAGCTGGAATAAGAGTTATCATGGTCACTGGAGACCACAGACTGACAGCTACCGCTATAGCTCGAATGATTGGACTAGAAGTCAGAGAAGACTCAGTTGTAGAGGGCTACGAGTTAGACGCAATGAGTGATGAAGAACTGCAGAAGATTATAGATAGAGTGACTGTGTTCGCTAGAGTCACACCGGAACATAAGGCTAGAATAGTGAAAGCACTAAAGCAGAAGAAGCATAGAGTAGCTATGACTGGTGATGGAGTTAATGACGCACCAGCACTCAAGCTAGCTGATGTAGGTGTTGCTATGGGGATTAAAGGTACTGAAGTAGCTAAAGAGGTTTCCCAGCTAGTGCTACTAGACGACAACTTCGTCTCAATAGTTGAAGCAGTTAGAGAGGGAAGAGTCATATTTGAGAATATGAAGAAGCCCATTAACTACCTCCTAACATGCAACTTCGGGGAAGTTGCCGCACTCTTCACATCACAGCTCTTCCTCCTACCACCACCTCTCAAGCCAATACATCTACTGTGGGTAAATGTAACAACAGATGCTCTGCCAGCTATAGCGTTAGGTCTAGAACCGGCAGAACCAGACATTATGAATAGACCTCCGAGATCTCCTAACGAGAGCTTCATAACTAGGAGAAAAGCTATCTACTACACAGCAGTAGGTTCTCTAATTGGGGTATTCACTCTAGCTATCTACTGGAGATTCCTGGAGTTCTCGTACGAACTAGCTCAAACACTAGCATTTACAGCACTAGTAGTCTCTGAGTTTGGGAGAGCTCTAGCGTCTCGAAGTGAAAACACTCCATTCTGGAGGCTCCCGTGGAATAAGTGGCTTCTTCCAGCACTAGCAATCTCCCTGCTACTGCAGGTCTTGATTCTATACACACCACTATCTTCAGCATTTAGAGTAGTTCCAATACCACTTAGACTCTGGCTCTACCTATCCGCAGTACCTGTAGCAGTAGCAGTAGTAGATGAAACAAGAAAACTACTTAAGATCAGGATTTAATGTATAAAGTAATCACGTAGATAGATACAAAAATAGCTTACTTAATTGATGCAGAAAAATTCTACTAACACTTCTTACCTGCCTTCTTTTCCTCCTTCTTTTCTTCTTTCTTCTCTTCCTTCTTTTCAGGCTGCTTCTTCGACACGGCTCTCCCGCAGAGATATCAGAAGATCAGAAAATAAACTTACGTAAGCTCTCTTAGCGTTTAACTAAGTATGGAGAGATTAGCGTATATCTATGAGTTTTGATATGCATATTCTCCAGCTAAAGCTATTTTTGCAGCCATAGATATGGTACAGGTAGATTTATTTAGGTATTTTTCGCTAATATATCTCCACGTTGGAGATATACATAAAGATTGTGGCGGTAGGTTTATTAGGTGGACAAAGTGGTCTCCAAGAAGTGTGTGATTCTCGCAGTGTTAGTTTACATCACCCCCCTTACAGCAATAGCTATAGCTGCAGGTCTATCCGGCTGGTTTGACCTACTTAGAAACGCTTTAAGCGATCTAGGACACGCCACGAGGAGTTCAGTAGCACCTATATTTAACCTAGGCCTGTACATGGGGTCGTTTCTCCTCGCTTTATTTGCTTTAAAGTACTCTGCTAACTGCAGTAAGCTAATTACTTACCTACTCCTGCTCTCGGCTTTCTGTCTAGGACTTGTAGCAGTTTTCGATGAAGTATACGGATTACTGCACTTCTGGGTTTCGGTAGCATTCTTTATCAGTGTAGCCGCACTTCTTATCGGGTACTCTATAGAGTTCCACAGCTATGTTTATCCGGTAGCAGCTCTAGCAGCTGGAGTTGCTTCCTGGATTACTCATCTCGCGTATCGGGTACCTCGAGGTGCGGCAGTACCTGAGTTAATATCTATCTTTCTAACACTACCTCTCTACTTAAGATACGTTACTCTAGTGTGTAGAAACTGCTGTAAGTAGTTCCATAGCGATCTGAGAGCCTACTCTACATCATCTATTTTAATGAACGGAATGGTCATAGCGGCTCTTAAAAACGCTACTCCAATAAAACCAACTCTAAGAGCTCCATAGTCACCACCTGCTGAAGACACTAAGTAGTCC
>JAOAKA010000013.1:2640-2893 GCA_026413885.1 Sulfolobales archaeon
GTGAAGCCACCCGCCATAGAGCCAGCGGCGGCAGCTATACCTTGACTAAAGTTTAGTAGAGATAGATAGCTTGCGTACATACTCTTTCTAGATTTATTTAGTGTGTAGAGAGGTATGATCACATTTCCAATAGCTGTGAAAGGACCTGTGAGTACACTCGATACGTAGACCAGCTCAGGTCCCGGAGCTATTGAGTAAAAAAGTGGGGGAACTATGAAGCCAGCTCTACTAGCGACTATAAGCCACTTCACAC
>JAOAKA010000014.1:0-794 GCA_026413885.1 Sulfolobales archaeon
CTTCTATTGCATGAATGACTAATTCAACATCTTCTTTCCTCACGCCGACTTCAGAATGAACTTTATTCTCACTCAAAGATCTCCACCACCACCAACTCCTCACGTGGGTAGATATAGACCAGATGTAGGCGGATGGAGTTTATCTCCCTCATTCTTTTGTACCATTTCGCCGCACCGTGGACTCTGATTTTTTTCACCATCCTCTTCACCATATATGTTTGTATATGTGTAGAATATATAAACATGTATGTATAATTATTCTCGAGTGAGAAAAAATGGCGTATAGATATAGACTGAGGAGAAGAGCGAGGAGAGCTAGAAGCATGAGCGGATTTATCAGGGCCCGCATGATCGGACTACTATTTTTAGTGTTCGCAGTTGTGATAACCGGCGCGATCACTTATCTAACGACCGTGCTGCCAGAGAACTACATAGTTGTCTCGGACAACAGTATCTACGTTACTTCGACGATACCCTCGGGTGGGACTGGACTATCGAGTAAGCTGATAATATCTTTACTCGGCTACGCCGCTGGTATAATCTTATTTGTCTCAGCGTTACGGCGTCTCGGTATAACTCTGTAGTATAGAATTCTACTATATATCTGTAAGTGTAACACGTTTTTTACATATATATTTATTTCACATATATTATTTCTGGTGGTGTGTGTATGAGAAAGGTATTTGTCGTGGGTCTGGTCGCGTTAGCCGTCCTAGCTATAATTCTACCCGTGTTATCTACTACTACATCTACTGTTAACGTTAGTAGGGGAGGCAGGGTATTCAGGTACACCG
>JAOAKA010000014.1:804-1077 GCA_026413885.1 Sulfolobales archaeon
ATTTTCGTAGAAAATAGTAATTATGTCTGGACCGGTTTCCAGGACGTTCGTGTCGTCGCGCCATCCTGTTGCTGGGAGGGACCATTCTCATCATTTCAACACGCAGACACGCAGATATTTTCATGGCTGTCCGAAGGTCCGGAGCCGTGGATATCGAGTGTTTGGATTGTTTCAACGTTTTCATTCAGTTCAAACATACACGACGAAATAGGACTGGTTTATGAGGCCTACTCGTATCAACCTGGATACTACGACCGCTCTGTAGTATTATAT
>JAOAKA010000015.1 GCA_026413885.1 Sulfolobales archaeon
CAACTAGTACGAAAGCTATCAACACTATAGCTGCCTCAATACCGACTAAACCCCTCCTACACCTCCTAACCAGAGACTTGGAGACCTTCACATTATTCACCTCAAAACACTCTACACTAGCTCCTACTTAGATATTGCCTCGAAATTCGACCACCAGTCGACGGGCGGTTGGTAGAGAGAGTTAGACCACCAGTCGTACTTTTAGGCTTCAGCCCCCAGATACTTGGAGTAACTAATGCGTGTCACCGGTGACTGGTTGTCTAGGGCTTCAATACTGCGTGAGGTTGACTCTTATGTAGATATTGCTAGAGGGTGGCTCCAGCTTAGGATTCTCCTAGTGTTAGGTGAGAGTGGTAGTTGTTCTGTAGATGAGTTAGTATCTAAGCTTGGTGAGAGGAGGAAGGCCATTCTAGATGCTTTAAGGAAGATGAGGTCTAAGGGTCTTGTTTCTGCTGAAGACAATCCTTCACTTACCGAGCTCGGCTCTAGAGTGTTTGAGCAGCTCTACTCTGTTTTAACGTGTTCAAGCTTCAGCTCTCCGGTGGCGCTGAAGTCTTTAGTTTACGATGTCCCTAGAGACCTAGCTAGACTTTTCTATCTCTATGAAGTACTAGTTGCGCTAGGAACTTCTAAGAAATACGAGCTCCCGCTTAGTGCTCTATGTTATGTCACTAAGTTAAAACCGGAAACTCTTGAAGACTACTTGAAGCCCTACGGCGGTGAGGAGCTAAAGCTACTTAAGAGAGTGTTGAAAAACAGGAAGTTCTTCTTTTTCAGCAGGAAAGCTGTCTGCTATAGACTAACTGACGATGGAGTCAAGGTTTTCCACAGACTTCCAGATTACGTAAAGTATAGAAGTAGTTTTGGAGCTAGATTACTAAGTCTCGCAACTAAGAGTGGCCACCCTAAAGTCATATTGAAGAGAGTGTCTCTAATTCTCTCACTAGGGTCAACAGCAGCGACACTACTAGCGGCAGCACTCC
>JAOAKA010000016.1 GCA_026413885.1 Sulfolobales archaeon
CTTATACCCCTCACAATGCCTCTTATGAGCCAGTTAGCATGGGGGTTTCCAGGATCTCCTAGGTACAGCATATCGAGAAGAGCGATGGGCTTTGCCCCCATTGCTAGAATATCCCTAACAATACCACCTATACCTGTTGCAGCACCGTTGTACGGATCGACAGCTGATGGATGGTTGTGGCTCTCTATCTTAAACACAACTGCAGTATCTGGATAGAGTTCAACTGCTGGTGCATCCCTTCCAACTCCTACAATTACGTGTCTACCAGTGGATGGTAGAAGCTTTAGCAGTACTCTGCTGCTCTTGTAGGAGCAGTGCTCACTCCACTGAGCTTCAAACATGGCCAGCTCTTCTAAAGTTGGCTCTCTGCCCAGGATCCTCCTTATCTCCTCTACCTCCTCTGTTGTAAGTGGCATTACCAACCCTTCCTAAGCGAATCTGCGAGGCTTTTAAACAATATCTTCCCACCTGGGGTAAAGCCTCTTGGTGCTAAGAGGTCTGTGTAGGCTCTCTCTGGGTGCGGCATTAACCCTAGAATCGCACCATCCTCAGTGGCTACACCAGCAATGTTGTAGATGCTGCCATTTGGGTTCCAGCCATCTGCATACCTTAGAACAGGAGACTTCACCACTGTTGCGTAGTAGCTCTCATTATCTATGTAGTATCTTCCCTCACCGTGTGCTACGGGCATGTCGAGCCTATCACCATCCCCAAGAACTTTTAGCCACGGTCCTCTGGGCCTCTCGACATACAGCTTAACCCATCTACAGACAAATCTGCCACCCACATTTGGTAGCAGTGCTCCAGGTAGGAGCCCTGCTTCAACAAGTATCTGAAAACCGTTGCATATACCCATAATTGGTGCACCGCTATCCCGAGCCTCGTAGAGGCTGTCAGCAGCAGAGGTTCTGGCAGCTATTGCTCCAGCTCGCAGCCAGTCCCCATAGCTGAACCCCCCTGGAATAATA
>JAOAKA010000017.1 GCA_026413885.1 Sulfolobales archaeon
ACGCCGTACTGCCTCCTCAGGTAGGCCCCAGCGCCCTCCCTAATGAACTCGTGGATCTCGAAAGCCCTCCCACCGCCAGCGGGGTACTTAAGCACCGAGAGAGCTAGGTAGACGGCGTAGACCAGCGCTAGAGCGCCGGCTAAGGCACTTAGAGTTAGAGTCAGCACACTCAAACCCTTTCTCAGAGAGTGCAGAGTCATGCTTATAAGCTTTCACAAAGAATCAGAGCTCGAGTCCTATCCTCACCAATCGAATTCGGCGGACTCATCACCAAGAACCAAGCTGTCGAGGAGCTTATAAACACTCGAAGTCGGCCAGACCCTAGGAAGGGACCTCGTGGTGGTGAATTCCATCGTCTTGAATTCCGGGGACGGCTTAATACTAATTAGAGTTCCCAATGGTAGCTGTAGGATCTCTGCATGGGAAGCCGCTCGTAGATGAATCGGTTGAGCTATCAAACTCCGGGCTGAGAAGCAGTCTATGCTGAGGCTCCGACTTGGCTAGGGCGGGGATCGGGGGCAGCCCGGGATAGAAACCAAGGATGGTGTGGATTTATATATGCCTACCGAAATTTGCAGGGTTCTAGTTGTGTACGTGGGCAGGGCCATACTCTACGTTAGGGCTCTCACACCTCTACACGTAGGAGTCGGCCGCGGCTACAGCGCTCAGGTAGACCTACCGGTCCAGAGAGACGAGTTCGGCTTTCCGGTGATCTGGTCCAGTAGCTTGAAGGGGGCCCTCAAGGCGTGGGTCGAAGGCAGCGTTCGAAAATGTTTCGGACCTGAGCCTGAGGAGCTTGAGACGGCGGAATTCAAGCAGTCTAGAGT
>JAOAKA010000018.1 GCA_026413885.1 Sulfolobales archaeon
CCTACATTTACAGTTGTTGGGAACATACCTCTAGTGCTTAGAGAGAGCTTACTGCCTACGGTATACGAACTCGGTGATAAATTTGTTAGAGCTACTACAGAGCTTCTACCACCTGGCATTGTAGGTCCGTTCTGTCTGGAGGGTGTTATCGATAGAGAGATGAATGTAAGGATATTCGAGTTTTCAGGCAGGATAGTTGCTGGAACTAATCTCTACGTAGATGGGAGTCCGTATACCTATCTCTACTGGGATGAACCTATGAGTGTAGGTAGGAGAATCGCTAGAGAGATAAAACTCTCAGTGGAAAAGAACCGCCTAGACAGAGTTTTAACGTAGATACATTGTTCCGAAACCTATAGTTGGCTGAATATATTGAATGAGGTACTGAAAGCACGGCTTAAGTTAAGTCTAGAAGCACTATCTAGTACACTAATCTACGTTACTTCTCTACGTATATTAGATGCATTCTGAGAGAGTGGTGAGTAAGGTCAAGAGGTGTGGTGACTTTCTTAACAAACCCTACGTATAGAGGGATATGGAGAAATACTAGGCATTTCAGTGGGAAAATGTATTCTATCTACTTAACGGTAGGACGCCGATTATCTCAATACCTATAGTTATATCAGCATCATTCTGATTACCAAGCGACGAGTAGGGGTCCTGAATCGCTATAACCACCCGGTACCTTCCTCTTGGAGGAATAGGTATGTATATAGACTGAGATAGCTTCGTGAAGTAGTTGTCTTCTCCAGGTCTCTCTATGAGTGTTTTATGGTAGTTGCATATCTCCTGATATCTATAC
>JAOAKA010000019.1 GCA_026413885.1 Sulfolobales archaeon
CCCGCGCCGGTGTGTCCAACTATGGCTACTATCTCTCCCGACTTAATACTAAATGAGATATCTTTCAATACCGGCACACCGGGTTCATATTCAAACCATACGTTCTCAAACGAGATGTTGCCCTCTACGTCTCTGAGCTCCACACCTTCATCACTCTCTGTTTCCTCAGACTTTAAGACCTCGATCACCCTATCTAAAGACGCGAGAGCCGACTGAAGAGCGTCGTACATAAACACTAGCTCATTTATCGGTGCTATCAGTCTGCTGACGTACTGAGTGAAAGCTACTAGTAGACCTACACTCAACACACCACTTAGACATAGATATCCACCGTAAGCTATAACTACTGCTAGAGATAGTGACGACGATATGTTCATCAGTGGGAAGAATAGTCCGGCTAGAACAGATGCTCTAAGAGAAGATCTGTAGACTTCACGGGACGCTCTATCAAACCTAACTACGGCGCTCTCCTCTAGTCCGAAAGACTTGATTACCTCTATTCCCGAAATATTCTCCTCGACTACAGTAGACATTTTAGATACCTTCTCTCTAACCTCTCTCCAAGTTCTCCTAAGTCTAACACCTAGCTTTCTAGCTACGAAAACCATGAGAGGCACTGTAGATAGAGATACAAGTGTTAGCTGAGGACTGAGGTAAACCATAACTACTAGTGAGCCAGACATAGATACGATATCGCCGACTACATTCAGTAATCCAGTG
>JAOAKA010000001.1 GCA_026413885.1 Sulfolobales archaeon
CATCTCTCAAGTTAGTTCCAAAGAGAGTGTTAAAGATCTTAGTGATAACTCGATTACCGAATCTATGTAGTAGCGATATGTTCTTTCTATCTCTAACACCTATAACTTCATCGTGTGTGTCAACATACTTCAGTAATTTCTCGATATCTCGAGGGTCGTAACTGTGGACACCATCCATAACGACTGGGTAGGGTGTTTTAACATATTTGATACCAGTTTTAACTGCGTCTGCCTTTCCCCTACCTTCCTGATAGATGACTTCGACCCCCCTACTTCTAGCTATCTCAACAGTTCTATCTTCAGAGTATCCGTCTACTACTAGAATATTTCTATAGCCTTCTTCACTTAGTTCATCTAGGACAGCACCTATAGCTTCCTCTTCTCTATATGTCGGGATCACTACTGTTACTGAGTCTTTAGAGACTGCCACGACACCTATCCAAGGAGTTTGAAGACTGGTGGGTTGCTGAGGTATGATATACCAAGACACAGTAGTGAGCTAACTGAGTTTAGCAAGCTGTGTAATCCAGCCCCAGTAGCTACGAGGACTCCGTAGAGCATAGCTCTACCTCTAAGTGTGTGTAGCTCTATATTCAGCAGTAGTTCTTCAACTATCTCGCGTAGAACTCTAGATTTAACGACCCCCCTCCAGAGAGCTACAGCTCTTAGGAGAGCTCTAGATGTTGGAGTGAGCTTCCCCCAGATACCTACCCTCACAGCTTTTCTAATATACTGCTCTACAACTCTACCATCTAGTTGTTTAGGTATGAGGAGTTTTCTAACTACTTCAACAGCATCAGCAGAGTACTCCTTCGAGATATTAGTGAGGAGGGTCGTCAAAGAGTTAAAGCACCATACCGCATATCCTCATAAGACTAGGAATATAAACTTTCATACATAGTTGACACACAGATATCCAGATACGTATATGTGTTGAAGTACTGCTCTTACATCACACTCTACAATCTCATTGAAGCTACCTAAACTTCTTAGAGTACTCAGGAGTAGGTGCCACTGCTTGAGTGAGAAATTAGTGGGATGTTATGTAGAGCACGTAGTTCTATCTCTTCGGGTTCGATATAGATGTGTAAAAATGTTATCTAAACCAGAGAACTAAGTCCGGTTTTAAGAACACTATAGCTATTGAGATCAGCATTAACCCTACGTAGGGGAAGACAGATTTGAATATTTCCGCCATAGGTACCTCCTCTCCTACAACCCCCTTGAAGTAGTAGAGACCCATTCCCACCGGTGGTGTTACATAGGATGTTATTAGTGTTCCACAGAAGATCACCCCCCACCAAACAGGGTTGTATCCGAGACTTCTAATCACTGGGTCGAGTATTGGTCCCAAGATCATGATTATAGAGACCGGGTCTATGAACATGCCTAGCACGAATATCAGCAGTACTGAAATTGTTGGTGCCAGTAATTCCGCTCTAGGTAGGTTAAGCATCGCGTTGAGAACCATCACTCTCCCTCCAACAGCTGAGAAAATCGAGCTGAAAGCTCCACCAGCAGCCATGAGCCAGCACGCCATTGAAGTTACTTTAATAGTAGTAACTAGTGAATCCACTAAGTTCTTTCTACTTAATCTACGTCTAGCAGCTACATAGATGAGGCTTGCTAGAGCACCTACACCAGACGCCTCAGTCGGTGTTGCTATACCTGTGAATATACTACCTAAAACTGACAGTATTATCAGTAGTGGACCTACTAGATATCTGAGAGATAGAATCTTCTCTCCTAGAGATGCTTCACTAATAGAGATCACTGGTACCTTATCTTTATTTAGCCAGCTCCATATAGCGATATATATAGAGAAGAGGACAGCCATTATAGCTCCCAAGACGAGTCCCCCAGCAAATATCCCACCAACAGATACACCAGCTACAGCACCATACATAATAGCGTTAGTACTTGGTGGAACTATCTGAGGTAGTGTGCCGGCAGCGAGAACAGAGCCTACAGATAGCTTCTTATCGTATCTAGCTCTAGCCATTAATGGGTAGACAACTAGAGCTAGTGCTGCTGTAGCAGCTGCTACAACACCAGACATAGCACCTATAGCAAAACCGAGTATTACAGCAATTATAGCTAGAGACCCTCTGTACTTCCCAAGTATCTTACTCAGTGGTTGAAACATTTCTTCAACAACTCCAGATTTCTCTAAAACAGCCGACATGAAGACGAAGAGAGGTAGTGCGACAAGCACCCAATTATTCATCATAGTGTAGAAACTGTGATATAGTGTGTAGAGACCTCTCTCACCCCACAATGTTAAAGCAAAAATCGCTGACGTAATTAAGAGTGAGAAGCTTACCGGTACTTTGAGGAGTATGAGTGCGAGGAGAACTAAGAACATAGTAATTGGGGTTACCGACACCATGGCTTTAAACACCTCTTCTCACTATCTTAACTATGAGTACTAGCGCCTGAAGAAAAACTAGGGCACTCCCAACTACCGCAATCCACTTATACCACCAGATAGGTGGTGCGAAAACAATTCCTAAGCTAGAGTCTACTTCCCAGATGGTGAAAGACCTCCAAGCTACAGGAGCACCAACCCAGACAAGTATTGCCGAACCTATAGCTACTACAGCAAGACCTATTAACTCAAATATGTATCTAACTCTCTTGGGGAGTTTATTGAATAAAACATCGACAGACACGTGACCTCCCTCGAGGAGAGTGTAGGCACCTCCGAGAACAAATAATGTTCCATACAGCCAGACAGAGAGAAAGAATGCTCTCGCATCAGCTGCTCTAAAAACATATCTCACGACCACTCCGTAGACAACTGTTACTACGAGAAACATAGTTGAGTATTTAACTACGTGTGCTAGTATTGTGTTAAATCGAGAAACTGGATCCAATAAAAACACCTCGTATTGAATACTACCTGAGTATTTAAAATATTAAGTTAGACCTTCAGCTGCTAGTGCTTTCTCTAGAGCACTCGCCCACTCGGTGTAGCCCATAGTTCTCCAAAACGCTGAAATTCTCTGGACATACGCTTTTGCTTCAGGACTCATCTTAGCGTAGTCTACGTGGATTCGCACTCCAACTTCTACTATTCTATGTAGGTCTCTCTCCGGGAGCTCCACAATTTTTGCTCCAGCTGCTATCCACTTATCTCTAAATTCTCTATTTAATTTAGATACTAATTCAGCACCGTACCAGTATGCTGCGTAGCACGCAGTGCGGATCACAGTTTTGAGGTCTTCTGGGAGTTTACCCCATACTTGTGGATTCACTATGAGGAACGCGTGAATAGCTGCTTCACTGTGGAGGTTGTAGCCCTTTGTTGGTGCTATAACGTGCTTTGCTACTTCGTGGAAACCGAGTCTGTAGTTAGCTGCGTAATCAGTCCACTCAAGTCCGTCAACTGTGCCTAGCTGTAGAGCTGTATAGAGCTCGCCGGCAGGCATCATAACTGTTTGAGCTCCCAATCTACTGTAGAACACCGCGGAGAGACCTGACGCCCTCATTATCTTACCCTTTAGATCGTCTAAACTCGCAATAGGTGATCTAAAGACTAGTATCTCAGGTTCTCCATATATCATCGGTCCTACGTAGACAACACCCCACTTTCTAAAAGTTGCGTTAACTATGTCTTCAACAGCTCTAACATATAGTAAGAGCTCCCACGGATCTGATAGAGGACCTGTCTTAGCACCAGCAAGAGCGAATACAGGGTCTTGAGCAGCTAGATAGCTAGTGTAGAATATAGCTATCTCAACAACACCTCTAGCAGTCGCATCTACTATCTCAGTAACTGGAAAACCTAGCTCGCCCGCTTGAAAAACCTCTATCTTTACTCTACCCTCAGACATAATTTCAACAAGTCTAGCAAATGTTCGAGCTACATCAAAAGCGGGGTCTCCAGCTAGATAGAATGTAGCCATTCTAAGTCTAAATGTCTCAGTAGGCCGCTCCACGGGCTGAGTAACAGTAACTGTTGTCACTTGCTGACGACCAGCAGTAACAGTTACTGTAGTTACCTGCTGACCGAGCCCACCTGCTAATACACCTACAAGAGCACCAGCTAGGATCACGATGATGAAGATCAATACAATAGCGGTTTTACCTAAAGTTTTAGCTGCGGCACTACTCATACGAGTACACCCGTGTGCTTATGATGAATCGGGAATATATAATATCATGCGAATTTTCAAAGTATATAAGTAGACTTTAAAATTTAAAGCCTGCGACTGAGAATAGATTCAGTTAGCTCTCTGTAGAGAAAAGGATTTACAAAGAGCTGAATGCTCTAGTGTTTAATGGTGAGGAGTGAGTCTTTAGTCAAGTCGGCGGGACTTGCCTTAGTCCGGCAGAGAGTGATTGAGTGCGGTATTTTACTAATCTCACTCAATAAGCTGGGTGAGTCAGCTGAAGTTAATTAGTCTACTGGTTCTACTAGTAATTGTTTCTCGATCTTCTTCTCTATGATTTCTCTTTGTGAAGACATCTATTCAAAGTTTTATGAACTCTATAGAAGGACTGCTAATCTAGCCCTCAGAGGGATAGACATTGGTGAGCTGGAGAAGCTCCTAGCTTCCGCACTAGACTATCTGGAGGCCGGAGATCTGAGTGAAGCATCGAGAATAATCTTAGACTAGAGAAGAGAGCTGACGCCATATTGCTGGAGAAGAGTTTCTTTGAGCACAATACAGTGGCTGCTCTTCTCTCAATTCTGCTTCCTGTTCTTCTATTTGGTTTTTGTTTGATTGGTTTGTTCACCTATGTGTTTTTGTTGCTTAAGGAAGTTGCTTCGGTATCGGTATTTTATTTAGTGTTTCCTCGGTAAGAGACTCCGGTGTGATTCCCTCCACTTCGTACTCATCGCGTACTCTAATTTTATGAGCTACCACTAGCGCAGCTACAGACTTAAACGTCATCAGGCATCACGTAGTCTCTCCCATTAAGAAGAGCGCACGCTCTAGAGAGTAGTGCTAGATGTATTGAAGCTCTGTGTAATGGACCATAGAGAACGGCTTCGTGGTCTCCCGAGTAAGTCACTAACCGTACTACGCAGTCAGCTACTACTTCACTTAAATGCGCTAATTTCTCTAGCAAGGTAACGATCTCGAGAACTGTCTGCGGATTTGTAACTCGCTCTACTGGTAGGTCTGAAACGGCAAAAGCTTTCTTAACGATCTCCAGCTCCTCCTTCGGGAGATTGTAGTAGCTGGGAACTTTAGTAAAGAACCTATCAGCTAGCGTCTCCATGATCTGATATGCTCCAATAGCTGTCTTTGGAGAAACCTCGGTAGCTATAACCATGAACGGTCTAGGTAGACTATGGGATACACCATCAATGGTAGCTCTACATTCCTGCATAACTTCTAGTAGAGCTGCTTGAGTTCTTGTTGGAGCTGTGTTTAACTCATCGAACATCAAGATATTTGCAAACACAGGCCATCCAACGAATTCCTTAGAGCCGTCTAGTCTATAATTCTATAATATAGAAACTAAGTATATCTGTTGGAAGAATATCGGGGTGTCCCTGAACTCTCCTAAACTCACCGCTAATCGCTTTAGCGAGTGCTTTAGCTAAGAGAGTCTTACTAGTTCCCGGATACCTCTCTATGAGGAGGTGCCCACCTGAAAATAGTGTCACAGTAGCGAGTTTCACGATGTCTTGCTTACCTACGTAGACTCCTCTGACTTCTTTTAAAACACTAATCATTATATCTCTCGCTATCTCAAACTCTACAGCCCATACCTCTACCTAAAGCGTGGAGTAGAATTTATTTCCTACTGCATCCCGAAGGTAACTTATCTTAGTAATAGAGAGCTTAGTGAAGACTTCGAAGTCCTATCATCGGGGTAGCTACGTATTTAGCTCTGAGTTCTGCTTAAATATAAGTATTTGACTGTATGAGGTTTGGTGTGCTGAGTGGCTACGTTTAAGGTAGTAGTTGGAGACCCAGAAGCTAGAGAACCAAAAGAAGTATATGTTAGAGTAGTTGAATCAAGCAATCTCAAGCTAACTGAGGCTATGAAGGAAGGTAGGGAATTAGTTAGAGCTAGAGCCAGTCCGGAGCTTATTGAGCTGCTTAAGACACCCTACAGAATAGCTACAGTTAGAGTATGGAAAGATAGAGTTAAGAAAGAGAAGTTTAGTCTAACAGTTAGATTAGAACCAGATGCGAGTATACCGAGTGGAGTTATCTACGTGCCGGAGGGGTCTCTATCCGAGAAGCTCGGTAGTAGTGAAGCTCTAGCTGGGGTATTCAGAGTGAAGAGCTTTCAAATAGTTGTTGAAGGTTCTAAAGCAGCTGTCTTCATCGGAAAAAAGATTGGGGAAACAGTAGACGCATCTGTTGTCGGCATATCCGGGAAGAAGCTACTCATAACTGGTGGTTCCGACTCCTCTGGTTTCCCAATGCTTGAGAGTATTCCCGGCTCAGCTAAGAGAGCATTACTACTCTCTTCTACACCCGGCTATCACCCGAAGAACGAAGGTGAGAGAAGAAGGAAGATTGTGAGAGGAAACACTATAAGTGAGGAGATCGTTCAGATAAATACTAAGCTAGTAGACTAAGCTACTTAGACTTCGTAGTTACTGTTACTACAACTGCTCTAGTTAGATTCCTACCTATCTCACATTTAATTCCACCTCTAATCGAGATTACTCTAACTCTAGACCCATCCACAATTAACGCGTTCCTGCAGAGCTCACTAAACCGGCAAGGCACTCCGCAGTTGCGGTAGGTATAGGTAGTTACCACATTCTCAATCGCGGCTCTCGAGTCTAGAGCTACCTCTACTTCAGCCGGTTTAACATCGACTGTCACTACTTCTCCTAGTGCTGGACATTTATTCACTATTCCGTAGATCTTCACGATTTCGTAAGCAACTCCGGACTCTAAGTTATTGATGCAGGCACTCTTAAATCGGCAGTTAGAGCACTCGGCTAGAGGACCGGAGAAGAGGAATCTATAGCCTTCTCTAGCTACGTACTTACTCACTAAGGTCTTCACTATCATTAGCTATAACACCTGTCTTATTTGCTACTTCTTCAGCTGCGTCTCTCGTTAGACCGCTCTCCCCGAGTATTGTATATCTATCTGGTCTTATCTTATGTGCTATAGTGAGTGCTTCAATTACGTGTTCGTCTCTCACACCTAGCTCTCTCGCTGTTGTCGGTAGTCCGAGCTTCTTAAGTGTTTTCTTAATTCTCCTCCAGTTTATTCCATGTATGTAGCTCATGACTATAGTTCCGAGACCTACTTGCTCTCCGTGAAGTGCTGGATGGCTAGCTACTATATCTAGTGCGTGACTAAAGAGGTGTTCAGAACCACTAGCTGGTCTAGTAGAGCCGGCTATGCAGATAGCTGTTGAAGAACTTATGAGTCCCTCAGCAAGTATTCTCAAGCCTTCGGAGGTGAGTCGCGCGATAGTCTTACTGAAAGTAAATACGTGTCTAGCAGACATTAGAGCTAGAGAAGCTGCGTAATCACCGTAGTACTCACCCTTCAATCTATGTGCTAGTCTCCAATCTCTTACAGCCGTTATCTTAGAGATCAGGTCTCCAGCACCAGCTATAGCTAACCTCCTCGGAGCACTAGCCATAACCTCTATATCTGCTAGAACAGCTATAGGGGGGGAAGTTCTGACAGAGTACACAGTCTCCATACCTCTGAGAGAAGTGAAAGGTGAAGCAACACCATCGTGAGATGTAACTGTAGGCACACTCACATAGTGAGCACCGATTCTTCTAGAAACATATTTAGCTACATCGATGTCTTTACCCCCACCTACAGCTACTATGAGAGAGGGTTTCTGCGAGTTAATTAAGTCGGAAACACTTTCAGCAACTTCTACTGTAGGCTGCTCAACTTCAAATACATCTACACTAAAGCCGTCTAGAGCTCTCTCGATAACTTGTTCTACAACAAGTCTCCTCACTTTCGGACCTGTAACTACAGCGAGTCTTCCACTAATTCCTAACTCCTTAATGAGGTCTCCCAGCTCCCACCTAACACCGTAGCCGATGACTACCTTCTTGAAAAGGTCTATAGAGTGCTTCAAATAGTTTCACTAAAACTTATAAGTCAGCTACACTTTTAAATCTGGGGAATCTAGCTCTATAGGTGTCTGCAAGTTGAAGATTCTATATGGAACAACAACCGTAGGTCTAGCAACAAAAACGGCCGTAGTAGTAGCAGCAGATAGAAGAGCTAGTAGTGGTACGTATGTAGCACATAAAGCTGTGAAGAAGATTGTTAGAGTAGCTGACCATGTAGTTCTAACTACAGCTGGTTTAGTAGCTGACACCCAGATACTAGCTTCACTACTGAAGATGAAGGCGGCTGAATACAGCTTAGCGAATAAGACTAAGATCCCGGTTAAAGCACTGGCGTCCTACCTGTCTCTATTACTCAATACCTACAAGTACTCACCCTTCATAGTTCAGTTCATACTGGCTGGTTACGACGACAGACCTAGACTATACAACATAGAGTTCTTTGGAGACTACTTCGAGGAACTCTATACAGCTACCGGCTCAGGATCACCGATAGCTATTGGAGTTATAGAATCTGAGTACTCAGAGGATCTAGGTGATGAAGAAGCAGTAGCTCTAGCAGTTAAAGCTATTAGATCTTCCATAAGGAGAGATGTCTTCACTGGAGAAGCTATAGATGTAGCAATAATTAGACCTAACGGAGTAGAAGAGCGCTCATATAGAGCAGGTTGAGACAGAATATGACGATAAAGGACATCAAATTCATAGACGATATTCGTGAAACAATTAGGAGTGAGATATTCCTGAAGCTACCATCTGAAGCTCAAGTAACTAAGGTAGAATTCGAAGGCCCAGAAGTAGTTGTATACGTAAGAAACGTATCTTTTATACTTGAAAAAGAAGAAAACATTAAAGCACTAGCGAAAGCAATCAAGAAGAGAGTTGTTGTGAGAGTAGATGAATCTAGTAGACTACGTGAGAATGAAGCAAGAAAGATAATTCTTTCGAAGGCTAAGCAATATATGGATGACAGCTCAGACATAGTGTTTGATGAAGTACTAGGTGAAGTAGTTATAAAAACACCGAATCCTCAAGTGTTTGTAGAGAACGATAAGAAGCTGTACAACGAGATATTCGTAGAGACGGGGTGGAGACCTAAGATAATGAGGAAGCCTCCCCTGAAGTCACTCATACTTGAAGCTGAGTTAAGCTACGTAATTAGACAGGCAGCTAGTAGGCTAGAGTTTCTGAGAGCTGTAGGTGAGAGAATCCATAGAGAGACAATATTTAAAGACAACTACGTCAGGATTACAGCACTCGGAGGATTTATGGAGGTAGGTAGGTCTTCAATACTGGTGGAGACGGCTGAGTCAAAGATACTACTGGACTTCGGTTTAAATCCAGGCACAAGCGTGTTGAAGAGCTTCGCACCTAGGATTGACGCTACTGGAGTAAAACCTGAGGAAATAGACGCAGTTGTAGTAACACATGCTCACTTAGATCATGCGGGACTAGTTCCCTATCTATTTAAGTTTGGTTACGACGGCCCGGTCTACATGACTCAGGCTACTAGAGACCTAATGGTTCTCCTGGAGAAAGACCTACTGGAGCTAACGAGAAGAGAGGGTAGGGGATTACCGTTTGATTCTCGCCACATTCAAGAAGCACTACTTCACACAATAACTCTAAGATATGGTGAAGTAACAGATATAGCACCAGACGTAAGGCTAACACTATATAACGCAGGACACATACTTGGTTCAGCAATAGCACATCTACATGTAGGTAACGGACTACACAACATAGTTTACACCGGCGACTTCAAGTACGATAAGACTAAGCTGCTCGATAAAGCAAACAACGTGTTTCCGAGAGTAGATACACTGATTATCGAGGGAACATACGGAGGGACAGAACAGCCTAGTAGAGAGGAATCAGCTGAGAAGCTAGTTGAGATAATCAAGAAGACTATCGAGAGAGAAGGAAAAGTACTCATACCCTCGCTAGCTATCGGTAGACCTCAGGAGGTAATACTCATAATAGCAGACGCTATGAGAGCTGGGAAGCTGCCTGAGGTGCCGGTTTTCATAGATGGAATGATAAATGAGGTGACAGCAATACACACAGCGTATCCAGAGCTTCTCTCTAGAGAGTTGAGGAGTAGGATATACAACTCGGAAAATCCATTCACACACTCATCTTTTGAAGTTGTTGGAGTAAATACTGCCAGGTCTGAAATTGTTGAATCCAGTGGGCCCTGTGTAATAATCTCGACCTCGGGGATGCTTAATGGTGGACCAGCTGTCGAGTACTTCAGACTGATGGCTGAAAACCCGAAGAACTCCCTTATATTTGTGAACTACCAAGTCGAGGGGACACTGGGCAGGAAGATACGTGATGGAGCTAGAGAAGCACACATATTAGTTGGAGATAAGATAGAGCTAGTTAAGGTAGCTATGGAGGTTCACTCTATTGAGGGATTCTCAGGGCACTCAGATAGAGCTCAGGTTCTCAGATATCTAAAAGAGATCGAAACGAAGCCGAAGAGGATAGTTATAAATCATGGAGAACCCACAGCACTCGAGAGCTTGAAGACAGCGATACTCAGAAAAGCTAGAGAGATAGGTCTACCACCGAGTGTAGAGATAGCAACACCGAGAATACTGGATTCACTAGCACTAGTGATATAGTTAATAGTACATGTTGAATCACTAACTCCGGCTATCTCTATCTTCTGCTGAATATTTATTCGTGTGTTTGGAGGTATAATTTGGCGTCAACCTTGGCTCCTCAAAGTAGTGAGGAATTGGTAAAGCATTTTCTAAAGCTAGCTGATCTAGAGGTAAAGTACTCTGAGGAACTTAAAGCTCTTTCTGAGAGACTCAGGCACCCAGTTCTCAAAGCTCTATTTGCTGCTATAGCTGGAGACTCTGTTAAGCATAGCCAGATCTATAGAGCTATTGTAGATTTACTGACAGCTGTACACCCACTGCTAATAGATCAAGACGTTAAAGACATAGCGGACACTATCTTGAAGCACATACGCACTGAGAGCATGATGATTGAGGAAACTAAGAAGCTACTCGATCAAATAGCAGATCCAAGAGCTAGAATACTTATATCAGCGATACACTCAGATGAGGTAACACATCACGGTATTCTCGTGAGTATAGAGGGAAATATAGCTAGAAGAGAGGTTTTTACAGAAGAAGAATTCTGGAATCAAGTCTGGAGAGATAGTCCGTGGCACGGAGCTCCCGGAGGATAGAGAGCCTCTCTAAAGCAACAAGCCGCTAGTAGCTATAGTGTATAGGAACGCAGTTCTTTCTGTATCAGGGTATCTCCCAGGATTTCGTAGAGAGCTACTGTAACTGTTTTAGAGCTTACTCTAAGTTCAGCAAATGAAGGAACCCCACTACCTCCTACACCACTCCATACACCAGTGATGCTTCCCGGATTTACGTGTAGAACACCACTTCTATCGTAAACTATGAACGAAGTGTGAGTATGTCCAGATATTAGTAATTTAGTTTTGAGAGTGATAGCTGCTCTAGTTAGTGCTGCTATATTACCTCTAGGATAAACTCTATCCCCGTGGATGACCCCTAAGTCAACTCCTTCTACAGCTATCTTAACGTATCTAGGTAGCTTTAGATAGTCCATATTTCCTCTTACAACATATAGCTCACTACTTACATACTTCCTGAAAAACTCTATCAACTCTTCATCGACGACGTCGCCGGCATGTATAACTACATCAAATTTCTCGCTGAGGACGTACTGCTCTACTGACTTAGGCAGCCACTCAGCTCTTTCCGGTATGTGGGAGTCCGATGCCACCAGTAACCTCATCGCGATTTCGTGTTTCCAGAGTTAAAAACAATGCTCTTCTAAGACTACTCAGCAGTCAGTGAGAAGCTACTCTATATTTCTCAACTATCTCAACTACTCTATCTACTGGAATTTGGTGTGCGATGTGTTCGTCTCTACCCTCTACTGTAACTGAGTTAAACATCGAGTTTAATGTAGCTTCCTCAGTAGCTTCAATAACACCTCTAAAGAGGTCATTGAGTTCTTCATCTGGAAACACTGAGAAGTTAGTTAGCTCTCTAACACCGTACTTCACTCTATGAGTGGTAGTAAAAGCTAAAACTACCTCACCGCTGCCGTGGTATACGTATCCACCTACTCTAGCTAATCCAGATTGAACTCTTCTAGCTACTCTCTTTAGCTGTCTGGAGGTTAGTGGTGCGTCAGTAGCTACAACTATGTTGACAGAGCCCTGGTCCCTACTGTACGTAGAGCCCCTCAGAAGTCTCCCTACCGGCACACCACCTACGGTGAGGTCTTCTAATCTACCGAAGTTTGACTGAACTAGTACTCCAATAGTGTAAGAACCGAGAGCTGTCGGCACTATTCTCGATGAAGTACCTACACCTCCCTTGAATCCGAAGGCCATTGTTCCAGTACCAGCTCCTACAGAACCTTCTTCAAAATCGCTACTCACTCTACGTAGAGCTTCTAGAACGTGGTGTTGTTTTACATGCCTCCCCTGAATATCGTTTAAGTAACCGTCGTTACACTCGAGAACTACAGAGTTCACTGTTGGAGCTGTAATTCCTATCTCTGAGTTATTTCTAATAGAGTACTCCACGAGTCCGTCAGCTACTAAGCCGACGTTGAGTGTATTTGTAAGTGCTATCGGACTCTCAACAACTCCCAACTCCTCGATTTGAACTAGTCCTACAGCTTTAGTAAAACCATTAATCACGTGAGCCGCCGCCACCACTTTCTCTTTATATAGATTACCCTCATGTGGAACTACAACCGTTACTCCAGTTCTGACTGGACCCCTCCCAGGGACTAGAGGGCCCTTCCCCTCTATTAGAGTTACGTGACCTACTCGAACACCACTAACATCAGATATAGAATTTCTAGGTCCCGGCTTCAGTCTCCAGTAATTCAACTCTAAAACATCTCTAACTCGAGGCAGTTAACACACCATTACTGCAATCTACAAACACCTATAAAATAGTCTCTACTGAGACTCACTAAGTTGAGCTACCTAGTTTCTCAAATAAATCAAAGCTTTGAGAACCAGGAAACATCTGCAAATACATAGTTGAGTTAAATTGAGGCGATAGTCGCCTTCCCCCAACCTCTCTCAACTAGTGCTGCTATCTTTAGACTCTCTAGTCGACACCAGGTCAAGTGCGTCTCTCAGTCTTTCCTGCTTTCGATTTCTCTCTACATATTCATCCAGTAAATAGATCACCTCGGAGAATTCCGGTATTCTAGCTATATCGAGTAGTGCTTTCTTCTTATTTGCGTAATCAAACCACGTAATACTCTCAGAAACCCTCTGAGAGTATTCTGATACCTCTCTCCGCAGGTCCTCTGGAGCGTCACTCCACGAAAGACCAGCAATAGCTACTGCTAGTAGAGGCTTTGCGAACTGGTCTCTTATGAAGTTCCTACCCTCACGAACTACTATATAAGCTAGGTAGTTTAGAATAGCTGTGTAGTAATAAGCTTGCTCAGAACTATAGCACTCAGCGTAAGATATCTTATCTGATGTAACAGCTCTATCTAAGTTCTCTGGAACACAGGCAGCGAAAACTCCTGAACGTCTATATACGACGTAGTGCGACCCCTTATTCAGTCTGTCAATAGAGGTTCTCAGCTCTCTGACTAGTGTTGCGAGTTTTCTAGAGTCTTCAACCGGCATTCGACCTCTATTCATAGCTACTAGAGCTTTGAGAAACTCCTTCAGTTCTCCCTCTCCTCTCGCAGACAATAAGATATCGTGTGTAGAGCACTTGAAAGGAATTATGAGGCCCATATAGTATAGCTTGTAGATACCTACTCCATACTGCTTCATTAAGTCTACTGAAGCTGGGTACTCACTCTCGAGATTTACGAGCTTAATGTAGGCGACTCCGTTACTCTCTCTATATCTCTCAACAACTAATCCAGCGTATAGTTCCTCACCCTCTTTTTTCTCTCCACCGAATAAACCCATGATGTAGCCTCCTTTAGTAGCAACTTTTCTAACACTTAAGTCTCTAGCTATTTTCTCAGTGCTCACAGTAGCCCATAGAAGCGCCGGCTTCATGTAGTCTTCATAGGAGGTACTGAGTTCTCTTTCCTCGAATACACTACTGTTGAATTCGACATCTCTAGATACAGCTACTCTCGGTTTTACTATGTAGAGCTTAACCTCCACTTTCACCACCTGCGTTCTTTAGAGCTATAACTAGTGTTGGATGTAGTCCATGGCCGAAGGCGTCGAAATCTATCTCAATAAACTTCACTAAGCAATTCGAGCAAGTGTTTTTTAGAACTGCGTATGTAGTTATAATACCGGCTCTCACTGATGTCTTACTCCAGAAGGACTGCTCTCTATATGTGACGAAGCCCACTCCCTCTCTAGCGTTTTTTAGTGCTTTAAAGAGAGCCATACAGGCTATATCAGACCCATTAGCTATATCAGCTGCTTTCTTAGGCTCAATACCGGTAGACCTAAGTACAGCTCTAGCTTGCTCGTGAATCTTACTTGAGTAACTAGCTCTGTACTCAACGATTGGAATCCAGGGTGGGTTTGTAACTATAATGTGTGGTTTTACAGCTCCAAGTAGTGTAAGTGAGAGAGAAGATGCTAGAACAACACTCCAGACACCATTTCCGTACTTCTTTACTAACTCAGCAAGATTCTCGATGAAGCTACTTTCAGTAACAGCACCCCTCAGTAAGTTCTCTACTAGGTCGTCTTCTCTCAGATATCTAAGTAGAAACTCCCTTAAGTAGTCTTCAATTCTTCTTTTGCTAGCTATAGCTGTAGCTACACCAACAGCCAGTAGCTGTTCAAACTTAGATAGTGCGTTCACGATTTTCCCCGGTTCTACACCAGCTAGCTTTCCGGCTAGTGCGAGCTTCTTAGCCGATATGTAGCTCTCGAGAGACTTCACTACCCTACTATACTCTGGGTCGACTAGAGTAGTTGCTTCACCACTAAACCAGGCAGCTAGAGTATCTGCATGATATACCCTGGGAGGTGTCTGAGGTAGCTTAGAGGTAGCCCTCATATAGGCTATTACGAGCTCAGCTCTAGCTATAGCTACAGCTAGTGGATTTATATCGAACCCAACTAACTCTCCGTACGCTTGATCTGGACTCACATTCTCGCTCAGCTTTCTATAGAATGCTCTAACTAGAAATGTTCCAGAGCCGCAGAATGGATCCATAACTAACTTATTCTTTAGCTTGAACTCATGTAGAACTCTATCTACCAGCCAGATCGGTGTGTAGTACTCACCAATCTTTCTGCGGGTTTCAGGTTCTACGAGTACTTCATATAGTCTTCTAAATACGTCTTCTCCACCCCCTAAATCCCAGTCAACTAGGTAGGCTCTAGCAGCTATGTTTTCAGTAATTTCACCTACCGATCTCCTTAGTTTTTCAGGTATTTGGTCATAAACAACCTTCCACCAGTTTAAATATGGGAGTGCTACATCTAAACTACTAGTGCTACCTGAGAAAACTACACCACTGCATATATCAATAAAACTCCCGCGAACTACCTTCAAAGATGCGGCTAAGCTAGCCATAACCATCATATGCATTAGCGTGTGTTTAACGTAGAGATCTCTGAGGAACTCTTCATATTTCTCACTGCTTCTATTACCAGCGTATAGCGTCTCTACGATCCTTCTGTAGGCTTCAAAAAGAGGCTTAACTCTCTCGCTATTTAAGACTTCGTCGAGAACACTCCTCAGCAGTGTCCTCAGTCTAGCTAAGTCCACGGTATAGAGCTTCTCTATTGACAGTGGGTGTGGAGGTACCTTCAACTCCTCGATACCGCTAACAACTTGCTCTAACGCGGTTAGAGCTTCCTCCCGGCCGCCCTCCACCACAGGCTGTAGTTCTAGCTTCGGTATACGTAGGACTCGGTACACCCTCCAGAAGTCCCAGTTAGTTACTACATAATACTCAACTCTCGGTAATTTCGGTAGGTACTTGGTTTTAGCACTATCGACAGCTAAATTAAATTCTCCCTCCCTAGATTTAAAGTCGAAAGCTATCTTACCACTAAATACAGCATCTACTCTATATCTCTCAGACCCAACAACGACCTCCTGAGGCATTAACATCACAATTTGCTCTGGGTCTTCAGACTCTAGAAACTTTTCGAGAACGAGTAGTTTAAGATCACGTACACCAACTCTCACACTCTTCGATACTAGCTTACGGAGTATGCGGTAGATGGCTTGAGAAACCATGAGTCTCACGTTTTCATGTCGCATAGAATCCACACTAAAACACCTCTACCTCCGCAAACCGCTTAAAATACTCTACAGTGAATCTTTTTAAAACATCAACAATGTGGAGAGACGGAGTAGTCCCTCTACAGAATCTCCCTGCTGCTCTCTAAATCTATACCTTCTCGGTGAGGCTTCTAGAAGATGATGTGGCTGTGAATGTTTTAGTAGGTAGATTGAGTGACGTATATTCCGGGCTTAAGTGGGAACGCTCTACTCTTTCTCCCACCTAAATCCGGTGTGCTAGTGTCTGATGCTCTATACACTACAAAATTCTTTAACCCCAGTCTAGTTGCTACGAGTCCCTGCAGCTTGGATAGTATCTCAAATTCATCGATGCCTCCAGTGGTCTTCAAGTACTTGAGAACTACTTCAGGACCTATGTAGCTTACTGCTTCACGTATAGATTTAACTACTCTATCTGGTTGTCTTATACCTGCCTTAGCTAGATCACGAGAGAGCTTTCTGACGGTCTCACTTAAATCGATGCCGCGAGCTACGTCTTCAGCAACTCTCTCAACTATCCAAGATAGCTCTCTATCTGATGTATATACAGCTACAGTATCCCCACTAACGACATCTAGAACTGACTTGATGTCTTCAATAACTAGATCTACGTATTTTTGCTCAAACTCAAATAGTGTATCTCTAACTACTAACTCTCTCTCGATAGCTGACTTAGCTACGTAGCCTCTACCTCCCAGTGTTCTCCAGAGTTCTTCCGCTATAAACGGTGTATATGGTGACATAAGCTTTACCCAAGTAGCTATGTAGTCTACGGCGGCTCTCCCGGGCTCTCTAGCCCACTTTAAGTAGGTTTCTAAGTCTTCCAGCATTTTTACGTAGACTCTGAGAGCAGCTGCTCTAATTCTGACGTTTTCAAGTTCTTCTACATAGTTTACTACGTGTGTAGCAAGAGTCTTTCTCAACCAGATATCTTGAGGTCTCTCACTATCTCCACTCACTCTATGTAGGATCTCTCGAATGGTGTTGTATATCTTCATAAGCTGTCTAGCGGCTGAAAGAACTGTTTCCTCATTTAAATCTAGGTCCTGATCTACTTCAGCACCGAAGGCCAGCCCTAAGCGAAGAGCATCTGGTGAGTATGTATCCATGAGGTTACCTAAGAGCTTCACGTTCCCCTTCGACTTAGACATTTTAGCTCCTTCAACTAAGACCCAGCCGTTCACAACTATCTGCTTAGGCCACAGCTCTCTCGGAAATATCGCTATGTGATTGAATACGAAGAACGTTAGGTGGTTGGGTATCAGGTCCTTACCACTGTGTCTTGAATCTAGTGGGTACCAAAATAGAAACTCTCTCCTCATAGACTCCAAGTCTTCAACACTAATACCGATTTTAGCCGCAACTTCTCTAGCATCACCTAGACCTAGAAATACGTAGTCCCAGAAGTACTCTCCTAGCTTCTCTACTTTAACCCCCAGCTTCCTAATTCTATGCACTACAGTGTAGAAAGCCATGTATATAGTTGAATCACTTAGAGCTTCAACAACCCAGCCGGGAGCCCACGGCAGCTCGGTGCCCAGCCCCCTAGTTCTAGCGCAAGCTCTCTCTCTAAGCCAGTCTATAGTTGCTTCTATACCTCTTCTAGCTTCTTCGGGAACGACCCTCATGTCTTTAAGAGCTTCTCTAGTAAGGTTCTTCCACTCAGTACTTCCGTAGTTGATGAACCACTGATTTTCGAGCACCTTCACAGCGACTTCTGAACCACATCTACAGCGAACAGGTGCGTTCATAACTTCGTACATAGAGTCGTACACACCTATCTCTTCAAGTAATGCTCTAACAGCTTCTCTAGCTTCAGGAACAGGTTTTCCGGCTACGTGCTTCTCTAAGTAACTCAACACTCTAGAGTCTCGACTCACTACGTAAGCTACAGCGTCCGGTCTGAAGATTCCTCGCTCAAATTCATCTCGATAAACTCTCTTCGTAGCTTCCTCTAAGAGTTCGACATCACTTTGACTTCTAACTCCGAGCTGCTCTACGGCGTTTCTCGCTGGTATCTCACCGTAGCCTGAAACCTGGATTAGCGGTTTAGGCATTAACTCTCTAGTCCACACACCTCCGAGATTCTTTTCTACGTAATCTCGAAGAGCTGCGTAATCATATGGTGCGTGAGCAGGTACCGACATGACTAGCCCGGTAGCAAACTTCGGATTTACAAATGACGCCGGAAGCACTCTAACTCTCTCTCCAGTAACTGGATTCACTAGCTCTCTATCGACGAGGGTGCCGCCTCCTACTTCCTCTAAAATCTCTACACTCTTCAACTGCTGTTTTAACTTCGTAGTTGCTTCACACGAAGTTACCCACACCTCACTATTTACGCGGGATATACAGTACCTGGCTTCCGGGTTTACCCAGATGTTAGTTACACCAAGAACTGTCTCAGGTCTTAATGTAGCAACTGGATACTTAACTCCGTATTCATCAGTGAACTTTATTAGAGTTAACTCACCGACCTCCGGCTCAACATCTCCTTCAGTGTCATGCATACTCACAGGCATACCGTGCCTCGGACACCACCCAACTGGGTATGTTCCCCTAATCAGTAGGTCTTTCTCTAAGAGCTTAGTGAACTGCCACTGTATGAAGGACTTATACTCCGGGTCTACAGTTGTGAATTCTCTCCTCCAATCTATGCTTAAACCATACTTCTTCATTACGGTTTTAGAGAGTTCGTGAAAGTATCTAGCGAAGCTCACTGGATCTCTCAGCTTCTTCAGAGTTTCTACTTCGATATTGAAAGTTCTAGACATAGACTCAATTTCCTTAGCCTTGTTTTCTAGTATGGCTTCAACTCGGACGAGTACTGGAGTTCCAGTATAGTGGAAACCCATTGGGAAGAGGACGTTGTATCTCAGTAGCCGCTTAAATCTAGCTAGTACGTCAGCTATTAAGTAGGTTCTCCCGTGGCCTACGTGAATTGGTGCATTTGGATACATATACGCTGCTGTAAGAAAGTACTTAGGCTCTCCCTCTGAAGGATCTGCTTCGAAGACTCTATCTTCTTCATATAGATTTGACCATTTCTCAGCTAGATTCCTTAAAAACACTATGAACTCATCTATAGTACTCATACTCAGCACCGTACTTCATAACTCTATGCTGTCTAAGCCTTATAAGATATCCAGCACTAACTCGAGAATTTGATAAATCTATGAGTAGTTAATAACGTCTGCTTAACCGTTACTCGGGGACCTAAGTGAAGAAGTGGGAGCTCCCAGTCGCAATGACTATTGCTGGAGTTGACTCAGGTGGTGGTGCGGGAATAGCTGCTGACCTCAAGACTTTTGCTGCTCTAGGAGTTCACGGAACTCTAGCAGTAACAGCTCTAACAGCTCAAAATACCTACTCAGTTATAGGTATACACGAAGTCCCATCGGAATTCGTAGAGCTGCAGATCAGGGCTGTATGGGAGGATATGAATATAGACGCAGCTAAGACAGGCATGCTGAGTTCTTCACCGATTATTAGAGCTGTTGCGAAGTCTGTGAAGAGCTACGGTTTTCCACTAGTTGTAGACCCAGTTATGATAGCTAAGAGTGGCGCTAAGCTTCTGGCTGATGAAGCTATTGAAACCCTTAAAAAGGAGCTGCTTCCACTAGCTATGGTAGTAACACCAAATAGATTTGAAGCTGAAGTACTCTCTGGAGTTAAAATAGGTAATTTAGTAGATGCTGAAGTAGCTGCTAAAGCGATAGCTAGAGACCTAGGGGTTAAAGCAGTTATTGTTAAAGGCGGACACATAGGCTCAGAGAGTAGAGTTGTAGATGTAGTCTACATTAATGGAGTCATTAAGCACGTAGAGACAGAGAGGGTAGAAGGATGTACTCATGGAACAGGCTGCTCGTTCTCAGCTGCGATAGCTGCCTACCTAGCTAAAGGATATCCAGTGCTAGACTCTATAATTGAAGCAAAGAACTTCATTTTAACAGCTATCTCTCGCTCATATATAGTTGGAAAAGGTTCCTGCCCCGTAAATCCAATAGCTTACTTAGAGCTCGATGCTGAACTCTATAGAGCTCAAAAAACTCTCGCGGAAACTCTCGAGAGGATGACTTCAGAACCTCTATCGCGAAAACTAGCTGAGCTAGTGCCTGAGGTTCAATCCAACATAGTTTACTCAGTGCCGAAGTACTTGGCTCGAGGAATTTCAGATGTAGTCGGAGTTCCCGGGCGGGTGGTAAAGTATTTAGATAGAGTAAGAGTGTTTGGCTATCCACAGCCGGGAGTATCTAGCCATGTTGCTAGACTAGTTCTAGAAGCAATGAAGTACGATTCCACTATTAGGTCGGCTATGAATATAAAGTATGGAGAGGACCTACTGAAGGTAGCTCGTGAACTAGGAATGTCTCTCGCAGTAATCGATAGAAGAGAAGAACCTGAAGAAGTTAAGAGTGTGGAGGGTGCTTCTCTACCTTGGATAGTTAGAAGAGCAGTGGAGCAGCTAGGAAGAGTTCCAGATCTTCTAGCTGATACTGGTGATATAGGAAAGGAGCCTATGATCAGAGTGTTTGGGAGAACCCCTGACGAAGTATTAGATAAAGTAGTTAAATTGATTACCAAGCGTGGAAGTCTGTAGTAGCTACTTCTCGAGGTAGTACGTGCCTCTATATAGAAGAGCAGATTTTTCAGTAAGCTTTACATAGACTAGCTGAGCTATCTGAGTCTTAATTCCCAATTTAACGCCGTATTTATTTAGTACTGACATAAGTCCGTAGCCTCTTCCCTCGTAGCCCGGGTCCCACACAGCTGTGAATAGAGCTACACCAGACCTAAGCAAACTAGAGCGAGGTATCGCGAGAGCTATAGAGTCTTCCGGGATTTTAACGTACTCACAGTACCGCACTATGTAGGAACCACTCAGCAGTTCAAAAACTCCCTCGTAGTTAGGTTCTACTCTGATGTAGCGTGGAATACTCTTACTGTCAGACACGATCTCTCCAGCTCCCTCTAATTCGTAGACTTCGCATAGTGTGAGTTTAACTCCAGCACAATCAAGCTGCTCGGTGCTGAAACCTAGTTCAAGCAGTGCCTGAGGAGGTACAACCATACGCAACACCTAAGTAGAACTACTAACCTACAGTACGTAAAAACACGTATCTAGCTAATTCTGGTGCTAATATTAGCTTCTCAATCTAACTTCAAGCGGTAGAATTGATAGATAGTAGACTCTGTGTGTTATGTCGCGGAGGGTCTAAGAGGTTGTGCGGTTTTGAGTACTGTCTGGCTCTAGCTAGAGCTTCATCTATCCGTGCTCTAAGACCGATCTCTCAGACTCTATCGAGTAGCTCACCGCCATCTGTCTACATAGGGTGGCTGGGATATCCAGTAGTTACTGTTGCCGCAGGTCTCCCACCAGAAGTTGGAGATACATCTATCTACGACCTTCCAGAGAAGTGGTTAAATATATCTCTAGACGATATCTTGAGGTTTAGATTGACTCTCATTCGAGGTGGTATGTCTGTTAGAGTCTACGATGTAGGCAGTAGCTTTGTCAGTAAGATAAGGGAACTAGCAATATCGTCTAAACCAGTTGATGTAGAAGTTTTCTTCGAGAAAAGAGTTAGAGCTAGAGCTCTACTAGACGAAAACATACCGCCGATGGGACCGTCAGCTCCAGTTAAGAGATTAGAGATTAACTCGAATCCATATGTGAGTAGACACGTAGAGAAAGTCTACGGAGACAGAGATTTAGGAGCTAAGAAGGCCATTCTCTATCTATATAAGTCATCTATACCTGTATCCACTATTGCGAGAATACTCTCCACCGGGTCTGTGGGAAAGGAAGTCAGAAGGAAACTAGTGCCGACTAGGTGGGCTATAACCGCAGTAGATTCAGTGGTGTCAGAAGCTCTCATAAGAGAAATCGTTGGAAAGCCCCCGATAAACGAGATAAGACTGTATACCTACGTAAAGAGTGGGAATCTCTTCATCGCTATTCTCCTACCAACTCACTGGATGTTTGAGTGGATTGAAGCGTGGTTCCCCGGATCTACATGGAATATGTTTGGAGGCGAGGTCGTAGTTGAGGGTGATTGGGAGTTAACGAGTAGAAGAGAAAAATATCCATCTATAGGTGGTTGCTACTATGCTTCAAGACTAGCTGCAGCTGAATGCTTAAGTAGGCTAGGCAGACAGGCTGGAGTCGTTCTATATAGAGAGATATACCCGAGCTTCAATATTCCAATCGGAGTCTGGTTCGTTAGAGAGATGGTTAGAGCAACACTCAGTAGACCATATAGAGTGTACAGTAAGTTGAGCGACCTTCTATCAGACCTTAGAAGCATAACTAAAGTTCCAGTTGAGCAAATAGTGGAGAACTCGAGAATACTGAGTCTCCTAGTTAGAGGTAGAAGACTCTTTGACTAACTGCCCGAGAGTGTTGGTTAGAAGTGCTCTATCGAGATCGGGACTCCCAGACTTAGACTACTCTCTAAATCCATATATTGGGTGTCAGCACGGGTGTCTGTATTGCTACGCTAGAGAATATACAAGGCATAGAGATGTAGTTGAAAAGTGGGGGTCTCTAGTACTAGTTAAGGAAAATCTAATAGAACTTCTAAATAGAGAAACAAGAAAGCTTAAACCAGGAGTTGTCGGTATTTCAACTATTACAGACCCCTACCAACCTGCTGAACTAACTGAGAGACTAGCTCGTGAATCTATGAGAATATTGTTAAAGCGAGGTTTTAAAGTAAGTATTCAGACCAAGTCACCTCTAGTTTTGAGAGACCTAGACCTACTAACTAGTAGTAGGGAAGTAGTTGACGTAGGCTTCACCATAATAACTGCTGACTCGAGTATTTCCTCTCTACTGGAACCTGGAGCTCCACATCCAGCACAGAGAGCTGAAGCTTTACACAAGATCTCTGAGGCTGGGCTAGATGTGTGGCTATTCTACGGTCCAGTAATTCCAGGTTTAAACGACGGTGTAGAGTCTTTTAGAGAGGTTGTGGAGTTAGCTAGCGGCTGCGTGAAGCTAGTCTTCTTAGATAAGCTGAGAATCACCCCGAGAGTCAGAGAATCCCTCAGTTCTGCTGTAGATGACTTTGAGAGAATTCAGTCTCTAGTTCGAAATAGTGTTTGGTGGTCTAGAGTAGTTAAGTTGTTTAGCGATGTATGCGCCAGGTTTGGAATTAAATGTATAGCGTCTATAGCTGAACCAACCACTCAAGCGGGAAATTTAAGAGACTTCCACAGTGAGTAGCTACTTAAAGTGGAGAGGCCTCCCAAGCGCCAGATTCGCTACCTCACCTATGGCTTCAGAATACGTTGGATGAGTGTAGATGGTGTCAGCAAGGTCTTTAATACTCATTTTCTTTGCGATAGCTAGGCAGAATACGTGGATTAACTCGGAGGCTTCATTACCAACTATCTGAGCTCCCAGCACTCTCTTGTCTTCACCTATCAATATCTTTGTGAAACCCTCACTACTCTTAGCTAGAGCAGTCGTATTTCTTCCTAGAGCTACGTAGGGAAACTTATACGTTCTATAGGATAGTCCAGCACTAGCGGCTTCCTGCTCTGTTAGACCTACGATAGCTACCTGTGGGTGGGAGAATACTACCTGCGGTATAGGAGCTCTAGGTGGTAGCTCCCTACTTCCAGTTATGAACTCTACTGCTACTAACGCTTCTCTCAATGCTTTATGAGCTAGCTGAGGAGGACCGGTAACATCACCTGCTGCGAGAATCGTCGGTATATTTGTCGCCATGTTGCTATCTACTTTTACGCCGTTCTTTATGTCGTATTCTACACCGACTACTTCAAGTCCTAAATTCTCGACTCTAGGTTTTCTCCCTATTGCTAGAAGAACTTTTTCTGTTTCAAGAGTTTTAGTTGAACCATCTCCAGTTGAAATAGTGGTAACAGCAACACCGTTTTTTCTATCTACATTTTTAGCTGTTGCTTTAAAGAACATCTTAACTCCAAGTCTTCTGAGAGATCTTTCGACAACACTAGATACATCTGGGTCTGCGAAATATAGAGCTCTATCTAATATCTCGACGATGTAGACCTCCTTATTCAGCATAGCTAGAGCTATAGCTAGTTCAACACCTATAGCTCCAGCACCAACTATAGTAATAGAGTCCGGAAGCTTCCTCAGTTTGAAGAACTCTCTATTAGTGATAACGTACTCTCCATCAACTCTAACTGACGGTAGGTCCTTCGGGTCGGAGCCTGTGGCTACTAGAATATACCTAGACTCCAGCTCTCTAGTAGATCCACCTGCTTCTACTTTAACACTTCTAACACCAGTCAGTCTACCCCAACCTTCTACTACTTCAACATCGCTGAGGAGAGCTCTAACTCCTTCTCGAGACCGCGTGACAGCTCTAGATATATACTCAAATAACTTCTCCCACGAAGCCGGCTTAACTTCTGTCGAGAAGCCGGCCTGCTGCAGTAGCTTAAGCTTGTAGTATGTCTCAGAAATCTCAAGCAGAGTCTTAGTCGGTATGCACCCCCAGTTGGTACACTCACCACCTAGTAGCTGACTCTCGATTAGAGCAACACGCAGCCCTAAAAAACTCGCTCTAGAAGCAGCCATATACCCTGCTGGACCTCCACCTATAACTACTAGGTCATACATAGCTATCACACCCCTCCATACTTAGCCGAGTTTTCACTACGGCGGGAATTAAAAGTCTACGAGAGGTCTGAGATTATGGCTTAAACTCGGCTGGAAACTTCAGCTACAGTGAGACCTATAGATTTAAGTCTACACTTTACTGAGTTAGTGGTGTTCGGACTGATTAGAGAAGCTATTGCTAGAGCTCAGTCTAAGCTAATGCTGGCTGTAGATAACCCTAAGGTAGACCTCGGATTCTTAGTGGACCTGATATCAGCGTCTAAGAACATCGTAGTCGGCTATAAAGTAGGAACACCCTACATACTCGGTAGGAGTCTTAAATCTCTAAAGAGTCTGTTCGATACATTCTCGGGAACATACTTCTTAGCTGACTTGAAACTCGGAGATTTAGCTCAGATGATGGAGTATGTAGCTGAGTTAGTACGTGATGCAGGCTTCAGCGGATTAGTAGTTAATGCGTTTATAGGTTACGAAGGTGCTCTAGATAGAATATCTAAAAAGTGTAATAGTCTATCACTAGACCTCTTTCTACAGATAACATTCGACCACCCAGCTTCCTACATAATAGACAGCCGGTATTCAGATATCAAGATGGTGGTCCAGCAGACAGACCCTACTGGACTAATAGTTCCAGCAAGTAAAACCACTATAATTCGAGATCTAAGGGAGACTTTTGGAAGTAAGTACGTTATTCTCTCACCCGGAATCTTTGCTGCTGGAGCAGAACCTGGTGAAGCTCTATGTTATGGAGCCGATGCGGAGATAGTTGGTGCTAGAGTTGTTTCAGCTCCATCACCTAGAGAGGCTCTCGAGAGTGTCTTAAGAGCTCAAAGAAGATTTTTAAGCGAGAAGAAAGATGTTTGTCTGGTAAGGTGGTCTGAGTGAGGCCTAAGATACTCCTAGTACTCTCACTAATCTCTGTAGCTCTCATATCTCTACTCGCTATTCAGTTCATTATCTACTACTTCTCACCAGGTTACGCAGCTACATTCGGCATCTTCAGGTTTATGTGGCTGTGGTGGGTAGTCGACGTACTAGGGTATGTAGTAGCTATAGTGACTTTAGTTCTCTCCGGAGTGCTCGTCGGCAGGCTCATAGAGAGAAGAACTCCGGCAGATCTAGACGCACTTAGAGCTTCGATGCTATCGACTGCGGCTGCTGTGATCGGTGGTGTAATACTGGTTTTCGGACTAGTATCTTATGTTCTAGGTGAGGAATTAGCGGTAGGTCTAGGAGTTATAGCATTTCTCTTCGCTATAGTGCCGTCGACCATATCGTGGCTCCTTTCCCCCTACTTAGTCAATGTATTCTACAGATGTCGCTATGACCCCGAAATGCAGAAAGTGGTTAATGAAGTAGCTGAGAGAGCCGGCATGAAGCCTCCGAAAGCTGTGAGGTCACCTATAAATATTCCAAATGCTTTCGCATATTCATCACCAGTAGCCGGTAGGTATATTGCTGTTACCGATGGTCTGCTCAGAACTCTCAAAAGCAGAGAGGAGCTTAAAGCTGTAATAGGTCACGAATTAGGCCACCATAAGCATAGAGATAACGCTGTTATGATGGTTTTCGGCATCTTTCCGACAGTCATCTACTACATGGGTAGAATGCTTCTCTATGTCGGACTGTTCTCTAGCAGATTCACTGATGGAAATAGGAGGCGTGAAGGAGGTTCCGGACTCCTAGTAGCTGCTCTAGGAGGGGTTCTAATGGCTTTAAGCATATTGATTCAGCTAGGTGTTCTAGCACTCTCTAGACTGAGAGAGTTTTATGCTGATGCTCATGGAGCTAAAGTAACATCTCCATTTACTATGATAGGCGCTCTAAAGTCTATAGATGGATTCTACAGATACTACGGTAAGGAAGTTATAGCAAATAGTAAGCTGAGGACTCTCTTCATATATGCTTTCACAGAGCCTTTCGTAGGACTAGAAGAACTACTATCAACACACCCACCTGTGTGGAAGAGAATAGCTTTCCTAGAATCTATCGCTGGACGGGAGATTAGAGCTTAGGGGGTAGCATACGCTACATAACTACATACTGCTACTCGCGAGTCTCTCTATAGCTATCTATGGATATGCTGCTAAAAGAGTGGTATCAGCTATCTCACTTTGTGCTACTGTAATACTTCTAACTGCTATCACGAATGTGATACGGCTAGACGGTTTTACCTACTCCACCCTGGCTCCACTTCTTACTATAGTTTTCACTCTAGGTTTTCTATTCTACAGAGTCTCTGTAGCTATATCTTCTTCGTTAATTACATCTTATGTGGTACTTAAGCTAGCTGGATTTCACCTAGATCTATATTGCCTCATCTCCATATCGATGATATTTACAGTACTTCTCTACACATCTCTAAGAAAGCGTGAGTACATACCGTACCTACTCTTAGGTGGTTCGTCTTCTACATACTTCATGAACTCGGTGTTATATTACAATATAGTATCTATAGCATCAGTTATCCCTATATGTGTAATAGGTTACCTACTTCAAGAAAAACTCTGGAAGACAAAGAGTAAGTACGAAAAAATACGTATCTCTCTGAGAAAATGGAGGAGTGTATCTGAGAAACTAAGTTCTCTACGAAGGCGTAGCAGTAGGAAGCTTACGTCGCAATCTCTTTGAATCTCTCCTCTAGAAATACGTTTCCTCTCTCGTGGTATCCTAGAGCTTCCCAATATCCGTCTGTGTATCTATAGGTAAACTCTATACGGTTTACCCACTTAACACTCTTCCAACCATATAGGTGGGGTATGAAGATTCTCGCAGGATATCCCTGCTCTATTGAGAGGGGTTTACCATTTAATTTAAGAACTAGTAGAGCTTCTTCTGAGATAAAGTCCTCGAAGGGAACTACTGCTACGTAGCCGTCAAGACCATGTATGAGCACCCATCGAACGCCCTCGCTCGGTTTAGCTATATCGGTAATTAGCTTCAACCTAACTCCTTCCCACTGAACTGATGAAATAGACCACCCAGTGACACAGTGAAAATCTCTCACTAGCTTTACTTCAGACATTCTCTCCAGCTCACTTAGTGATAGTGTTAGAGGATTGAGTACCGCACCCGAGACTACTAGCTTCCACTTCTCTATGTTAATAGTTGGGACACCGAAAATTTTATAGATTATGAAGTGATCGATGTAGTATTGACCGGGTGCTACACCACTGGCGGCTGTAGGTGCTGGATACCTAAGTCTTGGTTCGCGATTTTCTGATTTCAGCGTGTTGGAAACTCTATCAGCACTAGCTCTATCGAATGTACAGATAACTTCCTCTAACACGTTCTTTCTTACTATTGCTCTACATGAAGCAGTGAAGTCAGTGTTATCAAATACGTGATATTTATAGAGAACGTAGTTTGTCCCTATAGGCTCGTTCTCTGTAAACACTACATTAAGCTTCGAGATAGTTGTATACCTACTTAAAAAATCTAATAGAAAGCTCTTAACATCTTCGAGAGGTTCTGTGAGAGTGGCTTTAACATCTAGACACTCCAGCACTCTACCTATGTTTCTAGCTGAAAGTGCTTGAGGAATCTTTAGATAGCACTCCACCACAGCTCCCATACATTACAGCGGTAATTCAATAAAACTTTTGAGCCCACAACTACTTGATTTAAGTGTTAAATGTGGAATCCAGTAGGGGTCTAGCTGAAAGCAGCTGTTCTACATGAAAAAGTGGAAATAAAGGTCGACGGATTACCCCGTAGGTATAGTGACTTACCCTGGCGTGAAAACCCGCTTACAGTAGAAGACTATCCCACACCGGAGGCGGGCTTTAATCAGGTCTTACTGAAGGTGCTTGCTTGTGGTGTATGCTATACTGATGTAGATATAGTTGAAGGTAGAGTCAACTGTAAGCTCCCCGTAGTGCCGGGACACCAGATCGTCGGTAGAGTCGCTGAAGTACCTCCAGGGCTGGGTGGTGGAGTAGATATTGGAGACATAGTTGGTGTTGCCTGGGTGGGAAGAACCTGTGGAAAGTGTTACTACTGCTCGACTAGTCTAGAGAATTTATGTGATAGCTTCGCAGCTACGGGCTGCCAGATAGATGGAGGTTACGCTGAGTATACAGTAGCATACGCTGACTTCGTCTATAGAATACCGCGCGGTGTAGACTATGTTCGCATAGCACCACTACTCTGTGCTGGAGCTGTAGGCTATAGAGCTCTTAAACTAGCGAGTCTTGAAGACGGAATGAGATTCGGCCTCTTTGGTTTTGGTGCTAGTGCTCACATTATTCTACAGATCGTTAAGAAGTTATTCCCAAGTGTTGAAGTCTACGTATTTAGTAGGAGTCTAGAGCATAGAAAATTAGCTGAAGAGCTTGGAGCTGACTGGACGGGCCACCCGAGTGAAACCCCACATAAGAAACTCCATAGAGCAATAGACTTCACACCTGTGGGTGAGATTACAGCTAGAGCACTTGAATTACTAGAAAGAGGGGGTGTCTTAGTTGTAAACGTAATTAGAAAGCAGACTCCGGTAAATCTAGATTACGCGAAACATTTATGGCTAGAGAGAAGCATTAAGAGCGTTGCGAATGTAGCTCGAAGAGATGTTGAAGAGGTACTGAATATAGCATCTAAATACGGAGTAGAGACAGAAGTACAGATATACGATCTAGAGGAAGTAAATAGAGCCCTCAGAGACTTAAAATCAGCTAAAGTAACTGGGTCAGCAGTTCTCAGGATATCTTAACTCTTAACTACGAAATATATGTATACTCATAGATCTGCTAGATCGGCTTGTAGAACTGCTCTGTGGACTTCACGTATTGCTGTGTCTTCTATAGTCGGATATTCAATTTCTATTCTCTTAGTTCTCGGAGAGCGCTCAATAGGTGTCTGAGACTATTTACTAGAAGTGCGGACTTACCTAGCTCTAAGATCTCGGTTGGAGAGTTTCTATTTACTAAAATAGCTTTAGATCCCGATATTAGAGCACCAGCTAAATCGTTTTCTAGTGAGTCTCCAACGTGAACTATCTCTCTAGTGGATACTCCAAATTTTTCAGCTATGTATTCAAAGATCTCTCTACTGGGTTTTTGAAGACCTACCTCATCGGAGAACACAGTTAAGTCGAAGTACTTCAGCAATCCATTTTTGTAGAGGAAGTATCTAGTAACCATTCCAGGCCAGAACATCACGTTTCCGAGAGTTGCTGTGGTGTATCCTTCTGATTTAACTGATTCAACAGCTTCTACTGCATCTGGATAAGCTAGTTCAGATATCTCAGGCTCCTCTAGAGTCATCGTGACTGCTTTAAATAGAGTTTCAGTAGTGGTTTTAAGCCTTCTAGAGAAAAACTCACCGGAGTCTATGATTATCTTACTGAACCCTCCTCCTAGTCTAACTCTAAGTGCTTCATTATAGGTACTCAAAATCGAGCTGTATAGTTCCTCAGAATTTCTCCCACTCAAAAACGATAGCTTTCTAGACAGAAGCAGGTAGAATTTCGAGAGATCTAGAAGTGTCCCCCAGATGTCGAAAGTCACGACACGCAAGATATCGACCCATAGAATCAGTATCAGAAATTAAATAGCTCTATTACCGTCAAAATAACTGCTATTTCTTAGAGCTTTGAGAGGGTATCTCTAGCTTAGAGGACCTGGAGCTGTTTACAGCCTAGACAGACTTCTTTAATGCTAGTCTTCGAGAGCCGACCCCATAGAAATAGCGTCCACTAGCGTGGAGAAGTATGTTCACCCCTTCATTGAATAAGAAGCCGAATCTATCTGCTACACCTTCTCGAACTCTAGCTTTAGTTACTTCGAAAATGTATAGATATGCCTCACCAACAGGATATTTACCGATAACTTTAGATTCAAGTATAGCTAGAGACCTAGCGATTCCTGGGGGCTTTACTGTAGTGCTCTCTACTAGTTCCAGCTTGAATTTAAGTACTTTATCTATGTCTCTACCGGAAACAGAACCGAGGTCGTAGACTAACTGTACATCTCCTAGCTCAAGTATGTTTAGAGTAGCTTCACCACAGAAGTCTAGACATTCTTTCGTATATGCTTGTGGATCTACAACGACAGCTACTGTTGGTGGTTCCTCACTTACTGGTGTATTCCAGCTAGCCGGCATAAAATTAGCTCGATTATTTGGACATAGAGATCCCACAACAACAGTCGGTCTCGGGTGGAGTAGGTAGTAAAACTTCCCGCTAAACTCTTCAAACACTGTATCACCCAGCTAGAATTTTAAGTTAGATAAATAACCTATAGAAGAGATAGTGTATGAAGAGTGTCAGCGCTGTTGTAGTTGCTGGAGGGCTGAGATTTTTGGAGATCCCTCCAGTACCTATTAGAGAAGGTGAGGTGTTAGTTAAAGTTCTATCCGCAGCTCTAACACCTTTAGATATTGCTGCTGCTAGAGGATATACTCCCTATGTTTACGGTAAGATAGCTGGGTCAGCTGGATTAGTTAGAGTTATTGAACTAGGTTACGGTGTCGAAAACGTAGCAGTCGGTGAAAACGCTATATTATCTCCCAGATGCTCTACCGAGCTGGCTCTATTTAAAAACGGTGTAATGGCGGAACAATCCAGTGTTCACTTTAAGTGCTTAGAGCCTGTTCCACAATCTGTAGATAGTCTAGTAGGTCTACATACATCACTACTCGCGCATGTACCATCCGTAATATCTTCTCTCTCGGGGTCTTCGATACTCATCGCTGGCTGTAGTTATGAAGCCTACACACTAACCAAACTAGTTAAAGATGAAGTGAGAACTGAAGTACTATGTGTGAGTGAGGCTGGTCTCCGCAAGATAGCTAAGCTAGGCGTTAAGGCTTATCTTTGGGAAAAAGCCGGTGGTTACTATGACTCAGTCTACATAGCTTCTCTAGACTCATATGTAAACAGTATTGCTGTAAAGAGATGTAGAGATACTCTCTACATATCTCCCACGGTACCGGAGTACTTCGTGCCGATAGGAGTGAATTTAAAAAGTATTGTAACACTTTCTCAAGCTAAAATAGAGATAGTGAAAGCACTTAATCTATCTCACAATCTAAGCCGTGAGATAGAGACAGTGTACAAGATAGTAGACAACTTTAAAGCAGTAGCTGAATCTGCTGACTATACTAAATATCTAGCATATATAAGACCGTCAGGTGCGGAGAACGTAAGTGATTCACAGGAGTGAAAAAATATTTGAAGAATTCATCTCCCAAGCTTTCTTCTAACCACTTTTCCGAGGATCTCGATTCCACTTCTTATTTCTTCTATACTTGGATAGCTGAAGTTGAGTCTCATAGTGTTTCTACCGCTTTCATCAACAAAGAAGGAAGCTCCCGGTACGTAGACTACTCCCTCATTTATCGCAGTAGGCAGCATTTCCTTTGTATCTATCTCTGGAGGTAGCCAGACCATGAGGAAGAGTCCACCAACAGGCTTTACCCACCAGGATTTCTCCACCATACTCTCTGATAGGGTGTTGAACATAACGTCACGTTTTACTCTATAGATTCTCCTAGCTTTTTCTGCTGTCTCGCTAACGACTCCTTTTTCAATGGCTTCCTTAGCTATATATTGAGAGAGTGTTGGTGTGTGGAGATCCATACTCTGCTTAGCTCTTTCAAATACATCTACCAGCTGTTGAGGACCCAGTATCCACCCGACTCTAAGTCCTGGTGATAGAGTCTTACTCATAGTGCTTATATAGACCACTCTATCTTCACTATCTAGTGTCTTTAGCCTAGTTACATCTGCTTCATCGTAAACAAAGAATGAGTATGGGTCGTCCTCAATCACTATGAAGTCATACCGTGATGCTAGCTCTAGAAGGTGCTTCTTTCTCTCTGAACTCATAGTAGCACCAGCTGGATTATGTGCTACCGGAATAGTGTAGACAAATTTAACTCTTATACCGGAGGACTTCAGATTTCTGAGTTTTTCTTCTAATACATCAGTCTTCATTCCGCGTTCATCAATTGGTATACCGATAATGTTCGGTCTAGCCGTTCTAAAAGCTGTTAGAGCTGCTAGATATGTTGGATTCTCCGTGATTATGTAGTCACCAGGGTCTACGAGAGTTCTAGAAACTATGTCTAGACTCTGCTGAGACCCTGTTGTAACTATAACATCGTCGTTACTCGAGATTCTAACATTGTTATCTTTTAGATACTTAAGTAGTGTCTGCCTAAATACAGTAACACCTTTCGTCGGAGAATACTGAAGAGCTTTATCTCCATAGTTAAGTATGACGTCACTAGCTATTCTTGCGAGAGACTCGCGTGGGAAAACCTGAGGGTCTGGGTACCCACCCGCAAAACTTATGACTTTGCGGGCTTCTACTACTTTCAGTAACTCACGTATCTCTGACGCTTTAAAAACTTCCGATGCTCTAGCTATAAACTTGCTGTAGTCCATGTAAACACCAAGTTCGAGGGATTAAGTGTAAAATAAGCTTTTAAATTCGCTATAATACAGTATCCAGTAGGTTTAAACAGGTTTAAACTTTAGTCCATAGTATATAATCCCGTAGGGCTCATCTGACACATATTTTCTTAATACTGCTTCAACCTCCATACCTTCTCTCACTTCATCACTGCGGATACCGACGATTTCACCTACTACTCTCACACCCTCTCTCAGCTTTACTACTCCAACCACCTCCGGTAGTCTATCTTCACTAGAGTCTCTCTTGTAGTACACCTTCGTAAACTCCTCTACAACACCTATTCCCGCAGATTCTATGTACTCTACTCCATCAGACCCACAGTGTGGACATATTGGTCTCTTGAACACTGTTTTCCTGCCGCAGTTTTTGCAGATAGTGATTACTAGCTTATACTGGTTTTCCTTCACTCTCCAGAATTGAGGTGCGGAAAGCTTCACGAAGCTCACCTCTTTAAAACTAGCACCCGAGATAAGTTGTCTGGACCACTCATCGAGTGAACAATCCCGTATTCTGAAGACGTAGTTTTACCACCTAAGCCACTTGTTAGCAACTTAAATACTTCATAGACCTGGTATACTCCAGTAGCACCTATCGGGTGTCCCCTGGCTTTAAGACCACCACTTAAATTCAAGCACTCGAAGTTACTTAAATCACACTCACTATCTAGATATCTGAGTGCTCTAAGTATAGCTATAGGGTATGGAGTATAGCTATCGTGTAATTCAACTACAACTTTTCTTAAGTCTAGTCCGAATCTCTCTAGAGACTCTTTTAATGCTTTAGCTGATGCGGTTAGGTCTGAGATCTTCTCTCTAGCGTACGCCGGCAGCCCTACTTCTGTATTACTGTAGACTATTTCGACGGATGAGTTACTCCTATTAGGGGTACTTGATACTACTACTGCGGCAGCTCCATCACCGAAAGCAAAGCTATCGTAGAGTGTGAGAGGATCTGCTAGAATCTGTGTGTCTTTAAGTGAATCGTGAGATATCTTAAACTTCAGCATAGCGTGAGGTACTACCGCAGCATTTTCGTGCATTTTAATAGCCCAATTGCTGAAGCACTCTCTTCTTACTCCAGACTTAATGAGTTCCTTCATTGCGAGAGACGCATAAGCAGGTGGGGTAACTCCTCTCAGAACTTCGTATTCATAGTCTAGAGTTAGTGTATATAGGTAGTTAGCTGTATACGTAGGATACTCAGTGACTTTCTCAACTCCGAGGACTAGTGCTTTCTCAACTCTGCCGGACTCAACTAGTGAAGCAGCTAACTCTACCGCCGCTAGACCGGAAGACTCACCAGATTCAACTCTAACTACTGGTACTCTCCTACCTATCCACTGAATTATGTGTGTACCAAGGTCTACTTGATGTGCTGAGAGTTCCGGTAGTGTTGATGAGATAACTACGTAGTCTACATCTAGACACTCGGAACAGTCTCTAATAACTCTGTAGGCTAGATCTCTATATCCAAGCTCGAAGTGCCTATCGATTTTAATAACTGAACCACCAACTATGTGAACACCCATGTCAACCACCTATGTTCCTTAAGAGAAGTCCTCTAAACTTACTGTACTCTCCATAGGATATCTGGACTTTAGAGTTCACTATATCGACTACTCTAGGACCTCTCTTTACTAACTCAAACACGCTGTCTCTAACAACTAAACTGAAGGCGTCACTTCCAGCACCACTACCGAATGTAGCGACTAAGATCCTACTGCCGGGACGGGCTTCTTCAAGTACTTTTGCTAGTCCTAGGAGTGCCGATGCGTTGTAGGTATTGCCTATATAGGGTGTAACGAGTCCCGGTAGAACTTTTTCTTGAGGAATCCCTAGAGATCTAGCTACCTGCAGAGGGAATCTACCGTTAGGTTGGTGAAATATTGCGTAGTCAAAATCCCCTGTCTTCAGCCCTGTTTCCTCTAGTAGCAGCTTAACAGCACTAACTATGTGGTGAAAGTATGCTGGTTCTCCAGTAAATATCTCAGCATGCTCAGGGTACGGGGAGCGGTCTCTCCGCCAGAAATCTGGTGTATCAGTAACATATGTTACACTTGCTTCTACTACAGCTGCTGAAGCACTTCCAGGACCGACCACAAAAGCAACAGCTCCAGATGAAGCAGTAAAGTCTAGTAGATCTCCCGGATTTGCCTGCGCTGTATCAGACCCTATAACTAGAGTATTCTGTGCGAGACCGCTCTTAACTAGTCCCACAGATATCCTCACGCCTTCACCAGCCGCTCTACACGCAAACTCTAGATCGGAAGCCAGCTTTCTCTTTTTAATTCCTAGTGCATCTGCTATTATTGTAGCTGAAGGCTTTACCGCGTACGGCTTCGACTCTGTGCCAAAGAATACGGCATCTACTTCATCACCACTTATCCCAGCTCTCTGCATAGCTACTTTAGCTGCATACCAACCCATAGTCACAGAGTCTTCGTCTTCTTCAGCTACAGACTTCTCGATTATCCCTAGAGCTTTAGGTAGCTTAGAGTCGTACCCCCAGAGAGCCGCGACTTCTTGAGCACTTAGCCGAAATCTAGGTATATACGTACCCCAACCTCTAATACCTACTTCCAAGTAGATTACCACTACTCAGATAACTCTCGGTTTTTAAGTTTTAAATAAAATGACTATAAAACCTTTAATAAATTGTACGAATTACTTCTTCACGTATAACCAGCAGGAGACTACGCGGCCTCTCTCGACTTCTATTTCAGGAGGTTCTTCAGACCTACATACATCCATAGCGTAAGGACATCTCGGATGGAACCTACAGCCGGGCGGTATGTTAGCAGCACTAGGTATCTCACCTTTAATAGGTACTTCCCTCATCTTCAATCTATTCCTCGGGTCTGGTTCTGGAACTGCTGCTATTAGTGCTTTAGCGTATGGGTGTAGTGGGTTGTTGACTACGTCGTTTATAGAGCCCTTCTCTGCTATAGCACCTAGGTACATTACAGCTATCTTATCACAGATATAGGACGCAACTGCGAGGTCGTGAGTTATGAATATATAGGTTAGATTTCTAGCCGCCTTTAGATCCAGCATCAACTGAAGTATTTCAGCTCTAATTGATACATCTAACATGCTCACCGGTTCGTCAGCAACTACTAGTGATGGATTTAGTATGAGTGCTCTCGCAACAGCTATTCTCTGTCTCTGACCTCCCGATAGCATGTGTGGATATCTTTCAGCAAATTCTTCTGGAGGTGTTAATTTTACTTCTTCAAGTACTCTAAAGACTACCTCCCTCTTTTCATCTTCCGTAGCTCCGAGTGAGTGTATGTCTAGAGGTTCTTTCAGGATATCGTAAATCCTCATTCTAGGATTCAGAGAGCCGTATGGATCTTGAAATATTATCTGTATGTCTCGTCTCAGTAGTTTATCTATGTATCTCGGTAGCTTGGTGGTTAGGTCGATGTACTTTCCATCTACTAGGAATGTTGAAGGTATTTCAGATAGCATCTCTTTCTTAGGCATGTAGAGAGCTCTCCCACCAGTGAAGTCTATCAATCTAACTACCAGCCTACCAGTAGTAGTCTTACCACACCCAGATTCTCCCGCTAAACAGAAGATCTCTCCTTCGCTAACCATAAAGCTTATTCCATCTACAGCTCTCACATATCTAGGCTTTCTAAACGTCAGTATCTCGACTAAAGACCTTCTAAGTGGAAAGTACTTATATGCTTTTTCTACTACGAGCTTGGAGCTCACAGTTCTTCACCTCTTGACATAGAGCCAACAAGAAACTACGTGGCCTCTCTCGACTTCTATTTCAGGAGGTTCTTCAGACCTACATACATCCATAGCGTAAGGACATCTCGGATGGAACCTACAGCCGGGCGGTGGAATTCTGAGGTCTGGTGGGACACCCGGTATCCAAGTTATCTTCTCCTTTGCTCTGAGTCTCGGAATGCTTCTGAGAAGTCCCTGGGTATATGGGTGAAGCGGGTTCCCAAATACCGTCTCAGAGAGCCCTAGTTCAGCAATTTTTCCAGCGTACATAACTCCAGTTTTATCGGCTATTTCAGCTATTATGCTTAAGTCGTGAGTTATAAATATCATTGCGTTTCTTTCTGACTGTCTGAGTTCTTTAAACAAGTTCATTATCTGTGCCTGTATAACTACGTCTAGAGCTGTAGTTGGTTCGTCAGCTATTACTACTCTAGGTCTTAATAGCAGAGCCATAGCTATCATAACTCTCTGCTTCATACCACCACTTAATTCGTGAGGATATCTCCTGAGAATATCTGGTGTTAAACCAACTTTCTTAACCATTTCAGCAGCTACTGCCAGAGATTCTTTAACACTTAAACCCTTGTGAAGAATGAGGGGCTCGGAGAGTTGGTGACCAACCGTATAAACAGGGTTTAAAGCATTCATAGCACCTTGGAAAACCATACTTACTTTAGACCACCTGATTTTTCTTAGTTCAGCCGGCTTAAGCTTCGTTATATCTACACCATCTATTACTACAGACCCGCGCACGATCCTGCCGGGAGGAGGTATTAACCCCAAGACACCGTAGCCGAGAGTTGACTTACCAGAACCTGATTCTCCAGCAATTCCGAGTGCTTCTCCCTCACTTAGACTTAAGCTTACTCCATCAACAGCTCTAACTATTCCGGTTAGTGTGTAGTAGTAGATACGTAAATCACTCACGCCTAGCACTGTAGATGACATATATGACACCACACTAGCTGATTCACTATTATCTAGCGGTCTCGGTATAAAAATTAGTATTAATTATTTAATAGCTATCAAACACTTACTAACTAGATGATGAAGTGGGCAGCCCCTGAGAAATGAAGACACTAGTTCACACTGACCTACTCTAGCCAGATTCGATGTTCGATTTCCCACTCCGAGCTATCGACACCTCTACTAAAGTTAAATAGAATTAATCGCAGATACTGAAATTCAACGTATCAATTCACTCTACACATATAAATCACGTGCCCGACTAGTAGAACTCCACACAAAGTCTCGCGAATAGAGCTACTTCTGAATCATTATGTCGTGAAGCTCTCTCAGAGCTGGGAACTCCAGTACTCCAATATCTGAAGTAACCACTACGGGTTTCAGTGTCTCGATATCTACGTATTCTCTCATTATAGGTGATAGATACGTGTCTCTGGTTAGTGTGACCTTTGACCCTGTCTGATATATTCCTACGGCAGGTAGCACTACTACTTTCTTTCCGTAGTTCAACATATTTCCTACTAGAAAACACGAAAACTTTCCGATAAAGCCTATAGTGTCTCTGAGAGCTATACTAGGATGTTCGTGTCCCATAATTAAGTAACTCCACGATTGTGAAGACAGCTCTTCACCCAGCTGTTTATGTCCGTGTACCACTATGAATGGTGGTAGTAGAAAGCTATCTACTATCTCGAAATCAAACCGCTTCCTCATTGCGGGTAGGAAGTTGTCGTGATTTCCTCGAACTACCACTACGTCTTCAACGTGTTTCTTAACGTACGTCAGTAATTCTGCTAGTTCTAGCTTCTCTAATCTACCGAGAGTGTTGAAGAGATGCTTAATGTCTCCAGCAAATATCACCCTATCTACACTCACACTACTGAAGGCTTCCTCCAGAATTCTGAGTGTATTCTTAAGTTGAAAGCGGGGTATATAGCCGCCTTTAGAAGAAATTTCTTCTTCAAATCCTATGTGAGTATCTGCTAAAATAAGTATTCTATGAGTTCTCATATAGACCGCTGGAAGCTCACCAACTGTCTCTAGACCAGGCACTAACTCCGTTCTCTCAATCCCAGGAGATCCACTTTAAATAGCTTAATAACGAACTACGTGAAGGCATCTGCTGTAGGGTATTAAAACTCCTCGAGTTCCCGGAGAAATTTTCTCCATTTATAAGCTTTATAAACCTTATTAATCTGCTACATAGGGTGGTGTATGAGTAAAGTTACTCCTTTAATTAAAATAGAGAATATTGTGGCTACTGTTACACTAGAGCAAGGACTAGATCTCGGAGCTATAGCTAGGTCGATACCTAATGTCGAGTATGACCCGGAGGAGTTTCCCGGACTAGTTCTAAGACTCGATAACCCGAAGCTAACAGCTCTAGTATTTGGAACTGGGAAGATGGTTATTACCGGTGCTAAAAAAACGGAGATGCTTATTAAGGGATTTAAGCGAATACTCCGGTTATTCTACAAACACGGAATACTAGTCACCGGTAAACCGAGAATACAAATACAGAACGTTGTAGCTTCAGCAAATCTAAATGCTGAAGTCAATTTAGAGATAGCTGCTGAATACTTAGATAACGTAATGTATGAGCCGGAGCAGTTCCCCGGGTTAATACACAAGATGAATAGTCCCCGCGTCGTACTCCTAATATTTAGTAGTGGTAAGATGGTTATAACTGGAGCAAAAAGTGAGGAAGAAGTCATTCAAGCCGTTCAAAATATCTACGAAAAGCTAGACGAAGTTGAAGCTCTAAGAGAGGTATCCGAAGAATTCTCGACAGAAGAAGTACTATAGAGGACTCTAAATCCACTAAGTGAGCAGTAGCTTGAGTATTTCTCTATATTCTCCACGCAGATCTCTCTGATGAGACCTGCGCAGTGTTTTACTTTCTCGAGATCTTACCTAGTAGTAGTGAGTTCCTAGAGAGAGATGAAGCTATAATATCAGATACTCTAAGCGGCTCTGGTATTGAGGACACTAGCTGTGTTGAAGATATTAATTTAGCGGTATCGATCTCTAGCTCGCCGAATGAAGCTATTCTCATAGTCCTCCACCTAGTAGAAACTAGATTTGACTTAGAGTAGGCCTTCAGAATTACTTTAAGCCTGCTCTCCCAGTCTGAGAAGTGGAGCTTTAAAGCTCTCTCAATCTTCTCTATAGAGGGTTCGAACTTATAGATGACAACAACCAACCTACTGAACTGAAGTAGAGTGTCTGGGTCTATTATATTGAATCCAGCTACAGTAACTCCGTCGAGAAAAACAACGTCAACACCTCCGAGATCTCTTAGAATTTCAGTAGCTTTTTCAGTACCGTCAGTACCGTCAACTGTAACTAACCTCACTCTGATGTCTCTCGGTAACATACTCTGGTAAAGTGTACCTACTAGAAAAGTATTCAGCTTTAACTCCTTGAAGCTTGGAGGAAAGAATCCATCATCTATTCCTATCATTCTTAAGTAGTTTAACATACTCACCGATCCTAGTGTCTGAACTAAGTACTTTCAATATAACGGTAGAGTCTATTCCCAAGGCTATCTCCTTAGTTTTCCCGTAGCGACCTCTACTTATTACCTTAGATGTGAGTATGCCGAGCATATCTAACTCACTAATTAATTCACTAACTCTCCTCTGAGCCAGGGGTTCCAGTCCGAGGATATCGCAGATTTTTCTATACGCTAGATATAGACTACCAGTGGATTCCGCAAACCCCCCTCTAGTAGCTAGAGATAGTAGAATTAGCTTACTGTGGTATGGAAGTGTTCGAACAACCTCTGTAGCCGCATTTACTTCTAGTTCTTCTCTAGCTTTTTTAGCGTGCTCTATAGTTACTTTAAGCGCACTCTCGCGTTCCGCAATCTCACCGGCGAATCTAAGTAAGTCGAGAGCTCTTCTAGCATCTCCATGTTCTCTAGCTGCTACGGAAGCACAGTACTCGATGACACCACTGTCGAGAACGTTCTCCCTGAAGGCTAATACAGCTCTCTCTCTTAAAATATCTGCTAGCTGAAGAGCATCGTACGGTGGGAATACTACTTCAACTTCTCCCAAACTAGACTTAACTCGCGGGTCTAGAGTCTCCACAAATTTCACATCGTTAGTTATACCTATAATACTGACCTTACTTCGATAGAGTTCGTCGTTTATTCTTGTGAGTCTGTAGAGTAAGTCGTCACCTACTTTCTTAACGAGAAAATCTACTTCATCTAATACTATAGTAACTATCATTCTCTTAGACTCTACATACTCCCTCAGCCTATTGTGTAGCTCAGCAACTGAGAGGCCGGTAAACGGTATTTTAGCTCCTATATCAGACCCTACTTTAAATAAAACTCTATAGTTCGTATCTTCATTACGGCAGTTTACGTATGAAAACTTGAAGAAATCTATACCTGCTTTTTCAGCATGCTCGGTAAATCTCTTAATTACGTACTTTACGACAGCAGTTTTACCTGTTCCTGTTAAACCATATAAAAAGATGTTGCTAGGTTTCTCACCTCTTAAAACTGGAGATAGAAGTTCAGCTGTTTTCCTAATGTATTCTTCTCTATGGGGGAGTCTATTAGGTATGTAGTCGCATGCTAGAGCTTCCCTATTCTTAAAGATCTTGCTCTCACCTAGAGCCTTCTTAATCACTTCAGATACTACGTCCTCCACAAACTCAGCCCCCAGGTATTGCTGTATCTGCAATTAACTGCAGCGTTTACAGGTTAAATAAGAGGTTCTCAAAATATCTAAGCAGTGGTATTCACAAAGCAAGTGCGGTACTACTTAAATTTGATCTAGAAAATAGTTTTAAACTGGGGGTTAGTTGGAGTGATGAATCTTACAAGGGATGACTAGTGATTTCTGAACCCGCGGCTGACTCCCCGTTTTCACAAACCTCCACTTAGCGTTAGAAACACTCCGTTGAGATTTGGAGATCTTACTGCGAGTTCTATTGCTAGGTAGATCTCGTCTGGAGTAACAAATGTTTTTGTCGGTATAGATCTAATAGCTGCTTCTCTCAGTTTTCTACTTGCTCTAGGGTTCTCGATCCATCCAACAGCAATTCCAATAACTCTTACTCTGGGTGCTAGCTCTTTAGCTAAGTGCTTAACTACGTACTGGAGACTACCTCTAGATGCCACATACGGAAGTGAGGGCTTTATTTCGGCATAGACTTCGTGACCAGATATAGCTATCATATCTGTGAGAAATACTATGAGGCCGTCACTCATTTCTCTACCTATTCTTAGAGCTATATAGGATGGTGCTACTAGATTCACTTTAACTAGGTAGTTAAACAATTCTTCACTAACTCTAGCTAGAGGCGTTGAGTCGTAGTACGATGCTGAAAGAATTACCAAGCTAGGCATACCCGCATCGAGAACTTTCCTAATGAAGTCTTCGAGAGACCCTGTACTGAAGTCCCACTTTACCACTTTAACTAGAGATTTTCTAACTGCTGAGTCACTGAGGAGTTCTTTGAGGACTTCATCTGAGCTTCTGTAGTGAAGGATGAGTTTATAACTCTTCGCTAGGTAGGGAACTAGCTTTCTCCCCAAGACACCTGTTGAACCAGTGAGTAGAGCTAGACTCACTCTACGTCCCTCTCGATACGTAATAGAGTAGCATCAGTGCGTAGAGAGGTGCTGTAAGTGGGTCTGTCTTCAATCTCACTTCCTCAACTCTACCCCCCTTCTCGACTACTCTATTAAAGTAGTATCTATATGTGTAGACTTCGACATCGGTAGTGAAAGCTAATATCTTGCTAGATACTCTCCCCACGTAGAAGTAGACTGTAGAGATATCAGCCATGAGAGCTCTCCCATCACTCAATCCTAGCGAAAACATTTCAGCAGCTGGTTCCAGTGTGGGTGTGTAGGTAACTACGTAGAACTCTGAGAGAGCTTCTCTAACCGTCTTAATCTCTCTTTCATATCTCTCTATAAACTCGTCGGCTACTTCAGCTAGAGATAAACATTCTTCTTTTATCTTATCAGCTCTTCTCCGCAGATCTCTTCTACTCAAACTAGAAGTTACATATGTAAGAATACTGAGTAGCTTGAGAAGCCCCATCTCACCTAACTCTATCTCCACTCTATCGACACCTTCGTACTTACGCTTTAAGATCTCGGGTAGTGGTTCTGAAATAAGTGAAACTCTGTGACCAGTTAGTACTAGTTGGTCGAGGAGTACGTATAGGTCGTTTAGTCCTTCCGGTGTCGAAAACAGTAGTACATCTAGTTCTCTACCTTCATCATATGGTGCTACATAGTAAGTCAGCTCGTAGGGCTCTACATAGAAAACACTCATATCAGATAGAGAATTCATAGACTGCGCGAAGTACCTACCGATACTTCTAAAAAGACCTACAGAACTCACAATGATGCTCCCCCTACCATCAGTAACTCTCTTCACGAAGTCTAGTACTACGTCTTTATCTGGGTCCAACATCAAAGTCTTTCTAACCACACTACTCCAGCTGCCCATTTTAACGCCAAGTTACCGCTACCTAGATAAGAAATTTTTACTGCTCCCACAACTTAGCTAAAGCTTATTATGTTTCTTATTTCAGTTTTTCTGTGGCGGGGGTGCCCGAGCTAGGTCGAAGGGGTCGGGCTTAGGCCCCGATGGCGTAGGCCTGCGTGGGTTCAAATCCCACCCCCCGCACTAAGAGCAAATTACATCTGCTAGGCGGGCTATCTAACATTAACTAACTTTCGAAGTAGAGCCTTCTGGAATAAGAAGCCTAAGAAATAAGTAAGTTAGATGAACTTAGTGTAGGTGACCTCTAACAATGGTTCAGCAAGCTCTATCGAGATCTCGTAATATGAATACGCCTGCAGTAGCGAGAAATAGGCGAAGGCATTGTTTAAATAAGCTCAAGAGAGATATACCAGTATAGCCGCTGAAAGAATGAAGAATAGTAAAATACGCAATTGATTGCGAGAGAGTTGTGTAAGCTCTCGGTCTATCTACTTTGAAGTAAGTGCTATCTGTATATCACTCTAGTTCCGATAAAGTCTCCACCTTCAATAGCTTTTCGAATATTTTCTACATCGTATGCGTTCAGGAAGATCAGGGGTATCCTACTTCTAGCAATAATGTTTAGTGCTACTTTATCGAAGAGTTCGTAATAGCCAGCTAGCATTCTACTCGATATAATTTCTTCTAAGGTTCTCACATCGATCTCTTTCAGCAGTTTTGCTTGAGGATTTAACTTGGGATTAGAGTCATATACACCACCAACATCTGTAGCATTCACTAAGAGATCGGCATTAACTAGCTCCGCAACTACTGCGGCTACGGCGTTAGTAGACTGACCAGGCTGCATTCCTCCGACAATAACTATTTTTCCAGAAGTCCAAGCCTTCATGAACTCATCGATGCTTCTCGGTATAGGTAGGTAAGCCTCAGACCCTAGGAGAGTAGCCAGTATTAGAGCATTTACTCTGCTTACCTCTATACCGACTACATCTAGAACTCCTTCACTAAGTTTGAGCTTCCTCCCTAACTCTATATACTCTCTAGCTCTCCTTCCCCCACCAGCTACAAGAATAAATCTACTACCGGTTTTAATTTTCTCTAGGACGAGTTTTGAGATGTCTGTAAGTACGTTAATACCTCTATCGTCATCGAATATTCTACCAGTGATCTTAATGACTATTTTCTCTATCTCTATACACCACAAGATGGTGATATAGTGCTTTTAAATTTCTTACACTAAACTTGTAGAACAGTGTATAGTGGACCCACCTCGATGTGATAACCTAGCTTCTACATTTAGTAGAGTACTTAAATAGAGCGTCTGCTTAGAAACACAGGTCTTTAACTTCAGCTGTGTGAGTTAGATAGGTTAAATTGGAAGTGTCGAATAGCGATCTAACCCGGACTACCTGGAAGAAGCAAAGGCTACCGGTAGTGAAGGCAGTCATTACCGGAAGACCTGGTGTAGGTAAGTCAACAATATTCGCAGAAGTGGTTGAGAACCTTAGGAGTAAGGGCTATAGAGTGTGTGGTTTCTTCTGTCCTGAGATAAGGGTCGGTGGCGTAAGGAAAGGGTTTAAGATAGTATCTATAGGACTACCTCTTGAGGGAATACTGTCGTATGTCTGCGGGGAAATGAGTGGTCTCAGCAGCTTAACTGTTGGTAAGTACTGTGTTAAAGTAGAAGATGCTGTAGCAGTCGGTGTACGTTCTCTAGACCATGCGGAACGCAATTGTGACTTCATAGCTCTAGATGAAGTAGGTCCTATGGAGCTTAGAGTAGAAGAACTGAGAGATAGGATATGGAGTGCTCTATATAGTGTTAAACCAACTATAGCAGTCGTACACATAAAATTAGCTGAAGAAGTTCGAAAAACACTAATCTCTAGAGGGTTCAAGACTCTCTACTTCCTAGTTACTGAAAGCAATAGAAGAGAGCTCTCTCAGACAATACTGCACGATATCTTTAGTTCGTAACTACCTTAAGTTAGTGTTGAAGCTCTACCCAGAGTAGACTCTAGACACCAATAGCAATCTATCTCTCAGTTAATAATCTACAGTAAATGCTACTAAATGGGTAGGCCGAAGATGCGTTTTCCAGCCAGGTACTTAGTGGAACTCGCAGCTGTAGTTACTATAGTTTTCGTCTACAGCTATCTTCAACTAAGTTATGCTCTAACAGTCGATGACTACATATCTGATGAAGTATGGTATGTGAGTTCCGCCAGAAACTATCTCAATAAAGTCTTCGGTATATATCCGCGAGTTTCAGGCGATAATCTCAGAGTCACACTCGAGCTATCTGCTATCGGTCGCAGTGAGTATGTAAGAACTGCTAGTAAGTTGGGTGAGCTAATTGAGGAGCTCGGAGGAAGAGTTATAAAGTCTTCCGAATACTACGGCTCCGGTGACAACCCTCTCTACGCTATTTGCGCAGATATTCCAGAACACGCTCTTAATCTCCTTCTCTCCGACTCCCACGTTAAGTCTTTTGGTGTAGGTTACTGCTATCCGAACTCCGGCAACATATTGAACTACATGAATTTAGAGCATCCACCACTGGGTAAGTATTTCATAGCTCTCTCTATCTTAACCTGTGGAGATACACCAATCTGCTGGAGATTGCCGTCTATAGTGTCTGGAGCCGGGATCTTAGTGGCTCAATACCTACTTCTTAGAGGTATCCTAGGGGGGTACTGGGGCGTCGTCGTATCTGTCTTAACACCGGTTATAACTCTACTCGATAGAACGTTTAGATCTATGACACTTGTAGCTATGCTTGACGCACCTCTAGCTTTTCTCACATTTCTTGCTTGTCTATTTTCTCTATATGGCAGTATTTATAGGTCATCTGCTTTTCTCTCTCTAGCATTCTCAACTAAATTTAATGGAGTTTTCACTATTCCAGCACTCTACTCCAGTTACTCGAAGAGAGTATCTCCAGCACTCACAATTCTACTCCTAGTCTACACACCTCTAGCAATATTCGTGGTTTTATCGATACCCCTTCTAGTATATAGAGGCGGCTTTCTCCAGTGGTGGTCTGAAGCAGTTGAGGGATCGTTTAGATGGCACTTAACTACAAAGATAGAGCCCGGCAGGGGACCCCCCACAGCACCTCCATGGGAGTGGCTCGCCGGTATTAACTCATTTATTCTCCGCTATAAATACGAAGAAGGCGTGGGATTCGTAACTGACTTAGTAGCTTCAGGAAATCCAATACTCTATATAGCTACAGCTGTGTTGAGTATATACGTAATTCCACATCTCAAGAGACTTCCAGATAGAGGTCGTCTATGGGTTTATACCTGGTTAACTTGGTTAATGTATGTTTTTCTCTGGTTCGCCGGCAATAGGAGTCAGTATAGTTTCTATATGATTCAAATAACACCTCTTATCTACTGCACCCTCGGTGTACTAGCATACTATATATCAGAGATAGATAACGCAAAAGAAATCTCGAAAGCCTGGCTAGAGATCTTGAGGAACTTAGTTAGATATTTACGTGGTGAAGCTAGAATTAGAATTAAGATAGAAGTAGAGACTTCGAAAGATCTATAAAGCTCTACTGAGTAGGCTCTGGGCTTAGAATACCGCACAGTCTTCAGTGGAGTCCGGTTCATCATGGCTCAGATAGGATGCCTCTCCACATCTAGTAGCGTTTAACGTATTCACATATAGTTAGCTAACTCGATTTAAAGCTCTCTATACTACATCTCTCTGGGATGTATAGAGCTAGAGTAGTGAAGGTAGATCCGTTAAGACCTAGTGATAAAGCTATAGAGGAAGCTGCTGGAATCTTACGTAGTGGTGGACTCGTCGCATTTCCAACAGAGACTGTCTACGGCCTCGGAGCTGACGCATTTAACTCTGAAGCAGTTCTCAAAGTATTTAAAGTTAAGAGAAGACCTCTAGATAACCCTCTAATAGTTCACGTAAGCTCTCTAGACATGCTCTATCAAGTTGCTGCAGATATCTCTGAACAGGTAGTTAGAGCTCTCGCTATAGCCTGGCCGGGACCTCTAACAGTAGTACTCAAGAGAAGAGCTGAAGTGCCGGCTGTAGTTAGTGGCGGTCTAGATACGATAGCTGCTCGCTGCCCGGCTCACCCAGTGGCATTAAAGCTAATTGAAGCTCTCGGAAGACCTATAGCAGCACCGTCAGCTAATCTCGCTGGGAGACCTTCACCTACTAGGGCTGAACACGTTATCGAGGACTTAGGAGATGGGGTAGACTTAATCATAGATGCTGAAGAAACATTCTTCGGAGTTGAGTCTACGGTAGTAGACCTAGTCTCTCCTATACCGCAGATTCTTCGACCAGGACCTATAGGTCCGGAGGAACTGGAAAAAGTCTTCGGATTTCGCTTTAGCTTAACTCCCTATGCTCGGGGTTTCTCGATGTACACTGGAACTCCACCCTCTCCAGGAATGAAGTATAGACACTACGCCCCCAATAAGAAACTAGTTCTAGTAGAGAAAGGTCTATGCGATACTTCCACATACCTAGACTTCCTCATCAATACGCTAAAGACGTACTCTAAAGAGTTACTAGCTCTCCTAGCCACTAGAGAAACGATTGAGGAAGTCAGTAGAAGACTCGGTACCAGCATCATGTATTTAACGCTGGGACCTCGAGAGAATCTATTTGAAATAGCCAGAAACCTATACAGCTCTCTAAGAAACCTAGATAAGCTAGATAGTGTATCCATAGCTTTCTCTGAAGGTGTTGAAGAAAGAGGGGTAGGGTTAGCCATCATGAACAGGTTGAGAAAAGCATCATCAGAAAGAATAGTATGTGAAGTAGGTTAAGCTTAAAGATCTCTGTAACTAAGCATACTACCTCACAAGTAAGCTATTATATAACTATATATTGTTTCTGGACAACTTTAACATGGAGTTTAAATTGACTCGCTATAAAAGATATGTCTTACTACCCGACAGATTATTTGATGGTAAGGGGATTTTTCTAGATAAACCCGCAGTAGTTGTAGAAGGAAAGTACATAGTTGACGTCACTAGTAGAGGCTCTCTTGAAGTGGGGGAGCATTATTCTATTATAGAGTTAAAGGGTGTTACCTTACTGCCGGGCCTGATAGATGCTCATGTTCACTTCAGTGGTTTAAAGACTTACAACCCGGCGGAAGCCGTAGTCACTCCTTTAGAGCTTAGAGTTCTGAGAGCTGCTCAAGACTCTCAGAAAGCCCTATACTCGGGATTTACTACTGTGCGAGATTGTGGTGGGACTATCGCTCTATCCCTCAAGAGGGCTACAGCTGAGGGAACAATAGTAGGGTCACGTATTGTAGCTTCTGGAAGACCCATATGCCAGACTGGAGGGCACTGCGATATACATTACCTCCCACTAGAGGACGTCGCAAAGAGGGGCAATGCCCTACTATGCGATGGACCTTGGGAGTGTAGAAAAGCCGCTAGAATAGCGTTGAGAGATGGAGCAGACTTCATTAAGATCATGACATCTGGTGGCGTAGGGTCTGAGAAGGACGATCCCAAACACCCGCAGATGAGTATAGAAGAAGTTAAATCAGTTGTTGAAGAAGCTCACAGAGTAGGAAAGAAAGTTGCGTCACACGCTCAGGGATCTGAAGGTGTTAAAATAGCTATTCTCGGAGGTGTTGACTCTATAGAACATGGCTACTTCCTAGACGATGAATCGATCGAGCTTCTTCTCAAGAAAGGAATATACTATGTACCGACTCTATGTCTTGTAGAAGTCTATAAGAAGATGATGGAGAATCCTCCTCCAGGAGTTCCTGAGTGGAGACTTAGAAAGCAGGAAGAGTGTATAGAGCACATGCCGAAGAGCTTTATAGCAGCATACAGAGCCGGTGTGAAAATAGCTACTGGTACGGACTACTATGGACCCCCTATGAGAGCATTCGGACACCACGCTAACGAACCTATAACCATGGTGAAGTACGGAATGAATCCGGTAGACGCACTCATAGCGGCAACTAGTAATGCTGCTGAATGTCTAGGGTTAAGCTATGCTGGGTCTATAGAGAAGGGTAAAATAGCTGACTTAGTCGGAGTCATAGGTGACCCGGTAGCTGATATCAACAGTTTAAAGAATGTCGTATTTGTTATGAAGGAGGGAGTGACTATATCGAGAAAAGTTGACTGAAATGCCGATAAAGAAGATTATAGCACGCAGAGTGACTATTGAAGAAGGAGATTTAGTGCTAGATGGAAGCACTGAAGAAAGCAGGATTTCCTTGTCATCTATACGTAGATTCGGAGTTATGAAGAGATATAGTAGAGTATTGGTGGTTCTCACTATTGTTATAGCGGTTATCTCCATCTATACTCAAGACTTGTTTCATACGATTCTCACACTAGTAGCACTAGGGGTTACTCTAGCTACAAGAGAGGAAGTACTGGTTTTAGAGACTGCTAATGGAAGTATTTTAGAGATTAGTACTAGAGATAGAAAGTCTATCAAGAAAGCAGCTGAGGGTCTAAGCAAGTTACTTACTCACTAATAATTTCGACATTAGCTCTTGGAATCACTACTTCTCTTCCACTTTGTAAACGAACTTTAACAACTCTCACCGGAGATTCTGTCTCTATTTTATGTAGTTCTATAGGTAGTTCAGTAACTACACCTATTTCACCGAAGTATGGATATCTTATAATTCTAACAATACTGCCCGCCTTCATTTTACCCTCACCTAAAGACTCCGGTCTCGAGGTGGAGCCCTCCGTATCTAGTGGAATAATTACTTCAGGTCTTATTACACCAGCTCTAACTTGTGTAGCTCCGTTGATTGCGGCTTCTCTACCCTCATTCTCCTCGAAGATCTCGAAAGCTCTTCTAGACATAGGAAGTCTTCCAAAACCTTCAGTGAGAACTATTGTAAATCCTATATTCTCCCTACCAGTAATAGCTACTCCTATTCTATAGCCTAAAATTCTCTCTAGGTCCGTTATTTTAGCACCTCCAACTACAACGCCGGCAACACCTACTTTTCTAGCTTTCTCGAGTGCTTCATAGGTTATGAGAGACCCCCCAACGATTACTTTACCGGCGTGGTGCTCTCTTATATGTTCTAAATCTACGACATCTTGGTTGTTGGAGGAAACCATCTCTAGTACTCCGTGTTTTTCACCACCGAAGCCTATAATTCCTTGAATAAATGCTGCCGGTGTTCCTATAGCTACTGATTCTCCGTGAACGACTTTCAGAATTCTTCCTCTAACGTATGCCTTCAGCTCAATCTTACGTGGAGGACTTCTTATAGTTAAGTGGCCGGTAATTTCATTAAAACTCTCGACAGCGCCTTCAATAGGTGATTCAACAGACTTCTTAATGAGACCTAGAAGAGCTGAATAGCCGGCGAGTATAGTACCCTTGGTAACTCTATCTCCTATCTTTACCTTGAGGTACCTAATTACTTCTTCAGGTTCTACCCCCAGAAGTTCCGCTACTTTAACTATATATGGAGGTCCCTCCAGAAAATATCTTCCAACTATTGTGTCGAAATCTACTTTCTCTCCCTGATCTACTAATATGTCTCCTTTGATAGGTAGAACTCTCTCACGTATAACATATGTGAGAGGGGTGACTGTTAGTCCAGGTGTGTACGCAAAGCTCTCCTCACTCATTTTAGCCACCACCTACTCTATCGAGAAATTCTGCTGGGTATAGATCTACGGCTTTAAACCACGAAGTCAACAACCTCTTTTTCTCTCTGTGGTCTTGTGGAATATAGAGAGGTCTACCTCTTCCATCTAATACTACACCGACAACACCACCTTTAACTTTTTTTCTAACTCTCTTACCGAAGCCTAACCCGAAGTCAAATTTCTTGGTAGGTTGAATGAATACAACTACCTCCTTGTACTGAGGTATCTGAATACGTATTAGACTTCCGAAAGTTAGCTCTACATGCTCTCTCTCTTTCTCAGAATACTCTATAGTTACATCTGCTACTTTCTCACCGAGCGAGCCTATACCTGCCGCTGCTATGAGTGTGCCTAGAGGTATTAAACACTCTTTTTCAAATATTTCAAGAGCTATTTCTCTATGTATTTTAGAGAGTACTCCTAAGTGGGGTATCATGAACACACTATCCTGCATTATGTAGGTAAAGCCTATCGGCTGGAAAGCGTCTGTGAGTATAGTCATAGATTGAACTCTTCTAGGAGCTCTAGAGAGAAGACCTCCAGTACCTATAATATAGTCAACTCTCTTCATATCTATATAGGTTTCTTCAGCTTTTACTTCTTCAAATATATCTGAAATAGTTCTCTCCTTCTTAACTCCCTTGAGTTCTCTTGCTAAATACTTGTGGTGGTTGAAAGCCATTCTAATACTTTCTCTAGCTACAGCATGCTCGACAATAAGGTCTTCTAGAGACATAGGTATTGTTGTAGGTCTAATCATCTTATTGTAGATTATACCCATAATCTCGTCGTCGGTGAGGTCGAACGGGATCCATCTCTTGATGTTCTCGAGAGTAGCCTCTCTCAATACGTTTCCGATGCTGTAACTCATCCCTAAGTTAGCACTCACAGTCCTCAAGAACCTTCCATCAAAGACGGAATATACGTTTGTTGTAGCACCACCCATACCTACTCCAATTGCGTTTACTTCCTTCATCTCAGCAAAGGTCCTGATCATTAAGCCTTCAGCAGCCGGTGTCGGCATTATATCTGTTGAAACTAGCTTCATCAGTTTTTCGTATCCAGGTGCGTGAGCCATCACATGCTCCATAAACAGCTCCAGTATAGCGTTTCTAGCTGATTCAACTTTCTCGACTTCTATCTGAGGTCTTATATTATCTACTATTCTTACATCGAAGAAGTCTTCAACTAGAATCTTCTTCACGTCGCTTCTAGCGTCTCTGTTTCCAGCATAGACTACTGGAAGTCTAAATGATGAACCAAATCTAGGTCTAGGTTTAGCTACAGCTATAACTTCACTCATTTCAAGTACGTGGGTTTTATCGCCTCCATCTGTTCCTCCTGCGAGTAAAATCATGTCCGGTCTTAGAAATCTGAGTATATTAATCTTTTCGTGTACCTCTCTACCATCGTCAACCGATAGAACATCCATTACTATAGCTCCAGCACCTAGAGCAGCTCTTTGAGCACTCTCAGCTGTGATACTCTTAACTACCCCAGCTACAAGCATCTGAAGACCTCCACCAGCACTACTCGTTGATACATAAACATCTATACCGACTTTCCCACCTAGATAGGGCATAATGAACTTCAATTCTTCTGTTGAGTCATCCAGTATGTCGTGTCCAGTGAGTTCCTCAACTTCTCTTACAGCATTTCTTACTCCCTTAGTAACGTCCTCAACTGGTTTTTCAACTGTTGTAGGTGCTTCACCACTAGCTAAGAACTTCCACTCACCATCTATCTTACCGAAGAAGCGAGCCTTAGTAGTAGTACTACCAACATCAGTCGCAAGGATAAACTTCGGTTCCCTCATAATGGCTTACACCCACCACTCGTTAATACTGAAGTATGAGTTATATATTCATCAAATTGATATTAGGTGTTTATTCGCGTAATAGCTACATTGTGGTGATGCCGTAGGAGAAGTCAGTACTGCAGTGGTTCATCAGCTTCAGGCCGCCCGTCGTTCGCATCATCCCGCATGAAAAGATGTTGAAAACTAATATATTTACCTTCTCTAAAAACTAATTTTCTCCTGAAGATCTATCGGCTTTACTGACTATATTTCTCAATCTTACTTATTAGTTTCTCGATTTTTTCTGAGTCCTGAAGAACCATAAGGAAAAGCTCTCCGTGATTTCCAAGTAAGATTAAAAAAGGCTGTAAATATAGTCTCGCAAGCTGAGCCCACACTCGCCCCATGGGACCAAAAGAGTTGAGCAGAAAAATAGCTATTGTGTCCAATTTCGAATCGACTATCTTTTTCGCCAGTTTGTCTAGTAGTTCTTCTTCCTTACTTAGATTGCTTGACATGGTTACCTCTTTCTCAATATCCCTAAGATAATCGCAGCAGCAGTTAAGACTGCTGCTATAGCGGAAGCTAGAGCCTGCGGCTGTATATATATTAAATACACAGATATTAGAAAGCCGACTCTAGTCATTATTGTGTTAGCAAATAGAGCTCCGAAGCCGACCATCATACCGTAAATGCCTATATAGTAAAGACCTCTGTAGACCAAATACGTTAGCGAGGGTTTAACACCTTCAGCTTTCTTCGGGAATGTTGTGAAGATGAAGTAAGTTAGGCCTCCCAGAGTTATCAAAACTAGAATCCAGTTATTAAGAGTTTTAACTGGGTCGGACCCCCAGAGAGGGACTATCGTAGCTGTAATCTGTCTAACTATGTTAGCTATAGGCACAGTTCTGAGAGCCAGTCCGGAGCCTACAGCAATATTTACAGCAACAGCATATCTAGCTAGCCAGTAATACTTCTTTGAATACTTAGTGAACATCAATACACCTAATATTGCTGGAATAACATAGTGCCACGAAGCAGACCAGAATGTGTGAGGACTTCTAACTGCTGGTGACACTAATACTCTGTTTAAGCTATCTAGAGCTAGTGCTATCGAATATCCAGCAGCGGTTCCAACAAACATATGTTCAGCTATCTTGTAGAACACGTTATCTCTATAGACAAAGCTATATATCCATACAACCATAGCAGCACAGAGCCACGCCCCAATTACATCCCAGCCTATCACTTCCCACCACCTCTTCTAGACGAGAGTCTCTTACCCCAGTAGAGAATGTTGCCGATGCCAATGAAGGCCACTATCAACATGTGAGATGTGCTCTGAGCATCCATAGACGCTATACCTAAGCCGAGCCTACCTACTAAAACCTCGTACTCCGCGGCACTTCTCTGTCCAACAAGCATTCCAACAGCTTGCTTAGCACCAACAAACGGCTCTATAGATGGAGCTATAACGCTTAGAGCAGCAAATAGAAGAGGTACATTATATGGTGTGTGCCACTGCCTCACGTAGTAAGCAAATACATCTGTGCCAGAGGATGCTATGACGACTAAGTTGAAGTCTGTGGCTTTATCTACCTCCTTCATTAGCGGGAGGTCCTCTAATCTATTACCGAAGTTATCTACACTGATAGTTCCCTTGATGCTTCTCGCCAGAGAAGCTGCAGCAGCTTCACCACCAGCGATGTAGCCTAGGTAAACGTAGTCTCTACCATACACTTTATCTTCGAATAGGTCTGACGCCATAGACCTAAATAGAGAGAATGCTATAACTCCAAAAGCACTGAGAGATCCGTAGACTATTTTACAGTTCTTATCGAATAGGTGTTTAGTTAGTGCTATGAGATTTGGTTCTAGTTCCCCTCTTGCCGCAACTTCGTAGTATACCTCTATATAGACATGACACTCTTGACGCAGGTTTGTCTCTATGTAGCTATATACATCTCTAGTTCTTTTAGAAACCTCTATCGGTATTCCTAGAGGATGTATAATTGGTAAGATAACTGAGAGTAGTAGTAGTGTATACAGGAGTTCTCTAGACCCAAGAATTTTCTCTATGTAGCTTACCCCACTCATACTACTCACGCCTCCCCATCCAGCTCGTCTCTCTCCATGTCAACAATCTCAGACCTAGTACTACAGTACCTAGTCCAGCACCTATAGTGATCGGTCTGAAAGCAGCTGTATTGGGAACAGTCATAATCCAGTCTCTTAGAGGTAGAAAGCCGGGCCACACTACCCCGCCGATAGTAGTGTTTCCAAAGACCACTATCAGTGCTGTAACGAGGAGGAGTAACGCCATTGGATTTCTTACTCTAAAGGCTCTATATGAAGCAGATGCTATATAGAACACTAAGATAGAATATACTGCGGCATCTGCTGGTGCATAGAGGTTTAGATATAGCCATCTAAATTGAGGTTGTGTAGTTATAGCAATTCCAGCTGCTGGGTTACTGTAGCTGATATACCAGCCGATTAAAGCAAAGATAACCATAGTTACAAGCAATCCTATCGAAACTAAGCTAAAGGGCGCCTGCTTTAGACCTTCTTTTCTCACTTTTGTTAAGTGAAATCTTAGTATGTCGATGCCTCCAACAATAAGAGCGAAGCTCGTGATTATTACCGCCCAATCACTTAAAGCTTTATCAGCAGTACTAAATGCTCCAGCGACATCCCTATTGATGTAGAGATAGTAAAATGCTATTGATAGTAGTATTATGATTGTCACAATAATCTGGGGAGTATATCTTCTAGCGACTAAACTCATAACCTCACCCTACTTTCCAGACCCAGTTGAGAATGTCTACAAACGTAAAGCCTTTGAGACCGGGTAAGAGTAATGCTAATATCCCCATAATTATTAATACTATCGCTAGAAACTTCCCGACATCCTGACCTCTTATTGAAGCTAGAGTCTCCTTATCACCTGAAGCTAGAGCTCCTGCGGCAAATATTTCCTCACCTATGAAGGAGTAGTCAGCTACTAAAACGAAGAACGGAATTTGAGTCTCCCTAGCTGTTCCAGCTATCTGAAAAGCATTAACCATGTTACCAGCTTCCATAAATATGAGAGATTCCGCGTAGAAAGGACCTACAACGATATTAGCTCCTACATTTTCTCTAAATATAGTTGCTTGAACAGCTGATGCGTAAGCAAACTGCTGGTCTGTTAGATATCTCACATTGTATGTTGTGTCGTAGAGCTCGGGTCTACCAGCTGAGTAGTAACCTTCTCTAACTATCTCCTCTGCTGTAGCTATAGCTTCCGGCACACCGAGAGTAGTGATTAGCTTAGCACCGTATTTACCACATAATCTTGCGATATGTGATAATACACCTAGTCCAGCTATAAATTGAGGCGCCATTGCTGATGAAATTGTTCCAAAACCAAAAGTCATATGGACTGGTCTACCCATTTCAACAGACCTAGCTACAGCTTCCTCGATAGCGTCAAATGCGCGTATCTTTCTCACTGGAAATAATTTACCACCTCTAGCCTCCATCATGAAGATATAGCCTGCTGCTAATAGGACCACTAACATTATGAATGCCGAAAAAGGAGCTCTCGTGGTGTAGAGCTGAACGCGGAGAAACCAGCTCACAGCAGATACTACACCTATAGCCAGCAAGATAAGTGAAACTATTAATACGCTTCGGAAAGTCTTCAATTACTACACCTCAACATTAGAATAGAGGTATAGATTAAAAAAGCTTAAAGTAACTAGTACGACTTAAACTCGATAATGTAACTTACTTCTATAAATTAAAATTTCAAAGATTAATAAAAAGGATATTAAAGTAAGCTCAAGTCACATAAAACGGAAGACGCTACTGACAGTATAAAACTGAAACACTAGTAAGTCATAGGCATTCAATCTATGACTTTATTTAATTTGTGTGTCAAGTATTCTCAAACACATTATTACCTAGTTTCACTAGTTTCACTTAAGTTTCGCGGGAGTTCGTATAAGCTAGTGTATATAGTGTTATTCGGGGAAACTATGAATAGTAGGTTGCTAGCTATACTGGCGGTAGGAATAGCTTTAGCCGTAGTGCTAGCTAGTAGTGCTGTATTAGTATATGCTAAATCAGCTGAAGGTGAGAGAGGAATTCAGCGCGGTATAGCTGCTGGTCTAAATATAAGGCATAGATTGGGTCCACGTATAGAAGTTAGTGAGGAGTATAAGAAAAAGGTTATCGATATAGCTACGAAAGACTCAGATGTAGCTAAGCTTCTAGAAGAAGGATATAACATAACAGCTGTTAGACCGATAATCAAGTTGTATGTAGGAGGAGACGGCACGGTCACATTGAGAGCAGATGAAGCTGTAGTAGTCTTACGTAAGAATAGAAATATAGCACTAGTTCTAGTTAACGTAAGAGAGGAGAGAGTAACTAAAATCTTAATTCGAAATATAACTGTTATAGAAAAATAGAAACCAGAGATCGACTTACGTAAGTTCAAAAGTTTTTTCAATTCAATTAAACACTAAAATCGGTAATCTTAGTAGTAATTATTATTACCTAGTCTAAGATATGTAGCTAGGTATGTATGTAATTAGACCATTCGACCCGTGGCGCTCACCTATGTGTACCTGCCCTAAAAAGTATGTTCTACATCCCTATACTGGCTGCGGACACGGGTGTCTCTACTGCTACGCTAGTAGCTACATACGCAACTTCTTCGACCCCAGACCTAAAAAAGCCCTTAAAGATTATCTCGTCAAAGACCTCGAGAAACTCCCGCCGGGTGCTATCATAGAGATGTCTACTAGTAGTGACCCATATACACCTCCTGAAGCCGATTTAAAGATTGCGAGAGAAGCTATTAGAGAGATCTTAAAGAGAGGCTTTAAACTACTTATAACTACTAAGAGCTCTCTAGTTCTCAGAGATCTAGACTTACTAGCTAGGTTCAGAGATAGAGTGGTTGTCGCAATAACAATTACAACACTAGATAACCGCGTAGCTTCACTACTAGAGCCGGGAGCACCACCTCCAGAGGTGAGACTTAGAGTTGTTAATGCGCTCAGTAGGTCTGGGATACCGACACTAGTTAGACTAGACCCTATAGTGCCTTATGTGAACGATGACTACACCTCTATAGCTAAACTAGTGGAGGGAGCATCACTCGCAGGTGCTTTTCAAATTACTAGCTCTACATATAAAGCAAGAGCAGATAGCTTGAAGAGATTGGTGGAAGCCTTTCCACAAGTATATACTGAGATAGTGGAAGCCTATAGAGCTGGTGAGAAAATCTGTGGGTATACCTATCTGAGGAGAGATAAACGGCTAGAGTATATGAAGATAGTTAGAGAACTCGCACTAAGAGCTGGAGTGGCCTTCAATACATGTAGAGAGAGATTTCCAGAACTAGCGAGTAGAGGATTTAATTGTGATGGTTCGTCACTCATAGGAAGAAGCTCTGTCACTGAGGTTTAGAGCTGCTCTATATTCTTTACTGAGAGATGTTAGTCTTTCAACTATCTCCGGATTCTTTTCTAAAACCTCGTTTACGATACTTAAATATCTGGCAACTCTTACTGCGTGTGGAGATATTCTAACTAACTGCTTACCATTAACTACAACGAAGTGTTCTTTATCGATTTTCTCACCTACTATGTACTCTGCTTCATTAGCACTTGCGTGAAGCATGAAGCAGTGGGGACTACCATCTATCGTAGCTATAGTGATTCTCCTAGGTCTCGAAGACCTAATTATACTCGCTATTTTACCGTAGTGTGTTGGATTCTCACGCTCAGGACAGGCTAGCAGCACTGTTCTACCGCTTGATAGCTGTTTAAATAGCTCTGGATTAACTACCGGTAGGCAGGCTGAAGCTATAAGGAGGTCTGAATTAGCTAGTATAGGTGCTTTAACCCAGGTACTCCAGAGCCAGGAGCACTCACCGCAATCCATACTACCACACCAGTTTAGCTCCTTCTCCATATCTATCGAGTACCTCCTCCGGCTTTAACTTTCTCTCGCTTAAGTACTTCGATAGCATGAGAAACACACAGTACTGCCCACACATAGTGCATGAACTCAGTTCCTGTGGAAACTTGGTCTTCAGTTTAAGTGATCTCTCTGGGTCATAGGACTTCGAGACCTGGTACTCCCAGTCTAGTTGAGCCCTCTTAATACTCATCTCGACATCTCTATAAGCAGCTCTTCTCCCTAGCTTAACTAAGTCTCCTGCGTGAGCAGCTACTTTAGCCGCTATTAAACCCTCCTTAACTTCTTCGGCTCCCGGAAGACCTAGATGCTCTGAAGGTGTTAAATAACATATTAGGTCGGCACCAGCGGCTGCTGCTACCGCAGCACCTATAGCTGAAGCTATGTGGTCGTATCCTATAGCTATATCTGTTACTAGAGGTCCGAGAACATAGTACGGTACACCACCACTGAGAGATTTCATCAGTCTAACGTCAGCTACAACTTTATCTAGAGTCATGTGTCCAGGACCCTCGATCATGACTTGAACCCCTCTGTCGACAGCATCTCTAGCCAGTCTCGAGTTATTCACTAACTCCCCTATCTGTAGTTCATCGTGTGCGTCTGCGGTAGCTCCAGGTCTGAGAGCATCACCCAGACTTATGACTGCGTCATATTCTCTGAATACCTCTAGTAGGTAGTCCCAATGCTTGAGGTAGGGGTTTTCCTCACTATTCTCGATCATCCAGATAGCTAGCATACTGCCGCCTCTACTAACTATTGGAGCAATTCTCCCACTCTTAACAGACTTTATAGCTAGTTCTCTAGTGATTCCAGCGTGAATGGTCATGAAGTCAACGCCGTCTCTCAAATGCTTCTCTACTACAGCTATAAACCATTCTGAGGGAATACCTACACCTCCATACTTTCTAACACCTTCGATCCAGGCTTGATATGTAGGAACGGTTCCAAAGGGAGTCCCCTCGGAAGCCTCCATAAGCCTTACTCTAACCTCACTCAGATCTCCTCCAGTGCTCAAGTCCATCAAGGTGTCTGCTCCAAATTTCACAGCTACTCTAACCTTCTCTACCTCCATATCTAGATTCACAGCGGTACCGCTAGTTCCAACATTTACATTTACCTTAGTACTCAATCCTTCTCCAACAGCTACAGGCCTTACTTTAGCTCTCCTACTGTTTCTTACAACAACTACTCTACCGGAGCTAACTCTTCTTCTCAAAACATCGTAGTCTATACCCTCAATTTTCGCGATAATTGCTAGTTCGTCTATAGTGCTACTACTTCTAGACTCAGCTATTACTCCCAAATCTCTCAGCCCCTCTATATCTGCATATTCTACTTATATGAGCTATTTCTCGAAGTAATTAAAACTAAGTTATCGGGTGAGAATACATACATAACTTCACATAGCTTATATAATCATGTAGGGTACTGTTATCCTAGGTGTACTAGTTGCTGCCTGGACTAGAGAGCTATATAGACGAAGAGAGGTCTGAATACGCACTACTAGCAGTAGGTCCTCAATATCCACACGTCTGCACGTCTTTTGACTATCCGGCTAGGTATACCGTGGATATTGGAGAGAGCCCCGAGAAGTCTCTGCTTTTTGTGGTTTTGAGAGGAAGAAATAGAGTAGAAGATATAAGCTGGCGAGTCTACGTAAATGAAGTAAAAGTTTCGAGAGTGTTTAAACCTCAACACTCACTTGTAGTGCGGGGAGACGCACACTACGTATACGTTGTAGATGTATCACCAGCTATTAGAGGTGTTAAAACAGCTGAAGTAGTCATTAAGTGTCACGCTTCAGATACTCAAATCGAGTCTACGGGCTTTGTTCTCCTCTCCCCAGAAGAATTTAAGAGTAAAGTAAGTGTATACATCGGTATCTCGAGGATCGAGAGTAACTACGAGCTTCGAGTACCTTCTCAAGGCTTTTCAGTAGTCAGTATAGCTGGACGTGGTGAAGGTGGAGCGGTCTCAATTGGGAGTAGCATAAGGAAATTCAACGGACTCTTCGAGCTCTCGGAGCTCCTGTCCGGTGGCTCAGTTAGTATAGGAGGGCTAATCAATCTATATGCTGTAGTTATCAATACGTATGCTGGAAGACCTCCGGAGGTCGTACTAGATATCCACCCACTAGAAGTAGAGAGAGTGAAGCTCACTATATCTAATAGTGGTGACTACAGCATTAAGAATACTGAACTAAGACTCTTGCGTGGCACTCAAACTATCAGTAAGCTAACTATAAAATCGATAAAACCTCGAGAAGAAACCTCTATAGTACTGGATAGACGACCCGGGGCCACGATGGCTAAAGTAACCTACGAGTTCTCGGGACACATCTTTACGAAAACAATACCTCTAGAGCTTACTGAGAAATCTCCCCAATCCACACAATAGCTCTCTAGATTCTTACCTAAAGACCTTATACACCGACCTCAAGATGTAGCTAGCTTCATTAATCTACAGTGAATTAAGTCTTATATCCACTATTTAAAATCTTCCGACTTCAATGTCATCTATCTCAGACTGAAGGAATCAGATATAGCTTATAGAAGTTGGATAGAAGCTAGCTACACTATGGTGGACCGGCCGGGATTTGAACCCGGGACCTCTCGGATGCCAACCGAGCGCTCTTCCAGGCTGAGCTACCGGCCCTACCTAACACATTTATCACTAGATTTAAGCTTTAACTATTGGAGACTCTGTGTGTCTATAAAGATAGTCTACAGAGCCTTAAGGCGGAAGGAGTCTAAGCAGCTAATTGAGAGTATCTGCAGTCTCTACCCTAAGATCTGTGTTGGTATTAGAGCTAGTTCTGCGGAGACTGTCTATGAAGCAGTATTTGATGGTGAAGTAATTTACGTAGTAAACGGTATTCCAGTAGTTTTTAAATCTGAGAACCAGCTTACTCCAACACTTATATCAGCTAGAGTAGCTGGTTTTGAAGCACTTCACTACGCAGTAGTAGATGAAGGTGCTGTTAGACCTATACTTAGTGGAGCAGATGTCATGGCTCCCGGAATTCGTAGAGTTAGTGAGTTTTCAATAGGTGATATTGTGGTGATCTGGTCAACAGATGAGAAAACTCCTCTAGCAATCACCAGAGCTTTAATGACTTACAGTGAGATTACCTCAATTCGTAGAGGGAGAGCTCTAAAGAATCTGCACTACGCTGGTGACGATATATGGAAGGTATCTCTCGAAATACTGAAGAAATTTGAGAGATTGTGAGACTGAATTAAGGTATATATACCTCACCATACGTATCAAGATGGTCCACTATGAGCGATGCTGCTCACCGCCTACTCGGTGAGAACTTAGGTCAAGACGTATTAGTGAAGCTAAGGTCTAGCGAAGTTGTCAGAGGAAAACTCAAGAGTTTCGACCAACACTTAAACATAGTTTTAGAAGATGCGTATGAAGTTGCTGAAAATAAGCTCAGAAAACTAGGTACTGTAGTAATTAGAGGTGAGAACATAGTTATCATATCACCAGCTCCCAGAGGGTGAGGTAGGTGAAGGGAACTCCATCAATGGGTAAAAGAAGTAAGGGGAAGACACATATTAGATGTAGAAGATGTGGAAGACACTCCTATAACGTAGCTAAAGGATATTGCGCAGCATGTGGCTTCGGAAGAAGTAGAAGGCTTAGAAGGTACTCCTGGAATTCTAAGAAGGTTAATAAAGTTAGAGTCAAGTAGCGATAGTTATGCATACCTCTAAAGCTAATTCTCGATAAACTCAAAACTGCTAGCGTGTATATCTACTTCTCACTTAGTAGCTGCAAGCTTATTGAGGAAGTTCTCAGAAACTCTACAACTGCGGGAGAGCTGAAGCAGCTGTTGTTACTGCCCAGTCATATAGAGAAATAACTTCAGATTACCTAACTATAGTTGCTCAAAACGTTAGACTTCAACTAAGCTGTTGTGAGAGGTGCGGGGGGTGGGATTTGAACCCACGCAGGCCTACGCCATCGGGGTTCCCACATGAGGTCCTGAGCCCGACCCCTTCGACCTAGCTCGGGCACCCCCGCACCACATAGTTCTCGCTGAAGAAAGGTTATAAACTTCTTTGAAATCTGAATAAAGACGCAGGCTTTATGTACTTAAATCTAGGTAGATAGTTACTTCACTGGGTCTTAGTTGAGTTCAAGAAGGCTTTTCGGTACTGATGGCGTGAGAGGTGTCGTCAATGTCGACCTCACTCCTGAGATGGTTCTAAGGCTATCTCTCTCTATAGGAACTTACTTCGGACTTGGTTCTAGAGTTGTTGTTGGTTCTGATATGAGAGCTGGTAATAGCTTTCTAACCTACATCGTGATCGGCGGTCTAATTTCCACTGGAGTGAAGGTTTACAACGCTGGTCTAGTTCCAACACCAGCTCTACAGTACTACGTAAAAACTCGAGGATTCGATGGTGGTGTCATGATTACTGCGTCACACAATCCTCCAGAATATAGTGGTGTAAAAATCGTTATGGCTGATGGTGTTGAAGCACCACGTAAAGTTGAGGAGGAAATAGAAGAAATATATCACGAGTTGAAATTTAGGAGAGTCTCCTGGCGGGAGATTTCAGGTGGTGTTGTGAGAGTTTACGACGTAGTTGATCACTACTTAGACGGTATTGTGGATCTTATAGACGTAGATAGAGTGCGTAAGCTCAATCTTAAAGTAGCTATCGACCCTGCGAATAATGTTGGAGCACTTGCGACACCTAGATTACTGAGAACTCTGGGTGTGAATCTAGTTGCTATAAATAGTGACTTAAGCTACAGTCCATCAAGGCCTCCAGAGCCGATACCGGAAAACTTAGAGGACTTAATAGCGGTCGTAAAGTCTACTAGAGCAAACTTCGGCATAGCTCACGATGGAGACGCCGATAGAGCTATATTTATTGACGATAGAGGGCTCTATGTACCAGGAGATGTGTCAGCGGTATTACTCTGCAGGCACTTAGTCGAGAATCGCAGTGAGAGAGATCCTCCTAGAGTTGTTACAGCTGTTTCAAGTTCAACATTAATTAGTAAGATATTGTCTACCTACGGTATAGAGGTTGTTTGGACTAGAGTTGGTAGTATCAATATATCTAGAACTATGGTGGAGCGAGGAGCTCTAGCCGGTTTCGAAGAAAACGGAGGCTTTATGTATCCTAAACACCAATACGTTAGAGATGGAGCTATGACTACTGCACTCATGGTGGAGATGTTGAGCTATGAGAAAACCTCTCTCTCTAACCTACTCAGTGAGCTCCCAAAGAGGCACGTAGTGAAGAAGAGAGTATACACCAGTAGGGAGCGACTACCGAAAGTGTACGAAATAATTAGGGAGAGATTCAGTAATATAGAGTTTGTAGATATCGATGGTCTCAAAGGTATTTCCGATAAGTTCTGGTTTCTTGTAAGACCTAGCGGTACCGAGCCTCTGGTGAGAGTTTTCGTTGAAGCTGAAACTGAGCAGTTATTAAGCGAGATATTAAAGGAGTTAGTAGATATCTTTGTAGAGGTGTATGGAAGTGAGGTACGTATTGCTTAATCTACTGGCGTGTCCGATGTGTAAGAGCTTTCCATTGAAATTGCTAGTCTTCGAAGAAGTACTGATAGATAAGAGATATAGTGTGAAAACACCTTTCTGCGACCTCTACTGTGGATTGAAGAGCACATATTTAAAGGAAATTAAAGTTGAAGAACTCGACTGCGGTGAGTGTGTTAAACATGACATTTTATGGGGCATACTTCACTGTTCTAACTGCGGGAGGTGGTATCCAATAATTGATGGAATACCGTTTATGTATCCAGATGACTTGAGAACTAAGCCTAGAGTAAGAAATAGGGAAGAGCAGTTTCTTAGTAGATATGCAGATAAAATACCTGCTGAAGTAATTGAAAAAGACCCACTAAAAATAGTGAAGTCTAAAATCTGAAGAAAGCTGCTCTAGGTATTCCGTCTACGTAGACTACGCGTATCTTCATAATAAGTTCCGCGCCGGTCATTACCTCAAGCTCTCTTCTAAGAGTCTGTAATGCGGTTAACTTACTGTTTAGATTTTCAATCGCTACTTCAAGTGCTGTCTGCTCCTGCTCAGCTGTAGGATTAAATATCAGTGTCAGCCCTCTTATAGTGATAGTATTAGTTAGAGCTTCCGACTTAACTCCGAGCTTTCCTAGCAGCTCCTTAATCTTCTTCTCTTGCTCAGCTTTGATTCTAAGTTCTTCAAGTCTCTTTAGTAGCTCTCCCATTCTCCTTCTAAGTTCAGCTACATCGTCATCGATGTTCTTAATGAATTCCGCAATACCGCTAAATTCCTTAATCTCTGTGGAAGCCAGGTCCTTAGGTGAAGACATCGTAGCACCTTCTACTATTATCTCTGCAAGAATTTATATATATTAACACACATTGATTCAAGAACACTATTTATACTCTTACTATACTAATATTTAAACTAGATTACATCCACAGTAGTTTAATCGACAGGTTTCCTCTCTTCGCTAATCTGTGTTGAAATTTAAGAAAATCAGAGAAGTTTGAGTCTTCCAGTAATTCTATCTAATATTTCACTAGGTGCTGGTCCCAAACCTGCTGCTGTCGTAGTTCCGGGCGGTAGCTCTGTAAGTCCAGCGTCTTGAATTATGACTGCCGGTATTCCAGCTTCCCGGGCTTTCTCCACATGTCTAAATACTTCGACTTCTGATGAAACTTTAACAACGACTTTCTTCTGTCCTCCACTAATCCACTCACTAAACCATTCCGGCTTCGTCTTCATTGCCTCTAGAGCTGCTCCAACAGCTGCGTGAGCTACTTGAACAGCGAGCTTCCCTCTACTCATCTTTAAGTCTGTTCTAACTACAATTACCTGCTTCAAGCTTGTCACCTATTGATAGCCGCTACTATTTTTTCTACGACACTCCTATAGTTATCGGTTACACATTTGCTGTAGCAACGATGATTTACTAAGCCGTTTTTAACGCATCTTTCTCTACAGCTAGCTTCAAATGTATATGTATCTATTTCGAGAATAAAGTAGTTTGGATTTTGAGGGAGGTCTCTAACTTTGATTAGAGGTCTGAGGTCACCGATAAGTTTAACTACTTCTCTTACTAACTCCAGTTTACTCCTATCAAATACGTAGAATCCGTATCTTCTCAGAGCTTCGGTAATCTCAGATTTCACATCTTGAGACTCCATATCTCTTCACCGGTAGCTTGAGTAAATCTACAACACACTTCACAATATCGTAAGCTAGTTTCTGATTTAATCGACACTCAACCAGTCTCACTTTAAGCTTTCTATAAACAGCTCTCAACAAGATCGCGCCTGCGGAGTCATAGACTAGTATATCCCCCCTCACTCTCTTCCTCGGGTTTCTCCTCATATCCAGAGTAATGAGAAAACCATCGGGTGGTATCTCTATCAACACATCGTATGCTTCACCTTTAGAATAAGTAGGTTTGACTGGAATTTTATCTAGGATTCGTGTGGTGATTCTAGAGCAGTCTTTACCTACAGCTAAGTAGGTAGCTATTCTCACATGAAGTCCTCTCCTACTAGTAGACCTCTCTGTCCTTACTTTAGTAGCCAATGCAGCTGACCTCGAGGACACTACTTCTATAGGCTAAATCTATCTTTCCAGTTACCCTAAGCACTACAGCATCTTCAAATTCAGCAAACGATATATCAGCTACACATCTATCGGCACCGATCTTAATGTGTTTAACTGAAGTTAGATTCTGCTCTTTTACTAGCAATCCTTTTTCATCGTATAGGCGGACATCTGTGCTTCCGTCTTTATTGACGTAGAGCACAAGAGTGCTACTATTCAAGTTAAAGCCCGAAGTATATCTCTAGATATCAATAAAGCTTTACTCCAATACCTACTCAATTAGTTAACCCGTAGAACTCTCCACTATTGGGTACTAGCTAGTGCGGGCATCTTACCTACTTGTAGTTCATCTATCCCGCTCGGTGAGAGTTGAAATAGCGAGTAGAATCTGGTGCTTAGAGTGGGGATACTACGTCTATGTAGGTTCTGCTCACATATCTAGGCCCTACCTAAGAATTTCAAGACATCTCACCCCCTATAAGAGAGCTAGGTGGCACATAGACTATCTAACTTTGAGTGATTTCGCTAAACCACTGATAGGTGTAGTACTTTACGGAGTTTCTGAAGACTCTCTATATCAAGCCATATCTAGGCAGAGAAGAATTCAACCAGCTATACCAAAGTTTGGTGCTTCAGACAGAAAAGATCACGTGACACACCTCTTCAAAGTAGAATCCACTAACTTATCGGATATAACTCGCGAATTCTTACAGCTAGCTCGCAGCTTAAATCCTTACTCTATAGAGCTTGTATCTAGCGAGTAGAATTCATCTACTAAGAGTTCTAATTGATTTCCACACTAAGAAATCTCCTCGTGTAGATTCACAAAGTTGCGGCTCCATATAAGCTTAAAAACGTTGTTACAACACTAGCATACAAGCAAGCGGAGTTGGAAGATATGTCGGAAGGTAAGTTAAAGGTAGCCGAATTAAAACCCGGAATGGAAAGAGTATCTGTTTTCGTAAGAGTTATCGATCCGGGAGAGACCAAGAAGATAACTACTAAAGCGGGAGAGAGAACAATTAGAGAAGCAACCGTCGGTGATGAAAGCGGTAGGGTAAAGCTAGTTATGTGGGGTAAATCGATTAAGTCTCTAAAGAGAGGAGATGTAATTGAGGTTTCTGGTGCGTGGACTACAGTATTCAAAGGTAAAGTCCAGCTAAATGTCGGTGGCTCAGAAAACGTTAAAGTAGCTGAAGACTTAGGTAAGCTACCTTCAGCAGATGAAGTACCTGAAGAAGAACCTAAAGCCGAGGGTGCACCTCCTAGAAGACCTAGACCCAGAGGATTCCAGCAGAGAAGAAGTCGGTTTGGTAGCAGAAGTAGAGGCGAAGAGTTTGAGTAAAGAACCCGAGATATCACAGCAGCAAGACTCTACTCTAGCCTTCAACGATATAGCACAGAAAAAACCTCTAAAGCAAGGCACGGAAATGGGAGTTAGTGGTGAGGAGTATATAGTAAGCTTAGGAGAAGATAGAGTATACGCACTTGCTCCAGCAGCCTACTACGTATGGAGTCTTTGCGATGGTGCGAGATCTGTTGAAGACATACTGAAGAAGGTTGAGTCAGATCTTAAAGAGAGCGGTGAAGAAGGACTAGGTGAGCCCGAGCTTAAGCAAATTCTAGTCTTAGTTCTCTCCGAGCTAGGAAGTGTCGGCTTAATTGCTTGGACTTAGAGTAAGTCTTTTCACTCAAACTCTTTCGACTTAACCATTGGAAATGGTATAACCTCTTTAATTGAGCTTACTCCAGTGTAGATCATTACCAATCTATCTATACCGAGGCCGAGCCCTCCAGTAGGCGGCATTCCGTGCTCTAAAGCTTCAACAAAGTCCCAGTCAAATGGGTGTGCTTCTAGGTCTCCGCGAGCCCCTCTAACTTCTTCTTCTCTAAAGAAAGACGCCTGAATCTCCGGGTCGTTGAGCTCAGTATACGCGTTCGCTAGCTCTAAACCACCTATGTAGAGCTCAAATCTTTCTGCTAAATCTGCCCTAGACCTATGGGGCTTCGCTAAAGGTGATGAAGATATCGGAAAGTCGATGACGAATGTCGGCTGCATTAAGTAGTTTCTTCCCACAATACGGTCGAAGAGTTTAACTATAGCTCTCCCCCTATCGTATCCTCCAGCGATTTTAACTGAGTACTTGTCTAAGTATTCCTTCAACCTATCGTCAGATAGAGACTCCACATCTAGTCCAGCAAACTCTCTAAAAGCTTCATAAATAGATATCCTTCTATACGGAGGTGAGAGATTTACTTTAGTAGTTTCTCCGTTTATTGGGTATTCAACCGCATCAGTTCCTAAAACCCTCCTAGCTACTGTACTTATCAATTCCTCAGTTAAGTTCATAATATCGTTGTAGTCTGCGTATGCTTCATAAGACTCCATCATAGTGAACTCAGGATTGTGTTCTATATCTATATCCTCGTTTCTGAAATTCTTCCCGATCTCGAATACCTTGTTGAAGCCGGCGACAATGAATCTCTTCAAATACAGCTCGAGACTTATTCTTAAATACCACTCTGTATCTAAAGCCCATATGTGAGTCTTGAATGGTCTCGCAGCAGCGCCACCGTAGATAGGCTGAAGTATAGGGGTCTCAACCTCCATGTAGCCCTTACTCCACATAAACTTCCTGATCTCCTCAATAGTCTTAAACCGTATCTCGAAGATTCTCCTCACTTGAGGATTTGTCATTATATCTAGATACCTCTTTCTATACCTAACTTCAGGATCTAGAATTCTGTGGCCCCACTTAACCGGCGGACTTCTTAGTGCTTTTGCTAGTAGCTGTATATAGTTAACAGCTATAGTTAGCTCCCCCTTCTTAGTGTAGTAGACACTACCATCAACGTAGATATAATCACCTAAGTCTACAAACTTCTCAAAGAAGTTGAAGAGCTCTTTATCGACATCACCTCTAGAAATAGAGCACTGTATCTTCTGCCCGTCGTCAACTAAGTCGAAAAACACTAGAGCACCGTGTCTTCTAATTCCAACCACTCTACCAGCTACACTCACATAACTTCCGGGAGTAGGTGATTGAATTACTTCACGAATAGGTGTGACTTTACTTTTAAGTGTGTGAGGATAGGGATTTACACCGAGTTCGATCAGTCTTCTCCGAACTTCCTTCCGCAGCTCTACCTCATTACTCACTTAAACCACCTTGACCTACAACCAACATCTTCGCCCTCTAGGGTAAGGATTAAAGCTTATAAGTACTGAACAAATCTAACTCACTCGTCCATAGAGATGTAAGCCCTAGTCACAAAGTGTTTAAGCATACAAGAAGTAAGAATTTTTAAGCTAGGTTTAAGCTAAGCTGACAGCTATTGTGGAGATCTACCTTGAGTTCTCTTTGATACACTCACTATAAGGTCGCCGAAGATCTTCTTAAACTTCGCGTTATCGATCACAGATTTAGATTCTTCAGTCATTATCGAGGAGTTAGCTGGGTTTATCTCTGGGTAGACTTTCAATCTACTGGAGAGCCTCTCTTCAAAGGTTGATATAGTGTTATCTACGTAGAACACACCGATCGGTATTCTTTCACTCCACTCCATACTTCTCTCTATTGCTTTAAGCATTTTAGGAACTCTCTCACCAGGATCTCTAACGACTGGATCCCAGCTCTGGTCCTTTTCTAATCTGTAAACTCTCTTCCCATAGTACTCTGAGGTAAAGATATCGTTGAAAGTAACACATGGTTGTAAAATATCGATAAATGCTGCTCCTTTATGTTTTATAGCTTCAATAATGATGTTCTTTAAGTGCTCTCCTTCAAAAGCATAACCTCTAGCTACGAAGGTATATCCAGAAGCTATTGCTAGTGCTATCGGATTAATTGCTTGCTGTATATTGGGTTTTGGTAGAGCTTTTGTTTTAGTGTCTAGTGGTAGAGTAGGTGAAGCCTGACCCTTCGTGAGACCGTATACACCGTTGTTGTGTAGTGCGACTACTATATCTAGATTTCTTCTACCTAGAGCAACGAAGTGACCAGCACCTATACCTAGAAGGTCTCCATCACCTCCGTGAACTACTACAGTAAGTTCTGGATTAGCTAGCTTGATCCCCATAGCAAATGGTATGGCTCTTCCGTGGAGTGTGTGTACACCATTAACGTTCACGAAGTGTGGTAGCTTTCCAGAGCAGCCTATTCCCGAAACTATGACTGTTTCAGACGGATCTAATTTGAGTTCTGCAAATGCTTTAAGCACTGCGGTAAGTATTCCGAAGTTGCCGCATCCCGGACACCAGTCTACCCATACACTACTCTTATAGCTAACTCCCTTACTCTCCATAGCTAATCACCACATACTCTATGTCTGAGGTGAGAACTTTCTCGAGAGCTTGAGTAAGTTCGCCTAGAGTTATCGGTCTACCAGTAAATTTAGCTATTCTCTTTCCAATCCGAATGCCGGCCGCCATAGCAGCTAGATCAGCTATGTTGACACCGTAGCTGTGTTCGACAGCAATGATCTTCTCAAACCCACTTCTACGTATGACTTCCGCTAGTTCTCTTCTCGGAAATGGCCACAACATCTTGACATCTATGTAAACACCTCTGAGGTTGCTTCTCCTCACTATTTCACCTAGAGCATCTAGAGCTGCTCCCTTCACAGACCCCCAGCCGATTAGGCAGAAGTCTCCACCTCCATCTCCGTGAACTCTCAGCTTCAGATCTCCGGGGATTTCTTCATCAACTAGCTTGAGCTTCTCAATTCTCTTAGAGTACATTCGGACTCTGCTATCTGGGTCTTCAGAGATATGTCCGTGTTCATCGTGTTCATCTCCGGTATACCACATAATAATCCCAGGTGTTCCTAGAGGTGCTCTAGGAGATACTAGTGTCTCTAGGTTGAAGCGCTTGTATTCACCTGGAGGAACCGGCTTCAGACCTCGCTCGATCTTTACGTTATCGAGGTCCGGTAGTGGTATAGTAGACGTCGAGTTCGCTAAGAATTTATCTAGTAGATGTATAACGGGGAGCTGGTACTTCTCAGCTATATTGAAGGCTAGTATAGTGTCGTAAAACGCGTCCAGGTGGTCTCCAGAGGATATGACAACCTTAGCGAACTCACCGTGAGCTGCGAATACAGAGCTTAGTAAATCGCTTTGACTACCTCTAGTTGGTAGCCCGGTACTCGGGCCTCCACGCTGGTAGTATGTTATAACTACTGGTACTTCATTCATGCCGGCCCAGCTGAGACCTTCAACCATTAAGTCGAAGCCCGGACCACTAGTAGCTGTAGCACTTCTAGCTCCAGCTAGTGCTGCGCCTATAGCTGAGTTTATAGCTGCTATCTCATCTTCTGTCTGAACGACAACCACCGGCCCAATAACTGATCCATCTAACTCACTTACCTCGTACTTCTCTAGGAAGAAGCTTTCGTCTGCTGCTGGTGTTATCGGGTAGTAGCTCTGGTACCTCAAACCTGAGACTATCTTAGCTATAGCTACCACATCGTTGCCGGTAGCTACCAGGAGTTCATCGAAATCTATTTCTGAGTCTTCCAGCTTCAATAAGCCTTCGTAAGACCTCAGCTCTCTCCAAACTACATCCGCTATAAACATATTCTGCTCTACTAGCTTAGGTCGGCCGCTAAAAACACTCTCGAATCCGTATCTAAGAGCTTCTCTATCTAGCCCCAGTAGAAGTGATGCTGATGAAGTAACTATACCGCTTACATATCTTGAGAGAGACCTAGGATCTATTCCGTAGATTTTCATTAAGTCTTTGAGGATCACCTGAAAACTAGTGCCTATGGTAACTATTCCCCTACTTCTAAGCATCTCCGTTATAGATTCGAGGTCTTCACCTATTCCTAGGGTTTTGAGGTCTCTGATTAATCTAGACTTGAGGGAGTCCTCCATACTCGGGATTTCAGCTATTTTCTTAATTCTAGTGTCTTTATCGTAGACCAGTATACCTCCATCTTCAACATCTCTAAAGTGGGTGAACACTGTTTCTGCGTCCATAGATATTAGTAGCTTTACCGGGTAGGTGAGAGATCTGGGAATTCTCTTAGACGAGACCGACATATGTATATAACTATGTCTTCCAACGATATTAGAGTAGTACTCTCTATCAGCAAGTATTCCGTACCCTCTGTAGGCGAGAGCTCTAGATAGTGCTAACATCGATGTCTCTAGTCCAGACCCTTGAGGACCTCCAAGAATTATACTTAACTCACTAAAGCCCACAGCTTAAATCCCTAGTCAGCTGCTTTCGATTCTTCAGCTATAGCTTCATCAATAACTACTCTAGTAGTTAAGCAGTGACTTCTGCTGTGTGTCTTCAAGTCTTCTTCGCTGATTAAGCTCGTTCCACATGTTGCACAGTATACTGAACCCTCCCTACCCAGAGTGCTTAGAAGATCGTCTATAGAAATCCTCCTGAATTTGCTGCATGAATCAGACTCAGACACACCTGTATCGAAAACTAGACAGCGCCCGACTTGAGGGAAGTGTATGTGTGGACTATAGTTAGCGCAGTTTCTACATTTTTCATCTATCATTAGTTCACCCTGCTTTCTCGATCTTTATAGCTGCTACAGGACATGCTTCAGCTGCTTTTAGAGCACACTCATACAGCTCTTCAGGTATTTCCCCGATGGATACATTTTCATCTACTTTTACACTATACTTCTCCACTACTCTGGTCTTCTGATTGTCGAGACCTAGCTCAAAGACCTCTGGGCAAATTGCTGGAGCAACTCCACAAGATATACATGCAGCTCTATCTACAATAACTCTATACCTAGCCAAGTTAAACACCGTGTAAGATTTGCTTTAATTAATTTATAAGCTTATATCAGTCTAATTCTTAGCTTTTCTAACTACTCACTTAGCTTTATCTACTTCCTCAGTTGGTAAGTATAACTACGTCCAGATAGGTGTCCGAAGTGTTGGCGCTCCTAGAGAATAGTTTAAGCAACTCTCTAAGTGAGAATCTCAGCTCGTAGTTAGGTCTGGAAAATCGATGCCTACAAATTAAGACATTCAAAAGAACTCGCTGCTGTAGCTGAAGAAATTATTCAAGATAGTCTAGACCCTGATTGAGTTAAGATAGCTGTTGAAGAGAGATTTCGCTTTAATAACTATGCAGAAAATCCAGGCTGAGCTAGAGACCTATGAAGAAGGGTAGATGAGGCCGGTCCCCAGCTTCTGAAATTGGAGAAGCAGTCGGCGGCGGCTCTACGAAACCGAATATGTTCACGTGTACAGAGACTACATTGCTATCTTAGACTTTCGTCTATCTGAGGTTATGAATAGTAGCTACATTAATATTTTAGTTTGTGGTCGGCAGGATATTGGGGTGTGGTTGGAAATGACTTCTGAGATTAGAGGACTAGTATCTAGGTCACTGCACTGCCTAGCGGAGTTTGAGAATCTTGTTTCAGAGCTCTACTATAGACTATCTGAGTCTTCAACTGATAAAATAGCGCGCTTATCTCTCAGCTGGATATCTGCAGAGAGTAAGCAGCATTCTAAGTACTTAAGTGAACTCGCAAGCACTCTTAATCTAGAGAGAGATGCGAGTAACTGCGCTGAATTCATCGGCGTTCCTTGGACTACCGTAGAAAATCTCTTTAAAGATATTGGAAACACTAGGTCTCTCAGCAGCAAAGAAGTCGCAGACACCTTAAAAAAACTCAATATAGTCGAAAACTTCGCTGCTGAAGAAGTATACAGTAACGTATTAATCAAGCAAATTAGAGATGTAGCAGCTCTCGCAGGAATCAGCATAAAAGTTGCGGAAATAATCTTCAGTGAAATAGCTGAAGAAGAGAGATACCACAACGAACTCGTCTCAGCACTAATTAAAATGCTGAAAAAAGACTTTACATAATGACCGCAAAGAGTATCTTGAAGTTAAACTAAACTTCATTACACAAAGAACCCAGTCACTCGATCTCCTATGCGGTAGAACTACAGAAAAAAAACTCAATCTTATTACTTCTTACACACTTCACTGAATAAGCTATAGAAGATTTGGGGTTAGTTAAGACTCTCCCAGTTAAAGACTTATTAGAGCTGCTTTACTCACTCTGTGGGGGCCCGTCGTCTAGCTGGCTAGGACGCCGCCCTGACGCGGCGGAGGTCCGGGGTTCGAATCCCCGCGGGCCCACTCGATTATTCTCTCTGTTTTTAGAAAGACTTCGTGTTTTCTCGTTGTTTATCTCATGAGTTCACACCATATTACTGGCCTAGTATGTTAATCTTGCTTTACATAGTTTTTAGCTTAGTTAAATTAATTTTTTAATTTGATTCATGTCTTAACGTATTTATAAGTTTACGTATTGTTGTAGTAGTTGGTGTGATGTGTGGTACCTCTAAAGATTCGGATATCAGTCCTCAGTTTACTATTGGGTTTGACGGTGGGTTTAGCTGGAGGTTTCGCAGCAGGTTGGCTTGCGGGTCAGAGCACTATGCGTAGTGAAACTGTCTTAGTTAAATTCACTCTGGACTGGGCTTATCAGGGACCTCAGGCACCGTTTTTAGTTGCGTATTATAAGGGCTTCTTTGCTGAGGAGGGTCTCTCGGTAACTGTTGATAGAGGATATGGTTCAGCTAGAGTTGTGAGTGATGTAGCAGCTGGTTTATTTGATATAGGTTTTGGTGATGTGAACTCTCTGATAGAGTTTAAGTCGAGGAATCCGGACGCTAAGATAAAGCTGGTAGCTATAGTGCACGCTAAATCTCCACTTAGCATAGTAACTCTAAGAAAAACCGGTATATCCACACCTAGAGACCTTGAAGGTAGGAGACTTGGGGCGCCGGCAGGTGACGCAGCAAGAAGGGTCTTCCCAGCATTCGCATCCGCTGTCGGTATAGATTTAAACAAGATTCCGTGGGTAACTATGGATATACCTCTAAGAGAACCTATGCTCGCGAGAGGTGAAGTAGACGCTGTTACAGGTTTCTACACCACAGTAGTGATAAACCTTCTAAACCTGGGGATTCCCGAAGATGAGATAGTAGTCTTTAAGTACGGGGACTACCTACCTCTAGTTGGAAACGGGATAGTAGTGAATGAAGATTTTCTAAGAAAACACCCAGACGCTGTCAGAAAGTTTCTGAGAGCGTATATCAGAGGTTTAAAGTACACTATTAAAAACATCGATGAAGCAGTAGGCACAGTGCTAATAAGAGACCCAACACTAAACAAGACAGTAGAGAAAAAGAGATTACTAATGGCTTTAGAAATAATTAATGTGAAAGGAGTTACAGATAGATACGGATTTGGATACGTAGACCCTCAAATCATAGAGCAAAACATAGATGCTGTAGTTAGGGCGTTTGGACTTCCGAGAAAACCATCGCTAAGTGAAGTAGTAGACTTCAGCTACCTACCACCTCTAGAAGAAAGACTTCCATAACTTAGGTTAAATGAAATGGAGTATCTAGTTAAGCTGAGTAATGTAACTGTGAAATATAGAAACAATGGTCGTAGATATCTCACTGCTATATCAAACGTAGACTTAAACATATCACCTGGAGAGTTTGTAGCAGTAGTTGGAAAAAGCGGCTGTGGGAAAACTACTTTGCTTAAGGTAGTGGCTGGTCTAATTAAGCCGGACGAAGGTGAGGTAGTATTTAATGAGCATTTTTTCAACGGTTCCAAGAAGAGAATAGGCGTTATGTTTCAGTCTCCACTACTTCTACCATGGCGAAATGTCCTCGAGAACATCTTCCTCCCCATAGAGATCGTTGGAGAGGACCCAGAGTCATACGTTAATAGAGCACTTACTCTAATAGAGAGAACTGGTTTAAAGGGATTTGAATACAGCTACCCGTGGGAGCTTTCCGGAGGGATGCAGCAGAGAGTAGCTCTATGTAGAGCTCTCATACATAAGCCACTCTTACTACTACTAGATGAGCCATTTAGCTCTCTTGACGCTATAACAAGAGAAGAGATGTGGTCTCTCCTCGAATCAGTTTTCCTCTACGAGAATTACACCACACTGCTCGTAACACACGATATAAGAGAAGCAGTTCTACTATCAGATAGAGTTATAGTGATGAGTGGTAAACCCGGTAGAGTAAAGACTGAGGTAAGAGTGCCCTTCAAAAGACCTAGAGATATCTCTATTCAATATAGCAAGGAGTTTAATGAGTATGTAGCTAAGATAAAGAGTATGTTGAGTGAGCAGCATGAGCTACAGTAAGAATGTAAAGAGTGTTTTAAGTACTGCAGCTATATTAATACTAGCTCTCACATTATGGGAGTTCTCTATCTACATACTAAAGATACCTAGATACATACTTCCATCTCCATCGTCAATAATTGAAACTTCCACTAGATACTCTACCTATCTCTCGGAGAACCTACTGAATACTCTGGCACACGCAATAACCGGGCTGGCTCTAGCCGCAGTTTTCTCGCTCGCATTAAGTCTTCCCCTAGCCTACAGTGAGACAGTTAGAGAAGCTATTAGTCCGTTGCTAGCCGGCTTTAACGCTATTCCTAGAGCAGCTCTTGTACCATTGCTAGCTCTATGGTTCGGCCTCGGAAGTCTCCCGAGAATTCTCACATCGTTTCTCATAGCGTTCTATCCGATACTCCTGCCGACACTCACAGCAATGGTTACTGTTGAGAAGGAACTCTGGGAAATACTCACTTCTTTTGGAGCATCAAAGAAGCAGATACTAGTTAAAGTAGCTATACCTAGATCAATGCCTTACTTTTTAAGCTCTCTTCACATGGGGTTAGCTAGCGCTCTAGTAGGCACAGTAATAGCTGAAATGATAGCATCAGACCGTGGACTAGGTTATGTAATACTGTCTTCAACTTCACGCTTAGATACACCTCTAGCTTTCTCGTGTTTAATGCTTTTAGCACTTACAACCTTCACACTATCTAAAGCACTAGGAATAGTAGAGAAGAGAACTGTAAAGTGGGCGTATAGGGTAAGCACTTAGAACACATCTATGTAAGACCTACACAGCCTTGAACTCAGCGTGCCAATCTCAAAGAGCACCATATTTTAGAACTTCTGAGACATCTATCGACTTTCACAGAAGCTTTCTATAAACACTATAAACACACCGCACGTAAATTATTTTACGTAGTCAAAAACTCTTTAAAGACGACATGTTTTCTCATTTCGATGCTCCCGACGTATATCTCCATTTTCAGTGGCGAGTCCAGACTAGAAACTAGAGTTTTATTAAGACAAGAGTATTCGGTCTGGAGAAATAGTTAGAGAAAGTTAGAACTCTTTCAAAGACCTTTGTAGAGAGTATATTTCGGTGAGATTCCTAGTACTGCATACGCGGCTCTAGAGTAATTGAAAACGAGGTAGAGACTCTGTATAGGGATCATGTGTGTAACTGCTGACATTCCAGTAACATCTAAAGAATTTATCGGAAGCTGCTCTATGTGTGTGGAGGTGGAGTAGTTGAGTGTTTTAGTAGTGTTTCACGGTGATTGCGATGGAATCATAGCTGCTTATCTGTATATAAAGAGATACCTCAAAGACCTTTACCCTAGCGGACTAACTCTCGCAGTTACACATCCTTGGAGAGCTCACACAGATATTAAAAGATTAGCTACTGGTGGGAATGAACTCATAATTCTCGATATAGCTTTAAGTGAGAGACTAGTCAATATACTTGAAAACGCTAGTAGTAGATACAAGAAAGTCATCTTCGTAGATCACCACGCCACCTCTGAGTCACTCATAAAGAAACTCGAGCCGAAGATTAAAGTACTATACTCTAAAGTTACTTCGACACCGAGATTGCTAGCTCAATTTATTGGAACACCACTAAATCCATATGAAGATGTGCTTGTAGAAGTAGCTGATATATGTGAGGGAAAGACGCCGTACTCCGGTATCGATAAATCCGCACTAGATATCGTAGACTCTATCAGGATGTCGATAGCATTTGACCCAGGAGACCTAGGGTTTATGAAGCATCTAATAGACCTAATGATGAAGTCGAAGAATCCTTCTCAAGACCCTCTAGTGAGACTGAGAACTAGGAGAGCTAAGTTTCTTTTGGAAAACCTACTTAGAATACTGTCTGAAGACTCTCTAGATGCTGATAAAGTCAAGATGGCTTTTCTGAATCTCCCACTCTCGAGAGCGTTTGCTGGTCTAATAGGTGTTGCTGCTACAGAACTATCTAAGGCATACAGAAAGAGTGTCATACTAATTAGAGAAGAACAAGATAAGATAGTCGTAACTATCAGATCTACTCATAGAGATGCCTTAAATATCTCTCAATTAATCGCGAACTCTCTGGGTGGAGTCTATGGAGGTCACGCAGAAGCTTCATCTATAACTATAGGGAGAGAACCTCTTTCTAAGGTGGTCAACAGCATAATTGACAAAGTGCTTAAGCCGGAAATATCTAAGCCTTAGACTTCCGCAGGGGAGAAAGATTGAAGGAGATATTACTCAGTAGAGAAGTAGAGTCAGCTGAATTAGCCGAACTAATCGCTAAGTGGTTTAAGAGAGCGACTATAGTCGTTATCGCGAAATGCTCAATCGAGTACAGTGGGAGAGCTTCAAGTACAGCTAGAGAAGCTGTAAGACTCATATTGATTAAACAAGATGGAACTATCTTAATTCATGAGTCTTCAGGTCGAGAACCGCTTAACTGGCAACCTAAAGCAACTGTATCTGTAAAACAGCTCGACAACCAAGAAGTAGAGATTATAGCAGTGCGAAGAACTCCAGATGAAAAACTCACCGTGAGAATTCGGGGAAGAGCTCTCACAACCGTGGCTGTGCTCGGTGATGTAGGTTTAACTCTCTGCGGTAGAGAGGAAGACTTAATTGAAGAAATTGCGAGAAACCCTTCATCAGTAGTTAGAGATGCTACTCTCATAGCTCGCGAAGTCAATACACCATATGGAAGAGTAGACATCATGCTGAAAGATAGCTCGGGAAAACTAATAGTAGTTGAAGTCAAGAGGTCTCAAGCAAGCATAGAAGCAGCTCAGCAGCTACATCGATATGTAGAGTACTATAGACGCCTCGGATTAGAGGTGGAGGGTGTACTAATAGCACTAGATGTAAGTGGTCAAGCCCTTAAGTACTTAAGAGACCATGGATTAAAGTACTTGAAATATTCTGCGAAGCCTCTATCTAGCTAGAGAGTTATCGGCAGCTCGCAGTCTCTAATTCTACACATACCTCTACAAAGTGTATCTCAGTTAGAGCTCTCACCGTTAGCTTCTAGCTATTAAAGTTAGCTAAGCCTTAAGATAGACTCACTCTTCTAATTCTACTTCACTCACTGCTTCATCTTTAGAAAGCTTATTGTAGATAGCTAGAGAAGACTTCAGAAGCTTATATAGAGCTCTACACTCAGCTTTAGTTAGTAAAGCTTTACTTAAAACGTGCTTAAGAGATGCGACTTCGTAACGAGTTAGACCGTAAGCTACTCCTAGCTTCTCTAGATATCTAGTGAGAACTCTCATATAACTCGCTGGACATCTCTCGCCTACAACTAGGTCTTCAGTGTCACGTCCAACTAACTCATATAGATAGAGTGCTACTGCGTGAGTTAGATTGAGTACGTTGTAATCAGAGTGAGTCTGCAGTGTAGAAATTAGAGAACAAGCAGTTAGCTCGGATCTCGTTAGACCAACGCTCTCGCGTCCAAATACTAGAGCTATCTTTGAGTCTTTAGGGAGTAGTAGTGAGATAGCTCTCGGAGAGACGGCTTGCCTCAGAGGGTCTTCAGGAGCTCCAGCAATAGATGTCGTACACACTGAAAAGTCTACGTCTTCGAGACATCTATCTAGAGAGTCTACTACCTTAACTTTCTCTACGAGAGCGGCACCGCCAGCAGCAAACTCGATGACTTCTCTATCTCTCAAGTCTATCTTAGGGTTAACAACACATATGTCATCGATACCGAAGTTTCTACTGAGTCTCAACACTTGTCCGAAGTTTATTTTCCCCTCTGGTTCGACTAGAACCAGCCTTACTCTGGAAGACAATTTCACATCTCTACTACTTCTCTATATAGAGTCTGCTTAAATAATCCAGATATGCTGCGGTAGCAACACCTTTAGGTGGGTGAGCAAATAAATAGTACCTCTCGACACCTCTTAATTCGTTCAGTATTCTCTCTGTTAACGCTTTCACAGGATCAAACCCCTTGATTCTATTCTTGATGTCTGCAAAGTCTTTAAATTCTTCACGAGCTCTTTCTTCTAGTATGACCCAAAGCGTCTTCTTACCTATTCCGGGTATTAACTCGAGAACGTGGAGTTTGATAGTTAGAGATGGAGCTGTATTGAAAAACTTGGTGAACTCCTTCTCAAGGTCTAGAATAATTTTCTGAATAGCTAGAGGAAGATTAGACTTAGCTATAGCTGTTAAGTCTTCATATGCTATAGGCTCCCCCCAGACATACGCTACTTTATCTCTAAGCTCGCGTCTAGTAAACCCTATGTAGACTCTCTCCTCGATAGTAATGCTGACTCCGGACTTGGGGTGAAATTCAACAAGTGTGAAATATCGGCATCCTACTGCTTGAGCTATTGGGCGGTCCCGGTGAGATGGATGATGAGTATCGACTGGATTACCTCTAGGCATGAAGTCTAAGACGAGAGCGTGATCTTCCCTACTAACTAATCTCAGCCAGTAATCTTTATCTTTAAAACTCATGTTATCACTTTAGTGGATATAGTCAAGAAGACTTATAGCAATAGGTAGACACTAACTCCACTATCTGAGGAAGTAGATTATCGATGTTACTAGAAGACTCGAAGTTTAATAAAATTCTTACTTCATCAGCACTTCTCGGAGCAATATCTACCACCATAGATGTTGTCAAATCACTTAAGCCGAGCTTAATTAGCTCTTCGTAGAGTTTCTCTGGTTTCTCACACTTCTTTAAAGCTTCAGCAAGCTCCATTGTTCTCTTTGCTAATCCCTTCACCACTAATCCCTTCTTCTCACACTCTAATAGCTTCTTGAGAGCGAGAGCTAGAGGTATGTTATTTACTCCGAGAATCTTCATAATTTACTCCCTAATTACCTATTTGAGCAGGTCTCAAATGCTCTGGGACTGTTATAATTATCTTCCTCTTGCTGCCTATGGCGATTTCCACTAAGTAAGCCCTACCTCTTTCACCAACTATGGTTCCAGTCTTACCTACGTATCTTCTATGAGGAAGAGCTTCATGTATAGCGGGATTAGGCACTATATGTACTTTATCTCCAATACTATATTTCTGCATAACTAAGCTGAGTGGAGGTATTGCTCCTCTCTCTCTCACATTCTTTCTAAGAAGCTTTCGAGTTCTATGTCTTAAGCCTCGAGATGCTTTCACCACCTACTGCCACCTAATCAACAATTATTAAATTAAACTTAAATATCGTTCTAAGCTATCTACGTCTACGTCCTCTACTACCTGATAATATATTCAGCAAGTTGTCTTCGGATAGAACTCTCTGCTTTATTTCTTCAACTACTTTTGAGAGTTCTTCAACTATTTCCTTCTGTTTGTCACTTAATTTATCTAGCATCTCTCTCCCTAGAGAGGTTAGTTTAAGCTTTCTAGCTTCTGTAACTTCTAGTAGGCCTAGATATAGGAGGACTCTAACGTCTTCAAGCATCTCTCTGCTATTTACTACTGAACCAATTACCTGAAATGGATACCCGATGTCCTTTCCCTTCTCTGTCTTAAGAATGTAGAGACAGTTGATCAATCCTCTCTCACTTACCTCACCTAAGCTCCTAACTATACCTAGAACACTGACCTTCTTTTCATCTCTTACGGCATCATCTATCGATACTACAGGTCTAGACACTACCTTAAGCTCCTTTGATACAGTCTTTTCAGCTTTTTGAGACACTCTAAGCACCTAGTAGAGTTAGAGTTATAGAAGAATATTAAGCTTTTAATGCTGCATCTCACTGTAGACTGAAGAGCTAGTACACAAGTTTAGGAGGTGCTCGACTTGGAGCTCGTAGCCTATATAGACTTAGATGGTACTCTAGCTGTAAGCCCCATATCCGGCATCATTGAAGAAGCATATAGGCAGATATCTCTTCGAGCAGGTCGTGAATTAGGGGAGGTAAAGCTCCTCTCTTGGAGAATACACGTAGAACTCATTAAGAAGTCTAGCCCGCTGGCTTTCGACTGGGACTACATATATGAAGAAGTTTCGAAAATACTTCAAATCAGTCCTAGTTCTAGGATAGATAGAAGACTCGAAGAACTCTGCGAATTTTCGAAGGTCTTAGACGATGCTTACAGAGTTCTAGATAGGCTTAGATCTACCGCTGGAGTTCTCGTTCTGGCTACTAATGGTTTACTTAAATATCAGAAGTGTGTTATAGAGTTTCTCGGTCTAGATAGATACTTCGACTTAGTGCTCACTCCAGATGTCGCAGGTTGTCTTAAGAACTGTAGTAAGTTTTACTCGCTACCGAGCACTAGCAGCAGAAAGGTAGTAATAGGTGATAACTATACTTTCGATGTCTACTACCCCAAGACATTTGGATTAAAGACTGTGTATGTGGATAGGTCTACTATAGATCCTTACGTTAAGTGGCTTGGAATTGAGAGAATAATTGAACCTGACACAGTAATCAATAGCTTGGAGCAGCTGCCGAATGTTATATCGAGACTCTAAAATCTAAGCACATAGGTACGTCTGGATTGTCTAGATATATATCTCCATTGACATCCATGTAGGTCGAGACGCTCTTTACTTTAACTCCTTTCTCAACTGCTTCAGCTATTAACCGGGGCACTACTCTATCTCCCTCACTATTTGGTTTAAAACACGTAACTGAACACATAGCCGATATAAAGACTAGATAGGTGAGTAGACCTTCAGATGCCAGCTTCGTGAGCAATCTAATATGTCTTCTACCTCTCTCGGTTTCACAATCGGGATACATAGCCTCACCTCTAGACCCCCTCATGACAGCACTCTTAATCTCTACGAAAACCTCTCTTGAATTACACCTTAGAACGTAATCTAACCTACTTCTGCTCACTAATGGATTTCGCTTTACTATTCTACATCCATTAAAGTAGGGAATTAGATCTAGCTCTACCGACTTCTCGAAGACTCTAGATTGAGTGACTATATCTACGATGTAGAAGCAGCTCGGAGAGCTATCTTCAACACCGATCAGTCTGTACTTCAGCCTACTCTCTATAGGTGTGAGAATAACTCTTCTGCCCGGGATCAGTAAGTCGAGAAGTCTACCAGTATTAGTATTGTGAGCTAAGACTAACTCACCACTAAGTCTCACGCGAACAATGAATCTACCAGCTCTCTCAACTAGTGTTCCAATGTATATTGGGTCGAGCCTAAGAACTCTGTGAAGCACTAGAAGCACCTCAAGCGATGGTCTTTCTACTATATCTCGATTTTATAGGGACACATCACTGAAAATATACAGTACGAACACTCCCAGCTATACCTAGGAGCTTTCTTCGAGGTAACTCTACTTACTACCTCGCTATCATCCATTCTATCCTCGATGTAGAATTGTGTAACTCTAGCTGGTGTTACGTACAGCAATATAGAGCCACTTAAATCCATTAACCAGTTATATGCTCTAACTTGATCGACGTGGTGTTTCTGAGGTATGTTCTTATCCGATCGAGAACTCTTAATCTCAACAGCCACCCTCTCGAAGTCTCTCACCAGAAGCATATCGAGCCTACCTCTAATTGAAACTGCCGAACCGTCGTCGAGAATGACATCTCTACTCCCCTCGACTTCAGTCTCAACCGAGTATTCTCTAACTAATTCTCTCAGTAAGTTCTCTAAACCACGGTGTACTAGCGTGCCAATTATCAGACTAGGTTTAAATATTTCTTGAAGCACCAAGTCTGGATAGCGGTCTTCATAAACTCTCTTTAGCGGACATCTAACTAAGTCTGTAACCCAGATAACTCCCTTCTCCCTCTCGTACCTATCTCTCTCAGCTCTAATGAAGGAGTATATAAGACTTATAAGATCGACTACATTACTTGAAGACATAGCGTCCTACCTAGTTTTTATGTAAACTAATAAATCTGCTTCACTACTCACATCACTATTCACAAAACTCTCGATTTTACTGAGTCCGAGAACTGAGTAGGGAGATAAGCCCTTCATAAACTCCTCTACCTTCAACACCCTACCTCTGAGACCTATGTATCTAGCCGGTTTCTCAGTTCTTATCTTAACCTTAACTAGCTGAAGACCTGGGCGCACGGCGATAGCTCTCCCACTACTTAAGAGTATTTTAGATAGAGTGTTAAACTCTCTCTTCACACCGAGCAGCTCAGCCATGAAGTCGATAGCTGAAGCAGCTCTATCAAGATAAGCATCTCTTTCATTTCTCACTCTTAGATATCTTAAATGACGTAGTGCTCCAAATTCATGTAATTTGTAGACTAGGTCTACTGCTGACAAGATTAAGTCACCTGGAGTGCCCGCGGAGTGTGACAGTAGTGAATAGTTACTATCTTCACACTGTACCTGCTCTCTGATATCTATTCTAAACTTACGCATGGCTTCCAGACTTTCACCTCCAACAAGCTTTTCGAGAGCAAAGCGAGGAATTCCTCTAAGAGTTTGAATAAGAAATGTGTGTGAGCTATAGAGAGGCAGTATTCTACGTGAAGCTACGTAGAAGCCTCGGAGAGTGTTGAAGACCTTAAGAGGATTGCCGGTTAAAGTAGTGTAGTCTCTACTAGTCATAGCTCTGAGAGTCTCACTGCTTATCTCTAAGCCAGTAGCTACTCTGAGGGATTCTCTCAACACTTTATCAAGCACTCCGAGAGTATTTAACCATTCGACCTCGTTGAAGGAGAGTCTCGCATGCACGGAGACTTGAGTTAGTGGGATCCCCATTGAAACTTTCTCTACTAGGTCTCGGCAACCTAGACACTCTACGCCTAAGAAATCTCTAAAGCAATTCTGCACATCTCTACTGTGACCGACAGTGTCTCTCCCAATAACTCCCGCAACTACCTTTAGAGTTAGTGTGGATGAAGAAGTATTCTTAAGTAGCTCTACTAGACCTAGAATTCTAGAAGCTCTAATAGCTACTTGAACTACGTCTGAATTGAAGAATTTCTTCCAGTCTTCGTAGTATAACTTCATAGCTCCCTTCTTGAGATCAACTCTCTCCACTACTCCCAACACCCTATCTACAGCTACTCTAAGTTCGAAATTATATGTCAAACACTAGATATAGCTCTCTCGAGGAGATTCTTCGAAAAGTTTATAATTACTAGAGAGTAAGCTACTACTGGTGCCGCCGTAGCTCAGCCCGGGAGAGCACCCGGCTGAAGGTCTTTGGGAGACCGGGGTGTCGGGGGTTCAAATCCCCCCGGCGGCACTCTAATACACAGAATCTCAATTCTACTTAAGCGACCGACATTTACGAATCCCTCTGGACACATAGGTTCTCCATCGCTACACATAATTGTTAGAACAACCTCCTCAGCGAAGTCGAGGTCAACTCTACTTAAGACTGCTTGAATATCTCCATATCTGCATGTGTAGAGAGTGAATGAATAGATGTGAGTGAACCTAGACTTCTCTCTAAGTGGTGGATGTCCTACATCAGCAGCTATAACTTCAACAAGTCCTGATCTGCCGTATGTAGATCTGAGTTTTCTCAGAGATCTGGAGCTTATGTCTATTCCTATGTAGAGCTCGGGAGAGGCACGGAATTTCTTCACGAGAAAACCGTAGAGAAGACCTATACCACACCCTATATCTAGAATCTTCCCACCTTGTCTAGCTCTGACGGCTACCGAATATTTTGCTATCTGCTCACTACCATAAAGTTCTCTGTAGGATCTGGATAGAGAGTCGTAGTAATTCATAGCTAAATATCTTACGACATCTGAAGTGTACTCACAGGATCTGGTTGAGAAACTCTCTACACCTTCACGGATTTCGTACATGGAGACACACACTATGATTTAATTACAGCATACACTAAGTTGAAGAATACAATCCACGAAATAAATGTGATGGAGAGATATAGGAATAGCCCATCTCTTACAGAGCACTTAGTTCTAGAGATCTTGGAGGCTATTATATGCACTAACATTGAAGAAGCTATGTAGACTCCAATAGTTACGTAGTGAAGGACATCTGACGAGCGGTAAATAGCTACAATCGATAATACAGATAGCGTAGCTCCCACTAAAGCACCTATCAGAGCTTTAGATAACACACAGTCCAAGTTCGGCACCACTAGCTGTTTTCATTATATTATATTAAAGAAGGATGTTTATATGTCTTAGATGAAACTTGACCATAAATTACCTTAAGTAAGTAGTAGCTGAGTAACACTTCAAGTTAAGTAGTCACACTGTCACGTCACTATATCTCGTGGAGACAAGGTGTTAGGAGTACTTTAGTCGCACTAGAGTCAGCTGTCTATAGAGAGATTTTAAGGTCTCGTAAGCTTTCTCTAAGTCCGCGGAGAGACTCTCTAAAGTCTTCATTCTCTCTCTATCTCTAGATACTCTAACTTCAGCTACTACATGCTTTAAGTCGTCTCTTAAAGCCTCCAACTCCATTAATAGAGACTCTACATCTCTAACAACTTTCTCTACTCTGTTTAGAAATCGGCTTTCACTCGACATACTCTAGTCCCAGAAAACTAAGCGGGAGTATATTAATGCTTTACTAGAAACCTCCATTTCCGTTAACGATGACTAATAGAGCAAATAGTGAGTTATGATAAGTCTGCGAAACGTTATTAAATAATATTTACATGTTATTACCGGGTTGAATCGTGCCCTTCACTCTTTTTCATTTGGGTCCAGGCTTAGGTTTAGGTTTGCCATTGAGGAAATATCTTCACGCTCCAACATTTATTCTGGCAAATATTATCGTTGATATAGAACCATTTTTGGTGATTTTTTACGGGTTAAGGTACCCCTTGCACGGATACTTACACACTTTCTTACTGGCGATACCGATGGGTTTAGCCTTCGGCTATGTCATGTTTCTTCTTGAAAGGTTTCTGCATCCGCTTTACAAAATTTTCCTACTTGAAACAGCTAAAAGTTTGAAACTGAAATCTTTTGTTGTCGCGGGCATGTTAGGAACCGGGCTTCATGTAATACTAGACACTCCACTTTACTCTGACATAAAGCCATTCTATCCAATAACAGTAAATCCCATCTACAGTCTAGCCGCTACCTTAGAAATTTACAGCTTATGTGTTTGGATAGGATCATTCGGAATAATATACTACATCGGACTATTAGCCTTTACAATTTATAGAAAAACTATTAAAAGAAAGTAAACGTAACCTCATAAAAATAATAAAAATAAAAATGTAAACGCTGCAAGTGTTAAGAGTTGATCGATTAGAAGGTATTTGGATTTTGCTTGTAGAGAGTGTTTGGAATTGTCTGCATCATTCCATATACATAAACCACGCGAGTTGGTTTTAAATGAGGCTTCCAACCTCCTCGTATATACTCTTAACACTTCAAATATTTCAAAATGTAATCATGTACGCCATTTTCATTTTTGTCGGTTCATATTTAAGTGGGAAAGTTAGCCTTAAAGTCCCAAAAAATTCTTATCAACTCGAGAGTGGAGTGAGTTGTGTAGTAACGTGATTGCGGTGGCTGAGTTTTCCGGTAGGTGTCGAGGAAGTCCGGTGAGAATTTCGAAACTTGTACATGAACTAGGTGGTCGTGTTACTTCATACATTCCGGAAACGGGTGTGATCATGGGATTTTTTAGAATTAACGTTCTCGACTCACAGGAAGTCGAGAAGAAGTGTAAATCATTTGTCGAGAATGCGGCCGGTGATATAGATGACTGCAGAGTTTGGATTAGGATTTTACTAGATGTTAAACTAGGTGAGACTCTCTGTAAGGCAGGGTCTATTAAATTATCTTCAAGCACCGCTAATGTTTCTATAGTAAGACTTGCGAATAATGTGTACGCTCTGTGGCGACATAGAAGAACCGATCACGTGAAGGTAACACTGCTATCTCAAACATTGAGGCCACATCCTGGAGACCTCTCGGAACTCTCGATTTCCTGTGGGGAACTCCACAAACTACTAGGTAGTATTAGAGAAGATCTTCTGAAGCTAGTAGAGAGTAAGAAGTAGACCCGAGTATTTTGAGGAGCTAACTGACTTGAAGAATTCTACAGTCGCAATGTGCTATCGGTTCTAGCTATCTGTACTCTTCTACGTACTTCTCTCCTTCAATATCCACTTCTCCCCAACCCTCTGGACAGCCCTTACCATATCTAACTAGTGGTTTTTCTAGTTTAGTTAGTAGAGCTACTCTAGAGGGTTTCGAACTAGAGGCGAGTCTATACCCGGTTGCGTCAGCAAGTTTTTTCGCGAATTCCAGTACTTCTTCGTAAGTAGGCATGCTACTTCTAGATAGTCTACTAATTGAGGCACCTACGTGCATGTACGCCTTAGTCTCCACGAAGGTTGGAGCAGATCTCTCGACAAGTTTCGCAAATCCATCGACATCTATACTACCCATATTGAAGCCTTTAACTAGAGTAATCCTGATCACAGTTCTAGTTCTCAGTGATTGAAATAGCTCCAGGGTCTTCAGCGTGAGCTTCCAGAGATTCTCACCAGCAGGCTTATTGAATTCCCGATACATGTTCTCGTTCCAGGTCTCAATCGATACGTATAGCTGTGTAGGTTCCTCCTCTAAGTTCGCTAGGATATCTGGTCTAATCCCTCTCGTAACTAAGAACGTAGTCAGTCCTTTTCTGTGGAAGACCTCGATCAGCTCTCCTAGTCTTGGATATAGGGTAGCTTCGCCAGTAAGTGATATAGCAACGTGTTTAGGGTCTATAGCCTCTCTATACATTTCCTTTGGAGCTCTCTTAGCATATCCACTCACGGTTCTTCTGTGCTCTAGAACGGCTACATCAGCTAGTATCTCCGGGTCTTCAACATACGGTAGCTTCAGGAGTTCTTGACCTTTCATACCGTAGTCTGAAGGTCTAGCTCTCCAACAGTGAAGGCAGAAATTCCAGCACCACGAAACCGCTGGGCTAAACTGAATGCATCTGTGAGACTCTATCCCATAGAATCGGCACTTATAGCAGAATTTGCCATATGCCAGAGCATTGTGAACCCAGAGACACTTTTTAATAGCTGCATGACTACCTATGAGATGATATCCTTGCTTTTTTAGTGTAGTAAACATCTTTGTGAGAGAGTCCACCCACTCACTTGACTCTCCACTAGCTATACCGCCCCCTAAGGAAAGTAGTTAGTAGAGCTATTATAGAGATCAACAGGTTTAAGAGCTTATAGTTCCTACTCAAACTGCTGAATTTTTGAATGACACTGAGTTTACTGGATTTAAATTCGAGATGTCTGTTTATATATGCTTTTGTGACGCGGCTTCTGCTAATACCTGTATATATTTTTTAGCTAAAGCTCGAGATACTGTGGGTGCCAGCTTGAAGGAGATCAGGAGAGTTCAAAAATTTGGCAAGTCTACTCTGATGGTATCACTCCCAGCTGAGTGGGTTAAAGCTATTGGTTTACATCCCGGAGACTCTGTGTCTATAGAGGTACTCGACGATACTTCAATAAGAGTATCTCCTCTATCTGTAGATAAACAAGCTAGAGAGTTTATCACATCTATTACAGTTGGGAGAAATGCTTCAGAATCTCTCTTGAGTAGAGTAATATACGCACTATACCTCCTCGGAGCTGATAAAATCCAGATTATAAGTGAAGAAAGCGTCATGCCTGAAAACATCCTCAGGTCTCTGAAAAACATAGCTAGAACTCTAATAGGTATAGAGATTATTGAGCACTCACCGAATAGAATCGTGTTTCAAATCCTCATAGACTCCAGTAAATATTCAACAGTATCCGTAATTAACAGAATGCTCGAACTCATAAAGTCTATGTTCGAGTATATCGAGACATACGTGGCGTCTGGAGCTGCTCACCTACTTAGTGAAGTACAGGAAATCGAAATTGAAGTCGATAGATTAAACGCTCTAATTGTTAGACAACTTATAGATTTAATTAGAAATAGAGGGCTGGCTAAACACCTCGAAGTTAGAGACTCTCTAGCAACAGAGTATAGAAACATAGCTAAGTCTCTAGAGGAAGTAGCTGATGCGCTATCAGAAATTGCCGCAATACTTCAAGAGCGAGGACAAGCTCTACTAGAGAAAATGAGGAAGGAAATAAACGTACTGAGTGAGTGTATAGATATGGCGGTCCTCATAATAGATAGAATCAATAAGACACTGACATACGAAGACATACTTCTAGCTAACGAACTCTTAGACCTAGTAGCAGAATACCGAGGACACTTCAAGAAGTACGCAGATTTAATGTACAGAACTCTGGGTCTAGATGAGATGTATCTTGGTATAAAAGACGTACTGGAGAGATTCGCTGTTGCTGGAAAATCTCTCGAGTCAATAGCGGAGAGCATCTTCGATATATGTGTCTGGAAGTCACCGGAGCTGATCAGACTTTAGTATAGACAAGAATTTAATACTCTGAAGCTATAACCCTAATTCGGTGGCTCCGGTAGCTCAGCGGGGTAGAGCGCGGGGCTGTGGACCCCGAGGTCCCGGGTTCAAGTCCCGGCCGGAGCCCTACTGAATTCTTCTCCGTACTTTCTAAGTCTTACTTAATGCTTGCCGCAGACATATTTTATTAGTTTAGTAGGGCTTCCGAGAATCTGCTTAAATTTTCTCCAAGATGTTTACTGTAAGACTCACCCAACCGAGCAGCAGCTACCATCTGGAGGTAGTTTATTTAAATACAGGCAGCTCCCCGAATCTCGATAGTGAAATCACCGACTTCTCGGTGGGAATTATTCTGACTCCGTAGGGCTTCTTCTTAACGAGAAATGCTGTATAAGTATCTGTGAAGAGGTTCTTTAAATAGTTGAAGCTTCGTGGTACAGCAACCATATCCAGACCTGCTACACAGACTGTGCTGAGTGCTATAAGGTCTTCAACTCTTAGCACGCCTCTTCTTACGTATTCTTTGAGTCTATCATCTTCAGCTACAGGCAGCATGATTTCGTTGAATCCAGTGCTCTCGATGTTTTGAGCTATTTCAGTAAGTAATCTATTTACTCGATAAACAGCGCTAAATGTCCCAGCTCTAGGGAAGCTGACTCCGAGCTTTTCGATTACATCTACAACACTTTCACTCATCCACGGGGATAGAGACAGGTCATGGCGTACTTTAAGACCGACTTCTCTCACTCTATCTTTAAGTAAGCTATCTACCTTATCTACAAAGTCCAGTATCGATGGACGCCAGTCAGCTGGTTCTGAAGTAGTAAATAAGTCGACGTAGCGGTAAGCTACAGATACAGCATCACTTAGAGCTGTTGAAATCGGAAAATAAGGTGTCTCGATGTATTCCCCATAGTTTATACCGATTCGAGTAAAGTAGTCTTCACCTAGATTTTTAGATAGTTCTATGTAGAGCTCTGGAAGCTTATCTAGATCTTCCTCTGATGTTAGCACTGTAGCGTACCCATTTCTACATTTTTCGAGATAACTGCTTAGTTCGTGTAGATCTATCTCTCTCACTTGCTTGTGGTATGCTGATAGTAGTATATCACTACCACAGAGCTCTCTAGCATTAAACCACTCAAAGTCTTCACCTAGAGATATCCTGAGAGTCCAAACAAATACTCTTCCAGCTTCTAGAGTCTTCTTTAATTCTCTCAAGAATTCTACAGCTTCCGGGAGATTGAAATCTCTAGACTTAACGTGTAGAGTTAATGCTCTAACTACCGGCATCTTGAGTACCAACTACGGTAGTGTGAATACATATAAAGTTATACTGACCCTGATCATGCGGGGAGATATTGGAGTTTACTAAACTCGACTCCTTTGTAATAGAGAAAATGTCTCAAACGAAAATTCCCGGACTCTCTCTCGCTGTAGTAAAGAGTGGGGAGATAGTGTATTCTAGGAGCTACGGATTTAAAGACGTTGAGAGAGGTCTACCACCAACCTCTAAGACAGTATATGGGATAGGCTCTGTAACGAAGTCATTTACAGCACTAGCAATACTGAAGCTTGCTGGAGAAGGAAAGCTATCTGTTGATGATGATGTCTCTAAGTATGTTCCCCTAAAACTAGAAGCTATGGGTGAACCTATTAGAATACATCACTTACTGACACATACTAGTGGCATACCAGCTCTAGCTTATGCTGAAGCATTTATCAGAAGCTCTCTAGGTTTAGACCACACCTGGCTACCTCTCTCAACTGCTGAAGACGTAGTAGCGTTTATGTCTGATTACAGTTCGTGGGTACATTCAAAACCTGGAGCAAAGTACTTCTACTTAAATGAAGGATACGTCCTCCTAGGCTACGTAATTTCTAAAGTCAGTGGTATGAGATATGAAGATTACGTGAGAGAGAAAATACTCAAGCCACTGGGGATGTATAGAACGTATTTCGAGGAATATGGAGTCTCTAAAGACCCGGACGTCGCAGTGCCGTATATAGTAGATAGAGATGGACATCATGTGAGGAGTAAATTTCCCTACGGAATTACAGCTGATGGAGGAATTCTCAGTAACTGTGAAGATATGTCTAAATATATCTCTATGCTGATAAATAGAGGTTCTCTCGAAGGTATTGAAATAGTGAGTCCTAATAGTATAGAGCTAGCAGAGAGGAAGTATGTAAATATACCAGCGAGTCTCTTCGGAGACGACTCTTACGGATATGGACTCGTGGTAACCGACAACTTCTTGAATAGAAGACTTATCCGCCACAGTGGGTCTGTACTCGTCTACACAGCCTTCATGGGCTATCTACCGAGTGATAAAGTAGGTGTTATTGTTCTCGCAAATGCGGCTGGATACCCACTGTCTTTCATAGGTATGTACGCTTTAGCTCTTACACTCGGCTACAACCCCGAAGAGAGCCTGCACTTCATTAAACAAGATAGAGTTATTGAAAAACTCACCGGTAACTACGAAACCTATAGGGGGACTTATAGAGTTAGCGTCAAGAGGGCGGGAGACTTCCTGCTTATGGAGTATAAAGATAGGTATAGAGATATTCAAGTACCTCTAGTACCAGTAGAAATAAGTGATAACTACATGAAATACTACACTTTAAGTTACGGAAGTAGGGTAGAAGTTGAATTTACTGTCGATGGAGATAGAGTCACGATGATTTACGAGCGCTATAAGTTTGTAAAAAGATCTAGCTAGCCAAAACACCTACTGAGAACTCAGTAGAATACTTCTTCAAATCTACTACCTACTTTAGCTGCTACTACATAGGAGTTCAAGCTATTGAATTGCTTTACATAGCCTTTAGAGATGACTCTCAGACCGGTTTTTCTAGCTACCTTCTCGAGGTCGCTTACTTCATAGAGAAAATACCTTCTCGTATATACCTTACGCCTAGTTCTCCACTTAACTCTGTAGTTGTGGAGTCCGGGAATATTCAGGAGTTTCGCGAGATATATAATGAATGTTTGTGCTACAAACCTAAGCTGTCTTTTAGACCAGGAGGTTGCTAGAGCTAGACCTCCTGGCTTAAGTGTTCTTGCTATCTCTGCGAAAGTTTTATGAAGCTCTTCACTCGGTAGGTGGTGCATTAGTGCTATCGATATGATACTATCTACAGCTAGACCTCTTAGTGGTATTGTTGTGGCATCAGCAGCTACGAAGTCTACCTTCGAGAACTTCTTTCTCTCAGCTAGTTCTCTAGCTTCTAGAAGCATTGACGGAGCTATATCTACACATATGAGGTAGTCAACACTTCTCTTTAAAGCCGCTTGAAGGCCGTTAACACAGTGACCAGAACCGAGGTCTAAGATGACACCTCCCCTGACTACGTTCGCTATCTCCCAGGCTCTGCTTCTCCACGAGGAGTAGCCTCGAGATATCTCGTCGTAAACCTCTAGAGTCTCATAAACTATCCTACGTGAATTAGACATTTACGTCTATAACCCACTTCTTTCTAGTGCTATCAAAGTAGGCCAGTCCCGAGTTCATTAATGCTTTTAACAACTTTCCTTCATCTCTACTGAGCTCTTTACCTATAGCTTCTTCAGAACTAGCCGTAAGCTTATCGACTTTCTCGATGAACACTCTGAAGAATTCCGGGTCAACCGCAACTCTCTCTTTCGCTAACTCTATAACAACAGCACCACTTCTTCTCAGTTTCTCAAAGAACGCATCGCGATTCTTAATTTTTCTAGCTATATCAGATTCAAACATCATTTTCTGTTCCTTCAATATGTCTACTGCTGTTTTTCTTACTTCACGTTTTTCTTCCGGCTTAACTTGTTGAACTACGTGGGGCGCGCTTCTAATTTGTTCCTCTAAGCTCTGTACTCGTGCTGCTAGGTCTTCTATGAGTTCGATTAAGTGAGATATCTTTCTATTAACTTCATCTATCTTACCGGTGTAGGCGTTTATAGTATCGATAATAGTTTTCACACTTCTATCTTCAGTTTTCGAAGGCTTTCCTGAGGATAGAGTACTGCCGATTATCTCTAGTATAGCGTCTTCTATTGGGAGGTCTGGAAACATCTTGCTTAAAGCTTCAACATGTTCTGAACTCAGACTTATAGCTATCTTAGGCATTACTACCTTATCTACTTACGCAACACTGGTAATATACACTCCAGTGTCTTCAGATTTATAATAGTTAGAGCAGCTCTCTATGTGAAGCATGTCCGGCTACAACCCTCTAGACTTAGCTAAATCTATTGAGCCTAGAGTGCATATAGAGAAGAACGGAGTCACCTATAGAAAATACTTTCGATTTAGAGTAGATAGATGGTATGGTGGAATTGTAACTGGAGATGTTGTTGGATGTAACTTGAGGTGTAAGTTCTGCTGGGCTTGGTATTTCACCTGGGAGAGCTTAAGTAAAGGATACTTCTATTCAGCAGATGAAGCCGCATTAAAATTGGTTGAGCTAACTAGAAAATCTGGGTACCGGAGAGTAAGATTAAGCGGTGGAGAGCCTACCTTAGGCTTCAAACACCTTCTAGAAGTAGTAAATGAGGTCTTAGCCAGAGACCTGGCGTTTACGCTAGAAACTAACGGCTTAGTCTTTGGATACTATAGGGAGTACTCTGAAGCTATAAGTAAATTCAGGAAGAGAGGAATAGAGATACGGGTATCAGTTAAGGGAACCAATCCACATGAGTTTTTTGAACTCACTGGTGCTGACCCAAAATTCTGGTATGTGCAAATAGATGCACTTAGGAACCTAATAGAAGTAGGTCTTGAACCAATTCGAGAGGTCTATCCAGCAGTTATGCTGAGTATGAGTGGTGAAGAAGGCTTGAAGAAGTTTATATCGACACTGAGATCTATCCACACAGAGCTTCCAGAACTAGTTGACGAAGAGTACATAATACTGTATAGACATGTTAAAGAACTCATGAAGAGAACAGGCTTGAAGCCTAAATATGTAGTTCTACCTGATAGAGTTCCTAGTGAGATGATTTAAGATAGGAAGGATTTTTCAATAGACAGCGGTTCGATACATCGAGTTTTAAGTGTCTTCAACAGTAGGTTTAGTACTGTGTCTACTAATTGCTTGAGCTTATCTGTGCTAGTTGCTTCAGCATATAGCCTTATCTTCGGCTCTGTTCCAGAAGCTCTAACTAGAATCCACGAAGAGTCTTCAAAATCTATTCTAAGTCCGTCGATCTCAGTTAACACCGCCTTCTCTGAGTAGAGACTCTTCATAGTTTCAGCCAGCTCTTTAAAGACTTCTATCTTCAACTCTTCAGGAACCACGATGGAGTATCTAGCCTGCGGGAAATCCGGTATCTCTCGAAGGATTTGATCTAGACTTCTTCCTTCTTCTATCATAAGCTTGGTTAGGTAAGCTGCTTGGTAAATTCCATCAATCCAGAGACCCCACCTAGGGTCTATAAACTTCCAGGGTTCAGCAGCCATTACTGCATTACCGTACACATGAAATGCTTCATGGATCTTTCCGAGCTTATAGAGTACTAGATTGCCTCCTAAACTCTCAACTACTCTTCTAACAGCATTACCACAGTCTACTGAGACTATGACTATACCTTTTCTATCCATTAGGATTCGGCTAGCTAGAAGCGCTATTAAGCGATCTTGCTTTACGAAGCCGCGTGTTGGTGTTAGTACCGCCAGTCTATCTCCATCTCCATCGAATGCGAAGAGAGCGTCATAACCTGAAGCTGTCAAAACCGGGTGAAGTGGCTCTAGTACGTCGGGCCTCGGCTCTGGGTATCTCCCGGGGAATCTCCCGTCTATATTTCCATTAGTAACTAGTACTGATGCTCCAATATCTACTAAGACTTTAGGAGCAGCTAGAACTGTAGGTCCATTAGCTGTATCTAGAATTATCTTTGGCTTATACCTATGCACTGAACTACTCAGGAGAGACCTCAAGTCGTGAATATACTCGTCGATAGGATTTAGAGTTGAGTAGCTACCGACACTACTCCAGTCAGCATAGGTAGACTTCTCGATAACTTCTTCGAGAATCTCTTCATCTGACGATGTCACTTCATCACCATTTTTTCCATAGATTTTAAATCCATTATACTGAGGTGGATTATGAGACGCTGTTATATATATACCGCCGCCTAGCCTATATTTCTTCACAGACCACGCGAGTACCCCTATTGGCGTGAGACCTATATCTACTACTGAAGACCCTGAGGATAGAACGCCTGACATTAAGGCTAGACCTAGAGCTCTAGAGGTAGTTCTAGCGTCGTAACCAATAGAAAAAGCACTTCTACCAAAAAATTGAGTTACAGCTTTTCCAACCTTTACCATTAGCTCGGGGTTTATCTTACTTGGAAATATACCGCGAGCTCCTGCGGTTCCAAAAAATTTCGGCAGCTGTGACACCAAATGACTAAAGTTCTTGCTGATAAAAACTTTTACACGAAATGCGAGAATTCACTCAAAAGTATATTAGAAACACAGCTTCTGTGGAAAAACTAAGTGCTTCAGAAGCTACAGCACTCTCTCGAGCTCGCTTGGTTTGAGAACTGAGATAGCTGCTACTTTTGCTAGACCTATCTTAATAACTCTAACATATACAACCCAGTTGGGATGTGTTAGATTTACCGGTCTATCTATTTCACTAGCTATATCTCTAACAGCCACATCAGAACTTAACTCTACCGAAAGTCCTTCCTCGATTTTCTCTAAGTGTCCCTGCAGAGTTACTCTAAAAGTCTCGTCGTGAGGTATTTTACCTGCGAGTTTTCTCACAACTTCTCTTACAGATAGCACATCAGCTCTCACAACTGCGTCTACCGGGATCACCTTTATAATTGGTATTCCAACACTATGTGCTTCTCTCTTAACTACTTCAGCACACATATGTGGGTCGTCTAGACACTTGTAGAGAACTACTGACTGATAGGAGTATGTATATACTACTTTACTCCCGAGAATATTCTTAATGTAGTTTCTAACTCTCTCGTAGTTCTCTACGCCGGGCTCGTGGATTACTATGAGATTGAAATCGGGTATATTTAACTTCATAGCCACCTCTCTGTATTACGTGGTTGTAGCTTTTTAAAAACCCTCTATAGGTTAGACATAAGTCGAGGCGAGGACCGTGGGGTTACCTGAGTTAAAAGAGTTTAGGAGGGATTGGTCGGGTAAGGAGAAAACTGTTGGAGATGTATTCAAGAAATTCTTCGGTAGAGAGAAACCGATTAGGTATAGACTTGCCGGCGCTAGATATAGAATAAACTCTATGGTCAGAAAACTTGAGGTCTACGGGGAGAAGCTGAAGTCTAGAGACCAGGAGCTATTCAACAGAGTGGTAGATGCTCTAATGGCTAAAGACCAAATAAGAGCTACTATGTACGCGAATGAGGTAGCTGAGATCAGAAAGATCGCGAAAGCAGTATTTCTAACTCAAGTAGCACTAGAGCAGATATCTCTCAGACTAGAGTCTGTACAAGAGCTTGGTGATATAGCCGTTAATTTAGCACCTATAGTAGAACTCATTAAAGACCTGAGAATGGCGGTAAAGGACGTCCTACCTGAAATAGGTATAGAACTTGGTGAAGTACACGACGTATTGAATGAAACCATGATCGAAATCGGTGAAGTTGTTGGTGTTCCGGGCACTGGAATAGCTGCTTCAACTGAAGCTAGAAAGATCCTTGAGGAAGCTAGAGTAGTTGCTGAGCAAAGAATGAAGGAGATATTCCCAACACTACCATCAGCAGTAGCTCTACCTCAGTCACAGACCACTCAAGTAGAGCAGAGCCACTAGACTACACTACAGATTACTGAGAGTAGCTGATCATAGCTTCTACTTCTAATTCACGTATTTTCTTCATATATTCTCCGTAATACTCTCTAAAGAATTCTCTCGCAACGTCTGGGAAGAGACAGTAGGTAACTATATTTTCGTCGGTAAACGGCACATCTATCTTCCTTACTTCTTCAGCACACCTCTCAAGTTCCATCTCTAAGAGGTCTGCTGGTCTAACAGTTATTTCTTTAGTATTCTTGAGTACTCTTTCCTTTATCTCAATGTTTATAGGTCCCGGCGGTTTTCCGTAGTAGCCCGCCACATAGTCCATAACTTCTTTCGCGATTACCTTATACTTTCCGAGTAAAACGTTTAGAGCTGCCTGTGTGCCAACTATCTGAGATAACGGGGTAACTAGCGGCGGCCAACCTAAGTCTTCTCTAACTTTTGGAACTTCCTCTAGAACTTCCTTTAATCTATGTTCTGCTTTAAGTTCCTTAAGTTGGGCTATTAAGTTCGTAATCATACCTCCCGGAATTTGGTGGAAGAGTACGTTGTGGTCCGGTATTAGTGCTTTAATTGTGAGTAACTTAGAGTACTTCTGATTAATCACGTTCTCTAAGTATTCAGAGATCTCATTGACTACTTTGAGGTCTACACTGGGTCTTAAATCCTCCCTCAGCGAGAAATAGACTGTCTGAATTCCGGGTTGTGCTGTACCAAAGGCTAGAGGGCTGATGGCTGTATCTATGAGGTCTGCGCCAGCTTCAACAGATTTAACGTAGGTAGCTACAGCCATACCACTCGTTGTGTGTGTATGTACGTCGACTGGGATATTGAATCTCTTTTTAAACTCCCTAACTAGTGTGTATGCTTTGTAGGGGTCTAGTATTCCAGCCATATCTTTGATAGTGATCATATCGACACCTAGCGATACTAATTCTTCAGCAAACTTCACGTAGTAATCTACAGTGTGTATAGGGCTAATAGTATAGCATATAGCTCCCTGAACAATAGCACCTACAGACTTAGCTTTCTTAATGCTAGCTACGAGATTTCGCGAATCGTTTAATGCGTCAAATATTCTAAATATATCTATACCGTTTCTATAAGCTAGCTCGACGAATTTATCGACTACGTCATCTGCATAGTGTCTGTAGCCGACTAGGTTTTGACCTCTTAGAAGCATCTGTAGCTTTGTTTTCTTAACGTTCTCACGTATGGTTCTCAGTCTCTCCCAAGGGTCTTCTTTAAGATATCTAATCGCTACATCGAATGTAGCTCCACCCCAGACTTCTAAACTGTAGAATCCGGCTCTATCTAGCTTCTCCAATATGGGAACCATATCTTCAGTTCTAAATCTCGTTGCTATAAGTGATTGATGAGCATCACGTAAAGTTGTATCAACTACTCCTACCACACCTATCTCCAGATATATACACGCTTCGAAATGTAATAAACACCTACAATTGCTGCGCATTTTTATGCTTATTGATAGTGGTATGTACTAGGTGTGCCAGTGGGTAGAAGGAAAAAGAGGAGGAAGGTTGTAAAAATCGTTAGAAGACTGCCGAAGCTATTTCAATGTCCTTCGTGTGGACAGGTAGCTCTAACTATCGATATGGATGAAGTAAAAACTGAGTCAGGTTTAGCTAAAATTGCTCGAGTTATCTGCAATAACCCGTCTTGCTGTCTTAGAGCTGAGCTCCTCGGTCTCCCGATGATATTTGAAGCTGTAGATGCGTACCACAAATTTCTAGATCTATACAACACTGGTGAAATAGGTGTTAGATTTGAATGTGCGGCTGAAGGTGAGGAGAGAAGAGAGAGTGAGTAAGTACATCAGAGACAGAGTGGGAGAGGGTCGCACACTCCACTTTACCCTCATAGATCCAGCAAAACTATCTGACATAGACGAAGTGGAGAGGGTGGCTGAGAGACTAGCTGCTGCTGGAACAGACTGCTTTATGATTGGAGGGTCTCTAGGAGTTTCTGAGAGAGATGTAGATGAAGTAGCTTTAAGGCTGAGGAAATTTGGACTTCCAGTAATAGCTTTTCCAGGTAATATAAGTGGTATCTCAAAGCATGTAGACGCAGTTCTATTTATGTCTCTACTAAATTCCGAAGATCCGTACTACGTAATTGGGGCTCAAGTAGCTGGAGCATTCGTAGTAGCAAAGTACGGTATAGAAGCTCTTCCCACAGGCTACATAGTGGTAGGGTACGGTGGTACTGCCGGCTACATAGGTAGAGCTAGACCGATACCGTATGAAAAACACGAAATAGTTGCTGCTTATGCGCTAGCAGCATACATGCTCGGAATGAACTATATATATCTTGAAGCCGGTTCTGGAGCTCCTCAACCAGTTCCTCAAGAATCCGTTAAACTAGTTAAATCGGTTATACCAAATGCTGTTCTATTAGTTGGTGGAGGTATTAGAGACCCGAATACTGCGGTTCATCTATCTCAAGTAGGTGCTGACGTAATTGTGACAGGAAACATAGTTGAAGATAACTTAGAGAAAGCTATAGAGATAATCAAGGCGGTTAGAAGTATTAGAAAAACTTTTCTATAACTCTTAGGAGAGTTATGTTAAACTCTCTCGAATATACTTACGAATTAAATATCAGTGCGGCGGCCGGGATTCGAACCCGGGATCTCCGGCTTGGGAGGCCGGCGTCCTAAACCAGGCTAGACTACCGCCGCCAGAACCTATAGTGTTATCGGTATTTTATGTGTTTCTCTCATAGTAAGTCGTTACATAGTTTCAACAAGATCGCTTAAACAGGATCAATAGAACTAGCTCTTAATTACGATGCTGGAAGAGTGATATGTATCAAGTAAATTTAGTAAAACTCTCCAAACGTGTCTAGACTTATCACTATAGCTAGCTAAGAGCTTCGATGTCGATAACTCGCTATATACTTGCTTGACTAAGCTGGACATCACTGGAAGAAGAATGCTTAATCAGAATTAGAGAGATTTAGATGTTATAGTTGAGAAGCAATCTCCTCGTCGTAAATAAAGAACTAGCCTATTAAAACTGCTCGCTAGAGTTTATCGGAAAGCTAGCGGTGGTTGAATGCCTAAGATAGTAAATGATAAAAACATTAGATATGTGGAAGGAGCTGTATTATCAATGCTCAGACTTAGGAGATACTTACTCTCCAGGGGGGTAGATCCCGAGGAGGTTGATGAGAGAATTAAGAAGCAGGCTATTGGAATGCTAGAAGCTTCTGGATTAAGTAAAGAAAAGATAGTTGAGATATTGATTGAACTGAAGTTAGTAGTTGAAGTTCTAATAGAGTTAGTTAGTAGAGAGATGATTCAAGAAAGCGGTGAGTAGATTTCCAATTAATAGAAAAATTGTGATGTATAGCCTATATATCAGTTTACGCTAGTAGTATGCGGTGAAGGCTAAAATGAGTGCGGTGATTATACTGTTAGCCGTAGTTACCGCCATCATAACCTGCCTGAAGATCGGGCTGAGTCTAGGTCTATCCATAGCTATAGTAACAATAGGTTTGGGATTCTTCACAGGCAGTATCTATGGAGCTATACTAGAATCTATTGTGAGTGAAGATATGTGGATACTTACTCTATCTGCGTTATCGATAGCTATACTAGCTGAGCTCTATAGAATCACTAACGCAGTTGATGACTTAGGACATGGACTCTCCGCATCATTTAGAGACCCTAGAACTGGACTAGCAGTGGTGCCGGCTGTTGTTGGACTTATGCCTGTTGCTGGTGGAGCACTACTATCTGCGCCTCTAGTAGAGTCTCTAGGTGTTCCAATGGGGTTATCTAGAGAGGCACTAGCCTATATAAATGTCTGGTTTAGACACACACTTCTTTACTCATATCCTTTCTCACAGCTAATCGTAGTTCTCTCACAGCTAGCTGGGATTTCAGTTTTTACTATAGTGATAAATACACTACCTGTAGCAATTCTAATGACTCTTCTGGGGCTACCCGTACTTTTGAAGGCGAAACCTAGACCTCTAGGTGGCTCTAAAAGTTTAAATAGAGAGTACGTAGAATCTCTTATTCCTATATCGATAGCAGTTATTCTATTAATACCGCTAACACCGCTACTCGGCAACTGGGCGATACCTATAGGCACGTCGGTAGCTATATTGCTCCTAGTTAAGCTTAAACAAGCATTTAAACTACTACCTAGAGCTATTTTATCAAAGCGTGTAGGTGATATAGTTCTAGCTGTAGTAGCAGTAGTTATACTGAGAGAAGTTATATCAATGAGCGGTATGTCGATAGAGCTGCAGAATACCATACAGGAAATCGGTAATACAAAGATTGCTCTAGCCGCGCTCTCCACATTAATATCTATAGCCACCGGGTCTACTATGACCGGTCTCTTCATCAGCCTGCCGATACTCTCGTCGACTGGGGTAGTGAGTGTGAGCTCTATTCTCCTCGTATATACTTACTCATTTCTCGGTTACGTAGCTTCTCCAACACATTTATGTCTTCTATATACGGTTGAATATTTTAGAGCAGATCTAGTTAAGACCTATAGATACCTCTTACCGTCGATACTCATAGTCCTCTTCATAGGAACTCTGTACTACTCGACTATTTGAATAGTGCTGTATAAGCCTTATTTTACTGCTCACAGTAACTAACGTGCGATATACATGACTAAAAACAGTGAAATCACTGAGATAGCTCTAAATTTGAGCACTCTTCTATACTTTCTCTCACTTCACTCTATCGCTCCCTACATATCTAGGTACGCAATACATCTAGGTGCTAGTGAGCAAGAAGTTGCTTTTCTCGGACCGGCACTCTCCGTGGTTGCTATATCTATTAGACCTCTTAGTGGCTTACTCATAGATAGAGGATTGCTACGCGTACTTCTAGTAGTTGGGGTATCTCTAGCTATCGCAGCACAAACATCTTACTGGTTATCGACCAGCACTATCTTTATATACCTAGGAAGAGCTCTACAAGGTATTGGAGTAGCTCTTTTTATACCTGCTTCAATCTATACAGCAACACTGGTAAGGCGGAATATAGCTAGTTCACTAGCATGGAGGTCCACCATGATAGGACTCTCGATGGTTTTAGGACCAGCTGTCGGCGGCGTGTTAGTGAGCCTCTATGGATATAGATCACTCTTTACTGCTGCTGGACTATACCTACTGCTATCTGGATTCATAACTGTAGCCGCAGTGAGAGAATTGAAGCCGAGCACGAAAGGAGAGAACGCTCAATTACTCGATATTTTAAACTTAGACTACCTAGTAGCGTCTTTCTCGATATTAACATACAGTATAGTGTATAACTGCTTCCTCCTCTTTCTACCAGCTTACCACAGCTTGCTGAAAGTAGACGTTGTAGTAACTACTTCGCTATTTACTACTCTGTCTATAGCTAACTTCACATCGAGAGTTGCTCTATCGCTACTATCAAGTAGATTAAAGTACCCACTAATAGCACTACTAGGCTCTATTCTGGCTCTCTCAGGTATGTCTCTAATAGTGTTAAATCCTGTTTCACCCTATCTACCCCTATATGCTGTAATTGCTGGATTCGGAGGTGGGCTGCTCATACCATCTCTTCAAATAATAGCTCTCTTAAACGTTAGAGAGAGGAGTAGAGGTCTGGCTTCCGGGACCTACACTGCTATGTTTGATGTGGGAAACATAGTTGGCCCACCGCTGGCGGTAGCTATAGGTAGAACATATCTAGACTCTCTTAAAGCATCAATAGCGTTCTCGACGTCGGGACCGGCGATTCTACTAGTCTATAACGCTATATTGCTCTTTAGCAAGAACGGTGTGAAGCTGAGAGGTAAATGAAAAACGGAGCTAATTCCATTTACTTTCCTGCTATCACAATCTTAGGTATATAGTTTGCTGGAAGCACGTATCTACCGAAGCTCTCAACTTCACCCGAGACTCTGACATCTGCTGGTTTAAGAACTTCGTAGATGTTTCCAGATATTACTACTCCTCTAACTGGGAATTTCTCCTCTCCATTCTCTACATACATACCATTAGTTATTGTAGCATTTAGTAATCCACTAACTGGATTAGATAGCCACTCTCCAATAGTTGAGTAAACTACGACCCCTTTTCTAACATCTCTCACTAGGTCGCTTAAATCACCGCGGCCGCTCTCTACGATTAAATTCGAAATCCACGGTGATGGAGTTGAATATGGAGTACCTCTAAATGCGTTACCCGTGGAACTTCTACCTTCTACTAGTGCTGTATATGTATCATAGAGGAATCCTTTAAGAGTGCCTCGGTCGAAGATAGACTTCCTCGTGGTTGGAACTCCCTCATCGTCAAATCCTCTAGTGCCTGTAAGTCCTTGATATGTTCCATCGTCAATCATAGTTAAATTCTCAGATATCACTTGAGAACCTATTCTGCCTTTAAGTGGTGACCTACCCTTCTGCACTGAGTCCGCACATACGGCTGGTACTATGAGAGACTGCAGTACACCAGCGAAGACTCTAGGTATTAATATCAGCTCGTACACACCAGTATCAACTCTCTTAGCACCGAGAGTTTTAACAGCTACTTCGGTAGCTTTACTGATCATCTCTTCTGGATTGAATCTAGCCAGAGTAGGAGCTGAATATGCGTCGTAGTAACCTGACTCCTCACCTGCTTCCACAGCTTTAACACTTACAAATACGTCGAGTTCAGTAGATTCTTCTCTTAAGGTTTCACCGTAGCTGTTTCCTATAGCTCTCTCTGCTGTAGTTATGTGAACGCTAACTGAACTCGTAAAAGCTCTCTTATCTATCTCGCCGGCTTTCTTTAAGAGAAACTGAGCTATCTCGATAAAATACTCTATATCGGGTTCTCTAATTCTTGGGTCAACCAGTCCCTCTACCTGCGACTTCCCAAGGGACCTAGGTAGGGAAATCCACTGTGGATCTTCCGGGAGAGTACTGGCTATCTTAACCGCTGTTTCAACAATAGTATCTACATCTTCAACTCTCGAGACCAATCCTCCCTGAACTGTTGCTTTCTTACCGATAACTACTCTAACACCAACATCGACTCGCTCTCCAGAGGAGACTCTCTCAACTCCTCTAATAGTACCTACAATATCTAACCCAGTTCTCTTAATAGCGTAGACCTCGATTTCACTTACTCCGAGTTTCCTACCTAGCTTAATTCCTCTCTCTACAACATTCTCGATCACTTTAACCACCCCCTACAACGATTTTCCTCGTTCTTATGTGTGGACCACCATCTCCTACTCTAACCATCTGACCCCCCTTACCACAGCCTCCAAAGACACTCGTAGTTATCTTTAAATCATTAGCAACAGCATCAACTTCTTTCAGTGTTTCAAGGATATTCCCGCTAACGACAACCCCTCTTACGAGTTCTGAAGGTTCACCATTTCTTATTATGTAGGAGGGTCCTATACTGAAGGTGTATGTTCCAACAGATGGGTTGACCTGTCCTCCCATCGCACCCCGACCTTTTAAGTAGATACCATATGTAATTCCTTCAAAGAGCTCGTCGACTTTCCGGTCTCTAGGTTCTGCGTAGTAATTCGTCTGTCTCACTAGAGTATCGAACGATATGTCCTGAGCTCTCGCATTTCCCGTTGGTTCTAGGTCGAGCTCTTTTGAAGTGTCTCTGCTAGTGAGATATCCTTTAAGCACTCCTCTATCAACTATGACAGTTTTCCCCTTGGGAACTCCCTCGTCGTCGTATGGGACGGGGTAACCTCCCTCGATAACACCAGCATCTACTATTGTTACGAGCTCACTAGCAACTTTCTCACCTATTCTACCTTTAAGTATAGATGCTCCAGCTACTACCCCATCTCCTTCACTTGCATGACCAAAAGCTTCATGTAAGAGAAGTCCTACCACCTCGTTGTCAACTACCGCAACATACGTACCCGGAGGTGGTGTCTTAGCTTGAGATGCTTTTACAGCTAACTTATCTACTTCTTCAGCAAAAACACCCCAATCTCTCTTTTCGATATATTCGTAACCCCCAATGAATGACTCTCTATCGCTTACTCTCTCTATTACTGCTCCATACTTAGCTACAGCCATGTGAGCAAATCCTACGCCGACTACGTCTACTTCGATCTCAGTGCCTTCACTAGCGAGAATAATTCTTCTATCTCTCTCTAGTCCAAGCCGGGTAATAGCTGATACTATGCTTTCACGCTTCATGCTGTTAGTATTTACTTCCTTCACTAAGTCTACCTTAATTTTTGGATCTACTTGGTGCGGGTCTACTTTAAACTCTACTCTAAATCTATCTCTAACTGGGCTTACTGAAGCAATTGACTTCTTTCCGAACTCACTAGCTACTTTCGATAGAGTTACAGCTCTATCAATAGCTCTAACTACACTATTGCGATCTAAAGAAGACGTATACGCATAACCTGTTCCCCCCTTAGTTATAGCTCTAATTCCAAGTCCAACTACCCTACTCACACTGTAGCTTCTTAAAACTCCCGTATCATATGTAATTGATTCATAGACTCTTTCCTGCAGTCTAACTACAGCTTGCTCCACCCCTTTCTCAAGGACCTTCTCTAAAACCCATTGAGCAAAATCTGTTTCTACCATACGTTCACCTACAGACTAAAGTGAGCAGTAAACTTTAAATCTACACTAAGACATACTATACACTCCAATCTAAGAAGAGAGATTTAGACTTTAACTAGCTATAGACTCCGTATAAGAAATAGGTGTTGCTGCGTATCTACAGACAGCCACTTAAATCCCTCTAATGTGAGTCCTAATTTCAATTACATCCCCATCAGACAAAACGTGGTCTAAACCTACCTTCTCACCCGGATATTTAGCAGACGGCCCCCAGATTCTAGCGTATTTAAAGTACTTCAGAAACTCCTCTCTTATATACTTAACGGCGTCTTCAACAGTCGAGCCTTTAGGTATTACTAGTGGTTCTCTAGAAGGCTCTTTGGAATTTGGTTCCTTAGTATACACTCTGATTAGCTCTAGAATAGTGAATAAGTACTTCGGCACAACCTCTAGTCCTACTCCAGTAGTAGCTGATGCTGGTAATATCTGCAAATATGGTGCTACTTCTCTTAACTCTCTGAGCTGTCTCTCAACTGCTTCACTACTTAATAAGTCCGTCTTATTGAGTATTACTACCGAAGGCTTGTAGACTAAGGCTTCGAAGAGAGCCTTCTCGACATCGTCTAAAGAAACTTCTCCATATATTTTAACGAGTGCGTTAAAGACTCTGTAGGATTCGAGAAGCTTTCTAACATCATCTTCAGTTCCACCCGATATCTTCCCCATTTTAGCTAGTCTTATTCCTGAATACGCCTTACTTCTCTCTATTTGAACTCTTCCCCTAGGTTTTCTAAGTACAATACCAGCATTCTCTAAGTCTCCCATTATATTTCTAAGCTGCTCTACAGAGTCGGAAGTTGAGTCAAGCACAATTAAGAGTGCGTCAGCATTACGCGCTAATCCTACTAACCTCGCTCCCCAGGAGACTCTTCCGGAGACAGCTTCTGGAACAAATGGAGGTGTATCGACTAGCTGGATCTGGATGTCCTCGTAGTTCACCATTCCTGGAAGGGGAAACATAGTTGTATATGGTAAACCTGTAACTCTAGACCTAGCGTTAGTTAGAGCATTAAATAAAGAGCTCTTACCTGATAGAGTATAGCCGAAGAGAACTACTTGAGCTACTCCATGCTTTTCTACGAAGAATGATGGACCTCCCCCTCTCCTCTTCTTACTCTCCTCAAGTTCTTCTCTGAGCTCAGAAAGCTTTCTTCTAACCCACGCAACTAGGTTCTCTGTTCCCTTATGCTTTGGAACTGATGAAAGAAAATCCTCGAGAGCTCTTATCTTTTCTTCAGTAGTTCTAGCTTCGAGATACTTGACCCACCTAGCTCTAGCTTCAGCAGGTAGGTTCGTAACCATAGTTACGTCTACTATGTTCTTCTCTCAATATCTCCTAGAATACCTCATAAAGGTCTTAGCTCTATCTCCACAGTGCACACACTTAAGTCCCTCGACTTCTGACTCCGATATCTTTAATGGAGTTCCCAGGGCTTTCCCCCCGATCTTGAGCTCTACCTCAGTTGCGCATGAAGTTCTTCCACACCAGGGAGCTTCAACTACGTTACCTTCAATGAAGTTTCTAGCTTCTTCTAAGCTACTAGTTCTAACGACGTGTTTACTGAACGCTTCCATAGATTCATTTTTGATTGCTTTATCGTATTCAATTCCAATGATTTTAACGGCTTCAGTAAGCTCTTCTAGTTTAATTGAAGTCCTGATTCTATTATCTCTTCTAACAACTGTGATAATTCTACCCTGAACCTCTTTAGGCCCTACCTCTAATCTCAGCGGGACACCTCTCCTCTCCCAGTAGTAGAACTTATCACCTGGAGTCATGTCTTCTCTGTCATCGATAACAGACCTAACTCCATCAGCCCGTAGTTTCTCTAATATTCTACCACATAGCTCCACTATCTCTCTACGTACTTCTTCTGGACCAGCCGGTATCGGCACTATTACGACCTGTATTGGAGCGTATTTGAAGGGTAGTCTGAGACCTGTAGAGTCTCCGTGTATCGATATTAATGTAGCTACAACTCTCTCAGATATACCGTAGCTGGTCTGCCAACCGTAATCCATAGAGCCGTCAGGCATGTGGATCCACACGTTAAATGCTATAGTGAACGACCTACCTAAGTTATGCACTGTTCCTATCTGCAGGGTCTTACCGTCAGGCATGAGTGTATCGAAAGCTATTGTGTAGACAGCTCCCGGAAATTTATCCCACTCAGGTCTCTTAGAGATGGTGAACGGTATCCCTAGCTCTCTAAAGAAGGAGCTGTATATCTCAACAGCTTCAGCTACCTGCCTCTCCGAGTCTTCAAATGTTGAGTGAAGTGTATGTGCTTCTTTAAATGTAGTAACTTCGCGTACTCTTATCATAGCTCTCGTAGCTGCTGTCTCATATCTAAACACGCTCACAAACTGGTAGTATTTCTTAGGTAGCTGCTTGTAGCTCTTAATCCACAGAGACTCTAAGTAAGACAGAGGTGTCTCACTAGTCGGTCTCAGCGCTAGCTTTATGTCTAGTGGTGTGAGACCTCCGTGAGTAACCCAGTACACTTGATCTTCAAATCCGTGAACATGTTCCGACTCCTTAGCTAGTATATTATCAGGTATTAGAAGTGGGAGCAGAATCTCTTCGTGGCCGGTAGCATCAAGTAAATTCCTCATGAGCTCTATCAAGTTCTTTCTAATTTTAAATCCGTAAGGTAGCCAGACACCCATACCTTTTATAGGATATCTTCCGTAGTCATATACTTCAGCTTCTTTCACTATCCAGTCAAACCATTCGTCGAAATTTTTTCCAAGATCTCTGTATACACCCATCTGACTTTAACCCCACTATCACTGATAAAGAACGCTACAGCAATATATAATCCTAACCTCTAACTACCTAGACCTCGAAGAAATCAAGGTAGTTGTCTTTGTAATTTTAGAGTGGCTTCTTAATTGTGTAACCACGCGGTCGAGAGCTCCTAGATCTGGTGCTTCAACTATTATCACTAAGTCAAATACTCCGTAGACTACGTCTGCCTCTACTTTAACGTTCTCGAAGCTGCTTACCGACATCTTTAAGATATCCTCTAGAACCTCGTACTCACTACCGGTAGCAGTTGTAATTAACATGTATGCTCTAACACCCACCCTACAGCACCGTCTTATGCTATGTACTAGGGGTTTTAAAGTAATGCTGTCAACGAGTTTCAGCTGGTAGAGCATCAGCTCTTTAGTGCTTTAACCTATAGGTCTGCTAATTACTAGTGAACTAAGAGCTCTATAGGAGAGGGTGTAGATGGAGTCTGTAGCTGTAGTTGGTGCTGGAATCTCTGGATTACTCGCTGCTTACTACATATCTAGAAAGTCTCCGCATTCTTTAGTTAATGTGTACGAAGCTCGAAGCTACATTGGAAAAACTCACTGCACCGGTCTTATCTCTACTGAGACACTGAGTAGAATACCATCTGCTAAAGAGTGTGTTTTAGGCAGATATTCATCGGTAAAGATCTTCATTCCCGAGATCAAGACTTCAGTCGATATAGTCTTTAAAAACAGAGGTTTCGTGAGAATCGATAGAGTAGAACTCGAGAAAAAACTACACAGCGAACTCCTGTCTATCGGTGTAGATGTCTTCTGCGGAAACCCAGTCTACAGTCTATCCTTCACAAACCGTAAATGGCTAATTCATTCTAAACTGAGAGGTACACGCAGCTATGACCTCCTAGTTCTAGCATCTGGATACAATAGAAAACTAGCTGAAGCAGCTGGACTTAGATTTAAAGCAGATATACTGTCCGGTGTTCAAGTCGAGCTAGAAGCTGAGAGTAAGCTGCCTATAGGTGGAGATAGTGTTCTCACAGTTCTATCTAGATACTTCGGAGGGGGTTTCGCATGGGTTGTTCCATCTGGAGATAGGAGGGTAGTTATTGGTTGTGCGACAGACTCCAAGGTGATGGAGTCATTTAAGTGTTTAAATACAGCACTAGCTCTTGTAGCAAAGATGTCCGGAGGTTTTAGAGTTCTCACTAAACCATATGGAGGGGTAGTTCTCAGAGGGTACCCTATTACATCCTACAGCGATAAAGCCATGGGATTGGGAGATTGTGTGGCTATGGTGAAGAGTGTTAGTGGTGGAGGACTCTACGCGATATCTATAGCTTCGAAACTCGCTCCAGTGTTTGCCTCAGGAGAGCACTACCTACTTAACTCTCTGAAAATACTCAGTCGCGAGCTGAGGAGACACTACTATATAGCTAAAGCTATATCAGCATTTCTTCGCGTAGCTGAAGCGGCTGGACTGCGAAGAAAGCATCTTGAAGTTGTAGCTGAAGGAGTAAACTATGATGACCATCAACTACTGCTACTTAAGATACTGGCGAACAGAGATGTGTTTGCTGAGTTAGTGAAAACGAAGTCTATAGATATTAAGTCTAAGTAGAGCTAGATATCTAAGACAAATCTCAGCAGCCACTTTCTGTCTAACTTAGCTATCTCCATTAGCGAGTATGTAACAGCTTTAACTTCAGTTCTTACTTCATGTTTCTCGGAGTTGAAGTAATCACCTGAGCAAATAGCTCTGAAAACATAGTTCTCGCCTTCTTTTCTTACGTACTCGACATTGATGTAGCTGAAAACTACGTTAGATTTCCCATACTCTATTAGGAGATCTTCAAGCCATCTGTAGAGTGTGTTTTCTAGATCGAATCCTCTATCTTCTATTACATGTGTGACTCTAAGTTCAACTCTACTAGTATCTGTCATTACTTCAAAGAGAGCTATTCCAGCTAATTCAAAAGCTTTCTCTAGACTCTCACCACAAACCTCGATGTAGACGTCAGCTGTATGCTCTAAGAACTTGAAGTAATTACATTCAGCCACTTTCTCACCTAGTCGAGCACGTAGATATAAAGTGTTGTGCGTCTACAGCCATCGATGCGTTATTAAACATTACGTAGATCTCTCTAGAGCTTCCCGCTAGCTCATCAATCATATCGCAGAGAGTTCTGAGGTCTTCGTTAGTATACCTATAGCTGTAGTTCACTTCTCTCCCACCTATACCGTGAAGTCTTATGTAACTGACTTCCTTAACTACTACTGGTTTAACTCTAAAGATATCTACAACGTGCACGATATTCGAGTATGACTCCACTATCTTTTTAACCGCATGGAGGTTCTCTAACCACGAGCCTCTGGGTTCCCACCCAACTACGAACTCTTCCTGAACCGCAACTGAGAAGAAATCTACAGCGTTTCTGAAATTTTCATTCGAGTACCCGAAGGATGGAGGTGTCTGCACTACTACAACTCTAGCTCTCAACATTCTTGCTTCTCTAACTACTTCCTCCCAGAGCTCTAGATTTTCTCGAGTTGGTCTGAGGAGACCTATTTTATCCTTTAGATATTCACCGGGCTTCTTCTTAGACCTTCTCCAAGTAGGTGAATTAAGGTCGTGTGTTACTCCTTGATACGCTTTGATATTGAATACGAAGTCTTTTGGTGCTTCTTCTCGGAGGAGCTTCAGTCTTTCATTACTCAGTAAGTCGTAGAATGTCTCCTGAAGTTCAACTACTTTAAACATAGAGTAGTACTTAGACCTACTCAAGCAGTAGCCGCAGCATCCAGCAAACACCAACTTCATCCAACAGCATTCTGGTGTTAGAGATATAATTTCTACACCACTAGTTTTATTAATTGCTCATAGTGTTAGTGTGGAAAAGACTTAATATCTAGGTTAATACCAACATTGGGCGTATTTAATGCGGGTTTACGCATCTGCTCCTGGGAAGGTAACATTATTCGGTGAGCATGCTGTCGTCTACGGACAGCCTGCTATAGTTGCGTCTATAGACAAGAGAATTCATGTATACGCAGAATTTAGGTCCGATAGAGTTATTACTATAGAAGCTCGAGACCTTAGAATACCGGGCGTCATAGTTACCTATAGAGAGAATGAAGTGACTGTGGAAACTGAATACGGTCTTATACTGCCAGCAATATCATATCTCAATAAAGCTATTGAGATAGCGTCTAAATACTTAGATAGCAAACATGGTGTTAAGCTAGTAGTTCGCTCGGAGATGCCCGTGGGTGCCGGACTAGGGACATCTGCTGCCGTAGCTGTGGCAGCAATAGCTGCTTACGCCTATAGTGGTGGATACGAACTCTCTAAGGACGAGATAGCTAGACTCGGTTGGGAAGTTGAAAAAGCTGTTCAAGGTATCGCATCACCTATGGATACCTCGATAACCACCTACGGAGGCTTTATGAAGATAAGATACAGTGGTTCAAATATTGAAAAAGAGAGTTTAGCTATAGATAGAGACCTCCCAATAATTATAGCATATGTTGAAAGAGAGTTTAAAACTAGAGACATGGTTCAAATGGTTCGTGAGAGAGTATCACAGTATCCGCAGCTCTACGGCAGAGTAGTCGAGTTGATAGGTGAGGTAGTGAAAATTGCGGAAGAAGCACTGGTGAAATACGAGCTCGAGAAACTGGGGCTGATGATGAATTTAAATCACGGTCTTCTAGACTCACTCGGAGTTTCTACTAGAAAACTGAATGAGGTAGTCTATGCCGCTAGAAGTTCTGGAGCTCTAGGTGCTAAACTAACTGGTGCTGGTGGTGGCGGGTGCGCTATAGCTCTATGTAGACCGGAGAAAATTGAGACAGTTGAGAGCATCATGAGGTTTTTGAGTGAGTTCACTATGAGAACATCGCTTGGGAAAGAAGGAGTTAGAGTAAGAGTAGAAAAAAGTATCTGAGTGTGTTATTTAGGTAGATGACCTATCTGCGTAATTCTTAGTGTATCTAAGAGGCTTCAACTTATCTACGACGAAGTCGTACGCTAGCTCGGGCTTGCTTTTTTCCCCACAGGTATATATGTCTACTATACCGTATGAATACTCTCTGTAAACATGTATTGCGAGATGTGACTCCTCTACAAGTACTACAGCACCGTAGACAGTAGGTTTCTCGTAGACTAAAGCTTCAACTATACGCATATTAGCGATATTAGCAGCATCTAGGAGAATTTTCTTTAATTCCTCAGGAGTGCTTTCTTCAAATCCGTATATCTCACCGAATACGTGTTTACCTACTATCCTATCTCCTTCTTCCATCTTACTTTTTATCCTCAAGTTTGCTCTATACAGTGCGATTAAAGAGCACTCATAGTGTTATATAGCATTAAATTGAATGAAGCTCTAGTAACTAACTACCTATAGCGTAAAGCTAATACTACACCGATAAGCTTAAGAGTTCTGAACTCCATACTACTGGACTTAACTAGAATTGAACATGTTTTAACTATGAGCTGCCCACTCTCTAAGTGGGTTCTTAAGCTCTACCTCAGACTAGTATTCTCAGATTGCTTAGCTATCTTATAGGTATCCACGGAGTATTTGAGGATAGCTATTAGTCCTCCAAATGCTTTAACCTTACTAAAAGTTGAAGTCTCCTCTGGAACTATTCTCACTTCTCCCTTTCTAGACTCTACTTTCTCCATAATCTCGCTAACTAGCCCACAGTATTCTCCGTAAAGCATATCTTCGTTAACTAGTAGCTTGGATATAGCTCCAAAGTCGGCTAACGCCTTAACTACATCAAGTCCATACGCAACTTTTTCGCTATCTAGGGTCAGAAGCTTCATGAACTCTTCAAAGATGCTCTCGACTAGTATAACGCTATGAGTTTTGAATATATTCTTAAACGAGTCCCTCCTCATTAACTCACTTACACCAGCTCTACCTCCACTACTAACGGAGTCTACGTAAACTGATACACCTAACTTCCTGCGGAGTGTATCCGCAACGTAGTCTTTTAGAAAGGCTGGAGAAGCCACTATAACTATGTCCGGCTTCTCTCGCTCTACAGCTGCGATAACAGCTTCAGATACTTCTCTAACTAGTTCTTCTACTGGAGGGCCTTCATCTCGTATACCAGGCAGGTTCCTCTCCACGACATACCTCACTCCCTGCTCTAAGAGAGCAGCTACAGCTAGTTCATCGAAGTCAAATGCCGCGAGAAGTACTTTAACTCTTCTCGATGAAGCCTTCTTCAATCTACTAATCTGCTCTTGAGTCCACTTAGACTTAACTATAGCTAATTCGGTCCCCACATCAATATTTAGAGTATGGTAAGACCCTTTCACACCGTATTTCTCCGGCCCCTCCACGACTTTTCCGTGAACTCTCAGTCTTCCACTAAAGGGCTGAAAGGATATGTCTTCAACTCTCACAGCTAGAACCATTGGTAGACGTCTCTTGCCTTCACCATCTATCTTAACGTCTCTTAGAGTTTTTGCTGCGACTACGTCGTCTTTAGTAATTATGTTTTTCAAAATCCATAAGTCATCTTCACACTCTACTCTTACTTCAATTAGTCCGTGCTTAAGGTCTTCTCTAACGATCTTCATAAATATCAATCACCAGCTCGACTAGATTTCATATAGAGATCTTAATCCCGAGATCCTTAGATGTAATGTGTTAAAGATTCCTATAGCTGCTAAGTAGAGAAATAAGTCTACAACATACCATTCACTATCTACTACTAAACCTATGACAGTAAAAGGAGTCCAGCTAAGTCTAAACGGAGAGTAGGGCGGTGGAACTGCCAGTAGGTACGCTATATAGCGAGATAAGTAGATCATAGCTAGTACCCCAACCCATAAAGCGATCAAGTTTATCCACATTAGTCCTCTAACACTCTTATATAGAGAATCGTATCTTGCTTTAATTATCCTCCACCTCTTTTTCTTGCTGGGCGATGTCTCCCGGAGCTTGATAGCTACGTAATCTAGCTCTCGTAGAACTCTATCGAGTCGAACCCTCTTTATATACAACCTAACCACGTAGGTAATAGGGAGCAGTAAGACTATCGGTAAGACTATGTAGACTAGTATACTGAGAAAGACTGCCGGTAGCTCTTCAAACATATCTATAATTCCTCTACTACTCTAACAAATTCTTCAGCAGCTTTTTCAACACATCCTTCGCTATTCTGTATGAATTTTAAAGCCGCACCTGAGATAACAGAACTCGCAACTGCGTAGTATCGATTTATTTGGAGGAGTTCTCTGATAAGCTCTATAGACGTGAGATCTTTTCTATATCTACCTACGTCTCTCAGCTGTCTCGCCAGTATTTCATCTGGGTTCGCCTCAATGACTACTATAACACTTGGTCTTAATTCTTTCAGTATGACTAGTGGAAGACCAGGCCAGTAGCCGAGGCTAGTTTTAATTACTGCGTGTGTATCTACGATGCCGATAAACTTATCTCTAGATACGGTCTCTAAGTCTCTTCGAATAGCTTTAGCAGCAACTTCTTGAGCTTCTAGCTGAGTATTTAGACGAAGTCTCCTAATCTGGTCTCTTACTTCAGTCTCACCAATTTTCTTTAGGTAGTTCAGCATGTAGTCACCGAAATTTACTAGTTTTACGGTATACCCTCTTTCAGTAAGTATTTTAGTTGCGATAGATAAAACGGTACTCTTACCTACACCTGGAATTCCAACAACTACCACAGTTTTCAGCAAAGTTACTCCCCAACTAATCTTCTAAGTACTGGGTACATCTCGAGTGCTTGTTCATATGTTAGAGCTGTATAGAGTTGCTGCAGTATTCCCGCTGCTAGCAGCAGCCCTATACCACCGCCGTACACACTAAACACATCTGCTACTATAGCTAGTGATGCTACTATTATCGAACTAAGTATTGCTAGTGGATAGACATACTTAGCTAGTATCAACTCTAAAGCCTTCGGATTAGCTCTCATTCCCGGAATAGATATACCTGATTTAATCAAGTTCTCCGCTTGATTAGCTGGACTAAGCCCTCCAACCTCAACCCACATTAAACCAAAGAGTACCGCTAGACCCACTAGTACAGCAGCATATACTATAGACCTAATGGGATCGTAGATGACCCCGAGAAGCCCTCTCGGTGGGGTTAAGTAAGCTAAAACTCCATCTAGAACATCTTTAAACCATGTAGCTTGAGGTATGTATGCTTCAACCATATTTCTTACTAATAGTATGTCTGATATAACTATACCTACAAGTAGAACAGGTATGTTCGACACATAGAGAAAGTTTAGTGGTACTTTACCTCGAATACCTGGAGCTCTCTGAATAGTTACCGGAATATTGATTTTCATACCCTGGAGGTAGATTACAATCACTAAAAACATAAAAGTAGCTATCATGCCGGTTAGAGATGGTAGTATAGCTACTTCACCACTAGCTAACTGGCCTGGTACATATCCATAGAGTAGTCTATTGAAATCTACCTCTCCTCTCATTAATTCACCTACCACATAGGGAATGACACCATATCGATAGTTCCTTACTGAGCCATCTAGAGAGTGTACAGGTACTGTAACCGGTGCGAATATATCCCATACTATTGTTTTAGCTACTCCAGCAAGTATGAAGAGACTGATGCCGGACCCAATTCCATAGCCTTTCTGTATAGCTTCATCAAGCATTATCAGTATTAAAGCACCTAAGAAGAACTGAAGTGCGATAGAGATTGTTACGAAGAGATTCATTCGGTAAGTTAAAGCGAAACCAGCAGCTTCTACCGCAGCTATTACTAGTGCGAGACCTTTCTCAGCTTGTGTAAAGAGCTTTCTATCATCTGGATTAGTTAAGTCTAGCTCTATTAGCTTGCCGCCGACTAGAACCTGGATTATGAGTCCCGCTGTAACTATAGGTCCGATACCTAGCTGTGCCAGTGTTCCAGTTGTAGCAGCAAATACTACCTGCATTAGGGGTGGAAGCTGGGGTCCCGCAGCAGCTGTAGATACAGGATAGACAGTTACTGAAGTCATAGAGTAGTATAACATAACTGCGACTAGAGTAAATAGAAGCCGATACTTAAGGTCGGGTCTTCTAGCAGGCTTAGGAGTTGATGGAACCAGATCTCCCAACCGAGCGAAAAAGCTTAGCGCTCCCATAGAGTGCACCGTTTTATTCCTTGCCTAGAACTCAGTGAGTTAGCAGCTTAAAAGCTCTCTACAGTAGCTAAAACCTCGTAGAGTGCCTATTCCAATCTACTAGACACAGCGCTGCTGGACTACTATAATTGTTAAGCACTTCACTGGAAGTAACTACGCAAAATATGTGGCTTCTGAAGAAGTGCGCTTAAAGACATGTTGCTACTATTGTTTAGACTCTCTACTGAGTAGTATAACTTTTCCACCAGCTTCTTCAATCTTCTTTATAGCTTCTTCTGTAGCTTTATATACTACTACTTTGAGCTTTAAGTCTATTTTTCCCCGGCTCAGGAGCTTGCTGAATCCTAGAGATGAGAGATCGAGAATAAAGAAATCTCCTTCTTTAAGTATTTTTCCTCTCGATTCTAGCTGTCGCACTAATTCGCCTAGTTCACCCACATTTATTGTTCTATATTCTTCACTTATTCTGACCGGGTAAGTAAATCCACGCTTTCCAAACCAATTGGGGAAGTACTTCACGATCCACGACCACTTATGCTTATGCATACCAGCAGCTCCCTTACCACCCCTACTCCCACTCTTTCTATGCTGTCCGATGCTCCCGTAGCCGTGAGTTCTTATACCTCTCATAGACCTACTCTTCTTTCTCCTTCTTACTACCGTATCCACCACCTCAGATTAACCTAGTGAGAAAGCTATTTATCTCATGCCCCCTATATCCTAGCTCGCCTCCAGAGCCGTAGGGCTTCTTCGTGCTTCTCTTAAATCCTCCAGTAGGCGGGTGTAGTCTGAAGATAGGCTTTACATATCTATCGTAGTGGTGCCACTGAATTCTCTCTTCATATAGAGCATCTACTAACTCGTTAACGCTATTCATACCGAAAATCTTCTTTATATCTTCATCACTTATAGGTCTACCTCCTACTAGCCTGCCTCTCTTAGTGATAAGCATCTTCAATACCTCCTTATCGATTTCTCCCCAGGTGATCCAGTCTTTAACTACCTCCAGCACTCCATCGAGACTCGGAGACTTAGAGTATATTACAGTATGAAACGGTCTTACTAGTCTAAGTAAGCGAAGAGCATACTCTACGTCACGAGGTATATCTACTGTACCTCTAATTCTTACAATAGCGTATAACACCATTACTAAACACCTCTACGCCAGTCGGTAGGAGATATGAACTTATACGTCTTCTTCAGAGCGTCGTATGTAGCCAGTATGAAGTTGAGAGAAGTTCTCGTCTCACCTTTCGACCACGTCCAAGTATCTTTAACTCCAGCGTAGCGGAGTATTACTTTAGCTATATCTCCAGCAACGAGTCCAGTTCCCTTAGGAGCTGGTTTTAGAGTTATTCTAATACTTCCAGATTTTCCACCTACAATAAATGGAATGCTGTGTGGTTCTCCACATGAACACTCCCAACTACCACATCCCCTTCTAACGGGTACTATATTTAGTTTCGCATCTCTAATTGCTTTATCGATAGCTTGTCTTAGCTGCTTTGCTTTTCCTATCCCTATCCCTACATATCCATCGAAATTTCCGACTACAACTATAGCGCGAAATCTAGATACTTCCCCAGCGTCTGTCTGCTTTTGAACTATAGAGACATTCACTACCTCATGTTTTAGATCGGGTAGTAAATAGTCAACTATCTCCGGCTCCTGTATAAGCCAGTTATTATCGAAGATCTCTCGAATACTTACTACCTTACCCTCCTTTACCATCATTCCGAGCTTAGTTCTCGGAGTCCAGGACTCTATTCCGGGCGTACTCTCAGACATCACGCACCACCAGTAAGAGCTTTAATTATATTCATCTTGACTTCATCGAAGTGTTCTGGCAGTTTTCTCGGGTCTAAACCTCTTTCGAGGTACTTAGAGAAAAGCTTCTTAAATTTATCCTCGCTCTCAGTAGCTACTGATTCAGCATACTTAGCTATATGTTCTCCTCTAATTCTATCGTCTGAAGGAATTATGTCACTAGACACTGGTATTTCGACACCAGCTTCTCTAAGTCCTCTGATAGCAGCAAAAACACGGCAACTCTTAACTGGTCTATGTAAGCCTATATCTGGAATGGCTTTTACTATACCTAATTTTACCGCTTTTAGTCCAGCTATTAAGCCGGTTAAGTAAGCTGCTGAAGTATTGTTGTAATCTCCTCTCCAACCAAATCTTGATAGCGCTCTACTGTGTATAGCTACCCTAGTTAAATCACCTCTCGGAGCAAACTCTACTATCTGTACTAATATGTAATTATTAGTCTTTCTCACAACAGCTCTAATTCTCTGAGTAGACTTAATCATTCTATATCTTCTATAGTAGTTAGTCTTTCCTTCTCTTCTCCTTCTCAGAGGGACTTTATAGCTAGCTCCTTTAGCCACACTACCTCACCTGAATGCCCATTGCCGCTAAATGTCTCTTCAGATCTGAGAGGCTCTTGAAGGCACCTCCTTTAGCTAGCCTATAGAGCTTCCTGTATGTTACCGTATCTATTACTTCACTATCTCTCATCCACTTAATGAATCTTCTAATCTTCCTAATCGTAGTCATCCACCTCTTCTTCGGATCCATTCTAGCAGTCCTAGGCCCTTTCCTTCTACCAGGACCTCTCCTATGACCCTTCTTCCTCTTCTCGTGTCTCTCCTTCCACCTACCTCTAGAGTTTCTTCCAGAAGGTTCAACCCATATCGCACCATCTTTAATCAGCTTCTTTATGTCTTCTCTAGTTAGTGCGGACTCTATCTTCTCTAGCTTCTCTGGGTCGAATCTAATTCTATTCTCACCTATCTCTAATATCTCCGCAGCTAGTCTCCTCTGAAGAGAGAGGTCCACCACTATGTGCCACCTGCGTTAGCTACTCTAAATCCCATTTCCTGAGCTTTTCTAATTATCTCTATCTTCTTTCTTAAACCTACAGAGGAGCCTATATAAACTATATATCTAGCTGGATCTAGGTTATCTAGCTCCTTTATGTTGTTAACTACTACAGGCTTCAAACCAGACGGATGGAGACCTCTTATAGCAACTGGCGTTTCATATCCACTAGCTGCTGCCGGCGGCTGCCCCTTGAGTTTTAATCTCATTGGGTTGTCTTTTCCTCTCGGTTTTTTCCACTTTAACTCATTTCTAAACTTAGTGAATTTCCACCACTTATTTCTATAGAAACTTATCTTCAGCTTCCTCCGAATAAGCTTTCTGACATCCTCCATACTCACAGTTTTTTTACTCAACTTCACCACCTCAGTCCGCATATCCCCGCTCGTATATGTAGATGCCGTCTACGAATACCCTCCTGTCGAGTTCTCTTATTCTAGTTGCTTGCTCTATATTCGCAGCTGTCTGTGAAACTGCTTCTAGGTCACACCCCTCTATGGTAACGTCTGTCTTACCGATACTTACTTTCACATTGCCTACTATTCTAGCTACTCTAGGTGCTTTCTCCCCAATGAAATTCTCGATTACCACTTTATTGTCATCTACCTTCACAGATATCGGAAAGTGAGAGTAAACTATCTTCAACTTATACCGATATCCTCTCATAACTCCGTCTATTGCGTTCTTAATGTGAGATACTACTGAGTAGAATTGAGCCTTCAACTTTTTATCTGCGAAGTGGGTTTCAAGAATTATCGACACTCCCTCCTTAGCTATAGTTATTTCTCTAGCGTAGCTGAAGTCTCTTTCGACTACTCCCTTAGGTCCTCTAACTCTAATTTTCCTACCTTCTATCTCTATATCTACTCCACCTGGAATAGGTACCTCTTCTCTAAGCCTAACAATCCGAGCCATAGCCTACCCCTAGTAAACATATGCTAATAACACTCCCCCGATCCTCCTCTCTATAGCCTCCATATGGGATATTACTCCCTGAGAAGTAGATATCACTATCACACCTATATCGCGTGACGGTAGGTAGCTCTTCAACCACTCCGGCATTTTAAGTAAATCGACATATCTAACCGAGTACCTAGGCTTAATTGCTCCACACTTATTGATTCTACCCAGAAGCTGCACTTTAAGCTTACCCCACCTACCGTCGTCTATGTGTTCAAACTCACCTATATACCCATATCTCTGCATGACTCTTAAAACAGATGCTACTAGTTTTGAAGACGGCATTATTAGAGCCTCTCTATTACCCCTCATCTCGTTATTGTATATAGTTGCGAGAGCATTTGCGAGAACGTCTACCGACACCATAGTCTCAACCTCACGCGTATTTCTTAAACCCGATGTACATAGCTATCTCTCTAAAGCACTGCCTGCAGAGATAGAGGCCGTACTTCTGAATTACAGCATCTGTACTACCGCATCTTCTACACACTTGAACTCCTCTACCGTACTTCCTCACTATTGGGCGTCTATATTTACCCAAAGCCGACCACCTTAACACCGAGTTTATTTATAAAGAATATAGCTGCTTCATCTCTACTAACTCTATGTCTTCTAGGTATAGTTGACCTACACCTTCTTCTCCTCATAACTCTATAGCCAGGTCTCTCTAATTTAACTATCACATCCATCCCGAAGATCCCGATATCGGGATCGTACTTAGCTCCTGGAAGCATGATGTGCTCCTTAATTCCAAAAGAAACATTACCGTAATCATCAAAACTTGAGTATTTTACTCTACGACCAACAGCCGTTAGAGCTTTATCTAGAAACTCTAGCGCTCTAGGTCCCCTCAAAGTTACTGCTGCAGCTATAGGTTCTCCTCTCTTTACACCAAACTCCTTAATACTTCTCTTAGCTCTTCTGAGAGATGGTTTCTGTTTAACTAGTTGTTCGAGGAGCTTAGCTGCTTTCTCTAGTCTCTCACCAGATACACCAACACCGATGTTAACAACTACCTTAGCTATTCTCGGCTCTAGCATTCTATTGGAAGACCACTTACTCACTATCTGCTTATTAAACTCTTCAAAGTTAGTTTGCGCACTCACTTTAACTCACCTAACTTCATAGTCACCGGCAGAGTTATTTCCGGTTTCTCCACACCGACGACAAATACTTTATCTAGTGAAGTGTAGAAACTACCACCTGAGATATCTTCAAGTAGTACTAGCTTCCTATAGTGACGCATTCCTCCACTTATACTTAAAACTCTACCAACTTTACCTGTATTCATTCCACCAATTACTGCCGCAAGAACCCCCTTATTGAGTGGAATGTGTTCTAGGAGTTTGTATTCGGGAATTGAGATTTTCACTACGGACATCGTTGTAAGCTTTTTTGCTTCCTCTAAGCTTACTTCAATATTCTTGCCGTCGTGGAGGTTGAGTTGGAGTTTTCCTCCTCTGAGAGTTGTTTTATCCTCAATTCTACATAGTTTAAATGAAGCTTCATCTCTAGATATGGGAACGAGAGTCATAACTCTCACTGGAACTGGAACTACTCTAAAGAATTCCTCAGTATCTGCAATCTCTATAACATCCATTAAACCGACTGGAAACTTGTAGTCTTTTCTGACGTATCCATCTATCTTAAAGTGTCCCTCGGCAATAAGTCTTCTAGCTTCTCGATAACTTTTAGCGTATCCCATGACATCTCTAACAATCATTAGTAGTGGGAGAGCTCTACCTACGGAGTGTGGGCCGGGAGCCGGCTTAACAGCCCACTTTACTTCCTTCCTCAGCAGCGGCCAGAACTCTGGAGCTGCCAGTCTCTTTAGATGTCTGCTACCTCCCATCTTACCCATTAACTACCACCTTCAGAAGCTACCTTTCTTCTCTCGATAATTTTTTCTCTCACTTTATCTACCGCACCGAGTTTCACTATTAGGACTTTAGATGGATGTATCGAGTATGGAACAGGGGTTCCATCAGCTTTCTTTATAGTTACTCCTTCAACATATATTCTAGTCCTTTTGAGGTCCACTCTAATGACTTTACCTTCATGTCCAGCCCAATCACCTCTCATAATTTTAACTACATCGTCTTTTCTTACTGGAAGTCTCTTAACTCCATATTCTTTCACTAGATCTTCAGAGAGGGATGCGTTGAGAAACTTATGCTTAATGTGTAGAGGAGCTCTATAGACAGCAAGCCTCTGCTTGCGAGGCTGTTTACTAACTTCACGAGCTGCCATAGTAATCACCTCATACTACGAGAGTAGCTAGATTTGCTATACCGGGCCATCTCTCAGCAGCTTCTCTAGCAACAGGTCCTCTTATCTCACTTCCCTTAGGATTGCCGTCTGGAGTTACTATAACACATGCGTTATCTTCAAATGCTATCCAGGTTCCATCAGGTCTTCTATAAGGTTTGCGCTGTCTTATAACTATAGCCTGCATTACTTGCCCCACTAACTCTGTCTTACCTTTCTTTACCGTTACTACAATTAGGTCTCCCACTGTTGCAAACGGAACTCTCCTCAGCCTAGTTTTAACACCCATTACCCCTATCATAGCTACTTCCTTAGCACCGCTATTGTCTGCTACACTAAGTCTAGTTCCATTGATGATTCCGGGAGACCTGCCTAAGCGACCGAATCTTGCTGTAGACTTTACAACACTCACTAAACACCACCACTTAAAACTCCTAGAACTACCCAAGCAACTGACTTAGCTAGAGGTCTAGTCTCTCCTATTAGGACTTTATCACCTGGAGAAGTCTTTATGCATGGAGGTAGGTATGCGTGTATTCTAGACCTACGTTTCTCGTACCTACGGAATTTTCTAACATAGACTAAAAACTCTCTCTCAACTATGACCATCTTTTGAGCTCTAGCCTTATAAACTCTACCTACTAGAAGACCGCCGCGAACTTTGAGATGCCCATGCCAGGGGCACTTAATGTCAGAACAAACTTCTTGAGGTGGATTAAGTCCTTTGTAGTCTATCCCTATGTTTTTAGCTTTAACTCCCTCACTCACTGCTCTCACCCACAGTTCTTAATTCTTTCTTCAGGGTTCGCAATCAACTCCTCACCACCGATAGTCACTAAGCTACCTAAGCCTGGAAGCTTAAAAGAAAATACAGCGAAGTTCTTAGGTACCTTAATTTCGCGTCCAGAACTCTCTATAACCAATATATTCCTTGTCTCCCATACTACCCTTCCATCTACTCCCACAAGTCCTCTATCGCTATGATCTACTACTTTAACTTCTAATCCTATCAGCTCGTGACACTTAAGATTGCTTCTGGAGTACTTCAACTCTTCTCTCACCCTCTCTCTTCTCTTCATTAATAACTGTTAATATGCGTGCTATATTCTTTCTCACAATCCTTATTCTCGCAATATTAGTTAGAGTTCCAACTCTAGCTTGAGTTCTCAGCTTTACCAGCTCCGTTCTAAGCTCATTAAGCAGCTTAACCCTCTCTTCAGGACTCATCTGTCGTATCTCTCTAGCTGAGAGACTCACTTACTACCACCTTCAGCCTCTTGAGGTGTTTGCTGAACTATTTCCTGAGATTTATATGTAACATAGTCGTCCGGAGTTCCGGGTTTTACTATAAGTACTTCAATGCCGTATATTCCCGGTTTCAGAAGCACACTGGAAATAGCTCTATCAACGAGTCTCTCGGTGTGTCCACCTGTCTTATATACTTTACCAGCTCTAACTTTCTCGTATCTAGCTCTCTCAGTTGTAAGTTTACCGCTTATCACTATCTCACATCCAGTAGCTCCAGCAGCCATAATTCTTCTAAGAGCAACGAAAGCTGCTCTCCTAAAGTGGTAACCTTTCTCTAGTGCTAGTGCTATTCTAGACGCCATCACTCTAGCACTTAACTCCGGTACTTCGAGACCGGTTACAGTTATCTGAGGATTCTCCAGCTTGAAGTATTTAGAGAGAAGATCCGCTAGCTTCTTGATCTGCTGCCCCTTCCTACCGATAACCATAGCCGGTCTGTCTGCATATATTATCACTCTATCACCAAGAGGAGTTCTAAAGAGGTCTACACCGACGTATCCACTCTTAGAGAGAGTCTTAGCTAGATACTCATCGACTTTCAATCGAGCAATGTTCATTTCAAGAAAGTACTTCTTAATATCTACCACTCCTTCACACCTCTCTAACCAATATCTCTACATGTGTTAGAGATCTAAACCTAGGGGTGGCTCGACCAAAAGCTCTCGGCATCCATCGCTTTAGGTAAGGACCTCTATGAGCTGCTGCGTGAATTATAATTAATCTATCTGTGTCGAGACCTTTTGACTCCGCATTATTTTCTAGATTGTTTAGTAACTTGAGAATATACCTAGCAGTTTTAATGGGATATCTTCCAACTGGTGAACCCCACTTCGGAAAACTATCTGCGAGACCGGGTTTGTGAGCAATAGAGAGCTTATATCTAGAATAAGGAACAACCCTCTTCATAGCTAAGACTTCATCAAGAAACTTTTTAGCATCTGCGAGCTTCATGCCTTTCAATATTTTGAGTATCTCGTAAGCCTCCTTCCTAGATATAGGTGCATCCCACAGTACAGCTTTCGCTACTCGCGATTCATCTCGCAGTTTTATCGAGTAGCTCCATACCGGCATACTCCAGACCAAACCTATGTGTTCGGATTAAGCCTTATAAGCTTCCAGCTGTATTCAGAGAGTTCTATGTATATACGCTAATGGGCGAAACATCTATATAAGCGATAAACGAGTAAGGTATATGCGTCGAACTATACTAGGTGTTCAATCTCTAGACTAGTTTAGTCAATATCTATTATTCCTAGTCTTTATCAGCTTACATACTAGACTTTTCTAGCCTGTAGATCTCTCCAGCAAGCAATACTTAACTAAGTAGTTCTTTAGATGTATGATTGACTTTCTATCAGCTATAAAAACATATTCTCGACCGTTCTTCAGTAGTCTAGCTAAGTAGACTTCACTGAAGTGTCTAACTCTCTCTCTTACAGTTTCACTCAGATCTACGTCCAGGTGTTTGAGCAACTTTCTTTCATCTCTATCGAGTACTTCCATACTCCTCCAGACCTTTCTCACCGAAAAACCACATTTCTGCCCTACTAGACTGAGCTCTAATCTATCTGAAAGTATGCTACCGATCTCTCTGGGGGAAAGAGATCCCTTAATTCTAGTTGATTCCGCTACTGAAGAAGTAGGAAATATTTCTAGAACACCGTCTTCACGTAGTACAATCGTAGATGGTAGTAAGAGTCTCTCCATTCTAAAAAAAGCTCTAACTTTCTTCAACCTTTAGCCACACCTATAGGTCTAAGGCGGACTACGAGTTTAGCTATCTTAACTTTATGGCTAACTAAGGCTACTCTATCTACATCTTTATATGCTCCAGGTGCTTCTTCAGATACTACTCTAGATGTTGCTGCTCTTATGTAGATTCCTCTCGAGCTGAGCTCCTGAGTTATGTTTTGAGGTCTGTAAGTTCTAATAGCAGCTTCTCTAGACATCCACCTACCAGCTCCGTGAGCAGCCGAGTAGAACGTCCTACCGCCCTCCGAAACACCAACCATTACGTAGCTCGAAGTACCCATAGACCCAGGTATTAGTACGACCTGCCCCACAGATTGGTGGGATTTAGGTATCTCGGGGTGTCCAGGTGGGAAAGCTCTAGTGGCGCCTTTTCTGTGTACTACTAGCTTCATACGTTTCCCATCGACAGCGTGTTCCTCGATCTTCGCTATATTGTGTGCTACATCGTAAATTATCTCGAGGCCGAGCTTATCGGGGTCCGCATTGAAAACTCTTCCGAAGGACTCTCTAACCCAGTGAGTTATGAGCTGTCTATTAGTCCAAGCATAGTTAGCTGCAGCAGCCATAGCTGCGAAATAGTCTTCACCTTCTCTCGTCTTAATGGGTACTGAAGCAAGTTCTCTATCTGGTGGTGATATGCCGTATTTTCTCATAGCTCTCTCCATTATCAGTAGGTAGTCACTAGCTACTTGATGACCGAACCCTCTAGACCCAGTGTGAATCATTACCATTATCTGCCCCTCGCGTTCGATTCCCAAGACTTTCGCTACTTCTTTGTCGTAGATTTTATCTACAATCTGTACTTCGAGGAAGTGGTTGCCTGCTCCTAGAGTTCCTAGCTGAGGTGCTCCTCGTTCTTTCGCTACTTTGCTAACTTTACTTGAGTCAGCCCCCTTCATCGAACCGCGCTCCTCTATGAGCTCAGGGTCCTCAGGCCAGCCGAATCCCTTACCTATAGCCCACTCAACACCTTCATGCAGAACTCTATCTAGCTCAGATAGAGACAATCTCACCTTACCGGTGCTACCGACTCCGGAAGGAACGTTGTGAAATATCGCGTCAATAAGCTCTCTGAGCCTGGGTCTAACATCCTCTATATCTAGATTCGTTCTCAGAAGTCTTACTCCACAGTTTATATCGTAGCCAACCCCGCCGGGAGATATAACACCCTCATCGTAATTCATTCCAGCTACTCCACCTATAGGGAAACCGTATCCTTGGTGTCCATCGGGCATTACATAAGACGCTGCTACAACACCATCTAAGCAAGCGACATTTGCTGCCTGCAGTAGGGTCAGGTCTTCCCTCATCTTACCGATCAAGTAGTCGTCAGCGAAGATTACAGCAGGAACCTTCATGCAGTTCTTAAAACTTCTGGGGATTTCCCAAGTATATTCATCGACTTTATTTATTGTAACTTTAGGTGGAGGTCCTCTATGCATAGCTTCTTCAAACATCGTTCCTCGCCATTATAATACTGCACTCAAACGCTAATAACTCTAATTTCGAGTTATTACTCTACATACCATCCCAGCTCATAGGAACCTGAGAAACTAAGAGAACATTTTTCACCTACTTCTTCAAGAGCGTTATTCAGTACTGCTACTAAATCTAGGTCTGAATTCTTCCAGCAGCTAACTTCCCTAACTAAGTGTATTCTCTCCTCCGATACTTCAACCAACCACGATTTCTGTAGGAGAGAGCTGTAGATCTTCAGCAAAAATTCTCTTGCTTCAATTACGGGTGACAGAGAGACTTCAACAATAATTCTGCCAGCTCCTATGTAGATTATCGTCGCCGAAAGCTCCTTCAGTAGATTTCTATAGCAATTATAGTTAAACTTAATAGTTACAGCATTAGCAACGTATTCCCCAGCTTCTAGTAAGAGAGCTTTGAGAACTTCTTGAGGTACTATATCCTTAAAGAACTTAGTGAAACACTCAATACTCAGATTCTCACCTCTAAACTAATTGATGAAGCTCCTCAAGATAGACACCAACTGAAAATACCCCATCACGGTTGTGAAGAATTTCGCAGCTATAAAGTAGGGAGAAGACCACTCAAAGATATCTCTAAGAGTGCTCGCAAACCTAGAGCTTACTTCATTGAGACGAAGAGAGTTGACTTCGTAGCTTTAAGACCTGGTTCCCCGTGCTCTACCTTCTTCATCGTTACAGCGAACTCCCCTAAGTAGTGTCCAATCATCTCTGGAGTTATCTTCACTGGTACGTACTCTTTTCCGTTAAATACAGCTATAGTTAAACCCACCATTACTGGAAGCACTATTGCGTCTCTTACGTGAGTTTTAATTACGACGTTCTTTCCTCGAGCAAGCATTTCTCTAGCCTTAAGCACCTTCCTGAGGAGTTTCAATCTCTCTGGGTCATCTCTCTCTGAAAGCAGCATTCCGTATTCAAGCAACCTACTTCTAACCTCAGGGTCCGACATTCTCAATAAGCTTCTCCTAGTTCTGGCTGGAAGAAGTTTTATTAATTCGTCCATAGGCATGTTCATGAGCTCGGTTAGAGTCTTCCCTCTATACCTAAACTTAACCCATTCAGGTGGTAGTTCGATCTTTATCTCAGGCGTTCTTCATCCCCTCCTTAAGTACCTACCTAACTTAATAAACTATCTCTTCGTTCTCCCAGTTCTCTTAGCAGCTATATGTCCTACTTTACGTCCTGGTGGCGCGTTTCTCGATACAGTAGATGACCTTGAAACACTCTGGTGTGAGCCACCACCGTGTGGGTGTGATACTGCGTTCATTACTACACCTCTAACTCTAGGCCACTTTCGAGCTTTAACTTTCCACTTATGGTAAGTAGCACCTGCTTTTAGCAAAGGTTTCTCGAGTCTTCCAGCACCAGCTGGAACACCTACAGTGGCTCTACAGCTCCCCAAGATCATCTTCTGCTCACCACTAGGTAGAAGAATTATTACGTAGCTACCAGACTTTCCCAACACTATGGAATAGCTGCCGGCTTGTCTAGCTAGCTTACCTCCATCACCAGGTCTCAGCTCTATGTTAAAGACCTTAGTTCCCTCAGGTATATCACTGAGTGGTAGTATGTTTCCTACAGTGACTGGAGAGTGAGATCCTACATACACTACTTGTCCTTGATAAACTCCTTCAGCCGCTGGAACATAGAACTCAGAATTATCTTCCAGAACCACTCGAGCTAGAGGTATCCACCGCCCGGGATCGTGTACTAGTTCTACTATCACTCCCTTTTTAGTCTCACCTGATAGAGGTGGATACTTTGCTGGTGCTACTCTTAGATGAGACGGACTTCTAAATACTGACGTACCTCTTCCAGCTCTCTGCGAGAGTGTTTTCTTACCCACTTAAACCACCACTACACTATACCTAATTTAGTTGCTACATCTGATGCCTTATATTCTTCAGTTAATCTAACATAGGCTTTCTTTTCTCCCTTAGGTGTTATTAGAGTCCTAACTTTAGCTACTCTAACACCATACAATTCTTCAACAGCTTTCTTAATATCTTTCTTTGTTGCCTTCATATCTACTATGAAGGTAATAGTGTTAAACTTCTCCATGTAGGTTATTGCCTTCTCACTAGATACGGCGGCCTTTATTATACTATGTGCTTCCTTCAAGGAGCCACCACCTCGAATTTCTTACCGATCTTATCAAGAGCGCTAGCTGACACTACCATCAGTCTCCCGGGATGCCCCCCAGGAGCTAGATGGAGAACACTTAGTAGGTCAACTGAGACAACTTCAACACCGGGTAGAGCTCTAGCAGCTCTAACTATCGGGCGATCGCTACTGGAAACTACTATAAGTAAAGACTTAGGCTCTTCATACCTCCTCCCTCTCATCTTACCCTTACCGGCTCTTATCTTAGTTCCTCCTTGAGCTCTAACGACATCCTCCCAAACTCCGAGAGTTTGTAGAACCCTCCTTAGAGACGAGGTCTTATCAAATAATTCAAAATCATCTACAACAACTATCGGGAGATCTCCAGTAGAGAATTTGTGACCTCTCCGTCTAACCAACTCGACTTCAGCTGTAGCTGCTAGTGCTGAAGCTAGAGCTAGACTTCTTTCCTTCTTATTTACTCTCTCATGTATCTTCCTCTCTATAGTTGGTGGAAATGCTAGGCGACCTCCTCTAACATTTGGAGCAAGTACAGCTCTACCGTTATCTAGTCTTGGAACTCTAGCTACCGAGTAGTTTATTCCCCACGACTCACCTACTCTTCTTCTACCTGCGAGTTCATCTCTACCCTTAGGCTGAAGGCGGGCCGTTAAAGCTGATAGAAAAGCTCTCCTGATCAAATCCTTTCTTACCGCTATCGAGAAAACCGGGGGTAGAGTTACCTCACTAACGAGTTTTCCGTCTAAACCATATAGTGGAACTTTCTTCTGCTGGATCTTCTCGGAAAGTATTAGTACCCGCATTTTCTTCAGCACCTCACTGCTTACTCTCTAAGCTAGTGTGCACTATTTTAGGAGGCTCTAATATAGCTTTAGTTAGTGGTCTTATAGGCCATCTAAGCACTACAGGCCTCTTCGGTGACCCGAAAATACTTCCCATCAATATTACGTAAGTAGATTTGACGAGTCCATAGTGTGGAAAACCTCCCGATGGAGTTATGTCATATCCGTTATTTCCTATATAGATAATCCACTTATTGAACTCCGTTCTTCTATGAAATCCCATCTGACCTGCTTGAGGCACAGTGCTTAGAGCACCCGTTGTTGGAGATCTAGCTCCGATTCTCCTACTACCTTTTCTATGCTTGTGCCATCTCGGGAGTTCTCTTACACCAAACCTCTTTACTACACCCTGGAATCCCTTACCTTTAGTTACACCTATTACATCAACAAACTGCCCTGGAGAAAAGATACTGGAAATATCCAGCTGTTTTCCTAGAATCGATAGTGAGTAGTTTACTCTATCGTATATACTTCCACCACCAACCTTGATCTCGAGAATATCTGGCACTTTCTTGCTTAGTCCACCAACTAGTTTAGGCTGTGTAGCTACTACTATCGCTACTTCAGCTATTTCATCAACTTGGTTAAGAACTGTCTTAGACTTAACCTCATTCTTTTGAGGATCGACTGAAAATGTAGATATTCTACGCCAGAGCTCTAGATCTCTCGGCGGCTCCACCCAGACTTCAGTTAAGGTCTTAAGACCTTCTACACTCTTTGTATAAAATCTCGCTCCAAGAGCAACCATAGGCGGTGTCTCAACGACAGTTGCGGCGGTAGTGATCTCCTGACCATATGTTGAAGACCCAGGTCTACTGTCAACTATAACTAGGTGAGTCATTCCGACCTTATAACCTACGAAAGCCAGTGGCTTTGGAGTAGGTAGGTCTAACACTGGCCACGACTTTACTCTAGGAAGTATTCTTGAAGCTCTCTTTCGCGGTCTAACCCCTAAGCTACCTCTTCTCGGAGCCGATTGCTTTCTTCTCGCCACTTCTACCGCCTTACCTAATCCAGTAGCTGTGCTTCACTTTAAAGCTTTTCTATAACGTGCCTCCCCTAGCTTTCTGGTTTTTCTCAACTGACTAAGTACAGTACTGAATTAGCTAAGGTCAGACTTCGGGAGATACCTCACTGCTCAGTACTCGGCTTTTACATCATCTACTTCAATATTCTCTAAACACTTAAAAACTGAGATAGAGTACATCATATGGCGAGTAACGTGGGAGGCAGGCAGAAGACTACTCTGTTTATGGGTATAGGAGAGAGCAAAGGGTCTAAGGAAACTGAGAAGACTAGGAGTGAAGGCAAGAAGCAGGCTCCTAGAGAGAAGGAAAAGAAGTAGTATTTGGGATTTAATTGTTTAAGTGGCCTCCTCCGAGGAGGCGCACCTCTATAGCTGTAGTCATACCTTCCTCGAATTTATCACTCTATAGAGACTTGAGACTTAAAACTAGAGTTATTGGAGAGATAGCTAGAGCGCTATCAGTATTTAGAGTCTCTGCTCTAGGAGTTTTTAGAGACCCGGATTCTGCTAGTGGAGACCACCGGCTTCTTCTAAAGATTTCGAAGTACATGCTCGTGCCTCCCTACCTAAGAGTTAAGACATACTCTCTAGACAGAGACCTGAGATTCGTCGGGCTACTGCCGCCTCTAGCCATATATCCCCACAACCCCGAGAATAGACCTATAGCAGCTGGAGACATTAGGTTCGGACTAATAGTAAGTGAACTTGGACTAGTTGACGTAGGGTTTGAGAAACTCTGTAGATTAGTAGAAGCTAGACACGTTAGACCAGGAAAGATTGTTCTAGTTAGAGTCAACAGTGTAGACCCACTAATATGTAGTGAGATACTTGATTCACACATATATACAGGCTATAATGTAGTGAATATACCTAACTGGAAAAAACTCAGAAGATTCCTGAAAACACATGATTTCGTTATAAATACGAGTAAGAAAGGCAGGCCGCTAAACCACATTCTCGAAAGAGAAGACTTTCTTCAGAAACTGAGAAACACTAGATCTATATGTCTACTTTTCGGCAATCCAGAAAAAGACTTCGATGAGCTCATCGAGGTAGACTTAAAGATAGATATCACAGTAAACTTTATACCGCATCAGGGAACTCTCACCGTTAGAACCTACGAAGCACTAATTTCAACACTAACTATACTGAACACATTACTAGAGTAGTAAGTAAATTACTTAGACATAAACTTTTCAAGTAGAACACACTTAGAACCATGTGAAACATCAAAACACAAACTCACCGTGAGCTACTAGCTTTAGCTGGTAGTCTCTCGCCATCTCCCACTACCCAGAATACTCCATCCTCTCTTCTCTCTATCTTCCAGATAGCTACTTCGTGCTTGACTCTCTCAATTATGTCTTGGAGTGCTTTAATAGCACTCTTCCGTCCGCGACTTAGAACTCCTACCGCGAAGATAGTGTCACCTGGTTTGAAGGTTCCTACACTGTGATGCACTTTAACATAGTGCACATCGTTAGTCATAGATGCTTCTTCAGCTATCTTCGCTAGAACTTTCTCTGTATACTCTTCGTGAAACTCGTATTTCAGTTCTTCAACTTTCTTACCGTTGATAGAGCCTTTAACTACTCCAAAGTATATAGCTACGGCTCCTACCTCAGGGTCTAATCTAGAGTAAAGCTCCTTTAAAAAGCCTTCTACATCCACTTTCTGACCATGAAGTAGGCTAGCTTCATACAATTTATCACCTCCTGCGGAGGGCGGAATGAGGTCTACTTTACGATCTGAGCATAGGTCTAAAACCTGGTTTAGCTCTCTAATTAAGTTTCCACTGTGCACTATGAATACACGCCCACTTGAAACTATTTCAGCTAGTTCTGGATGTTTATTAGTTACGATCTCTATGAGGTCTCTAACCTCTATAGTACAAGAATCTAAGTCTATATCTTCAGAGTCTACACCAATTACTTCTCTAAGGAGTGCGTAGTACCTCACCCGTACTTTCACTTTCAACCCTATATGGATTCTCAACTGAAATATAGAATCTGCTCTGCGAGTAGCAGCACTATGTTGACTGTAGATATACTTTGTATACTTCGAGTGTTTTTCTACATCTAGATCGAGTTGGTTACTAACTGCTGTCTGCCGTATCAGCTGCGGGTGGTCTAGGATCAGTAGTTATTCTTTCCGAGAGAATTAGTGTTCAACTTACTCTTGATAATCTCTATGGCATCATTAATAGTTTTCCAGTGATTTCCCTGCCAGTAAGCCTTGTGGCACTTAGCGCAGTACCAGAAAATATCGTATTTATTTAGCACTTCTGGAGGCACTAGAGAAGCTATTTGAGCTTTCGGTACTACGTCGAGTTTCGCATTACATAGGGGACACCTAGTATTTCCCTTATCGAATCTAATAGCAAGGTTCAGCGATTTCGCCACTAGAGTCAGTATGTCAACTACATCAGTTAGACCTGGTGAAATATAGATAGACTTCAAGTTCTTCTTTACAGCTCTTCTGTGAAGTCCGCGGTCTCTTGTAATTATCACTCTATTCTCTCTAATAGCAATTTCTAAGATATCGCTATCCTGCATTTTTCTAGAGTATACGGTATCGTAGCCTAGCACTCTTAACCATCTCGCTAGATTCCCCAACATGTTGTCTACAACGATCTTCACCATTGCTTCAACATCCAACTACTGTACTTATAGATTCACTTAAGCATTCCGATTAGGGCCTGTTTAACTACTCAGAGATCTAGAGTGTAGAGGCTGCGGCTCTAAGAGGTGGAGACTTCACAAAACACATCTAATCACTTATTGGTTCTTCTCTCGTCGTCAAGATCTTCAGAGCTCTCTCAGTTATGTGTACGAAAAATCTTTCTTCACTAGTAGAGCTCACTCTCACTAGACCTCTGAGTTCCAAAATCATCAGTAACTTCAGAAATTCTCCAAATGATATATCTCTCGATTTTCTCAACTCTACGAACAATACGTCACCCGATACCGTACCACCAGCTCTCGCTATGGCTTCTAAGATAGCTACTGAAGGTATTGTTTGCTTGATTCTTTTCATCTAAGACCGTTACATATAGCGTTTGAAATTTATAAGTAGCAGTTTTATTACTGCTTTTCTTTTTCCCAGATAAAGTTAGGGACTTCTTGAACATTTACTATTGGAACGTTTATAACTCCAGCTTTAAATCCCTTACTTAATTCTATGTGTTCTCCAGCTTCATCCGACCTAATGACTGCGTAATTTCTGTCTATAGGCATTCTACAGCCTTCATCTAACCAGTAGTAGATAAGTGGAATTCCGTATAGCTTGTAGAAATCCTTAAATACAGCCATTATTCCGTATACGCACACACCACTGAAGGTAAATCTAAGAATGTAGGTAGGCTGACCCATCATAATTCCTGATGCTGCGAGTCGAACTAAGTCTGAAAAGTCTCTAACCTTAACTTTAGCAACCTTATTCTCGAAACCCTCCAGATTTCACCACCATAATTAGCGTAAATACGGGTTTAATTAACTTCAGCGACCCAACTAACACTGTTTAAAAGAGTCGCCATCTTCAACGTCCCCATATCTACTCCACTTAGAACTCTACAGGTGTGAACTTAAAACTAGAGGCTTTATTAGGTATATACTGCCGTCTTCAGCACTGATTACTAGCAAGCAGTCGACTTTAGTATAGCATACTGCGACAAGAGCTGATATGAGAGCGTCGCGTAAGTCTTTTCCTAGCTTTCTCCGCCGGTAGTCCCCTAAGTTTACTCCAAGTCTTTCAGCTAGTGTGATATAGTCACTTACTCCAGAACTCTTTATAGCGCTTCTCGGATGTGTTTCTATAACTTCGATACCTTCCGATGTGAGTTTCTCGTATAGTTTCCAACCTCTCAAAGCTAACTTCTTCATATGCTTAAAGCTTGGTGGTAAGACTCTAAAACCTCTCTTCACAGCCTCCTTATCTACTAACCTATATTTTGGTTCTCTAGTTATCGGTGAGTCAATACTGACTAAACCTATTCTATCTGAAGCTATGTTCGAGACTATTTGATCATCGCCGTAGAGACACTCTATCCTTACTAAAGACATGCTAGTCAAGTCTATTACTGCGTAACCAGTACAGTTATAGCTTTCAGCCGCTAGGTCTAGTCCTGAAACTCTAGTATAGCGATACGACATCTAATCTAACTCTAGATAGCACCCTCAAAAATATCTATTTCTGCGGTCCACCAGTGAAGCACCTAGAGTTAGCTGTTTAGACACTCCTTACTCACATACTGCACTTTTAATTCTCGAAAGACACCACCTGACGTAGGGACTCGAGATACCTAGTAGGATGAGAATTCTGTAGATCCACGGCGGACGTACGGAGAATCCCGCAGCATTTCTGTGTCCACCACCCCCCAGCTTCTTAGCTATCTCTCTAACGTCTACTCTTCCACGACTTCTAAGACTAACCGACCCTCTTCTACATATAGCAGCCATATCCGCGTTAAATCTAGCCATTAGAAGTGCTGCTATGTAGGACGTCACGTGGTCTCTAACAGACTTATAGTAGTACGCTACTCTAATTCCGCAGAGATCACTGATACCGCATTTTCTCAGAGCTTCCGAGAGGATCTCTAGTTCTCTACTAATACTGTCTTCAACGACCTCCAAAATCTCGCTATCTAGTAGAGAACCTGATGAAAGTTTAGCGGTAACTCTTCTCCTCCAGTTCTCACTCTTACTGTAGCCGACATATCTAGCTAGAAAGTTCCCCAGCCAGTCATCAAATACCCATAAATCTAGAGAACACGTTGCTCTCGATAAGCGCTCTGAAACTGAGTCACCAACACCGAGCTCTCCGTAGACTAATCCAGCTGAGCATGTAGATGTATCTTGAACTAGTTTTACACCGCTATCTAAAACCTCCTTAACCCAGGAAGAATCCCATATGTGGTGGTCAAACCACCATATTTTAGCGCCGGAGCTAGCTAGTTTCCTCAGGTTCTTAGTGATGGAATTCACGCCTTCACTATTGGGACTGAGATCGCATATGTATATCTCACAATCATTCGAGCACTCTACGCTTGAAAGCACTCTAGGTAGAGCTTGAGGCTGTATGAACACGTATTTGTCTACACTACCGAGAGTGCGAGTTATAATAGCTGCGGAAGCTACTCCATCGAGGTCTGTGTGAGCAATCACTACCCTCAAGTCTTTAGAGCCCTTACTCTACCTCATAGGTTTCTGCTTCTTGCCTTTGAGAAGTTCTTTAAGAGATACTCCATTTACAGCTATTACCTTAAATCTCACACCTGGGAGGTCACCCATAGATCTACCTCTAGTACCTCCAATACCTTCTATCAATACTTCATCGTGTTCATCGATGAAGGTTATACCGCCGTCCCATGGAACGAAAGCCGTCACGACTTTACCATTCTTAACTAACTGAACCCTAACACACTTCCTCAGTGCTGAATTAGGCTGTCTGGATTCTATTCCAACTTTCTCTACAACTATACCGCGAGCCATAGGAGCTCCTTCCAATGGGTCGTACTTCACCTTCAACTTCATCATTCTAACTCTAAACTCTCTCTGAGACCACCTAAACTTCAGTCTCTTCAGTCTAAGCTTTCTAGCAGCGTAAAGACCTTTAGGTGCTTTAGAGCCCGGCAATCTCGCACCTCACATTTTCAGATTGCTATTGACTTATAAGCCTAAACACTCAGACAATTGAGACTACATCGATATCGAAGTATCTCTTTAGTATCGTCCTAGCTTTATTAACGTTTCTACCACTCTTACCTATAGCTAGCCCCTTATCTTCTGGATTCACTCTAACGTAGAGTATTTTCCTGCTGTCTTTGAGCTTCATTAAACTAGTGCCTAGAACTCTAGCTGGGAGAAAGAGATTCTTAACAAAGTCTTCTAGATTGTCAGCCCACTCGATGACCTCTATTCTCTTACCCAGTATTTTAGATAGCCTCTTAACGTTCGTACCGCGATTTCCGATGGCTAGACCAGCTTTACCTGGAGGCACTATAAACACTATAGCACTACTATCGGAGTCTATAATACAATCTCTAACGTCAACACCAGTTACATCACTAAATAGAGCCATATACCTTAGCTCTTCGTTACTCAGTTTAATTTCAGACAGAGCTCAACACCTCTTCAAATCTAGACTCACCGAAGTCGAGAATAGCTATAACTGAGACTGGAAACTGCCTACCGCAAACTAGCCCTAGTTCGTAGCTTGTTCCAGGATATCTTACTACCGGTATATTGCCGAGCTTCGCATAGTGAAGTATATCAATCTCTATCTCGGGGAGTATCTTACTAGCCACAACTACAGCTTTAGCTCTACCTAGTAGTACAGCCTTTAAGCTCTCCTTACTTCCCAGTACGTACTTACCTGTTCTAATTACATTCTTCATTTCTCTCTCTAATTCCGGTCTAGTTACTTCACTCACTGAGATTCTCCACCCCTAGCTAATTGCTGTGGACTAGTTTTAAGCTCCACGAAACTCGTTCCAAAGGGCATTAGCTGACCTATAATAACATTCTCAGCAACACCTTGAAGACTATCGAATTCCCCTGAAACACTCGCATCAAATAACTGCTTAGTAGTTATCTCGAAAGCTGCTCTAGCTAGCACGCTCCTCTTTTCCCCTACAACACCGTGTCTTCCGATCTGCCTAACGATGCCGGACCAGGTCATGAGATCTGCTACCAGCATTACGTGTCTTACATCCACCTCGAGACCCTGCTCTCGCAGAGTATTCATCATCTCACTTATTAGGGCTTGTCTAGCCGCCTCTATTCCCAGTACTCTCTCTATTTCATGTATATCGTTAGTTCTAGTTCTCCTGTGGTCTACTTGCGGAATACCTAGAACTTCGGCTAGATTAGAGCCTTCAGTTAGGAGAACGTACTCGTACTTACCGGTGGAGGGACTATATCTTCTCTGAAGAATGACTTTCTTAACTCCTCTAACTCCCTTGATCTTGGTTTTGAGTAGTCTCTCTCTAAACTTAAGTATCTTAGATATGTGTGAGTAAGCTTTAGGAGCTTCTACTATTAGTGTCAGAGGGTCTTCTTCACTCACTCTTACTTTACCTACTAGCAGCTTTCTCTTAGATAGAGCTTCAACCACACTATCTACGGTGAGACCCTTGTCTTCAAGCATATCTCTATCTAGTCTTATCAATATACTCTCCGTTATTAGGTCTATCTCAGCTGATACTGCTACAGCTTCTAGATTAGTATACTCAAGTTTACGTGCTATTTCGAGAGCTACATTGAGGTCGTGTTTGTAGTCTTCTTTGAGGTATATCTCCATTATCGGTGTTTCAGGTCTTCGCTTAGCATCTACTAGCTCTATTAGTCTAGGTAGACCTAGTGTTACGTTAAGCTCTCTAACACCAGCGAAGTGGAATGTTCTTAAAGTCATCTGAGTACTGGGTTCACCAATAGATTGAGCAGCTATAGTTCCCACAGGTTCTCCAGGCTCTACTAGAGAGTGTAAGTAAAATTGGACTACATCCTCTCTTATCTTAATTAGTTCATCATTAGATAGAGAGTATCTGCTTGCTACATCCATTAACTTCGATAGAGCCTCGTCTACGATTGCTTCCGGTACGTTCTTCCTCAGAGACTCCATTACACCATAGACTCTCTGAGCCAATGCTGCGAGGTTGTTGAATTCCTGATTAATAGCTGCTTCATCTGGTTTTACTCCGTACTTACCTAAAATTATCGACCTAATTGAATTAACTAAAACAGGAGGTAGCTTTTGGTGAAGACCGTGTTCTTCTATTAACTTACCTATGAGCTCACCGGGCTCTATAACTGCTTTACGTATCTCTTCAAAAACTACTTCCTTCTTTACGGCTTCTCCAGATTTTTTCTCTTTTCTACTCTTTCTAGGCTTTTTGCTCATATACTCATCCTCCACCCAACGTTCTTTACGACTATCCTATCTATATCTACTGCTTTACCGAAAGCAGTTTTCTTCGGGTCCACAGAGTCTTCACCGTACTTAAACTGTACGAGCTCTCCGTAGAGGCTTCTAACGGACATGTCGTACTCTACGTACAGGTCTTGAAGAGCGTTGATCAATCTTCTCTGCATGTAGCCGCTTTGAGATGTTCTTACAGCTGTATCTACTAGGCCTTCTCTACCTCCAGCAGAGTGGAAGAATACTTCTAGAGGGGTTAGACCTCTATAGAAGGAACTCTCAACAAAACCTCTAGCTTTAGGTGTTAAATCTTCATACTTATAGTGAGGAAGAACTCTACCCCTATATCCACGCCATATTCTCTCACCTCTCACTGACTGCTGTCCCACTACAACAGACATCTGAGTTATGTTTAGGTTGCCACCTCTAGCTCCTGTTCTAGCCATTATGTAGACTGGGTTCGTCAAGCTCATGTGCTTAATAGATGATGAACCAGCATCGTCACGGGCTCTAGCTAGTACATCTAGTATTCTAATCTCTAGTGTCTCATTTATAGTTCTACCTGGAACCGGCTCTAGCTGTCCGGCTCTATACATATCTATCAACTTTCGAACTTCATCGTATGAGTCATTAATTACTTTCGCAGCTTCTTCCATACCTCTATCTTCAGGCTTTATATTATCTAAAGTCATAGTAAAGCCGACCATTTCGATATATCTAAGAAATAGCTTGAATGCCTTATTCATGAATTCAGCACCTGATTTAACGCCTTTCTCCATGATTAGGTAGTGCATCATGGACTTAGGCTGTTGAGACCCTATCACAGTCTTATCGATTACTCCAGCTAGAACCTTGCCCTTCTTTACTATGAGTAGTGTGTCCCAGAAACACTCATCTGAAGTACACTTAAGGCTTCCAGATGAAAGCCTGGTCTCTCCTACAAAGTTGAAGTCTTCTGAAAGTAGCAGACTGAATACCTGCTTACCGGTCCAAGCCTCTATTGGTGACAGAATAGCTGGTTCTGGGATCTCCCCTGAGTAGTCTATAGTAGCTAGGAGATCAGAGACTTGGTCTTTCGTTAAGAGTGTTGATTTGAGGGTTAAGAGATAGCCTCCGCTTATGTAGTCTTGTATTCCACCCACTATCGGTCCTCCATATCTAGGAGTGAGAATGTGTTTCTCTACTAGTAGAAGTTCTTCAGCTTCAGCTCTTGCTTCTACTGTTTGTGGGATGTGGAGGTTCATCTCATCACCATCGAAATCAGCGTTATATGGAGGGCAGACAGCCAGGTGTAATCTAAAGGTTTTTCCAGGTAGAACCCGCACTCTATGAGACATTATAGACATCTTATGAAGAGATGGCTGTCTGTTAAATAAAACTATGTCTCCATCTACGAGATGTCTCTCGATAATGTATCCTGGTTTAAGACTTTCAGCCAGGGCTTTGAGGTCCTTAACATACCTTAAGTCGAGTCGGCGCCCGGAAGGATCTACTACGTAGTTAGCTCCAGGCCACTTGTAGGGACCGTTTAACACGTGTTCACGCATTTTATCTAGATTCCATTGAGTTACGTATTCGGGAACTGTTAGCGTCATAGCCACTTCGTGCGGTACACCAACCTCGTTGATATCTAGATTCGGGTCGGGACTTATTACAGTCCTAGCTGAGTAGTCTACTCTCTTACCTGATAGATTACCTCTAAATCTACCCTCCTTACCTTTAAGTCTCTGAGATAGTGTCTTAAGAGGCATTCCAGACCTTCTCTTAGCTACTGGAACTCCCGGGAGCTCGTTGTCTACGTAAGTCATTACGTGGTATTGGAGTAGTTCCCACAGATCTTCCGATATTATCTCGGGAGCACCTGTATTCAGAGCTTCCTTTAGCTTTTCGTTAGCTCTAATTATATCGACCAGCTTATGTGTTAGATCGTCTTCAGCTCTCATACCGGTTTCTAAGACAATCGATGGTCTAACAGCGATCGGTGGTATAGGAAGCACGTTGATCACCATCCACTCAGGTCTAGCTACCTCAGGGTCTACACCGAGTATCTCAAGGTCTGCGTTAGGTATATTGCTAAGCCACTGCTTTATTACATCTGGGTAGAGTTTTCCTCTACCTCCTTCCTCTATGAAAGTAGCTGGTTTTTCTAGTCTAATCTTGAACTGTCTAGCTCTGCAGTGGGGACACTCTAGTGCTTTAGAAGCCTTCTGTCTAACGAACTCTACCAAGCTACTGGCTAACTGCGGCCATCTATCTCTAAGTTTGCGATAGAGGTCTCTATACCTAAAAACATCTTCTTCAGGTATCTTAACTCTATTGCAGAAGTGACACGTAGTTTTTAGCAGCATGAATATATGTCTCACGTAACCTATGTGTACTACTGGTTTAGCTAGCTCTAGGTGGCCGAAGTGACCTGGACACTGAGCTAAAGTATTTCCGCATGTAGCACACCTCTGACCAGGCTCTATAACACCCAGCCTCGGATCCATCACTCCGCCTTCTATAGGTATTCCATTCTCGTCGTAGACTTCTGGAGTAACTATAGCTGTTACAGATATCTTTCTAATCATCTCTGGAGACAGAATTCCGAACTTTATCCCTCTAATTACTTTATCAGATTCCGCCATAGCTACTTACCTCCAACCACCTCATACTTATCTCCGAGAATGAGCTTCGGGTAGATCATCATAGACATAAGTTCCTGCAGTAAGAGCTTAAACGCGTAACTGACTTTAACTGGGTAGAGTCTCTCTTTATCACTGTGTAGAGGACATACATACCTATTCTTCTTTCTATCAAACCAGCCTATTAGACCGCAGTCTGAGCATACGTAAACCAGCATTTTATCGGAGCTCTCCAGCATTCTCTCCTGTAGAAGTAGGGCAGCTCCATGACCTATAATGCAGTCTCTCTCCATTTCACCAAATCTAAGACCACCTTCTCTAGCTCTTCCTTCAGTCGGCTGCCGAGTTAGTAGCTGCACCGGTCCTCTAGCTCTTGAGTGAATCTTATCTGCTACCATGTGGTGTAATCTCTGATAGTAGACTATACCGATAAATACAGGATTAGACATGAGCTCGCCGGTTCTCCCATCGTACATCGGCTCAGTGCCGTCTCTCGGATAACCTCTAAGCAGTAGCCTAGCTTTTATCTCTTCGGGTCTTTCTCCGTAGAAAGGTGTTCCGTCTACTAGCCTACCTTCAAGAGCTCCGGCCTTACCCGCTATAGACTCAATTAGTTGACCAACAGTCATTCTAGACGGTAGTGCATGTGGATTAATAATTAAATCTGGAGTTATGCCGTCTGGTGTGTAAGGCATATCGTACTGCGGGAGGAGTAACCCAATGACACCTTTCTGACCATGTCTCGAAGCAAATTTATCGCCTATCTCCGGAATTCTGAGGTCTCTTACTCTAACTCTCACGAGCTTATTTCCATCCGCTGATACAGTTATTAGTACGGAGTCTGTCACGCCTCTATCTCCATGTCTGAGAGTTATTGAAGTATCTCGCCTCGTTGTACTAACTATTCCTAGCTCTTTATATTCCTCCATAAATCTAGGTGGTGAAGTCTTCCCCACTAAGACATTTCCAGAGAGTACCTTAGCTTCCGGACTTATTATACCGTCTTCATCTAGTAGTGAGTAGTTCTCTCTCCCTCTGTAGCTCCTCACCGAGGGTTCTGGTATCTCTATTTTATCCATCTGCCCTCCAGCGTACCTCAGCTCTTCAGTCAAGTACTCTCTAAAGAAGGTGCTGCGCGCTAGTCCTCTATCTACGGAGGATTTATTCACTATTACAGCATCCTCCATATTATAGCCTGTGTAAGATAGAATAGCAATGATGAAGTTTTGACCAGCCGGTCTATCGTTATATCCTATGACATCCAGAAACTTCGTCTGGACTACAGGTTTCTGTGGGTAGTGCAGGAGGTGTGCTCTACTATCGAACCTCAGGTTGTAGTTTGAAGCATAAACCCCTAGAGCTTGCTTAGCCATAGCTGATTGATATGTATTTCTAGGAGACTGATTATGTTCTAGGTACGGTATAGTTGCCGCAGCTACACCAATTATAGCTGGAGGCCAGAGCTCAAGATGAGTATGTTCCAATGTGAGGTCTTCTGGATTCAGTGCGATGTAGGAGTTTTCTTCTTCGTCTGGATCTAAGAACTCTATGAATCCTCTCTTGACTAGGTCGTCAAAGGTAAGCTTTCCAGCTAGATATTCACTAACTACTTCCTGGGTTATCTTAGGTTTACCGCTTTCCACAACTATGAGAGGTCTAAGTGTTCTACCTTCATCTGTGTTTATGTAGACCTCGTTGAGGTACTCAGTCTTTAAGTGCTTAACATTTATCTCTGGATGTAGTCTACCTTTTCTCCTCATGTAGATCAGTGCTTTCGTTAAGGAATCAGCGCTTCCCGGGTAGTAGCCGACCAGAGTTCCGTTTACAAACACCTTAGCGTATGTCTCTATGTTCTCTGCTACTTCCTGGTCGACAAACTTCCTAAATACTTCCTCAACTGGGATTAAACCTAGCTTTCTTAAGATCGATAAAACCTCTTCTGGATTAGTGCCTGTGGATATCTTTACGTAGAGAGCTAGATTCTTAACTAACCCACAATTAGGGCCTTCAGGAGTTTCAAATAAACAGATCCTACCAAATTGAGTTCCGTGAACGTCGCGTGCTTCAAAGTGAGGCTGTCCTCTACTAAGTGGTGAAACAGTTCTCCTGAGGTGGCTGAGTGTAGATATCCAGTTTGTTCTATCTAGCATCTGGCTTACTCCAGTTTTTCCACCCACCCAGTTTCCAGTTGCGAGTGCGTGTCTTATTCTATCGGCGACGATGTCTGGTCTAGCAAATGCTTTGATGTTTATTCGTCCAGATCTTATTGTTACTCTCTCCAAAGAACTCTTCAACTCCTCTATGTACTGCCTAAAAGCTACTCTAAATAACTGAGCTAGTAAGTCCCCCGCTAATCTCAGTCTCCTACTTCCGTAGTGGTCTCTATCGTCTACCTCTCTCTTCCCTAGAACAAGCTCTATTAATCTATTAATCATCTGCCCGAGATAGAGAGCTTTCCTCAGTCTAGTAGATGGAAGTGGGTCTGTCCCGATGTGTGGAAATAGATACCTGTCTAAAACTTCTTCAGCTCTCTTTCTTCTCGCTTCAGCTACTTGTCCAGCAGCTATTCTAGCACCTATGTAGTCTAGAGCATCCTCGCGGGATCTAATCTCTTGTACTTGAAGAAGAGACGGTAGAAGTTCTTGCTGTACTTCAGGGTCATGTGATACTGCGTAAACTATCTCTTTATCAGTTGTTAGTCCTAGAGCCTTCATTATTATAACGACTGGTACTTTCGCCAGTAGAGGAGGGAAATTTATTACTAGAGTGCCGTCTTTTAATCTATCCACTATAGTCGGAACTCTAAGTCCTGCCGAAACAGAGATCATTTTAGCTGAGTGAGTTATGTTACCACCTGTTTCAGCCTTCTCGACGAATACTCTATTTGGTGCTAGATCTTCTTGAGCAACTATAACTCTCTCAGAACCATTAATTATGAAGTAGCCGCCGGGATCTCTCCAATCTTCACCAATCTCGATAAGTTCTTTTCTATTCATTTTAGATGTTGGGTCAATTTTCGATCTCACCATTACTGGAAGAGAGCATATCTGCACCTCGTCTTCGTATAGAATGCTTCCATCTCTCTTAACTACTACTTTAGCGTTTACTGGAATGCTGTAGGTTAGATTTCTTAAACGAGCCATCACCGGTGTTACATCTACTATGTTGCCTTCAACTTCGTAGAATTTCGGAGAACCTATACTGATATCTACAAACTCTATTGTTAGTCCCATAAGTGACGGTTCCTTCGTGGGGACCTCGATTACACCTAGATTTGTCACTATCTCCTTCAGTCCTCTATCGATGAAATTATTGAATGAGTCTATGTGATGTCTTACTAAACCAGTTCTCTGAAGGAAGTCTCTATATATCTCCCACCTAACATTAGGTGCTAAATAGTTACTGTCACCTTCCATATCTACCCCCTATCCTACGACTACAAACCTATAAGCTATAGAAACACCGGCGGTAGGAGACCTTCTAACTATCTTTATAATATCGCCTGGTTTCGCACCCAGTAGCTTAGCGACCGGGTCTGAAGCTCTGATCCAGGGGAGTTGCTCTGGGTGTATTCCAAGCTCTCTGAGTACTTTCAGAGCTTCTTCCTTTGTTAGGAGTTCGTGTTTGGGAACTAGCTCGTGTTCCATTATTTTCTCTTCCATTTTCTTCTTATCGCTCAAGCTCTATCCCAGCTACTGTAAAACTTGTTAAAGTAAGTTATAAGTATAACGGTTCAACACCACGTAGTCTGCTACGTTCTTAAAGACCGCACGAGTAGCTCAACTAGTTTGCTTATAGAGATTTCGAAAACTGCTACTGGGGCTTCAAGTTCTAAATACTTTAAATACTTCGGGTGAATTTCACCAACTATACCTATGAATTCCCCACTAACCTCTACAGCAGCACTTCTCTCATCTATAATGAGTTCTAATCCATTAACTCCCTTGAATTGCGGTTTAAAGCCGAGTGTTTCTAGAAAGGTCCTAACTGCAGTGAGTCCGTCAGTTAGAGTGGTGCTAGGTCCATAAACCGCTCCAGATACAGCTTTAAAAGTCGCTAGAGTACCTGGGTCTACAGTATCTCCAATCTCGAACACCTTAAGATCTTGAAGACCGTATCTCCTTACATTCTTCGACAAACTCCTCAAAACTCCGGGTAGCAGTGAAGGTCTAAGAGCGGAATACACCCTCATCTTCGGGTTCTTAATGCTTATGAATTTCGTATATCTCAGAGCGGCTAGGTAGTCCGGATCTGTTAAAATGAAGTTAACTACCTCCGTGAAGCCTAGACCAATCAATATATCTCTCGCATATCTAGACACGGTTTCTAGAAGGTGTGGTGTTCCACGATGAGTTGGAGGTTCCAGTATCCCAGTTATCCTATTGTAATCCAGTGAGATCGCGATATCTTCGATTACGTCGTCTTCATCGATGACATCTACTCTATAGGGTGGTACCCAGACAATCGCTCTGTCTTCTTCTATAGACTCTATAATGTATCCATATTTTTCTAGGTTTCTTAAAGCTTCTCTAAAGTCTGGTTCAACACCTATTAGCTCAGAAACTCTACCTGCTTTAACTGATATTTTCCTCCCCGTCAACATATTGAAAACTAGGTCCTCTATCGCGGTTCCACCTACGACAGGCACTACTTCAATACTCTTAGCACCTCTTTCGTAGACCGCCATAGTAACAACTGCGAGTATGGATGCCATTAAAGTGGGTTCAGTTCCAGTAACATCTATTAATACATTCTTAGTTTTATCTGTTACTCTAGTGTCTTCAGAGTTTATGATTGGTGGGAGTGAGAGCACTACATCCTCTGAGTCAACGAGTAGTGGGTAGAGTCCTTCCTTCACTAAGTGTCTGTATTCCCGCCCCTTATCAGTTTCACTCAGTATTTCAGTGATATTCATAACTCTACTGTAGCCAAGAGGTCTAAACACTACTGAAGTGACTTCTCTATAGTACACAGGAAAGCTTAGCTTATCGAGGTCGTAGAGACCTATTGAAACTAGCTCTCGATCACCACAGTGAGATATGTGTAGTTTTTCTTGAAGTTGGAAGATCTGGCTGATCGCTTCATCATCTAGCTTTACATCTCTAACAATAGTCATTAAAACGTGGGGTCTGTAGCTCGGTGCTCTACTTGAATCAACATATAGGCTACTCTTCGATACTGCGTACTTCACAGGCTTTTTAATGCCGAGTTGGTAAGATATTGCTCTTGTCAGTCCTTCAGCTGAGTAAAGATCGAGTCTATCGTGAGGTGCTTCATAGACTAGAGAGTCTGCTTCTACTTTCTCTACTTCTAGCTTTAGGTTACTTAAGACTGTTGAGAGAGCTTCTAGCTCTACTTGAGTTCCAGCTAAGCGAGCTACATCCCACAATCTAACTGAGACTACCGGCACCTAGAGCCACCCTGGGGATCGCTGTCTTCTCAATCTCTCTTATGTCGTCAGTATAGAGATCTCTTATATCGTTAACGTCTAGAAGAATCATCGCTATTCTATCCACACCTATCCCCCAAGCAGCTACGTTATATCCTCGAAGTCCTAGTGGTTCAAGTACCTGTTTTCTGAACATCCCTCCAGGGAGAACCTCAATCCAGCCTAGCTTCGGGTGCTTCACATAACCTTCAACACTTGGCTCTGTAAATGGAAAGTATGCTGGTTTAAATCTCACCTCACCTAATCCCATCCCTCGAGCGAATTCTCTAAAGAACTGTAGAAGGTCTTTAAAGGATACTTTCTTTCCAACTATAATGCCGTCAAGCTGGTGGAACTCCATTAAGTGAGTAGGGTCTGGTGTATCTGGTCTGAACACTCTATCTATAGTAAATACCCTGTATTCACCAGGTCCTCTCTCCCATAGAGTTCTAACTGATACCGAAGTGCAGTGAGTTCTGAGAACAAGTCTCAATGCTATATTAGGATCCCATATATATCCTCTAAACTCTCTATGAAACCTTCCAACAGCTTCGAGAACACTCTCTATTCCGGTAACTTTACCTACTTCTCTGTCTACGAAGTACACGTCAGTTGATCTCCGAGCTGGATGGTGTTGAGAAACAAAGAGCGCATCAAAATTCCATAACTCTAGCTCGACATGAGGTCCTTTAACTTCCTCAAATCCTAGTGAGAGCATCAGTTCCCTCATATAGTTTAATACATCAGTGAAGAAGTGCTTTCTAACAATTGACGCTCTAGGTAGCTCTACAGATAGGTCGAAGGGCTTGAACTCTATAGAGTCCCAACTCTCTAGCTTTATTATCTCCGGAGTAATGACAGTGACAATCTCGCCCTCTACGAGTCTGTCGGAGTGACTCATTAGGAGTTCTGAAGCTTCAGCAATTACTTCTCTATGCTCGCGAACCGAGATCAACCCCCTTCTCCTAACTTCTCTTGAAGAATCAGGTACTTCAGCTAGTATTACAGATGTCGAGTACTTCTGAAGCTCTTCTCTAACTTTCTGTATGTAGTCTGCAGTTTTTTGACCGGCGTTTTCAACTAGATATATGTGTCCTCTAGAGACTTTGATAGCACCTAGTGTTTTAAGTATACCAATTGCCGCCTCTATCTCGTTTTCACTGAGACCAAGATCTTTAAGTGCGCTAAAACTTAAACTCCCTCTACTAGCTAGTTCTTTCAGAACGGCTTCTTCAGGTAGGAGATTGATGAGGTATTTTCTACCTAGTTCACTCAACTCTATTTTAAAGTAAGTCCTTCTTGAAACCTTAATTAGATTGCGTCTCTCCAGCTCAGCTAAATCACGCATTATGTCCTGCTCACGCTTACCTATTAATCTAGCTATCTCAGCAGCAGTTGCTGCTCCAAACTTTAAAATAGCTTTCGCAATTGCGTAGAGTCTAGGAGGCAGTTTTATCTCTTGAAGAGAGCTCATCGTTTCATCCTTCTAAATCTAGCTTAAAGAAATAAGAAGTTCTCGCAGCTAGAAATAGATGAATTCGTTGAATCATATAACATGGCCCCCTCAGAACTTCAGATACTGCAATATTTTATAAATTTTAAGCTTTTAGATATCTACATCACATCCTGGATGCTGAGAAAGCTATAATGAATTATGTGTGAGTGTTTATATAATAAAACTATTCGACCTTAGATTTCTACTTCCTCAATTCTGCTACGAACTCTGCTGGAGGTGCCACTTTGATCTTCAGCTTGTCGCCGGATTTAGTTATATTTAACTCTTGTAAGACACTTCGATATCCACAGAGAGAGCACTTCAGCAGATACCGAATGTTTAGACTTCCATCTAATACCGATTTTTCAGATACTATTGACGCCCTACTTTCACATTTCGGGCACCTAACTTCTCCGTCATGTTTCCACAGCGTTTCTCACCACCTCTCTTGCTGTTTTCCTTTACTGTCTATCCACACTCTAAATGTGTATAAAGCTTTTTAATCTACTTATTCCCTACATTCACACATTCTAACTCCACAGTAACCGCCATTTACTTCTAAGGCATTAATATCTAGACTCTTCTATAGGGCGACTTTATTACGACTTACTCGTATTGAACTCTAGCCCATCGATGTCCGCAATATGGATTGAAGCCTTAAATATCTTTTAACTTTACTACTTAAGGGGCCCGTAGCTCAGCCAGGTAGAGCGGCGGGCTTTTAACCCGTAGGTCCCGGGTTCAAATCCCGGCGGGCCCGCCACAGAGGGCTCTCGATCTTATACACCCGCATTATGGAAAGTGAGACTCAACTAGTTTAAATTAAAGATATTATATTAGATGCTGTCGTGTTAGATAGACTATTGTTTAATTGGTTAGCAATAGCTTCCTGAATGAAGCTACCTGAACTCGCAACATCTAGATATTCGCTAATATCTCCGTAGATCTATTGACTCGGCGAGTAGTCACACTCGGAATCGAATACTAAGCTAGCTTCATAAAGAGCTCTTTCTTCACTATCTGCTGCGTGAACGATGTTTTCGAGAACTGAGTTTGAGTAGTCACCTCTTATAGTGCCGGGTGGAGCTTTTCTACCATCGGTTGGACCAATCATAGTCCTAACTACTTCAACTGATTCATCTCCTTCGACCAGTATAGCTACTATAGGGCCGGAGGACATAAACCTCACGAGTTCCTCGTAAAAGCTCTTTCCTCTATGTACGTCGTATAGCTTCTCAGCACACTCTCGAGTTAGCTGAAGCATCTTAAGCTTCACTATTTTAAATCCCTTCATCTCGAGTCTTCTTACGACCTCTCCAATAAGTCCTCTTCTAACTCCATCGGGTTTGATTAGTATGAGTTCTTTCTTATTAGCCAACGGAGATCACTTTCTCAAAACGTAGTAGGCACTCCACGGAATCTTCTTAGGGTCTCTACCGAGTTTGAAGTTCTTAAAGCACTTACTCGAACAGAAGTGCAGTATAACTCCATTTCTAAGTACGTACGTGAGTCCAGAGCCGGGCTCTATTCGCCCACCACAAAAACTACACATATATACCTTCGGCATCTACAGTCCCTTCACTACTACAAAATACTGCTTTAAAGCTTTAAAGCAAGACTGCGGTTTAAAAAAGGTGCTGAAGATGAGTGAAGCTAGAAAGATCGATTTAACTCAGTCTGAAGTTAACGTAATAGAGGAGTTCGGGTTCCCGGCTGAGGTACTTCAGGTAGTTGGAAGAACAGGTGTTACTGGAGAAATCACTCAAGTCAGAGTTAGAGTTTTAGATGGTAGAGATAAGGGCAGAGTAATAACGAGAAATGTTAAGGGACCAGTAAGAGTGGGTGACATAATAATTCTCAGAGAAACTGAGAGAGAAGCGAGGAAATTAACTGCTAAGTAGAGATATCTTGTTAAAACTAGATCAGTGATCTAACTGTGTGTTGAGTTGGGAAAATGTTTATCGATGTATCAAAAGCTAAACTCCCCAAAAATCTCAGATATCTGTGGGTACCACACCTACTAGTAAAACCATCATGCAATAAGAACATAATTTTGCTCGACTGCTTCTTCTCCTCGACATTAAATAAAGATATTGTTATGGTCCTACTATCGAGGAAGATTGATAGTGTAAAAATTGAAGCATCGACCTCAACAGATTACCCCATACTATTCTCTAGCGGCTGTAGTTTGCTCTATTACCAAAAAGTATTGAATTCTATTAATAGTGCTCTAAAGTCAAACAGTATAGAGAGCCTCCTACTAAATCCACAGGATATTAAAGTTAAGAGTATAGCAGCTGAAACTTTTAAAACTATTCTCAAGCTTCTATGTTTTCCCGAACCACCGAGCGAGGTTAATCAGATATACACTCTACTGGGTCTGGATGCTAGAGGAAAGAAAGCCTACTTCATTTTAGGTAATAAGATAGTTAGGTCATCTATACTAGAGGAAGTACTGTATGGACGACTTAATGGAGTAGGTGCTATAAAACACTATCTCTAATCTAATTCCACGATAAGTCGCTATCGATGAAAGCAGTCTAACCCTACCGCAGTATCTGTATTGATGCGTAGCCGACTACCCAACTCCTCTCTCCGGTTACATCTCCAGAAGTCATATACTTTAATAAGCGAGCTCCTCCGGCGCCGACTGCTCTAGCTAAGTACATCAACATCATAGCGCTTCCAGGACCACACATACTAATGTCTTTCTCTACAACTACTTTGAAGAGTCCCTCTGGATCTAAGCCGATTATTTTCTCTATAACTAGCTGGTCTTTTCTGTATGCTGTATCGTGAGGTTCGTAGTGAGTTAAGTCCGAAGTAGCTATTACTACGATCTCTGAGAGGTCTCTCTTCAGTGTCTGAATTGCTGAAAGAATAGCTTTAGCTAAGTCTTCAGCTACTCTAGGTGTCTGATTTAAGATAGCTATAGGGATAATGCTGAAGTCAGCTCCGAAAATGTACTGCAAGAACGGTAGTTGAACTTCAAGAGAGTGTTCGTATTCGTGAGCTGTCGTATCTAGTCTAGCAAACCTACTTTTCTCGATGACCAGTTTAGCTAGTTCCGCATCTACAGGCACTCTCCCGAGAGGTGTTTCCCACAGTCCATCCGGATATATAGACACAGAAGGACCTATCCCAGTGTGATTTGGTCCTACCAGCACTATAGACGTAGGCTTCTTCTCTAAAGAGAGTGTGTAGTACGCGTGTGCCGCAGCTGGACCGCTATACACATATCCTGCGTGAGGGACTACAAATCCGAGGCTAGCTCTCTTAGGAGAGATCTCTGTTTTCGGTAGCTCTCGAGGACCTAACTCATGTAGAAAACACTGCCTTATTTGCTCCATTAATTTCTTTGAATTACTCTCATAGAACTGACCAGCTACAACAGCCTTTCTAACGTTCAGCAGCTGCCACCTTCGTTTCAAATGTTTCATAGCTTACAGGTAGGTTTCCGTCTGCTTGTAGAACCCCTTTTTCTCTCAGTACCTGTCTAGCTAGCAGCCAGTATATGAGAGCTAGTGACTTTCTTCCCTTATTGTTGCCTGGTATAGCTAGGTCTACATTATTTAGTTTAGCATCTGTACTAGCTATAGCAACTACTGGTATACCTACTTTAGAGGCTTCTTCAATAGCTTGCTCATCTACTCTCGGGTCAGAAGCTAGTAGGACTTCAGCATCTACGTATATGTCTAAGTATGGATTAGTTATGGTTCCAGGGATAAACCTACCTATAGCGTGTCTAGCACCGACAAATTCCGCGAATTTCTGAACTGGTGTGAATCCGTAAGGTCTTGAAGATACAGCTAGTATTGAACGCGGTTCGAAGGAAGCTATGAATTTTGCTGCTATTCTCAATCTCTCGTCAATCTTCCTGATATCTATTATATACGGTCCATCGGGTCTAGACTTATAGACAAATCTCTTCATATACTTAGTGCAGACATAGGTACCTATGTGCACGCCCGCCTCTAGATAGAGTTCCGCTGGTACTAGAAGTTCTGAGACTATCTTAGGAGCTTCATCAACATACCGCTTCTGCACACTCAACTTCTACACCTTTCTACCGTACACGATGATCTCGTTTATTAAATCTACGTGAGATATAAACATTCTTCTGCAGCAGTATCTCTTCACGCCGAGCTCATCTAGAACTTTCTCTGGTTCTTCACCTTTCGATACTCTCCTAGCGTACTCTTCCCAGAGATGCCCGATAACCTTACCACATGTAAAACATCTAACAGGGATTATCAAAGTCTGTCACCTGTAGGACTTCTGTCTCCATCTTCTAGCACTATACCTCATCCACTTCTCAGGTTCTGTTTGTCTAGGGTCTCCAGAGAGCATGTACCTAGAGTACTCTCTGTATACCTGCTTTAGCTCCTCACTACCTGTAAACTTAACTAATCCTCTAGCTATAGCCGTTCTGACAGCTTCAGCTTGAGCCATGTACCCACCTCCTCCTACTTGTACGTATATATCTACCGAGTTTCTTATACTATCACCAGCTAGTAGCAGGGGCTCCATCATCTTAATCCTCATTAATTCTACTGGATATATGTCGAGAGGAATGCTGTTAACCCAGACTCTACCAGTTCCGAAAGTCACTATAGCTCTCGCAATAGCAGTCTTTCTCTTTCCAACTTCTATAACTACTTTTCTAGTTCTAGAAACACCGGTCTTCGAAGTAGCTCCAGTACTCACTGTTCTCCCCTCCACCCTAAGTATCTAGCTACTTCACCTATAGTAACATATTTATGTCCGAGTCTCCTACTACAGGCTGTGGAAACATCAACCAACTGGAGTTTCGCCTTCTTTAATTCCTCAGGATAACCTACATATACTTTGAGTCTCTTCAGTAGTAGAATCTTCTTAAATGGGCTCTTAGGAAGCATTCCACGGACAGAGTATTTAACTATCGATATAGGGTTTCTAGGTCTGTGTGGTGACCACTTCTCCGGATTTCTTAAAGTCTTAATCTCGAACCAGAGTGCGTAGGATTCCTTCACTATCTGTGGTTTACCACTTACAACAGCTTTTTCAGCATTTACTACATAGACTTTGTAACCGCGCATGAGTAATTTAGCTACTACAGATGCTAGCCTCCCTAGAACTAGGCCTTCTGCATCTATTAGAACTTCTCTACTAGAACTCACATCACCACCCTAACGTTAGATCCTTCAGGATTTACTCTTAGAAGATCTGAAATGGAGATAGCAGAACCTCCAGCTTCGCGTATTTTTTCTAAAGCTCTCTTCGAGAACGAAATAGCAGCAATAAACACAGGTTTTCTTAGATTTCCAGCTCCGAGAACCTTGCCCGGGACAACTACGTACTCACCTTGACTGCAGCACCTATTCAGCTTGCTTAAGTTAACTACTACACGTCTTCTAGATGGTTTCTCTAGTAGATCTGCTACGTAATCCCAGATCTTAACTCCGTGTTGATTCGAGCTCTTCCTCAACTCTCTTATTAACTTCCTCAAAACAATATTTGTTGGTCCGGTTCTTCTCATAGTTTTACACCACTACTAGATAAAACTCTCTCAAACTCTTCGTAGAAGTTCATCAATTTCTTCTTAACTTGAATCATTGCTTCAAGAACCACTCTTTCTGGTCTTAGAGCACCACTAGACTCTACGTGAAGCTTATACTCATCTTCACGCCACCCAAGCTCTATCGCTTCTGCTCCACAAACTTTAACACACTGCCTACAGAGAATGCACTTGCTCTCATTGACCTGAATCTCACTGTTTCTTATATCTATAGCTTTCGTAGGGCAGTTCTCAACACATAGTTTACACATATTACACTTATCTAAAGAAATAGTGATGGTAGGTATGTAAGTTAATACGGAAACAGTCGCTGGAGACCACTTGATGTGCTCTCTTCCTCGACCTAGTCTAGCCCATGCTTCTAGAACAACTCTCTGCTGAGGTCCTAACTTCATAATTGGGATATCTCTATATACCGGCACTATCTCTGGGTCTTCCTGCGGTTTTAGATCTCCAGAGTACACTACGAGTTCTTCCTGCTGAGCGGTTTCAGCTTCTAGGTATAGACTAGTGTAGCATCCACTGGGTGATGGACTGGACCTACATTCTTCAGGCTCCCTATAGTGTTCAATTGCGGTATCAGATTTCAAGGGCAGTACAGATAAGCGGTGAGATATTATTTCATCACTTAGAGCTGAGGTGTTGTCGTAAAAGACTACGTAGTCGATCGCCATAGTAGGCACTTCCTCTAAAACCGCTCTCCGTATAGCATTAGCGTACTCGAGAGGCACTCCCTTCAGAATCAGTGTTATCTCGCTATCACTTCTCTCCAATATCTGTATATCGATCATTCTACCCACCTTACACTCTCCTACCACGGCGACCTCCAGGTCTTCTAGTAGAGTCGTGAGGTATTGGTGTGATATCCTCTATCCTTCCTATTATAAGTCCAGATCTAGCTATAGCTCTTATAGCTGCTTGAGCTCCAGGACCCGGGATCTTGGGTCCGTGACCACCGACACCTCTAACCCTTATGTGGACAGCTGAAATTCCCTTATCAATAGCATCTTGAGACGCTCTATAAGCTATCATCATTGCTGTATACGGCGACGGCTTCTCTCTATCAGCTTTTACTACCATTCCACCAGACCACCGCGAGATTGTCTCAGCTCCACTGAGGTCTGTTATGTGTACTATAGTGTTATTGAATGAACTAAATACGTGAACAACACCCCACTTAAGCTCGCGTAGTGACATACCCATAGATAGCCACCTACACCGAGCTTCCAGATACTTGCTTTACATAGTATGGAGATGTTGGTGCGTAACTTATTAAGCCTTCCTCAGCTCTCGCTACTAGCTTACCGGGAGACTTCACTCTCCGTCCTGCTATAGCTATGTGACCGTGAGCTATTAGCTGTCTTGCTTCGTAAATCGTCTTAGCTAGCCCCTTCTTATAGACAATTGTCTGCAGTCTCCTCTCTAAAACATTTCTAACTGTTAACCCCAATATATCGTCTATAGTTGCTTTATCACTCTCTATTAGCCCTACGTCGTAAAGCTTCTTTACTAGTGTTCTCTCCCTAGCAACTCTATCAGCTTCTGGAAGAGATAGAAGAGCTCTCGCCCTAGTTCTAATAGTTCTCAGAATTGTTTGAGCTTTCCACAGCTCTCTCTTATTTCTGAGTCCGTATTGACCTACAAGCTCCATTTCTTCTGCAAGTCTCTCCTTTATCCACGGATGTCCTGGTCTCTCCCACGTCTTCCTAGATTTCTTAGGGTCACCCATGGATAGCACCCACTACTGCTTAGCTTTACCTTTAGTTACACCTACGACAGGACCTACTCTACCCGTAGTGTGAGTACGCTGACCACGAACCTTAAGTCCGAGAGAGTGTCTCACACCTCTCCAAGACTTAATCTTAATTTCTCTCTCAATGTCTTGCTTAGCTACCAGAATTAAGTCAGAACCTATTAAGTGTTTATCTAGACCTGTTTCATAGTCTTTTCTTCTATTAACCATCCACGAAGGAACACCATACTTGACCGGGTCTTGCAGAAAATTCTCAATTTTTTCGACGTCTTCATCACTTAGATTCCCGATCTTCATTCTAGGATCTAGCCCTAGTTTTAAAGCACATGTTTTAGCTATTCGAGATCCAACTCCCTTTATTTTAGTTAGTCCATGAACTAGAGAAAGCTCACCCTCTACATCTACACCAGCTATCCTCACTATATGTCTAAACGACACCATCCACTACCTAAACCAAGAACTCTGAGAAGATATTTAAGTTTTAACTAGACCCAGATGTAGAGACAAGCAAGAAAGATGCATCTACGATCTTTAAGTACTAGCTGCTGTGAGAGCTGAGTATTATAGTTAACACCACGGCCTAGCTAGTCTGAATTTATAATTGAAGTAATCTACCGAGAGCTAATCCTAGACGCCTATAAACCGCCTCCAGAGCTTTGCTGGGGAGAGAGTGTGGTGAAAGCAGTATCATTCGACTTGTGGTTCACTCTTATTTGGGAGAAGCACCCAGAAGATGAAGAGCTATACAGTAAGTTGAGGATCGAGTCTATCCTAGAAACACTTAAGTTAAGAGGTTATAGAGCATCCGCCAGTGTAGTAAGTGAGCTTTTAAAAAGTCTGGGAGGGGCTAGAATGATTTTAAATAGTAGAGAACTTGCTTCTCTAATAGCAGTCAGTCTCGACATAGAATACAGCGACGAACTCATTGAAGAACTCGCGAAAGCATACGAATTCTCAACAGATAGATTCAAACCTAGGGAGAATCCTGAGGCATTGACCTCACTCACATCTCTAAGAAAGATGGGTGTGAAGATAGCTGTAGTTAGTAACACTAGCTTCAGTGCTAGAGGTGTGTTCGCCCTCTTAAGAAGTGTCGGCCTAGCTGACTACGTTGACGTAGTGATATCGTCATCTGATGTAGGACACGTAAAACCTCAGAAGTCCATTTTTCAAGCACTAGTTAGATCTGTAGGAGTAGAACCTACGGAAATAGTTCATGTAGGAGATTCATGTATAGAAGATATACTGGGAGCATTAAGTAGTGGATTACACGCTATATACTACACAGGTCTTCTCCACTTAAGAAGAGCTGAACCAAGTGAGATCTGCCTAAATCTAGTGCCTACTGTTGTTAGTCTAAACGATCTCCCTAAAGTAATTTTAGATATAGAGTAGGGACTCTCATAGTTTAGCTATAACAAATTCTTTCTCGACGAAGTCTTCAAGACTGCGGTATAGACTGTTTGCTTTCCACCGGACTATTTTCATGAAGTACTTGAGGAATAATCTCAAAGCTAGCGCTTCTCTCTCCTTTAGGTAAAACTCATTAATAATTCTCTCGCTCCATATTAAACTATGGTCTAGAGCCGCCTTCATTGCTTCAACATGTTCACGAGTAATTCTCACTTTAGCTACTACATCTCGAGCTCCCTTCAGTCTTCCTAACGGTACGAATATCATTGGAACTATTATCGATCTATAGCTTCTCAATCTCTCAATGAGCTCTATAGTCTTAACTACGTCTTCCGGTGTTTCTCCAGGCATATTGAGAATGAATGTAGCTGCTGGCACAATTTTATGTTCGTGCATTATGGAGAAGGCTTCTTCAACTATCTCCGGATACTTTGACGGTGGGAAAGGTGCGGACTTACCGGGCATTATCTTTTCTGCTAGCTTCGGAGAACCTGATTCAATGCCTACTTCAACACCTATGTAGTCTTGATCTAGCTTCGAGTAGATGATATCCGTTATCTTACTGAGAATTCTTCCTTGACGTTCTGCTACTACTACAGCAGCCAGAGATACGTGAGCCCACGCAATACTCTTGAGATGTCTGGCTGACATTTCATGTAACTTCCTCAGAGGTTCCTCACTGGGTATTACATCACTCGTTCCATACAGGAGAACATCTTCAGAGTGGAATATACCGCTGGTAACACCGCTTGCTGTATTTACTTCTATTTCCTTCTCTATTACTTCCAGAGGTATGTGCCGCAAAGGTCTCAGAGTAACACTGCAGAATGAACACCCTCTAGGACAACCTCTCATAATCTCTACGAGACCGTTAACACTGGCGCCCTTAATTACCGGTATCTGATTGACTTTAGGTGAATCGTATACACCTATATAAATGTATTTCGGTAAAGGTTCGCTATCTAAAATCTTCTGAGCCAACTTCTTGATCGCGATGTCTGCTTCTCCATCAACTACAGTATCGACCCCCCATAAATCGATTTTATCACTTTCCCACTGCCACTGCCAAGCTGCTGGACCACCGACTAATATCTTGAAGCCGTATTTCTTCTTATAGCTAGAGAGCTTATTCATGAACTTCGTAAATAACCTTCTATTAACCGGTACTTTTCCAGTAATGAGCCACCACTCAGAAGATGGAGGGCCGTAAGCGAAGAAATCGTGGTGTCCTATGAGAACAGCTTTAGCTTTCTTGAGATATTTAAACACGTAGTCTGGGTCTATTATCGATGCTTTGAATCCAGACTCTATTAGTGACGCCTCTATTTTTCTAAGACCATAAGGAGCTTCTCGAGGCCTTCCTAGCTTATCTACTCTCGGCTTCGGGCAGCATATATATGTCCAGATAAATTCTGGAAGAAACATGGGGGGGCTGGTAGCAGTAAAACCTATAAATTCCCGGCCGTGGTGGTTACTCATCATACTTCTATCAGTAGTAATGATGAAGTCTATATCGATTAATATTCACCAATCCTTATTTATGTACTACTAAAAATAAGCTTAATGAAGTAATTAGAGGCGGTCGGTACGTATGGCTGAAGTATCTCTTAAGCGTATTAGACTTAGAGCCTATATTAACACTATAGCTGATATGGTAGCCGAAATTGAAGCTGGAAATACTGTAGATAGAGATTGGACGGTAGAAGAGCTTCGAAAAGCTCTCAAAGAAGTACGAGTAGAGCCGTTTAGAGGAATAAAGCACTCCGAGGAAGTCTACGAGAAGGAGCTCTTAAGTCTCTACATCGTAGCTACACGTATACTTAGACTACCACTTAAAAAATTTGGAAACACTTTTGAAGAAGTTTTCTCAAACGAGGTAAATCTCAATAGAGTTGCCACTATACTTAAAAAACGCCGAGACATTCAGGATGTTCGCACCACCATAGAAAAATATCTCGGTGTAGTAGATGAGGTTTCTCTCAGTAAGATCATAAGGTACGTTACCACTGAGTACTATCTAGACCTCATAAATGAAGATGAAGCTATGAGGTCTATTGGAAATATAATTAAAATCTTCCCGGAATTCGAAGACAGATTCAGTAGAATGACTAAGTTCTTCATTGCTGTACTACTAGGTAGTAAAATAGTCTCTAACGAGATAAAGTCAAAGCTAGAACTAGAAATGCAGAAGAAAGCTATGATAATTAACCTCGGATTACGTAGTGGGGCACCTAGCGATGAATACATAATCGACGTAACTAAAATCGCATACGGAGGTTGTGAAAACGTTAAGAAACTCAGCGAAACCATAAAGAATTCATCTAAGAAAAGCTCTATCTAACATCTGCGGTCTGTAGGATAAAAGCACTTAATGTTCGTAGACATTCATAAATAGAACTCAGTTATAGTCTACTTTAAGAAATTCTACAACTCAAACGCGATCTCATGTTTTTAAGCTTTGAGAATCCCTATACTGTGGAGCCGGGGTGGCCGAGCGGTCCAAGGCGGCGGGCTGCAGTGGTGTGGAAACCCGTTTATTCGCGGGTTCGAATCCCGCCCCCGGCTCCAGTTCTCTGAAAGCGCTAACTTTGCGCACTAATTTAAGTTATATGTTAGTATAGAGCGCATCTCACTAGAACTGAGAACCGGTGATTGAGGTTGCGCATCTGCTACATTAATTAATGTAGCTTAGTAGTATGTAGCCGGAGTTAGATGTGAATGCTGCTAGAAGAGTTCCAGGAAGTATCTATATGCTACTTTCTTTCACTCCGTGGATCATCTACTGGATATCGATAGATTTTGAATTTGGTTTCGGCGTTTTCTTTTCTCTCGCAGCTTCTCTCATAATCATGGTGCCGCAGATCGGGAGAAGGGAGTACTACTTCATGGACATCTTCAACTTCGCGTACTTCACTATAGCTTCCATAGGTACCTTACTCGATGTAGGTATATTCGTAGAGTACGGTGGGTTCTTAGGCTACCTAGCACTATCACTGATGGCAGTGCTGTCTATATTGGTGAAGTCCCCGTTTACACTTAAAGCAGCTAAGAAGGACTGGCCCGAGGCTTACTGGAGAGATAGGTCGTTTGTGCTGATCAACAACATTATTTCCGCGGTTTGGACGGCGATTTTCACAGCTAACGCACTAATCAACCTCGTTCTCGAAGTTCCTCATAGGGTAGCACTATCGAATACGCTGATTGCCTTAGGCGTGTTCTTCTCCGTGGTATTCCCAGTGAAAGCTTCGGAGTACTTAGTTGTAAAGAAGTACGTTAAACCTTTTAGAAGGTTCGACTGGACAGTCCACGCCGTGCCGGGGAGCTCTAGAGGTGAGAATGAGTACGACGTCATAGTTGTAGGTGCTGGTGTTGGGGGGCTAGCGTGTGGGAGTTTACTTGCTAGAAGAGGTTTCAGGGTCCTAGTGCTCGAGCAGCACTATCAAGTCGGAGGCTACTGCTCGTCATTTCAGAGGAAGGACTTTACTTTCAATACTGGAGTTGAGGATGTTAGCGGACTGTGGGAGAGAGGGCCGATAGCGTTTCTACTTCGAGAACTTGGATTAAGGAAGGAGGACCTGTTCGTGAAGAATAGAGCGGCATACGTTTTCAAGGGGAGGGTAATTAGTGCTGAGAACTTCGAGAAGTTCCTCGAGAATCTCTTGGAGATATTTCCGCAGGAGCGGGAAGGCATCATCTCATTCTTTGAAGATGCTAGAAGAGCTTACGAAGAATGCTATAGAGAAGCCGATATCTACGGAGCACCACTTCCAGCCGAGCTAATAGCTAAAGTTTTCGGTGTGAAGAAGTTAGTAAACTACCCTAGAGAGCACCCGCACTTCTACGACTGGATGAGTAAGACCTTCAAGCAGAAGCTCGACGAATACTTTAAGAATGAAGACTTAAAGATGCTGCTGTGCGCACTACTAGGCTACGTCGGAGCTGGACCTGAGAGGATTTCAGCGGCAAGTGCTCTCACGACATCGATCTCCTACTACCTATTTGGAGGGTACTATCCTAAAGGGGGTGCTCAGCACTTCGCGAATAGCTTGAAGAACGCTATCGAGAAGAGCGGCGGCAGGGTCTTAGTTAACCATAGGGTAGATAAGATATTAGTCGAGAATGGTGAGGTGAGGGGAGTTGTTGCTGGAAATAGAGTTTTTAAAAGTAGTGTGGTTGTTGCTAACGTAAACGCTAAGACGGCTCTCCTAGAACTCGTTGGAGAGGAGTATTTAGATAGAGAGTACGTTGAGTACATTAAGAGCTTGAAGATGTCTTCTTCAGCCTTCATGATTTTTCTAGGTGTTGACATGGACTTAACGAACTACCCAACACTCATTAAGAACCTAGACGAAGGCTATGGAGTAGTTATCAACTCTAACGCGGACCCAACACTAGCACCGAGCGGTATGGCTAGCATCACGATAATAACGCTAGCTAACTACTACGACTATCCACCGAGAGGAACTAATGAGTACTTGAAGATTAAGAAGGAAACTGCGGATGCGTTAATACGGAAGGCTGAGAAGGTAGTACCGAATTTAAGTAAGCACATCGTGGTTCAGGACGCAGCAACACCGAAGACACTTGAAAGATATACTTCAATGCCCGAGGGAGCACTATACTCCTTCGACCAGTCGATCGAAACTAGAAGACCCTACTTTAAGACACCCATAAAGGGACTGTATCTAGTAGGAGCTTCAACATTTCCAGGTGGAGGAGTTGAAGCTGCTGTAATCTCCGGAATAATATGCGCAAACGATATATGCGGGTGGAGAACGAAGAGAATGTAGGTAGCGCGCTAGTCCATCTACGATCTAGGAGGAATTAGAAAGTAGCTTCCAAAGCGGATATGGTGAACCTAGACTGAGTACTTCTATCTACAGGTATTAGCGTGTTTTAGTAGCTCGAATTTTCTCTAGGTCAAGTACAACTCTCTCCAGAGTCTTATGTGGTGATAGTGCTACTACGTGAATACCCGACTTCTTCAGTAGCTCTACGTTTCTGATCTCTCTGCTAAGTAGGTTAAATCTCAGAGCTCTGTATATTGCGTCGCTTACTCTACTAGCAGTGCTGAAGAAGGTTACTATAGGTGTGGCTACTATAACTCTAACTCCACTTTCTCTCGCTAGCGTATTTAGCTCGAGTATTTCAGAGATTCTCTGAGTACTGAAAATCGGTGTGAAAATTACGACTGCTGAAACTTCTTTAAGAGGTATGTGTAAAGATCTCAAGCTCGTAACTCTAGAAGGTTCTTCTCTTAGAACTGGTGTGCGGTGAGGCCACCTGATATTCGAAACGATATCGAGAAGTTCTGCGAGGTCGCTGTAGCTACTGATTTCACCACTACGCTTAATCCCATCTTCTGAGATAACTGCGAGTACTAGTCTATCTCCACGCTTTACGAGGTAGTTTGAGAGAGCTAGTGCTAAGTCTGAGCTGTGTTCAAATAAAGACTTCGGATTACCGATGAACATGTATCTATGTGTGTCGAGAACCATGAATACTCTTATAGGGGTCTCTACTTCGAAAACCTTAACGTGTAGCTTACTCAATCTAGCGGTTGCTTTCCAATCTACATACCGAAGTTCGTCTTCAGGTCTGTACTCTCTCGTACTGTGGTACTCAACTCCAACACCTGGACTGAGAGTTCTAGCTCCAGATGAAGATCTAACTATTCCGTACCACCTAGCTATAGGTGCTGAACTAATTTTCGGCGGGATCTTCAAAACTATGGAGTCCAGGTAGAATACTTGAACCTCGAAAACTCCAAGTAGGTCTGTAATTACTACTCTAAGAGGACCCAGAACGTGGAGTCCGGTACGTCTCGATAGCGGAACGCGAATAACGGCTTGCTCTCTACCTACACTAATCTCTAGTGACGTGACCGAGGAAGTTTCTAGGCGTGAAAGCTGAGGTGGTATCCCTAGGTAGAGCTTTGCTCTAACGAGAGTAGTCTCAGTAGAGACGGCTAGGTATATGTTGACTACTACGTCTTCATCTTTAAGCTCTAGCTCAGTCTTTTCTACTCTACATCGAGTGCTTCGAGAAACGTATTTGAGTGTGGAGTAACTGACTGTGATATATACCGAGAAACAAACTACGAAGTAAAGCGCTATCCCGATAGCACTTAGAGCAACTAGTAAAGTGAATATAGTAGTCGTCACCGCAAATAGAGCAGGAAATCTACGTGTCTTCACTACTTCACTAGGTTTAAGCAACTTCCTCCCTCAGAAAGCTTTTTTCAAGAACTTCAAGCAATTTCTCAGAGTGTCTTAGTGCTGAATTAATCATGAATCTCCATACAGGTATGTATCTAAGGAACTCCTGGTTCAAGATGATATTCGAAAACTCTATAAATCTAGCCAACTTCCTAGAGCTCTCGAAGTCGTAGCCGGCTTTCTCTAGGCAGCGAATTAGTTCACTATATATGAGAGATTCACAACCTAGTAGAGAAATTACGTCAATTATTGCGCTGTATAGCTTCTTAAAATCTTCTCTACTCTTCCAGGTAGGGTTTCTTATTGCCTCAGCTATCTCTACCCCCCTACCTAATTTTGCGGATAGTGCGGTCATAGCTAGAAGAACAAGCGTAAAAATAGTTTCTTCTTCGAGACCCTCTAGAAGTCTGACTTCAAAGAATTCTTCTACAGACTTTAAGCGGTGTGCCACATCGTTTAGGAGTAGAAAGAGTCTTGCGTTCTTACTCTCTGTGTAGAGTTTCAAGAAGAGGTTTCTGTTTGATACGTACTTTCCTGCTTCTACAAGCACTACACAGTCTACTCCACAGTGCTCCCTTATTGCTAGTACTACATATTTAGATAGCTCTTTGTAGGCACCACCTAGCTGTTGTACTTGGTTGGTGAGTAAAGAACCATCTCCCAGAATTAAGACTGCTAGACTACCTACACGCTCTAGACACCCCACAGGCTTTAGCTTAACTTCTGTAGCTAGGAGCTCATAAGACTCCACCACACCAACTACATTACTGCAGTTATGTACTTCAGACGCCTTATCTAGTCTTAAAGCTAGCTCTCTATCGCCAATGTGGAATACCGCTCTAGGGTAGAGATCATAATATTCGTCCAGCAATCTATTTCCGTAGACCTCAGCTCTAAGTCCTAAGTTCTTGAGAATAGTGTTCGAAGTAGTTGTTTCATCAGCTACTACAAGTATTCCTCCAGAGTTTGCTAGTAACTCAGCTATTGCGTTAGCTTCGCGGTCTGTGTAGCTGTACTCGGGTGACACTATCAAGATACAGATTCTCTCTCTAAATCTCTGCGTGCCTACGTAACTCCAGTTAGAGATATAGACTACACGCATTCCGTAATCTCTAAGCATCTCTATAAACATCGATGTTCCAAATTGTCCTGGATTTATTGGTGATGAACCTGGTGAATAAGGTGTCGGTATGTCTACATATTCTAAGATAGCAGCTATAGCTACTGTAAATATGAATATCGCGAGAGCTGGGACCACTAAGATTTTAAAAACTACTGCCGGCATTTCTCTCTGCCGATTACTAAGCTGATTAGGCGAATACCTGCTGAGAGCAGTGCTAAGCCAGATGTTAGAGCTATTATTGAAGTAGCTACCAAAGCGTAGAGCATAAAGACTACGGAGAGTATGAGAAGAGATATCGCTGAAGCTATTACAATTATGGCTAGTGTTCTGAGACTATCTGGCACTATACAACACCTAGCTCTTTTATCAATACCTCGATAAGTGAGACTAACTCGACTAATTCAGTAAAAGACTTGCTGACTTCTTCATGTCTGATGTATGCTATTAGAGTGAGTATTATTACACCGACGTAGCTGAGAACTACGATGGAAACTCTTCTCACCCCAGAAAATACTGCTAACATAAGTAATGAAGTAGTAAGCGTAAGTAGAACTGAAGGTAGGTTCAGAAAGCTGCTGTGTACTTCAGTAATAGCTCTCGAGATAGGGTAGATTAAAGTGAGGAGAGCTAGTGTAAATATAAGTAGGTATAGGTCTTCAATAAGCGACGGCTTCAGTAACTCAACTTGATCGCAGATCGATATAGTGATATTCTTGGCTGTATAGTAGGTGTAGAGAGCTATAGCTAAGCTTAAGATAGTGCTACCTAGGACGTTATCTAGGAGAAACTTGAAGAGAGCAACACCTCTTAAAGCACCGAGGTATACGTAGCCGAATAAAAACGAAACCACGGCTACCGAGGTGAGAACAACCAACGTATTTCTCCTAAATGACTTAACCAACCTTTACTACCAAAGTGTTCTACTTTAAACCTATATTTTACTGCTTCTTACTCCAGCAGCATTCACGATAGACTATATGATTGAGTGCTACCCTAGACTACACTATGTTACTCCAGCTTTCTCTCTATCTATACAAGATGTCGAGAATACTTTCATAAGCTTTCACAATATTTTCACTGATCCCCCTCCGAGTAGCACAGATACCTGAAAACCCATATAGTGACTCAACTTGGGATTCATGGTGTGGTGGGGTGCGTATTGTAACCTTCAAACTTGACGAGGAGACTTTACTAAAGCTCAATAGAGTAGCTGATGAACTCGGTATATCTAGGTCTGAAGTTATTAGAGCAGCTATTTCCTCCTATATAAATAAGAAGCTCGAAAGAAATGTGAGAGTTAAGAGAGTATTACTTAAATAAGCATATTTTTGAGAGAAATCTCCGAGAAGTATTAAAAGTTTTTCTTATGCTAAAACGTATTTAGTAAATTTATGTTTAACTATGTAATACAGTAGAAACTATATTGGTGAAACTAATGCCCGTTATTTACAAATGTAGTTCCTGTAGCTATATTCTATATGAATTTCTTAAGGTAGGACAGGATTCTTATGGACTACCTACACCATCCGAATTAATAGCTAAAATAGGCGATCATTGCCCTAACTGTGGGAAAAAGCTGAAGCTACCTACGCTTGAGAATATTAAGATTACTCCTTATAGAGTAAAAAAGTCTCTAACTTTAAGTTCAATCTACAATTCTAGAAACTATTCTAGGATATAGTAAAATATATTCTGTCTATAGACTTCGCGGCTATTCCATCAACGATCTTACTGAGTAGCTCTCGCTCAAGGTATGCCACCTCACTGAGTGTGAGCTTACATAAGGCTTCCACTGGTCGACTCTCTATACTCTAGATATAGAGCTCTCCACTGCTGTGTCCTTAGAGGGCAGGCTGCTTACTGGTGCTGTTACTTTGCTTAACTTATTTAACGCTTACTCTCCGTTGAGTTTTGAAGCTGGTTTAGAAACCATTGCTAAACCTACTTTAAAATTACTCTTTAGTGTAGGTTATTGGGGTTGAGAATTGAGTGGACCTAATATAGGTAAGGACCAAGTGAATGAGATGAAGCTGAATCAAGTAGTAGCTATGTTAAACAGAATCATAGTAGACTCTGGTGTTCCTAGAAACATAAGGAGAGCCGCGTTTGAAGCATTAAAAATGCTTAATGATAGATCTCTATCACCTGGTGTAAGAGCTGCTAATGCTGTAAGTATTCTAGATGAAATAAGTCAAGACCCTAATATGCCTTCTTACGCTAGAACAACGATATGGAATATAATCGCTATTCTCTCTAGTATTAAAGACTGAACTGAGGGTAGAGTATTGAACATCAAGGTTAGAGTGCGTGGCATATACTCTACCGCTATATCTAAGATACTCCATGATAGAGGTTTCGAATTGGTAGATGTTAGTGATATTGTTACAGCTAGACTCGGAATACCAGAAAATAGGGGGCTTCCAGCAGATGTCACAGTAAAAACAGATAACGATGACGCATCAAAAATTCTCGTAATAGGACACGCAGATCACTCAGAAACTGTTACTTACACACTCTTAGAGAGTGTTCCAGCAGTAATCTCCTATATTCCAGTAGTAGGTCTATACGCCACTATGGTTGTCTCAGTTAGGGGCTTAAGAGACGGTAGGTGTTTTGTTGAAACACCTTACGGACTAGCTGAATTAATCGAGTACCGAGACTGTAGAGAAGGTATGTTAATACCTGCATCCGTTCTTAAGGTACCGATACACCCAGGAGACCAAGCGATCTTAGTGCCGGGTGTGAGAGTAGTAGGTGATTTCGCTGTTGTCTGGAAAGGATCTAGAGTTCTATTTAGTCCTCACCTGAAGAACAAGAATAGAATCTCCGAGTTACTCTCTATTTCATCTCGATACGTAAGAAAGGGGATCGGTATTAAGTGGAGAAGTAATGCTGATGAAGCAAACCTAGAAGCAGTAGCAGCAGAACTTCAAAAACTTGTGAATCAACTCGACTCTATTGAGGGAAAAGTCGGTAGTCTCAAGGAGGTTTCCACCATCACTAAGGGTGAGAAGATAGTAGCCATATATCTAACCTACGACGCTAAGATATACTTAGATAGTGTAAGAAGAACTGTTACACCAACAGCGGATTACCACCACATGATAAAGACTTCTAAAGGATTATACCGAGATATGGCTGAAATATTGGATGAAATTTCAGCATATGTCGATAGAGAAGTCTTAAGAAAGACGATAAGGAGGTATATAGCTAGAACAACTAAAGAAATTGGAGAACTAGTAATAAACCATAAGAAACTCGATGGTAGAAACATAAGGCTAGGCACAGCAAATATAGCGGAATTCTACTACGATAGTGAATTTAAATTGATACTTGAGAGAAGAGTCAAAAACAGCGGTATGTATGACGGCATTAGAGTTAAGAAAGAAGTTGGAGACATTATTAAGACAGTAGTATTCGAGGGGGCTTCTTACATCGTTCACAACTACTTTAGCAGTAGTGGTGAGTTTAAGGGGGTATATGTAAATATCAACACTAAACCTGAGATAGTAGTGCCTAATGCTGTAGAGTATGTAGATCTAGCTATAGATATAGCTAGAGCTCGAAGTCAGCCTTGTGAATTACTAGACCAGGAAGAGCTTAGGTCTTATATGATGAGTCGGTCTATAGCATTAAGTCAGGAGACATACGAATACATTATTAAGGGAATTGATACTGTTCTGAACGAGTTTTGCTTATAAAGCACATTCTCTTAAATCTAATTTCAACTTTTCTTCTATTAAGTCAACTATCTTCTCGAGTATTTCCGACGGCTTTAGTGAGGCATCGACTAAAGTCATTTCGCCTCTCGCAACCATATCTAGATATATTTTACGAGCCTTCCTAAGTCTCTCCAGGTCTTCGAAGTATGTGAGAACCCTGGCACTATTCCCAGCTTTTCTCTTAAGTCCTTCTTCTGGGTCTATATCTAGATATATCCCAATGTCTGGTTCTGGAAGGTACTTCTGCACCTCTCTAAGCCAATCAACTGAGAGACCTACTGCTCCCTGGTAAGCTACTGTTGAGTATTTATACCTATCTAGAATCACTACACTTCCAGCTTTTAACTCCTCTCTAACTACCCAGTTAAAGTGGGAGTACCTATCGGCAACCATTAGTAGTGCTTCAGCTTCGGGAGTTAGCTTCATAGTTCTAGACTCAAATATCGCTCTTATAGAGTTATAGTAGGGTTCGTAGGTATATATCGCTCTAAAACCGCATTTCTTCAGTATCTCGAATAAGTATTTCGCTATCGTCGTCTTACCCGCGCCGTCTATTCCTTCAATGGCTACTAGAATTCCACGAGGTCTAAGTCTACTATCTTCAATACAGACATATCTAACACCTTCGCTATAAAGTTTCTCTAGGGGGGAGAGTTCACCTACTCTAAATAGTGGAACACTGGATATGACTGCCGATGTTACTGAGTTTACATCGATTTGTTCTACAATTAGTGCTCTAGGCGCTAAACCCTTCTTCACAAGTGAGTATAGTACGTAAGGTCCTACGGTACTACCTGTAAAGCCTTTAGCAGCCACGATCTTACTGCTTACTCTACCTCCACTTCTTAATCGACCCGTTGAAGTATCTATATCTCCAAGTGGAGATAGAAGCCTATTGTAGACAAGAAGCTCACCACATATCTTTAGTTCACTACCAGTACTATTAACTACATAGAGATCTATTTCACTCACTACTTGTCACCATTTTTAGAAGAGCATCTCTCTTGACGAGATATGCTTTAACACCAGCTAACTTAGGTAGATAAACTAGTGCTTTAGCCGAATCAGTTATCACACAATCCACCCCCAGCAAGTCTAGTCTGGTAATTACAGCGCAACTCCCAGGTAAAATCTTAAGACTTCTTACATACTCTATGTCTAGATGTCGAGAGACACTTTCTCCTACAGTTATCCAGAACTCTCCTCTCTTAACACTTCCAACCTTAGATAATACGTAACTTAACTCGTCGAGAGATAGGTGAGGACAGCCAACTAAATATAGTGGAGAACTACAGCTGCCGATATCTGAGTACGCCTTCGATATCTCTGACCTACTAAACACAATTTTTTCTGCTCTCGATGTATCTACTCTACTGTAGTTAGGTGTCACTCCTTCGAGAATAGCTAGGTATGTTGGAGAATAGGTAGCGAAAGCTGCTAGAAACTCTTTGAGAAAGTACTCTGGGTAGTTAGATAGTCCACGAACTACCGGCACAGACTCTCCGACAAATTCTCCAGCTAGTAGTCCGTATGCTCCAGCTTCAGACGGGTCCTCCGGCTTCTCTACTTCAACTACGAATTCTACTTCTGCTGGCACACCTCTATGTGCTTCTCCGAAGTAGGTCCTACCACATATTCCTGATAGAAGAGCTATCGGCCCGGTCTCTCTATTTGTTGCGGCACCTAGCACACTGTTGGCATAGAGAACAGCACTACTTTCAGCCCAAGCTAGGTGTTCTCCAACAGATGGCTTTCTCACATAGTAGGGGGTGCAGGTAAAGCTTCTGGCGCCCATCTTCCTTAAAGTATCGACTATCTTTAGCTGCTTCACATATATCTCTTCCTTAAAGCTTGTATCACCGTAATTTACTAGAGCTGAGTAGGGATTTGCTGTCGTAAACACAGAAAACCTAGCTCCAATTTTCTGAAGATCTTCAATAAACTCTAATCCGAAGTCTCCGATATTGAAGTATGAGACTCCAGATACGTGTGCGTGACTTATCTCTATAAGTCTATCGGCTCCCAGAGCTTCCCCAACTCTCACTAAGACCTCTACAGCTTTAGCAACAGCTCCCCCAAGCTCTCCAGATAGCATTCTTTCTTCTTCTCTGCTTAGATACATGGAGAGGCGCACCAGCTAGATCTCCAGTTTCTTAAACATCTCGCGCCGAGTAAGAGGTGCTGTAGCATCTATACCTATCTTATCTGTTAAACCATCTTCAGAGCTTGGGTCTAGAGTAGACCCTCTAGCATTTCTCACCACTACCAGTCCTCTACCTGCTTGAAGTCTAGTAGCTATCGCCCACTCAACTTCTTCGAGATTATCTGGGTCTATATCTTCATCAACAACTACAACATGTTTTAAACTTGGGTGAGCAGCAAAAGCCGCCATTATAGCAGTCTTACCCTCACCTTCAACTTCTTTCGAGATCGATATTATTGCGTGAAGCCACATACCTCCTCCTCTCGTAAGTCTGACCTTTCTAACTTTGGGTACTGCTCTTCTGATAGATTCCCAGATAGCTGCTTCTCTAGGGAATCCCATGAGTATGAGGTGGTCTCCACCACCTGGAAGTATTACGTGAAAGTACTCCCGGTTTTTAGATATGTATATGCGGTCAACTACAACTACAGGTTGCTCGCGTACTCTATCTGGGAGTACGAATATATCTACAAACGGTCCTTCCTTAGCTAGGTTTCTAGTAATTCTACCTTCAATCACTATAGATGCGTAAGCAGGGACCGGAATTCCGTAAATAGGTGTGTAGACAACCTCGAGAGGGTGTCCACCTAGATGCTCCACCAATTCCAATTCAAACACTCCGTAAGGTGGTGACATCGCTGATGCCAGTTCAACGAGTGGGTGTGCTCCAATAACTATTGCTACTTCAGTGTCTTTACCGGCTTTCATATTTAATTCGTGTATCCTATATAGGTGTCTAGGAACAATTCTTATAGCCATGCTGTGTTCATCTAATACCATGAGCCTGTGTATAGATGCGTTGAAGGAGTCTACATCTGGTGTTCTCGCAATAACTATAGATGACGTTATATACCTGCCTCCATCGATGCTGTAGAACTTTATAGCTGGAATAGAAGTTAAAGATCTATTGAAAATCTCGAAGTACTCACTAAACCTTAACTCACGAAAACCTGCACTACTTTTCCTGCTGATAGCGTTCGAGAGCTTAGTGTAAGCTTCTTCATCACAACTAGCTTTAAGTAGCTCGTAGAGCTTCTTCCTAGTGTTTATAATACCACTAGCACACTCTATCTCCGAGCTGCTGACTCTAAATAGAACTGTCGACTCAGATCGATCAGCTTTCTTCATATACTTCGTCGGCTCTAAGTCTGGACCCAGAATATTCTCGATCTTCTCTACACACCCTTTACTGGCTTGTTCTTCCACCACTCTCCTCAGAGAATACACTTAGACATCCCCCCAACTTCTTCGAAATCCTCACCTAGTTTTACTCTACCAAGGACTAAGCCGCGGATCGGGCCGTCCCATGGGGTCAAGGTAATCACTTCCTGAGAGTTTAGGTCTACCCCTAGAATTAAGCCGATGCCTACGTCACTCAATCTTTCTCCCATCAATCCTACTATAGCTCCCCTTAAATCCCTCAAGTTGATCGCAACGATTTTTCTCTCATCATGGCTTACTGCTGTATCTATAAATTCTTCGGTTATTATGAAGATAGTGTCTCCAAATCTGGATGAGAACACTATTTTATTTAGATCGCTGTCGGGAATTTTTAGAAGCTCCTTCAATTCATCTAAAGTTAGAACTCGCCCGGCGAGCGCTCGAATATTTAGTAGACCTACCTCACTTAACTTAACTCTTCTAACTTTACCTCTACTAAAGTATCTTCTATATGCTTGAGCTCTTAATTCACGTCTCTCATCTCTACTTCTTTCTCGTACAACAGCAGGTTTTGGAGCGTAAATCACTTCAACTAGATTACTGACACACCTAGATAAGTAGTTAAAGACTTCTCTATCTGTTACAACCACTAAGTCCGGTTTAACCCACCTGATGATCGTGAGCTTGTGTTCAATTCCAGAAGTAGTTCCGACCCATCCATCGGTGTTGACTACAATAGCCTTAAACCCTAGTTCAATTGCTTCATCAACTAGTTCCCTAATAGCTAGAATGCTTTCTGAATAACAGTACTGCGGGGAGATGCAGCCGACAAATCTAAATATAAGAGGTTCCAGTTCTCTGAGCCATAAGACTGGTTTTGAGACTTCAGTTAGAGCTACTGTCGTGGGGATTAACACATCTTCTTGACCGATATCGCCATCTACAACACCTACTCTCACACCTACCTCTCTGAAGTAGTTAGCTAGAAATACTGTAAACGTAGATTTACCTGATTCCGGAGGACCGACTATTAAGACCTTACAGAGCTTCCCTAGACATTTTTTGAGTATGTATTCAACTATCCTGAGCCACTCGTCAACTACTTCTTCACCGCTTCTAGCTTCTTCTACTCTAGCACCCTCACCGAGGGTAATTTTAAGTTTCGAATGTGTGAGTATCTTAATTCCGTAGGACCTGAATTTGTGGACTACGAGCGATGAACCAGCTGAAAACTTGGAGCCTACTGCTAGAACTCTACCAGTAACTACATCGATTTTTGCTGGACCGATGACTCTGAGGATGCGGTCTTCGCTCAGCTCTACTTCAGTTACTGAACCCAACTACTAATCCCACACTACTACACGTGTTTAAACTCTTTTACCTAGTTCTTAAATGGTGATATGTCGGGAGTAACTATGGATTTCTCTAAGGAATGCTCAGAGCTTAAAGAGATATACAGTGTTGCTAGAAGACTCAAGCCGATAAAGAGGTTGGGACAACACTTCTTAGTTGACTGTAGACTGGCTTTAGAAGTATTAAGGAGATTGGAGGAACTATGTCCAGATAGGCAGTGCTGTGTATATGAGCTCGGTTCGGGTTTGGGCTCTCTTACTATATTCTTGAGAAAGTACTTTAACTATGTATTGTGCTCTGAGATAGATATAAGATTCACTGACTACTTGAGAAGGAGGTTTCTCTGGGATTTAGTAGATATTGTAGCGTCTGATGGAATCCCCCTAATTCAGTCTCTAAAAAGTAACTGCGTGTTGGTGTCAAATACCCCCTACATAGTGTCTTCTCAGATAGTAGCTAGCGTTGTTAAGTCTAGTTTAAAGAGTGCGGTTTTAGTACTTCAAAGTGATGTAGCTAGAAAGCTAGCGGCACCTCCAGGAACACCTAACTACGGTAGAATAGCGGCGTTCACTAGGACGTTCATGAGAGTTGAACTAGGGAATAGTTACTCTCCTAGCTCCTTTAGACCGAAACCCGAGGTATGGTCTACGGTAGTTGTGTTAAAGAGATTGAGAGAGTGGTCTGAAGACCTTAAGGGCTACGAGGATTTTCTTAGGTGCGTCTTTAACCAGCGGAAAAGACTCTTAGCTAAGAGACTTAAGGAGTGTGTAGGTATGCTTCCGGATGGTATAGACTTATCTAAAATACGTGTCTTCAGTGCTGAACCCGAGCTTCTACTTCAATTATACCTACGTAGTTACAGGTGAAGTTTGAATACCTCTTTGAGAGTAAAGTAAATTTTACTAGTTACTCGATAGCTTACCCTTCAATAGAGAGTAACATAGTGATTAGAAATTTTAATACTGATATCGCCGGTGGTGCAGTTAACATTTCTAATTTCGTATCCACGGTAATGCTTCTAGAGGTATTTCTCTATTTCTACTGCGTATTGGAATGGAATTGGGGTTCCACCTGTATGGATAAATACGACCGTGCTTCCCCTCTTTATGACTCCCCTATGCACTAGGTCTATGAGTCCATACATAGCTTTAGCTGTATAGACCGGGTCCAATAATATCCCCTCAGTTCTTGCTACATACTTCATTGTCTCTACTACTTCAGAAGTTATTACTCCATAACCTCCGAATGAGTATTCGTCATAGACTGTGAAATCTTCCTCTGATGCTCTTAAATCAATACCGAGTATTTTTACTGTGTCGTTGAAGAGTTTTGTGAGTTTCGACGCTAGCTCTGAAGACTTTCTCCCGTTAGATATGCCTATGACTTTAGCATCTGAAGCAAGCATCTTGAGTCCAAGTGTTAGCCCAGCTTGAGTCGCACCAGTACCTGTTGCGTGAATGATGTAGTCAGGTTTAACACCATATGATAGCGACTGCTGGAGAATTTCTAGTGATGCTAGTGCGTACCCAAGTACTCCTAGCTCGGAAGCTCCACCGACAGGAATTACATAGGGTTTTCTTCCCGCAGACTTTAATTCTTCCGCTAGTCTAGCCATCTCACTGTCTGCTTCTTCTACTTTATCGACATAGACTAGCTTTACTCCGAGAAGTCTATCTAGAAGTATGTTTCCTTGAGTGGCTGTACTCCCTGGTGGAGTAATTACAGCGTATGTGTCTAGACCAGCCTTTCTTGCGGCAGCTGCTGTAAGTCTAACGTGGTTTGAGTGTGTAGCACCTCGAGTTATAAGCACGTCACAGCCCTTACTGAGAGCATCAGCAACTATAAACTCCAGTTTTCTAACTTTATTACCACCGAGGTGTAGCTCCATAACGTCATCACGCTTAATCAATAAGTTAACTTCTAGCTCTCTACTCAGTTTATTAGCTCTCTCCATTGGTGTAGGTAGAGAAATCAATCTATATCTAGGGTATGAAAGCACCTTCCATATCACTGCTAGCACCCAAGTTCTTAGCTACGTTGACTAAATATACAGAAACTCCTCTACATCTTTGAGAGATTTAAGTAGCTAAGCAGGAAATTCTGGGTATTCAGGCTCTTATGGTTTACATATTGAAGCATCTAAATCTATTAGCTATCTAAAATTAGCTATCTAAAATCATGCTAACAGTTTTTACCAGTCTTTCAGCCCTAGTATGTAATACAAACCTACTAAATTATCCTATAACTTTACTAAGCTCTGAGCTACTTCGCAGCTCAGGTCTTGAAAATTCACTTGTAAACTCAATAAAATTCTCTCAGCAACTTCGAGAATTAAGTGGGCCCGCGGGGATTCGAACCCCGGACCTCCGCCGCGTGAGGGCGGCGTCCTAACCAGCTAGACGACGGGCCCCTCTACTTTAATACTGCCGTAGTTGTTTTAATAAGTCTTAAACGTAGATATGACTTGAAGTTACTCGGTGAATTCGAGATATTACTCTTCGACAGCCATATAGCATCCAGTTTTAGGCTCGTAGATATCTCCAGACTTCTTTAAATCGTGTATTATTTTCTCTAGAGCTGTGTGGTCTACATCTAGAGACTCAGCTATTTTCTCGAGTTCTGAGTACTTAGTGCACTCACCTCTCTTACTGTGTTCTCTGATCTGCTCTAAAATCAATATCTCCTTATCTCTGAAGCTCTTAGCTCTACCAGACATTATTATGTCAATATCCACCATCCCTGTCTCGACATCCAGCCCAACTTTCTCTAGAACGGTGTTCATGAGTCTGATAGCTTCAAGAGAGTCTTCAGCACTAACTTCGTTCTTCAGAGCCATTCTAGCGTGTGCTTCTGAGAGCCTGATAAGTGCTTCAAGCTGTCTCGTCGTAATAGCTAGCGGCACATTTGGGTCAGCAGCACTTCGCTTTCTAAGCTCTATGTAGTAGTTCTCTATGATCTTCTTAGCTTCATCCATAATTCTCGGTCTTACATATTTTCTCGCGTAAGCTATATACTTTCTCAGTAGGTCTGGAGGTATTTCAGCTCTAGCTTCTTCAGTACTGTGAACATCTAGAATGTGTCTGACTACCTGTCTATCTTTATCTATTTCAGCTATATCTTTAATAATGAATATTAAATCGAATCTCGATAGTATCGTTATAGGGAGATTTATATTTTCAGAAATTCCTAGGTTATCTATATACCTACCTCGCTTCGGATTAGCAGCAGCTAAAACTGATGCTCTAGCACTCAATCTCGCGTGAATACCTGCTTTAGATATGGTGACAGAACCTTGCTCCATAGCTTCGTGAATAGCTACTCTATCTTCTTCTCTCATCTTATCGATCTCATCTATAGCTACAATACCTCCGTCTGCTAAAACCATGGCTCCAGCTTCAAGAGAGAATTCTCCAGTCTGTCTATCTCTTACAACAGCTGCTGTAAGACCGGCGGCTGAAGACCCCTTACCAGTTGTGTAGAGACCTCGTGGAGCTATTCTCGATGCGTACTGAAGAAGCTGACTCTTAGCAGTGCCCGGATCTCCTATTAGGAGAATATGAACTTCACCCCTAATTCTCGTTCCATCTGCTAAATGCTTCGGCACTCCACCGAAAAGTAGTATAGCTATAGCTTCTTTAAGGTCCCAGTATCCGTGAATTGCTGGTGCGATGCTAGCCACTATCTTTCTCCTCACCATAGGGTCGCGAGAAAGTTCTACGATTTTAGCCTCATCTTCAGGACTTATCATAACTTCTTCGAGATGTCTCTGTGCTGGTATTATATTGTTTGCTTCTATGTAGAGGTCGTGCAGTAGAGACATCTTTCGATTTCCTCTAGTTAGCTTAACAATCCCTATTGAGGTAACTCTATCACCCGGTCTCACCGTATCTACAATATCTTCTGAAAGCACTACGTATATAGACCTGGGAGGCTGCCCTGGAGGTGTATCCTCAGGTCTTTCCTGTATGGCTAGAAGCTGCCAGTCGATGAATATAGACTTATCTAGAATCAGTCTGAAGCTTCCCCTCCGTAAAAACTCTCCTTCTTCCTCAAGTAGCTCTGCTGCGCATTTGGGGCAGTATGTAGGTCTCTCCATCTCCTCAAGCTCCCTATCATCTGGAGGCCAGGTGAACTCGTGTTGTACTCCATCTGGTAGTGTGTGAACATATGTTGCTTTTACAAGCTTTCCTTTGGGCTGTATGGACTTAACTACAATACCTTCTAGCATAACTAACTTATTCAGAAGGTCGCTTCTCATCTCTCTTATAGGAGTAGGCCTAACCCAGCTAGTTAGTCTACCGTAGAACTTTCGGATTTTCATCGCGTATTTTTCGTCTATACCCTCTACAATACTCTTAATAGCTTCTGAGAGAGCTTCTAGAGCTATTTGAGGATCTCTATCGAGTGCTAGAAGGAGCTCATCGCTGTATCTAGCTATATCTTCGTAGTCTATCGGAATAGACTTCTTCTCGTGAAACAGCATTTCCTTTATTCTCTTCATATATTTTTTCTCCCTATAGTCGTCGACGTAGTTCTGTAGAAAGTCTTGAAATAGTGAGAAGTAGTCTGAGTTAACTCTAGCTCTATCTGAAGAAGAATTACTCAACATACCTTACCACCGACTCCTTCCACGAATCTAAAACCCTCTTCAGAATTCTGTAGAGCACTACTTCCTCTAGTATCTTACTCACTTCACTCGCCTGTTTTAAGTCTAGGTTGAGTGCGGCGTTAACTACTTTATTCAGTCTCAAGTCCAGTATGTTGGTGACGACTCCCTTGAGTTTCTCCACCTTAGATACAGATTCAACACTTTTATCACGACTGAGCTTAGCTATTATCAGTCCAGCTAGAAAGTAGACATCCTCACGTATGTCTGCGAGTTTTCCCCCTTTAGAAGTTCTCTCTATGTGGTAGTACTTGAATAAGTCAGTATCTCTAGGTAGAGTGTCACGTAACTCAACATATCCATTTCTATGTAGTTCTAGTGCTAGCCACATCGGTAGGCTGACTTCATCTCCTTTTTTAACGTTAATTCTCTCTTTATCGATGACTACAACTCCAAGATCTCTGAGAGCTAGGGTTCTAGTGTTACTAAACAATCTGTGAACTCTCGCTAAGGATATATAGGCTTCAGGTAATGCTAACACTCACTCACCTAGTTAGAGCTCGGTTTTGAAAACATATAACACTAACTCTCTATGAGGTCTCCAGAAGTTTTTCGAAGCTAGAGTTCGGAGTATCACCTATATAAAGCGAAAACCATAGCGTGGTCTTTATCAAAGGGATCTAGGTGAACTACGTCCAATATCTCGAAGTTGTTTTTCTCGAGATTCTTGATCTCTCTTACGTATATTTCGTCCGGCTCTCTAGTTACATCTATACTCCTAGCTTTGATAGCTAGGTAGAGATATCCACCACCCTTAAGAAACATTCTAGCGTTAGCTGCAACTATACTTGCTTGCTCTGGTTGAGCTATATCGGCGTATAAAACATCGACGTGTGGAACTATGAGTGAGTATCTTTCTGGAAATCTAGCGTCAGCTAAGATCGGGACTATATTCTTTCTATAGTCAGCTACTGTAATAAGTTCTCTCATAACTCTAGGTGCGAATTCTACTGCGTATACGCGTCCCTGATGCTCTACTATATCGGATATGTGGCTAGCGGTAGTACCACTACCAGCACCTAAGTAGAGTACCTTACTACCGATAGATATAGCAAGCTCCTTTATTCCCTTATATAGGGATGCTGCTAGCTTACTTCTTATGTGATTCCACTCTCTATACTCCGCGTTTCCGTATGTAAAGAGCCACTCGCCGTAGACTCTACGGCCCGGTGTTAGATTTTTTGTAGCTAGTCTAGCAGATCCATCTTCTAGCTCTACTACGTAAACTCCTCTATAGCTTGGGTGCTCTCTAACTGAAACTACTTCGATCACGATCTCTACCTCTTTAACTAGGTTTGAGTAGCTTATAACTCACTTTCTACCGCGTCTTGCCGGCTTAAGAGGTTTCTGCGGTGGTGTTTTTGGTGGTGGTTTTGGATAGAGGGTTTTGACTTCCTCTATTCTGTCATCAAGAAGCTTTTTGAGTCTTGACGCAATAAATCGCCCAGTGTAGAAGTCTGCTCTAGTGGCTATCGCTAGTTTAGTAGCTAAAGCTCTGGCTATCTTACCTCTCTGCCATCTAGGTGATTTATGTATCTCTGAGTACTGGAATATTACTCCGTGCTTTGGCGGCCTACCCCCAGTTCTTAGAGCTCTAAAAAGAGCTTTTTCAGCACCTAACACCTGTATAGTGCTTGCAGGAAGTTTAGCTAGGTCTTCAAGACTTCCAGCGAGACTGAGGAGGCGTGCTCCCAGTAGAGAACCTACTAACTCTGTTGTATTGGGAGCTACCTCCTTCATAACCTGCTCTAAGTAGTCTGAGAGGTTTTTCCTCATTTCGTAGAGACTCAGAATTTGCTCGCTGAAGGCTTTAATCTTACTCATATCTAGTTCTGAGACTTCCGCTCCTATACTCTCTCTAGCTGCTTTAGCAATTCTCTCAGCTCTCCCACCTTTAATCTCTAGTTTAGCGAGATTCTCAACTGTAAACCGAGGTCTGAGTCCCAGAGTTGCTACAAGTTTTGAGTATTCTTCATGTTCCTTCACTAAGTCGTCTAGCTCAGGAAAGTGAACACTATACCACTCACGCAGTCTTGAGGCGAAGAGGTTTATAGTCTTATCTATGTCGTCTATAGCTCTAATAGCCTGTATCGCCATTAAGTCTCTCTTCAGAGCTTCACGTCTGAGCTTAGACCTCGTAACTCCCGCAGTTACTTCATATATTAATGTGTTGAATTCTTCTTCGTCTTTAACTAATCCTTCTTTAATAGCTATACTTGGGAGAGCTTCTCTCAGTTTAACGACTAGTTCGTTTCTAGGGTCTACAATGTGATTTATATTTCTCTGAGCGAGAAATGACGCTTCTAATTCTGTTGGCACAATAAAGACTGCGTCTGAACTAAGAACTCTGCTAACCAGATCTACAAATTCCTGGCTTAACTCACCACTCTCTATTTTCAGAGCTCTCTCGATCATGTATCCTATATCTTTAGGAACTATACTGTACTTTAGATCGCCGTCATCACTCATTGCTACTGCTCCAACCACAGTCTCCATTATCGCAATCTTCATACTGCCTCTCCTTTATTAATAATCTTTCGTAATTTAAGTACGCTATTACCAGGGCTTTAACCGGTAGAGTACCGTTAGAAGACACCTACTAATAAGATATTCTTGAAATATCGAGAGTAGAGTTAAAAAAATGTATTACGCACTCGCCGCTGCTCGGTGTTTCGAGAACGCGGATCCGACCTGAGAATACGAAATCTCTCTTCTATGTAGTGATTTTCTGCACTCAGTTTTAATGTAAGTAATAGATGTAGAGTAGGTGGGGTGGAGTAAAGATAAAACCACTAGTCTCCATGTGTCTTCAAGACTTCACAGGTATTCTAAGCCTAGATCGAGAGCTATCTCGATGTAGTAGGTGGGTCTAGTGTCTAAAAGTAGTAGGTCTAGAGGGTATAGAGCTGAAAGAGAGCTCGTTACTCAGTTATGGAAGAAAGGTTTTGCTGTTGTGAGAGCTCCAGCAAGTGGGTCGAAGATAAAGAGAGCTGCGTATCCCGACGTTGTAGCTATTAAGAAGGGGAGGGTGGCTGTCTTTGAGGTTAAATCTAGGTCTAAAGAAGAAAGTATTTACATAGACAGAGAGCAGATAGTGAAGCTGGTTGAGTTTGCTGAAAGAGCTGGTGGGAGAGCCTACGTAGCCGTTAAACTCCCCAGACAGAAATGGGTGTTCGTTCCAGTTGAAAAACTAGAGTCGACCAGCTCAGGATATAGAGTTGGAAGAGAAACTCTCACTGAGAGTTTAAATTTCGATCAACTCGAAGTAGCTCTCGGATTGAAAAGTAATTTAATGAAATACGCAAGCCCCTCGGAGAAGGAATAGAGCAATGAAGGTCTCTAGATAGTTCCCTACATCACTGTAAACCAAACCATTAACTACACTTCTCAGTAAAGCCGGAAATTTCGAAATCTCCGAGCAACCATGTGTAAGATAGAGGTACAATTTAAAAAGATTATAAACAATTACGTAAGTAAGTCTGGAAGGGGGTGTGCGGCCCCCGCCTTACCTAAAGACCTATCACTCCAGGATTCTGCGCACCGTCCTCTACCCGGTGACCCACGAACGCTGGTGTTGGAGGTTAGGTTGCTCCCTTCCGGGCCTAGCCGGGTTCCCTCCGCAAAGGAGGTAAGTCCTCCCCTCCAGGAGGACCTCCACCACCACCAGCCCCATGGGGCGGGCTTCACCGCTGATGCGCAGCTCTTTGAGTGAGGGTCTTTAGGTAGGCTAGGTTACTGACTCCGCTTTACGCCTTCGGCTAGAGAGAGGCGGCGAGCTCCCAGTCCTACCCGCACACCCCCAATTCAGTGTTTTAATTAAGTTTTTTATGTTTTCTTTTCTCTAGGTTCTCTTACTTCATAGTTATTGAGACTTGAATGCTAGAGTAGCATCAGTATTCTCTACTCACATCTCGATATCTTGCTGACTGGAGTAAGGCTCTTCGTTTATTATAGAGTTATTTTGTTTATGTAGTAGATTCCTATGAGTGTATATAGAGGGAGGAACTCTATCCTACCTAAATACATAGTTACCATGAGGATTGCTTTAGCTAGTATTGGTGCTGATGAACTTGTTATACCTGATGAAAGTCCTACACAAGATAGAGCTGAAGAAACCTCGAGAAGAGAGTCCATGTAGCTATATGAAGTTATTCCTGAAGAGAGAAGAGATATGTGTAAAGCTATTGACGTCACTATCAGTGTTAATCCATATAGAGCTATGTAGGAGTGTATTGACGCTATTTCTTCATCTCTAACTACTTCACTACCGACTCTTCTAACTAATACTACTGATTTTGGAACAAAGGTCTTGCCAGTCTCCCAGAGAACCGATTTCACAGCTACAACTACTCGCTTTATCTTCATGCCGCCAGCCGTTGAAAATGTTGCTCCACCAATCACCATAGAGAGAGTAATTATAGCCTTTACTACGTCTGGGTGTTCAGAGATTGGAGTTAGAGAAAACCCTGTCGTAGTGAAACCTGATAGTACGTGGAAGCTCCACACCCAGAAAGACTCTATTGAATTTGTAGCCATACCTACTACTCCAAGTGATGCGAGAAATATGAAGAGAATGATCACAAAACCTCTGACTTCTACAGACTCAGTAAACTCACGCAGACGTCCTAGTGTTAAATTATAGAGGTCCATGAAGTTAAGAGCACCTAGAGTCATTACTACTGCTGCTGATATAGCTATAAACCTATTTCCAGCTTTAAACCAGTACCCAAGATTTTGTGAGTTAGTTGACATACCTCCTGTTGCTATAGCTGTCATAGAGTGTGAAACCGAATCAAAGAGGTCCATACCTGATATCAGAAAAAGTGCGGCACCAATAAGTGTGTATACTATGTATATAGTAAAGAGTCTTCTAGCTGTTGAAATCACTGTTGGAGCTAGCTTCGCACCTCTCTCTACTACGTAGACACTCCTGATAGACCTGTGGAGAAATGGTAAGAGAACACCTGATATCACTACAATCCCTAATTCACCAACCCACTGGGTTAGAGCTCTCCAAGCTAAAACTACACGTGGTAGAGTTTCTGGTTTATCTATAACTGATAGTCCAGTCCCAGAAAAACCACTCACTGACTCAAAGAGTGCGTCAATGAAATCCATCTCCGTGGTGCGACTGTATAGAATCGCTGAGAATAGTGGGGCAACTATCCAAAAAACCGAGACAACTATAAAGGCGTCCATCAACTCGGTAATGAAGTTCTTCTTACACAACACGAAAATAGATACGACTACAGCATCAGTAACTAGAGCTACCTCAATAATTCTCATACTGGTACTCTTCTCTACTTCTTTTTCTGATAGAGAGTAGCCGACCACACCTAAAACAAGAGCTAGCGTTGATACAGTTAGCAGTAGCACAGCTAAACTAGATACCACTCCTCTAATTCTACTAGCTAGCTTCATCTACTTTCACACAGAGACCTACTCTACTATCTTACCTATGCTCGAATACTCTCTTAAATACGTGTTTACCGCAGATAGCCTCTCTAGAGAAAAATATTGAATATAAACCTACTGTATTATTCTGCGACATGGAGATCCCCTGATTTACAGAATTAACACGTTTGAAAGCTGAGTTGAGATATTTCCAATAGACGGTGTAAAGGAGTCATTCACTATATGCGATACGTGAAAGCAGCTACGGTGCCCAGAAGTTCTTTATATACGATATATAGTATCCAGCAACAACAGCAGTACCTATTACTCCCGCTACGTTTGGTCCGAGGGCATGAAAGAGAACGTAGAGACCTGGTTTTACTTGCTGTACTTCTCTTTGAGCTACTCGAGCAGCTATAGGAACTGCTGAGACACCGGCACAACCTATTGTTGGATTAACTTTACCCTTAGTTACGACGTAGAGTAACCAGGAGAACATTAATCCACCGACAGTAGACACCGCAAATGCTACTAGACCTAAGGCAAGTATCGTGAAGGCCTTAACTATGAATCCTAGAAAAGCCTGTGGAGAAGCAGTAGCTACGTATTGTGCGAGAAAATCATAAGATAGCGTAGCACCTACACCGAGCATTGTCAACATAGTTGCGATATCGAGAAGAGGATCCGCCATGGTCTTGAAGTACCTCTCGAGTTCACCCATTTTTGTGGAGAGTTCCTTCACTATGTTACCCATAGCGATAGCTACTACGAGAGGAAATGCTGCAGGAACTAACGCGCCGATCACGAATAAGCAAACAAACCAAAACATGAGTACGTGTTCTAGAGTTACTTCTTTAGGACTCGGCATTTCTACTGCTCTATACTTCCTCGGTACGAGTGCTCTAATTATAGGTGGCTGTATTACCGGCACTAGTGCTATGTAGCTATATACAGCTATTGTTAGCGGTCCAACTAAGTGAGGTGCTATATTCACAGCTGTATATATAGTCGTTGGTCCATCGGCTCCTCCCACAACTCCTATAGCCATAGCTTCATTCAGCTTAAACCCGGTAGCTAGAGCCATGACTGTTACAACAGTTATTCCTAACTGAGCTGCTGAACCTATGAGAGCACCTATAGGAAACGATATTAGAGGACGGAAATCTGAGAGAGCACCTATACCAGCGAATATCAGTATAGGACCTATCTCACTTCTAACAACTAGATGGTAAACCCACCCGAGAAGTGATGTAGATTCTGGAGAACATATTCTAGTGAAGTTTTCAAAAGTTATCACATTTACTAAGCCTTCAATACCTCTAACGACTTCGGGGAGTTGCTCATTACTTAGATCCTGGCATACGTATCTAGTTAGGTGGAGACCTGGTACATTGGCTAGTATCATCCCCAGTCCAATAGGTATCAGAAGTAGTGGTTCAACACCTTTTTTAACTGCTAGTGCTACAAGTATAGCTCCCCAGGCTATGAATAGAGTTCTTATAGCAAGCTCTACAGGATCTCCAATTATTAGTCCGGGCAGCAGCATGGAGGCGTCCAAGGACTCAACACCATAGCTACGTAAGCTCCTATAATATAAGCTTTAGATATCTACGCTGGACACTAAAGGTTTTAAGTACTAACACAGAAGTGTCTAGGGCCCGTAGCTTAGCCTGGTTAGAGCGCCCGGCTGATAACCGGGAGGTCCGGGGTTCGAATCCCCGCGGGCCCACCACCCCTCCTCAAGTCGGCTCAGCCCGCTCGCACTACTCTTTAGAATTACACATTCAGCACGAAGATACTGTTACGACTAGGCGAGTTAGGTAATGAGAGATTAGAATCAGTCATACTGAGCTAGATGGCGTTCGAAGTATTGTGGTGCTCTACCTGGATGTGTAGCTTCTCTATATATGGAGTTATACTGCATGTCAATAGTTTGATGCCTGACTTAAAATAGAGTTGTAGAGTGAATATAGAAACATCGATCTCGATGCGATCAAGAATCTTTTTAAACTTCCTTAGCCATAGATGCTTGGGTGTTTAAAATAGTCGATATATCAACTATCACATTGATTGTCGCATTCTTATTCATAGTTATTCCGCTCCTGGCATCCAGCATTAAGGTCCTCAAGGAGTATGAAAGAGGAGTACTCTTTAGACTCGGAAGACTAATTGGTGCGAGAGGTCCGGGGCTTTTCTTTATAATACCTTTCGTAGACTCTCTGGCTAAGGTCGACCTAAGAATAATGACTATAGACGTCCCAAAGCAGGAGATAATAACTAGAGATAATGTCAGTGTTAAAGTAGATGCTGTAATATACTTCAGAGCTGATGATCCAGTAAAAGCTATTACTAGAGTCTCTAACTACATGTATGCAGTATCTCTACTCGCGCAGACAGTTCTCCGAGATGTTGTAGGACAGGTCGAGTTAGACGACCTCTTAACTAAGCGAGAAGAGATAAACAAGAAGATTCAGGGAATAATAGATGAATTAACGACTCCCTGGGGTATTAAAGTAGTTTCAGTTACCTTAAAGTCTGTTGAACTACCAGAAAGTATGATTAGAGCTATGGCTACTCAAGCTGAAGCTGAGAGGTTGAGGAGAGCTAGAATAATTCAAGCTGAAGCTGAGAGACAGGCTGCTAAGATACTTACTGAAGCTGCACAAACATACGAGGAGAATCCGAGGGCTCTAAGACTCAGAGAGCTGCAGACCCTAGTTGAGATAGCTAGAGAGAAGAACTTGATAATTGTAACTGAATCTTCATCTGTAATTGGAACTTCATTAGCGGCAGCAGCAGCTGTACGTCAAGCTCCTCAGGCTGGTAAGTAATGCGTTTCTACTACAAAGTAGTATTTATACTTCTTTTTCTGTTATCTACATCTGCACTAGCTAGTAGTTCACTTATCGATACTCTAGTTCTTGTGAGAGTGATCCCACCATGGGATATGATCGACTCCGGTATAGCTGAGTGCATCGTAGATGCGGTTGCGTATGCAGAATCTAGGAATATGGGGGTATTGATAGAGCTTGAAACCTACGGCGGCTATCTAGATGCCGCACTAACTATTGGAGATAGAATAGCTACATCTAGAGTACCTGTAGTGGTATATGTCTCTGGAGGTAAGGCTTTTAGTGCTGGCACTCTAATATCTCTTCCAGCACACATAATCATACTCTCACCTATAGCTACAATAGGAGCTATGCAGCCGGTCACTATAAATCCTGTAACTGGGCAGTATGAAGCAGTAAATGAGACAAAGATCATTAATCCTATAATAGAGAAAGCTATCTATTATGCTAGACTTCGAAATAGAAATACAAGCGCTGTAGAAATGTTTGTAATCAAGAACCTAGTTCTATCTGCTGATGAAGCAGTAAAACAAGGAGTTGCTGACTATGTAGCAAGAGACCTTAGTGAGGTCTTTAAATATCTGGGTGATAAGAGTGTTATTACTAGTGGGACATCGTACTCTCTGCATAGGTACCTCAAAGTTGAAGAGTATTCTTGCGGTATTAGGTCTAGATTTCTCTCTATACTATCTAACACTCTTCTATCGAGTGTGTTAACTACTATAGGTATAATGGCTACCATATTTTCCATAGCTTCGGGAAGACTGGAAGCTCTACCTATAGCTCTACTATTTCTATTTCTCGGCTTAGTAGGCTCCGGTTTTAATCCCAATCTAATCTCAGTATTCCTTATTCTAGTAGGAGCAGCACTTCTGTCGATCGAGCTATTTCTAACACCCGGCTTCGGTATTCTCGGTATAAGTGGTATAATAATGCTTAGCACTGGATTCGCACTTCTACCTACTGGAGGACCTACATATATAGCTCCAAATTCTACCTTCATAGTCTTATCTAGATATGTAGCTATAGGAATAGGAGTGGGATTAGGGTCTTTCACTGCGTTTGTATTATTCAAAGTAATACAAGCTAAGAGACAAAAAACATACATCTTCGAATTGAGAGAAAAAATAGGGAGAGCGGTGGACCGCATTCCAGCACATGGTGAAGGATTTGTCATAGTTGAAGGTGAGTACTGGAAAGCTTATTCTGAAGAAGAGATAGAGCCTAACTCCTTAGTGATAGTAGTAGATAAGAAGAACGGTCTGTTAATTGTGAAAAAGTACACATAAATAATTGATCTGCTATTATTTATAGTACTTCACATCTATGACTACTTTTTACTATAACACTCGATGAACATGTAAATAGCTCTACCAAGTCTCTTCAGGCTTTAACCTAGAACAACCGATCTAAAACTACGAAATGCTACCGCCGACCAATATATGTCTGTGAATAGCTTACATAGTCTTTGTAGAGATATTAAAGCTTCTCTAAGAATGTGTGATACTGTAGAGTGAGAGAAATACGTTATTCAGTTAAGAGTTTAATCTATTGTTTAGAAATAGATGGGAACACATCTGCATCGAGCCGTAGAGATAGGTTACTGATCGTTTTACGGAATTTCTCTACTAGTGAGGTATTTCTCTAGGTTCTCTCAACCTCTATCTCTATATACGGAACGTATCTAGAGCCTCTCTTCTCACTTCCTATCTTAACATTCACTAATTTAATGCTGTCCCCCAGCTTAAGCTTAAGAACATTGTACAGAGCTACAGCTCTATGTATGTTGTCTCCACAACCCCTAATTACAACTGATCTTACACCCTGATTGAATATTATGGCGATCGAAGTCATGTAGTCGTTAATAGACCTCCTACCAACACTTACTTTATAAGTTCTTGCTTCACTCATTAAAGCCTCCTACTAGGTTTAACCTTGAATCATATAAGCTTGAAACCTAGTAATAGCTTCCCTGGAGCTAGGTGTATTGAGAGACCTCACCTAAACCAACGTGAAACACGTGCTAAATATGAGTGATATAGAGTATAGATTCGGGTAGTATCTTGAAGTCATTACCGAGAATTGAAGATGTAGTTGATGTTCCACAGATTCTTAAGTCTTTGAGAGCTGTGGGAATCGAGGTTCTCTTACCAGTGCAAATTAAAGCTATTAGGTCAGGCCTTCTGACATCGAGAAACAACATTGTTGTAGTAGCTCCTACTGGGAGCGGTAAAACATTAGTTGGGTATATGGCTATACTTAAGTCTGTTCTTGAGGGAGATATCGGTGTCTACTTAACTCCTCTCAAGAGTGTTGCTTCTGAGAAATTTGAGGAATTGAAGTTGATCTGTAGTGAATTTAAATGTAGAGTCTGTGTTACAACTGGAGACTACGACCAGCCGTCTGAGTGGCTATCTGAGTGTGATTTAATTGTGGCTACTTACGAGAGATTTGATTCCCTCCTGAGGCTAAAGCCTCAGTGGATTAAGAATGTAAGCACTGTGGTTATTGATGAATTACATACAGTAGGAGACAGCGATAGAGGGCATGTAGTAGAGCTCGTAGGTGTTAGATCTTTAAGTAGTGGATGCAGGGTGTTAGGTCTTAGTGCTGCGGTTGGAAATCCTGAAGAGGTAGCTAGCTGGCTAAATGCGGAACTCATATTCGATGATTGGAGACCTGTCAAACTAGTGGAGGGCTACTACGATAGAATCTCAAAAACCATAGTGTTTGAAGATGGGAGAGTAGAGTCTGTCAGAGGGGATCTCGAGCAGTACGCACTTAGAGAAGCTGTCACTCAGAATTACCAGCTCCTGGTATTCAGACACTCTAGACAACAAGCTGAGGGTCTCACCAAGATTCTAGCTACCAGCTCTGCAGAGAAATGCCTAGAGTTAGTAGAGGAATTCTCTAGACTAGACCCACCGAGAGTAGAGTTTGATAACATTAGCTACTTACTCAGTAAGTGTGTAGCATTCCATCACGCAGGACTATCTTCAACTACTAGAAAGTTCATTGAGAAGTCATTTAGAGAGAGAGCTATTAGAGCTGTTGTAGCTACACCTACTCTAGCTGCCGGTGTCAACTTTCCTGCGAGGAGAGTTCTAGTTAGTGTAAGGAGATATGAAGAAGGATATGTGAGAGGGATTTCTATAGCTGAGTACAAGCAGATGGCCGGTAGAGCCGGTAGACACGGACTAGACCCATACGGTGAAGTTATTGTATCAGACGCTAGAAGTACGGCTGAAGCAACTAGATACATTAAGGGAACTCCCGAACCCGCGATCTCAGTACTTACATCTGATAGAGCTATCAGAGTACACACACTATCACTGATATCTTCTCGAGATGCTGAGAGTATTGAACAATTAGTTAGCCTACTTAAGCTTACTCTAGCATATAAGCAATTGAGTGACACTCTTCTCGATAAAGTCTGGCACATTCTTAGAGACTTAGCCGAGTGGGGAATGATCTATCGAGAGGGAAACTATGTCGAACCTACGAAACTGGGTAAGACGGTATCTGTTCTATACGTAGATCCTGTGACAGCCAGAGCTGTTATTAGTGGTTTAACTGGTGTTGGAAGTGTATACGATATATACTATCTAACTCTCGTAGCGTTAACACCTGATTTCCCGAGAATTAGACTAGGTAGCATTAAGTTGAGAGAACTTCGAGCAACAATGGAAGTTCTAGCCGATAGTGGTAACATACCGGACTTTCCGTGGATCGATGAGTACGACCTACTTAGAGCTCTAAAGATAGGTCTAATACTCAGAGACTGGGTTGAGGAAGTAGGAGAAGACACCATAGTGGAGCGATACGGAGTTGGAGTGGGAGATCTATCAGTCATAGTTGAGTCAGCTCAGTGGTTACTGTATGCCTCTGGAGTAATCTGCAGTACTACTGGACTTAGAGAACATGCCGGCAGATTGATGACTCTTAGCAGGAGGGTTGAGTCAGGTGTTAAAGAAGATGCGCTAGAGCTCGTGCGTGTTAAGTGGATTGGTAGAGCTAGAGCTAGAAAACTTCTGTCTAACGGTATAAAAACCATTGAAGACCTAACTAAGTTAAGTCCGGCTAGACTCTCCGAGCTCCTCAGCACAGGATTAAGTATAGCTGAAGAAATTCTCTCAAACGCTAGAAAAATTATTTCAGAAGACACTTAATGCAGCATGTTTAAATATTGATTTAGTTATGTTAATTGGGAGAAAACTATTTGAAGTTAGCGGGGTCAACAGTAGGAGTCGGTAAAGACCTTAGGTATCACACTGTTGAACTCTTAAGACTATATAGAGGGCTGATGAAATATAGAGAAATCGCGGAGTTAGTGAAGATCCCTCCCCCGGTTATTTGGAGATACATTACATTCAAGATACTACCGAGTTACGAAAGAGCTAGAGACGTCGTTAAGATCCTCACATCTAGAGAAGTTGTCTCCAACATATTGAGAAGATATGTTAGATTTAAAGAAGGTGCTATTGATACTAGCAACGTGTTTAGCAATGTGTTGCTACTTAAGATACTCGCATATGTAGCCTACTACAGCTTTAGCGATGTAGATGTCGTTCTTACAGTTGAGCTAGATGGGGTACCCATAGCTACACTGGTAGCTGATCTATTCAAATCTAGACTCGCTATATCGCGAAAAGGTATCCCCTTTACATCTGATATAGTCTATGAAGCCGAGTATGTATCTAGAGACCCACCATCTATAGTTAGACTATATCTACCTTCTTCAGACCTCAAGAAGGGTGAGAGAGTATTAATAGTAGATGACTTAATTAGAACCGGGAAAACTACTGTTACACTAATAAAGTTGATACGTAACGTTGAAGCTACTTTAACTGGGATTTTCTCCCCGATTGCTGTTGGAAGTGCGTGGCGTGAGACTCTAAAAAACCACCAGAGTGCTATTGTCACTGTGCTAAATATTGAGGAGTAGGTTTGATGACTCTACAGAACTCGAGACCACAGAGTCTATGGCGAGCTATTGCTCAGTCATTTGCGTCAGCACTGGTGATAGAAGTAATCGCACCGAAAGTAAGTGGAGTTACAGCTACTGATAACATGAAAGATATGAGTTCTGTAGAATTTATTCATACATCTTACTACATCTATGACGGTATAGAGAGGCTGCGTAGGGATGTAGGCTGCGTATCTCTCGGGAAAGCCCTGCTAGACTTAATGAGGTCGGTTTTAAGAGACTCACTAATTAGAACCAATACGTGCTTAGGCTATGGATTAACAGCAATTTCTCTAGCTTCAACTATGCTCTACTCTCTCAGAGCAAATTCTTGCGGTGATGTGAGAGAATGTGTTCTAGCTGGTTACAGAGAATTTGAGGAATGCTTGAAAAGCGAGAATGCTACTGACTTACTGGAGGCTATACGGCTAGCTAGTCCCAGCTATCACGGCCACTACTATTCTTCAGAGGTCTTAGTGAATGTGTTTAAGCTACTGTGGGAATCGGCTCTATGGGACCTAGTCGCGTATAACATAGTGAATAGGTACTCCATAACCTTAGACATATATGAACATGTTAGAAGAGTCCGACATAGAGATCTCGTGAACACCGTCAGTAAGCTCTATAAATCTGCTGCTAGTAAATATATAGACACTATCTCATTTAAATCCGGCGGCATTATGCTCTCTAGATTAATTCAAGAGCTAGTCTCTGTATCGACGTTAAGTGATCGCGAAGTGCGCGATATCCTAGTCTATAGAGTTGGTGTGAACCTCGGCTCTATATCAGATATAGTAGCGTCGTCTGTAGCACTAGCTCTAGTTGAGTGGAGGTGGAGGGAAACAGCATGATTCTGGCTACCTCGAGAGTCACTCACCCATATCAATTGAACTACATAGCCGCAGTCGCTAGGCAAGCTGAAGTAAACTTATTGCTACTGTGTGGTGATGTAATCATTAACGAAGACTTTATTAAGGAACTCTCCAACATCAACATTTTGATGATCTCCGGTGACGAAGACGATATACATATAACTAAATTAGCAAAAAAGTATAACATATTATTAGATGGAAAAATAGTTGAAGTAGATAGCGTCAAAATCGGTGGTATCGGAGCTATTAATACCTTTCTTGACTACTCTACAATCATATCTAGTTCGGAGAGAATTGATGTTTTACTAACACACTTCCCACCCTATGGATGTCTAGATAGACGAGCTCCTCTGTACATATCCTCAGGACTTAAGTCTCTACATATTCTACTTAAAACTGTCAAACCCTATGTCACCTTTATCGGACATTCTTCAAGATCTGCTGTAGAATACTGTGAAGGTACTCTAGCAATTGGTACACCAAATCTGCTGGTAGTTGCAGATTCTCTGAGACCTCGAAGGGTTAGATTTATGCCTATAGGTCGAACTCCTATTTAAGTTTTAGGGAGGTATAGAGATGTGTCAAGTCGCTAAGTGCAGAATTGGATTCTTAGTGAATCCTATAGCAGGTATGGGTGGAGCTGTAGGTCTCAAGGGTACTGACGGCCGACTATATGTAGAGGCTCTAGAGAGGGGAGCTAAACCGGTAGCTCCAGCCAGAGCTGTGAGATTTCTTGATAGACTTCAGATGATCGGTTCTAGTGACGTTGAATTAGCGCTTGCGGGAGGAATTATGGGTTGTGACTACCTATCTTCTACTCTACTTAGAAAACATGTTTGTTTAGATATTCCAGCTTCTAATATAACTACGAGAGAGGATACTCTGCGAGTTGTAAGAGAGTTTATACGCCTAAAAGTAGATGCGATTGTCTTCGTTGGAGGAGACGGCACTGCCCGCGATGTTTTAGAAGCTAGTAATAGTTTAGTGCCTATTCTCGGTGTACCTTCTGGTGTTAAAGTATATTCCTCTGTTTTCGCCATCTCTCCTGAAGCAGCAGCCGAGATACTTTTAGATTACTGTAGAGGTGAAGGAGTGATTGAAGTTGGTGAAGTAGTAGATGTAGATGAATACTCTCTCCAGAGAGATATCTTATCTATTAGGTCTTTTGGTAAAGCATACACACTTTCGTCAAAAAATCTAAGGGTTTCCACTAAAGAATTCGGCAGCACTGAAGACCTTGAAAGTGTAGCGGAGCACTTTATAGAAGAGGTGTATAGGCCTGGAGCCGTTTTCATCTTCGGTCCAGGTTCAACTACTAAAGCTATAGTGTCTAAGCTAGGTATAGATAAAACTCTTCTAGGTTTCGACGCTGTCCTGAATGGCGAGCTAATTGGTAAAGATTTAACAGCAAGAGAAATAGAGAAAATCGTTAAAGAATTCAAAGATGTCTACATAGTTCTATCTGTAATTGGAGGCCAAGGATATCTTATAGGTCGGGGGAACCAACAGCTAACACCAGAAATCCTCAAGACTTTAGGTAGAGATAGAATAATAGTTGTTAGCTCGAGAAGTAAATTCAGTAAACTGAGATATCTACTTATAGATAGCGGTGACCTAGAAGTAGATAGAGATCTCTCAGGTTACTATAGAGTTATAGTAGAATACGGAGAAACATACCTAATTAAAGCTCTTCCGGCATCAGATCCCGCCGCCTTGAGATGAGACTCCTACTAGAGTAGCTTCAACCATATACTCTCTAAGTTCTTTCTCAGCTAGTCCTAGTGAGTCAGCTGAGTCTAGAATTAAGAATCGTTACTACTCTACCATAAAACGAATCTTCTCCTACTCTTCCACCAAATTATGTGTCTCACATTATTTTCTCTTAGAATCTTAGCTAGCTTTCTATCTGCTGTTAAAACAACTACCTCTAGGTTCCTAACATCTAAAGAATACTTTAAGATACAGTCATCTACTCTATCACAATCTACTGACTCGATTTTCTCAACACCTAGTTTACCTAGTTCAGCTAGAGCTAGTCTAGCAGCTATTCCTTTACGCCCTCTACCTGAAGCCAGCTTGCTGAGTTCCTGAGTAACTTCAGTTAGTAAAATGAGTTTAACATTTGAGCAGCGACTTCTGAGAATTTCAAGAGCTTCTTCTACTGAATTCACACCTTCAGCGACGAGAAGGAGGGCACTAGTATCTAGTACTAGCCCACATATACGATGCTTTAAACTAGTCTCGGACAATCCCCCATCCAACCAATCTCCATCTATTCATAACGTTTCTACTTACAGCTATCTTCATATCCTTCCAAGCTATGATAGGCTTATCTACAAGCTCCAGCTCAAACCAGTCGCTCGAAAGCCTCTTCACAGTAGCCATAGCTATAGCTGTTCCAGCAGTAATTATGATTCTCTCACCTACTCTCATCGGCGGAACTTTCTGTAGTTCCTTAGTTCCGACAACTCTTTCAAATAGCTCGTAATCAACAGTAAGGTGCATTCTAGGTTGTGGTAAGTGGTCTGCGAGACCGATGACAGAGCCCACTAGCTTGTCCGCCTTAGTTAAAGATGGGTCGAGCGATGTTCCCATAGCTACAAGCCCTCCCGGTCTAGCTTCTCTATAGGTTCTCTCACCGAATCTGATACTCTCAACTCTAGTGTAGAGCTTTCTGTAAACTGTCTTTCCATTCTCTACTATCTTAATACCTGGACTTATTTCAATTTCATCTCCAACTCTAAAAACTCCTCTAATTACAGATCCACCTATAACTCCACCTACTAGTTTTTCAGGAGATGTTCCAGGTTTATTTACATCGAAAGACCTAGCGACGAACATTAGTGGTTTAGCTGATAAATCTCTCTCTAGGGTTTTAAAATAGTGCTCTATCGCCGATAAAAGTATGTCTATATTAGCCCCATGAAGAGCACTTACGGGAACTATCGGTGCTTTCTCCGCAAATGTACCGGTAAGAAAGGCTTTAATTTCTTCGTGATTCTTTCTCGCTTGTTCTCTAGTTACAACATCAACTTTATTCTGTACAACTATGATGTTTTTGACACCGATTATTTCTAGTGCCATGAAGTGCTCTCGAGTCTGAGGCTGTGGGCACGGCTCATTAGCAGCTATCACTAGGAGGGCACTATCCATTATAGCAGCACCAGAGAGCATGTTCGCCATCAGTACTTCATGTCCCGGAGAATCTACGAAGGAAATACTTCTTCTGTAGATAGGGTTTGAACACTCTATAGGGTCTGTAGTGTATTTCTCGTAGATAGATCTGTCTGAACATTCGTAAATATCTACATCAGCGTATCCTAATTTAATCGTCATAGATCTTAGTAGTTCTTCTGAGTGTTTCGATGTCCAGATACCTGTTATAGCCTGTACTAGAGTAGTTTTACCGTGGTCTACGTGGCCGACAACACCGATGTTTATCTCGGGCTGCCTCAGCTCTTGCTCCATAGATCACCCTCTCAGCTCATCAATAGTAAATCTATCTAGGAATGCTACTTCTTTAACATCTTTAATGTGTTTAAGTATATCGTATGCTATGAAGGTCTTTGCGTATTGAATATCTCTTCCAACTCTAAACTCTCTAGGTAGCTCTATAACTACTCTGCCGTGTTCTTTCTCTACGTCGATTTTAATGTCGTCTAACTTAGCACCTCTCAGTCTTCTCCTAACTAAGTATTTCACGATCTCAACGAGATCTTCGAGAACTCTGACCACGCGGATCTTTAGCTTCAAGACTTTTCCAGCTAGTGGGTGATTGAAATCTACTATTACTCTCCCACCTTCAACAGCTAATATTCGCCCAACTTCATTATTTATCCTGACTTCTCTACCTACCTCAGGTCTGATATTCTGTTTCTCAAACATTCTTCTGGGATATATCTTAACTTTAGCTGGATCTCTGGGACCATATCCTTTTTCTGCGGGAATCTCAAATTCTCTCTCAACTCCGACTTCACATTTTTCTAGAGATTCTTCAAATCCCTGGAAAAACCTTCCCTCACCAATAATTACGACATCAGGTTCGTAAACTGCTTCATTAACGTACTTCCTATAGAGCTTAGCTTCAGCTTCCGATGTAGTATCGATAAGTTCACCGGTATCTTTAGCGAACAGTGAGTACTCGACTATAGCTACCCGACCTCTTTCCACCACGAACTTCACCCGTAGTCTAGTTGCTTTATCTCACCTTAAAAGTGACTACATGTTTCAAATAAGGGCAATACTCAATACAATATTAAACCAAAAGATTATAATAAAATAATATAGTAGTAAGCTTCTCGAATGAGGCTCTGGCTATTAGTATTGGATAACCAGCTCTAAGACAGCTGAAGATAAACGTTACTAAAGACTCATCGAGACTCCTAGTAAGTATAGCGCCGGGGGCGGGATTCGAACCCGCGTGAGGTTTTAACCCCAGTGGGTCTCACATCACATACACCGGAACTCGAGCCCACCGCCTTAGACCGCTCGGCCACCCCGGCCGGTATAACTATGTTTAGAGGATTTATAGACTTTAGTGTAAATTAGAAATACGGTGCTAGCTTTATTTCGGAGATTTCTCGATACTTAGGACTCTCCTATATATTCTATAGTCTCAATACATGAATTTATCTAGCTCTCCGTATTCGATAACGGTAACATAGGCGGGTGGCTGCTGAAAGTAGGTAGTTGATGTTGTCTCTACCTCGGCCCACAGATTCCATATGCTAACCGGTTTATGAATTCGTAGATATGAATCTGTAAAAAGTTATTTGTTAAACTCAAACTTTCAATACTGTCGACACGTTTTCTTAGAGGCTCTCAAAAACTATTGACCTAAAGTATTCGTAGATAGACCTAGTGTTGGTTCTAAAACTCTAGATTCGATCGTCTTTATAAGACTTACTCCAGTCTTTAATGCGATGTCTAGAGCCGCTAGTATTTCAGCTTCAGTCAGCCCTCCACTTCCAGATTTCTGAATGCCGGCAATCCTACTATCGTCAGATACTGCGATTACTAGCTTAGTTTCAATAACACCTTCTTCGTCGAGGTCTGGATCAATAAACAACACGTTCTCGACCTTAGCTACTGTAACAGTAACTACCTTATGGTTTATTGGGAGGGGAGACATTCTAATATTCTTCTCGACTCTTACATTACCAGATTCATCTACCTCAACCTTAGGTAGAGTAGTATTTAGTAACGCTGAGAGAGTAGCTATCGATGAAGCATCTACGAGATTTCCATCGTGGTCTAAAACATATATGTCTACGTAGATAATCCACACTCTTCTTCCAGGAACTATAGCTAGTTTACTCATATCTATAGCCTTTAACTCTCTCAAGGCTCTATCTATGACTCTAGCTAACTCAATAGCGTTTTCGTCTGGTGGTCCCGGTTCGAAAGTTGGAGATGCTGCCGGCATAAATTCTGCGTTTACTATTAGAGCACCTTCATTGGGGGTGTCTGGGTATGGACTCCCGACCTCTAGTTTAACTCCAGCTACAACTACCGTGTTTCCTAGTCTTACAAGTGCTGAACCATCCGCATTTTGAACGTAGCCTACAACTACATCTATAGGTCTATAATCTGTTAAGCCTCGTCCAGAGCTTCTAATGCCTTTCTTAATCATATTCACTATAGTGTTCGCCTTAAGCTTAGGAGTTATAATTCCGGGAGAAGGTGTGTGAGACACTATTCCTCCACCTTTACCTTCATATATCTATCTCTAAGAGCTTCTCTAGATTTTTCGTATATCTGACTGGCTCCTTTGAGAGCTAGTTTGAGAGCTTCGCTAAACTCTTCTCTGCTAAGCACACCGTTTAATTGAAGGAGAGTGATTAACCCTATTGATGGAGCTACAGCAACCGGCATATCGGCTTCACCATACATATCCTCAGCTTCATCTATATCCAGTACTAATGTTCCACTAACTTTTCCTACGGCGATAGCAACTACGAGGTCTCTCATAGGTATTCCAGCATCAGCTAGAGCTAAAGAAGCTGCTGTAACTGCGGCGGTTCTAGTGCCTCCATCAGCATTTATCACCTCTACAAATACATCGATCGCTGTTCTCGGAAATACTTCAGATATAACAACAGGTTCTAGTGACTCTCTTACAACTTTAGAAAGCTCTATCTCTCTTCTCGATGGAGCAGGCGACTTTCTCTCGTGAGTAGAAAAAGACAGCATATGGTAGCGACACCTAATGATAGCTCTATCTGGTAGCAGTATGTGTCTCTGAGATATTTCTCTAGGTCCGTGAACTGCCGCAAGAACTTTAGTTCCTCCATATTCAACTAATGCTGATCCTGAAGCTTTATTTAGGACACCGATAGATATTCTTACTGGTCGAAGTTCATCTGGTCTCCGCCCATCGTGTCTCAGTCCATCCTCTCTAATCAGTCTTGGTTTCTCCACCTATCAAACCCCTCCTAACCTTTTCTCGTATAATAAACTCTTTGACTCTATCTGTTAAACCCGGTATATGAGCTTCTCGCTCTATTTTAAGTATAGCCATTACTAGTATATCCTCTAACTCTCTGTTTGGGCAGCTAATTAGAATTCTCCCGTTTCTTGCTACAGTTACTTCACACCCAGTTTCACTTGCGAGAAGTTGGTGCATAGATCCCTTGCGGCCTATTACTCTCGCAACCTTTACCGGGCTTATTTCCACGATAGTACCGCGAACGATCTTACCTAAACCCTTACCTTTCGTAGTTACTACCGGTCCTCTATTTCTATCGAAAACCTCTACTTTAGCTAACACTGTATCTCCAGAAGCAAGATACTTACTTAAATCTTCTCTAGCTGGATTAATAGGTCTCCCTAGAAAATCTACAGCATAAAGAGTAGCTGTGAATGGTGCTCTTATATCTAGCTCCCAAGACGTAAGACCAGCATCAACTACATAGCCGATAACTATGTCTTCTAGTTGTGGTATGTAGCATCCTTCAAGAGGTATCACACCGATCTCCTTAGACTCATTATCTATTTGAGCTAAACCAACTATTGTAGCTATGTATTTCCTATCAATTCTGATCACGTAGCTAGGTGTTAATATCTTGTAGTCACCTTCAACAACCACCTCTCCGGGAACAACGAGAATTCTTTGTGCTTCTTGAGACTGCATCAAAACACCTCGATCTTGACTTCAGCTTGACCCCTAGTGACTTTATTTATCTTATCTATGACTTCGTACTGGAGACCTGCCGGCACTTCAAACTCCACCTTGAAGCTACCGTCTTTCCCCCAATCTTCTGACTTTATCTCTCCGATTCTCTTCAAATCTTGCGCTACCTTAGCGGCAATCTCCGGTGAGACCTTTATGGTGAATCTAGCTCTAGCTATCTTAATAGGGAGTATTCTCGAGATGGCTTTAACTATAGCTGTTGCTTGTTCTTCAATACCTCTATATAGGTCTATGGAGACTCTAGCTTCCTCCATAGCTTTCTCAATTCTCTGGGGGGGTATCGGTGTCTTAGTCTTCGGGTCAACAGCTGAGCGAGCTATGTAGTTAATTATCTGCTTTCTCTTATTTTCAAGCATTTTTCTTCTCTGCTCGGTGGTGAGCTGTAGCTCACCTTTCTTAATTACGATATCGGCGATAGTTCTTACATCTTCAGTACCGAATATTCTAGTTAATTCCTCCGGGGAGGCTTTATCTCCCTTTCTAGCGTCCTTGTAGATGTAGTCTCCCTTTAAAACCTCGTCTAGATCTACCTTCCTACCCTCTCTATACTCGAGAGCTTTATCTGGGTCAACTAAGATCTCGAATTTATGGCCTCTAGCTTCATATCGAGCAATGACATACTCCCTGCTTTTACTCATCTATCTACACCGGCATCCGAAATAACAGACTTGGTTTCTTCGACTGTGAGTTTTCTAAAGACAGCTTCTTTCACATCTATATAACCTATTTCAACGTAATACGGGTCTAAAGGACTCTCACTACTTGCTCTTAACGCGCGAAGAGCTAGCAAGATCTGCTCTTTAGTGTTCATTCTCTCGTCGTAGTTTTTCTCAAGATATTGAGTTGCGGCTTGCTCTCCCATACCTACCGCGAGTGCTTGATAACCGAAGTAGTAGCCGTTTATTTCTGTTCTAAATAATCTCACTCCTCTTCTATCTACTCCAAGAAATATCAGAGAGACTCCGAAAGGTCTTACACCAGCGTGTTGAGTGTATAGCTGTTTAACATCGCATACGTATCTCGTTAGTAGTTCTACATCGATCTGTTCGTCGTACACGAATCTATAGTTCATTGATACCTGCCTAGCGTAGTCTATGAGGACTCTTCCATCAGCTGCTAATCCAGCGAATGAAGCACCTATGTGAGTATCTATAGCATATACTTTCTCAACAGACTTCATATCTATTAGTGGAGCTATCTTTCTCTTCTCAGCTACAATTACACCACCCTTATCAGTCTTTATAGATACAGTAGTCCAACCCTTTCTAATGTTCTCAGATGCGTACTCAACTTGATACAACTTTCCGTCAGGTGAGAATACTGTAATAGCTCTATCATATCCTAAAGCCGGCGGTCCGAACGCCATTCTTCACTACACCAGAGTACATATGTTACGCACCATTTTTATTTTAATAATTCTTAGACAAGCACTCTAAATACTTAGATCTCGATAACGGGAGGGGGTATTCTAGCTAAAAATCAGCCTCACATCATCTACGATATTCCTAAGTAGAGTTTAGAGAATTCTTGATTGCTCAGTAGGTCTTGAGGGCTACCTTCATATCGAATAGTTCCACTAACTAGTAGGTAAGCCTTATCTGCGATTTGAAGAGCTCTAATAGCGTGTTGCTCAACTAGAACTACAGTTAGCTTTAGCTGGTCTCTGAGTTCAACTACCTTATCTAATACCTTCTTAACAAATATCGGAGCTAGATCTGTAGTTACCTCGTCTAAAAGCATTGCTCTTGGTTCCTTCATCAACCCCATACCTATAGCCAGCATTCTTCTCTCCCCACCACTTAAAGTCCCAGCTCTTCTATATCTAAAGTTCTTCAGCACGGGAAACATCTCAAATACTAGTGCTAGCCTATCGAGAAGCCTGCCGTGGTCGAGTAGATATCCCGCAACTCTCAAGTTCTCTTCAACTGTGAGATTAGAGAATACGTTACCCATTTGAGGTACGTACGACAATCCGAGTCTCGAGACCTTGTGTGGAGGCCATCCAGTTACGTCTCGATCTTGAAATATCACTTTTCCACTGTGTATCGTAGCGAGACCAGTAATGCTGTTGAGCAGTGTCGTCTTACCCGCACCATTAGGTCCAACTACAACAGTTATGCGACTAGTGTCTGCTACGAGATTTACGTTGAATAAGACCTTCAGTTTTCCGTAGCCTGCAACTAACTCACTAACTTTAATCACTACTGACCACCTAAGTATACCTCTATGACTTTAGGGTCGTTAGCTATTTCGTTGGGAGTTCCCTCAGAGATTACGGACCCTCTATCCATCACATAGACATAGTCTGCGAAAGGTAGAGCTATATCTATTCTATGCTCTATTACTAGAAAAGTCACATCAATATACTTAACTAGGTCGCGAATATGTTTAAAGATCTCGTGAGCGTATGCTGGATCTGTTCCCCCTATTGGTTCATCTAGAGCAACTAACTTAGCACCAGTAGCTAGAGCTCTAGCAACTTCCAACATCTTTAACTGACCGGCCCCCAACTTATATGCTTCCCGATCCCAGTACTCCTCTAATCCTACCTTCCTCAAAATTTCAAATGCTCTCACTACTCTATCTTCTTCATCTCTTATCCAGAGCCATCTAAGTGGAGCTATTAGTGGATTCTCACCTTTCCCACCTAGAGCTACTAAAACATTTTCTAGCACGGTTAGAGCTAGGAACGGCTGAGGTATCTGAAAAGTTCTAACAAATCCTGAGCTATACACTCTATGTGGGGGCCAGCCGGTGATCTCTATTTTTCTTCTCTCGTCATTAACTGGATTGAAATACACCCTACCACTATCAGGTTTTAGAACTCCGGTACATACGTTAACGAAAGTAGTTTTTCCAGCGCCATTAGGTCCTATAAGCATGGTTATGTTATTTCTCCTTATTTTAATATTTACACTATTTACAGCTACTAAACCTCCGAACTTCTTTACCAAGTTAACTGTTTCAAGTACGTACGACATAATACCACACCAGCAGAGATATCATGGTTGAGTTAAAGAAAAAACAGTTTAAGGCACCTAAGAATAGAGCTCGATCGTCTCAGTCAAGCCTCTGTATATTCCAATAACTTTCCACTCGTATCTGTCACCAACTTTAACTATAGCCCATATATCGTAGTCACCAATAGATCTATCACCATTTTTATCTAGCTCTATGTAACCAGAACCACCTAGATATCTACCTAAGATAGATGGTAGTATACCCATAACTTTCACCGGATCGTACGAGTTCGCAGCATCAATAGCTAGAGCTAGAGTCCAAGCAATGTCGTACACGAAGTAGGTGTAGCCCATAGGCTCCATTCCCAGCTTGGTTTTAACCTCTCTCCTGATCTTTTCACCATGAGGTGAAACTCCGGGTGAAGCCATAGTGTTGTAGAATCCCACCTTCATAACCACGTCTGCTATCGCTGGATCTCTTAGCGGCTCAATTGCAGCTGTACCATCTGAACCCGTCCACTTTACTTCCTGTAGGATCGGGTAGGCTTTTGCTGCGGCAAATATTGCTGCTGCTTCCTCGAAACTTATCAGAAGTATGCCGACTTTATCTCTACCGTATGCAGCAGCTGCTCTAGATACTGCATCATTGAGTCTAGCCGCCTCAACAGAGAACTCAGTTGCCTTCGGATCATATCTGATAGCGTCAGCTTCTAAAACACCACATCTCTCACCACTCGCTCTACATATTTCTTTAAAGTAGTCGTTAGTATACTTAGATAGACCGTCACCCCACGTATCACCTCTCCAAACTGGTATTACCCACCGAACTCCACGGAGCCACATTATCTTAGCTATCGCTTTACCCTGATAGATGTCGTTTAAAGTATACCTCAATGCCATATCTTCTAGTGCTAGTGCTGGAGAAGTCGACGACGGCGAGATTATTAGTATCCTATTCGCATTACAGTAACCGAGAGCTTCCGAGAGCTCCGCGCTGGAAGCACCCCCTATAAATACTCTCACACCAGCTCCGTGTAGAGCCATTAACTTATCTAGATGTGTCTTAGGGTCTGTAGCAGTGTCTTCAAAAACAAACTTTATCCTCCAGGGTCTTCCTAGAGCTGTAAGATACCCGTTTATCTCTCTTTCAGCCAGCTCGATAACTACTCTATATTGAGCTCCAAACGTCGATAAGACACCGGTAAGAGGTAGTAGAGCGCCTATTCTAACTTCACCAGTTAATCCGACTGGAGCTACCGGAGAAGTAACAAGAGTCGTCACAGTAATAGTTCTCGTGGGCGCCGCACCCTGACCTACGAAGAAGCCCGCTACTACACCGAGAATTAGTAGAAACACAGCTAACACGTAAGGTGTTTTTAGAGGTGTGGACACAGGGTTCACCGCATGCTTAACTAGGTATGAAAGCATATAAAGCTTAAGTTGCTTAAACTTACTTATAGAAGGTGCGATCAAGTATGTTAGATCTATTCGTTAAAGCTATCGCCTACTCTAGTTGCATTGGAATTGGTGCGGCTTCTATAACACTGATATACAATACTACGAGGACCTTCAACTTCGCTCACGCATCTCTTATTGCTTGGGGGATGTATGTGGTTTTTGCGTCTACTTATCTCATCGGCTATACTCCGTATCATCACTTTCTACTCGCAGCTCTCTTCGGTGGTCTTATTGGTGGAGCTATTTACGTATCGGTAAATAGAAGACTTCTTAAAGCTAAAGCTAAAGAAATAACCTTAATGATGTCGACTCTCGGTGTTGACCTAATACTGTTCGGGTTTCTAAATGTTTTCTCAGACTATTTGCTTAGAGTCTATAGATTGCCCGCGAAGTACTTCATTTTTGAAACTAAGGATATTGTGGTATCTCTCGGTTCACTCTCTATAAGGTTGATAGGCCTCGTAGCTCCAGTAGTCTTGGTTTCGATAGTCGCACTACTCCATACTTTTCTAACTAAGACTAAGCTCGGAGTATCTATGAGGGCAGGAATAGAGAACCCGGAACTAGCTAGTCTCAGCGGTATTAATCCTGAAGTAACTTACGCTATCGCCTGGCTACTGGGTGGTGCTCTCGCTGGATTAAGCGGGGGGATGCTTACACTAGTTGTTACTGGGTATACTGCTGCTGGAATGACTATGGTAGTTTCCTTCTTTGCTGGAGCTATAGTTGGGGGTCTCTACTCTATATATGGAGCTCTACTCGGAGGATTTCTAGTTGGACTCGGAGAGTATCTCGGTGTATCAGCACTTGCTTTACTAGTAGGTGGGTGGATATATGCTTATAGACCGGCTATTCCACTTGTAGTTATGGCAGCGACTTTACTTATACAACCGGGAGGACTATCAGTTCTCTGGGGTGGGAGAAAGTGATCGAACTTCCACCAACAATCCTACAGATAATACTTAACTTCTCTATAGGTCTCATAGTGACTGTTAGTCTCAATATCGAAGTAGGATTCCTAAATCTTCCTCAATTCGGTAGACTCCTAGCTGTACTATCTGGAGCTATAGTAGCTGCCGCAGTTCCAGGTAGAATTCTAGCTGCCAGTATGGGGTTGCCATGGGATGCTAACTACGCATACCATCTCTACAACTTCGGAATAGTAGCTAAAATCAACAATATGCTATCTGAAAATCCCGGGCTCTCAATAGGTATACTAGTCTTTACTCTCGTAATAGTAGCTCTAATAGGAGGCTTAATTGGGTACTTAAGTGCGTATCCAGCTCTAAGATTAAAGGAGGCTTATCTCGGAATAACACTTCTAGCTTTTGGTGAGCTCTTAATGAATGTAGCCTGGAACTACGACCCCCTCGTTGGTGGTACTATGGGTGTCTGGGTTGTAGACCCATTTAGATTTGTTGGAGCCGGTGGTGCGAGATTCACGTTTGCTGCTTTATTCATATTCTTCATAGCTATAGCTATATATATCTACGCCGAGCTTCTTGCGAGGTCACCATTCGGTAGAACTTTAAAAGCCGTTAGAGATGCTGAAGTAGCTGCTAGCGTCTACGGTAAAGATATAGTTAAGATAAGAACTCAAACCCTAATAGTAGGTGGCTCGATAGCTGCTATAGCTGGTGCTCTCTGGGCGTTCTTTACTGGAAGTATGAAGGCTGCAACATATACTAGACTAACGTGGACCTTCTGGCCGTGGGCTTTCATGATGTTAGGAGGCATTGGGAATAACCTCGGAGTACTATTTGGTGTATTTCTATATACAGTATCGAGAACAGCAATAATACTCTACAAAGGAACTCTAAGTGCGGTGATACCGATAGATCCGGAGTGGTTAGAGTACATAATGATTGGATTAGTGTTAGTAGCTGTAGTACTGTTTAGACCTCAGGGAATAATCCCCGAGAGACCTACTCTAACTCTACCAGAACACAAAATCGAGATGATCTCGAAGAAGTTTAATAGAGAAGAGAAGTAGCTTCCTATAGAGATATCTAGACCTACGCAGTTAAGCGCTATCAATCAGCAGTTTCTATATATGAAGAACTTAGAACCGACTATTCACCATACATTACTTTTTCCTCTAGTTTCTTATAACTGCTTAGATGAAGTTTGAAGGATCCTAGAGAGCTTAGGAAGCCAGCGCTGAAGACTTCGCGACTTATGGTAGTTAGCGAACTCTCCGAGAGTTTTATATTCATTTTCAATACTATCGTTCAGATTCTTCTGCAATTCCATCGTCTGAGGGGTTATAAACCCTATCTTAAGAGTGCTCCGATAACATTACTAGTTATGTTAGAGCATCACGTCTTTACTTCTCCACTTACCGGGAAGAGCTAGCTAAAATCGTGTAGCCTATACTCAGTTATTTGTGGATATCTGTAATTATTAGTTTTACAAAGTATGCCAACTTAAGGTGGTGTGGATGACTGAAAAAACTAGAGTAAGGTCGCCGATAGTAACGGTACTAGGTCATGTAGACCACGGAAAGACTACTCTACTAGATAAGATTAGGGGGACAGCTATCATAAAGAAAGAGCCTGGTGAAATGACTCAACATGTTGGTGCTTCTTTCGTACCTCTCTCAGTTATAGAAGATATTGTGAAACCTCTCAGGAAGGTATTTCCAATAAAGCTGACCATCCCCGGCTTGCTCTTCATAGATACTCCAGGCCACGAAATATTCGCAAATCTAAGAAAGAGAGGGGGCGCTGTAGCAGATTTTGCTATTGTGGTAGTTGATGTAGTTGAGGGAGTAATGCCTCAAACTGTTGAGAGCATCGAGATCCTCATGAATAGAAAGGTTCCCTTCCTCATAGCTGCCAATAAGATTGATAGAATATCTGGGTGGAGAAGCTATGATACCATGTCCTTTCTAGAATCAGCTCGTAATCAGAGTTCGAAAACTGTAGAAGAACTCGATAGACTTATCTACAGACTGATAGGACAGCTACTAACACTAAATATACCGTCGGAGAGATTTGACCGCATAAAGGACTTTACTAAGTCTATAGCTGTAGTACCAATATCTGCTAAAACTGGTGAGGGAATAGCCGAACTTTTAGCTGTTCTAGCGGGATTAGTGCAGAGATACCTAGTTAGAAAGATAATGTTTGCTGAAGGACCAGCTAGAGGGGTAGTGCTTGAAGTAAAAGAGGTCTCTGGGGTAGGTACTTGTGCAGATGTGATAGTATACGATGGGGTGCTTAGTAAGGGAGATATTATTGTTGTCGGAGGAATAGTGGACCCTATAATAACTCACGTTAGAGTTATTCTCGTCCCTAAACCTCTCGAAGAAATTAGAGTAACTGGAGCAGAACTCGTAGCTGTTGATGAAGTAGCTGCGGCAGCTGGTGTAAGGATAGCCGCTCCAAATCTTGAAAATGCTATAGCGGGAGCACCCGTCTACGCAGCTAAATCTGAAGAAGATGTAGAACAACTAGTAATGAAAGTAAGAGAGGAAGTAGCTACGGTAAGATTCTCGAGAAACATTAACGGAGTGATTGTTAAAGCCGATACTCTCGGAACTCTAGAGGCTCTGACATCTGCTTTAGAGCGGAGAGGTATACCTATTAGACTAGCTGATATCGGTCCTCTAACTAAGAGGGAGGTCCTAGAAGCAGCGTTAGTTAGTAAAGAGAATAGATATCTAGGTGTCGCCATACTCTTCAATGTAGGAGTCTTAGCGGATGCGGAAGAAGTAGCTAGAGAAAAAGACGTAAAGATTTTTATGGATAAAATAATGTATAAACTTATTGAAGCTTATGAAGACTGGGTTAGAGAAGAAAAGACTAGGGAATTAGAGAGAGAGTTCTCCAAGCTAGCAACTCCAGCTAAAGTTAGAGTGCTTCCAGGATACGTCTTTAGAAGAAGTGACCCAGCAATAGTTGGTATTGAAGTGATCTCTGGTTTGTTGAGGCCTGGAAGCAGACTCATGAGGAAAGACGGTAGAGTAGTCGGTGAAGTAATGCAGATTCAGAGTATGGGTAAACCTGTTCGTGAAGCTAGAAGAGGAGACAGAGTAGCGATCTCAATTCGTGGAAACATCATAGTTGGTAGACACTTCGATGAAGGAGATATACTGTATACTGAGCCTAGCGAGAGTGAGCTACTGATGCTTATCGAGAAGTTCCCCGGCGAGCTATCTGAAGACTTAGTTGAAGCTACTAGAGAAGTTGCTGAAGTGCTTCTCAAGAAGGGTAAGCTATCAGTTCATAAAGTACTTAACTACCTGCGAGGGGTCAGCAAGTGAAGATCGTGCTACTCGGCTTCGGTGGATGGATTTCAAATCCTCTCTACGGTCAGACATCACTTCTCGTGCTCAACGACAATTCGGGAGAGTATATTCTCTTAGATGCTGGAGAAGGAGTTTTGAGAAACATGTTCGAGTGCGGCTTCAGTGAGATAAGGAAGTTAAAGGCAGTTGTAATTACACATAGTCACGGCGACCACGTCTTAGGTATACCCACACTAGTGCAGTTTGCGAAAACTGTGAAGTCTAAAATTGTGATCGTAGGACTTAGAGAAACTATTGACGCTGTAGTTCAGATATTGAAAGCAGTATCGGTTTCTAACTACGAGTGCTGTATTGAGCCTGTAGCAGTAAGTCCGGGAGATGTCCTAGAGGTAGGTGGATTTAGAGTTAGATTTGCTGAAGTAGAGCACACTATTCCGGGTCTAGCTGTCAGAGTCGAAGATAGTGGTTCAGGAAGATGTCTAGTATATACTGGAGATACATCTTATAGCGAGCAAATAGTGAGACTTTCTAGAGACTGCAGTGTACTACTTCATGAAGCCTCCTTTCTAGAGTCGGAGAGCACGCTAGCTAAGTCTCTAGGTCATTCAACACTCTCAGACTGCTTGCGTACGGCGGTTGAAGCTAGAAATAGGTTCGTAATACCTCTTCATTTCGGGTTAGCGGAAGTAAAAATAGACATCGATAGTCTCCCACAAGACATAACTATTCTCTATCCATCAAAATGTCTCTCAATAGACATCTAGAATTCTACGCCTGAAAACACTAACTATGTCTAGACCGGTGAACTAACTAATAGACTATGCGCCTTGAATGTCTTCCCTTACATGCTTTCTATCTTAAGTAAAGTGGAAACATATACGCTTCTCTGAATTATTGTTATACCTAATATAGCGAGTAGTATTAAAAGTAGATAGTTTGCGTAGTCGACACCTATTAGATAGTGGACTAAGTAGACTGCTATTATAGCTATACCTCTAAACTCTCTAGTCATAATACCTACTTCCGCGAGTCCTCTAACACCAAGAGACTCAGCTCTCGCTCTTATGTAGCTGATTGTCATCGAGAATGCTGCTACTAAGTAAATCAGTAGGTAGTCACATCCTAGGAAGTATAGAGCTAAGACTATGGCTGCATCACTAAATCTGTCAGCTATAGAGTCAATAAACGCACCACGCTTTGACGCAATTCCACGCAGTCTTGCTACCGACCCATCGAAAGCATCCATCAACATAGCTACTGAAGCTATTACACCAGCACTCATAGAGTTCTTCGTTATGTAAGCTACAACTGGTGTCAACAAAGAAAAGAGTAATCCAAGTGCGGTAATAGCACTTGGACTCAGAAATGAAATATACTTAGCTATAGACTCTGGAATACTCCTAAGCTTCTTCCTAACTGTATTCAAATCCCTTACCACACTCCAAGATTTAGTTTTGCTCTAAATATCTATGTAGCAAGTTAAGCTGAGCAATTAATTCAGAAGCAAGAGCGAGTTCAGTTAAGTTAAGCTACATCACCATGTGTAGTATCAGATCCCGGATTCTTCAACATCCGCTAGTCTATTACCATAACTCTAAGACTTAGCCCCCTTATATAGCCTATGGAAGTAGAGTGTACGATTTAAATAACTTCGCTACTGTAGCCAGTTTATGCTATACTTAATACTTTAGTAGCTTGGAATTCTCGGATAGCAGATATTGAGGAGTATGAGAATACAGTTGTGGTGGTGTAGGAACTGCAACATACCTATTAGAGAGCCTAAGTGCTCGAAATGTGGAGATAATGGAGAAGTTGTTTCTCAGACAGACCCGGGTGATATTAGACCAGCATTTCGAGGAGATTTAGAGTTCATAAGTAAAGCTCTTTACAATGAATTTAATGATTTAAGTATCGAGAAAATACTGAAAATTGAAGAAGGTCGTGTGTATCTAAATAGGATACCGTTTATTGACGATATGAAGGAAGTTGTAGTTGGGGGTGTTGTCGTCGGCAGATTATTCTTTGATATTAAGAATATGGATTGGAGGTGGAGACTCTCCGAGAGTTCTGCTCAACTACTAGTAGACCATGGAAAAATAGAGTACGTAGTCAGAGATCGAGTAAAACCCCTAGAGATAGTTAAGCAAGGAGGGCCGGAGGGCTCTCAAATACCTGTCGTAAATTCAAGTGGGAAACTCTCTGCTCTAGCTATAAGCCGCAGCAACTCCTACAGAATTCAGAAGATCTTCAAGAAAGACCCCAAGCTTCCGTTGGAGAATCCGAAAGCAACTCTAAGTGATGTAGTTAAAGGTAATGAGTACAGATTGAGAAGACTAACTTCACTTGCAGCATCTAAAACATACTCGATTAGCAGAAAAATCGGAAAGCCTTTAGTCGTTTCTTACTCGGGCGGTAAGGATTCTCTGGTAGCACTTAGTGTAGTCTTAAAGACGGGATTAGAACCCCGGGTTTTATTTAACGATACAGGACTGGAGCTATCTGAGACTACTAGAAATATTAAAGACGTGTCTAAATTCTTCAATCTAGAACTAGATTACGTTTATTCTGGAGATTTCTTCTGGAGAGCTTTAGAGCTATTTGGACCTCCAGCTAGAGACTACAGATGGTGCTGTAAAGTAGTTAAGCTAGCTCCTATTGCTAGATACTACAGGAAGAACTACCCAAATGGAGCTCTCGTAGTTGTAGGTCAGAGAGCGTATGAGTCTCTACAAAGGTTTAAGTCAGGCTACCTCTGGAGAAATAAGTGGCTTCCACAAGTACTAAACATGTCTCCAATACAGGAGTGGGATCAGTTATCTGAGTGGCTATACATCTTAAAGCACAAACTACCCTATAATTCACTATATACTGAGGGATTTGATAGACTCGGCTGCTACCTCTGCCCAGCTGCTAATATAGCTGAATACTGCCTAGTGGAGAAACTCCACCCAGACCTATGGAGTACGTGGACTCGCGAAATCTTAAGGTGGCAGAAACTAACAGCTCAACCAGTTGAGTGGTCTAAGTACCACTTGTGGAGATGGTTAAAGAAGGACTCTCCAGGAAGGCAGAGAATCTGTAGATACCTTAGAATAGCCGATATATCTGAGGGAACACCGACCGATACATCAACTCCAACCAGAGGAAGTAGACTCGGTATAACTATGAGAGTATCTGCTGACACAATTACACTCGAGTCTGCTCTATATAGTCTAGTAGAACCAGTTATTCAGCAGAGAACTATTCTAGGTCTAAATACTAGCACTGCTAAAGCGGATGGAAGCATCACACTCACTAAAACTGGAAAGAGGTCTAATACTGAAGTACTACTCTACGAAAGAAGAGCTATAGTTGTCGGTGAGGACTCCATCTATATAGCTTACGACATAGTCAAATTAACCTCTAGATGGTATGTGTGTGTTAGATGTGGAAATTGCTTGTTTTGGTGTCCGAGTAAGGCTATATCAATAAGTAGAGATAGACTTAAAGTAGATCTAAGTAGATGTCGCTCGTGTAGAGTATGTCTCGAAGTGTGCCCTATATCGTCGATATATGTCGATAAAATCGAACGCTATAAGCTAGGCTATCCATTCAAATTAAGAAAGAGGGTTGATGTAGAGTTAGTGTTAGAGCTTTATAGAGAGATTGGTTTGAAAAATAGCACAACTACTTCGAATAATGAAATTCTCAATAATCTAGAGGGTCTTAACTTCTTTCTTGAACTCGAGTAACTCTTCTCTAGAGAGAGTAGCAAGTTCTTCTATAGCTTCAGCACTCGCTTCATCTATATTCTTCATAACAACGAAAAACCTTCTATCTACAACAGAGTCTTCTCTCCACTCGATATCGTAACTGATAACGTATATATCGATATCTTTCTGCTTCACTAGCTCTGGTTTTATATTGGATAACTTTTCTCTAGTCACTACGAGATCGGATTTTGCTGGATCCCATATTGCTAGCACTTCAAAAAGTATACTTCTCACGGTTTCTTCAACTGGAGCTTCAACTACTCTTTTCATTTTGAGTTCACCGAACTCTATATGAGCTACTACTGTACTCAATACTAGCACCCGTAGTGTCTAATAGATCCACCTAATCTAACTACTTCTTCAGCTATTTTATCGCATACTTCTTTTGCCAGAGACTTCGCTAACTCTATAGATGTCGATGTAACGGAAACATATACTTCTACTATGGGATTTGAGAGTTCGTAGCCTCGAGGATGAGACTTTATGTAGGTAGAACCACTAGGTTCATAAAACTTCCTGAGAATTGGTGCTAGTACTGCTTCAGGAACTCCAACGACTGTAAAGGAACCTTCAGCAGTATATAACACACCAAATTCTTTAATTACGTTCTCTACGTGTTTTACCCACATCTCCTCCATCTCTCTGGGGACTCCTGGAAGACATACTATAACTGTTTTCCCGTACCTTATGACAGCTCCTGGAGCTGTTCCAACCGGGTTTGAAATGGCTACCGCACCCTCAGGCATGTAAGCCATTTTCAATCTCTCTTTAGTTAACTCATATCCTCTAGAGACGAACTTCTCTTTTAACATCTCGAAAGCTTCTCTATTAATAGTTAGTGGTTTCTCTAAAGCTTCCGCAATAGATTCCAGCGTTATGTCATCGTATGTGGGTCCCAAACCACCGGTCATAACTATGAGATCTGGTTCGTGATCACGTAATACATATCTCAACAAGTTAGCTATCAGCTTTCTATCGTCTACTAGTGTGATTACTCCACTAACTGCTATACCTAGCTGTGACAATCTTCTACCTAGGAAGGCGGCATTAGTATTAACCACAAGTCCTCGCACAACCTCAGTTCCAAGAGTAAAAATCCACGCTTTTTTCTCACCCACAAGAGCTCACCAGAAACCACGTATTTCAGATATATTTAGTGATTCTATACTCACAGCTTGCTGCTTATTGAATTAGTCCTTGAAAACTTTTGTTTTAAGCTTCACAGAAAACTAAGACTTGGTCATGATCGAGAGAAGAGATACTGTCACACTTCTAAAGCGTGTTGAGGAGGTTAGCATCTCAAGTAGTTTCATTAGCCGTAGGAGCTACGAGACAAGTATTCTAGGTGTCAGACAGCTTCTCGGGGGATGCTGGTTTGTAAACTCGTGCTCTAGATGTTCTGATACCGCAAAGTTAAATTCCGAACTGGATTCTATCGTTAAAACTGCCGATATCGAGCACTGCAGTGTCTCAGATAGCTTTAAAGTAGATTTCTACTCGGGTAAGCTATCTCTAGGATCTTGGGTGAATGACCACGGCTTCTTAGATAGCGTTCTTAGCTTAGTCAAGGAACACCTCGTGCTCGGCGGTAACTACACTTTAACAATAAGGATGCTGCAAACTATTAGAACAATTAGAGCAGACGACGGCTCAGAGAGCTTTGAAGAAAAGAACTTATCTGAAGTTGACGTATGTGTTCAGACTAGGAGTGGAGCACTAGGAGGAATTAGATTAAATAAAGTTGTATTACTGGGACTTGAAAGAAGTGCGGAAAGAGCTTTCGAGGAGTTGATTAAGGCTGCTAGAGATAGAGTTAAAGCTATAGCTACAGCTAGAAGACCCGGCCTCTCTGATGTCGGTAGAGCCGAAGTTGTTTTAACTCATGAAGCATCACCGAAATTTTTCCATGAAATCTCACACTTACTATCAGGGTCTCGAAGTCGGTGGGTAGTAGGTAGGAAGTTGTTTGATGCTGACGCTATGCGGATACTGGATTCACCTGGAGATATACGTAAGCCTACCGCTAGATTCTTCGACGATGAGGGAGTAACCGCTAAGAGAAGATGGCTTGTTGAAAGAGGATTAGTAATTGATGCTCATCACAGTATTATAACAGCATTTGAGGCTGACTCCTCTCCAGGATCAGCTCATGGACTCTTCGGCGATGTGAAACCATTTCACACTTCTCTAATAGTTGAGAGAGGTGACTGGAGTGACGACGAGCTGCTTGAGGAAACAAAGCGTGGATTTACCGTAGATAGTGTTGCCCTAGTTTCACTTGAGGAGAACATCGTTAGAATCATTCCTCACTACGCATTCAGGTTAGTGCGTGGTGACCTCGGAGAAGCAGTCTATGTTAGATCTATTAAGATACCTATAACTAGACCCATTAAAATCCTCGGAGTTGGGCAGACAAGTTATACGACATTTTCCAGTGAGGCCGAATATAGCTTGGTTTCCGAGTCCTCTCCCCCAGTTAAAGTTGAAGCATTTATTGAGGTATGAATAGATGTGTAGACTGTAATCAAATTGATGTATGAGCTTTGAAAAACTCGTACTGTGGTTATTAATTAAAGTACTCGACTCGTAGAGCCTGAGTTAGACTTCTAGTAACTTAGCTAGCTTATTGAGAACTTCAGCACCACTCTTCCTAATTAACACCATATTCTCAATTCTGATACCATACCTTCCTGGGATGTATACTCCAGGCTCGATAGTTACCACCATGCTATCTCTTAGAATATCTTTAGACCCTTGAGCTAAACGCGGTTTTTCATGTACTTCTATCCCTATTCCGTGGCCTAGAGAGTGAATGAAGTACTTTCCTAAACCTGCTCGTCTTAGTACTTCCCGTGCTCTACCATCTACTTCATGAGCCGCAATCCCATCGTAGACGGAGTCTATAGCTGAGTCTACTGCTTCAGATACTGCCTCAAAAGCTCTCTTAATCTCTCTATCTACACTGCCAATTAGAACTGTTCTAGTTAGATCGGATGAGTAACTTTCAAATTGAGCTCCTACATCTAGTACGACACAGTCTTCTTCTCGTAGAACTCTATCTGTAACTGCGGCATGTGGGTAGGCCGCATTACTTCCAAAAGCTACTATACTCTCGAAAGCTAGTCCATCAGCTCCGAGATGCTTCATGTAGTACTCTACTACAGCTGCGGTATATTTCTCTGTCATTCCCGGTTTTAGCTCACTCACCGTCTTCTCTACGGCTCTCTCTGTAATTGAGAGGGCTTTCTTCATGAGCTCGATTTCCTCATAGTGTTTAATAGATCTTAGATCGGCTATTGACTCAGAAAGATCGCGAACTCCAGTCCCTAGGTTTTTCTCTACTTCAAATGCGATCCTCCCAAATGGATTGTCTACAGCGGCTTTTGTTATACCAGCTTCTTTAAGCATCTTTGGAATATAGACATGCGGTGGCTCAACTAGTTTTAAATCTATGTCTGGAAGCTGATACACACCGTAAGGTACTACAACCAGCTCTTTCAACTTAGTGGTATCGATAACTCTCCAATAGTCTAAAGCTGGTGTGAGAGCCGTAGTAGACCCGTTTTTCTCTACGACGAGTGTTATACCTGAAGATTTGGCGACACCGGTTAGATAGGTAACATTAGAAGGTTGAGTAACGATCAGTACATCAATACTACTTGACTCTACGAGGCTTAACACCTTCTCAAGTTTCCACTTCAAAATGCGAACACCACTACTCTACAGCTATGTCGGAAATTTAACCAGCCAACACACTACAATAAAGCAGAATTTACAAATGTCTGTAGCTAGAACAGGTAGAGATAGAAGTTAGTTTCGTTAATGGGCCCGCGGGGATTTGAACCCCGGACCACGGGGACTTCCGCCGTATGAGTTGAGGACCCGAACCCCGCATTCTGCCAAGCTAAACTACGGGCCCTCCACAATTTTGTTAGCTAGCCTAGCTTTTAAGTCTCTCGCTATTTCGATGAAATTACCCGGTTTCTTTAGTAGTTCTTCTTCTCTAACTTCTCTAAGTTCTCTGTGGAGGATTTTATGTATTTGCTCTATGAGAGTCTCCTCTATTAAGTATTTTCGCCTCTCCACGCGCTTCACAGCTCTTCTACCTTCTGAGTCTCTCTTCTTCAGCTCAGTTTCTATTGTTTTAACTAGTTCGTTGATATTCTTTTTATAGAGTGCGGAAATTTTCACTAAGGGTTTTTCTCTTACTAGAGATTTAACGTAGTTGTACATAAGGTCTGCTTCAGGTACGTCTGCTTTATTTACGATGTAGATATCTCCGATCTCCATTAATCCAGCTTTGATTACCTGGACTTCATCACCTAGAAACGGCATTAATATAACTAAAACGAGGTCACTAATCCTCAAGATACTGGTATTTACCTGCCCAGCTCCCGGTGTCTCAATGAAGATGTAGTCATATCCGGCAGCTTCAAGTATTTCGAGTGACGCTATAGCTCTGAGAGGAATAGCTCTCTCATCTTCAGCCCATATACTTCTAGCAAAAGATTCACTCGGTAGTTCAGATATCCTCAGCCTATTGCCTAAGACGGCTCCACCGGTAATAGGTGAAGAAGGATCGACTAGTAGAGCGGCTACTTTAAGACCTTCACTACTCAACTCTCTAATCAAACTCGAGATCACGGTCGACTTACCTACACCCTGAGGACCTGTTATACCGATTACAGCAGAGCGAGGTTCTCTAACTAAGCACTCTGAGAGCCTAGATAGAATCTCTAGTGAGTTAGTTTCAGCTACAGTAAGCACCTTAGATAACGCTACTCTATCACTTAACTCTACACATACTCTACTCAACATGCTTCACCAAACTACACCGTACCAACATATAGAGGGAAGAGAAACTAAAAACTACTAGTGCTATATTGGAGATCTAACACCTTCTACACTGAATTATCCACACCTAACCTAGTATCTCAGAATAAGTATCTATCTAGTAGCTCATTAGGCATGGGCACATACTTAAGTCCTGAACCTGTTAGTGGCACTACCACGTTGCCACTAAATTCTTTAGCAACATATTTAGCTGCTGCATAAACTGCTGCGGAGCTAGGCTCTACAGGTAATCCAATAGAGTACAGCTCTCTCAAGGCTTCTCCTATGGTTTCATCTCCTACTGTAAGCGTATATGGAGATACCTCTCTAGCTATTTCAGCAATTTGATGGAGTCTAGGCACAATAGTCAGTCTAAGAGCATCTGCTAGAATACTTCTCTCATTTTCTCCACATGTTAGTGAAATACTCTTTAAGTATTTGGAGAGCTTAGTATATCCACAGGCCTCTACTGGAATTAGTGTGGGAATTTCATCGATAACTCCTAGCTTAACTAGTTCTTTAAATCCCTTGTAGAGACCTAGAAACAGTGTTCCAGAAGCTACAGGTGCTACAATTGCTTCAAACCTCTTTTTAGAGTTTACGAGTTCAAGAGCTATATCTTTCATTCCCTCTATAAAGAGGGGTTCGACAACGTGACCAACGTAAACCCCGCTTTGATCATTTAAAGCAGCTTTATGAGCTTCATCTCTAGTCCTAACAGTTTTTAACTCCGCTCCGAAGGCTCTTATAAGTCTTAGTTTTCCCGCTGGAGCATCAGCTGGTGCGTATACTTTAACCTTAACACCAGCTCTAGCTGAATAAGCCGCAGTAGCTATTCCAGCGTTTCCCGAGGAGTCTTCAATAACGGTTTTCCAGCCTGCTATTAGCGCTCTCGATGCGGTTAAAGCAGCTCCTCTATCTTTAAAGGAGCCCGTCGGATTGAGAAACTCGAGCTTTAATAAAAATCTTCTGTAGTCGATGAGTGGTGTTCTACCTTCACCTAGAGTAACCTTCTTTAGCTCTCCCGGTATGAGACTCTCAATATCTCTCTCAGCTATTTTCTCGAAGTCTACCTCTAGGAGCAGGGGTTCCCCACACTTAGAGCATGTATGCTTTATGAAGGAGACATCGACTTCTAGACCGCACTTCGGGCATTTAAGCACGTACACGCATCTCCCATATGAGGGAGTTCGTAAAGCTTTTAAAGGTCTAACCTACTAGGATTGAGGGTAGGAACAGCATGGAGTACATATACGCATCACTCTTGCTGCATTCAGCTGGAAAAGAGATAAGTGAGGAATCACTAAGAAAGGTATTAGAAGCTGCTGGAATATCTATTGACGAAGTTAGAGTAAAGATGATTGTAACAGCACTAAAAGAAATAAATATAGCTGATGTAATTCGCCAGGCTGCTAGTTTCACACCTACTGTAGCCGTTCAACCAGCAACTACGACCGCACCTACACAAATCTCAGCTAAGCCTTCCGAGAAAAAAGAAGAAGAGAAGAAAGAAGAAGCTGGAGAAGAAACTATTGCGGAAGGTATATCAGCTCTATTCGGTTAGCCTAAATTCAATGGTAGATAGTTTTGCTTGACGAAAAAGATAAAGCTATTCTAGCTCTTCTCGCCAGAAATGCTAGAGTAACTATAACTTCGATGTCGAATCTCATAAAGATATCGGACGTAGCTACTAAGAAGAGATTAATGAAGCTTGAAAGCAGAGGTGTCATTCTAGGCTACCGACCGATAGTAAATCCAAGAGAGCTAGGATATGAAGCCGTAGCTCTTATAGGGCTTAACACAGAACCAGGTAAGGTTGTAGAAGTCGCGGAGATTCTGTCTGGTAGACCAGACACTACCTTCGTAGCTATAGCATCTGGAGACCATGAAGTAGTAGCTGAATTATGGGCTAAGAACACTAGAGAACTACAGCAGAAGATCAAGGACATAGAGAAGCTCGGTGGTGTTAAAGAGATATGTCCAGCTATTCTAGTTAACGTAGTAAAACAACATACATCTATTCCAGAAGAGTTCACAAAGGAAAATGTTTAGCTCATATTAAGACTACTAGTGTCTTTACACGTAACTCCTCACTTAGATAATCTAGATATATACTTCATGCTGAAGCATATCTACTTCAGAATTTATTGTAGATTCCCTAGATTTCAAGGGCGAAGTCACTTGGAAGTCAAAAACATTAAGATAGTGAAGCTTGGAGGTTCTGTAATAACCATTAAAGACGTACGTAGGTCCCTCAGGACAGAAGTAATTCAAAGACTAATCGAAGAGTTGAGCTTGTTTTATAGAGAATACGGAGATAGCTATGGTTTAGTAGTTATACATGGTGGAGGAAGCTTCGGACACCCGGTAGTTAGAGACTGCATCTCTAAATACGGTAAGATAGATAGAAACTGCTACGTAGATACTGCTGACTCTATGGATACTTTAAACTATATTCTTAGAAGGTACTGTGTCGTACGTGGTTTACCAGTAGTATCTTTACCTCCTAGAAGCTTCTGTTTGCTTCGGTCTGGAAGACCTTACTGCTTCACTAAGATTTTAAGCAGGATCCTATCTAGAGAATTAATTCTGCTTACGTATGGTGATGTAGTGTATTCAGATCGAGGTTTTGAGGTATTATCTGGTGATACACTAGCTTGGTATATCGCTAGCAAGCTGGGTGCTAGTGAGATACTTTTCGTAACTGATGTTGACGGTCTATATGACAGCGACCCAAAGGTAAACCCCAGCGCTAGGAAAATAGCTCAAGCCCGCATTGATGAGGTTCTAGGTTTTCTTTCACAGAGTTCTTTAGATGTAGATGTTACCGGAGGTATGAGAAAGAAGCTCTATGAAGGGATAACTCTTGGAGTCAGAGGTATTAGAGTAAAGGTCTTAAGCGGATTTATTGAAGGTAATCTTTATAGTGCTCTCACATCAAATAACTTTACGGGTTCGACCATATGGTATTAGAGAGCAGTGAGAACAGTAAGACTATCAGAAGAAAGTTGGAACACATAGAGATAGTCTATGCGAAGCCTGTTGAAGGACCTCTCACAACATGGTTTGAATACATCTTTCTGCCGCATAGAGCTCTACCAGTAGTAGACCCTGAGAAGGTCTCGACGCGTATGAACTTTCTGAAAAAAGAGATAGAAGCACCTCTCATGATAACTGGAATGACTGGAGGTGCACCGGGGACTGAGGTGCTAAATAAGTCTCTCGCAGAAGCTGCGTGTAGATTTAAAATAGTACTCGGTCTCGGCAGCCAGAGAGCTGCTCTAGAGTCTAGAGAGCTAGCTTATACATATAGTATAGTTAGAGACGTATGCACGGAGATACCGGTTGTAGGTAATATAGGCATTAGTGAAATAGTTAGATATGGACCTAGAATTGTCGACCAACTTACATCTATAGTAGAGGTCGATGCTCTAGCAGTACACCTTAACTACTTTCAAGAAGTAGTCCAACCAGAAGGTCTTGTCTACATATCTAGAGGACTGGAAGTCCTCTCTGAAGTTATTGAGAGAAGCCCCGTGCCGGTAATCGTTAAAGAAGTAGGATTCGGTATCAGTAGAGAATTCGCGGAAGACCTCTACTCTGCTGGTATAAGATACATTGATGTAGCTGGTTCTGGCGGAACTAACTGGACTCTCGTAGAACTCTATAGAGCGATGAATTCCGGTAACTTAGTTAAGCAATACATAGCTGACGGATTGAAGAGTGTTGGAATACCTACTGCTGCTTCAATAGCTGAGGTAAGAAGTGCCGCAGAGGACTTCTTTATTATTGGAAGCGGGGGTGTGAGATCTCCGTATGACGCTGTAAAAGCTCTCAGACTAGGTGCTGACATGGTTGGTCTAGCTAGACCTATACTCGTAGCCTACGTGAAGAAACACCTCAGAGAGTTTCTAGAAGCATTTATAGTCGGCGTTAAGTCAGTATTAGCATCAGTTGGAGCTACCACACTACACGATATAGAGAAATGTCCTATAGTAGTTACCGGCCCACTCAAGGATTGGGTTAACTCTAGAAGAATAGTCTATCTAAAAGATATAGGACAGCAGTAGTTTGAGTTACTTCCTGTAGCTAATATCTTCTTCACACAATTCGAGAGAGACGAGATATCTAAGATTATGTAGTGTCAGTACTGCCGGCTTAGAAAAATAGTGAAAAATTGATTAATAATTAAATCAAATATTAGTGTAGTTCGGGTGGTTGAAGGTGAGTGAAAACTACAACATACTTCCACGCAGGTACGCTGAGTCTTTACTCTACGTCGATTTAGTCGATATAATGTCTGCCTATAGAAAGTTCTCTAAATTAGTCTTTTTAAGTCAAGTTCTTGGTATTCGTGAAGCTTCTTTAAGTAAATATGCTAATGGAAGAATTAGGCCGCGAACCGAGAGGTGCCTATCTCTAGTTAAAGTCCTAACTGACTCAAACTTAGTTAAAAAAGCTGTGGCTGAATACTTAAAGAATGAGAGCTTAGTAGACCTACTGACAGATGTTCATTTCACTAAGCTAATAGCATTATCGGTGCTTGAGAAGATAATCAACGTATTCCATGGAAGTAGAGTTGAAGCAATACTAACTTCAAGTGAAGCTATACTAGTAGCTTCTCACTTATCTCACAGACTAAAGTCTTCCTTATTAAACCTACACACCGTGCGTGGAAGCGCTAGAATAAAGAATCTCGGAAATTGCGCGGCAGTTCTAGTTATGGTTGATGAAGAGATTGTAAGAGAGCTCTCAAGAGTGAAAACAGAAGGTAGAAGAACTAACATAAGGTACATCTTCTCAATAGTGCATACTAGAGAGTTAGCATTGCTCTCATCGATATTTCCAAATGCGGTTGTAGATTATTTAATTAAAACACCTATATAGAGATGTTTTAACGAAACTCAAAGACTTTGCTGAGGGACTCGAAATTGATTAGCTCACAGGTTTTTAAGTTATTACTCTCGCAGTAGAGCCATAGGATAACTCGTGGCAGTGAATGTAGTTGTAGGAGTAAACAGCGACGAGCTTTCGGAAGACCTCATTAGATTAGTGTGGGAAGTAGCTCAGAGAATCTTTAGAAAATACGGACTAGAAGTATATGTAGTGCCTGTAACAGTAAACTCCAAGTTTCCATATATCTCTATCAATGGTGTCAGAGTTGCTATTAGAAGCCCTCCAAGTATTTCAGAACTAGAGGACCTAATACTCTCAGTAGCTTTATATGTCGAAAGTGAAGAAGAGGAAGTAGATCTCGTAGCATCGCTAGAAGACCCTATAATAGCTGACGCCGTTCTCATATCTTACTGACAGATATCGCATATAGAGATTTCGGACCAGCTACCGTATCTTCCAGCTAGAAACACATTGTATTTCTTGAGAAACTCTCCTACCTCTCTAGCATAACCTTTCAACCTGAAGTACTTAGAGTAGAAGGACCTGGCAAGTCTGATAGGTTCCTCTATGAACTTAAGTTTCTTAAGTTCTACTACTGCTCGATTGGTGAGTTCTGCTTTCATAGATTCTCTACTAAGTGGTATAAAGGCGTAAATTATTCGACCTATAGGAGTTTCCCTGTAGCTAACGACGAGACCTAGCAAATAACCTCTATGCCCGATGAAAAACTTCGTAAACTCTCTAAGCCTAGTCTTTACCACTAAAGCGAGAATATAGGCTGATGTATACGTCAACTGGCTACTCAAACCAGCTTTAGTTAGGAAGTAGTGGAGAGGCAGTGTATTTACGAGTTCCTCATATTCTAATTTGTAATTATGTGTCTTGATCACTCTAGACTCTAAATCTATTTTTAAAGTAGGTGAGAAAATTCTCTCAGTTTTTGATCTTCTAAGAAACTCTCTATAGTGGTCACATACCCACCTCTCTGGAATTAGAAGTCTTCCGTAATAGCCTAGAAAAGAATTGCTTATGTCACCCATCTTTTCTCTGAGATTGGTCTCCGATCCTTCTACAACTGCTTCAACATCAATCTCTCTAAGAGCTCCATTGAAGACTCGCTGACAGCAATTTTTAGTTAAGAATATCGGTATTCTATCTAGACAAGTCGGACCTATAGTCCAACCGTAGAGGTTACTCCCACCTTCCCAGAAATCGATAACTACATCATTTTCTCCGGCCAGAATATTTGATGTCAGTGAATTTCCCAAGAACACTCTCTTTACTTTCTTCACTTCTCTCCCTTTCTGCTGATACTCTCATCTTCTTATACCTTTTGGTATGCCAGTGAGTTCTCATATGATATATCAAGTCATCTATTGATGCGAATAAGGGTATGTCAGCGATAGGTAGATTTCCCTCACGATTCTCAGGACATAGCTCCTCAATCCTTACAGCACTGCAGATCGGGCAAATAATTAGTGATGTAGTAATATCATAGCATGTAGTAATAGATATTCCATGCGATTTAAGCTCTTTTCTAACCCACTTAGGCTCCCAGAAACTCACTCAACCTCTCCCTTCAAATCTCTGAGTCTAGCTAGAAATTCCTCTAACTTCTCAGCACCGACATTGTAACCTAGACTCTTTAATTTGTATAGTAGGGCTAGTCTGAGAACATCACTGCGGCAGTTGATAACACCGATCCTCACTAGATAATCAATGTATTCCACAACATTTTCAGGAAGTCTGACGGAGACTAAGGCATCGGTATTCACGCAAATCCCCAACATAACACATACGATATATTTATATAGCTTAGGTAGTCTTTAAATAACCCTATAAACTAGTTAATGAGACTCTACTCTCTGTGATTTCCCGCATTTAAAATTACACTTAGGTCAGAATAGACCAAGCTTAAAATATCTGTTAATTCTAACAATATATCGCTACCAATGCTTATTCTTGCACTTTTTATTTCTTCTCCGCTCTTGTGAACATATATTCTAACAGAATATTTATTCAATATAGATGAAGCTATACCCACATCTCCATTCTCGTATAGCTTTCTCACGAGAGCTAGTAGACTGCGTGCTAAGTCTCTTCCACAATTTCTTAGTTCACTAGCTCTCTCTAAGATAGCTAGTGTTAGAGCTACAGTAACAAAATCTCTAGATTCATTAGACATATAAACAATATTCTCCAGGTCTGAACACTCTATGCGGCCGGAGAGAGCTCTGCCTACATCGTCAAAACTAAGACCTCTAACTCCTGCTATCTGTGCTTTTTGAGTATTGAGAGCTTCTACAAACTTCACAATACTCACACTATATTCTTCAGGAAGAAAATTAGCAATGTTGAGAACTATCTTGATATTCTCCTCTAGGTCTCTCTCTAGGAAATCTGATAAAACCTTGAACATCCTTATAGTACACTCTTCACGCTTCCTGCAAGAGCTCAGTATTCTCTGAATCTTCTCGAGAAGAAGTCTTCTTTTAGTCGGGTGGTCTTGAGCCATTTTGAAGAAGTCTAGCACCATCACCTCTCACTCCCTAGGACTCACTTCTCTTAGCTACTCTCGTACATTCTGACACTATTCTATTGACTATATCTCGGTGATCTAATCTAATGTGTCTCTCAGGATTCGTGGTTAGAGATTTCTCACACACAGTGCAGTAATAGCCACCGGGAACTTTAACTACTATTGGAGCTAGACCGCAGAGAGGATTATATGAAGACTTAATAACATATTGCGCTATTCTGTAGTTTCCTGCTTTTTCAATTACTCTCTGTATATATCCTCTCAACTTGAATTTTCCTATTTTATACTTGTGACTTAAAACTGACGGTGATTCACCATCTATTAAGTACTCCTTAAGAGCGTGCAGTGTGATGAAGTCTCCTGCTAGTACTTTGATTACTAGATACCTTAGAGATTCTACAAAGTTCTCATTCATTCCAACACCTATATTCTCTCTCGCTTAGAGCTTCTTTTAAAGCAAGCAACCTAATCATTTCCGAGTTCTTAGACTGCCGCATATGTCTAGCGCTCGTGAGTTTTTTCATGTTTATGTGAAAGATGTGTATTTAAGAATACGGTAGAGTACAGCAGATACTTCGCCATAGCATTCGAGTCGAGACTAATAGCGTGACCGATATCTGGTATTACGTGGAGTTCGAATGTTCTTTCGAGCTCCATGAGCTTATACGCGAACTTCATGATCGGCCTTAGCGGACATCTTGAGTCATTCTGTGGGTGGATTATACATATAGGTGACTTAACCCTGTCTATATAAGTGATCGGTGACCTATCTGTGAATAACTCCTTCTTTCCAGCAAACAATATCTCGTCATATCTCTTAAAGAAGGCGTCTGCTAGTTCGTAGTCTTCATTCCAGTCAGTAACTCCAGCCCCAGCAATACCGCATTTCCACATCTCAGGGTATTTCACCATAGCCATAAAGCTCAAATAACCTCCGTAGCTATAGCCGAAGACAGCCAGTCTCTCTCGGTCTGCTACTCCAGCCCTCACAGCCCACTCAACTGCGTTAACTAAGTCAGCGAGGTCTCCGCCTCCAGGATCACCAAGGTCGAGTTTTCTAAATCTCTCACCATAGCCTGTGGATCCTCTAAAGTTGGGAGCTACTACATGGTAACCTAGAGAGACTAATAAAGCTAGCAGAGGTGTCCAAGCATTAGAAACCTCAGACCAAGGACCTCCATGCGGATAAGCTATAGTTGGTCCAGGTAGTGGAGCCTTAGAACTTATCAAGACGTACGTCGGTACTCTCACACCACCTTCTGATTCTACTTCTACGTAGAGAACATCTCGCAGCGATTCCGCAATTTCGCGGGGGACATCCACACCGATAATGGTTTCATAGCGCGAAGACCTTAAGTCTACTTTGAGCATTCTAGCTGGGTCTCTCATTGAGGTATGAGTCACATAGGCGTAGTCTTCACCTATATCGGCACTCAGAATCATTCCTTCGGGAGTTCTAACTTCAGCACCATCTATAAATAATTTAGAGCTGCCATGTTTCTTACCAATAGCCCATATCCTACCGTCAGCCGTCCACCCGAAATTAACGTATTCTACAGGGTCAAATCTTTTTAAATCGGTATGCTTCGTCTCGACTTTACTAATCTCTCCTGCTTCTATATCGTAGACGTAGAGTTTGAATCTATCTAAGTCTTCAAAATTGCTCTCAAATAGCACTTTAGATCTGAAGAGCTTGGGGTGCCTGTTGACACTTCCTTCTCTCGGTGTGTATACCCTCATTTCGCGAGTAGCTATGTTTATTATGAAGAGCTCGGTAGTGAATGGATCTCCCTTAAGGTGTCCAGATCCAGCTATGTATTTTTCACTAACATCGGAGACAGCTTCTCGTCCACTAATCTCTACTATAGGTTCAGTTACTCCATTAGAAACTTTAGACATATATATGAATGCTCTCGACCCTACGGACCCAGACCAAGCAACTCTAATGCCGTCGTATCCAAGCCCAACAATTCTGTGAGGTTTAACTCCTTCAGATAGAGTAAACTTTCTTCCAGATACGGCATCCACACCACAAACTGAAACCATCTCATAGCCTCTACTAACATCAACTGTGTAGAGAACGACGTCTGAATTTCTCGATGTTCTCACAATCATGTAGATAGGTTCATCAACTAGACTCCTAATTCTTCCAGTACCTGGTTCTATAGAGTAGAGCTTGAAGACGCCTTCCTGAGTCGAATTAAAAACTATGTATCCACTTCTAGTTAAGCCTACAAGGTAGTATCTGGGAATCGAAACTACTTTCTTAATTAAGTCAGCAATTTGTTCTATATCCAAACGATCACCCTCACTTATGCGAGAGATGTAGAAATATATACCTTAAGAAAGCTATGTGTAATCGGTGCTTTCAATGGTTAAGCCTATTGTTAAAACACTCGTTAACGGCTATGGAGTTATAGGTAAGAGAGTTGCCGACGCAATTCTCCGCCAGCCCGATATGAAGTTAGTTGGAGTAGCTGATATAGTAGCTGACTGGAGAGTAAAGCTAGCAGCTGCTAGAGGACTCCCAATATACGCATCAATTGCTGATAAAGTTACCGATATGGAGAGAAAAGGTCTTAGAGTAAGTGGGATTCTAGAAGACCTCCTCAAAAGAGGTGAAGTAGATGTAGTAATCGACTGCACTCCCGCAAAAATCGGTGCTAGAAATAGAGAACTATATGAAAGACACGGTGTTAAAGCCGTCTTTCAAGGTGGTGAGAAACACGAAGTTGCTGGAGTATCGTTTGTTGCTCAAAGAAACTACAGTGAAGCATTAGGACGCCAATTTGTTCGAGTAGTTAGCTGTAATACTACAGCTATATGTAGAGTAGTCGGCGCAGCTCACGAGAAAATCGGTGTTAAGAAAGCTAGAGTAGTGATATTCAGAAGAGCTGTAGATGTTTGGGAATCGAGTAGAGCAGGCATTATGAATACAGTAGTTCCTGAACTACAGGTTCCTTCACATCACGGACCAGATGCGAGAACTGTGATAAGAGATCTAGATATAGTAACTATGGCTGCTAAAGGAAGCCACAATCTCTATCACCTACATATGGCGATGATCGAGACAAGGAGTAAGGTTTCAGTTGAAGACATTGTGAGAGTTATTGAAGAAGAACCTAGAGTAATATTCGTGAGCGGTGAAGATGGTGTTGAAGGACTTAACAGTGTATTCGAGCTTTCTAGAGACTTAGGTAGACCGCGTGGTGATCTCTATGAGATACCTATATGGAGAGACGGTATCTCAGTCTCAAGTAATGGAACTGAAATCTACATGATGTGGGCTACACCTAATGAATCAAACGTGGTTCCCGAGAATGTAGACGCTATTAGAGCACTGACTGAACTAGAAAGAGAAGCTAGGATGTCGATCTCTAAAACAGACGAATGCCTCGGAGTGATAAAGAGAATTTACTGATATCACATATTCTATAGCGAAGTCTAGACTACTACTCACTTACACCGAATACTACTTTTCTATCACTATCTTAGTACTTAGAATGCTCCCACCTGTCTCTAGGTCGACAATAGATACCGTAAGATCTCCGCAGTCAATGATGCCATAAGTTCTTCTGCTAGCTAAGTACCCAGAAAGAGTTCCCGGGTTGATCAGATAGCTGGAACAAGCTCTCTCTACCATAAATCTGTGTGTATGTCCATATAGCACAATGTCGTAGTAACCACTACACGCTATTCCATGCGCGATCTTTTCTGTAAGCTCGATTGATTTAAATCCATGTAGTAGAATAGCTCTCAATCCACAAATCTCTACTTCCTCCGGTTGATCGCAGACTTCTTTAGTAATTCTACTAAGAAGAACCTTATCTCCGTCGTTATTTCCGAGTATAACTTTGAGACTAAATGATTGCGGAAGAGACTCTGAGATTAGTTTAAGTGTGAATGGTGAAACTAAGTCACCTAGATGAATAAGGAAGCCGCTGTGGGAAGAAGACCTCAATACGTTAAGAAATTTCTCAACTGCGTCCACACTGTCGTGAGTATCTGATATTATGTAAAACTTCAAGTCGCTACCCCAAGGGGTAGTTCAAGGAGTTTAAATAGCTATTTTCTGGTGGTTAATTCTTCTATAATAGCTTCTTCTAAGTTAAAAATACCTGAGCATCTTACCGCCTCGGTATTCACCAACTATGTTTAGTTTGTAGCCGCAGTTAGGACATTTATTATCTGAAAGTAGATTCCACTCAATGATGTAGAAACTGTATCTTCTTACTGCTAAATGCTTACACTTAGGACAGTATGTATGCTCGAGTTTATGTCCGGGAATGTTGCCTATGTAGACGTGTTTTAAGCCTTCATCAATAGCTGCTTGAGCTAGTTTTTCCAGAGTTCTCGTGTCTGTAGGAGGTAAGTAGCTCAACTTATAGTGTGGATAAAATCTGAGTAGATGTAGTGGTGTTTCATCACCTAGGTTTTCTGCTGTCCACTTAGCTAACTTCTTTATGTATGCTGATTCTTCACCATACTTAGGAACTACGAGATTCGTAATCTCTATGAAGATCTTTTTCTCCTTCATAACCGATAGAGTCTTAAATATCGGCTCCGGATCGTGAACTCCCATAAACTTAGTGTAGAAGTCTCTGCTACCTCCTCCCTTAAAGTCAACTGTAGCAGCGTCCATATACTTAGATAGCTCTACCAGAGCTTCTTCAGTAATATAGCCGTTAGTCACCATAGTATTGAAGAGTCCTTCGCGTTTTGCTATCTTAGCTACATCATACATATACTCATAGAATATTGTTGGTTCATTATATGTATAGCTTATACCACTGCTTCCAGTCTTCTTAGCTAACGTGATTAGTTCTTCTGGATCGATATACTCACCAAATATTTCATTTCTTCTTGATTGCGAGAGAGTCCAATTCTGGCAGAAAGAACACATGAAGTTACATCCTGCTGTAGATATAGAGAATACCGCAGACCCTGGATGAAAGTGCATCAGAGGCTTTTTCTCTATAGGGTCGACATTTGCTGCCGTTAACAATCCATATACGAGTGTGTAGAGCGTCCCATTTTCATTATATCTGACTCCACAAGCTCCAAAACCACCGCTAGCTATTGGACACCTCTTATAACATAAATGACATCTGACTTTACCTTCCTCTAACTTCTCCCAGAATCGGGCTTCGCGAACCCATGTTTCACTTAGTTTCGGCTTCATACCTATCTACGACCGCTTCTCCCTGATCTTCTTTGTGGTAGAGTCTTTAAGAGCTTTGAGAAGAGTTTGCTTTGTGACTACACCTATTAGTTCTTCACTACTACCTACAACAGGTACCACATCCACGTTGTTTCGAACAATTATCTGTGCTACTGCGGCAAGATCTTCTTCTAAACTAGCTGATACTATGTCTGTATTCATTATTTCAGAAACCATGATGGCTGGATATACTTTTATAGTGGTTTCAAATCCTCTAGGTGAGATACCTCGAATTCTCAGAGGTTTTTTCACACCTAGTGATGTTATACTCAGAAATGCTAAGTCTTTCGCAGTTACGACACCGGCGACTCTTCCTCTATCTATAACGACTACAGGTTGCCCCATAGCTGCTTTCTCAGCGGCATAGAATACTGAGTGCTCTGGGCTACATGTTGGAACCTCCTTTTCGACGTAGTCTGCCACTGTATAAAGCTCACTAAAGTTTTCTGCAAAAGCTCTTACTAAGTCTGTTCTCGTGATAATACCCGCTATTTTCATAGTTGCAACATCCTTCACTATAACTAGAGACCCTACTTTCTTCTCAAGCATTCTTCTTGCTGCATATGTTACACTCTTAGTAGGTAGGATAGCGTAAACTGGCTTGGACATGATGTCTTGAGCTTTGATTTCCGTTAGAGGTTTGTGAAGCCACTTCCTATTATACATGAGTTTAACGAAATCACTCTTACTTAATATACCCTGCGGTTTTTCATCTACTGATATAACTATGTGTCCAACCTTGTATCTCAGCATTAGGTTTCTAACTCTTGCTAAGTTATCTTGTGGATTAGCAACAACTACCGGGTAGCTCATGTAGTGCTCTACTTTTATTCTCACAGATCTCACCTCTAAGACCACAGCACTGCGAACATAATATCTCGCTCTGTCAGAATTCCTCTGAGAACTTCTCCCTCCGCCACTAATCCATAATCTAATTTCCTTTCAAACATCAACTTAACTAAGTTTTCGAGAGAGGATTGTGGATCAACTACTATTATATCTCGCTCTGCTAGATTTGAAGCTTCGACTTCGAGGGCTTCACCTACATCACCACTTTTCGAGACTTCATATATTCTATGAGATCCTATGAAATCTATAATACTACGCCAAGTAATCACACCTCTAACTCTACCATCACTAGTAGTTAGCGGTATTCTTCTAACCCCTGTCGAAACCATTAGTCTATGTATCTCTAGTAGAGAGCTACTTTCATCAGCTGTAATGACGTTCTTAGTCATAAACTCACTAACCGGTCTTCTACTGATTCTACCAGAATATAGCCTGATTACACTTCCCTCTGTTATAACTCCCAGTAATTTATTACCAGTATCTAGAACCGGTATGAGTCCGTATCCTAGTGTGATCATGAGTTCAAGAGTTTTTCTTAGAGTATCATTTATACTAACATATACAACTTTTCTACTCATAAGTTCCTCTACGGGTATCGAGAGAGCTCTGTATAAGTTATTCTTATAGTGCTCGGCCACTATCTTAAAGCGACTACCTCCTCCTAAGTAGTCAGCTATATCGTGAAATGTTAGAATACCTGAGAGTTCCCCAGCCTTAACTACTACTGCGGCTCTAAAACTAGTCTTCCACATATTCTCAATACATTTTAGCAGAGGTATCTGTGGTGATACTACAGGTATATCCACTATTAGTAGAGATCTCAACTCAGGCTCTTTTTCTCGAATTACTGTCTTAAAGTTCGGTTTTCCATCACTTCTCAACCATCTAGCTCTTTCATACATTCTTCTAGGATTGGGTAGCTTCATGTTTTCACCTGCTTTAGCCTCAGATACGCTCTACATACATCACTTCTATCTACTATGCCTACTAGACTACTTCTATCGTTTACTATAGGTATTCTACCTATGTTATTTCTCATCATAAGCTCAGCTGCTGAGAGTAGGTCTTCACCCTCATTTAGGACTAGAGAAGGTGACGTCATTGCTTCCTTCACTTTTGCGGAAAACCGCGGTCCCGACTCAGACTCCAGCTCTATTCTCGTGTACCCTTTTTTAAGTAAATCGTGCTGAGTTATAATGCCGATTACTCTAAGGTCTTTTTCAGAGCGTACGACTGGGAATCCGGCATACTTCGTTTTGATCATTCTCCTCCACAACTTTGTTATCGGGTCTTCCGGCGTGAAATACTCAACATTTACCGACATATAATTTCTGAGTGGTCCAAGTCTCTTACTTTCTGATAGCTCTAGTAGAGCACTTCTTATAAAGCTGTCTATCTCCAGCATACCTTCGTATCTACTGCTAGGTGAAACTACTGGAACATACCACTCATCTAACTCCAACATAACTTTAAGAGCAGTCCAGAGATCTTCATCTAAGTTGAAAGCAACTTTCGGAGACTCCATAACATCTCTAACGAGAGTATTCGATCTTGTGGAAGTAATAACTAAAACACTCTCTCGAGATACTACTCCGATAACTCTTCCTTCATCTACTACTGGAAGCATTCTTAGACCTAGATCCCGCATTAAAGACCGAGCGTGAGTCAGTAAGTGGTCCTTACTTATAGCTGGATATCTAGCATTTAGAAGACTCTTAACTCGCATATCTATACCAGCCAATCTACGTACTCGAAGTTAATAATTTCTCATAGCTACAGTTAGGAACAGCTCTAGTATAGATAAACACAGATGTGATCTACTTAAAAGAAGAACACTCTCAATACCTTCAACGACATCAGTTTATAAAAATATAACTCCCATAGAAATAAGTTATGGTGTGATGAAGCTCGAAAGGCCGGATTTGTGAAGATCTCGCGCAGGGCTGAAACGTTGAGTATGTAGACACCTACTGTACGGGATGAAGAAGTCTGCCGCACGTGAGTAGTGATGTATTCGAATCCCCGTCTGACCGCATACTAAATTCTTTATGAAATACTCTCAGCTCTATTACGTTTCTTCAGTTATCTAGCTAACTCGATTTAGAGGATCTGTAGCTACTTCTGAACTGTGTGGTGAGGCGATCTCTATTTACACTAAATTACATACGGAGAATTACCGAGGTACTTAGTAAATTTAAAAATATACAGCTTTGGACTGAGGGGGAGGAAGGATTTTGAATGAAGACGTAGTTAAGAAATACATAGCTGCTGGAGAGATCGCTGAGAAAGTTAAAGAGAGAGCCATGAGAGAGGTTAAACCAGGAGTAAAGATACTCTCTCTAGTATCAACTCTTGAGAACTATGTAGTGGAACTCGGTGGTAAACCGGCTTTTCCCATAAACGTATCGATTAATAATGAAGCAGCTCATAGAACAGCCTACATAGACGATGAAAGCGTTCTACCTGAAGACGGTATAGTTAAAGTTGACATAGGTGTGCACATAGATGGATGCATAGCTGATACAGCTATAACTATCGCATTCTCAGAGAGATATAGTGAACTAGTAGATGCTACAAGAGAAGCTCTAGAAAAAGCTCTAAAAAACATTAAACCCGGTATTCGTGCTTCCGAGGTAGGATCTATCGTAGAGAAAGTAATTCGCAGTAGAGGATTTAAAGTTATTAGAAATCTAAGCGGGCACAGTCTAGCTGAATACACCATTCATGCGGGTGAAACAATTCCGAACTATAAGGATAGTCTTAATTTCACCCGTCTCCGCCCTAGAGCTGCTTACGCTATAGAGCCTTTCGCATCAACTGGACGTGGGGTAGTCTACGATGAAAAGAGAGTAAGTATTTACGCGATTAGACCTACATCTATACTCAGAGAGATTTCTGAAGGACACATATTAACAAGTATATACGGGAAATCTAGAACACTTCCGTTTTCAGAAAGATGGTTTCCGGACCTCATAGCGCTGCTAGGGATAAGTAGATTTCGCGAGATACTTAGGGAGCTATCTAAGACTGGTTACTTAATACCTTACCCAGTGCTAAGTGATATTCCCGGAAGCTATGTAGCTCAATTTGAGGAAACAGTTCTAGTACTCGATGAAAGATCGGTAATAGTGACTACAAATAGAAGTATTCTCTAGCTCGCCTCACGACCTGAAGCACCTACCTACTTAACTAACTATATATTCGTAGACTTTAATTCTGGAATTGCAGAGTTCCTCCTCTTCAACACAGAGAAAATCTTGGAGATAAACGGAACTCTAGATACAGCCGGCTTAACTTCAGATAGACAACGTGTGATCCAGTTAGCTCCACCACCAGCGGCGAAGTACATCGTCGGAACTTTCTCTAAAGAACTTCTGAAGCTCTCACAGATATCTCTAGGAGATTCAGCTGAAGTCGGCACATAAACGACTACTACCGCATCATAGTAGTTCCGTAAGCTATCTATTTGAAGCACTCTCGCAATATCTGTGGACTTAGAATCTCCTCCAAAGTCTACTGGATTACTTCCACTAAAGTCTCTTCCCGTTGTTTCCTCTATTTGCTTTCTTAATTCGGCATCAACCTGAGGTAGATCAACACCTTCTCTCTCTAAGTGTGAAGCAACTAGTATACCGTAACCTCCAGAGTTAGTTAGTAGAAGCACTCTGTGAAAACTCCTTTCTTTAGTCTCAAACTTTCTCAAAACTTCGGAGATAGCTACAGCTTCTTCAACATCTTCAACTACTATAGCACCAGACTGTCGTACTGCAGCTTTAAAGACTTCATAAGAAACAGCCACACCACCTGTATGTGAGAGTACTGCTTTAGAGCTAGCCGCTCCCCAACCTCCCTTAACGACAGCAACTGGTTTAATTTTCGATAGGTCTTGAAGAGTCTTCATAAATCTCTTACCATCTTTAACCCACTCGACGTAGAGAATAACAGCGTCCGTATAAGTATCTTCAGCGAGTCCCTCTAATACCTCCTCTACTCCGACATCTAAGCTATTACCAGTGCTTATGAAGTAACTTACTCCAGACCCGAGTTTTTGAAGTTCGTATATCGCTACACCTCCAACAGCACCACTATGCGATACGACAGCCACTCTCCCCGGTGTTGGTAGTACTTCAATACTGGCGTGGAGTTTAGCTGGAGACGACGTTATACCAGCTGAATTAGGTCCTACAATCCTTATCCCACAGTCAACAGCTCTTACTCTTAGTAATTCTTCTAGGTCGCTACGACCCTTCTCTCTAAACCCAGATGAGATGACAACTACTACATCTACATCTTTACTACATAGATCTCCGACTACATCTGGTACTTGAGGTGCTGGAATAGCTACTATACCTACATCTACTTCGTTAGGTATATCTTTAGGTGTCCTATAACACTTAAATCCGAGAACTCGTTCATACTTGGGATTTACAGGATATATTTCGCCTTTAAAACCGAATTTAACGATATTGTGTAGCAGCTCATAACCTATTCTTCCTTCAATAGGTGAAGCTCCAACTATAGCTACAGAATCTATTCTACGTAATTTAGAGACTATGTTGGCTGACCCTAACTCTATTCCCGACGTCATAGTATTAAACTAAAGATAAATACATTGATCAAATAATCTAAAGCTTATAAAAGTAGTAGGCATCTTGTCGCGGTGGTAATTACGGGAGGTGGAAAATCGAAGAAGCCTCTAAGTGTGATGGATAAAGAAGCTAGAAAGAAAGAAAAAGAGACTCTAAAGAAGTCGGCAAGAGAAGAGAAAACAAGTAAGAAAACTCAAGCAGAGCTAGGACTATCCGAGCAGTTGATAAAGAGAGCGAGTAAAACTATTTCTGAATCTAAAATAGCGACACCTTCTTCACTAGCATCTGCTCTTGGTGTTAAAGTGAGTGTAGCTAGAGCTCTCTTAAAAGAGATAATAAGGTCTGGTGAAGCAGTTCTAGTTGCTAGACATAGAGGATTTTTACTCGCTAGAAGCTCTCGTAGCCAGTAAAAAGCTATCTAAAACACTGATAATAAACACTCTACAAACTGCGGAAGTACTCTCACCTTCTCTGAACACTGGAGTAGTCTGGTATTCGTAATTTACCTGAATTTAGGTACTAGTAAGCTGTTTAACGCATGATATAACATCAATATAAGAGCAATCTGTACCTATAGCTGTTGTAACACCGCAATATCTTACTGTCTTACAGCCTAGAGACTTCAAGCAATTAACTACCTTCTCTATCTTGGGGGAGCTCACTTTAAGTCTACTCGATAACTGAACTATGTCATACGGAGCTAGAGGTCTATCTACGATTTCAGTTGTTTGACATTCAAATAACTTCGATAGCTGGTTGTGAGAGCTTATATATGTATAGACAGCCAGTGACCTTCTAGCTTTCTCTATATACTCTTGATTGACTAGTCCATCTATCCACAGAGGGCCAACGTAGCTAATCCTACTACCACACATACTACACCTTATTTCCTCAATCTGGCGAGAGAACTCTCTAAAACCACACACACCGCAATATTTTAGGTAGCCCATGCTTTTAGACAGCATAGAATCAGCTTTTCTAGCTCCTCTTCTAATTCTGTAGAAAACTCTCACGAAGAAACCGCCGATGATGTACGTTAGAGGCTCTATATACCTATCTAGTTCTGCGGCAACCCTTGCCGCATAACCTACTAGAACATGTAAAGCAATAAGCCTAGGCACATCAGTTAGTGTAAGACTGCACCAGTACCTCCTACTTCCAGTTAGTGGTCTTACTCCAGATAGAGAGGCTAGATCTGTTGATGTAATGCCTATGTAGCCCCCGCTTCTCACACCCCAAGAAGCTGCTCTAATGAAGGGTGCCGGAGAACCATAGGGGTCGATATCTATCAGGTCTACTCTTACTCCGGATTTCTTAAGTTTATACATAACTACGTTAGCGTCATCGTTTAATGCCTCAACTCTATCTTGGAGATTATTTAAAGCAATATTCTTAACTATTAACTCGTAGGCTCTGGTATCGATATCGTTAGCGAAACACTTTGAGATGTTACTGACTTCAGAACAGTAGCGTAGAGCTCTAACTCCAGTACCTGAAAGAGCATCTAGTACGATGGATTCTCTTAAATCAAGAGTAGAAGCAACTAAGATGCTGAAGTCTCTACTTAAAACTGCTGCTGGATTATAGAAAACCGGCAGCCAGGCGGGTTCGTAGACTCCGTTCAACCTTCTATACCTACTTAAGTCGTATGTGAATAAGCGAACTCTACCTTCAGCAACTTCAATCAATTCGCTGGAGCTACCCGCAGTAACCACCCTACTAAAACTCTGTAGCTAAGATATTCTGCTAAATCTAGGTGACCATTAAATATGTCTTAAAGAAGACGAGAAGAGCATGATATATCTTTATCTTTATTCAAAAAGAGACTCTGAATCTAGCTATCCGATTAAGATCGAACTCAGTCTAGTTCAGGTCTACCGATTCCTCTCTCTTCTTCCTCTTCCTTACCCTTCTTCTCTAATCCTTCCTTCTTTAGTGGAGAAGCAGCTATTAAGTCATCAACCTTCAGTATGGCGGTCGCTGCTTCAGTCGCAGCTCTAATTATCTGCTTCTTTACTGCGAGTGGATCCAGCACTTTAAGTTTCCTCATGTCATTAATTATCCTGCCTTCAACAACGTTAATTCCAGCGTACTTATTGCCATCTGCGTGAAGCTTTCTTAACTCCATCAATGTTTCAAGTGGATCCATGCCGGCAGATTTAGCTAAGACTACTGCTATCTCTTCTAGAGCATCTGCGAATGCTAGTACTGCTAGCTGTTCTTTACCACTTATAGTCTCAGCCCACTTTCTGAGTCTTATAGCTAGTTCTATCTCCGGAGCACCACCTCCCGGTAGAACCTTAGGCTCTCTCAACACGTTTCTCAGTGCGTTTGTAGCGTCATTAAGAGACCTCTCAGCGTCATCTAACAACATGTCATTAGCTCCACGCACTAATATAGTTACAGCTTTCGGATTCCTGCAGCCCTCTACGAAGACCATCTTATCGTTTCCTACTCTTCTCTCTTCTACTAGCGCTGCGTACCCTAGGTCACTCTCTGTTAGATCGCGTACACTGGTAACTATTCTTCCTCCTGTTGCTCTCTCTAGTTTCTCCATGTCTGATCTTTTAACTCTTCTTACTGCTAGAATGTTTTTCTTAGCTAGAAAGTGCTGTGCGACATCGTCAATACCTTTCTGACAAACAACAACACTAGCACCAACGGAAATTATTCTATCAACCATTTCCTTCAGCAACCTAGTTTCTTCATCTAAGAACTTCTTTATCTGGTCAGGAGACGTTATGTTTATTTTAGCAGTTATATCGGGTTTCTCGATTTCTAGGGGAGCATCTAGTAGAGCTATCTTAGCGTTCTCTACTCTCTTCGGCATCCCTGGGTGAACAACCTCCTTATCTAGCACTATTCCCTTAATCAAGCGGGTTTCTGCTAGAGATGCCCCCTTCTTCTTCTCGATCTTTATGTTATCAGATCTCACTAGGTAACCTCCCTCAGGTCTTCTCTCAGCTACGGTAGTTACTGCATCAATTACTACGTTAATGAAGTGATCTACAACATCTGGAGAAGAGATATACTTACTTGCTAGAGCAGCATAGGCAAGCTCTCTGAGTACAGACTTAGTTTTCTCAATGCCTTCTGGAGAATCTAAGTTAACTTCCGCCTCATCAGCTATTTCATTGAGCATCTCAATAGCTTTTTCAGAAGCCTTCTTGAAACCCTCTATGACTATCGTTGGATGTATATTCTGGTCAAGCAGTGCTTCAGCCCTAGATAATAGAGTACCTGCTAGAACTACAGCTGAAGTAGTTCCATCACCTACTTCAGCATCTACAGCTTTAGCTGTTTCTACGAGTAGTTTAGCTGCTGGATGCTGAACCTCCATTTCCTTAACTATAGTAGCACCATCATTTGTTACAGTTATATCACCAAAGCTATCCACCAGCATCTTGTCCAAGCCCTTAGGACCGAGAGAAGTCGTTAGTACTTCAGCTAAAGCTTTAGCCGCCATAATGTTGCTTCTTAGTGCTTCACGACCCTGAGTCCTAGTCGCGCCCTCTTTTAGTACTAAGACCGGAATACCGTATGTTGACATGTCACATCCCATTAGAATTACATTAAAGACTTCTATTTAAGCTTTTATCAAACTATTGAAGGAAGATAAAAAGTAGAAGTATCACAAGTTAAGTTAAGTAATAGACTGTACGAAAGTCTGGAACAGACATCTGCAGAATAGGAACTACACAACTATAGACACCTCAATGAAGCATTCTACTAAACAACTAATACCTCTTTAATTCCTAGTTTCTCCAGTAGATAGCCTGCGAATTCTTCTGCTCCATTACTTCGAGCTTTCACCACATAGACTCTCCTAGGATTAACACCGGCTACATACCGAATCAATCCTCTAAAATCTGAGTGATCGCTGAAAGCTACGTGCCACATGTGATTAGTTAGTTTCTTAATTGGTTTTTTAAACTCCCACCCACTAAGTACAATTGAGTTTATACCTCGAGAAACTCTATTTCGAGTTCTCATCATGTGATCTAGATATACGTACCACCCGCTCTTTACTACATCATCAGCTTCCCGACTACCGAGTAGAATATAGTCCTTCAATCTATGTCCGAGGCTTTCGACTTTCTTAGTCATCATGTAGACTTTAGGAGGTAGAACAAATGGCGCATCTACCCCCCCACTTCTGAGGATCTCCATGACTTCGTTGATTTTTCCATAATAGCCGTAAATATGTACAGCACCCTCGGAGAGAAGCTGTTTTACTAAGCCTACTAATAACATCTCTATATCGTCATCAAATAGTCGCACGTACGTCGGTCTTCCGTAGACAGCATCTATTACCAGTGTATCTGCTTCAACTATAGGAGTGCCTTCCCCCGGTTTCTTAAAGTCACTACTATATAGAACTCTGTGTCCATCTTCACATACGACGAGAACTTGAGCTGTGCCCGGTATGTGGAGACCTTTCACGAATTCGAGATTTATACTGCCTACCTTAATCCTAGAGTTGTAGCTTAACTGCATCGAGGAAGCTGCTGCGGAATAACCTAGTACCGAGAGCCAGCTCAGAGTTATATTTGTTCCAATCAACTTGTATGAGTTTCTTATACTCGACATTAAATCTATTATGTGGTCACTATGTATGTGAGTGACTACTCTAGTTTTACCTGCGATATTTCTATGTCCATCTATAACTACTTCATCTGAAACAGATATCGCACCACTATCTTCAATATGTACACGACATTCGCTCAATACTTACCAACTCCTCTCCACTACACTAGAGTCTGAACCTTTAAAACTCAAGATACCTACTAGCATTAATTAACTCTCTGTAAGTGTTCTACGAGTCTACATCCAACTCCAACATGAAATTGATTCACAGTTTTCTAAAATCCACTTAGATAGAGCTTTAAACGCTAAAGCTCTATGAGATACCGTGTTTTTCTCTTCTAGACTCATTTCCGCGAAAGTTCTGCTGTGGCCGTTGGGGATGAATATCGGGTCGAAACCAAAGCCTCCGAAACCTCTCGGTTCTTCAGATATTACTCCCTTAACTTCTCCACTAAAGAGCTTCACACCGTTGAGTGTTGGAGCTGCTAGAGCTATTACTGACTTAAAGAAAGCTTCTCTATCTTTAATTCCATTCATAAGCTTCAGTATACCTGATATACCGATCGTTTTATATACGTAACTAGATAACGCACCTGGAAACATATTTAAGTGTTTTATATATAATCCCGAATCTTCAACAATTACCGGTTTCTTCGTAATTATATACGCTATAGCTACTGAGTAGAGAGCAATTTCTGTAAGACTCTCAGACTGTATTTCAACCTTAGGAATATCTATGGAGGCTAACTCGATCTGGTACGCCTTAGCTAACTGACTTAACTCTCTTATCTTCCCCGGATTCCTGGAGATTAGGTATAGCTTCATCTAAGTTCCACCAACATCTATAGTAAAGTCTAGCTCTTCAAGATAATGTTTTATTGCTGATTAAGTTATAAATACTCTGAGTATAATAAATGATACTGTATTTACTAACGCTGGTCACCGATTTTCTCGATGAATAGCACAGCTGTTTAAGTAAGAATGCTTTTAAGTATTGAAAACTACTCAAATGAGGGATATGATTGGAGAAGAAGAAAGAGACTTCAGAATCTAACGAAGGCGATAGAGACTTTAAGTTAGACTTAGACTTTAAGGTGGTTTATGAGGACCAGGAAGTGCTTGTAATTAGAGCACCTACAGAAGACGAACTTGTAGACATAATACTCAAACTCCTGAATATCAAGCCGATGAACATTAAAGAGATACACCAATACCTCCCCGGAATTGCGAGTGAAGACAAAATCAGGAAGACTCTAACTAAACTAGTTAATGAAGGAAAGGTATACGTACTTGAAGACGGACGCTTTATAGTTGTTGGAAGATAATCTATTTAGGTGTAGCCTTTGTCCGAACAACAATCACATTCACAAAGTAGTGCTTCAAAGCAACTTACCGATAAGGCGAAATGGATTGAGAAAATTGTAAAATCAGCTAAGCAATCCTATAAGCTCTGTCCGTATTTCGATAAGAAAACGAACTCGTGCTTTGTTAAAATGATGAAATCTCAGAAAAAAGCTAAGTGTGATAGAGAGGGTAAGTTTGATACTTGCCCGGTGTTTGCTGAATTCATTGGTGAACAATACGATAGATTAATTACTCTGCATAGAGTATTACCGCAAGACTTTAGAGATCTTCAACTCGCAATCTAGACCTCCAAGATAGTCAACACTAATTGCTGAAGACCTCCGCAAATGCATTCAATTTATAATCTTGAAAAACCTATGAGAGTTAGAGCCTACTTCGTGATGAAAAGAGGGTCTGGTGATTTATGAACGCTGCTGGAAATGCTGATTCAGGCGGAAACACTTACTTACAGATCTTCTTAACTCTGATAGCCTGGCTATCTATATGTGCTTCAATACTGTCTACAAACGTGCTTAGCCGCTACGGATATATTGAAGGTAGACTCCTGTATGATGCTGCCTCTATAAGTTCTTTCATAGTGTTTATAGGAATGTTCATAGCAGTGAGTATGTTTAAACTAAGAATTAGGACTGCGTTAATACTTTCTTCGATTCTACTGGCATTCACTTACTATGCTAGACTTCTATATGTGGCATCAAGTAGAAACTGTAGAGTGATTCTCTTACCATTATCTGCTATAGTAGAACTTGAAAATACAGATCTCGGGTCTCTATCTCTTGACTTAGGTCAACTAGGTCTCTATACCTTCATATACCTCACTGCTAAGAGCTCTATAGAGAAGATTTATGTGAAGATGTGTTTAAAGCACATTAAGCTTCTTTGCTTAGTGAAAAAGTGGTGGAGTAGTATCTTCTTGAGGAAATCGCCGTAGATTTTCCACTAGGGCAACCTTAAACTTATAGTTTTCATATAGTTAAGTCTACTATACAGAGGGACCTAATGCTAGCAGTAGTAGCAGCATCTACACTAGATTACGTAGTGGAGCAACCTCAACTAGGGGGACCAGCTTATTACATAGGTATGGCTGCTCTACACATCAATTCACAAACTCTCTTAGTTACAACGAAGTCCTCCGTATCAGACTTTCTAAAAAGACGTAGCGACTTTCTGAACGTATTGAGCATAGTGGAAGTAGGTGACGGAGAAACCATTTTTAAGATAGATATTCTAGGCGATAACAGAAGTCTTAAACTAATAAAGCAATCAAAAATTGAGGTAAGACAGGCTCTAGAAGTAGTGAAGAAATGCAGCGCTGTTGTTGTTTCAACTACTTACAGCGAACTAAATCTCGAAGAACTATCTGAATTAGCTAGAGAACGTATTGTAGTAGTAGATATTCAGGGATTCATTAGAAAAGCAGTAAGAAACGGTGGTGTAGTTCACGATACGCAGAGAGTTTTCAAGTTAGGAAGGCATCTTAGAACATCTAAGCGAGCTATTTTGAGAGGAGAGAGGTCGGAATTCCCAGTGGAGTGCTGGGCTGATCCCCTGAGGTGTTCAGAAGAGCTTAAAGCAGACATAGTTATAACTAGCGGAAGAGAGCCTTTTAAAGTAGTATCTTACAGCACTAAGTGTTTCTATGAGGTCGAGCCTCTGCAAGGCATCTACGGAGAGTCCATCGGATTGGGGGATGTCTTCACAGAGGTACTAGCTCACTACTTAATTAATGAAAACTTAGAATTTCTAGAAGCTGCCGCAATCGCGTCTATAGCAGCATCTTTAAAGCTGAGAAATAGATATCCCTGGTTTACTATTCACGAACTCGAAATTTTAAAAGATAAAATACAGGTGCTGCGAGAGGTCTGTGACTCACGGTAAAAGGTGGAGAAAAGTAAATATTTAAAAGGTGAATCACTATTTGGCTTGAGCTACTGTGCCGGTTCATCGAAGTATAATATTTAGAGTGCCTCACGGTCTAGAGAGCGTGTACGAAGTAGTATCGATACCCGGAGACTTCTTTTCTCTACTTCCCATTGAGATAAAGCTTAAGTCTTTCAGGGGCAGTGACGTAGTCGTATATATAAACGCCTTTGGAATAAGAGGTGATGTTGTCTTTAGTTTCGTAGTTTCTAAGGGAACAAATAGAGCTATTGTTGAGAGTAGTTTAATCGGCGAACTAGTAATGGGATTCTTTAGGCCTCCCCGTATGGACTTAAGTTTTAGACTCGTTGCTACGAGAGCTGATGGAGAGACTGAAATCTCGTTTGAACTCTATGTTAGAGCAGGTTCTTTCAAAGAGAGAATCTCTGGAATAACTGCTGAAACTGAGAGATTCATATCGAGAATTCCTGAAAACATTACTGAAGCTTTAAAACGGGCTGTTGTAAAACCCGCAGCAGAAGCGAAACACGGAGTAGCTGTAGTTCCAAAGCCACCTACAGCTCCAGTAGTTAGTGAGGGAGCAACACCAGTAGGAGTGGAGGAAAAAGAGGAAAAACCTGAAGTAGCACCAGCTACGGCAACTCCTAAGCCACCGGTAGAAGCCGTAAAACCCGTGGGCAGAGGCGTTTCAGATACTTACTTAAGCATTCTCGAAGACCCAATAGCAGTGTATAGGTTAACTATAGGAGGAAAGTCCGTATCTACATTAAGAATGAAGTACTCAGATATTCTAATCAACACTTTATTCGATATAAGCACTAAAAATGATTCCCCGATTTACGTAGTCCTCAGAAGCGAAAAACAAACAGCAAGATTGATAGTGATCAAAAGTGAAATACTCGGTGTCGTGGTAGAGTATGAAAACAACATCATCAAGGGAGATAAAGCTCTCGAACTCCTGGAGAAAAGTGGAGAAGAGTTTCTCTGTGCGATATTTACAGTAAGTAAAGAACTCCTAGACTCACTAAAACAATCTTAACGCCGCAGCAAGCTAGTGATATAAGTGTACTCTACTATCTTGTTACATAAATACTATTGTTCTTATTTGAGATGCAAATAATGCGGTCAGTGAGCGACAGAATTACACATCACGCGTAGTCCTCCGCAAATCAACTGAAGGTTAAACCTGCCGTCTAATATCTACTAGAGTAGACCCGCTATTCAAAAGAACTTCAGAAACTGGAAACTAGAATAGTGTTAGAATAATCTTTCAGAAGGCATAAAATCATGGCTAAAATAAAGATCGGGTGACTCACATGAGTGAATACGCTGTTCTTGTTATAGACATGCTCTACGACTTTATCTATGGAAAAATCAAGTGTCAGCCCTGCGCTGAAATTATCGGTAAAGTACGGGAAGTCGTTCAAGTAGCTAGATCTACAGGTATTTCAGTAGTCTATGTAAACGATTCTCACTACCCTACAGACCCTGAGATAAAGGTCTGGGGAGAACACGCAATGAAAGGAGAAGAAGCATCTAAAGTCGTAGATGAACTTAAACCACTAGATCGAGACTATGTTCTAGAGAAGAGAACCTATTCGGCGTTTTTTGAAACTGGGCTAGACCTCCTGCTAAGAGGACTCGGTGTTAAAACTATTGTAGTCACTGGAATACATACACATATTTGCGTAAAACATACAGTGGCTGACGCCTTCTTTAGAGGTTACAGCATCATAGTGCTGCGAGATGCTACAGCTACATTTAATCCTAGAGACCACGAAGAAGCTTTAAACTATATGAAAACTATGTATGGAGCAAAAATAATGACATTAGATGAACTCTTCCGCTTATGGACTCTGAAACAGATCTAAAACACACTACCCTAGGAGCAAGCTGTAGACCTCGAGTAGAGTTCAAATACTTTTAAATATTTCTCAGCCTGATTTCACGAACTAGGAATGCATGAGCTGGGAAGTGACCGGCTTGAGGTATTTCTCTCTGATATTCTTTTAAGAACTTCTTCGTAAAGCTTTAAGAGCATCTTCCTTCTATCTTCCATAAGCACTACATCGCTATAGCCATGTGTGACTATTGAGTGTGCGAAAGGTGATGGTGGTCCATCAACTTTCACTACCTTCACCACGATGTCGTCCATCTCTATGGAGTTTAAAACTCTCTCAGCGTTTTCGACGTCCATAACGTCTTCCATAACTTCTCTATATGCTTCTTCTAGAATTGGAAAACCTTCTATAGTTTCTACAATCTTTTTAAGGGTCTCAGCGTTTATCTGTCTCCTATTAATACTAGTTTCCTCACCTCTATAGTTTCTAAGTAGAGCTAGAGCTCTCTCAGCACAGTGTCTAAACCTTCTCTTCAATATCTCCGATCTTCTTAAAGCTTTCTTAAGTAACTCTCTAAGTTGATGAGACTTTAAGTTATTTAAGACCTTAAGAACAACTTCATCAAAACTTCCGCTATTTAGTGATGGAATTGTTAACATGAAGCCGTTATCAGTTACGGTAACTCTGACATTAACGTTAACAGTATCGCTAATGAATAGAGCTAGAGCTCTTGCTAGAGCGTCGTTAACTCTTCTTCCAAGTAGAGTGTGGAACACTAGGTTGTCGGTATCGGATGTTTCATCGCGCCATATTTCGACTAACACAACTCGGTCGTCAGGCACTACTTCGATATACTTCTTCTGCTCGTAGACGTAGTCCACTACGTATTTCGCAATACGTTCATCTACACTGTAGCTTGCTGAAACATTACGTATAGACTCTTTTAAGCCTACCTCATCTATCAAGCGAGAAACATATCCACGAAATCTAGCTATCTCTAGTGCTGAATCAAAGGATAGTGGAAGCATTTCTGAAAACCAGCTAGGAACTGTAGGTCTCTGATGCTCTACTTTTCGCACAATTGCTCTCATAGCACTAGATTTCACAAACTGAAAAGTCCTACCTCCAAGCACGAAGACATCTCCCGGCTCTAAGTATTCAGCAAACTCTTCTTCTAGATCACCAACGTAACGTCCATCCTCAGTGAATACCTTAATCTTAGCTTCATCAGGTATAGCACCGGAATTTAGATAGTATATTGCTCTCACACCTCTCTTCTTACCGAAAGCCTTCTCGTCTTCGTAGTACCTTATCTTAGAGTAGGTTCTCGTAGTGGATAGGAGGTCTTCGTGTTTTCCAGATAGGTAGTCTATAACTCGCATAAACTCACTCCACGTAAGACCGTAGTAGTTGTAAGATCTTCTAACTACTTCATAAGCTTCCTCGAGCTTCCACTTTCTCTCTAGAGACATACCGACGATGTGTTGAGCTAGAATATCTAGAGGTTTTCTAGGTATTTTAACTCTATCGAGTTTTCTCTCTCTAGCTAATTTAGCTAGAACTATTACTTCAACAAGATCGTCTCTATCTACAGCTAACACGTACCCCCTGCTAACATCGTCAACACTGTGTCCAGACCTCCCAACTCTCTGAATTAGTCGTGTCGTACTTTTTGGGGAACTAAGTAGGACTACAGCATCAATATAGCCTATATCTATTCCTAGCTCTAGAGATGTCGAACTTACGATAGCTCTTAAATCACCATTCTTAAGCTTGTCTTCTATATCTAGCCTAAGCTCTCTACTAAGTGAGCTATGGTGTGCTTCTACTTCATCTGCATCTAGTACTCCCTCTTTCTCGAGTATCCTTCTTAACTTAAACACTACTCTCTCAGTAGAACTCCTAGTGTTTGTAAATACGAGTGTAGTTCTATGGCGGAGAACTATATTCTTCAGTTCTTGATATATAGCTTCATTTACGACATCGGCTGGATCTTTTATTATATCGACTTTGGGGCACATCACATCAATCTCCATAGGTTTGAGGAATCTCGCATCGACAACTACACATTGTCTAGGCTCTAAATCCGACCTATAGCCGACTAAAAACTGCGCAATTGTTTCAAGAGGTGCTATAGTAGCACTCAAACCTACTCTCTGAAGTTCCCATGGAACTAGCTCTTCAAGTCTTTCAAGAGTTAGCGATAGATGTGCTCCCCTCTTACTCGACGCTAACTCATGAACTTCGTCTACGATGACCCACCTAACTCCTGAGAGCTTTTCTCTAAACTTGGGTGCTACTAGAGCTATTGCGAGAGACTCTGGAGTGGTTACTAGTATATGAGGAGGTTCTCTCAACATCTTCTGTTTTTCACTTGGTAGAGTATCGCTAGTTCTCACCTTAATCCTGAGTTCCGGAAGCTCCACTCCCATCTTTAAGGCTGTCTCACGTATTCCATCTAAAGGCTTCTTTAAGTTCTTAGCTACGTCGTTATTGAGAGCTCTAAGTGGGGAAACATATATAGCGTACACTTGGTCTTGAAGTTGTTTTAGCTCGCCTAGTCTATATAGCTCGTCTACTATAGGTAGAAAAGCAGCGAGAGTCTTACCAGTACCTGTCGGACTAGAGATTAAGACGTTGTAGCCCTGCTTAATGTGTGGTATGGCCATGAGTTGGGATGGAGTAAATTTCGTGAATGAATTCTTAAACCACGCCGTAGTGTAATCTCTAAGTAAGCTTAGTACTACATCTTCCCTAGGTGCTTCAGTCACTATCTTAACTGTGACACACCTCTCCAAGTATCACCTAAGAAGAGGGTGATTTAAAGAGAAACAGCATCGAACTACCAACCCTATAGTTGTAGATTTCGATGCTAAAGCAGCTTCTTGATTACCTAGATTCTCTTCGAAGTAGCTTCTCTCTTTTTTTCAAGTACTGCTTCTAGCTCTCTAGCTAGTCTAATTGATTCGCTAATAACTTCCTTAGACCCTCTATCAATAAGCATTTTATAGAATCTAGCAGCGCACTTGCTGCTGTGAAACACTATTTCGCTATCTTCAACTTTAAGTATCACACCCTGCCCTTTAGGAAACACTCTACCACATACTATACATATGTAGCGATCTAGGTGTTTCAAATCCATACCCAATCAGTATCTCTAAGGCACTATAAATCTAGTTTTAGACAGCGTACTCTCAAACTTCGGGTAACCCTACCTAGAATAAAACTAGGAATATGGCTGTTAAAACTCTAGCCAGTGTTAATAGTTTTGAGAGTATCTAAGCTCTGAAAATTAAGAGAATTAGTTAGTTGAGTTATAGTGATGGATCATGTTAAGTGGGTTTTCTAGCAATAATTACTGCTGGTATTAAACCAGTCTGTGTTGGAACCGCTAGTAGTTTAGACTTATAGATTTCTGCCTTTCTAACTGGGTATATCTTCTTAGCACGTGTCATTAAGTCTACAGCCATATTGCCGAAGATCATGGCTTTAACGAATTCGTCGAACGTATTTTTCTGAGCCCACTCATTAATGGTTTGAAATACTATCTTTCTAATAGCTCTCCTATGACTGGTATTACAGTTGTAAGCAGTTAGCACTAATCCGGTGACTCTTAAGATATATCCATCGCTAGTAGTAACATCAGTAATACCGACAATCTTAGAAGACTTTCTCCTCGTTATAGACTTAACGTAGTCTCTCGATAGTTCGTGTCCCTTGAACCTGGTGTAAGTGTTTTCTTCATCATATTTGTAGACTTGGAAGTAGAGGTGTATGTAGTGTTTAGTGAAATCCCCAGTTAGATCGAAGAGTGTTGTTTCTATAACTCTCCCCATAAGCTTCCAGCCTTCATCAGCTGGAATACTGCCGATCGGTATACCCCCAAATACCTCTGGGGCTAGAATCGAGTACCACTTCTTTGTTTTCCACTTTGTCTTTACTGCTGACGACACACTCTCTCCTTAACGCTTAAAGTAGGTTAAGACTTAAAAGCTTTTACATCCTTCTACTACTTCTATAGTCCTCCTAACCATGTCTGAGAGAAGGATCACTTCATTCAAGATCGAACCTAGAGTTAGAATATCTTCACTAAAGCAGTTGCTACAGCGTGCTTCATATATGTAGCAGCTATTCTCACTAATACTACTCAGTGAGAAACCTTTGGAAGGAACATCATCCGGACTGAGAGACTTAACTAGAACCTCGGCAAGTAAATTACTTAAACATAACACTAGTTTAGCTCTAAGCTCAGTTCTCACACAGTACACCAATGTCTATCTCTTCATCAGTAAACATATCCACACAGAGAGTCGGCACCGATTTTACCATAGCTTCACCTTTTTCGCCATCCTACTTCTAATGGCACCTCCGGCATAGTCCACGTAGAGCTGCCAGTAATCTATTAAGTCTCTACCTATGTAGGCTTCGTAAAGCGGGTTCCTCCTTATAGGTCTAGCTACGTGAATAACTGTTTGATAAGGAATCTCATACCCACTAAACACCACCTTGTCGATTAGACATAGAGAGAAGATCGTGTACCTCCCTTCATCCGGTGTGCTTATCTCTACTTCACTAATTGATTCAACACTTTCATAGCATTTAAGGTCTTCTGCTACGGAAACATCTATAAAAGAGATGTTGATATCTTTAACTACTGAAGCTCTTGCGTAGCTAAACCTACTCCCTCTAAATAGTCCTAACAATAGTGCTATTTCAGGTCTACTCATATTCTCTATGACTCTACATCTAGCCCTACTTAAATAAGTGAACTAGACTTCAGTTTTGCGAACTGAGTGAGAATTTAAACACTATGTAGAAACCTGTAGACTAATTCTGAGTGCTTTAGTGATAATTGTGTAGTAAGTTTCTCTAGGATATCGACCTTCTCGACAGCGGGGTTGAAGCAGTCTAAACTCTTTAGAATACCGGAAATGTGAGCATACGCGATAATATCAGTTTTAAGCACTCTGTACATCGGAATGAGGACCTCTATATCGCTAAACTTAGAGTATACTCTCGGTTTCATAACTTCGTATCTACTAACTAGGTTTTTCAGAAACTGAGTAAGCAAGTCACTTAAAGTTTCTGGTAGTGCTACAATGTCTAATCTAATAGCTAAGTTAGCTATGGCTCTCTCGATATCGCTGACTTCAAATAGATCTCCACTTAAGCTTGTGAAAACTAAGTCTCGGCAGTGTTTTCTTAAAACTGGAGAGCACTCAATAAGTTCTTCATCTAACACTACACCTACAACCTCGCTGTTGAATTCCATCTCTACTTCACTGAGAATCCGCATGAGGACTATGCTTTCCACGATCTTACGTGAGTAAACTGGGATAGCTATCTTAAGTCTAAAACCTTTCTTACTGATCTTAGAGAACGACCTCTTAACCTCTCTAACCAGGTTTCTATGAAGGCAGATACCACAAAGTCTCTCACCTGAGTGCCTTCTGAAGTAGCTTGCTAAACGCTTTCTACAGCTTGAACACTCTCTAGCTACAGTATTCTCTGACATAGTGTTCACAGATATTCTACAGTTCCTTTTTAAGTAGCAGTATACTTAAATACCTATATCTATTGCTGTGTTTGTTTGGGAGTGCGTAATGAGAGTACTAGCTATAAATGCCTCACCCAGAAAGTACGGAAATACGTACAAGCTACTTAGAGTAGCTATTGAAGCATCAAAGTATGCTGGGGCTTTAGTGGAACTAATACATCTATACGACTACTCAATAAAACCCTGCATAGGGTGTGTAAGTGATATGCAGTTGTCCTGCAGATATCCGTGTCTTATAGATAGCGATGACGGTAATAAAATTCTCGATGAGATAGTTAGATCGGATGCGCTGATAATTTCAACACCGATCTACTGGTATGGTCCAAGTGGTCATTTAAAAAACCTAATCGACAGAATGACTTCTCTTGAAAATATGATTTTCGTATCGGGGAGGTCTCTACTTGAGGGTAAGGTATCAGGTTTCATTGCTGTTGGAGCTGACAGTGGTAATATCGCAGCTATATCTTACCTAATGGTGGTAATGAATTCCATGGGTGTTGTGATACCTCCTTGGGCTCTAGCCTACTACCTGGGACAGGGTGATGCCTTAGAAAATAGAGAATCTGTGTTGGATGCTGCTAATCTAGGTTTTCTCGTTACTAGAGCAGCTCTAGGAGCACATCCAAACGAACTACGCTACAACCCACATCTTCTAGAAAAACTAGGTGGAGAAGAACTCATTTTAAAGATATATAGTGAAATCCGTAAGCTCTATCAACGAGAACAAGTAGAGAGAAAGAATATCTTTCAAAATCGATCTGGGAGAGAAAATACCGAGTAGAAAACTTAGCAAGTTCTACTACAAAAAACGTTTTAATACTAGTCCCCAGATTTCACAATTATTTCCCCCTCTATTTCAACGATTAAGTTTTAGTGAACTCTATTTCAATAAGTGGATTTAGATAGTGTTTGCTTAAGCATTAACAGTAAATTACTGTGTAAATAGAAGATTTTCGCAGTTCTCCGCATCAGCCAAATGCCTTTACTTCACCTACTCAGTGCCGGAGGAAGTCATCACTCTACTGGGTCGTAGCGTGGGTTTCACATCACATATCAGCGCTTAAAGACCTCTTTCATCCCTTAGATAGCGTGTATCTGAGTTTTAATTTTTAACTAGGTAGGGAAGCTTCCTTGTGTGAATACTCTATAGGTCTTCTAAGTCTTAGAGTAGCTACTCCGTCTACATTGTAAAGTATCTATTAAGTTGTGCTGCTGTATTAGTAGGGTATTTCACTGTGTCATCGAAGACTGACGTAAGTATAGTGATCCCTACATATAACGAGAGAGAGAATATAACTCGATTAATAAAGATCCTTCACGATATCGCGACTGAGAACGGTTTTTCTTACGAAGTTATAGTTGTTGACGATAGTTCACCAGATGGAACTGCTGATGCTGTAAGAGCCGTGCAGGACCGCTACAACATTAAATTGATCGTGAGACCTGGGAAAATGGGGTTAGCATCTGCTGTACTCGAAGGTTTGAGGGTAGCTAGAGGCTCTGTTTTAGTAGTAATGGATGCTGACCTGCAGCACCCTCCCGAAGTACTACCAGAGATGCTGAAGAAAGCTCTAAGTGAGTGTGACATTGTCGTAGGTTCTCGATATGTTCGAGGAGGTTATACGAGGGGTTGGTCCCCCCTTAGGAAACTTATTTCAAGAGGTGCTGACTCGATAGCTAAAATACTGCTTCCAAAAACTCGCGGAGTTAAAGACACTATGTCTGGATACTTCGTGCTAAAGAGAGAAGTTATCGATGAGGTATCTTTGAATCCAAGAGGCTTTAAAGTACTTCTCGAAATCCTAGTTAAAGGACGCTACAAAAAGGCTTGTGAACACCCTATCGAGTTCAGAGCTAGAACATGGGGTGAGTCAAAATTAGGAGTTACCGAAATCTTCAATTACTTGCTTCACGTATTAAATCTGGCTCACGAATCTGTGAGATTCGTCCTCGTAGGTGGACTAGGAACTGTAATTAATCTCGCGACTCTCTACTTCTTAGGCTACCTACTAGGATTTGAGCACTGGATTTCCGTATTGATAGCATTCGAAACTTCAACATTATTTAACTTTGTGATGCACGAGGCGTGGACGTTTAAGTCCGCATTTAGTAGAGGTGTTTTTACGCGATTAGCTGAATTTCACGGTGCTGTTATACTCCACTTTGTATCTCAAGTTGCTGTATCAAACCTACTCTTCTATAGCTATAGAGTAGAGAGAATGTTGTCTCAGTTAGTCGGCATATTGTTAGGGTTCTTCCTCAACTATGTGTTAAGTAGGTACATCATCTGGAAAAAGCTACAGTAAAGAGTTAACCAGCTAGAGCAGAGACGCTAACTTTACTTCAGCATAATACTATTAGAATTAAAATATACATGGAGTGAGGAAAACTGGTTAAACTAAAACTAATAGTGAGTGGGCTAGTTCAGGGAGTAGGCTTTAGACCATACGTGCACTCACTAGCGAAATCCTTGAAACTGGGTGGATACGTTAAGAATGTAGGAGGATCGGAGGTAGAGATAGTTGTTGAGGGGGATAGAGACAGTGTCTCACTGTTTCTCTATAAGCTACTTCTAGATACTCCGAAACCTGCTGAAGTAGAACACGTAGTCATAGAAGAAGTACATCAAGGAGAGTACCTAGAATTCAAAATCGAGAAGTCTTCCGGCACACTCTACTTACGCTCCATGCTGCCGCCGGATTTCAGTATATGCGATGAGTGTCTGCGGGAAGTTCTTGACCCGAGAGATAGGAGGCATTCCTACCCGTTTAATTCGTGTGTTTGGTGTGGCCCCAGATTTTCAATGATGTATAGCGTACCTTACGATAGAAATATGACATCTATGAGAGATTTTCCACTCTGCCCCGATTGTGCGAGGGAGTATACAGATATCGAGAATAGAAGGAGGTACCACGCTCAAGGCATATCCTGTCCCAAGTGTGGACCTAGAGCATACCTATATACACGTAACTTAGAGTTATTGGATGTCGATGAGCCTATACATGAAGCAGCAAAACTCATTAGTGAAGGTTATATCGTTGGAGTTAAGGGAGTTGGTGGATACCACATAGCTTGCTTAGCCACAGATGACGATGTGGTCTTAAGGCTTAGGCAGAGAAAGAAGAGACCTACAAAGCCGTTCGCAGTTATGACTCTAGATATAGATATCGCAGATAGGCTAGTTGTTCTCGACGATATTTCTAGAAATCTACTACTCTCTCCCCAGAGACCTATTGTGCTGCTACTTAAGAGAGAGAGTTCACCAGTATCTAAATATGTATCACCAGGCATGGCTCACGAAGGTGTTTTCCTACCATATACAGCTCTCCACTATATTCTCCTCAGAGATGTGAGAGATCGATTTGCTGTAATGACTAGTGGTAATGTAACTGATGAACCTATGTGTTACAATGAAAAATGCGCAATAGATAAGTTAAGTAAGATAGCTGACTTTATTTTAACTCACAATAGGGTGATTGTCAATAGGGTAGACGATAGTGTTATAAGGTTTACCGACGGTAGTCCAATTTTACTTAGGAGGTCGAGAGGGTATGTTCCACAGTGGATTAGAATTCCATTTAGACTTAGTGTTGAAGCTGTAGCTATGGGCGCCGACATCATAAGTGCTCCAGCAGTCGCTTTTGAAGATAGAGTCGTATTAACTCAGTACATAGGAGAACTCGGCAACGGAGAAACAATGTCCGAGTTTCTTAAGTACTTAAGATACTTCACAGATGTCTATAGAGTAGATTCTGCTAAAGCTGTGTATGTAGTTGATAAACACCCAAGATATATATCTCGCGCTATTGGAGTGGAAATGAGTGAGAATTCCGGGAAGCTCGTAGAGATACAGCACCATACAGCCCACATCCTCAGCACGATGGCTGACGCTAACCTGTTAGGTGAGTCATACATAGGAGTAGCTACCGATGGAGTTGGTTACGGAGATGATGGTGCTATATGGGGTTGTGAAGTAATTGAGATATCGAGAATGGGATATAGAAGACTCGGAAAACTATCTTACGTAAAGCTAAGTGGAAGTGATCGAGATGTAGAGTATCCAGCGCGAGTGTTAGCATCGTATCTTACTAGAATACTAAGTGAAGAAGAAGTTATATCTCTATATGAGAAAAGCGGATTAGTTAAGACTCTACCGGGGGGTAATCTGGAGTTAGAGATATTCTTAAGAACTGTGAAGAAAAACTGGATTTATTCATCTAGTCTCGGGAGATTTCTAGATGCCATATCAGTTCTACTAGGCGTAGCTGTAACTCGAGAATACGAGGGAAGTCCCGCAATTAGACTTGAAGAAGCTGCTTATCGAGGTTCACTACTACCAGAAGCAGACTTTGCTGATGAGCTAGTGCATGTAGGTGAAGTTATCGAGATAGATCCCATTCCTCTAATCGAGAGAATTCTTAAATACGCAAGTGAAGGCAGACCTCAGAGAGATATAGCATATACAGCACAATATGTGATTGGAAGAGCCATTGGGAGAGCTATTCTTACCGCTGCTAGAGGAAAGAGAGTAAGTAGGTTGGTGCCGGCGGGAGGTGGAGCTATAGTAAACTCAATTATAGTGAGAGGAGTAAAAGACGAACTAAAGAGTGAAGAATTTGTCTTAGTGCTGCCGACTCGCATACCACCTAATGACGGTGGTATCGCTCTAGGTCAAATATATTCTTTAGCATATATAGCTAATATAGCTAGTTAACAGTCAAGTGCTGAGTAGCATACAAAGTTTTAGGGCTAACTACGATCTCCACAGAAATTCAAGTTCTAAAAACTAGTAATATTTGGATAGAGGTCGGCGTCATGGTAGTAATAGTTAGTGAAGAAGAGCTAAAGCTCTTTTTAGAGAGAGTTCTAATTCCAGGTGAATCTGTAGTAGTAGGTATTGGAAACGAGTTAAGATGTGATGACGGCTTTGGGGTGTATTTAGCTAGGTCTCTATCGAATCTCTCGGCGAAGTATTCAAAGAGGAAGTGTTTGTTAGTTATTGAGGCCGGTACCGCAGTAGAGTCTTACCTAGACATACTAAGTACAGCAAAGATATCACTAATACTAGATGTTGTTGAGGCCCCCATTCCTCTTTCTGAGATAGTTGTTCTAAGTAGAAGCGATATTCCGAAGTATCCTACATCTCTTTCTACTCACACTATAGGAATAGACACATTACTAAGCCTAGTGAAATCTGATATCTACGTAATCGGTACTAGACCTATTTGCTTAGACGTAAGACTTGGTGTTACAAAGTATGTAGCAGAAGCAATTCGAAAAATCGTGAAAGCCTTTATATATGTTCTCGAACGCCGAGGATGCATTAAAGTTTAGTATTTAATGCTTAAATCTTTCGGGGTGATAACCTATATGGTGCCGGAATGAGCACTAAGATCATGAAATACTCCCCCTGGATAATGCACTTTAATGCTGGAGCATGTAATGGCTGTGACATCGAAACACTTGCGGCACTCACTCCTTTCTTCGACCCTGAACGTTTAGGAGTTAAACTAGCGCCAAATCCAAGACATGCTGATGTAATAATTGTAACAGGAGCACTCAATAAGAAAGCTGCTGAAAGACTCAAGAGACTCTACGATCAAACTCCATCACCTAAGTTTGTTATAGCTTGTGGTGCGTGCGCGATATCTGGAGGTGTCTTCGCAAACTCCTACCCGCTTATCTCAAGAGCAGATAAAGTAGTTCCTGTAGATGTCTATATTCCGGGTTGCCCACCTAGACCTGAGGCAATACTTCACGGAATTAAGAAACTACTGGATAGAGTAGGTGGTTAATTTTGAGTTTATTGTTGGGTGATGTCCGGTTCGAGGAAGTTAGTCCTAGGAGATTCGTAGCTACAGTAACAAAACATGAGTTGAGAAAAACAGTAGAAGTAGTAGTTAAAGAAGATTCCTATCTTTCTACTATTACTGCTGTAGATATACCTAAAGACGGTAAGATAGAGTTAAACTACATCTTTTGGAGTGTTAAATACAAAGCTGCTATTGTAGTTAAAGTACTAGTAGATAGAAGTGACCCAGTTGTTCCAAGTATATCAGACATAGTCCGTGGAGCAGTTGGAAGTGAGGTTGAGGTCTACGACTTGATGGGGGTTATATTTCAGGAAAACGGGAGACTTAGAAGAGGTTTTCTAGCTCCTGAAGACATAGTAGCTAGGGAAATCTACCCACTGAGAAAAGACTCAGGTGTTTAAGCTATGGTCATTGTCGAGATACCTATAGGACCCCAACATCCAGCACTTCATGAACCTATAATGCTTAGAGTCAGAACCGAAGGAGAAGAAGTTGTAGAAGTTGCTGTGAACACGGGCTATAATCATAGAGGGATCGAGAAGCTACTAGAAAAGAATAGCTGGATTAGGGGAATGTATATTGCTGGTAGAGTTTGTGGAATATGTAACGCAGTGCATATTCAGGCCTACGTACAGGGTGTAGAGAAATTAATGGGTGTTGAACCACTTCCGAGAGCTAACTACATAAGGACTATCGTTATGGAGCTTGAGAGAATACATTCTCACATGCTCATATCGGCAGTAATGGCTGAGATAATCGGATTCGATACCCTCTTCATGTTGCTAATGAGAGATAGAGAGAGAATAATGTATCTTAAGGAACTAGTAACCGGTAGTAGAGTTCACGCAGATATACACACAGTAGGAGGTGTTAAGAGAGATCTAGATGAAGTTAGAAGAGATAAAATACTCAGCGAACTCGAAAAAGTAGAGGAGAGACTCAAGTACTATAAGAACGTCTATGAAAACGACTATACTATAGTGAAGAGACTCTCAGAAGTCGGCACTATAAGTAAGTCGAATGCCCTCAAGATGTCAGTAGTTGGTCCAACTCTCAGAGGGTCTGGAGTGAGATCTGACGTTAGATCCGACGATCCTTACGCAGCCTATCCGGAGATTTCTTTCAACGTAGTAGTTCGTGATGAAGGAGACTCGTGGGCTAGGATGATAGTACGTTTAGAGGAAGCTCTAGAATCAGTTAATATAATCCGCCACGCTATCGAGAGTCTGCCTCAGGGACCAGCTATACCGAAGACAATTCCGAGGTCTGCTAAACCCGGAGAAGCGATCTCGAGAGTTGAAGCTCCAAGAGGAGAGCTTATATATCACTTAGTGAGTGTTGGAGGTCCAAACCCCTATAGAGTGAAGATAAGGACTCCATCGTTTATGAATATCCTCAATACAGATTCCGTCTACCTAGGGCACAGACTGGCTGATGTTCCAGTAATATTCGCGTCATATGATCCCTGTATCTCTTGTACAGAACGTGTAGTAGTTATAGATGAGAAAACAGGTGAAAAAACCTATATGAATCTCAGAGAGCTAGCTAGGGTAGAGTCTCGATGAGATTGAGTATACTTAGTGAAGCTCTGAGGAATCTGGTTAGAAAGCCTTCCACAGTCAAGTATCCAGTAACTAGAGAACTAACTGTGGCTCCAGATTCTAGGGGAAGACACTACGCAAATTTAATGAAATGTATTGGGTGTTCTCTCTGTGCGATTGATTGTCCAGCGAATGCTATAGCTATGGAGAAGCTTCCTCAAACGTTAAAGCATAATCCGAGAAGTCAATATCCAGTAGTAGACTACGGTAAGTGTGTCTTTTGCTATCAATGTGTTTTCATATGTCCGGTGAAAGCCTACGTTACAACCGAGATATTCGAGATGGCTGACTACAGCATACATACATCGCGAGATTTAAGTCTAGCTACAATGAAGTCTAGTGAGCAACAGTGAGCGTGACTGAACTCCTACTTAGCTTTATAGTTCTCCCAGTTCTCTCTATTTCCTACGCTCTCTACCTACTAGTAGCATATAGAGGACCAACAATATCTGATAGAGTGCTCGCAGCAGACGTCTTCTTCTACTCTATCTCACTACTGTTTGGTGTTGTGAGTATACTAATTAAGTCACCAATTATGTCTGCTTGTACTATTGTTCTCGTCTTATGGGCTTACGCGTTAGACATTTATGTAGCAAAGTATTTAGAGAGAGGTGAGCTAGGTGATTGAAGAATTAGTTAGATACGTAGGGCTAGTACTGGTAGTCGCAGGCTGTTTAGTCAATTTAATAGGTGCTATAGGACTCAATAGATTTAAAAACTTCTATCTAAGACTTCACGCTGCTACTGTAAGTACTATCGGTGGTACGTTTTACCCACTCGTAGGTCTAGCCCTGATATCGCTCACTATGTCAGAACTAGGTGAACTAAGGTTCTTTATGGGTGGTTCTCTCGTAGTAGCGGCTTTTATCCTCTTAATGCTGGCTCCAGCCGGTTCTCACGCACTAGCTAGAGCAACTCACAGAGCGAAGATCTCTAAACCTGAGCCGGTGATAGCAGACCACTTAGCTGAAGATAGAGGTGGTTGATGTGGACTTCTCTCTAGTACTACTAGCTCTATTCAGTACTATAGGTCTGATTTTCACATATCTGGCTGTAATAGAGAAAGACTTAGTTAAAGCGGTGATCTTCTCAGCTATTCAAAGTACTTCATATGTTGCTGTGCTATATCTTCTGAGAGCTCCCGACATAGTGCTCGTCTATCTACCTGTTACCGTAGGACTGTATCCGGCAGCACTTCTCTTTCTAGTAGGAAAAACAGAGAGGGTGGAAGAAGAATGAGGAAGTATTTTGTTTTAGTCTCTATAGTCTTAGCTACAGTCGTCATAGCCTATATAACTACGTATCTCAGAGCTCTAGGACCTATAGGACTTGATACTAGGTATTTAGCTAAGCTATTCCTAATGCTTACATACAACCCAGTATATAGAGAGCTCACTGCAATGTCTCCAGAAGCTGTAACATCTATAGTATGGGACTTCAGAGGCGTAGATACTCTCTACGAGACCGTGGTCTTCTATATGGCTATCATAGCTGCTTTAACTATCTATAGAGGAGTTAGCTACAGCAGCATTTGGGGTGGCTACGGTCTATCACTCATAGTTAGAGTAGTTACTAAATTGCTGATTCCAATCAATATCGCTATAGCTGTTTCAATAGCTGCTCACGGTCACTTAACTCCCGGAGGAGGGTTTCAAGCAGGTGCAGTTCTCGCAGTAGTATCAGTCCTACTAGCAGTGACATACTCAGCTTCCTCCTTTATAAAGCTAGGTGTTAGTTTATCTAAAGCTGTAGCTCTCCGCTCGGCTGGACTACTAGCTATAGCTTTAGTCGTATTTACTCCAATTGTATTTAGTGCTCTAACCGGTGTTCAAACATATATAATGCAGAACTACGTGAAGATAGATTCTTCATTTAGCTTTCCAACACATGTGTGGAATCAGCTTATTTCTGGAACACTTATATGGCTTAATCTAGCAGAGTTTCTAGCGGTAAGCTTCGGTTTCTTCATAATATTCATGTTACTCTCTCTACGTGAAGAAGTAGTTAGAGAGCAAATAGGTGAAAAAGATGAGCACTAGCTTTCTCGAAAACTTCTTTATTACACTTATTCTCTACAATCTACTAGTAGCAGCAGGTATATCTATCTACGGGGTAGTTGCGAGACCCAGTATTACGAAGAAAATAATTTCACTCACGATTCTACAGGATACATTTAACATACTAGCTATATTCTTAGGGTTTAAAGTATTCTCCATACCCCCAGTTCTACTAGAGCTAGATAGCGATATCGAGAAACTACTTGCTTTCACTACTTCAGCTGTAGATCCACTGCCTCAAGCACTTGTTCTCACAGCAATTGTGATAGGATTAGCAGTCAATCTCTTCTTGATATTTTTAGCACTTCAAGTGTTCAGACTCTACAGAACTCTCGACTCAAGAAAGATCAAGGAGTTGAAGGGGTGAGGGTTTTGAAGAAGTACGTTCCAGTAGCTATCCTAGTGTTCGCAGTCTATATAGTATTTAGTGGTAGTATATCTTCATATGATATAATTATAGGTGCTTTCCTCGCAGTCGCTGTTAGCTTGATCTCATCTAAATATATTGTTAAAGACGAGTCGAAAGCTCTAAGTTTGAGAAGATTTCTACATCTAGTGAAGTACGCACTCTACTATCTGACTATTGCGGAATTTAAAGCTCACAAGATGGTTATAAAGATTGTACTCAGTAGGGAAATGCCTGTTAAGCCGGCTATCGTGAGAGTTCCTTATAGATCTAGAAATGAGTACGCCGTAGTTGCAAGTGCTAATTCTATAACTAACACACCGGGAACCATAGTAGTCGATATAGATCCTGAGAAATCTCAATTCTACGTTCACTGGATTTATGCTGCGGGGTTAGACCCAGAAACAACATATATAGGTGTTCTCGAGGAATTTGAGAAAGGACTATCTAAGGTATTTGAATAGGTGGTGAATATGCATACCGCAGGAGTAATACCCGCATTTCTAGTCGCAATTGCTTTTTCTCTACCTCTAGTTTACATTAAAGTAAAGAATGTGAGAGTGTTTCATGGAGTTGCTATAGCGGCTGCTATTTCAGCCTTCACTCTATCGCTATACGTACAACACTATATTCTAAGTCAGGGTGCACCGATAGTATATAGAATGGGTGGGTGGCCCCCGCCTCTCGGAATAGTCTATGAAGTAGATGCTTTATCAGCACTACTAGCTACCTATACAGCCTTCACTATAGTATTCATTGTAGCATACAGCTACTGGTATCTGGGAGACGATCCTGGAGTACCTTACTACTACTCACTCCTACTTGGTGTTGAAGCAGGTTTATTGGGGATATACTACACTGGCGATATATTCAATCTATTCGTTATGCTGGAGGTACTGAGTATAACATGCTACGGTCTAGTTGCCTACTACAGAAATAGTAGAGAAGCTGTTGAAGCATCGTTTAAATACGCATTTTTTGGAACAATAGCCGGCTTACTCTACTTTATAGCAGCAGTAATTACCTACTCAAGCTTCGGTAATCTCACTATGGGGTTTGTAGCAGCATACTCTAGACCTCTATTTAGATACTTCTACCAGTTCATCGACTTATTTACTTGGGGAAACATCACTGGTGCTGTAGCAGCTGTTGCGGCTCTATCTCTCTGGACATTTACATTTAAGGCTGGAGTCTTCCCCAATCACTTCTGGCTTCCAGATGCACATCCAGCTGCTCCAACACCTATATCAGCAGTTCTATCTGGTCTAGTTGTTAACGCAGGTGCTTATGCTTCAATAAGATTTCTCTACACTATATTCGGAGTATACGACCCGCTAAGTATATTCTACCAGTTATCACAATACTTCAGTATAGTTCTATCTGTTATTGGAGCTATATCCGCAGTATTTGCTTCTATTATGATGTTAATACAGAGAGACGCTAAAAGATTGATAGCATATAGCACGATAATGCATTTGGGACTAATATTCACAGGCTTCTCTCTGGGTACTCTAACGGGGGTTAAAGCATCTGTATATCACATCCTAACTCACGCAGCTGGTAAAGCTCTTCTCTTCATGAGCACCGGTGTAGCTATAGAAGCATCTAGAACTAGAAGTATCGCTGACTTAAAGGCTATCGGTAGATTAAATCCACTAGTTGGTGTCTCTGTAGCCATCTCGTGTTTCTCACTTGTCGGTCTGCCACCACTCGGCGGCTTCTTCAGTAAGTTCACCTTATATCAAGCCTTCATTGAAGCCGGTAGATTTGATTTAGTAGCTATTCTACTGTTCTCTTCAGGAATAGCTTTACTAGGCTACTTCAAGATAATTCAACCAGTACTTTTTGGATTCCCACCGAGTCTAAACACTTCAGACATCGGTAGGTTTAGAAGAACTTCTCTATGGGCATCACTTCTACCTCTGCTAATCGTGCTGGTAGCTCTGAACCCCTTAGTCGTAGAGGCTTTACTGAGAGAAGCAGCCGAGTCCACACTACTCGCAGATAAATACATAAGTCAGGCCGTTAAATCCTTTATAGATTATGTTAGAGAAGTCCAGCTATCGTCAGGTGGTTAAAGTGGACGCACTCACCTTAATAGGGATACTGACTGCTGTATCTATCGCAGTATCTGTAGTAATATGGTTACCTGTAGCTCTAAAAGCTAAAGTAAGAAGAACAGAAATGTATCTATCGGGAGAACCTCAGGTAAACTTCAACCTAGGTATAACAGAGGTTTCCTGGGCTGTTAGAAGAGTCTTCGAGAAACTCTACTCGGTGGTTTTAAACTACGTTCAAACAGGTGTATTTAATGACTGGTTCGCGATTTCTCTCCCATACCTTCTAATACTTCTAGCTCTACTTACGGTAGCTATTATAGTGGGAGGGGGTGTGTGATATGGAGTTATTAACTCTTGTTGGGAGAATATTGTTTACAACTCTAGTGTATCCAGGTTTAATCTTCCTAGTTACTGTAGGACTCTTATCTCAGTGGTATAGAAGAAAGCTAGTGGCACGGCTACAGAATAGAATAGGGCCGAAGTATGTAGGTCCTATAGGAATTCTTCAGCCTTTCGCAGATATATACAAGCTACTTTTTGTTAAAGAGCTGGTCACAGGTTACTACACTCCAGCTAAATTAATTATGTACGTCTTGACTCTAGGTATAGTAACACTCGCAGCTAGCACTATATTTCTACCAATTACACCATACTCAATGGGAGTGGACTACGACGTACTAGTTTTTATATACTTAACTCTCTACGCATCTATAGCTTACGCTATCGTAGGTTTTGGAAGTGTTTCACCGTACCCAGGCTTCGGAGGAGTTAGATATACTACGATGATGGCTGTTTTTGAACCAGCTGCAGCTATATCACTAATAGCTATGGTTAGAGCTCTAGCACCTGAGAGTCTATCTATATACGAAGCTCTAAGTAGGCCGAGAATCGTGGGGGTAAACAATCTTCTACACACAGCTGTCTTAGTAACTGTCTTAGTAACTGCTGGGGTAGCTCTATCTATATCTCTCCTATCTAAGACTATGATGAAGCCTTTCGATATTCCTGAAGCCGAAACAGAAGTTGCTGGAGGATATCTAGCTGAATTAAGTGGGCCCGCTCTCGGGTTAGGCATACTACTTCACGAAGTCGAGCTGGCGCTGTATGTATTGGTTCTATCGAATCTTTTAATCCCCCTACCACCAATGCTCTCCAGCTTTCCTGAAATACTCTTGTCTTTATTGAAGTACTTTATAGTGCTAACAGTTCTCATAATTACAGCATACTCTATGGGTAGAGTCAGGCTCGACCAAGCTCTCAGAACACTGGTTAAAGTCCCACTACCCCTCTCCATCTTTTCGTTAGCACTTTCATTTCTCTTATAGATAACTGCTTAGTAATGTTAAACTCAATATAAGTAGTGAACACATTTTAATGGAGTGGTGCTTAGATGGTTAAAGATAGAAGAATTGCTGAAGCTATACACAGTAAACCTCAAATAAGAATAGGAAAGAGCGGTATTCACAGTAGCTTACTGCAGGAAATCGAGAGGAGATTAAAAGAGAAAAGAGTTATTAAGGTTAGAGTATTGAAGTCTCATCTAGCTAAGTCGGGGGCAGATATGGAGTCTATAGCTAGTGAAGTGGCTAAGCTAGTTAAGGCCGAGCTGATTAATGTACGTGGACACGTCTTCATACTGCGAAAGAGAGCTGAGAAGAGAAGGTATAAGAAATGAGTATCTCTAGGCGAGTAGTAACGATTATTCTAGCTGAATCAGCTCTCGAGTTGATTCCTAGAGAGATAACTCTACATCCATCTATTAGAAAATGGGCTGCCCTCAGAGGTAGAAATCCAACTGAAATTCTACTAGATACATCTCTACACTACTTCGCTATGAAGAAGTTACAGGATAGAGAAAAGCGGGGTAGACCGGATATAGTCCATATATCTCTTCTAGAAGCCCTCTCATCCCCACTCAACATCGAAGGCATGCTGAAGTTCGTAGTCCACACAGTAGGTGACTACACTATCTTTATAGACCCTTCAACTAGAATACCGAGGAACTACCTCAGGTTTGTGGGACTAATGGAGCAGGTACTTAAATATGGTAAAGCACCCCCACGATCTCGAAATCCTCTAATACATGCTATATCAATGAATTTCCCGGGACTTCTAAAAAAACTTGGTGTAGATGAAGTAGTACTCTTAGACGAGAGTGGTGTTAAAGAAAAACCTAGAGAAGTATGCCGCAAGTCTTTAGAGAGAAATATCCCTATAACTATAGGTGGGTTTCCGAGAGGGGACTTTAGCCCTGCTATTAAGTCTTACGCAAAACACATTTACTCCATATACCCCAAACCTCTAGATACGTGGACTGTAGTAACTAGGGTAATAACTAGTTGCGAAGAATTATTGGGGATAATCTAGCTCGAGACACTTGGCTAACACGCTGACAGTTAGGAGATTCTAAAGATACTGTAGGTTGAGAGCTAAGTTCTAGTTTAGCTAGTATTGGTTTCAACTTAAATTTAATAGAGATATCGCCTCAATTAATAGTGATATTGATAGATTAATTCTAAGTCTCGACATAGAGTTGAGAAAGCACTTACTTATTTAATTTTTGAAAAAGCTGGTATGAGGGGTTAAGTGCTATTTGAAGTGTTAGCTAGAGCTTTCGATAACGCTGAACATACAACTAGTAGAACTCAGCTTACATCTATACTCGTAGACCTCTTTAAGAAATCTGAGCCTGAAATAGTCGATAAAGTAGTGTACCTAATTCAAGGTAGGTTGTGGCCGGATTGGGCCGGACTACCCGAGCTAGGTGTGGGTGTGAAAATCCTCATTAAAGCTATGTCTAAACTCTTTAACACTAGAGAAGACGATTTAGAGGCTCTATACAGTAAGCTGGGTGATTCAGGTAAGGTAGCCGAGCACTTGAAGTCCAGTAGAGTTCAAGCTATGGGTGGTCTAACTAGGTTTGTTCAAAAAGCTGAGGTGTCTAAGCTCACTGTAACAGAGGTTTACGATACTCTAACAAAAGTAGCTCTAGCTGTAGGTGAAGGAAGTAGAGATATTAAGATAAACCTCGTAGTCTCATTACTAAGCAGAGCTACACCACTAGAAGCAAGATATATAGCTAGATTATTTGAGGGAAGACTCCGGCTTGGAATAGGTGATGCTACAATCATGGATGCTCTATCTATAGTCTACACCGGCTCTGCTCTAAATAGACAGATAGTTGAATATGCTTACAATGTAAGAGCAGACCTAGGCAACGTAGCTAAGATACTAGCTACTAGAGGTTTAGAAGCTCTTAGAGAAATATCTCCAACACCAGGCACTCCTATCAGACCTATGCTAGCTGAGCGCTTAAGCGATCCCCAGGAAATACTAAGTAAAACCGGAGGGCAGGCTCTCGTAGAGTTTAAATACGACGGAGAGAGAGCACAGATACATAAAACTGGGGATAAGGTGGTGATTTTCTCGAGGAGACTGGAAAACATAACGCATCAATACCCAGACGTAGTTGAAATGACTAGAAGCGGAATTAAGGTGAACGAAGCCATCGTAGAAGGAGAGATAGTCTGTATAGACCCAGATACAGGCTCTATGAGACCTTTTCAAGAGTTAATGCACAGAAAGAGAAAACACGATATTCATGAAGCAGTAAAAGAATATCCCGTAGCCGTCTACTTATTCGATGCTCTCTACATAGATGGAACAAACCTCATTAACAAACCGATAAGAGAGAGAAGAGAGTTCTTAAGTAAGATCGTCTCTGAAAGCGAAAAATTTAGATTATCAGAATCTATGCTGACCTCTAATGCTTCTGATCTCGAGAAGTTCTTCCTTAAAGCTGTTGAAGATGGAGCTGAGGGAGTTATGGTTAAAGCCGTTCACTCTCAGTCTATATATCAGGCAGGAGCCAGAGGCTGGCTCTGGATTAAGTATAAGCGAGACTATAGGAGTGAAATGATAGATACTGTTGACTTAGTTGTAGTTGGTGCGTTTAGAGGGAGAGGTAGGAGAGGTGGAAAAATAGGGGCTCTACTTGTCGCTGCGTATGACGAGAAATCAGATACTTTTCAAACAGTCTGTAAGGTCGGCTCTGGATTTTCTGATGAAGATCTAGCAAGGCTAGATGAGCTATTGTCGTCATACACTATAAACCATAGACACCCTCGAGTGATTTCCGATATGGAACCCGATATCTGGGTTGTTCCAGCACTCGTAGTCGAAATACTCGGAGCGGAACTAACACTATCACCACAGCATACGTGCTGTAGAGGAGTTATTAAGAAGGGAGTCGGCATTTCGATAAGATTTCCTAGGTTTATTAGGTGGAGAGATGACAAGGGACCTGAAGACGCAACAAGAACTAGTGAGTTAGTCAATATGTATCTCGATCAGCTAAAGAAGATTGCTGAAGAACCGGTTGAGAAGGTAGAAACATAGAGAAGAAGATAGAACTACGTTTCTTACTCTAAGTCCTCTAGGACTAAAGACTTACTTAACCTAGTTATCAAAACATTCAAGCACTATATGAGTAGTGTTTATCTTTAAATGGTATAGCTATAAATACTACTATAGAGGCAGAGTCTTATCTATGGGACTAGCTGTGTCAAGCAGTAGGGGGGAGTTTTATCTAGTAGGTATTGGTCTATCTACTAAATATCTAACTCTCGAAGCTCTTGAAGTTATTAAAGCAGCTGATTACGTATTTATAGATACGTATACGGGACGTATAGACACACGCGAACTCGAAGAGATTGTATCGAAATCCTTTGCTAGAGTATCACGAAAAGATCTCGAAGAGATGTCTGGAAGAGATATTCTGAAGCTACTAAGTGAAGGAAGGAAAGTCGTGCTTCTAGTTCCGGGAGACCCTCTAGTCGCAACTACACACGCATCTCTCCTCCTAGAGGTACATTCACGAGGATTTGAGTATAGAGTTGTACCAGGAGTCAGCGTGGTTCCAACAGCTCTCACACTTAGTGGGTTAATGGTATATAGAATGGGCAAGATAGCTACAGTCGTCTATCCTAAGGACAATGTGATGTTTGAGTATCCGTATGATGTAATTAAAGCTAATGATTCCCTAAATCTACATACACTACTTCTACTGGAGTACGATGGCGAGAAGGGAATAGCCATGAAGTCCAGAGAAGCTCTTGAAATCTTAAGAAGTATAGAGGAGAAGAGGTGTGAGGGTGTTGTGAGAGAAGACAGACTAGTATCTACTATAGCAGCTCTAGGATATCCGGACTTCAGTATATGTATTGGTGAACTTAAAAGAATATCTACACTTGAAATTGAGGAAGTACCTCAAACCCTAGTGTTTGTTTCACCGAAGCCGCACCCAATAGAGGTCGAGATGATGAAGACTGTAAGCTCGAGGTGGTGTAGAGTTGAGCAACCAGGTAGCTAGAGTTAGAAGCTATATTAGCTCTCTAGAATCAGCTTTAAAAGAAGCAAAGACGAAGATCAAACATTCTAAAGAAGCAGGTGAAATCATCAAGCTCTCTGAGCTATATATGGAAGACGCAAAATACTATCTAAACCTGGGAGACATCATTACATCGACTTCATGTGTAGCTTACGCAGAAGGTTTAATTGACGCGTTGAGAATACTGGGGCTGACAGAGTTTAGTTGGAAGAAATATGAAGCAAATAGAGTCCTAGCCGCTGGAACATTCGATTTACTCCATCCAGGACACATATACTTTCTAAATAGAGCACACGAACTAGGGCTTCTGTATGTAATAGTATCGAGAGATGCGAGCGTCGTTAAAAGTAAGGGACGACCACCAATTATGAGTGAACAAGATAGACTAACCGTGGTTAGCTCTCTGAAGCCTGTATACAGAGCTGTATTAGGTGACGCAGAAGATTACTTAAAACCTGTCGTAGAGATACGTCCAGACGTAATCTTACTGGGTCCCGACCAATCTGTAGATGAAGCTCAACTAGTTAGAGAGCTGGAGAGAAAAGGACTTCCAGCTGTTAGAGTTTTGAGAGTCAGGGAGAGACTCAATAACTACTCTTCAACACAGTTGATTAGGAGAGCCTATGAGATACTCAATAATCCACCTAGATACTCTCATCTGTCTTAGCCGGCGGCAATTTACTATCGCTATGAGAGCGTGAGAAAGCATTCCACAGTTCGATAATTTCAGTATTCGACACCATATTCCTCACTACGAATTGAGCTAAGTCATATACTTTCTCAGATTTCAATAAGATTACGAAATCACTACTGCTAATTACTTTTCCAGAGCCAATAACGGCTATGTCGGCTTTAGCTGCTGTGACAACATCGATGCCGTATGTCGACTTCATGAAGTCCGCATGTTCCGCACTCCAGCTTACGTTTTTATCTAGGACTACGAAGATGTGTTTAGTGTTTAATATATCTATAGCTTTAACCAGGTATTTAATAGCCTCCATTATCTTAGGTGTTTTGAAGTCTTTTACGTAACTACTTCTAAGATCTCTAATGAAGCCATCGTCACAGAGGAAGAGCTGTAGTCCCTCTATAGCTGAAACTACCGTTAAAATAACGTTGTAGCCATCGATAACTAGCTCAAGCCTGCTTAAGTCTCTAACTGTCTTTCTCCTAATAGCCTCGGAGTCAGAATCCCTGTGAACACATCTTAGTAAGAGAGCTCTCTCGGCTTGAGTTAATCTATAGTTAGCTGAAACAAAATCAAGCGAAGCTTTCTGTGGGTATCCTCTATTAAGGAGGTACTTGTAGTCTCTAATTGCTTCAACTACCTCACTTCTTAGGGAGTAGAACAAAGCTCTCTCACTCTCTCTAGTATCACTCTTCTAACTTCATTTACTTCACTATCTTGAATAGACCTATTCAAAACTAATACGGCGTGATCACGCTTCCCCCCACCCTTACCTCCGACTATTTCAGCGATCCTATTTACTAAGTCAACAGCGTCTACACGTGAAGATGCTCTAGCCCCCTCTGAAATCTCTATGTGGGTTCTCTTAGGCTCGATCGATATGAGTGCGATAACTGTTGCGGGATTTTCTTCAACATAGTCTTTCAATACTTCCGCAGAGAGCTTCTCATCTATTATCTCGGTAGCTATAATCGATACAGAGCAGTTTTCAGATATAGCTTCTCTTCTTTTAACTATATCGCTAACGAGGGAATTCCTATAGAACTCCCGGTATTTCTGCAGAGTCTTTCTCACATCTTCTAGCTCTCTCAAGAATCTAGGAAGTCTCTCAAGTAGTTCTCCACCGACTAGTTTTTCAGCACTATTAATCTTCTCTTCTAGCTGATGAGCGTACTCCACCAATTGTGGACCCGCTACATACTCGAATCTTATAACTCCGTCCTGGATTTTCTCGACATTAATTAGCTTGAAGCCACCGACTTCAGCGGTATTTCTAAGGTGGGTTCCAAAACAGGCTTCAGCATCTATCCCCGAGACCTCAACAACCCTGATCAGGGGCTCTAGAGGTACTCCCCCTTGGTATAGCTTGAAGCCATAGACTCTTTCAGCATCGTATTTAGGCATTACCTTGAATACTACAGGTCTAGCTTCGTTAATTATCCTATTGACTTCTCTCTCGATGAGCTTGATTTCTTCTGCTGTCGGTAGCTTAAAGTGTGTAACATCGAGTCTACCTTTAGCTACTTCTTTTTCAGCACCAGCCTGCCATATGTGGTCTCCATAGATTTTCCTTAGAACACCCAGAAGAATGTGAGTAGCTGTATGATGCCTCATGTGAGAGTATCTCACATTCCAATCGATCTCGCCGTAGACTTCTAAACCAACTGAAATGTCTTGAGGTTCCGGTCTAACTTTATGAAGTACTACATCCCCTATCTTCTGAACATCTATTACCTCATAATTTTTGCTCCCAACTCTAATCCTACCTCTATCTGCCTTCTGACCTCCTCCCTCGGGATAGAATGCCGTTCGGTCTAGAACTATGTAATCACCGATCACATCAATTACTCTCGCTTTAAACTCCCTTATGTAAGAGTCTACGTGAAATAGCTTCTCAGCTGCGGGTAGTTTCTCAACTCTCTTAACTACCTCTACCGGTATTGGAAGAACTTCAGCTTTCTTAATAGGAGCTCTTATACGCTTTGATGCTAGTGCTGAATAGATTTCTCTAGGTATATAGACTTTTTGACCTAGCTTTAAAGATACTTCAGCAACTAGTTCCGGTGGTAGTCCGTGGCTTTCGTGAAGTTCCACGTAGTCTTCTAAGCTTAGACCTGGAGTCCCTCTACTCAGATACTTCTTAACAATAGAGGGAGCTCTGTCAACTAGCTCCTGGAACTTCTTGTACTCTAGCTCTACTACTTCCTGCACGTAGTTCCAGGCACTACCAACTCTTGGGTGGAAATTCCTCCAAGCTAGTGTTTGAAGTTCAAACATCTTGAGAACTGAATCTACGCTAACACCAAGTTTCACAAGTATTCTAAATACTTTTCGCAAAACCAGCCTAGCTAGATAACCTTCACCGCTATTAGAAGGAACAACACCATCTGATAGCATTAAGAGAGCTGTTTTTACATGATCGAGAGCATTGTAGACTAGAACCGCTCCATCCAGGTGTTTGGATATCTCACCCTCCGGTATTCTAAGCTCATAGCTAACTAATTTCTTAAGTGACTCGAACTGATTTGGGTCTCTCAGGTCTAGTTTACCAGCCTTCTTAAATACTGCTCGAAGAACCTCTTTAGGAGGTTCTTCAATATCCATGATCTTGTGGTATGTACTAACTAGGTCTCCGTATATTGCGTGAAATGCTGTTGGAGTTTTCTGAGTTAACCAAGCTATTCTCTCGATTCCATAGCCTGTATCAACTATCTTTAACGGCATCTCTACGTACTTACCGTCTGCGACATCGTACATCATGAATACGAGAGTAGCTACTTCGAGACCACCAACAGATACCTCAAAGCAGGGGCCTGCGTTACCTCCACCTTCCCACCAAGATTCTTTAAATGAGAGCTCGTCTTCTGGAACTCCCACATATTTAGTGAAAAACTCAGTAGCTAGTTCAGTGGTTTCATCTGTGAAGTAGACGTACCTATCTGAATAGTTAAATGCGTGATGTCCCCCCATAATGAAGTTAGTTAAGTGTCTTCCAAGAGTATAACCGACACTTCCGAGGTCTTCGAGCCTAACGCATGGTTGAGCTATCACTAGTGGGTTAGCTGGAGGTTGGATAATCATCTTAGTAACGTGAGGTTGAAATACAGCTATAGAAGCAATAGTTAGATATATGTCCTCTCTCCACCTAGCGACAACTGGGTAAGGATCAATTACTTCATGACCTCTCTCCTGGAAGAACTTGAGGAATTTCTCTCTAACTTCACTCAGAGATAGCGGGGGAGACTTCAGCGGTACTTCATCAAAGTAGTAATCTGTGCAAGGAGTGTCACCACAGTCTAATCTACGAGGCTTACTCCAGAAGTGTGCTCTACAGCTACCGCAGACTTGCCTAGAGTACTCTTTCTCTCTAAACATTCGAACTCTAAATATGTCTTCTCTACTCATGGCTCTCGTCTAAGAAACTCTAGCTCAGAAGCTATAAAACTAGCGAATAGAAGGGTAGACTATAGTGCTTAAATCACTATTGACTAGGAAGTGTAGGGAAGAAACTGGAGAATTCAGTAAAATACCTAGTAGTACTTCTCTTAAGTGCGGCTCCAATAAGCGAGGTTAGAGGAGCTATACCTCTAGCTCGGGCTTTATTCTATAGTGAAAGTGATTTTCTTCTAGCTTCAGTTATCGCAGTGCTCGGCAATCTATCTATAGCACCAGCAGTTCTCTATGTACTAGAGCACTTAGAGAGATTTATATTTAGCTATGGCGGCTGGCTGAGAAGAATATATGAGAAAGCTCTAAATCTAGCACGTAGAAGATCGCGGAGAGTTGAAAAATACGGTATTCTCGGTCTCGCCGTATTTGTCTCTATCCCCCTACCGGCGACCGGCGCTTGGACAGGTTCTCTAATAGCTTACTTACTTGGTCTTCCAAAACTTAAGTCACTAGTGTCTATAGAGATCGGTGTTATTACTGCTTCAGCAATAGTCTACACTGTGACTGCTTTAGGTGTTGAGTTATTAAAAAAGCTATTTTTTATTTAGAGTAAGGCTCTGCTTAGAGTTCAATGAACTTACCGACACCTCTCTCAATAGCCAGCCTATAAGCGACCGCAGCTGTCGCCGCATCTTGAATAGCTAGTCCAACACTCTTAAACACAGTTATGCCGTCCTTACTCAACCTACCGGGTTTCCTACCTGAAGCTACTTCACCGAGTTCATAAACTCTTTCTCTGTCTAGAATACCGCTCTCGATCGGTATTCTAATATCTCCAGTTTCTAGCATTACTGCTTCACGAGAATCTACAACAACTACCTCAGCTTTCTTTACAACACTGTCATCTAGAGCTCTGGCATCTCTCATATGAGCTCCTATAGACACTACGTGAGATGGATGTTTGAGGTAAGCACCTTCAATCACAGGAGTTTTTGTTGTTGTTGCCTCTATTACTAGATTAGCTTCTTCTACAGCTTCTTGAGCACTCCGACACTTAGTAACTCTAAAGCCTAGTTCTTCAGCGTGTTTTTTGAAAAACTCAGCTGCTTCCTCACGAACATCGAATATCCTCACTTCATCAGTTCTATAGACATGTGACACAAACCTTAGCTGATACCTAGCTTGATAGCCAGTTCCCACTACCGCTATCGGCCCTCTCAGTTCTGGAGCCATGTACTTCGCAGAAACAGCACTAGCAGCACCAGTTCTAAGAGCAGTGAGTACGCCTCCCTCGATTACAGCTAGAGGTGAACCTGTAAATGGGTCGAAGAGTGTAACTATAGCCTGTATTGTTGGAAGCTTTCTCTCGATATTAGCCGGAATAACATTTACAACTTTAATACCTACTCCATAATTCGGAACGTAGGACTGCATTACACCCCACCAGTTGCCTTCAACCCACATAACTGTTCTAGGTGGTGTTGTAGTAAGTCCGCTTGAGTAGAGTATGAACGCTTTCTCTATCTCGTCTACGAGAATACCTGGCTTCAAAAGTTCTTCAAGCTCTCTTCCCGAAACCACTAAAACTTTAGGCAAAAGACTCGCCAATGAGAAATAATTGAATAGTAATATAAAACTAATAGCACTCAAAGTATGAGGAGTATTTAAGTCTCTTCTATGATATCTACGTGAAGTGATGAACTAGAAAAATGAATTCGTGATTGAGGGTGCAAGCACTGATTAAAACACCTTGAAATCTCTAGAGGTTTGTAGAGCAACAGTGCTTAAGTAGAGAACACCATCTCTACTTACTCTAGCTAGGTTGTAGAATTCTGTAATGCTTCACTAGTATAGTATACCTTGAAGTACATATTCTTTATATCCTCTATCGCCAGGTGGAGATAAACCTGCGTTGTCTTTATATCTCTGTGGCCTAGAATTTGCTGTAGAGCCGGCAGAGTTATTCCACGCTTGAGAGATTCTGTAGCGAATGTATGTCTAAATATGTGTGGTCTTACTTTTCTTACATCTACACCCGCTCTTGAAGCTAAGCTCTTCAATCTCTTATATAGACCTGTGTAAGAGAGTTGAAGTATTCTTTCATCTTCTCTAAGTAGAGGTAGATACTTTAGAAGTATCTCATACGTGAGTGGGCCTATAAATACTATTCTACTCTCACCGAATTTAGCATTTAAAACTCTGATTTCTTTTTTATCGAGGTCTACATCAGATTTCCTCAGAGAGAGGGCTTCCCTAGCTCTTAAGCCGGTTTCTAGCAGTAGAGATATTATTAGTAGGTCTAGTATATCTCTAGAAGCACTAATTAACTTCTTAATTTCGTCTCTCGTTAGAATTGTGCGCAGCTTTCTCTTACGGGGCTTACCTACAGATGGAAGAGGGTCTTTTAGAACTCCCAGCCACGATAGAAACGACCTCACACAGAGAGAATAATAGTATAGAGTCCAGCTACTAGACTCTCTATCTCTTCTACTAAATTTAAATCCATCTCTAAGACGGCTAATTCTCCACGCAGTGAAGTCTTGCGGTACTAACTCGTCGGTATATCTCTTTTTAGTAAACTCTATGAAGTCTTTAATAGCGTATCTATACACTCTAGTAGTACTCAGTGAAGCACCTACTGCTTCAAGACCTGCCAGAAACTCTTCAACTACTAAATCAAGCTCACATCTACCGTGGCAGCTACGTTGCGGAAGACTTAACTTAGTCATTTCACACCAGATACATTCTCTGAAATATCTCAGTACTTTATAAAACCACAACACACATATTCAATTAGTGAACTGATTTATTATCTATCTTTCAGATGAAACAGATATGTAGGTAAACCTATAGCAACTCAAATTAAGAACTAGAGTAACACAGATACTGAAAGCTTAAAAACCCGGTATACATGAAGTGAGTGGCGGATCCCGACCATAGCGGTCGGGAAACACCCGGACTCGTCAGATCCCGGAAGTTAAGCCGGCCGCGTTGGAGAGGCAGTGAGGTCCGCGAGGCCTCGCAGCCTCTTCAAGTTGGGATCCGCTGCGTATCCCCTATTTATGATTTAGGTGCTATCTGCGGCTGCTGTATTTCAATAAGCTTTAGTTAGTAGACTCAAGTTCTCGTAATTCTTCTCTAATAATGTTCTTGATTTCGTATTTGTGCATCCTGAGGAAATGGAGGTACATACCTTTTCTCGTATAGGGTCCTTTCCCACATATGTTACAGTAAAGCTGGTTATCAGAAGTGCGAACTATGTACTTGGATGAGTGCTTTATAGCTTTAGATACTACTTCCTCAAAAAGTGGGGAGGTAGTTTTCAGTCTAAAATTTCTGATTTTAAAACCTACAGCAACTCTAATTACAACATCGATTAGTTTTTCTGAAAGAACGTCGGTATCGTATATAGCCATTCTACACACCTAAACCTCCAACTGATATCGCAAGACTAGTTAAAGCTACTTGAAGAGCTAGTGGAGGGGTTAGCGGCTGCAGTTTTTGCTCTAACTCCTCACAGAAAGATATGTGCAGATAGCGGCAGGTCAAGCTAATTAGCTCTTCAGAGTCTTCAATACCGACTTCTCCCTTCACTAAGGATATTCTATAACCTACAATCATGTTCAGGAATTCTGCGAGAGACCTATCTGAAGAATCTATTTCCCAAAGGTGTTTTTCAATCTTAGAGGATAGAAGTGATGCTAGACCAGGAATGTATGTTCCTTCTACCGCTAGAGCCTCTAGAAATCTTCCAACGTAGTCTCTAAGAACAGCCACTAGTTCTTCAGAGTATTCTTGATATTCGAGAGAATTCACTATATCGATCATAGAATTAACTAGCGTGATCCCAGATATAACTTCATCTACTAGTTCTAAGTCTACTAACGTATCTTGAGTATTCCTACTTGGTGCGCTATAGAACCTACTAGCGTAATTCATAGTCTTATCCATACTTTTACTCTATAAGGACTGTAGTCTAAAATAGTCTGATAAAACTAAATAGCCTCTTCCAGTTAATCGAGATATTACGAAATCCGTGTGGATCAGACACTTTAAACTGCTAGATATTACAGCGATTATAGTTTTAATTTGATACCACAGTGAAACTGATAGAAGTTCTTCAATGTCAGATGACTGCTCTAGGTATTAAATACTTGCTAACTGAGAGCTTCGTGGGCTCTTAAGGTGGGTTATCACATATACTGGAGGAAGTACTCTATTGATACGAAAAGTAAGTTTGAAGTAGTTAAACTAACAAAGCTAGTTGAAGATACTGTGAGAGAATCGGGAATTAAAGATGGGTATGTTCTCGTATTTATTCCACACACAACTGCTGCTATAGCTATTAACGAATACGAACCTAGAATCTTAGAGGACTATATTGTGTGGATTAAGAAAGAGTTTTCTCCCGGAGGGGGTTGGAAGCACGATGAAATAGACGACAACGCTCACGCTCATATAGCGTCTCTAGTGATCGGACAGTCAAAAATGCTTCCGATATCCGGAGGACACATAACTAGAGGAACCTGGCAGGAAGTACTACTACTTGAATTTGATGGACCACGTAGAAGAGATATCTTTATCCAAGTTCACGGAATCCGGCAAGACCTAGAGAAAGAAGCCGCTAGCTCATCTATGAAGTCTGCTAATGTGTTCAGTAAGAATTCCCGGAATCAGAATCCTAATTTTAACTCGAGCATGTAGAAGCGCCAGAGCTTCCGATATTTTAATTAATCTCGAAGAAAAAGCTCTATATCTACGCTCACCTAAAGCTACGTCTTCCTCAAACTTTACCGGCACCCTTAAGTCATCGTCTGTGAGACCAAAAAGAAGTACTAAGTAGTATATATAGAGTTCTCTAGCTACTTCTCTTAGAAAGCTTAAGTCTATGAAAGATTCCTCTCTCACTGTAGAAGGCACTAACCCGGAAATAGCTTTCGAAAATCTAACTTGCGGTAATGACTTCAATACTTCACGCAGTAGCTCAATGAACTCAACACAAAGTAGTGCTCGACTTAAGCAGAAAGCTAGTACTTGCTTAATCTCTCTAGATATACTCGATACGTCGTCACGATCTAACTTAGAAAGCTCTTCACCTACTACTTCCGCTAGTGTAAGTCTGTCTATACTCGACATAATCCGCCTAGCTTTGATGTCGATAGCTTATTTAAATCTTTTTGAACCCAGCAGGTTTAACACAGATAGAGACTCCAAAGCGCTGAGTTTAAAGCTTAGCTATATTTACTTTGTAACCACGCATATATTGGGGTTACGTATCAGAGGTAATGTGAGTTTCGAAGACAAGGTACTTGAATTAGTGAAAGAGCTGACAAAGAAGGATGGAGGAATAGTACAGAGTGAACTATGGAGAATTCTCGGAATAGATAGTAGAGAAGGAAGTAAGCTCGTAGCCAGACTGATGAGAAAAGGACTTCTGATGAGAGAAGCTATAGTACATAGAGGAAAGAAGACATATATTCTGAAATACTCAGACACCACGAAGGTCCCGGTTAGTATTTCAGTAAGCTTAAACCCAGCAATAGAAATTCCGTGCTTTACGTGCAGGCAGATAAGTAGATGTAGTATTGGAGGATACTATGACCCGATAAGATGCACACTGCTAACAAAGTATCTTCTATCTATCAACATTCAAAATCTACGTCGCTAAAATATAGTTCTTCTGAGAAGTTCGCCGCAGAACTTTAAAAAGCTGGTTTAACCTCCTGTTGTGTCGAGTGTGAGTCCTTTAAGAAATTATTAAACTTCTAGAAGCTATAGTAGTAAAATGACGGTCCTCTGATGGTTGATGTATCTTCTCTTCACTGATTAACTAACGGTCTTTAAAGACTAATCTCTTAAAGTATATAGTAGGTATAGAGAGTGGCGGTATCTGAAGAAAGCTTTAAGTCGATATCACCAGCAGAATTCTTCTACAAGAATAAAGAGATAGCTGGTTTCTCTAATCCTGCGAGAGCTCTGTATCAAACTGTTAGAGAGTTAGTTGAGAACTCTCTTGACGCAACTGAGAATCACGGAATACTTCCGATAATTAAAGTCTCTATTAGAGAACTTGAAGTTGTATCAGAAGGAGCATACTACGAAGTAGTCGTTGAAGATAATGGTGTAGGCATTCCTCCTAGATATGTTCCACAAGCTTTCGCACAGCTATTGTTCAGCTCTAAATATATTCTAAGACAGTCAAGAGGGATGTTTGGTTTAGGAGCTAAAATGGCTGTTCTCTACGCTCAAATAACTACCGGGCACCCAGCTGAAGTAGTAGTAGCACCGATAAAGTCTAAACATGTATGCAGCTTTAAACTGAAGATAGACATAAGAGAAAACAAGCCTGTTATATTAGGTTTTACCACCACCTCAAATATCTCGGGAAAACACGGCACCGTAGTTAGATTAGTTACTCTAGGAGATTGGACTAGGTCTAGGCAAAGAGTCTATGAATACCTGAGGAGAACAGCAGTAATAGCTCCGTATGCTGAGATAGCTTTTAGAGATCCTGAAGGTAACTACTTACTGTTTGAGAGATCTATAGATAAGCTACCTCCTCCCGCAAGAGAAGCTCTTCCACATCCTCACGGAATAGATATAGAAACTATGAAGAGCGTGTTGAAATCTATAGCTGAAAAACATGTAGTGGAGGGGTTAGTCGAGAGCTTTCAGGGAATAGGTAGAACAACAGCAATTAGAATTCTCGAAGAAGCTAATATCGATTTAGAAAAGAAAGCTGGAGAATTAACAGATCTCGAAATCGAAACACTTGTTAGAGTAATGAAGAGCTATAGAGATATAAAGCCACCTAGAGCTAACCATCTATCGTATCTAGGTGAAGAGATAATAGTTGCCGGACTTAAGAAGATATTTGAACCAGAGTTCACTACAGCAATTACTAGGAGACCCTCAGTTTATGAGGGACAAGCATTCATAGTTGAGGTCGGAGTGGCTTATGGAGGCAAAGTACCAGTGACTGAAAAACCCCTAATTCTAAGATACGCAAATAAGATTCCTCTACTCTACGATGAAGGAATCGACGTAGTATATAAAGTACTAGACGAGAAAAGAGGCATAGACTTTAAAGTATACGAGATAGAGTTTCCAGCACCTTTAGTTATACTAACTCATATATGTAGTACGAAAATCCCCTATAGAGGAGTTGGAAAAGAAGCTGTAGCTGACGTACCTGAGATAGAGAGTGAAATTGAGAGTGCGCTTAGAGAGGTACTTAGAAAACTGAGGTTGTATATACAACATAAGAGAAGAGAGCTGGAGGAAATAGAGAAAGCAGTTGCTATAGCGAAATACATACCCGAAATATCGGAATCTCTGTACAGGGTGTATAAAGTAGACATACGAGATACGTCTACAAAACTCTTAGAACTGCTTAACTCTAGGTTAAAGTCGTTTAAGATAAGTAGTTTAAGCAGTGTGGTGATGTAATATGAGTGCCACCAGCTATTCGTCTAAAGTCGATGTTAAAGCTAGAGAGAGAGCACTTAAAGTTTTACATGAGAAGTTTTACGTAGTTCTTAAAGACATACTGGAGGGAAGACCCCCCAAACTAGTAATAAAGAAGAGAACTCTCAGTAACACTATTTACGAACCAGAGAGAAAACTTCTCCTACTAGGTGAATCAGTTTTTGAGAGGTCTCTTCTAGATCTGCGGGAAGCAAAGAAGTTTATGCAGACGTTACTAATGGCTAGTATAATCTATGAAGCACTATCTAACAGTGAGTATCCCACTATAAGAGATCTCTACTATAGAGGTAAGCATACAATTCGATATAGAAAGCTGCCCTCTAAAAACGTAGGAGAAGAGAATACCTGGGACGAACAATCAGAGTCAGATTCGGTGTTGAGAGATATTGAAGTTTTTACAAATGTACTTAGAGAAGAGATGTTAATTCTGAGTAAAGAGAAGGGGAAGGTTGTAGGTGACTTAAAAATTAGGTCCGGTGATGATATTATCGACTTAAGTAAGATGGGTCACGGAGCTTACTCTATAGAGCCTACACCAGACCTCATAGACTTTATTGAAGTTAACGCAGAGTTTGTTTTAGTAGTCGAAAAAGATGCTGTCTTCCAGCAGCTTCACAGAGCCGGCTTCTGGAGAAGTTATCGAGCTGTATTAATTACAAGTGCTGGACAACCCGATAGAGCTACCAGAAGATTTGTTAGAAGACTTAGCGAGGAACTTAAACTCCCAGTTTACGTGATCTCTGATTCAGACCCCTACGGATTCTACATATACAGCGTCTTTAAGACAGGTTCTATAACTCTATCTTACGAAAGTGAGAGACTGGCGACACCGAGCGCGAGATTTCTCGGGGTTATGATGACTGATATATTCGGTAGCAATAAGCTCAATAAGAAACCTTATCTAACTGAAGAAGAGAGGAGAAACTTCATTATTAGAGCTAAAGAACGCGATATTAAGAGAGCTAGAGAACTCAAGGAGTACCCGTGGTTTAAATCTGAGAGGTGGCGGATAGAGCTAGATGAGTTTTTAGAGAGAAGAGTTAAGCTAGAGATAGAGGCTCTAGCTGGTAAGGGACTTAAATTCCTAGCAGATAAGTACATACCTGATAAGATCGGTATTGGTGATTGGATTGAGTAATTTATCAATATCACACCTACTAGAATACTTGAAAGTATTAGAAGAATCTATAGACCAGACTATGCTGAGGTACGACGCCTCGGAGAAAGACTATGTGAGCTTCGTAGAGAAATCCGAGAAGTATAGGTTTAGAGCAATAATAGTTCCACAAGTAGTACTTCCAGTAATCGCACCAATAACTAAGCATGTAGTTGGAACTGTAGTAGGATTCCCAAACGGCTACATCCCGCTTAAAGCAAAACTCGGTGAAATAGATTTTGCAGCATCAGCTGGTGCTCGCGAAGTTGATGTTGTTTTAAACACTATCTCAGTTAAGAGTGGTAAGTGGGGTGAAGTTGAAAATGAGGTCTCAAGTATTGTGAAGAAGGTTAGAGAATATGGAATGATAGTTAAAATAATTATTGAGACCTCCCTACTTAAAAAAGAGGAAATAAAGACTATCTCTAAAATAGTTGAAGAACTTGGTGCTAACTTCATAAAGACAAATACAGGATTTGGAGCTAGAGGAGTTCTCCCATCTGATATACTAGTCATTAAGTCGTCGACCACTGGAAGAAGTAGAATTAAAGCATCTGGAGGAATTAGAACAGCTATAGATGCGGCTCTAATGCTCTATCTAGGTGCACACGTTATTGGAGCAAGTAGTGGAGTAGAGATAGTTGAAGAAGCTAAAGCAATTATTAGCGAGACTCACAGTTAGCTATTTATGTATTCGCTATTGATAAGTCAGATTAGGTGTTCCGAATGGAGTCTTCGGGAAGTCTCTTAGATGAACTATGCTGGGTTATGAAGTACATGTATGCTAAAGGCTTGATATCCGCTCTAAGTGGTAATATTAGTATTAAGCTAGATAGTACTAAGATAGCGATAACACCCTCCGGTAAGATAAAGTTTCTTCTTAAACCGGAGGATATATCTATAGTAAACACTAGTGGAGAATGCTTAAGTGGTCCGAAGCCCTCTGTAGAGATTGACATGCACTTAAGGATATACTCTAGCTGCTCTGAGTGCAAGTCGGTTGTACACGCACACGGACTTCTCTCACCTCTACTAGTAGGACTTTTAGAACCTGTTGAAAACTTAGAGATTAGAGCCTATGGGATCAAGATCTGCTATGTAGGTGAGCTACCTCCAGGGTCTAGAGAACTTGCTGAAGCAGTAAGTAAAGCAGTATCAACCGGCTGTAAAGCTGTCGTATTAAAAAATCACGGAATTGTGGGAGTAGGAAGAAGTCTCGGAGAAGCACTCGAAGTTATTGAAGCTGTAGAAAACTCTTTTAAGAAGAGCTTAGTACTCTATGTGCTAAATAAGCTGAAGGCTATTTCTATGTAGAGATATTCAATATCACTATAAGTAGTAAGAATTGCTGTAGCACTCAAATAATCTTCATGCTACTATTACTCGAGGAAAAACATCTTCTTCAAGATTCTCATAAATCCTCTGCTTCTCTTCTTTTCCCGACTCTTTATAGATTCTAATACTTCCTCACCATAGAGTGCAGCAATTAACATCTTAGACTGCTGATCCTGCATGTTTTCCGGCTCTATTCCCTCTGCTATCACTAGTAGTCTATCTAGTTCTTCTTCAGTTGCGTAATCCAGAGGACTACCTACTCTTTTATGAAGCTCCCAACGCTGATATAGTTGTGTTAGTACTCCTACGGCTTCATCATTTGAGTAGAAAGCTGCTTTCCTCCATGGTTCAAAGCTTAAGTCTACTAATTCCATAAGTCTTCTCTTCTTAGACTCTATACTCGCACACATATTGCTGCCTAGTATTTATTAACTTCTCAAGTTATAAGTCCATGGTATATCTTGAGTGTAGAATCTAAGATAATTAAATACTTGAAAGAGAATCCGGGAGCAACTCCTAGGCTAATAGCTGATGCTCTAGGGCTTCCGATGAGTCAAGTTCGACTAGCTCTCAGCAAACTGAGAGACTCTGGTTACGTAGTCAGAGTTCCAGGCGAAGGATACTTTGTAAGAGTAGCTGCAGACTCTAGGAGTGTAGTGGAAGTTGAGGTAAACCACAACTCAGAGTTAAAGAGGGAGAGAGGCTACAGTGTGACCCAGTTTATTGAGAGGATTAGAGAGGCTGTTGATAGTCTAACCGGTAGAGTAGATAAACTTGAAAAAGAAGTAAAGGAAATTAAACTAACTCTCGAAGCACTCAGTAGAGCAATTCAGGAACCTAGGCAGAGGGTTTCAACGAGTTCTGAATCTCGCGAAGATATTGTTGTCAAAGAATTGAAGAGTAAAAAGATCATGAAAATTAGTGAGCTTCTAGCTATGGCTACGAAACCACTAGAAGAATACATAGAGACTGGGGTATTGAAAATAGTGTCCGACTTAGCTGTCTATTTTGAGTTCTACAACTACTTCGTAGGTAGGTTTCCGATAGGAAAACTTGAAGTATCTAAGTTAAGCAGTGAGGAAAGAGAACTTATGAACGCTATGATCAAGGAGGGAATGGTCTACCTACATAGTGGAAGAGAGTATAGGTTAGTTCTCCCTCAGTCTTAAATTAGAGGTCTCTTAGAATCGCCCACTATCAGACTGAGAGGAATTTAGTGTTTGTATATAGATTTTAAGTAAGGCTTTATGGACTCCAGATAGGTTTCAGATAGGGAGTAGGCGTGCTTGATGATATAACTAAGAAGTGTGCTGGAAACTCTATATGTGTTGTTGAAGAATTTAAGCTACGTCTAGATGAAGGCTACAATCCAACGCAAGATGAGGTAAGATATGTCTCATTCCTACTGGGTGAAACCACGAAGAGAGTTGAAGTTCTAAGTAGTAGATATGTCAATATTTTTACACACTTAATAGAGAAAAACTGTAGTTATATTGGTAATGAATCTCTCTGCATATATACATGGAATCCAAAAATACCTGTGAAGTACTTTCCAGTTTCTCTCGATGCTACAGGCACTGTGCTTTACATCAGTAAGTCTCAGGTTTCCCTAGTTGCGTACCCGGTACACAGATCTTACGACATAGAGAGTAGTGGTGTCAAAATACCTGAACTAGATAAAAACAAGGTAGTAGAGATAACTTCCAGAGTTGATGGATATCAAATTACTTTCTACTTCAATAACTTGCTTAAGAAGTGGGTTCCAGCTACTAGATACGTTCTCCACAATATGAGGTATATAAAAAATAGGTTGGTAGTAGATGATTTAAATAATATAGTTAACCCATACGCTGCAGTAGCTAACTACATAGCGCAGAATAAAGGTCTCTACGAGAGAATCGAGAATATGGTTGGGTGGACACTTACCTTTGTCTTAGAGGCTCCGGAACCAGCTATAGTGAGACCCAATATAGAGCTTTATAGCTATGAAGACTTCAGACTATATTTAGTGAGTGCTCGCAGCCCTAGTGGACATCTACTAACTACAGCAGAGTCTTCCCAGCTAGTAGGCTGGGAGAGTGTTCCAGTTGAAAAAGTTGAAGTAAGCAGCTCAGATGAACTGAAAAAACTTATTGATATGTGGAGCACAGATATCTACATAAGATCGAGATTCGTGAGATTCGCGACATCGGATTCCGTGAGACCATACGTAGTTGAAGTAAGATCAAAACTCTATGAAAACTCTGTTCTTGTTAAATACTTCTCCGACCCAAAGTCACTCATAGTCTTAGCTTCCTACGGATTTGGTGATGAAGGAGTTAGGTTATTAACAGACTATAGAGACGTTAGAGAGGTAGGTAGAGAGATATGTGAGCTATATCGAGAACTCAGAGATATTGTTTCCTCACTGCTGGAGAGCACCATGTTAGAGGACTTTATGAGAGATCTGAAGATGCCTAGAGACCTACTTGGAGAACTTGAGAAAGCGAGACGTTCAGGAAGCTCCGATAGATTTACTAGAAAACTGTCTCTAGCTGTCTCTAGTGATAATATCTACGAAACAAGAGATAGATTAAAAACGTTCGTAGAAGAACTAAAGAAGAGAGTGAAAGCACATCAAAATAGTTGATTTAGTTTTAAGTGTCTCTAGATATTAAAGTTTAGAGTGGTGTTTAGAGTGTGCGGCATTATAGCAATAACAAGCAGCAGTAGAAGAGAAGACTTAGGACACCTCTTCGTAGAAGCTTTAAAGAGACTGGAGTATAGAGGCTACGATTCAGTAGGTATAGCTATAGTAGATCAAAACAATCTCTACATAGCTAAGAATACGGGAACTGTTGAATCTGTAGCTAAGTCCGAGGGATTCACATTTTTCTCCGGCTGCAGTGGCATAGGTCACACCAGGTGGGCGACACACGGAGCTCCAACTAAAAACAATTCACATCCACATACTGACTGCAGTAAGAAGATAGCTGTCGTACACAATGGAATAATAGAGAATTACAGTGAGCTTAAGAGTCTACTTCTAAGTAGAGGTCATTTATTTATTAGTGACACAGATACTGAAGTAGTTCCCCACTTAATAGAAGAGTTTAAGTCTACTGGGTTGGATGCCTACTCAGCGTTTAAAAAAGCTATATCTATGCTCAGAGGAACCTTCGCTATTGTCGCTATAGACGTAAGTGAGGAGCGAAAACTCTTATTTGCGAGAAAAGTGTCACCACTCATTATAGGTGTTGGTAGAGGTCTCGCACTCGTTTCAAGTGATATAGTTAGCGTACTTCCGTTTACTGATAGAGTAATAGTGTTAAATGATGATGAAGTAGGCTATGCTGAACCCGATAGAGTATTTATAGAAACTATCGAGGGATTTCCGGTAGATATCTCTAAGAGAGTAGTAAAAATAGATTACCATATAGAGAATTTTGATAAGGGTCCATACGAACACTACATGATTAAGGAAATCTACGAGCAGCCTTACTTTCTAACTCAAACACTATCTGGACTAATTTCCTCTAGAGACGAAGTCGAGAAATCTGTTAAACTACTCGAAGTTGCTGACACTATATATTTGATTGGGGCTGGAAGTTCATATCACGCATCACTTCTAGGTGCACTCTACTTTAGATATCTTGGCTTTAGAGCTCAAGCAATAATATCTTCTGAAGCAATTCCCTATCTCAGAAGTGTTAAATCTGGAGATGTTATCGTAGCGGTAAGTCAGTCGGGGGAGACTATAGATACTCTTCTCGCGATGCGGGAGTCTATGAGGAGGGGTGTGAGGGTTGTAGCTATTGTAAATAACCCACTATCAACTATAGCTAGAGAATCAGATGCGTACATCTACATGAGGTCTGGTCCTGAGATATGTGTTGCTGCTACTAAAACATTTACTTCACAGGTTTTAGTACTTCTATATCTTGGATTAATGTTAATGAAGGACCATCAACACACAGAGACGGTTCTCAGAACTCTTAGAAAGCTACCGGAAATAACTACATCTATAATTAAGTCTGCGGAGGACACAGCGCGAAAACTAGCGAAAAAGCTATCATCCGAACACTCGGTTTACTATCTCGGCAGAGTTTTCGGCTACCCCATATCAGCTGAAGCAGCCTTGAAGATAAAGGAGGTTGCATACATACATGCTGAAGCATATCCAGCAGGTGAGTCAAAGCACGGCCCAATAGCTTTAGTAACTCACAGATTTCCAGTAATATTCACAATCATTGGAGAACTAGATGAGCTAATAGAAGGAAACATAGAGGAGATGAAAGCTAGAGATGCTTACGTTGTCACATACGCTCCGAGAGATAAAACTACATCAGTTATAGAGAAGAATAGCGATCTAGTGGTTTCACTACCTCAAGCATCTCTCGAGACGTCTCTAGTTACCTATGTAATACCTCACCAACTCCTAGCCTACTATACAGCAGTTGAGAGGGGATACAATCCCGATAGACCTAGGAATTTAGCTAAGACAGTTACTGTATTCTAGAGAGGTTGAGTGAAGTCTGCAGATTCTGGATCAACCTTCAGCAAACTACTGTGACACTAAATCACTAAGAAATCAATTCTTTAACCATGTAGGGACTATCTCCGACTCTGATGTATCCGTGTTTTCGGTAGTATTCTCTAGCACCAACACCCGATAGAACCAATATCTTACGGCAGCTAAATTCGTCTTTCGCTATATCTTCAGCTTCGTAGAGTAGTTTAGCACCCCATCCTCTATGCTGCCATGAACTCTCATCTCTAATCCCAATCGGGACTTCAGGTCCGTAGACATGTAGTTCTCTGATGACAGCAGATCTATCCTTAAGTTCCGGCCTATGAACTCTCTCTGAAGGAATTCTAAGTCTAAGTATTCCTACCACTACTCTCGAAGACGAGTCCTCTACTGATAGAAAGACCTCTATCCCCCCGCTTGCTTCATAGTACTCTCTCCATATAGTTAAATCAGAAGGTCTTATCCCCCTGTAGAGTTCTTGACGACCGACTTCTCTAAATCTTATCTCTCTTATATCAACTCCTTTCTCGATAACTCGGCGCTCGATGAGTTCACGTAGGTTACCTTTTCTAGGTCCTGCCTCAATATATTGAGCTGGTATATCTCGTTGAATTCTCATAACTCTAACCCACTTCGGTATATACCTGTATAGCTCCGAGATTAATTCAACTGCTTCTTCATCAGTATACGGTCTATATCTTCCTTCAATCCACCACTTATAGAGCTCGGTATTCTTAACTACTACAGTCGGGTAGATCTTGAGCATATCTGGTCTGAAGTCCGGGTTCTCGAAGATCTCTCTAAACATCTGAATATCTCTATCTGGATCTGAGCCGGGCAGACCCGGCATTAAGTGGTATACTACCTTAAATCCACTATCCTTAATTATTCTAGTGGCTTCAACAGTATCTCGCACTACATGCCCTCTTCTAACTAATGCTAGAATATCGTCATAGATTGTTTGAACTCCTATCTCGACCTTGGTAGCACCTAGATACAGCATTCTATCAGCGTGTCTCTCTTTAGCGAAATCGGGTCTGGTCTCTATAGTTAAACCAACGATTCTAATTCTAGTAACTTCGTTTTGCCTTTGAACTTCTGGTAGACTAGGAACTTGTAATGGCTTTAATTCCGGGTATCTATTAGCTGCGTGAAATATGTTTGCTATAAACCACTCCTGGTAGTCTTCCGGAAGAGCCATGAAGGTGCCGCCCATAACTACTACTTCCACCTTATTGGGGACTTGACCGAGAGATTCGTATTGAGCTAGTCTCGCTCTCACCTGCTGATACGGATCGAAGTTAGCTCTTAGTGCTCTCATAAGTGCCGGTTCATCACCTATGTAGCTCTGTGGGGTACTGAAGTCAGGCCCTCCCGGACAGTAAGTACATTTACCGTGTGGACACGGATACGGCTTAGTCATAACAGCTACAACAGAGACACCTGATAGCATTCTAGTCGGTTTTCTCACTCTCCTCAATCTAGTCGCACTCATCTCGATAGAGTACTTAAGGAGGCTATTAATAATTGCGAACTACCTACACGCAGGGACTATCTCCTAGATCTCTATTATTTTACCTCGACAGCTAGAGCTCTAGGAATGAACTAAGTTGAGAAACAGTGACGACGCGCTTCACGAGGCGGCTTCCATAGCTGTACTGCTAGCTGGAGGAAGCTTTCTCTCCCTCTTCGTAGCCGGCATTGGATCTCTCGTTCTAGCTAGACTACTAGGACCTGAAGGATATGGAACATACTCTCTTGTCTTAGCAATACCCGCATTTCTCATGTCCTTCGTCGATTTAGGCATGTCGGCGTCGGTGATAAGGTATGTAGCTAAATACCCAGATAGAGCTGTACGTTACATATCGCAATCATTTTTTGTAGTTGCTCTTGCAGCTTCTGCTATAACTGTGGTTGGAGTAGCTACGAGTAGTTTTCTTTCGCGAGTCCTCATCAATAGACCGGAGTACTCTGAGTTAGTAGTTATTGCGTTACCCTACCTCATAGCATACTCGATATTCAACATAAATAGAGCATCTCTGATGGGTTTGGGGGAGAAAGTAAGAACAGCATTACTAGAACCTCTATACAACTCACTGAGAGTCTCTTTATCTATCGCTCTCGTAGTGACCATGTTTGTTAGAGGAGCTATTCTAGGTGTTGTAATTGCGTCAATAGTTAGCTGCTTGATAAGCCTACTCATTCTCCTGAGATCTCTCAGCAAACTCGAGTTTGAATACAGTTTTACAGAATTACGTGAACTTCTAGGCTTCTCTCTCCCTCTATATATCACTGGTCTCATTGGTTCAACAACACAGATGTATACAACTTTAACTCTATCGACACACTTTACGGACTTTGAAATAGGAAGCTATAGAGCTGCTCTAAACCTCTTAGCTGTAATATCTCTAGTTATATCACCTTTCTCAACAGCTTTTCTAAAAGTCTTCTCTGAGGCTGAAGTTCGAGACCTCGAGAAATTACTTATAGACTCAGTCAACTACATAGTGTTGTTTTCAATTCCTCTAACTCTATTTTCATCAGTAACTTCACACGATATAGTTCGGGTGGTCTACGGTCGGAGATACATGGTTACTGAAAATTACTTTAGCATAGTAGTTCTCACTAATATGCTGACTCTAGCTGGATCTCACGTATTAGGACCTGCTTTAAGTGCTGTAAATAGAACTAAGTATATTTTACTATCTAACATAGTTGGAACACTGATCTACATACCTCTACTCTACATTCTAGTTAGAGCACTTGGTTTATATGGTGTTGCTCTATCTCAAATAACTCTAAGTGCTATAATTACTCTCACCCAGCTGTACTTTCTCAAGAAGGTCGTTAAAGTCTCTCTAAACATTTCATACTCAGTTAAGGTGTTGGCATCGTCCACAGCGCCTACAATTCTAGTGGCCTATCTAACTAGGGGGACAGATTTCCTAGATTCTCTAACACTACTAATCGCTAAATTCACGATTTTCATAGCTATCTATATCGCGCTACTAGTGGTTCTTAGAGCAATCTCTGAAAACGATATCATAAAATTATTTAGTTTATCTAGAAGCTTAGGGCCTCTCTCGAAACTGGTAGATATAGCGCTAAAATATGCTGCTTTATTAGTTAAGCTACTTCAAGATGGGGAGTAGCGTATTGTGGTTTGCTCATGCGGTAGGTCCTCTAGGAACTTACGTAAGGACTAGGTGGATGTATATTGAAGACATTCAGAAGTGTCTTGAAGAAGGTGACTTAAGCTATGGGAGAGTAAGCCTCAGTAGAAATGAATTAGACGATATTATAAAGCTATCTTCACTAGACCCAGATATGGTGGATGTACTCAAAAACTCTAAGGAAGACGGTGTTTGTGTTTACATATACGGAGTATAGCTTACTCTAATTGGAGGCTATAGATCCTAGTTAAATATTTCTAAAGGAGTAGATCTCGGACTCCATGAGTAGAATAGATAAAGGTAAGATTGTTGAATCTGTGTTGAACTCTATCAATAAACCGACCGAGAGAGCGGTTGAAGCAGTAGCAGAAAGACGCTTAATGAAGCTTTTCTGCAGAAATAATGAAGAAGTAGTGGAACTATATGTATTTTATGGTAGAGACAGAAGCTACATGTTGGTCCCTGGGATGTTTTGTGGATGTAAGGACTTCGAGATAAACGTAGTTTTAAGAAGAGAGAAGGGTTCATGCTACCATCTAGTCGCTCTCGAGTTAGCTAGAAGAAAAGGAGTACTTAAAACTTTAGAAGTAAGCTGCGATACCGTTAGAGAAATTGTTTTAGAACTACTTCTCAATGAAAACTCACTTACACTGAGAAAAATAGTGCACTATCAAGCCTCCCGATAGAGATAGAGGCTTAGCAGCAGAATCTAGCTGCGTAAGTCTACTAGCTATTTATACATGAATTCTGAGAGCTACCTAAACCCGGAAACTGCTCTATATGTCTAGAAACATTTACGTAATCAGCTTTGAAAGTATTTGTGGCGGGCCCGAGGGGATTTGAACCCCCGACACCCGGCTTCCCCGACGTTGCCGAACTTACACCCCTTTAGGAGGCCGGCGCTCTATCCTGGCTGAGCTACGGGCCCACCGTAGATATCATACTAATACGTGGCTCTTAAACTTTTATTTAGTAGTGCGGGGGGTGGGATTTGAACCCACGCAGGCCTACGCCATCGGGTCTCCTACTATAGTGCTGGAAGGCCTTAAGCCCGACCCCTTTGACCTAGCTCGGGCACCCCCGCACCGGTAGATACTTAGCCTAGGAACTTAAAAGTACTTAGCTTTAAATGCGTGCCTACTGATACATTGTGGAGTCGAAGCTTATAATCTCGTAAATATAGCTAGAATAGGCATTTAGAGAATATGGAGGATACCGTGTATGAAGACTATGTGAGAACAGCTGATGAAGTAGTATTGGTTCCCGATACTACAGTCGTATATAATGGTGTTCTCAGAAGACTGATAGTTAAAGAAGGAGTTAGAAGCACTATAGCAATACCTAAAGAGCTCGTTATGTTCTTCGATAATCTCAATAAAGAGGGTAGGAGTTTAGGAGTTGTAGCTCTCGAGGAGCTTAGATTGATAAGGAGTCTATCGGATAAGTACAATGTAAAGCTAAGAATAACTTCGCTAGGTAAGAAAATTGAAGATATAGATGTTGCTATTAGAGAATATGCTTACGAGAACGGCTACGTGTTGGTGACATCTTCTAGAACTCAGAGACTCTCAGCAGAAATACTAGGTGTTAAAGTCCTCTACAGAGAGCCAGAGAGAATGCAGCTTAGAGAACTTGAGAAGTACTTCGTAGGAGACATTATGAGTGTACATCTTAAAGAAAACGCCCCTCCACAGGTTAAGAGAGGGCGTCCGGGCAGGTGGATACTAGAAAAAGTTTCTGATACTCCAATAACTCGAGAAGAACTAGAAGCACTCTCTGAAGAGATAATTGAGGCGGCAAAAACTCTACCTGACGCAGTAATTGAGATTGAGAGAAGAGGCTCTACTATAATTCAGCTTGGTGACTACAGAGTGATAATCTCAAGACCTCCTATGAGTAGTGGATGGGAGATAACAGCAGTTAAACCTCTTGCTAGACCTAAGCTAGAAGACTACGGTCTCTCGGAGAAGTTAATGAAGAGACTCAATGAGAGAGCTGAAGGTATAGTAATAGCTGGAGCACCCGGGATGGGTAAAACTACTTTTGCCCAAGCACTAGCGGAATATTACTCAAAGAGAGGTAAGATAGTTAAGACGGTAGAGTCTCCTAGAGACATGAAGTTACCACCTCAAATAGCACAGTACTCGAAGGTATATGCTACATCTGACGAGCTACACGATATACTACTTCTAAGTAGACCAGACTACACTATATTCGATGAGATGAGAAATGACGATGACTTCAAGCTATACGTAGATTTGAGGCTAGCTGGAATCGGTATGGTGGGGGTAGTTCACGCATCTTCACCTATTGACGCTATACAGAGATTTATTGGTAGAGTCGATGTAGGCATGCTTCCATCAGTCATAGATACACTTATATTCATAGATTCTGGTGAAGCTAGAAAAGTCTACGAACTAGATATCACAGTAAGACTACCAACAGGCCTCAGAGAATCAGATCTAGCCAGACCGGTTGTTGAAGTTCGTGACGCAATTACTGGAGAACTTGAGTATGAGATATACACCTTCGGTGAGCAGACTACAGTTATACCTGTCAAGAAAGTTTACAGTAGTAGTGCAAAGAGAAGTGTAGAACAGGTAATAAGGTCGCTAATGCCTTCAGCTAAAGTAACATATAGCGGGGATAGCGTAATTGTTAGTCTACCTAGAGAAGAAGCTAAAAATCTCAGCAAGCTTAAGCGGAAGCTTAGAAGAATTAGGGAGGAACTTGGTGTAGACATAGTCTTTGAACTAAGTTAGAACTACTTCCCTCCTAGGTAGTTTGAGAGAGTTAGTGCTAGAGTTAGAGGTGTGACTAAGTAGGAGAGGTCTACACCTTCTCTCGTAAGTTCTCTATCTAGTTCATAGAGAGTTTTCTGACTAAAGTCTACTATCGAGCTAAGTCTCTCACACTCAAATCGAGCCAGCTTAAGAAAAGCCCTAGTGGTTATGTCATTTAGCTCAACACCTTCAGCAGCTATACGCCCTATCTCCAGTCCTATTTCAATAATGTAGTCCATTCTGTTTAGAACATATTGTATATCCTTAATCTTCGAGCCGAGAATAGATAGAATATCTCCTATAGACGGCTTCTCAGTTGCTAATCTGCTGGAAGTAAGACCACGTTCTAGAAGAGCTGTAGAGCCAGCTCCATAAAACTGTCTAATACCGTCAACGAGGGCTGTAATGTCTTTGGGGTTGTCTACATCTAGAATAGTAAAGAATATCTTTCTAAAGCTACCTAAGAATGGCTGCTGCTTGAGAGAATACGCGGTAGACAGTGTGAATGGAATTAAGACTAAGTTTAAAGCTTGGTGAGCTCTCGCGCCGAGCCTTCTATAGGATTTAGCAAGAGAGCTATAGAAGAAACGCCCTATACCTGCGGAGTATAGTGTTTCCTTACCAGTACTAATGTCTAATCCAGCGGTAAAAACCTGACCATATATATCTAGAGACGAAGTCACAGTAAATATAGTAGACTCTAAGTCTCTAAACTTAGTTGAAAACCTATGTGGTGCCGCCGGCTTAATGTACGAGTAGACTGCGAGATGTAGAGCTTCCATCAATCTACTTAAGTACTCTACTATCAGTTTAATCAACCGATCTTGAATTTAAGAATCGTAGTTAATTAGCTTCGCGAGCGCTTCGATGAAGCTACGCCTTCCTATGGCATCCCTGAAGCTGTGGAGACACCTTCAGGTAGTTGCAGCAGTGTCTTCAGCTTTCCAATAAGCTTAGATACGAATAGAGCTCTTATAGAGTTATTTATGCTTTCAGATATATCTTCCACACTAGATACTTCTGTCTCTATAAACATTCTGATCATTCCGTTGAGAACAGTTATACCTATCAAACAATTGAGAGTGACTCCCCATACTTCTTTAAAATTTGCGCGACTAAAGACTACAACTTCGTTTTCCCAGTGTTTGTGGTTGAATTCTTCAAGCTCAAAGAACTCGTTTGACTCTATAGCTTCTCTCACTATGTCCACTAAGTTTCTCGATTCTCTAACTTTCTTTATAGGTAGAACGACTTCATGTCTCTCAACTATCGGTGTATAAGACCCATATCTAGTTGTCCCAGCGCCTACTTCTCTTACTAGAGTTAGTAGTGCTAGAAATCCAGATAGCAGACTGACCACAGCTGAAATAACAACCTGTCTAACTGAGAAGAAGTGTGAGATCAACATTGAAGAAGTAGCAGAACCTAGTGATGTAACTACTGCGACATGCATTAGTAGAGTAATTGATGTCCCCCACTGTGGTAGTCCTATGTAGTGAAGTCTTTCGTGTACGGCTTTAAACTCAGGCAGTAGAGATCTATAAGCTACAGCTACTATAATTACGCACGAGAGAATTACGAGTAGAGTCGATACGGCAGCTTCCAATGTCATAACTCGAGCAGATCCGAGAATTAAGACCTTATCATTGAAGTAGTATTGTAATGTATTGACGTTTAATACGTCAACTAACTTCTCTACAGTGCTACGAGTTATAGTTCTTCCTATTACTAGAACGTCTGTAACTAGGGGTTCTTCGAGATTTAGAATCTTCATGGCGGTAGGTATATCGGACACTGTAATTAAGTCTAGTGATGGAACCACAGGTTCTAGTCCAATGTATCCTAAAACTGGTAGGAGTGTTTCAAGTGGAGCTATCTTAAACCTACTTATAGAGTTCTGAGAACACCTAATTTTAAACTTAGCTGTAGAGATATATTCACCTTTCTGAAGGTCTCTACATCCAGTTAGAATCTCTCCTTCAGAGATGTTTAATTTAGAGAGAAGCTCTCCATCTATACCTATAACTACCCACTTAACTTCAGGCACACCTTCAATTCTAATACCTCTATCCAATATCACCCTGTATAGATACACCGTAGATTCAACATCTTCTACGTGAGAGTGAATGATGGCGGCAATACTTTGTTTTCTAGTTGGTTCAGAAAGCTTTATCAGTACTGAAGGACTTCCAACTACTTCATCAACTTCCTGAATATATTCTGTTACTTCATCACTATATACAGCAGCAGCTATTAGTGATGAAGTAACTATAGATATGAGAATCAGTAAGGTCGTAATGTTTAGTAAGGTTATCTTAAGTATTCTACCGAAAACGCGTATTTTAGTCATGCTATGTCTTGTGTACCTCTGAAGTGATGAGGGCACTAACTCTACACTAGCCCTCCAGGTTTTAAGTACATTAACGAGTACGTATATTGCGATACCAACATAAGCAAGTATAAAGACTGCGAAAACTGCGTCCATAGTTTACACACCTACTCCCAGTAACTCGTAGAGTGTGTATGTGATCACTGCCAGCGTACTTCCAAAGAGACCGAGAGATGAGTAAGCTACTAAAGACTCATATGCATCAGGTCCTACACGTAGAACTAGATACTTAATGAGTGCTGCTAGTATGAATAGCACACCTATATCCGGTATTACTGTAATTCCAACTAAAACAGCAAATGGTGAAAGCCCTCTAATACCTAGAACTCTAGTTGTAAGTAAAATGACTAGAGCTAGAGTTACTCCGAGAATAAAAGACTGCGATGGAAGCGCCAGAATGTTACCAGTGTAGACAGCATTCATCCAGACTACTATTGGAAGCCATCTAACTAGCGGAAATTTGGGAGATGTAGTTCCGTAAGCCGCTAGGAGAAGATTTCCGTACATGAGAGTAAGTGGTGCTCCAATTACTATTCCCAACATCATCAGGTAGCCCACGAAATTAGGCCTAACTCCAGAGTACTTGCCGAGCTTAATTAAGTTCATTGATGTTGCAGCAACAAATTGAGGCATCGGTGTCCCAGTGTATGGGTCTAACATAATGTACGGCATAGACTCTCTAATTCCAGCTACGAACATAAGTCCAGTTACAGCTGGTAGTGTAGACTGAGATACTATTCCGACTTCACCCACTACTCGACAAGTCAGAAGCATGATGATCACATATAAGACCACTAGAATCGGAAGTAGTGCGGCTATTCTCATAGCGTCTCTAGACATCAGTAAGGCGGGAATGACTGGAAGCGAGATTAAGAATACACCTATGTAGAATGTTGTCTTATATTCTCTTATCTCTCTAACAAGTGCTAGTGAGTGAAGAAATAGTTTCCTATACTTAACAATGTAGTAGGATGCTATCAGAATTAAATAACCTATTAGAATTGAGGCTATAGAAGATGAGGCCGATGAAGCGATATCGTAAGCACTCATAGTTGGGAGAGGTATGACTGCCTTTAAGTAGGCTAGAATAGGTATTGCGACTAGAAATGTAATAATGCTTCCAAGTCCAACACCTACCGATGAACCTACTGGAAGTAGTAGTGCAAGTAGTAGCATTAGTGGATCGAGGGAGAGAGCGAGAGATGCTCCAGGAGCTATTAAGTATAGAACTCGAGCAAGATCTACCGATATATCTCCGTAGAGGGCTAACAGCTCGAGAGCGTAGCCTATCAACACCGTGATAACTATCTTCTTTACCTCAAGATTTCTTATTACATTCACAACTCTCCAAGCACCGCCTCCAACTGGAAACACTAGTCTTTCTCTATCTATAAAATGATCACTTAGTGATAGAGCGATCAAGACTCCACCAGCTGAAACTGCTGAAGCAAATAGATAGAAGAGTATAGATTCCGGGGTACTGCCTCCATATACCCACGGAGCCATGCCGACAGCTCTTGGATCACTTCTCTCAGCAAACATTGTATAGGTAATCAGCATACCAGATGTTAGGGTTGTAGTAATATCTATTCCGACAGCAAAAGCAATTGCTGCTATATGAGCAAATACGCTGTAGACCTTCATGAGAAATCTCAGCACAAGATAAGTTAGTACACCAGCTACTATTGGAGATAGTTCAGATGTCGTATATCCACTAACAGCGTATCCATAGCTATTGCTGAAGCTGATTAAAGCTCCAATAACACCTCCAGCAATTAGCGACTTAGTTAAGTCGGTTCCCCTAACAATATCTCGCACCGTTATCTCAACCCTGTGAGCAAGCTCTAGGGGAGTATTTATTTCCTAGCAAGCTGCGGCACGAGTAATTACAGTGTATTGAGTCTACAGTCTAATTGTAGAGTACCTAGATAGTGGATAGTGTAGCTCTACCTACTACTCTAAACTTCAAAGTATTTGCGTCGATATACTAAAACTTTAAAAAACTTTTGATATACGTTAGCTGGGGCCGTCGTCTAGCTTGGCTAGGATGCCAGCCTGGGGGCATTCCCCGCCGGTACGCTGGTGGTCCCGGGTTCAAATCCCGGCGGCCCCATTGGGTGATTCTAAAACATTTAAGGTTACATCACTAGATAGATCGGAGTGTAATCGGTGTCAATACATGGTAACTGTGAGTCCAGCACTCGTGAGGAAGTTTATAGAGAATTCGAGTCTGTTGAAGAGGATTTATGAATTTCTAGAAGCAGACGAGGAAGTACAGAGTCTTATTGATATGTCTAACATAATGGCTGTTGGTAGACTTAGATATAACGACCACGGAATTATTCACTCAAGAATAGTGAGTGGAGCATCACTAGAGATATTCGATTTGCTGTTGAAGACTAGATTGAAGCCGACGACACTAGAGTTTGGAATTGCTAAGAATATAGAGGAGTGCATGGTTGTAGTTCTTACTGCAGCCTATCTGCACGATATAGGAAACGCTATCCACAGAGTGAACCATGAATTCCTAGGATCTCTACTCGCTAAAGATATAGTAGATAGAATGCTATCTGACGTCATGCCTCATGTGGAGGGAAGGAGAAGGAAGATGATTAGACAGGAGATACTTCACGCTATATACGCAACTGAGACAAACACTCAAGCTCTAACAGTTGAAGCTGGTGTTGTTAAAGTAGCTGATGGAACTGATATGGCTGAAGGAAGAGCTAGAATACCGTATAAACTAGGGAAAATCAATATGCACTCAGTATCAGCATTGAGCATTAAGAAAGTAGAGATCTTGAGTGGTAATGGCAGGCCAGTAAGCATTGAGATAACAATGGATAATTTCGCAGGTCTCTTCCAGATTGAAGCCGTTCTTAAACCCAAGATACTGTCAACAGGAATAGCTGATTACTTCGATATAACAGCGAAAATAGGGGATAGAGAGATAAAGGTCTACCCATAGTATTGAAGTAGTTAATTTTTATACATATTAGCTCTATCTGTCTACTACTCGCTATAGGATATCTCCACTGTGATATGTCTGATGTCTTTCGGTACTCCCTTTAGAGAATTTAACAAACCCTCAACTACAGACTTCACCACATTCCTTACGAATGGATTTAGAGGTACCTCACGTTCATTTACTACTAATTTTACACCTAGAGCGACTGGGCAAGATACTCTCTCCCCTCTAAGAATTCTAGCAGCTAGTGCTTCACATCGGTCTACTCCACATATACCGCAATTTAAGCCTGGTAGCTGCGACGTAATATAGCTTAAAGCCCTCCTAACGATTAAGCCAGTAAGTTCATCTATTTGATTGCTATATAGAACTACTGCACCTCCCATGCTGTGTTGCTCTAGACTATAGACTTCTGAACTTACTACTATAGCGACTGTATTCTTTTTCACTAATCTAACTGCGTCTTCGAGATTGTCGGTAACTACTATGCTATCACCTACCTCACTATCTCTAAATCCCTCAACTACGAGTAGAGGCTTACTTACATACTTTAGTAGGTAGTTGAGGTCGTCGACTATGGTTTTACTATATAGTAGCGTGAGATCTCTGGAGGACACAATAACCTCTAACGCACCAGCGGATAGGTAGTGTGAGCTATCTTTTTCTTCTAGAGCTATCTTACTCGCAGAATGTTTAATTACACTAACTGAGTATCCAGCTCTAACAAGTTTCTCGACAACTCTAGACGCGATGTAGGTCTTACCGACGCCAGCTCTCTGAGATATAAATCTAACGACGTATGGATTCACTAAACCACCAACTCACTGCATCTAGCAGGCTTTAATTGACATTCTCTCGCGGAGACTGTGTTCTTATAACTGCTATAGCCATGTTTTGAATAGGATAGACTTGCCTCTAAGAATATCTCTCAGTAGAATATCTAAAGTAGCTAGTGCCGTAAGAGAATCCTATAATCAAGTCGTCAGCGCAGTAGAAGATTTTACAGACACTCGCTACTACCCCCCGAGAGGTGATTCAGCGGAGAGTGTACTTAGATATTTCTTCTTTATGGTAGCAATAGATCACAGAACCTCTAGATTTAAACCCTTCGAAGGCTATATAGGAGGAGAGCACTACCACGGAGCAGACCTACTGTACCGTTTAGGAATGTTGAAATATAGAGAAAACCCAGACTTCTTCAGTCCTGAGAAGATGGCGGGCTTATCTATCGAAGAAGTATCTAAATGGCTGAAAACACCTAGTGGTGACGTAATCTGGGACCCAGAGATAAGAGTGGAATTGCTTCGAGACGCAGGTATAAAACTCATAAAGTACTTCAACAACTCTGTATCGAACTTCATTAAAGCTTCCGGAGGATTCATTAGGCATCCAACATCCCGCAGCCTGGGAGCCTTATTCAAGGTTTTTAAAGCATACTCCGATCCTGTTGAAAAAAAGATGTTTCTCTTCATTAAATTCACTTTAAGAAGAGGTGTGTTAAGTGTAGTAGACGTTCAAAACCTAGAAGTTCCAGTAGATAATCACTTAACTAGAGTAGCACTTAGGCTAAAGCTAGTAGAGCCGGATGAGGAAATTAACGAGATCTTAAGTAGATTAGAAGTTTCAGATAGAGAAGATGTAGAACTAAGAGCAATTATAAAGAGAGCATATACATGTCTCTCACGTCTTTCCGGTATAAGGCAGGACTATCTCGATGACTACTTATGGACTTTAGGTAGAAAGATCTGCACTCGAGAAAATCCGGCATGTGAGAGATCGAGTTACTGTCCTCTCTCTACAGTTTGTGTTAGCTATAGAAACGCTGCTAAAATAGTAGAACACAACTACGTTAACACATACTATTACTAGGTGGTGTTGAATTTGGTGCTGAATAAGAACGAATTCCTAAACGTGATTCAGAGTTTAAGTGATGAAGATATTGCCGTTTTAAAGTACTTTCTTAAGTATAGGTCTGTTGGTGAAATTCTAGTCTCGAGGGACCTCAGGTCTATGGGAATTAAGAATCCCTCGAAGATACTCGCTAAGCTAACATCTCTAGGTTTAATTAAGCGTGGAATAGGCTGCTTTACTATTTCGAGAGAAATTTTAGAAGCATACAGAGAGGGTAAAATAAAGCTGTAAGCTTCTCCAATTCAGCTGCTAGAAGCTACTTCTGATCTGCTGCTATATATACCAGACTGAGAAACTATGCTACGGTGCTGACTTTGGGCTATGTCTTCGGAGGAGCTGTACCTAGGCGTTTTCCTATAGTGACTGCCGCTATAATAGCTGTAAACGTAGTCATATATTTCACGACTTCGTTTGCTTCCTACTTTGCTAGTACGTCACCGAGTTACATATACAGATTCGGCTACATACCCGCTCTACTTCTCTCACACGAAGGAGTTGCTAGAATATTTACATCTATGTTTATACACGCAGACTTACTTCACATAATATTCAACATGTACTTTCTATACGTCTTCGGTAAGGGAGTAGAAGACTTAGTGAGTTCTAGGCGATTTCTAGTAATGTACTTTGTTTCCGGTGTGGGAGCTGCACTCTTTCACACAGCTTCAATACCTATATCGGGTTTAGAAGTCATAAGTATTCCAGCTGTTGGGGCTTCAGGAGCTATTAGCGGTATTCTAGGGGCCTACCTAATGTTCTTCCCCGGTTCGTCTCTGGTAGCTTGCTTTCCAATATTACTACTTCCACTATGCTTTACAGTGCGAGCGTCAGCCTACTTAGTCTTCTGGTTTGCTCTTCAGGTGATATATGGATATGCGAAAATAGGTAGTGTAGCTTTCTTCGCACATGCTGGAGGCTTTATTACAGGTATAGCTATGGCTTGGATTCTCGGTAGGAGTAAGGTTACTGAACTAGGAGTTTTTAGAGAAGGTTTCTACTTCTTTAGGTATATAGTCTTTAGAATGCGTCGAGGAGGTTTAGGATTCTTCACCAAGTTCACGCTGGTACTACTAATTGTCGTAACCGCTGTGACTATGTCTTACTACTCTATTGAATCAGACCTCACTCTAGTTTCAATCTATAGAGGAGATATTGTAGTAGATGGATACTCAGATATTGTGCTACTTAAGGTTTCAGCAGACGGTAGCTACAGCTACAGTGGGTCTGAGATCGCGTACACAGATATAGTGCTTTTAAGACTAAGTAAGATGGGTCTACTAGTTAACTCAGACCTATCTAATAAATCTATTGATTTTACAAATAATCCACTCGAAGGAGTAGTTAGAATCCAGGTAGATATATTTGGGAGGAGTATAAGTGAAGATGTAGCAGTAGTTCTATATGTTAGAGCATCATACAACAGAGAAGGAGTGCTTAAAGAAGCTGGGGGACGCATGTACACACAGGTTGTCGAGGTCTTTCCGGAGTATGGAAACATAGTCGTCAGAAAGAGACCCACTACCTTCGATTTCAGTATAAGTTCTGCAGGTCCATACAGTGGAGAAGCTGTAACTGTAGCTACACTTCCATCAGTAGCAGTATCTCTCCTCTCAATATATGTCGTATCTAGGAAAGACTCTGAGCTCTCGGTCTCATAGATCTACGTTCTAGCCATAGAATAAGTAAGCTAACACTAGGACTTTAAATAAGTGATTCTCACAGTACTTTCTAGGCTAGCTTGAAGAATGTTTACTCCATACATACTTCAGCGCAATCTCGACCTGCCTTAAAGCTATTGACGTTGGGTTCAAGAGATCTATTTGAGTTATATATCCACCACTCTCCTTCAGTCTGTAGTCACTTATGTCTTTCTTCTCCTTTAATTCCTCTAAGATTTTAAGGAGGAAGTTAGTAACTACTTCATCACCTGATCTTATTCCTCCTCTAAGAACGATTTTAATAGTTCCATCTGATATTATTTCATTAGCAACTATCTCTTCTTCAACATATATCACTCTAATCTTCTCTTGTTGAGCTACTTTAACTTCATCACTATAGGATGTGATGTAGGTGTCCTGCCGGGTGCTTGAAATAGTTGTTGCGAGATGCTTCAGTATCTCTAGTTCTTCAGTCAACTCTTTTATTTTTCTCTCTATTTCTCTAATTCTATTCTCTAAGTACTTCGCTATTTTATCCTGACTCAAGAAGTCTCACCTCCTACTCTCAATAAACTTAAGTAATCCTCTCGAGCTATCTTTCATATCTGAGAAGACTTTCTTAAGTAAGCTAATATCTTCTTTAAAGACTTCGTAGAGCTTTGGGTTATAGAGAACTGCCGCTGGGTGGTAAGTAGGCACTAACCACCTCCAAGAACCTAGAATAGACAACCTATAAGCTCTCCCCCTCATTTTCGTTACACCAACCCACTTAACACTGCCTTTAAGTTCGAAGAGGTAGTAACCAGCGTAATTACCGAGTGCAACTACGATATTGGGGTTGACTAGAGAGATTATTTCATCTGTAAAATAGGAGCAGGTGATTATTTCATCAAGCCTAGGTTCTCGATTGTTGGGAGGTCTGCACTTAACTACGTTAGTTATAAAGAGTTGTTCCCGCTTAAAGCCTACTTCATCTATGACTTTATCGAGAAGTTTACCAGCGGCTCCCACGAAAGGCCTGCCTTCCTCGTCTTCAGACCTACCTGGTGCTTCCCCGAGGAGCACTATATCGGAGTACAGATTTCCTTCACCTGGAACAACCTTAGCTCTAGACAGCGAAAGAGGGCATCTACTACAAGACGATATCTCGCTCTTTATTTTATTCCACCTAGGTTCTCTACTCATCTACTTCACTGCCGACATACACTTCTTTGAGAGAAAATAGATTTACTACTCAATAACTTCAAGACCGTATGTATCTGAAACTGCTTTAACTACGTGCTTTACATAAGCAGGAATCTTGCCTTCTAAAACAACTCTCATAGTTCTAGTACTTGACTTCAGTATCGCCTGTCTTAAAGCACTTTCTAGGAGCTCGAGAGAATCTCGAAATTCTTTAACTACATGTCTCGATATTATATGTCCGTAGCACTCATTTGTAGCAATAGATCTCTGGGTGAATTGATGAGCGTAGTGACCTCCTCCAACTCCTACAGAAGAAATACAGTTGGGGTGTGGTTCAGTAATAGCTCTAAAGACCGCTTCAGCTAGCACTTCTTGGTAGGGCTTATGAGACCACTCAAAAGGAGAAGAACCGATTTCGGCAAATGTTAGAGGTTTACCAACTTCTGTAGGTCCGTGGTGTGTAACTTCGTAAGTTACTTCTGTCTCTTCCAGTTTTCGGTCTTTAGCGAGCTGTATAAGGTGTTTTAAAATCGATAGAGCGATTGGTGGATTAGATATTGCTAGTTCTCTAGGCCTACCGCCGTACTCCGCTCTATCTAATATATTTCCGGTGTGATGTACTGTAAGAGACTTTATTCTAGATACAGCACTATGTCTCGATACAATAATGAAGTAGTCGGCATCAAATACTCTATCTAGAAAACTGAAGTAGAGAACATCTTCAGCAAATCCAGCGATCACTAGCTCTAGATTGCTGAGGTAGGTAACACAAGTAATCGAGTTTCCAGCTTTAAGCTCTCTACAGTCAGTCATCTTAGCTAGCTCGAGTGCTGTACCAGCTCCAGCTGGATCTATAGTACTATATGCTACTACCACTCTTTTCAAGTCTCAAACCCGTAGGTAGAACTTTGAATTAGTATTTAACAATGTGGAGCCAACCTCTAAAGTTCTACCAGTCGCTAGAAGTCCACGGCTGCTCCAGTGTTTTGAAGACCTTGTATAATAGTGAGTACATAATTTCGTTACGTAGTATCTACGTCGGGATTCGATATACCTAATGTAATACGAGCTAGCTGTAAGTCTGGATACATAGCTTTCACATACCTAGAGAAGTGTATTGATAAATCGATATTGGAGTTAGTAAATCATTTATGTAGAGTCGAGATAGTCGAACAAAATTGGAACTGCTTGCTTAGTGGGGTGAAGATCTCTAGAGAGCTGCCATACTCCATGCAGTACAGTAACTGCATATACTTTGAGATATCACAGGGATACTACGTAGGAGTGCTACCGGGCTATATCGATGCTCAATGTATCTACTGTGATAGTGAACTTAGGTGTAGATACGGTCTCCAGAAGAAAGTATGCTCTCTAAGTGGATATATTGAAGCCACCTACCACCTAGATATCAAGCAAATTAGAGAGTTAGTGATGAAGCTTAGTGAAGTAAATAGAGACTATATATGGTGCATTACTGAAAGTGGTGAGCTATTACACTCATATTTATGACCCTTCAAGACGAGTGCAAGTACTACATTCATATTAACCTCTTCAAACCACGTTCTTTAGAATATGCTTTAAGCACAGTTTCCTATAGTATTTCTGACTCTTCTGTAATAGAAGTGAATACCTCATTATGTGAGATATATTGAAGATCTAGAAAGTCTATAATACGCTTTTAACTAAGTAGAACAATGTTAGTATAGTGTCAGACGTCAGCTACTATGGTGATGACCTCATGGTGAAATACGTAGTAAGAGCTAAAATAGAGGTAGATGGAATTGTAGATAAGCACGATATTATAGGCGCTATCTTCGGTCAAACAGAGGGATTATTTGGTTCTGAACTAGACCTCAGAGACCTGCAGGATAAGGGAAGAATTGGAAGAATATCTGTTGAAGCTAAGCAGCACGGCTCTAAAATCGTCGGCGAGATCCTAGTTCCATCTAATCTAGATCGAGCTGAAACTGCTCTTATAGCGTCTATGCTCGAATTTGTAGATAAAGTAGGTCCATTTAACGCTAGGATTAAAGTTGTTGATATAGTTGATGTTAGAAGAGAGAAGATAAAAAAGATTATTGAGAGAGCTAAGGAAATAATGCTGACAATGATTAAAGAGAAAGAAGTAGACGTTAAGGAATTACTGCAGGAAATAGAGTCCTCAGTGAGAACTGCGGAACTAGTGCTCTACGGTCCAGAGAGACTGCCGGCTGGACCTGATATAGAGAAATCCGACACTATGATCATAGTTGAGGGAAGAGCAGATGTCTTAAACCTACTTAAGTATGGTTATAGAAACGTAATCGCACTTGAAGGAGCTAGAGGAGAGATTCCGGAGACCGTGATTAAATTATCTAACTCTAAAAAGGTTATAGCGTTTCTTGATGGAGATAGAGCTGGAGATATGATCCTTAAAGAGCTCATGCGTGTAGCTAAAGTCGACATGGTAGCTAGAGCTCCACCAGGTCGAGAAGTTGAGGAACTCTCTGGAAAGGAGATAGCTAAAGCCTTAAAGAATGCTGCCCCGCTAGAGACGTACCTACAACACCTCCAGAGAGAGGTCTCTGAGAAAGTAGAGGAAGAAGTTGAAAAAGTTTCAGCAGCTACTATTCCAGAAGCAGAATCTATTAGTGAACTCACTATTCCGGAGCCGCTGATGAAGACTATAGAGTCGTTAAAGGGAACTCTAGAGAGTGTAATATACGATAGAAACTGGAGTGAAGTTATGAGAGTGCCAGTTAAAGATCTCGTCGATAAACTCATTAGCGATGAAATTAAGGATGCGTATGCTGTAGTAAGTGACGGCGTTATAACTCAGAGGCTCTTAGATATAGCTTCAGTGAAGGGAGTCAACATATTGATAGGTGCTAGAATAGGTGCTATAAGCAAGAAGCCAACTAATGTCGTAATACTTACATTCGATGACGTTAAGTCTTAGACTTAAGTAGTAGAAACATTGTTTTAATTCTAATCCAGAGTATTGCTTTCTAACACAGTCTTCTACCTAAACCCATATTTCCAGCTATAGAATTGAGTTCGTCACATAGTTTAACGTGAACTGGTATTCCTACTTTTAGTCTAGTCATCATTGTGTACCAAGCTTTCTCACCGGGGATCCATATTCTATCGGCACTAGGGTGCTTCTTTAGAGACTTAATCTCGCTGATATAGCTTTCAATTCTCTGATAGAACTCCTCTTTCGACATGAAGGCATCTATATCGATAGCAGCAAAAGCGTGTCCTACATTAGCTGGCGCCGTATCTACGGTATATCTAACGTGAAGACCCCAAGCAGCTCCCGAGAGAACTCCCGATATAATATCTACTATGAATGCCAGACCCGAACCCTTATGTCCACCGAACTCTTCCCCGAGGCCTCCTAGAGGGAGAATAGACGCCTTACCAGACCTTATTTCCGATAGTACTTTTGATGCTTCACCACTAAGCATTCTGCCTTCACTATCTATAACCCAGCCTTCCGGAACTGTCTTCCCGAGTTTAGAGTAGATCTCGATTTTACCAACTGGAATTACTGCTGTTGCTGAATCAAAGAGTATTGGTGGAGGTGTTTTCCTAGGAATTCCTACAGCGATCGGATTCGTTCCCAAACTCTTAGTAACGGTATTGACATACGCCACGAGTTTTTCTGAATTTGTTGTAGAAATACCAATGAGCTCTTTTTCAACAGCTTTGAGACTATAGTAGCCGGCTATACCGTAGTGGTGGCTATTCTTAACTAACACTAGTGAAACTCCATATCTCTCAGCTTTTTCTACAGCTATCTCCATTGCCTTTACTCCAGCTATGTGTCCTAATCCATTATCAGCATCTATCAATGCTGTAGCTCCACAATCTCTAACCACTCTGATATCGGGTCTAGGATTCACACAGCAGCGCAATAAACCATCAACATATCTTCGCACTCTCTGAATACCGTGACTAGAGATCCCCATTAAGTCCGCAGTAACTAACACATCAGCAACTATATGTGCGTCATCATCACGCAATCCCGCTGCGGCAAAGATTTCGTAAACAAATTCTCTAGCTAGAGTGTGGTGAACCCTCACATATTCTTCGGGAGGTATTACTAGCTCACGCTCATAGAGATATAGCTCAGACAAAATCATCCCGGCTACAAGTCATTCTACAAATATATCTCTCCTACTAGACTTCTTCGTAAATCTACTCTTAGACAGGAACCCTAGCTCCTCTCTCTCGAGTTCGGTGAAGAATTCCTCACTATCCTTAAACTTCACAGTAAAAGCACAGTTGCCGTTCGGTAGAAGTGCCTTTCTATCACAGTAAGCAAACTGACATCTATAGCCAATACATTGGTCTCCAGTCAGCCTGCACATAGCAACTTTCTGAGTGTACCCCTTTATTACCTTTGTCGAGAGTACTAGCGCATTTTTAGCACATCTAAACAAGGGACATAGATTATTGCACATATTTCCCAGAGGTTTCGGTTCAGCTAGCTCTCTTTCTCTAATTTCTCGTCTTGAGTAAAATTCATGTCTATCCGGATTCTTAGACACTGAATTCTTACCCATTAAACTTTATTCGTTTAACCTATTAAACTTTATTGAAGGGATCAAACATAATAACACATTATAGGCCTAGCCACTGGGTGCGTGAGTTCTACTGTTAAACATGTAAATAGAGTCAGATTTTCAACGCGATTTCTTTGTTTCTCTTGACTACCGGATGCCTGCCTTGAATACGGAGGTACATTGAAATATAATCTCTCGGTACCGGTGTATAGATTGGTAGAGATTCTGAGCTAACTAAGCAGCTTCCCGTTTAAGTTATCAACTCTCACTTACTCACTTATTTAGCTTATAACTCGCTGTTTAGACCTCTCAGTGGTGTGTCTTTGAAAAAGGTATTGGGATACGTCCTGGTGTTTGTGGCATGGCTTAGTATATCTTCTGCGTCAGTTATGGTGATTCTATCTGGGTCGAGTTCCTTAGTCTGTGCTTTCTGGAGGCTTCTAATAGCCACACTTTTAATAGTGCTCTACTCTATCCTATTTGAAGACTTTAACAACATGTTCCCTAGAGACTTAAGGACAGTTCTTCTATCGGTTGTCTCAGGCGTCTTCTTAGCGACTCACTTTCTAACATGGATGGAGTCACTATTCTATGTACCGGTATCACTATCAACAACTATAGTCGTTCTCTACCCTCTGGTAGCTATGCTCTACGAGGTAGCTTTAAAGATCTCTAAGCCTAGGCCGCTCGAAGTCTTCGGTATGCTCACTGCTTTCAGCGGTACAGTAGTGGCGGTCCGCCCCTACCTCTTCGGCGAAGCTCTCTACGGGTCTATTTTAGCGTTTATTGGAGCTCTAACAGGGGCCGCCTACTTTACGATAGGTAGGGTACTGAGGAAAAATAGAGTTAGTCTGACGGGATACGTTATACCTTGCTATAGTGCTTCAACAATAACTGTATTCACTTACTCTATGTTGACTAATCGATCTATATGGCCAGCTAGAGCTGACTCATGGATATATCTAGTGCTTCTGGCAGTAGTTCCAATGATTGGTGGACACACAGTTATCAACTACCTAGTGAAGTACATGAAGTCATATGTAGCAACAGTTATAGGTTTTGGAGAAGCACCAGGCGCCACTATTCTCGCATCTCTGTTACTATCACAAAAAATTGAGTTAAACGTAGTTGTGGGAATGGTAGTAGCAGTCTCAGGTGCTCTACTAACCGTAAGTCTTAAGGAAGTAAAATAGAACGCGATCTATGAGTCGCAGATAAAGGCTCTTCTACCACAACTTCAGTGAACGTATTAAGTATAGACTTTAGCAGTGGAATATCTCTCAAGCCGGAGAGGTAGTGCTGGTGTTAGATGTGAGATTATGTCTACCTATCGAAGCTAGTAAAAATATTTAGAAAATAATCAGTGTGCAGTCTATAACTAGTATAATTCATGAGGTATCCCGCTTAGTTCACTATGAAGTAGCAAAAGCAGGTATAGTCAGTTTCACTAAGTGCTTAAAAGCTAAGCTAGCTCCGTCCAGGATCGAGGTTAGCTTGACAGCCCCTAGACCCATACTTGAAGGTGTTAAATCGATTTAGCCTCCTGAAGACGCGAAGCCACAGGAAATAGCTACACCACTGGGTATTAGGTCTTTCGTCGGATGTGGTTCACATAGTCCTATCTCTAGTAAGTTACTACACTGAATTCATTACTGGGCGGATATTCGTAGTTGATGGAGATCATGCATTCGTTAATCTCAGACTAGTCCTCGGGGATGTCCTAAAACCTATTGAGCAGATACTTTAAGCCGCAAGATAGCTGTAAGCCTTAGATAGATTGTAATACGGCAAAAGTAGGTATTCTCATAAGCTGAATACTTGGTGTTTTAAAGTAATGTATCTAGCTAGTCGTGGGGATCTGTCTGAAAGTTACTTTAGTGTCTTGGAGCTCTCCGGCTCATGCTGACCCTAGAAGGCTCATCGTATTGGCCGCGAAGACTTCTCAAGGAAAGCTATCACAAGATACTCTATCTTATTATCTGAGGGATTACCCAGAGAAAGATGTGTGTGGATGGATCTTAGAGTCCGTGAATTTTCCATCAGTTTTAGAACATATTTCATTTACTTTCCTAATTGAGGGTATTTCTAGAGTTACTTCTCACCAACTAGTTAGACATAGAATAGCTTCCTATACTCAAGAATCCCAGAGATATATTGAAGTTAAATGCGAATACATAGTTCCGGAATCAGTAAGAACCAGTGGCTTCGAGGAGAGGTTTAGAGAAGTAGTTGAGAACTCCTTTAAGCTGTATGCCGAAATGGTTAAAGCAGGTGTTCCCATAGAAGACGCTAGATATATTCTATCTCAAGCTGTTACAACTAAGATACTGATGACTGTAAATTTGAGAGAACTACTGCATATAGCTTGCCTCAGACTCTCAGAGAAAGCTCAGTGGGAAATTAGAGAGTTAGTTAGAAGAATGGTTGAAGAAGCATCTAAAGTAGTTCCTGAAATTAATGATCTATTGAGAGCTTCGTGTAGTGAAAAGTAAGTGTTTAATAGCTTTCTAACTCTCTAAGTGAGGAGGTTGATATGAATAGCAAGAAGTCTCTTGAAGACTTAGGTCTTTCCTCAACTATTCTCACTAAACTGAAGGAAGCTGGATATAAGACCTTGGAGTCTCTAGCAGTAGCTAATATAAGTGAATTAGCGAGTATTACCGGGATACCCCTACCTACAGCACACCGGATAGTCTCGAAAGCTCGAGAGCTTCTCGGTCTAACCCTAAAGACAGCTCTAGACTTGAAGAAAGAGAGAGGTGCTTTACCGAAGATAACTACAGGATCTAAGAGACTAGATGGATTACTTGGGGGAGGTGTTGAGGTCGGGACTATAACAGAGTTCTTCGGAGAGTACGGCACTGGGAAGACACAGCTCTGCCTGCAGCTATCAGTTAACGTTCAGCTGCCTAGAGAGCGCGGTGGACTAGAAGCTAGAGCAATATTCATAGATGCTGAAGGTACGTTCAGATGGGAGAGAATTGAGGCGATGGCTAAAGCGGTCGGTCTAGACCCAGAGAAAGCTATGAGTAGTATATTTTGGGTGAGAGCTATCTCAAGCGATCATCAGATGGCCGTTATCGAGGAAGTAACCGATTTAATACCAAAAGAGAATGTGGGAATCATTATCGTGGACTCAGTGACAGGTCACTTTAGAGCTGAATACCCGGGCAGAGAAAACCTAGCCGTTAGACAGCAGAAGCTGAATAGACACCTCCACCAGCTAACGAGAATCGCCGATATATATGAAGTAGCGATAGTTGTAACGAATCAAGTAATGGCGAGACCCGATGTATTCTACGGCGACCCAACTCAAGCAGTCGGTGGGCACGTTCTAGCACATGCGCCCGGTGTGAGGGTGCAGTTGAGGAAGTCCAGAGGTAATAGAAGGATAGCCAGAGTAGTTGACGCACCACATCTACCAGAGGGAGAAGCTGTTTTCGCGATTACTGAAGAAGGCATTAAAGACATAGAAGAGTAGAAGTAAATTGTTCGACAGCGTCTTTGAGAACCCGGCTATACTAGCTATAGTATTTACATTCATATACACATCATATAGAGATTTAGTTAGCAGAGAGATTCCGGAGCTGAGTTGGGTGCCAGCATACTTAGTTGTATTAATTGATTTCGTAGTTAGACGCCTCAACGAGTTCTCTCTAATAAATACTGCCGTAGCTATGACACCATCGCTAATCTACGGCCTACTCTTCGCTCTAGGGATGATTGGTGGAGCAGATTTTCTAGCAATTCTCTTAGTCTCTCTGGGACATCTAAGTGAGCCGCTGATTCCTTTACTAGTATTTATTTTGTCGTCTATGGCTCCTCTACCAATTGCCTTTATCAACCTCCTCAGGAATTTAACAATAGATAGAAAAGCTATAGAGAGTATTAACTGTGTTAAAGGTGGTAAAAAAATACTGTACCTCGTAGGTAGATTGATTACCGTAGCTGAATTCTTGAGGAAGAAGTTCGCTTTCCTCCACACTTATCCAGAGGAAGAAGGATTCATATGTATTGGCTCTACAAACGTCAATATAGACTTTGAAGAACAGAAAAAGAGCTTAGAGAGAGCTCTATCCAGAGGCTTGGTCAAGTCAGATGATTACGTAGTTTATTCACCAGCTCTCCCACATATAGTATTTATAGCTGCGTCGTATCTGATCACTCTGCTAGCAGCATTCTATGTAAGAGAACTCTCTATATTTCTAGGGAAACAGCTTTAGAGTCAAACACTTCACAATAACTTTTTGAAGACTCTATCATAGCTATTATAGCTTTAACTAAACTACTATGGGTAAATAGATGAAGATATTGTGGGCTCCATGGAGAATGAGCTATATAAAGAAGGCTTCTGAAATATCTGAGTGCCTCTTCTGTAAAGCATATAGTTCTAAAAGTGACGAGAACTACCTAATTCTAATGCGTACACAGCATAGTCTAGTAATGCTGAACGCATATCCCTACAATACTGCGCACGTGATGATTGCCCCCAGAAGACATATTTCGAGAGTAGAGCTACTAAACGATTACGAAGTTCTAGACTTATTTAATTTAACTAGAGCAGTAATGAAGGCAGTAGATGAAGAATATAGACCAGAAGGCTACAATATAGGGTTGAATATTGGAAGAACTGCTGGTGCCGGTATAGAAGCTCATCTACATATACACATAGTTCCGAGATGGTCGGGAGACACGAACTTCATGCCTGTAATAGCATCGACTAAAGTCATACCTGAAGACCTGAAGGTAACTTTGGCTAGATTGAAGGCGAGGTTAGACTACAAATAGACTATACGGCAACTATTATCTATCTACGTATATTTAACAGAGTATGTAGAGGCATTGGAGGTGAACACTGTAACAGCTAGATTCTCTATATTTGTGCTGAATCCGAGGCTGTTTCTAGATTTGGTATCTATACTTAGAAGACATAGAATTAAGTTCAGAGTCCCAATGAATTTAGATGAACTATGTCTTGACAGTGAGCTACTAGTTGTAGACACAGAAGGTTTAAACTACATCAACAAGAGTAAGATATCTGCAGACATCTGTCGTGAAGTTATTATAGTAAGTAGCTCCGACGAAGTGCACAACGCTATATTGAGTAGAGTTTTCGAGAGCTGCAGTCCTATCTCCATCGGGATAGATCTAGGAAAAAGAATAGCTTACGCTGTACTAGCCGGCGGACATCTTCTTTTCTACGACTACGTAGATAGTTTAAGAAGTGTTTTGGAAGTAGTTGAGAGATTAAATACTGCTAAAACTAGGGTAGTCCTAGTAGGTATAGGTGCTGAATACCTCAGAGACATGCCCGACGAAGTATATGACCTAGTAGAGAATGAAAAAGTGACTGCAGTGTATATAGTTGAAGAAGAAAACACTAACAGAGCATTTCTCCCCAAGTTATTTGATGAAGATATCGAAAACCTACCGGAAGATCTTAGAGCAGCTATCGTGATAGCCATTAAGGTATATGAAAAACACTTACTAGCACAAGGTAAACTCTGAGTCGGCTAGCATTAATTCATAGATAATCAGGTAACTGAGATATTCTAGTCGGAGTATGTTCTAGAGCTAGAGCGATTCTCTGTAATTCCAGGGGTTTCTTTATTACTATCTCCATAGCGATTACTGTGATACATTAAGTGATTACCTTATTTTGTAGCTTTACATGTATACTTTACTAGAAGCAGACTTCCAAGTAAATTTTACTTATCGAGTTCCGCGGAATTTTATTTAGTAATTACCTTGACTTCCTTAGACATCTGGCTTACTATTTGCTCTAGGATGGTTTTAGATATTTCCCCATCTGGTAATTCAAATACTAATTCTACTAATGCGTAACCTGGAGGTATTTCCAGACCTGTTCTCTCATGTCTTATTTCTAGTATATTACATCTATGTCTGGCTAACACCTCAAGAACTCTATACAAAGAGCCGGGTACGTCTTCTAAAAGGAGAGAGAGCTTCATAATGCGTCTCTCGATACTAAGTCCCTTCAGTATCACTCTGTATATAGTTGTGAGGTCTGCGTTACCCCCACTCACTACAGCTACGAGATTCCTACCTTCACCTACTAGATACCCGCTTAATATAGCTGCTAATGGTAGTGCTCCAGCACCTTCAGCCACTAACTTTACTCTCTCCATAAGCAGAAACATAGCTCGAGCTATAGAGTCTTCGTCAACTAAGACCACGTCATCGACAACCTCACTCATCAATTTGTAGGTCAGCTCACCAACAGACTTCGTTACTACTCCATCAGCTAAACTCGGTGCGACAGGTATCGGTTCTGGTTTCCCATGTATCCGAGCTTGATATAGCTTAGATGCGTTCTTCGGTTCTACAGCTACTACTTTAGCTCTACTACCGAGAATCTTCTTGATAGCTATAGCTATACCCGATATAAGCCCACCACCGCCAACAGGAACTAGAACGTAGTCTACGTTTTTTAAGCTAGTCGCAATCTCAATTCCAATAGTACCCTGGCCGGCTATTACATAGGGGTCGTCAAACGGGTGAATAAAGATGGCACCAGTTTCTCTAGATATCTCAATAGCTTTCTCGTAGGATTCATCGTATATGCGGCCGTACAGCACGACTTTCGCTCCATAGGACTTAGTAGCATTAATCTTGTAAGGGGGAGTCGTTTCCGGCATTACTATAGTTGATGCGACACCTAATTCAGAAGCTGAGTAAGCAACACCTTGAGCGTGATTACCTGAAGATGCTGTTACAACACCGCATTTTCTACATCTTTCTAACTCTGAGTATATCTTGAAGTAGGCACCTCTAACTTTAAAGGCCCCTGTCTTCTGAAGATTCTCGAGTTTTAAGAAGACATTGTTACCTGAGACCTTCGAGAAAAACGTTGAGTGAACTAATGGTGTGCGGTGAACAACTCCTTCAATAACTTCGTTAGCATGTCTAATTAGACTCCAGATTTCATCTATAGTGCTCACAGCTCTACACCATTTATTTCTCAGAGTTTATAACTTAATAGATAACGTAGTATTAGATAGTGAATGCTGGAGCTAGTGCTACTGATAGTGTTAACAGCGGTAACTAGTTACACACTATCTGAAGCTGTCTGCAGTCTTGAGATGAAGCTTAATTTTACTGCGGTAGATATTCACAAACCAGGTAGAAGACTCGTTGCTCGTTCTGGAGGTGTAGCCTTAATGGGTTCTTTAATCCTTGGGGTAGCCTACGTAGGCCTTATAGGTGGATTAAACAGTTTAGTTGTAGCATATATTACATCAGCTATAGCTGCCGGACTCGTGGGACTCATTGACGACTTCATGCACTTAAGTATTAAATTAAAGCTCACACTATTTTGTCTACCAGCTCTGCTTCCGGTAGTGCTTCAATTCTACGAGCCCTATCCGTATGTTCCGGGAGTGGGGTATTTACGGCTAACTATTCTATATCCACTCGCTGTTATAGCTGTATTTGATGTTATGGCAAATGCTTTCAATATGAGTGATACACATAACGGCATAGTAGTGTCAGTGTTCTTAATATTCGCTGTATCACTATTTCTATCGATGTACCTACCCGGTCCAGAGCCTCTCGACGGCTTTGAGATTTTACTAGCTATATCCGCAGCATCTCTAGCAGGCTATTTACCTCTAAACTTCTATCCGGCTAGAATGCTTAATGGAAACTCCGGGTCGCATCTAATTGGGAGCCTAGCTGCGGCTCTAATAGTTACATCTCGAAGAGAGTTTCTAGCTATAATGCTTCTACTACCGCAAATCCTCAATGGATACTTCATATTGTTTACTACAGGCTTCAAGAGTAAGGAGTATATCGAGAGACCTACCAAGCTTGTAGCAGATGGCGTTATACATCCTAACTGTAGTCCTAGAGCTTCAATAACTCTCGTAAGATTGTTTGTTGTTGAAAAAGGACTTAGAGAGCGTGAGCTCATTAAGAAATATTTGATTCTTCAAGTAGTTAATAGTACCGCATCTCTAGTTCTCTACCTAGCTTTGTGCTCTATTAAAATTTAGAGCTAGAGACATGAACTGTATGTCCTACCTCAGAGACTCTGCTAACCCATACATCACAACTAACTCCGATCTTACTTAAACTACTTAAAATAGCCTTACGAGCAATTTCAGCTACTACAAAGCTATCTGTAAACCCGTATACTGCAGGTCCCCAACTGCTCTGACCGATCCCTCTTAAACCACTCTCAATCATAGTTTTAGCTATCAGGTCCCCATATGGACTACTAAAGAATCCTCCTTGAGCTTGCGAGAAATACCTACCGGCGACTTCTTGCAAAGTTTCAATTCCGTGTGTGAATAAGTCTATTCTCTCTAACTTAGCTCCTGTAATTAACTCTACTAGAGCTCTATACAATTCTTTTTGTTCTTCAATAGGAACTGGATTATCTAAGTATCTAACTTCCTCACTTTCTCTCAAACCTCTCCCCTCCGGTATTGCGAGAACAACAAACCAAGACCTCGGGAACCTCAGTAGAACTAGAGGCTTCGGAATCCCTCCATCAGAAACTCTCAATCCAGAGTCTACTGCGAGTCCTCCATACATTAGCGTGTAGTACCCGACACAGCTATATCTACACCGACCGAGTTTAATAAGCAGCTCCTCTAAGTTCAAGTCGGTTATTTTGAGAGCTACTGCAGACAGTATTGCTGTAGCTAAGTAGATCCTTGTGAGAGAGCCGAGACCGACGTGGTGTCTTACGTAACCAGTCATCTCAAGAGCTCCACTAGTGAGACCTACACTATTAACAACTCTAACAATAGCCTCTCTAGCTTCTTCTGTCGGCATTCGAACATCCAGTTTCCGATCGTAGCTAGTAGCTGAGTAGTGTAACTCTAGGTAAGGTTCTTCTAGAGCTATGCCGACAGATCCGTAAGCTATTCCATTATCTACATATCTATAAAAACCTAGGTGTAACCTATATCCAGCCCTTACAACTATCCTCGAAACACTCAATTTCATACCCAGTATTCTTAAGTAGCGATAGTAAAAGCCTTGCCCAAGCTAGTTTAGCTATCTTAATGTTTGCGTTAACACGTGTACCAGACGGCTTCAACCACCTACCGATAGAACTAAAGTCGAAACCCTGTAGATATACCTTCTTAGCACCGTAGTAATACGCTAAAAAGACAGCTCTATCTCCATCTGTAAAACCTCCAGGTACCTCAACTCTTGGAGAACACTTAAATTGAGATGTCCCAATGAAGAAACCCTCAATACTTGGTAGCAGTCTATTAACACGATCAACGTTATCTCCGTGAGCATGGACTACAAATAGCGTGTCTTTAAGTCTGAGAGAATTAGTGCTTATGCCGTCTAAGTCTGTAGCCACTACATCTGGGACTACTCCTTCCTCTAAACATTTTTCAAGAGAAGAGTCAGCTGCGATTAAAACGGCTCCACCCAACTTACGGCATCGAGATCTCGGTGAATCTCCAATTACTACTACAGTTCTTCCACTTACGAGTTCCATGATGTATCTGAGAGACCTAAGTACTACGTTCATCCTAGTAGAAAGCAGTATGTCTAGAATACGGCATGAGTAGTAATCTCCCTCTCTACTAAACCCTAAGCTAGTTAGTATGTAGTCGTATAGCATCTCCCAAAACAGGGGGTCTTTTAAGTTCATCTATACATACCCATATTCTCCAGCTCTTCATATATACGCTCTACACACTCGATAAGTTCTCCCGAACCTAGTTTTCTAGCTATTGAAGCAGCATATTCTAGAGTTCTCAACCACTCGGAAATACTCACATCACGTAAGCTGCTATCTATACCAAGAGCCCGGATCTTAGTGAAGTATATTAGAGCTTCTATAAGCATAGAATTCGCTCGACTATATGGAAAATAATCACTACTTCCTTCATATAGATCCATAACTCGCATAGATACTGACGCTATTTGATTTCTAACTTCAATACCCTTAGGCACAGCCTCTATATAGAAATCTACATCACCATCCAATATGTAAACTGAACTACTTCTCCCGTGCTTAAATCTCAACTTAGACGAATTCATAACTACATCACAGAATACCAGCGCATTATGAGTAAGAGCTAGAGAGACGAGGGAACCCCTCTGAATATTTCTAAATGTTTTCGTGGTTACGTATGGATGGAGAATTAAGTCATCACCAACAAGTCTAACTCCCATAGCTGCTGCGTGAGGACTTCCACTTTCTTCAACTGTAACAGCTACGGCTTCGTGATGTCCGAATCTCATCATCTTTTTGAGAGCTGCGACAGCACTCATAGTCCAATCTAGCTATCCGCAGTCTAACTAATAATTCAATCTAGCTTACTCCACTTTATCGAGATCGTAGTAAGGAAAGTCTACAACTCAAACACCTAGAATTTCAACTAACCGGAATCTAGGTAATAGTTGATAAACTATAGAAGACTACAATAAGTTTATGTGTTGACTGAGATTTCTTATATTCATCGTCTCTAGATATATACCTATTAGCAGAGCCACTAGTTGGATAAAGTATGAAGAGATTCGTAGTGGTTGATTCTAATAGATGTGTTGGATGCCATCTGTGTGTCTACGCCTGCACTAACAGATTCGGCTATGTCGGTGTGAGTAAATCAGCCATACACGTCAGGTCCGCCGGCGGTGTTGAGAGAGGTTTTGCGGTGATAGTCTGCAGAGCCTGTAGAGACCCACCATGCGCTAGAGCGTGTCCAGTTGATGCTTTAGCCCTTAGACCAGGTGGTGGTGTAATTCTAAACACTAGTAAGTGTATAGGTTGTGGATTCTGTGTTAATGCTTGCGATATAGGTGCTGTAATGTGGGATTCAGAGTTTATGAAGCCTGTGATATGTACTCACTGCGGCTACTGTGTTAGCTTCTGTCCTCACGGAGTAATAGCTTTAGAGGAGGTGACATAGATTGAACAGCTGGATAAAAACTCTCTCTAGAACACTCTACCTAGATCTCAGTAGAAAACAGTTCTGGATTGAAGAGAGAGACGATCTCTTTAGTAAGTGGCTCGGAGGTACAGGTGTCGCAATACAGCTATATAGAGAAGAATCGTCGAGAAGAGCTGACCCTCTGGGACCCGAGAACGTAGTAGTTTTCGCTATAGGACCTCTTACCGGAGTTTTTCCAATGGCTTCTAAGGTAGTATCAGTCTTTAAGTCGCCTCTTAACGGCTATGTAACAGAATCTCACGCCGGTGGAAGGGCGGCTACAGCTATCAGATACGCAGGTTATGGAGCTATAGTCATTAAGGGTTCTAGCGATATGCCGGTTTACATAGTTATTGATGAGGAGAAGGTGAGGTTTAGAGACGCTGGAGCACTATGGGGTATGAGAAGCTCTGAGACTGTGGGTAAAGTGCTAAGAGAGGCTATGCCGGGTGCTGGATATAGAACGATCATGAGAATAGGTAGAGCTGGTGAGAAACTCGTTAGATTCTCCAATTTAACTGTTGAGACCTACAGACACTTCGGAAGAATGGGGCTTGGTGCTGTATTCGGCTCAAAGAAACTAAAAGCTCTCGTTATAATAGGTAGAAAAGGATTCAAACTCCCCAACCCGAGAGCATATCGAGAAGTCTATAGAGAGATATATGAACTAACTAAGGGACCAGCCACCAGGAAATATCATGACTTAGGCACCGCAGCAAATATTATACCTCTCGATAAGCTGGGAGCCCTACCTACTAGAAACTTCTCTAGCGGGAGATTTGATGGCGCTAGAGAAATTAGTGGTGAGAAGTTAGCGGAAGACAATCTCTCGAGGAGATTAGCATGTACTGCTTGTCCAGTCGCGTGCATTCACTTAGCAGCTATAAGAGAGGAGTATGAAGACGAAAAGTACTTCTATAAAACTGAGTTCGTTCCATATGACCACGAACCAATATATGCTCTCGGCAGTAATTTAGGTATAAGCGATAGATACGGACTACTGAAGCTGATTAAAGTTGTGGAAGACGAGGGTCTTGACTCAATATCTACAGGAGTGGTTCTATCGTGGGCTACAGAAGCTTTTGAGAGAGAATTGATCAGTATAAAGGATACACTAGTCGAGCTTAGATGGGGTAACTGGAGAAACTACGTTAAAGCAGTTACCTATATAGTTTTACAGCCTAACGAGTTCTATGCGACTCTAGCGCTAGGAGTTGAAGAAGCCGCACTCAAATACGGTGGTGTAGACTTTGCTCTAGCTTTCAATAGAGTTGAGCCCGCAGGTTACCACACGGGACCTCTCTATCACTCTTCACTAGCTATTGGGTTCAGACACTCCCATTTGGACGCAGGAGCCTACTCTATCGATCAGAGCCTAGTTGCTTCCGGAACTCCAGTCCCTAGTCCTGAAGAAGCTGCTAAGATGATTATCGAAGAAGAATCGTGGAGACAGATACTGAACTCCATGGTTGTATGTCTCTTTGCTCGCGGCGCGTATAGTAAGAATATCGTAGAGAAAGCTCTGAAAGCCCTCGGCTACGAAATAGATGAATCTAGATTAGTAGAATTAGGAAAGCAGATATACCTAGAGAAACATGCGGTCAAGCTCTCTGAGGGATTTGAACCAGAAAAAATGAGAATACCGAAGAGAGTCCTCGAAACCCCAACTCCTCTAGGAAATATTCCAGAAGAATATGTAAGGAAAGTCGTAAGACATTACATAAAACTCGTGAGGGAGTATATCGAGAAAGTGGGGAGCTCGAATGAGGTTTTCAGAGAAATAGATTCCACATCAGCGACCTGAATTATATGTCCTTAAAATATTTCTAATTTAATCGCTCTTCTAAAAACTGTCGAAAGCTCCGGAGACCTACGTATTCTAACGTATTCGCATACTTCATCTAAGTTCTTTAAGATAGCTGAGACGTAGAGTTCGCCTTCCGGCTTAAGTGATTTAGCGTAATCCTCTACGACTTGGTGGGGGTGTACATACTTTCTCTGTCTTAAAGTGAATATACGTCCAGAAGGAGTCACGTAAGGACCTAGACCTCTACTAGTGCTATAGTATTTCAGGGTGAAGGAGCCGATGTCGTTTACTCTCCCTAGAGGAGGTCCTAAGTGTATTTCATATAGAGAGAGTTCTCTAGGCATGATTGTCACTATAACAGCTGCCTCAGAGATTTCATCACTCCAAATCGAGTAACTCACTACTTTAAATCCTTCTCTCTCCAAGAGGTTTAATAAGGACTTTGTAGTAGACCTCAGCTTACCCCAAAGGACATCCGGCGCCACCTCATTGAATAGCTTGAAAACTACACCGACAACTTCGCGTCCAGTTTCGATCGCAAGCCGGCGTAGGCTTTCTACATCACTTTCTCCAAGACTTTCGACCCCAGCTAGAAGCATATTTTTAGATGGTTTTTGAAGAAAGATAGACGAAGCTAGTACTGCTCTAGCCAGAGACTCTGCAGATACAGCAGAAGCAGCATTTCTCTTGAGGTCTACTGGGTCTGGAATAATTAGCGGGGCTTTGAAGACTTTCCTTAAGTAGTTGTAACTTACTTCAACAGGCTCTTCAACAACAACTATCTCGCTGAAGCGCCACTTAGAGATATTTTTTAGAGCATTGATAAAGCTTCCGTATTTAATCACTAGTAGCTCTGTGAGATAGCCTGAGAACCCCTCAAACTTTATCTCCGCTCCATAAACTCCGACGTTCTTAAAGAATGCTTTAAGTAGTCTGACTTCATCTTTCATTTCTTCAGAGAGCTTGCTCACTACATACCTAGTGTGAAAAGGTGTTCTGTCGACAGCTGTCTTTATTTCTGAGGTACTTCTAGCCCAGTAAGCTGGAACTACATCTACTTCGTACTTACCTAACTGGAGGTATACATACGGATGTGTAGAGTACCTCAATCTAACACATTCATAGAGCTTCTTGAATACGTTTAGAAGGGGTTTAACTACTTCTTTCTCAAGCCACTCTCTACTGATGTCATCGTATCTTATGAGTAGAAATACATCTAAGTCTATCATACCTCTTAATTCAGTACCTTTAGCAACAGATCCATGTAGTTCTACAGTAAACTCATAAGGTATTCTTAGAGATGTCTCTATAACTTTCTTAATTTCTCCATATATTTCAATGGCTTCAGCTCTCTCATCTTCGCGAGGTCTAAGCTCATGGAGAGATTCTTCTAGTACTCTCTCGATATCACCCATCGCTCTTCAGCCTAAATACAGCTACATCACTATATATTGGTCCTCTAGGAGTTAACTGACTTCTCTTAAGCTTAATTTGTGTTACAGGGCTTACACCAAAACTAGCGAACTCGTATTTTCTAGTGTATGCAAATAGACACTCATGTCTGTATCTACCCTTAATTCTAGCAACTGTGATATGTGGAGTGAATTCCTCACGGTCTTCCTCGACTAAAGTCTTCAGGCAGCTCTCAAAAGAGCTTCTCATGTTCTTCAGTACTTCAGCACCCTCTCTAACACCTACCCACACGACTCGAGGTCTAGCTATACTTGGAAAGGCCCCCACTCCATAGAGACTTAAATCAAATTTCTTAAAGTTTTGTACTAACTTCAGACACTCTATAATTCTAGGTAAATACACCTCAGAGACTTCCCCTATAAACCTCAGAGTGAGGTGTATGTTTTCATCCTCTACAGGCTTTATACCTCCGTTAATTGAACAAGAGGTGATAGCATCTCTAAACTCTAGAATACTTCTCCAGGCTTCAGTATTTTCTATCTCTACAGCAACGAATAGTCTAATCATACTTCCACCACATACGCCTGAAGATAGGGGATTTTCACGTATTTTACCGTAACTGCACTTGTTTCATACATTTATCTAGGTTAAGTAAATTAGGCCTGACTAAATGTTTAAATGCTATGAACATCAACTCTGAGCTATTCACAGATCTCACTTCTACAATTTGGGAGAACTAATCTGCTTTAATACTCCTTCAAATAGACTCATAGACCTATCTACATATTCAAGTAATCTAGCATCGTGAGTTACTATTACAACAGTTGTACTGAAGTCTTTCTTAATATCTAAGAATAATTCAGCTACCTTAATCGCGTTAGACCAGTCTAAGTTCGCAGTAGGTTCATCTGCTAGCAGAACTGAGGGAGTCGTAACTAGAGCTCTACCTATAGCTACTCTCTGTTTTTCACCTCCGGAGAGCTTTCCAACCTTTGCATTAGCTTTTTCCTTGAGTCCTACGTATTCCAATACCTCCATCACCTTCTTTCTTCTAATACCGACATCAACACCAGCAAGAAGTAGTGGTATCTCAGCGTTCTCGTAGACTGTCATGCTATCGACTACAGCAAAGTCTTGAGGTATGTAGCTGCATACGTTATTTCTATATAGAGCTAGTCCGTATTCATCCAGCATGTTTAAATTGTATCCGTCAATTATTACCTCACCTTTATCAGGTCTCTCAAGCCCAGCAATAATCTTTAGTAGTGTTGTCTTTCCTGAACCACTGGGACCGTGAATACCTACAGCTTCACCTCTATATGCAATCATGTTTATACCTCTCAATATGCTGATACTCGATCCTAAGTACGTATATGACTTCCAGACATCTCTCAGCAGCACGACTACGTCAGCCATACTATAACCTCAGACTATTGTTGCACTACTACTTTCTTTAACTTTTCTCACATAGTATGTGTGAAGAGCTATACATAAAAGTGTAGAGATGAGTAGAGTAATTAAGACGATAGTTAGCCTTCCCGAAGTAGCGGTAGCTAGAGATAGAGGTACTGTTATTGAGAGTGAACTCACAACCTTAAATAAGTTGAAGTGTTTAGGAATGGCTCCACTAATCAGCATTAAGTAAAAAAGCTGTATATAGGTGAGCTTCCCGTACTCCACTACAGTTAAACCAGCTACCGATGCTAAGACTGGAATAAAGCTGACTGCTTCTGAGTTCCGCGTAAAGTAGGAGAGAAGAGATAGTGGTAGAGAAGCCGATATCAACACTATGTGAGAAGAAGTAGTTGCGAGAGACCTCCTAGCTATATCGAGAACTTCAACTACTCTCACAGCCCGCCCTAGTTAATCTAGCATTAGAATGCTCTTAAAGAATGCTTAGGTGTTCAATTCTTCTCTATCAACTCCTTTGAAGCGGATTTTTGTTGGTTAGACCTAAATTCATTACTATTTTCTCACATCTACTAGATTGATTCTAAACAGTTTAATCTGAGAATTTCAATGCGGCCGTTCGGAACTCGGAGTCTACTTAAACTAGCACGCCGCCCGTAGGAAGCTAGATGAGAAAGCCTAGATTATGAAGCCTGATAGTGAATAGTTATAAAATCTCGGCAGGCTAGTTTTCTGGAGTTTAAATTGGGTGGAAGTGTGAAGAAGAGAGCTGTCGAACGTAGAATTAGGACTACGTTGTCGAATATATTAACAGATAAAAGATTCCTTTCAGCACTTGGATTAGCTGCTCTCGCTATATCAATTACTTATGGATGCTTCCTTAGACTACAGATCGTTCAAAACTCAGTTACGTACGGCTACGGTCCAACACTCTACGAGCTCGACCCATTTCAAGAATACTTCGTCGCGAACACACTTCTCGAACACGGCTTGGACTACCTAACGTACTTAAATCGCTATAACAATATCACGCAGATATTTTGGTATCCGTGGGGCAGAGACTTTACTCACAGTGTCTATGTAAGTCTTCCATTCTTTTCTATAGTGACGTACCACATAGCTAGACTATTCGATTCGAGCTTAACTCTATACGACTGGATGGTTTACCTACCACCACTATTCTTCGTAATATCTGTTGTAGGTGTGTATCTAACTGTACGAGAAATATCCTCAGACCTACCTGCTGGAATATCCTCCCTGATTTACTCACTTATGTTTAACAGTAGGCAGCTCGCTGGGTTTACGGTTAAGTACTCTATAGGTCTGGCTTTTCTCTCTATTGCTATATTTCTACATGTACGAGCATGGAGGAAGAGAGACTACCTCACAGCTTCACTCGCAGGATTAATGACCGGCATAGCGGCTCTAGGGTGGGCTGGTTTCAACGTGGTATTTGCGGCCATGGTCGCTCATATAGTGCTCCTACCTCTAATAAGACAGCCGAACATTAAGGACCTCCTGCTTTGGGTAATAGAATACGCACCCTTACTAGTACTTCAACTCTCAGCTCCAACATACGGCTATAGATACATCATTAGGTCAGTTGGGCTTCTAGGACCTGTATCGATACTAATACTCGCACTCGGCTACCTTGTTTATAATGTTAAGAAAACAAGACTTTCCGAATACTTAGGGATAATAGCTGAGAAACCAAAACTCGCGTACCTCACTATTCTCGCACTAGCCGGTTTAGGGGGTATATACCTGGTCGTTGGCGGTAGGCTAGCCCTAGCCGGTAAAGCTCTAGCAGCAGTTGGTCTCGGAGCTCTAACTCACGTAATTGTTGAAACAGTCGCTGAATACCAACCCGCAGGTGCTCAAGAAATTCTAATGAGCTTAGGTGCCGTCATGATATATGCTGCTATTTCTTTAGTATACATAATTCTAAGTAGTTTATTTAAGAAGAGAGACTTGAAGTACGGGTGGTACGCTCTCCTAGCAGCAATAGCCCTAATAGTTGCGTCCTTCATCTATGGAAGACAGGAAACATCACTCTCGAGATTTGCGATATCTGCAGCTATAGCTGTGGGCTTCATCATAATGTCTATAGGTTCGAGAATAGAAGATGAGTTTCTCTTCCTCATAATGTTCCTCGCATTCTCTATAGTCGGGACGATCAATATTTCGTACTTCATCTACCTACTGGCTGTAGCGACTACAGTCTTAGCTGGATATTTAATGTATGTACTGCTATCTAATGTCGTAAACCGCAAGTCGGGAGTCTTAAGCAAGCTAATTTCAATTGTGTTGATCTCCATATACTTGATCTCAACGATATTTCAAGGCTCTAGCACATGGGTTAGAGCTTACAGTAGTCAGCTACCTACAATCGTAGAAGCATCACTCGGTCTTAATTCGGAAGCACCAGTATGGGTAGATGGACTTAGATGGATTAGAGAAAACACACCTAAAGATGCTGTAGTAGTTTCGTGGTGGGACTACGGCTACTGGATTAGTGTAGTTGGTCAAAGAGCTTCAGTGGCAGACGGAGCTACAATTAACGTTACTCAGATAGAGCTTCTAGCCGATGCTCTAACAAGTGATGAGGAGAGAGCTCTAGATATATTTATCAATAACTTCAAGATAAGACCAGATAGACTTTATGTGGCAGTATACGAAGTCTTCATGATTGATGTCGCAACTTACTCGTTCTATCCAGGTCCACTAATACTAGGTAACGCATTTCTCGGGGCTGACGCAGCTAAAGGTATATCAGCCATATATAAGATAGCCGGTAAGACACCCTCTACATACGTATACAGCAACCCAGAGATGGGAATAGCAGCAGGTCTACCAGATTGGACTTCCGAGAATTTAACTTCTACATTACTATATAAAATACTCATAGATGCGGCCTACAGGCTTTGGGGACCTGGTGGTCTTAGAGGAGCGTTTATATATAGAAACATCCAGGAGCCTCCAGAGATACCCAGACCCTCTCTATCGCTCTTCGAACCTGCCTACATATCGACGTCACTCCTGTATTCTCGAAATCAATACTCGATATACGTGCTTCTAGCTATATACAAGGTGAAGATAGCGTTATGAAGAAAGTATGTGGAAAGTACACCATAGTATCAGCTTATGAAGTAGTTGAAGATGCTTGCGTGATTTTCGACGAAAAGATAGTCCGCATCGAGAAAGAGAGAGACATCCCAGAAGATACAGTAGTCACACACGGATTTGCGAGTATACACACCCACCTAGGTCTATACCCTATCAGAACAACACTCAACAGTTACTTAAAACTCGATGAGTGGGTTCTCAAATATGTGTGGCCGTGGGAAAGACTCCTACGTCGAGAACCTGAATTAAGCTACGCATCCGCGATCTTAGCCATCTCTGAGCTTGTTTTAAGTGGAGTAACAGCTATCGCAGATATGCATTTCAATGAGGATATAGTAGCTGAAGCACTCTTAAGGGTCGGTGTTAGAGGTAGTTTAAGTATCGCGATTATGTCGAAGGGTATCTACAGCTCACTAGATGAAGCCCTACAAGACAACTTAGAGCTGGCTAGAAAGCTGAGAGGTGTAGATCTGCTAGAAGTTAGACTTGGTCCTACTACACCAAGGCTACTAACTCTAGAAGAATTTAAGAAAGTTGTTGATGTCGCTACAGAGATCGGTGTCGGTATCCATACCCACATAGCTGAAGTTCCTGAAGACGCTATATACCTTGAGAGAGAGTATGGAAAGAAGCTGAAGGACTTCATAGAGTACGTAGGTTTACAGAAAGTAAACACTATAGTCGCTCACGGAGTCTGGCTAGATTCAGACTCACTCGATGTTTTAGCTCACCCAAATATCACGATAGCTCACTGCCCGTCTTCAAATACTCTACTAAGAGACGGTGTTGCACCAATAAGAAGCTACTTAAATAGAAATATTAGAGTAGGTTTAGGTGTAGATGTATCTCCAACTTACAGCATGCTAGACGAAATTAAAACAGCTATACCACTACACCTAGGTCGTGGTGACCTAGGATTTAAAGAGCTCTTTAATGCAGCAACATCTACCGGCTACAGAGCTCTAGGTGTAGGTAGTGGTCTCATTGAAGTCGGTGAAACAGCTGATGTAGTACTGTGGAGTTTAAATGAACCAGCTCTAGACCCAGTTACTGATGTAGTAGTTTTCGGCAGAGTTAGTGAAGTTTATGTGAGAGGTGAGAAGATAGTAGAGAACGGTCGACTAGCTAGAGTAACTAGTAATGAAATGAAGGAACTAAGGGGAGATGTAACGAGGCACCTCAAGAAATGTCTTACAGCGTAGTTTTTTCAGTAGTTTCACGAAGCACTACACTCCTTACGGCTACAATAACTCAAACACCTACTAGAGACTACGAATCCCAGATAAGTCTTAGTTACGTAGTGCTCATTACTATTGGTCTAGCATTAGTCTTAGCTGGATTGCTCATCGAGAAAAAGAGATCGCACCATACTCGAAAAAATAAAGCTAAGTTTCTCTAACTTCAAATACGGCGCAAGTAGGTATTAGAGAATATCGAATAGTGAAAGATATGTATAGTCTCGATATACCTGCCGGTTCAGCTGCTGAGAGGTCTCTAGTTAGAAGTCTTGTGGAGTACTTTGAGGCTAGAGGTCTACCAACTAGAGTAATTCCGGTTGAGGTATTAGAGTGGGGTGAGATCGAGTGCTGGATAAACGATATCAGTTGCACAGCTCAACCACCAATTAGGAATTCCGAAGTATCTGGAACACTCGGTAGGGATGTGCTGATTTCATCTACAACTAAAGACCCCGATAACGTATGGGCGACCTACTGGTCGAGTGTTGAAAAAGGAGCTTCAGCTATAGTATTCTATGACGAATACCCGAATATAGGAAGAAGAAGAATAGTCGTTAACGAGATCCCGAGCTATAGCTCAAAAACTAAGATGAGAGCAGATATACCGGCTGTCCACATACCTCAAATCACTTTAGCTAATTTGAAGAAATCTAGAGAAGTAAACATATCTGTTAGAACACTGAAGAGAGTGTCTCAAGGATCGACTATAGAAGTTTTTACAGGTGATAGAGAGCCGAAGGTCTTAGTTACAACACACCACGACCGATGGCTAACAGGTTTCAGAGATAATAGTATGGGAGTTCTAATTGTAATGAAGCTCGTAGAGCTGTTGAGTAAGCTAAATATTCCAGCTAGACTCGTAAGCTTTACTGGTGAAGAATTCGGAGACCCTTCCGAGAGTTCATTCTACTGGGCTTACGGGTCTCGAATATACTCTAAGCAGGTTGTTGATTCAGATATAGATCTAGCTGTAGTTGTTGACACAGCTCACGTAGAGCCGGTAGAAGTTGATATAGCTGGAGTTAGAGGTCTTGAATCTAGGCTAGGTTTAATTAAGGTAAGTGAGAGACCTATAGGCATAGGCTACACAGATGCTGCCTCCCTAGTAGCTGAAGGAATTCCCTCACTAGTACTACATAATCTAAGTTCCATCAAACCTGTGTACCATACAGATGCCGATAGATATCCGGGTAGGTCTGCGGAAGCTATAATCACAAAAATAGCTAGGTCTATCGTAAATGTAGTTAAAGAATTTGAGAAAGGTGATGTAAGACAGCTGTATAGAGCTTACGTAGAACAGGTCTATAGAACATCACCACCAGACATCAGAAACTACTTGATGGCAACTCTCGATTACACAGCTCTAAGCAAATGTTTGATAAAGCACTATACCGCACTAGCGATCGAGGGAACATATAGAGACTACTACACTGAAATAAGGTTACTTACATACTCCGATATTTTAAGAGGAATCGAATCCGGATTTAAGTATACTATTCTCTATGAAGATGTGGAAGTCGATCTCTCAGATGCGGACCTCATAAGAGAAACTGCTAAGACGAGAATAGAAGAAGTAGTTTCATGCTATAAGAAGTAGGCGCTAGGTGTTGTACTAGTTTCACTATCTAAGCTATTCTATCGACCTTAGTTTTTCCGTATCTCGAGATTAACTCAACTAATCTCTCAATATCATTTGCATAGATGCGGAATAGAACTTCAACTCCTCCCTCATTTTTCGCAAAATCTACGAATTTTCGCATTGGGTAAACTTTCACTGAATACCCTTGAATTGGAAACTTTGCTGTGAATCCAGGTTTACCGATAATACCAGTATTATAGATTTCAGCACTCCTTAAGACATTAACGTACCTCTTAACTAATCTACGGCTAGCAGTCTGTATCGTGAAAGACACTGCTACTGGTACTTCGTAGAGAGTTAGTAGCCTTAGCAACTGCCCATAAATGCCGTCGCTTGCTGAGAAATACGGCTGAATGATATTTGGATATATGACGAAGAACCACATCATTATTATCGCCATAGAGAATAGGGAGACACCAGACGCTTTGAGAAGAGGCTTTAACTCCTTAACTAACTCTACGTCCTTAGACTGAAGTTCAGCTACTTCTTCCTGCTTTATTACTAAGATTCTCTTACCGGATGCTATGTCCTTAGCGTCACTACCTAGTCTCTGGTGTCTCATAGTGGTCATCGCAAATACGGACATGAACACCACAAAGTATAGTGTCATAATAATTCCGTGATATTCTGACGGTACGAAGAGATTCATAACCACAAAGAGAGCTATTACTCCCTGACTGATCGCCAGCGAACGTATTAAAGCCTTCTTCGTTAGATAATACGACAGTCCGCAACACCTCCTACAATATCGAGATACACAGCAATTTAAACCAAGATAGGTAGAGCTTTAAAGAAACACTAATCTAGAGAATCAATAGGTGGTTAAAGTGAAGATACCTTCAGAACTAATTGTACTAAAAGTGATAGCTAAACATAGACCTATTAAAGGTAAGATAAACCTACACAATCTATTTCGAGAACTACAGGAAAAAGGTATACTGAAAACCGAGTTCAACTTCGTTAAATACAGCTTTGGGTATTACAGTAAAGATTTAGAAGAAGTTCTTAGCTCTCTGAAAAATCTAGGTCTAATCAGAATACTCAATGGAAGCGACGGCTTCGAAGTCTACGAAATTACAGATAGGGGAATAGCTGTCCTGGAATCACTTCATCAAATTCAAAGTCGAGGTCTTCAACTCTCCGAATCTATGTCTAGGTGAATAGGAGAAAGCGTCTGCCCGAAAGATGCAACCACTATATTGGATATGAATGTGCCCTCTTCCACGGGTCCCCGTAGATACCGAGTCCAACCCTAATAGAGTGTGTAACTCTATGCTTCACTAGACCTAGGGATTTGAGAAGATCTAAAGCTGCATCGTAGTGAGGTTTTACTCTAGATTTTCTAATGCCTTCAACTATCTCCTCCGCATTAAGGTCTTTAATTTCTACTAGAGTGTAAGCAGAACCTACTAGCTCGGGTATATGAGCATCACTTCCCGCAGTCTTACAGTCTTTGAAACTAGCTGTGTGTATTGTGTAGAGATTAGTCACTGTATCTGAAGAGGAATTGTATACTTCTACACAGTTCAAATGCTTTAACTCGAACAACCTACCGCAACCCTCTCTAGATACAGCAAACGGATGAACAGCTACTGTAACACAATTCTCTCTAGCCGCTAGCTCTAATAGCGAGGAGAGTTTTATGTATTCTAATCCCCTATTTCTCAACTTAAGTTCTAGTGCTGAATCTATAGGTAAACTACCACATAGCACTAGTATATCACCGTGTTCTGTTCTAAATTCGGCACCTGGTACAAGAACCACTCCTTCTTCAAATCCCTTCTTTAAAGCGACATAGGATCCGAGAAAGGTATTGTGATCCGTTATCGAAATTGCGGATAACCCTTTTCGTTTAGCTAATCTAACTATATCTCGAGGATCCATTTCCCCATCGCTTACATAACTATGGACGTGTAAGTCAGCTTTGATCCAGCTTATTGTAGACCCCTCTAACGTATCTCTCATACCATTCGACCGCTAATCTAAGGACTCCGACCGCCTCCTCTGGAGACTTAAAGTACGGTATCTTGAGTTCTTTCTCCATAGTCTTCGCATACTTTACCGTATATTCACCCCCAGGAGCTATTAAAGCAATGGGCTTCACCGCTCGATTACATACGTCTCTCATTAACTCAACGAATTTAAGTGGGTCGAAAGCCGGTGACTGCATTAAGGTAATAACTAACACTAAATCAACACCTCCGTCACTAAGAACTACGTCTACGACTGCTCTATATCTCTCTGGGGGTGCGTCTCCTAAGATATCGATCGGATTGTTTGAAGATGCTGCTGGTGGGAGAATCTTTCTAAGACTTTCGAGAGTCTCAGCTGAAAGAGTTGCTAGCTTCATCCCTCCACGCTCGACTTCATCTGCTGCTAAAACACCCATCCCACCGCCGTTAGTTACTATAGCAACTCTTCTACCTCTCGGAGTTCCAAGCCACTCCAATACCTTCAGTAATCCAACTAGTTCGCTAAGACTGTTAACTACGACGGCTCCAGCCTGTCTTACAGCTGATATAAAGACTTCCGAACTAGCTGTTAAAGCTCCAGTGTGTGATGCAGCTGCTCTAACTCCAGATTGTGTTCTACCTCCTTTGAGCACTATGACAGGTTTACCAACTGCTAGAGTCTTTCTTAAACTGCTCACGAATTTCCTTCCATCTTCAACTCCCTCTATGTATAGAGCTACTATTCTAGTTTGAGGATCCTCTGCTAAATACTCTATGAGTTCCCATTCCTTAATATCCGCTGCATTTCCATAGCTTACAAACTTACTCATTCCAATTCCTATTTCAGCAAGCCAATCTAGTATAGCAGCCCCCAGAGCTCCAGACTGAGAGAGAAGAGCTATTGAACCTGGACCTGGTTTTGACTGTCTATCCCCTGGATTGAATATCGTGTCTACCCCACTCCAAGCGTCATAGATTCCGAGGCAGTTAGGTCCTAGAATTCTCATACCACATGATCTAGCACTACCGACCAACTCGGACTCTAGTTTCACACCTTCAGTACCTACTTCTCTAAATCCAGCACTAACTACGATGCAGGCTTTTACACCTACACTACATAACTCTCTAGCAATCTCCGGAGTACTTCGAGCTGGTGTAGCAATAACAGCTAGGTCGGGCGTCTCCGGTACTTCTACTACAGACCTATAACACTTTAAGCCAAACACAGCCTCGTACTTCCAGTTTACTGGATATACTTTACCCCTAAATGTTTTAAGAAGATTCTCAACTATTGCTCTACCGACACTACCAGGTCTCTCTGAAGCTCCGACTACGACTATCGAGCGAGGTTTAAACAGGAATTCTAGGCTTGAGTGTTTCAGCTTCGACACCTCTGAAACTACGAGCTACCTCAAATAACTGAAGCACACAGAAAGCTTTTATGAGGGTTGCAGAGCAATTTAAGAAGCTCTAACTTAGTGATAGGTGGTTGAAGATCTTGTACCTACGTAAGCCGAGGCTTTCGATAACTTTCTCCCAATTCTTTCCTACAGCAAAAACGGCTACGAGGGCTATCGGCTGAGCCCCACTTTTCCTGACTATAGTAAGTGCTGCCTCCAGTAGCTCTTTATTATTTAGAACTAGTGTTGCTAAAACCACTTTTCCCTTTCTCGGAATACAGCCTCTACTAACAGCTAACATATCTAGCTCCATAGAGTTGTCCTTATAGTACTCTATGAGAGCTTCACCAAGTGAAACAGCCTTAGTAGTTACACAGACATCTCCCCTAATCCAGTGAGCTATCACAGCACCTAGTACACCGGACTCCTCCGGAAATGCGAGTACTCCATCTACATCTTCTCCATCTAGAAGCTCCAGAGTTTCAAAAGCTACGAGGTCTAGAAACCCGATGTTTTTAACGATAGCCCATATATCACTTAAGTCCTTCGCTATCGCGAAGTTTTTCTCGAAAGTATTTTCAATAAGTTTCCTCTCCCTAATAGTCTGTATCAACTTCTTAGCTGTTCCCTCCTCAGGAGTCGTTAGATAGTTGGTATATCGCCACAGGGTCTGATAGGGTATTCCGAGAATTTCTTCTAGTTCTTTAAATGTATAGAAGTCCTTTAGCGCAGATAAGAGCTTCATAGTAAGTACTTTAACATCACGCCTCAGAAGTTGAACAACTTCACCTGGCTCACTCATTTTAACCATCTCAATACTTGAGCTAGCCCTTAAAAATCTCAGCCTACACAGCCGACAAGATTTAAATGTAGTACTCTGTGTGTTTCTTCAAGGTCTTACTTAAGATGTATGTAGTATGTATAGCACGCGCTATTAATGTATAGTATGTAACACAGGGTATCTGGTAGCTAAGAGCAGTGGTGGAGGGTTGGTAGCGGGGGGTGGATTTGAACCACCGACCTCGGGGTCTCACAGGTGTTCACCATATGAGCCCCGCGGGCTACCAGGCTACCCCACCCCGCTGTCTTGACCCTCCATTAGCTTTATTACTAATTTGTAGCTTATAAGCTCATATTCAGTAGATGTAGGCTTAGCTGAAATACTGATAAAACCGCTGACTTACTGATGTTTTTGCTGAGTTAAGCTCTTCACAGTTTTGTAGTACACTATAGGCATTAAGCTGAGTGAATCTATATCTACATACTCGTTATCTCCATGCATGCCGCCGCCTCTAGGACCTATATCTACGACTTCAACACCTAGAGATGTGAAGTATCTGGAGTCACTAGCACCAGCACCCTCTGTTAGGCGTGGGATTATACCTACATCTCTAAGTGATGCTGTAAGAACTTCAACGACTTTAGAGTTAGGTGGTGTGTATAGGTAGTGTCCCAAGTCAGTTCTAACTTTAATATCAGCACTCGGTAGACATGCTTTAATTACCTCTCTAAAGGAATCAGTGATATCTTCAACTAGAGACATTGCTCTCACATCAAGTACCACTTTGTGAATATTCTCTGAGTAGGTATAGATATTTGGTGTTATAGAGACGCCGTAGTCACTATATGCTCTAGTTCTAATAGGTATTTTAGCGAGAGGCACCAGAGTTCTAACCAGCTCCGTAAGTCCTTCATCTACTTCCACCTCGCTACCTCCAGAGTCTGGGACTACATACTCCACTTCTACTTCCGGTGGAATTACGTTAGACTTCACAAAGGATCCTCTAATACTTCTAATTAACACATCATTCTCTCTAGTGAAAACTGAAGCTGAGATTAGGGGGTGGGAATCGACGCCACCTATGAAATACGCTGCGTGAGCGTGTTGAGATACTGGATAGTGAGCTGTGAATCTAGCGGTTTTAATAAAGCCTCTTACACTAGTTTTCCTCGACTTAACGTAGACTTCAATGCTGAAGCTCTTTCTTCTCCTTACTATGGGCATCATTCCGGCACCATCTCCATTTATTATATACCTAGGCAGCAGCCCAGAATTCTTCAGCTTCTGTGATACTATGTAGGCACCATTACTACCACCTATCTCTTCATCCCCGGTAAACGCAAATGCGATCCCACAGCTAGGCCTAGATTTCACAAGTTCCTCTAAAGCAATTAGAATAGATGCAACATTTGATTTATCGTCTAGGGCTCCTCTACCATAAGCTCTACTACCAACTACCGTGAGTTTAAATGGATCGTAACTCCATCTCTCCAATATAGCTGGAACAGTATCAAAGTGAGATAGGAGTCCAACACAGGGGGGTTCTCTCCCAATAAACCCGAAAACACTATAGTACCCACTGGATTCAACTACTTCAGCCGCAATCCCACGTTTAGCTAACCAATCAATGAGAAAATCTACTATTTCGCGAGTTGGTTTAATCCCTCTTTCAGGGTCGTTTACCGTGTTGAAGGAAACTAAAGTATCTAGTAAATTAATTAGCTCAGACTTATTCGCCAAGAGTAGATCACCACCTAGTAGTGTCACACATCTACTTTAATACTTAATTGTTGTATGTAGACATTACGTTCTACAATTTTAATATACTATGTCTACGACTATATAACTGGAGTTTAATAGACGTATGAGGATGAATTCACAGCAAATATTAGGGAGTGAGCGAAGCACAGGCAGTCTCGAAGCTTACGCAGTAAAAAACGTTGTTAAAGATCTAGGGAACTTCATCGTAAAAATAAGAATCAGCAGAAAAAATAGAAACGACTATCAAAGAAGTGATTCAGCAGTATATGAAGTAGTTAATTCGGTAGAAGATGCTTATCTACTTGGGGTTTACTACTCTGGTGAACTCAATAAAGCCTACATGAAGCTGTACTCAGAGAAGAGCGGTAAGATCTACATTGTCTACGACCCAGTAGGTCACAAACCCTACTTTCTTACTGAGATATCTCCAGAGGAATTATCTGGTAATAAAAGACTAGTTAAGCACCCATCTTTCGAGGCTTTCGAGTTAGTAGAAAAACTCGACTTACTTAGAATGAAGAAGGTAAAGTTAACGAAAGTAGTTACAAAAGACCCTCTAACTGTAAGAGAACTTAGAGGATACGTAGATAAGGCCTATGAAGCTAAGATAAAGTACCACCATAATTACGTATACGACCTATTGCTCATACCTGGAATGAGGTACTCGATCTCAAACGGAAGAGTGGTTCGAAGTAAGACCCAGATAAGTGAGGAAAGTGCTGTTCTCCTATCTAAGCTCACTGAAGGATATCCTCCCGAGAAGAAGTCGTACTTCATGGAGTTCGCAGAGCTCTTCGAAGAAAAACCTCCTGAGCTCAAGATTTTAGCAGTTGATGTAGAAGTATATACACCAATAGAAACCCGCATTCCTAATCCAGAAGAAGCACACTATCCGGTAATAAGTGTAGCATTAGTAAGTTCAGACGGTCTTAAAAAAGTCTTAGTCTTATCTAGACAGACTGAATTCGGAAATCTATCTGCTATTCCAGAGAACTGCGTAATTGAGTTTTTTGATGATGAGAGGTCTCTGATTATGGAGCTCTTTAGAGTTATTGGACTATACCACGTTATTGTAACATTCAATGGAGATATTTTTGACCTACAATACGTGATCAATAGAGCTCTTACTCTAGGAATAGATAGGTCTGATATTCCTTTTGATGTCGTTGACGACTACATAACTTTAAGACATGGATTCCATATAGATCTCTATAGATTTTTCAGCATAGAAGCAATTCAAAACTACGCATTCGGGTCGACATATAAAGAAAAAACACTGGACTCAGTATCTAGAGCTCTACTAGGTGAATCTAAATTAGAAATAGAGGTGGGAGTTTCATCACTACCGATATGTGATTTAATAAGATATAATTTAAGAGATGCGGAGCTTACCCTAAAGCTCTTAACTCGCAACAATATGCTTGTCTGGAAACTCGTAATCTTAATGATGCGCATATCTAAGATGGGTATAGAGGAAGTTACTCGAAAAGCGGTATCTGCTTGGATTAAGAGTTTACTCTTCTGGGAACATAGAAGAAGAGGTTACTTAATACCTGAGAGCTCCGATATTATCGCTCTTAAAGGTGAGGTTAAGACCGCCTCTAAATTAGGAAAGAAATTCGCTGGAGCCATAGTTATAGACCCCATACCGGGAGTCTACTTCAACGTAACTGTTTTAGATTTCGCTTCACTATATCCCTCTATAATGGTTGTTTGGAATCTAAGTTATGAAACTATCGATCCCCAGCAGGGTACGTGTAGAAGACTTGCCGATGTTAAAGATGAATCGGGACGGATTATTCATAGAGTGTGTATGGATTATGAAGGAATAACTTCTCAAACAATATCTATTCTAAGAGAATTTAGAGTTAAAGTATATAAAAAGCTAGCAAAAGACAGAAGTCTCTCCGAAGAATTGAGAAACTGGTATGATATAGTTCAGTCAGCGATGAAGGTCTTTATAAACGCTAGCTACGGAGTCTTCGGCCACCGAGAGTTTCCATTCTTTAGTCCAGCTCTCGCTGAATCCGTAACTGCTATTGGAAGACATGTTATTACATCTACACTAGAACTAGCTTCAAAACACGGTCTCAGAGTACTCTACGGAGATACGGACTCCCTATTCGTGTGGAACCCCGAGCGTAGTGCTCTCGATAATCTAGTGAAGGAAGTTTCTGAGAAATTTAAGTTAGAAATAGAAGTCGATAAGACATATAGGTACGTAGTATTTGCTCTAAAGAAGAACTACATAGGTGTTAAAGAGGATGGAAATGCTGATGTTAAAGGATTTACAGGAAAGAAAAGAAATACTCCAGAGATAGTTAAGAACGTATTTAACTACGTAGTTGAAGCCATGAAAACTATAGAACCCGCTATAGACTCAGTAGAGGATATAAAGAAGAAGGTAAGAGAGTCTGTAGGGTCTCTATATATCAAACTTAAAAATAGAGATCTCTCACTAGAAGATGTAACATACAGTGTTGAACTCGGTAAAAATCTCGATGAATACGATTCTGAAGGAGCTCACGTAAAAGCCGCAAAAATGTTGCTAGCCTACAACAGACAGGTTAGACCGGGAGACGTTATATACTTAATCAAGGTTAGAAGCAAAGAGAAAGTTAAGCCTATTCAGCTTGCTAGAATAGATGAAATAGATATAGGTGAATACATGAGTATAGCTAGATCTACTCTAGAGCAGCTTCTAACACCTCTCAATATATCTTGGGATGAAATCGCTGGGTCTATATCTCAAGATCTCTACACCTACACTAAAGGTGTTCACAATAACTCTCAAACATGATCAAAATCTCGACACAAACTTCTATACAGCTAGAACTACAGTATACGTCATAGTAGTGCTTTTGTATCTACTATCAGTAAATACTTCAATTATCAGTAGCTACCACTACACGATACTTGTGTTCGCTGACTCTATTCTCAATGGAAGTACAAAAATAGCTCCAGAAACCTACTATAGATATTTTCCAATCGCTGTCGACGTTATTTCGACTAGCGAAGGCTTTATAGCAGCTCACTCAGCAGGCTACGTATTCTGGGCTTCACTCTCGATTTCGATCTCGAGGTTTCTTACTCCAGGTGCGGATCGTGAATACTTTAGTGCTTTTAGAGCTATGAACTTTATCTCAGCACTCATGGGGCTATTATCGATGGTGTTCGTAGAGAAAATCGCGAAATTATATCTCAATCACCGAGAAGCTCTCTTGGTAGCTGTCTTTTATGCCGTAGGCTCTATAGCATGGATATACTCTGCTGTAGCATACACACAGAGTTTCTCAGCACCCTTTGTCGCTATCGGTACGTACTACCTATTTTCCTATCTACGACTGAGAAGACTACACTATCTAACTCTCTCGTTTATCTCCTTCTCAGCAGCTACAGCAGCTGACCACTTTCTGATTATAGTAGGTGTTAGCTCCCTTTTACTAGTGTGTTACGTAGATCGCGCTAAGTTAAAGAGTTTAGTTACATCCACTATTTTTTATTCTACTTTTCTCATTCTAACATTACTCTATTACATCTGGGTTGTAGGTAAACCTCTACCTACTCAGTCTCTCTACGCAGCTCAACTCGGATACTCAGTACTAGACATTACTAGAGTTGTTAGAGAGTATTCACTACTAGAGATGCTTTTTGGATATAAGAAAGGCCTACCCGCGGTATCACCAGCTGTACTCCTAGCCCTACTTACTTCACCTTTAATTCTCTTAAAAGTAAAAACTCTAGAAAGAGTAGAAGTCTTTTACTCTCTCACGGTATTTCTCTCTACAGCATTCATGTACGCGTCATGGTATGACTGGCATGGAGGACTAAGCTATGGACCGCGCTTGCTCTATAGTCTTTTTCCACTATTAACTACACCTACAGCTATAGCTTTAAGAACTCAGAAAAGACTTGCTTACGTGTTTGTATCTCTGAGTCTTCTGGGAGCTATCTCTAGTGCTATTACAGTAGCAACTGACCCGCTTTCGTGTGCGTATCAAGATCTAGCTAGAGAAAATCTAGCTCAGCCACTAGTATGTAACTTACCTCTACTATACTTTAACTGTAGGAGTCCTACTCTACTAGGGTGGTTTGGAGCTACCTGCTCTATAGCGGTACTCATCTTTATTGCTACAATAGTAGTAGTTAAAGGTATTCTGTTAATTAGTATAGGTAGTGTGTAGTGAGTGAATCACATTTCTATATTAAAGTTGCGAGAGATTTCCTAGATCAAGCAGAAAGCGTGCTTACCTCAAAAACACTTTCTCTAGCCGCACTCAGTTTAGTATTAGCAGTAGAAAACTCTATTCTATCTGTAATATCCTGCTTTAAACTACCATCAGCAGTCGGAGACCCAGTAATGGAGCTCAAGTTTATAGCTGAAGAACACAGCGCAGTGTTTGGAAATCTAGCAGCTAGCTTAGATAAGTTTATCGAGATTTCACAGTACGTCGAGTATACATATAGAGATATACTAATGCACGGTGATTACGCAAACAATAGAGTTCCATCAGAAATTCTGTCTATAGAAGAATTCTACGAGCTTAAGACCGACGTGGAGAAAACTATAGAGATAGCTAGTGCGTTAATAGACAGATGCCAGAAGCACGCCGTATAGGCCGGGCCTTCTCTAGGTAGACTCAACATCAACCTAAGTTATGAACGATCTTATAGGTTCTACGTAGAGTTAAATAAGTACTGAGACTACAGAGAAGTAGTACTATTGAATGTCGAAGTATATAGTTTAATACTGTTTACTCACGTAATTCAATTATAGAGTAGTTAACTTCACATAGCAGAAGTCTTTCTAGCACAATGAATCTTCTAAATATAAGGCTATATAGACATTACTCTTGGGTGCAATAAATAACTATAACAACTAAGCTATCGATTTTAATGAATAAACTAGTAGAGCCGTTTGCTGGTAGAGATGAAGAATGTAGAATAGTGATTCTAACTCTTCTCTCTAGAGAACACGCAGTGCTAATAGGTGAACCAGGTACAGCTAAGTCAGCTATGATTAGGAGAGTTAGTGAGCTACTTAACGCTAGATTTTTCTCTTATTTGCTAACGAGATTTACAGAGCCTTCCGAGCTCTTCGGTCCAATAGATATAAAGGCTCTTGAAGAAGGGAAATACGTTAGGATAATAACTAGAAAACTTCCATCGGCTGAGATAGCGTTTTTAGATGAGATTTTTAAAGCCAATTCAGCTATTCTAAACGCTCTCAACACACTACTTCAGGAGAGAGTACTCTACGATGGATATAGTGAAATAGCTGTACCGCTCTGGTCCCTCTTTGGAGCTAGTAACGAGGTTCCAGAGGAGACAGAGCTACTGGCGTTCTACGATAGATTCCTCATTAGACACTTCTTAAAACCTGTACCTGAAAATTTGTGGAAAGACTTGCTAGATAAAGCTTGGGCATTTGAAAAGAACTTCTATTACAACGAAATAAAGAAGTCAGATGCAGTTATGGATATGAAAGAACTGAGGAAACTGCATGAAGCCGCACTCGAAGTAGATCTAGAGACAATAAAGCACAAGCTCACTAAGCTCTTCGCCGCATTTGAGAGTCGAGGAATTCACGTAAGTGATAGAAGAAAGGGGAAGGCATTAAAAGTTATAGCATCTAATGCTGTTCTAGAGAATAGAAGTAGGGTCCAAGAACAGGATCTCTTAATATTAAAGTACGTAATCCCAAAAGATTTGGATGAGCTGGAGAAGGTAAATACCATACTCTCTGAAGAGCTGAAGACCCCCTACAGATATCTTAGAGAATTAAATGAAATAAAGACCAACCTGCAGGAACTCTTTAACTATGTTGTTAGTCTTCAGCCGGTAGAGTCTAGGTATATTGACTACAGATTTAAGCAAATTATGAAAGACATAGAGCTTACCAAAGAAAGAGTAGCTGCGATAGCTGTAGAATCACAAGACAGAAGTGTTCAGAGAGCTGCTGAAGAAGTTCTCGATTTAATTGAGCAGATAGCATCTATAATTAAAAAGAGGCTTCCATAGATATGCCTAGTGTTCTAAGAAGTGTAGACCACAAAGACCCAGTAGCTCTTTATAGAGGAGAGAAAGTTCTCCAAATAGCTAAGAAGATATTCGGTAAGACTGAGAATGTGGATCAAGCATTCGCTATTGACAGCTACTACACACTCTACCTACCACACCCTCTTCTTAAAGACGTCGGCGACGTTCCGAGAGAACTTACGAGAAACTACGTATTCTTTAAGACGATCTTAGAATCCGAAGATTTCGCGGAGACTAGGTATAGCACTATTGGAGACTCTTCTCTAAGTATCCTAGTTGCGTCACTCATAGCTACAGAATTCGAGAAATCTGTGGAAGAGCTACAGCAACTTGCTGGAGGTAACTCAGATCAGAGAGAGCTTAGTGAAGAAGAGGTAAGAAATATAGCTGAATCTATAAGTAGAAAGATATCGGAAACTGTCGATACTGTAAAATCTATAAAGAAGCTTATGAGTTACGGAAATGAGCCGGGAACAGGTTCAGTCTTCGACCTTGAAGAAGAAGGTGAAGAAATCATAAAGCTCGCACAACTAGCAGATATTAAAGCTATCCTAGAATTACTCAGTAGAATACCGAACATATCTGGAAAGCTTCTGAGACCTTATGAAAGATATAGTAGAGGTGAAATAAGAGGATTTGAGATCGGGGGAGATCTCGAGAGAGTGCATCCCTCTGAGATAGCCATGCCTAAGATGCTCTTCAGGCTGAAACTAGCTGAAGATAAGCTTCTTCTCTACGATAAAGTGCTGCCGAAAATTCTTGGACCTATATACGCACTCGTAGATAAATCCGGAAGTATGGAGGGCGAGAAGATGGTTTGGGCTAAAGCAACTCTTCTAGCACTCCTCATGAGAAGTAGGAAGGATGGAAGAGACTTCTACTTAAGGTTCTTCAATGGAATACCTCATCAACTCAATAAGATAAGTAGGAGAATGAAGTCCAACGAGTTCATCGAGCTCATGAAGTACCTTACGAGAGTTAAGAGCGGTGGTGGAACAGATATAACTAAGGCAGTAATTTCCGCATGTGATGATATATCCAGTGGAGCTACTAGAGAGGTATCAGATATAGTGTTAATAACTGATGGAGAGGATAAAATAGCTTCATCAGCTTTAAGTAAGAAGCTTAAAGACGTTAACTGCCGCTTACACACGGTCATGATAATGGGTGACAACAGAGACCTAAAAAAGATAAGCTACAGATATCTGAGAGCGAATAAGTTATCTTATAAAGAGATAATTCAGATAGTCAATTTCTAGCGAGCCGACTGAATCATACAGCATAGCGGGTATGTGACTCACTCGATTTCGTAATCTATACTATGAATTCAAACTCAGAAGCCTCGGTCTTCAGAATAATAAAGAAGCTGTAGTTTAATCTACGTTTAGCTAGAACTTAGAATATGGTGCCGCATGGCTACAGTAGGTATAGAATACTCAAATATTTCCTTCTACATAGCTATTAGCCCCATAACTACTTGCTTCAGAGCTCCAGTAGCTTTTGGAACGTTATTAGATATGCCGCTTAAAGTTTCGTGAGCTAGTACAGCCATTCCCAGCGCCTCCTTATACTTAGAGTCTATTCCCAGCTCTTCATGTGAGAGAAGCTTTAATCCTCTTTTCTTCAGCTCCTTCTCTAGTTCACGAACTATGAATCTGTTTCTAGTACCTCCACCACCGAGAACGACTTCTGAGAACTTCTTCTCCGAGTTTTTGAGTACGTATTTATCGTAGTTGTAGACTATACTTTTAACTGTAAACATGGAAATAGTAGCTACAATATCCTTCTTCGAGAGTCCTAGACTTAGTCCTTTCTTAATTGCGTATTCAGTAAACCGACGGCCAAACTCTCTTCTACCAGCTGTTTTCGGTGGTGGTGAATATATGAAGTCGTGCGCCATTAGCTCATTTAGCAGTTTAGGACTGACGTTCCCATCCATAGCCTCAGAACCATTTAAATCAAATTCAACTCCATATAGAATCCTCATGACCTCATCTATCACCATGTTCCCAGGCCCGGTGTCGAAAGCGTAGACTTCAGATAGATCGGCATTCGGAGGTAAGACAGTTACATTAGCAATTCCACCTATGTTCTGAATGAGTCTACCGGTGTTGTTAGAAGTGAGAAGAGCCCAATCGACATAGGCTATGATTGGAGCTCCCTGACCTCCAGCAGCTATATCTCTACTTCTAAAATCCCCGACAGTGATTACTCCAGTATCTTCAGCTATAACTGATAGATTACCTAGCTGAAGCGTGCACCTAGTCACTATGTTTTCAATACTAACATATTCAGACATGTGGTAGACGGTTTGCCCGTGAGAACCAATTGCGTCAACTTCAGAGGGATTAATGCCACTATCCTCTAAAACAGTAGCAATAGCTCTCGCGAAAAAACGACCGACGGCGTAGTTTAAGATACATACATCCTCTACACTACCTACTTCAGAGCTGAGGAGTATTCTCTTCTTCATTTCGAGAGGATATGGAACTACTCCCTTAGAGATAAACCTCCACTTAATACTTCTACCGTGATTCTCTAGATCGACTACTACAACATCAACACCGTCTGCGCTAGTACCAGAAATAACACCTATAATGAGTCTTCTATCTTCACTTATGACTTGAAGAAGTCTTTGAATAGGATTCGTAAAACTCACCAGCTATTGAGGATGGATAAGAATACATTTAAATTACTTTGAATACTTCTTCTAGTGGTCTTCTACGTCTCGGACTTGGCGTTTCTTGAGGATATCCTAGTGCTATAATTCCCATGAGTTTATACTCTTGCGGCAGATCTAGAAGTTTGCGGAATTCTTCTTCTAGTAGTAGTGGAGCTCCCAACCAAACAGAACCTACTCCAAAACACCAGCTAGTCAATATAGCGTTCTCTATGGCTGCTGCGACACTCTGAATCTCCATTATAAACTCTGCGTTAAAGGCGCTAACTTCTCCTGTAGCAGTAAGTTTACTAGTATCTATGTAGACAGCTATGTAAAGAGGAGCAAAGTACATTCCTCCCTCCATAAGCTTTCTCCACTTCTCTATTCTTTCCTGAGGCATTCTAGCTATCTCTCTAGCGTACTTTATATGTGAATCGATAAGTAGTTTATGAATCTTCGTCCGCATCTCATCGCTTTTTATCACCACGAAAAACCAGTTCTCTCGTCCACCAGCAGTAGGAGCTCTAGTAGCTGACCACAGAATTCTCTTTATTGCTTCATCCGGTATAGGTTCCGGTCTAAACCTGCGAATAGAAGTTCTTGTTTCCACTACATTTAGAAATTCTTTTATGCAGACCATAGACCATCCAACCAGCTATTTCACGTAATTTAAAAAGCTCTGCATATCTCAATATCTCTAAGATTGAATAAAGTATCTAGAAAACTTGTGTCTTCAGATAGCTACCCACTAGCCTTAGCTAATAGCTCGGAAGCACTCATAGCTCCGAGGTCTTCCGAAAGTGGAAGTCTTAAAATACTAGCTGAATCGATTTCAAGAATTATCCACCCTCTAATTAAATCTCTAGACTCGAGAATTCCCAGGAAATCTACTACTTTTGGAATTAATCCTACTGGTAGAGTAGATACAACATATGCAATACCTTCTCTAGTACTTAAATACGCTTCAGTAAACCCCGGTATTGCTATAATGGCTTTAACTCCTTTGAGCAGGAAATTCGGTACGCCGTAGAGAACTAGAAGCTTCCTTACTGCCGGAGTTACGCGATCTATGTAGTTTTCAATAGTTGGTCTTATCCCTATAATCACATCTCTCTCGAGTATGTGCTTTCTAAAGTGCTTCAAAAATGTTTGGTAGCTACATGCCATCACACTACTTTTAACAACGCTGTGAACTTCCTTAATCTTAGCTAAGGCATTCTCTTCTAGCTTATTTGCTAGTAATATGTCTATTGAGTCTAAACGGCTGATAACCGATTTCTTCCCCAAGAACTGTGGAAGAGATGCTACCGCCATAAGTTCTCTCAAATACAGCCTATCTAGAGTACTTCGAGTTATGTGAGACAGTACGTATCTTGGAGGAACTATCGTATCGAGGACATAGACTTCCGATGGTTCTTGATCTAGGCTTGCTATAACGTAATTAACTGTTGATTCAACTTCGTGAACTCTAGTTACATACTTTAAAAAAGTTGCGCCTTCCAGAGTTCTAATAAACGATCTTATAAGCTTCTTGGGAACCCTATCTAACGGCAACCTAGATTTATAAACCAGTAAGACTTCTGTGAGGCCTAGTCTACCTAGGTCTACAACAGCCTTAAACTCTACACCCAGCTTCTTTAAGTTGTTTAAGACCCTCCATACAGTTGAAGAACTTAAACCAACGGCACTCCCTATTTCTGCGATAGTGGGAATATAGCTCACACTATTTAAATAGTCAATCACCCTAACGACGTGGGGACTTAACCGCATTCTTTTAGTACCCTGTGAACACCTGTTCTCAAGTATATCTAGTAGTGAGAGACACATATACCGCAGTTACGACTTCAAACATGGTGCTAGATCTATTTACAGAGAGATCGATTTAGATGTAACGCTATATGCCAGTTTCTCCCTACCTATGTACAGAAAAAGTGGAAACTGCTGGATTAAAGTCTTCGGTTTCGGAAGGAATACTGTGATCTGCCTAGAAGACGGTCTAAAATGTTATGGATCTTACTGTTCAAATAGACTCTTCATCAACTACATAACCGGCCGCTGGTTCGACTTAGATAAAGGTCTTAGTGAAGTAGAGGATGTAGCTAGACGAGCAGTAGAGGACGTAATAGAGAGATTCTATTGTTTAAGTGTATCTGCTTCACCTTGGGATAAGTTTGAAGTACTTACCGCTGCTTTCTTATCTAGAAACACGGATTACCATAGAAACACAGTTAGATGGGTTAAGAGCTTACTACACAAATTATCTAATACGAACATAGATAGTGCTAACGGCATTGTGAGAGCTGCTTTTTTAACATACAATGAATATAGGTCTTACCAGCTTCATCAGCTTACTGAAGTCCTCAGTGAAATACTCAGTGCTCTTCAAGCTGTTTCTGCGATGGACGTAGAAACAATTAGAAAACAGTTGATTAAAATTAAGCATCTAGGCCCTAAGGTAGTTGATTCCTTCTTACTTCACAGCGGTCTCGAGACTATTCACGCACCTGTTGATATACACTACTTGAGATTTCTAAAGAAATACGGTCTTCTCAGAGATGTATTCACATATCCACGAAAGAAATATTGTACTGAATTTAACTGCTATACTTGCCCGATAGCTCGGAAATGTGTCTACGCATACACTATCAAGATGTTTAAAAACTTAAACGGATTTATTCAGACTGCTTCTTATGTCTCAGGTAAGCTTAAAGTAGAAAGCTGTAGAGACTTAGGTGGATCTAATCTTAGATCGCTGCTTGAGAAAATTACAGCTAGCTAGAACTCGACTACCACTTCGGTAGGACAACTCCTCTCTGGCCTTGATACTTTCCTCTGTAGGTACTGATGACTGGAGTTGCTACTTTAGCAAATACAACATGTAGAAATCTAGTTCCAATAGCTATTTTAGCTGGGTAGGGAGGAGTTAGGACTTCGATAGTGAGCTGTCCTTCAAATCCAGCATCAACTATAGTTGGAGGCATGAGAAACCCTAGTCTAGCGAAAGTTGATCTAAGTTCAACAAACCCCATGAGCTCCGGCGGCATCTTTAGATACTCTATCGTGTGTAGTAGGTAGTGAGTAGAAGGCTCTAACCTCAGATATTCTTTAGCATGACTACAGTTAAAATACTCTTCAACACGGTCTTCACCAACAATCAATTCTCTTGGTGAAGTATTAATGCGGCAGAAACTTTCTCCAACTCTAAGGTCAAGTCCGTTTTCTCTAACAATTTCTTCAGAAAAAGGCTCTATTTGAAGCCTCTTACTTGTAAGATATGCCTTAAGGTCGAAATCTGAGAGTATCATACTTCCACCGCATTTTTCTCGATAACAGCTTCTTAAAACTGATTGTGAACTTACCTAGATATGAATATTCTCTAAAATTCAATCAGTTCAATTGAGTTAAGCTGGCACTATCTGAGAAATACTTATTAGGATATTTTAGGTAAATCGGCATGTGATAATATGTTGGGTAAACCTATTCATATGACTATATCCCCTGAAACTGTAGCTAAGAGAGCTATTGTAGCTGGAGACCCAGCCAGAGTTGAGCACATTAAAGAACTGCTGGAAGACCCTAAGTTAGTTAATACTCAGAGAGCCTTCATTACCTACACAGGAACCTACAGAGGAGTACCGGTAACTATAGCTGCTCACGGTGTAGGATTTCCTTCTTCAGCTATAGTTTTTGAAGAGTTATCAATGGTCGGATCAAAACTCATTGTAAGATTTGGTACCTGTGGTGCTATGGTTCCCGGCATGCGGATTGGAGATGTAGTTATACCGACTGGTGCTGCTTACTACCCTGGTGGAGCATACTACCAATACTTCCGGGAGTGGACATGTTGCCCTGCCGTACCGTCTTTTGATGTAGTTAGAGCTATAGTCGACGAATTCGAGAAAGCTGGGATAAAGCACTTTGTTAGTCCAGTAGTAAGTAGTGATGCTTTCTACGCTGAAGACCCAGAGTTCGTTAAGAAGTGGACATCTAGAGGAGTTATAGCTGTAGAAATGGAGTGTGCTGGACTCTTCTCACTAGGATTAGCTAAAAACGTTAAGACAGGTGCGGTGTTACTCGTTAGTGATTCTTTAGTAGAGCACCTAGGATATGCAAAAGCAGAAGAACTAAGAGAGTATGTATCAAGAGCAGCTAGAGCTCTACTAGAAGCAGTAATTAAGGTAAAACTAGATTAACACAAGTCTAGAGGTTTTAGAAGAGTGTTTTTAACTAGTTTGAAATATAGCACGGATTTCTTAAAGTAGTTAATTTAAGTTCTTCAATATAGTACTGAATGTTTCTTATGAAATCTTTGAAGTAGTATATAGGTATGATACCAATACCTTCAATAGAACCTCTAACAGATTCACTTAACGTAATAACCAATCCAATAAACCTATTTACTCTTCTTAGTGAGGGATAACTTGTTAACTCATAACCACACCACTCAAGAAGTTTCTTGAGTTTTTCAAGATGTATGTAAGATGCTTCTCTAATCTTACTGGTGCTAGAGCACCTAGGTGACCAATGTTTGCAGTCAGCAACAACACCGAGAGATGCCGGTATATTAACAGCTAGAATATCAAACTCCCACTTCCTTACACCGAACTTGAAGTTTCTGAAGACATCGTATCCGCTTTCTACTAGAGCTTCAGCAACGAATGACTCGAAATCTCTCCAGCTAAGGTAGTTTGAAACTTTTTTCGAGTCACATCCGCATTTTACTGCTAATATAGCTAGCTGAGTTAATGATTTAATACAGAGTTCTCCGGAAATTCCTCTGTAGATTAGACCTAGGTCTAGAAGTTCTTTAACTATATCGCTATTTAGTTCACTTTCTCTAGTACACTGCTTCTCAGAGAAGAACCGCAGAAGCTGGTAATAATCAGTCGGTTGCATCCATCGTCACCAAATCTGAGATCACCTCCCTCATCATGGAGTCTGCTCTAGACTCCAGCTACGATAGTTAAATACACTAATAAATGAGTTTTCAAAGATTGTGTGTCTAGGCTAGGCAGGTGATACAGCTATACGGAAATTACTAGCTAGAGCAGCTGGAACCGGTAAACCTAGCTAAGATTCTATCGATAATGAGACTACTCTCTTCCACATCTTCGGAAGAGATGTTCTGAAATCAACCACGTCTCTACCAAAAATTTAGATAGTTAAAACTCTTCTACTCACAGCAGCTATGGTGACCTCCGTTATGTGTTTCTGAGAGCCGGTATCACTCTTGAATTAATCAGGCCCTCTTCTGATAAAGTATCCTACATCTCTAATTTCATCGCAGCTATAGCTTTAACTTGAGCGACTATCAGACTATAGGAATACCTGAGCAATCTAGTAGGAACGAGCTCCAAATCGAGAATGCCTGCGTAGAAAAAGCATTCAAATATCTAAAAGCTTTGTACATAGGAACACCTGTAGTAACTCCTCTCTTGAGCTGCTTAAAGATGGTGGTCACTACTTAACGATGGCTACCCAAGAAATAGTGTTCAAGTAGTCTACAGAGAAGACCTTCAATATGGAACGCTCTTTAACTTCACTAAGTACGCTAGATAGTTTGCTAGAGGATGTAGCACTAGGGCTATTCCAATGGCTATTACTATCTCAGTTAAACCGAGTTCTACACCTGTGTAGAAATCTATCTTCAGCAGTTTTACGAATAGTAGTGATATTAATATAAACGATGTTTGATCTAAAACGGGTAGTAGTGCTCCAGGCTTCATTCCGAGTCTTCTCTTTATGAAGGAGTTCACCAGATCTCCGATCATTGAACCAACTCCCTGAATAAATCCAGCTATAGCTAGATGAGTGAGAGGGTAATGATAGATAAATAATAGAGCTACCCCAGCTAGAGTGCCAGCAGAAACACCGGCAAATAAACCCTCCCAGCTCTTGCTGTCACCAAAGATTCTCTTACCGTCTATGAAGTTTCTGCCGAAATCAACCGGGTGAGCGTTTCTTACGATTTTTCGAACTATTAATGGGAAAGCATTAGCAGTGTAAGATGGTGCTAGTAGTAGCAGTTTATATGTAAGTTCTAGATAGCTACTCAAACTCGATACCTCGGTCGGTGATTGAGAACTTTATTCTACGATTTCTAAATTCACTTGGTTTAACTACCTCGATTTCTCTATCGTTTCCCTTTTTCTTGATCTCGACGATAATATCAGACCAAAAATCAAGTATTTCGTAACCACTAGGAACTACCTCGCCTTCTTCCTCTCTAACTTGAGCAGTAAGTAAGATTCTAGAACCAAAACTGCTTGCTGTATATGAGAGAATAGCTAGTGATGTGTTGAGTAACTTATTAGCTATAGGTCTCTCAACGACTTCATATCGATAGTGTGTGTTAATGGAATCTATACATACATTTTTAAACTTACTCAAGGAGTAATCTAGGAACATCTCAATGAGTAGGATAGATAGGTCTTCTAGACTGAAGATTTCTCTGAAATAGAACTCTCTACTACATAGAGAATACCTCTCCAGGAGAGGTATCGGTATAGATCCCTCCGTACTCAAGTATAGAGAGGGTTTAGAGCTTTTAGATACGATCCAAAGACATAGATTAGTCTTACCAACACCAGCACTACCATATAGTAAACTCACTCTACCTTCAGTAGCTTCAACCAGCCATTTACTCAGGTGCTACCCTAGAATAAATCACTATCTACACCTTAATTATTTCAGAATTAGATATCTACATATAAGTACTAGCTATATATAGATAGGCTATGTTATAGATGCGGGTGAGGATATCTATGCCGAACGATCTCAGAAGTGCCGCACTAAAAGCTGTTCTTCTGACATCTTTTCTCATAGTTTTCAGTCTCAGTATGTGGAACTGGTACGATATAAGTATATTTGAAAACTGGTTCGAAGCCTCTAGATCCACAAGTCTCTATAAGATCTATGAAGTTCCTCTAGCTCTAGGCAACATTAGCTATAGAGTCGTATACCCACCTCTCCCACCTCTTATCTACATAGGAACCCGCTGGCTAGTAGATGCAGCTATTAATGCTATAATTGCGATAGGTAGAACCGCACCTACAATCGGACATGCTTTGCTAACGGCGACTGACTACTTTATTAGAGCAATTATAAAGCTACCTCTCCTAGTATTTACTGTAGCTCTAGCTACACTACTCTGGAAGAAACTCGGTTCTAGAGCATCTCACTGGGTTATAGCTGGTGTTCCGACACTAGTCACTATAGCTAACTATCAATTCGATCCATTAGTTGCTTTCTCTCTGTATCTATCTATAATTGGTTTAGACATACCGCGTATAGGTATAATCTTAAGCTCTATATCTACAGCACTCATAATTTTAACAAAACCTCTAGCAGCTATTTCACTTCTCCCTCTAGTATACTACATACATAGAAAAATGGGGAAAAGAGACCTAGTTCGCTATGTAGTTATCACTCTAGCTGTAGTTCTCGCATTCACTCTTCCGTTCTTTCTAATTAACCCATACGCATTCATATACAATGTATTTCTATTTCACAGTGAGAGAGCACCTCAGTATATCTCAATCTGGAATCTCCCTGTTTTACTCTCGAAGAGAAACCCGGAAATTGCGAGAATAGTGAATAGTGTGTGGCTTCCTGTAATGCTAGCTATTCTCGGAGTAGCGTTTCTATCATTAAAGAAAAAGCTCACATTGGAAAATAGAGATAATGTAGTTCTAGCTACATTAATTCTTCTGCTACTAGTCTTAATCTTCAATAAGGTCGTGAACCCTAATTACCTCTTGTGGGCATATCCTCTGATAATTCACCTAGCTTACAGCCGTGAACATAAATTAAAGCCTAGAAAGACTCTAATAACGTACAATATAGCTGCAGCACTAGCAGCTCTCTGGGGAGGTCTCTACATGATGATCCCAGCCTTAGTGAATGATATAGTAGTTATAGAGGAGACAGGTGAGATTATCCCCGCTAGAAACATAATATACAGATCTCTCGACACACCTCTAAATGAAACAATAACAAATCTAATTAGCTTAAGTGAAAAATACTACGACTACATCAAGATAGTGGAATCATATACTAACCTCCTCGGTGCTTCATTAATAGTCACATACAGCTCAGTCATGCTGACTTTAATATGGAGCCTGATCAGAGAGTGCTCTAAGCCTGAGTCTTAGAGAGTACTGCAGACTCTACGAAGTCTTTGAAGTAGTTCTTACCTACTTCAAGAACTTTAGATAGTAAAATACATGTATTTCCGGTTGTTGAAGAAATCCGGCAGAAGCTAGATGAGAGATCGAAGTAGTCTCTAGTAATTACGAGTCTTACGTTGGGCATATTAACGCTATCTCCCTGTATCACTAGGTAAAGAGATCCGGAGGGGATAGCCTTACTTATAGAGATAGACCTCACGAAAGACTGATATCCATCTAGCGTCTCTAAAATCTCTGGAAAACCGATTTCTCTCAATACGTATAGTAGCTTATCTTCAACATATATTTCTACAACAGCTGGACTAACTCTTAAATCGAGCAGTAAATCACTATCTAGTTGAATAGCTAGATAAACCGTTGAATTAGAAGAAGAAAATAGAACTCTAGAACCTGGAGTTCTATCTGAAATCTGCTTAATTATCTCTCTAACATTCTTTAAGTCTATCGGTAGCCCTCTAAATACCTCTCTCAGAGACTACACCATCATATATCTTTATACTTACACATCTATAAATACTCGCAGAACACAAGTTTAAGACCTACTTCAGCAGCCGCAACATGCTACCGCCATATAGAGACTGCGTTAAACGAGGTCTTACTGTGTGAATAGGTGCTCTCCATCACCTATATCTCTTCTCGATAACCACAACTACGCAGTCTTCTTCTTCACGCGCATCTACAACAGATAGCTTCTGTCTTATTGCTTCATCAATAGTAAACTCTAGAACTTCTTCTGAGACCTCTATAGTCGTAGATTCACCTATATTCAGCTTCTTTCTCATATCCTCTAAAGTCTTACGGACTTCATCTTCACTTTTCAGCAAAGCTAACTCCTCAAGTTAGTGAATCAGCAGCTAATAACTATTTTTCAGTAGTTAAGTAGCTCTCAAGTTTGCTTCACTCTATACTTTAGCTACGTAAATCGGTTTGATAGTACCTAGTTTAACTCGTAGTAGAGGTAAGACTGAGAACATAGCTAGCTATGAATTCATCACTTAACCAATCCACGTAGACTCTGCACAATCTAATTCCAGAGACGACTTCAATAACTTCTCTAACTACTTCCTCCAAACTCCTACCGCTTACATCAACTTCACATACCTTTTCCACCGGATGCTCGGAGAGAGCGTTACTAGTGCATACACCTACGAATTCAGCCTCAATATTTTCTCGCATTTTCTTTGCTGGCCACCCTCTTCTACTCAGTCTCTCAGCTAGCTCTATCGGGTTTATTCTTAAAATAATTATCTTATCTAAGATATCGTCATCTACAATCTCGCTGTAGTGACCAACTACTATAAGTCTACCCTTCTCTAGTGCTAGCTTTCTAACACGCTCTCTCAACCTCGATTCATCGATAACGAAGCTCGTTCTTTCGTTATCGTAATCTACATAGAGTCCCTCCTCAAGTGCTAGATTACTTAGCTCTACTAGGTCTACGCCCAGTAGTCTAGATATAGCTATTCCAACATCTGACTTACCCGTACCGGGAGTACCACTAATAGCTATAACCCTCCAACTCTTACTACTAGTACTCAATCTAGCCACCGAAGAAACATTGATAAGAAACTAATTACAGTAAAACATGTACCTTATTAGCTGCCTGAATATCTTCGATATGGTGCTCTCACTGGGTTTCTGCGAGCTATGTGGTAGTAGCTCTAAAACTATAAGTAACACTATAGGAGTTTGCGCAAACTGTCTTAGAAGTTGCGGTGAGAAGTCTCTGGAAGTAGCACGTAGAGCTCATAGAGACTATAGAGCAAGTATGAAACTACCACTAGCAGTACCTAGGCACGGAGAGACAACGTGTAGAATCTGCATAAATGAGTGTTCTATATCTGAAGGCTCACGCGGATACTGCGGTTTCTGGACTGTGAAAAACGGGACTCTAAACCCTATCACATCAGACCCTAGCGTAGGCCTCGTCTTCTGGTACTACGATCCCCACCCTACAAACTGTGTTGCTGGACCACTCTGCCCAGCAAACACATCGAGAGGATATCCACAGTTCACTAAGTCTAAAGGAGTTGAAGTAGGCTATTACAACCTAGCTGTTTTCTATACTGCGTGCAATCTTAACTGCTTATTCTGCCAGAACTGGGAGCACAAGGCTATTCTAGCTGAAGATAGGTTGAAATCTAGATATAGAAAAACAGTAGGCGAACTTGTTGAAGAAGCTTTAAATAGGAGAGTTACCTGTGTTTGTTACTTTGGAGGAGATCCAGCACCTCAGATACATCACGCACTAGCAGCTTCTAGAAAAATTCTCGCCGAGAAGAATTCAGATGATGTAAAGAGGATCTGTTGGGAAACTAACGGACTCGAGAATACAGCAATTATGAAGCAGATGGCGGAACTCAGTCTAGTTTCCGGCGGTATAGTGAAGATCGATTGGAAAGCTTGGAGTCCGGAAGTCTATGAAGCACTAACTGGTGTAGATGGTCGAAAAGCTATTGAGAGACTTACAACTAATGTTAAGCTAGTGTCGAGTCTAGCTAAAGACCGTAGTGAACCCCCACTATTAGTCATAAGCACACTCCTAGTTCCCGGATACGTAGACGAGTATGAAGTCGGTAAGATAGCTGAGTTTCTAGCTTCAGTAGATAGTGAAATACCACTCATACTTCTCGCATTCCATCCAGACAATGTATTGCGAGATTTACCACCAACGAGTAGAAGACATGTTGAAGCTGCTCAAAGAGAAGTTCTTAGTGCCGGTCTCAAGGAGGTCTACATAGGTAACGTGTGGCTTCTAGGAAACTATTACTAGCCCGAGAAGCCTACTTCTGAACTCAGTAGACTCAGGCCTCTCTCCTTCGATCCGGTCTTTTCAATTTTCCTTGAACAACATTCTCCACAGGCTCTGAAGGATCTAAGACTACTTTAAAGAATAACCCAGTTCTACCCACATCATCTCTCCGGCTTAAGATTCTTATTCTCTCGGTGACAGTATCTACACTGATCCCCAATAGTTTAGCTACGTAGTGCTCGTAACCTACAACTGGAGCTGCTCGATGGCCTCCCTCGGTGGGAACTACTAAAATTAAAGACTTAGTTACTCCAGGCACTCTAATATCTTTAACTAGCTCTTCGTAGGATATCCCGCCCCCAAATTTGTAGAATTCAGTCTCTCTAGGATTTAGCTTCTCTAAAGGAATAGACACAGCTATATCACCGCTAGAACTAAGCTCGTAGATAACTCTCATAGTCGATGTAGGTGTAGCTCTCAAAACGATTTTCCTATAAACCTTTAGTCCCCACCTATCTAAACATGCTTCAAAAATAGCTGGAGAAGTAGTGTGTAGTATCGCTATATCTACATCACTCTCACGATCTACATCACCTCTAGCTACAGAACCATGTAGAATAGGTAGATAACTACACTGAACTAACACTTTCATTAAGTCAGCTGCGATACCTCTTAACTTCCTTAGAAGAAGCCACCTATGCTCATCATATACAACTTCTTTAAATTCTGGTGTTTTCAACACCTTATGCTTAGGATTTTTGTGATACATGTATCTCCATCCAACACTACTCTATAGAAATTAAAGAATCCAACAGAAGTTATCGAAAACCGGCTATAGGTCAGCTAATTACTACCTGCTGTAAATCTTCTGGGGTATCTACATCAAATAAAACACCTAGATCATCAACATCTAGGTAGCGCACAAACTCTCCACACCTGGATATTAGGCCTTTAAGTCCTCGCTCATCTTCACTTATTTTCAATGCTTCTCTAATTAAATTCCCTAGAAGAACTAGAGGATGACCTCCCTTTCCGCGATATCTCGGAATTACGATACAATCACTACCGCAGAGTGAGCTTACTGAAGTGACTATATGTCTGAGGGTTTCAGTCTTTATGAATGGAACGTCGGATGGGTGAATCGCTACCAGTTTAGAGTACTTAAGTAATCTCCTTACACCAGCGATAACGGATGTAGACATCCCCAAAGTGAAATTGGGATTGTAGATAAATTTAACCTCGAGATCAGCAAGTACTTCAACTATTCTTTCGTACTCGTATCCGACAACAACTACTATTTCATCGAAAACAGATGAGTTTAGAAACTTTCTCGCTGTAATCCTAACCATGAAATCCTCTCCAAACTCACTATCGAGAACTCTATAGAGCATCTTGTTGACGCCGAAACGTCTTGATTCACCAGCTGCTAGAAGTACAGCAGACTTCAAGACCTAGACCTAGGCGATATGTGGCTGTGAAACTTATAACGGAAATCTTCAAACTACGGAGACTCTCCACTTACTTTAAGCTAGACAGCGGATGAGCTCTTGAATACTCCCTCACTCTTAATAGCTACTTATCTAGCTCCCTAGCCATAGCATGTCTTAATCAAAGCCGCATTTTGTAGATGTAGAGTCTCATAGCTATCTAAGTCTTAAGCTATTGAATAGCAGTTATAGGTTATCTAACTTGAGTTCTTCTCTCAAGAACCTTTTCGATAGCCATCAAGACTCTGGGATACGTGCCGCAGCGACATAAATTCCCCTCTATAGCTTTGGCTATGTCCTCTCTAGAAGGCTTCAAAGAGTTTTCTAATGCCTTCTTGATGAACGCATATGAAGTTAGAGCCATAGCTGGACTACAGTAGCCACATTGTACAGCAAAGCTTTTACTGAACTCAGAAGCTAACTCCATGAATAAGTCGTCCGACTGTAACCCCTCAACTGTAACTATATTACTTCCGTTGATTTGAACTGTTAGAAGTAGGCAGGAAACTACCGGTACATTGCTTACTAAGACTGTACAAGCACCACACTCACCTCTTTCACAACCTCTTTTTACGCTCTTAATCCCCAATCTAAGCCTTAAAGTATCTAGAAGTACTTCATTGGGCTCTACATCTACTTCAACGACACGTCCATTCAAAGTGAAGACTACACGCATTACTCAACACCTAGAGCTCTACTGAGAGTGTCTAGAGTCAGCCTATGACTCATCTCCCTCCTATACCAAGACGTAGACCTAATGTCGTCTATAGGCGAGACCTCACCAGCAACAAATCTAGCTGCTTCTTCTACTAGCTTCATCTCAATTTTCTTACCTCTCAATACTTCCTCAGCTCTATAGGCTCTAATAGGTGTTGGAGCTACCGAGTTAAGCGCTATTCTAATGTCTTCAACAACGCTATTAGATATCTTAGCTGTAACTGCTACCGCAACTATAGACAGGGTAAATCCTCCTCTCCTACCTAGCTTCACATAGGACCACTTAGTCCAATTCGACTTCCTAACGACTATTTCCTTAAGGATTTCTCCATAGCCTATAGCCGTCTTTCTATATCCTGTGAAAAACTTAGATACGGGTACTACTCTAAGCCCACTCCTTCCAGCAATAGTGAGTTCAGCGTCGTATGCTAGTAGTGGTGGAGCTGTATCTGCTGCTGGTGAAGCAGTACATAAATTACCACCTATAGTAGCCAAATTCCTAATCTGCCAAGACCCCATCGACTCTATAGCAGCTCTCAGTAAGGGTAAATTCTCAGAGATAGTGTGTGACTCCAGTATTTCTTGAAGTTTTGTGGCGGCTCCAATCCTAATAAACTCTCCAGCATCTACTATACCTCTAAGCTCTGCTATAGAGTTTATATCTATGAGTGCTCGCACTTTAGCTCTAGAGGTCTTTATATCTACTAAGAGATCTGTCCCCCCGGCGACAATTTTAGAGCCTTCGATATTTAATAGTAGTTCTATAGCTTCTTCGAGAGTCTTAGGGCGGTAGTACTCTACTTTCGGAATACTGTAGTACATAAATCGATCACCTAGAACTGTCTCTTGTTAGAGAATATACTTTATCTAGGGTTAGAGGTAGCTCCGTAACTCGAATACCTAGTGCGTGACTTAAGGCGTTGGCTATGGCGGCCGGCATAGGTATGAAAGCCATTTCGCCAACTCCCTTAGCTCCGAAGGGTCCGTATTCCCAGAGATCTTCAACAAAGATTGCCTCCCTAATTACGGGAGTCTCATGAGATGTCGGTATAACGTAATCAGTTAGATTATCATTAATTATCCTCCCATCTTCTGAAATAACTAGTTTCTCCATTAATGTGTAACCCAGTCCCTGCACTATAGCTCCTTCAACTTGGGTTTTAACAGCTTCTGGGTTAATTACTTTACCTACAGCTAGAGCTGGATGTACTTCCAGCACCCTCACCTTACCCGTAAAAGTATCGACTTCAACTTCAGCTACTACGGCTATAAAGCTAAATGCTGGATACGCGAAACCCTGTCCAACTTCATCGTTGAATACACCCTTCGGTAGGAAGAAGTAGCCTGTCGCTGAGAGGTCTACTCCCTTACTATATGCTAAAGCTATAAGTTCTTCCCATTTCATCTTAACCTTATCACCTACTACTACTTCACCACTAGACATCTTGATCTCTTCTTTCTGAACATTGAAGTATTCCGCAAGAAAGCTCTCTAACCTGCTCCTGATCTTTCCGGCTGCTACTAGTATTCCTATAGCACCTACACTAGTACCTCTCGAAGCATGTGTAGCTCCAGTGTCCGGCGCATCTGTTGTTCCGAAGACTATGTTGACCTTCTCGAACGGGCAGCCTAAAACTTCGGCTACGAGCTGTCTGTGGGAACTTGATGGGGAACCCTGCCCGATTTCCACTATGCCTGTGTAGACACTAACAGAACCATCTCGAGATATATGTATATAGGAATTAGACCAGTCCGGCACAGCTCTACTTGTGCTATTACCGTGCCAACCGACAGCTACTCCAATCCCCCTCCTAAATCGCCCTGCTCTACTCTCTTCATACATTCTTCTCTTAATTCTCCAGTTACTCTCACTAGCGAGCTTCTTTAGAGCGTCATATATACCTACAGACGACATCAACATCTGACCAGTTATAGTTTCACTGCTTGGTCTAAGCATGTTGATTAATCTGAGATCGATGGGGTCAAATCCCAGTTTCTCAGCTAGTTGATCCATTTGAGCTTCAGCTGCAAATTGAACTGATGGATTTCCGAACCCTCGGAAAGACCCCTGTGGAACCTTGTTAGTATAGACACAGTAGCCGTCGATTTTAGCGTTAGGTACGTAGTATGGACCTGAAGAGTGCATTGTAGCTCTCCAGAGTATGAAGGGACCTCTATTAGCGTAAGCACCGGTATCGTGTACTATGGTTACCTCGATCGCAGTTAATTTACCGTCTTGCGTAGCTCCTGACTTATACCTTATTACAGTAGCTTCTCGCTTAGGGTGTATCTGCATAGAGTCTTCTCTAGTATAATAGAGTAGTACCGGTCTTCTGAGGTGGTAGGCTGCTAGAGCTGCTCTCGCAGCTACTAGAGGACCTTCATCATCTTTTCCACCAAATCCTCCCCCGATATAGGGAGCTACGATCTTTACGTAGCTCGATGGAATTCCAAGAACTTTAGCCACTATCTTCTGACCTAGGTGTGGGTATTGAATTGTGGCTATCACGGTAATTCTATTTTCTAGGTCAGGTATTGCGAGAGCTGCTTCCGGCTCCAAGTATGCGTGTTCCTGGTGGTGGGTTCTATAGGTATTCTCTACTACGACATCGGCCTTACTAAAGCCACTATCTACATCACCTTTCCTCACCCTAGTTTTAAAGGCTATGTTAGTTCCTAGTGCTTCGTGAACAAGGATGTCCTGTCTCTCCATAGCTTCTAGAGAGTTGTAGAGAGCTGGTAGAGGGTCTACATCTAAAACTACTTCTTCTACTGCACTGTTAACTGTGTCTGGATCTCTACCGACTACTACTGCTACAGGTTCTCCATAGTATCTAACTTTTCTTTCTGCTAGAAGTGGTTGGTCAGGTATGGCGTAGCCAACCTGGTTTTCACCAGGGATATCGCGGTAGGTGAGAACTTGGTGGACCTTAGGGTTTTTCAGTATGTGGTCATAGCTTATCTTTCTAATTCTAGCGTGTGGAATTCTAGCTAGAGCCAGTCTAGCAACAAGAAATCCTTCTTCGAAGAAATCCTCAACGAATCTAGCTCTACCTAGTACTTTCTCAATTGAGTCTACTCTCTCGAGACTTTTTCCTACAGCGATAAATGATTCAGCAACAAACCATCTCCTAATGATGATTTCAGGATCTTCAACCATCCTTAATACCCATAATATACTGCACCGGGCACTCGCCTTTATATTTGCTCTTCAAAATTACACCGGTGTAGAGTGAATGTATGTTCGAGAACCTACTTATGTAGTAAGCTATATGTTTAAGAGAATACTAGTTCCTATCGACGGCTCTTCACACAGCATTAAAGCTCTAGATGTCGCTTTAGACTTCGCGAAGAGATACGGCTCAGTAATAACAGCCTTCATAGTAGATGATGGAAATATAGGACCTATAGAAAAAGTTCGCGAAGTAGTAGAATCGATCTCTAGGAAAGCTGGAGTAAGCATCGAATTCAAGATCGCTAAACTAGACCCGACGACATCTATTTCAACAGCTATAGTTGAAGAAGTCTCAAGAGGGGGTTACGACCTCGTTGTCGTATCTGCTAGGGGGAGAACAGTAAATCCAGAATTAATCATAGGGTCAGTTACTCTTTCGGTAGTTGTAAATGTGCCTGTCTCAGTGTTCGTAGTAAGATAGCAGAATTGAAAACATGTAAACATATCTCCAGCACTATCGTTTAAACTACACACCGCAGTGTCTTAGTTAACGCATAGTGAGTAGTAATAAACTTGAGGCTTCAACTATTTGTGGTGTTAGTACTGAAAATATTTCCAGAATACCTGCTATACCTAGCGAGACCTAATAGAAGTATTTCTAACTTAGTAAAAACACTCTATAAGTGTGGAGAAAACAGTAAAGCTGTGTTCGTAGTTAAACCTTCTGTAGTACCAGTCTGGCTCTATAGTAGACGAATAGCTAACATCGCTATTCCACCATCATCTATAGTGGTAGACTACAGCGTCTTAGAGACATGTAATATAGAAGAACCCGACTACAGAGTTGCTGAAGAAGTTTGGATCGATGGGAAGTCTTTTCCCCTAACTGAAGATATATCTAGAAAAAGAGAAAACTGCCTTCTAGTAGACACTCTTGAAGAGGTATTCGGTAGCTTAAGTAATAGTGGAAGATGCTACGTAGTCTGTGAATACGAAATGCGCGAACTCCTCAAGATTCTCTTAAACCCTGTTGTTTCCGATTTGAGTACACTGAGAGAAGTAGATAGAGTAAGAGTGGAAGGCTTCATAAGCACTTTCTGGTCTACACACCCAGTGCTCTACGGTCTTAGATTAGACAGCAAGATGGATCTCGAAGTAGTAAATATAGATAAGACCCTTCTAAGACACTACGTAAAGACTCTAGCGTTTCTAGATCGCTACGTGCTCCTCTCTGAAGTTCCTTACTCTAATTCAATACTGTTTACTGGATACAGTAGAGAACTTCTAGAAGCAGCTGTTCGAGCAGTTCTATACTCGTGCTAGAGAATAGCTACTTCAGCTCCCGCGAGTTGTCCAGGTATGTTTCTATTGAATACAGCTATGACTACACCATTCTTTCCGGTTCCATGAGCCCTTACTATTTTCCCTAGATATGTGTTTCCGTAACTATCTACTACCTTCACCTTACGGCCTATGAATGAGTGAATACTTGAGGAGGTTGATAGAATCTTTATGTAGACTTGATCTACATACTGCCTACTAGAACCTCTCCTATACCCCAAAACTATCCCTAGAGTCTTTGACTCAGTTGCGCCGCACACAGTATACACCTCTAGATATGAAAATCTCGAGAATATAAAGTTAAACAAAAATCAGCCCTCTGTTTAAAGCTACGAAGATCTGCCGTAGGAGAGATAGCTTCAGGTGTTATACAGTGTTTAAAACTTTGCTATAAAACTCTGCTAGTTAATTCACTAAGGGCGTAACATTGAGTGTTATGAAGGTAAAAACCCAGGATGTCCCAGGATATTTATACTATATATCGCTAGCAGAACAGAGACCTTCCACAGTAGCTCTCCACGCTTTCAATCAAAAACCTGAGGACATCGAACAGTATTCTAAGGAACTCGCTGCTCTAGGAATAGTAGTGCTATCTCCCCGCTATACAGATGCCAGTGATGGTGTTGCTGTTGCTCTAAGAGCTCTAAAGAAACTTAAAACCTTAAGTAGTGTAGACCAAGAGAGATTAGGACTCTTCGGGATTTCTCTAGGTGGTACAGTAAGTCTGCTAGCATCTACACAAGAAAAAGTGAGATTTGTTGTAAGTATCGGTGGGTGGGTAGACCTAGCAGATCTCTGTAGATTTCTCTCTAAGTTCCCTCACGGAAGCTCTCAGAAGTATATAGCAGATCTAGTCAGATCTACCTTAGGAGATCCCGAAGAAAATAGAGAGATCTACGAGTTAGCTAGCCCGATAACTTATGCAGATAAAATCTCTGGAAGTGTGTTGCTAATTCATGGCTCAGAAGACTCTATGGTGCCTGTCTCGCAATCAGAAGCCATGTACAGAAAGCTCAGAGAGTTAGGATACGATGTCGAATATCGAGTGATAGAAGGAGGGGGCCACACTCTACTAGGCAAGGAGAGCTTAGTAATTGATATAGTGTCAAAGTTTTTAAAAGCTAGGAATATAGTGTAGCTAGCTGAGCCGAGATTAACATTTGTTAAACCCTAGTTTTTAACTGTTCGATGTGTTAAGATTTTGGGTAATCTATATGAAACCTCAACTAATTCAAGCAGTATTAATAATATTTGTTGTAGTAGCTGGTTTAGCTGGTTACTTTATTGGTCAATCAGCTGTTCCTCCGAGAGTTGAGATTACGAGACTTACAACAGTGACTCTTAAAGAGACAGTGACTCTTCCCGGAGCAACTATTACTCAGCCGGGAGTTACAGTAACAGTGGTTCAAACCATACCTGTATCACCACCTCCAACTACTCCACCTCGATTCGTAGGCACAGTCAAAGTCGGTGCTCTCTTACCGTTAAACCTACCTATAGGACGAATGATGTTAGCTGCGATACAGCTAGCTATTGAGGAAATTAACGCAGCTGGTGGGGTTTTAGACCATAAGGTTGAACTTGTATACTACGATACTCAGTGGACTGCTGATAAAGCTGCTGAAGGATATAAGAAGCTAGCTGAAGAGAAAGTTAGAGTGATATTCGGAGTCTTCGGATCGCATGAAGCACTAGCTATAATGGACCTCCTCCCGCTATATGAGGTCTTAGTTATAGCTTCAGGCGCTGTTAGTGACGCTATAGATGCTAAGGTACTGGAGAAATATAGTGACTACAAGTACTGGTTCAGAGCCTATGTTAACGCCACTTCTCAAGCAGCAGCAACTTGGGACTTACTAGCGTACTTCTCGAGGAGATTTAATTGGAATAAGGTCGCCTGGGTCTACGAGGACCTACCGTGGGTGATCCCCCACGCAATATATGGACAGACAAGATCAGCACAAGAAGGTATTGAAGTTGCGATAGCTATTGGAGTACCTATAGATGTGACTTCATTTACCGATATCTTTGCTAAGATATCTGCTTCTAGGGCTCAATACATTACTTGGCAGTTCTCCGGCACTGAAGACTATGTCTTTGCTAGAGACTACTACTTAGGTCAAGTCCCTCTAATAGCTATAGGTGGTGGTACGTATGCTATGCTCGATATCTTCTACAATCAAACTATGGGTGCTGCTGAAGGACTTATATGTATCTCCTGGGGCTTCCCAACATCAATCACACCCAAGACCATGGAATTTTACGAAAAATACAAGAAACTCGTAGGTACCGAACCTATATTCACTACGTGGTATGCTTACGACTCTGTTTACGTGTGGGCTGAAGCAGTTAGAAAAGCTAGATCGTTCGATACAGATAAAGTGATTAAAGCCTTAGAGACATCGACTTTTGTTGGAACAGCCGGTATTTATGAATTTACTAGAAGTCATACAGCTAAACTAGCTCCGGAGAGAATATACCCAATATACTTCCAGTGGCAGAAAGGAAAGAGAGTGGTTGTCTGGCCTTTCAGAGCGGTAGAATATGGAACTAAGCTACTATTTCCAAGCATTGCTGACGGCAAGAGGGTGTGGATAGAGATCCCGTGGCCGTAGGGAGGTTGTATTGGAAGAGCTTAAGTACATAACGATTTTCGGCTTTTTTCATTCACTAACATACCTAGTCTTTTCTCTTGGTTTCTCACTTGTTTTTGGTGTTGCTAGACTACCTAATCTATCTTATGGAGCTCTCTATGTCTTCACGGGTTATGTAACCTACACTCTCCTTAGTCAAATGGGTCTAGATGTTATTCTAGCGATAGCTGCTTCAATACTACTTACTGCTGCTATAAGTCTCTTAATCGGAGAATTCGCCATCAAACCAGCTATAAAGTTTCCTGTCAGTGTCTTCATAACTACTATGGCTGTCGCCTATATCTTTGAGGAATACTTTAGGATTCAGATGGGGTTAAGACCGGTGACACTCCCACTCTATCCAGGAACAACTGTGTTAATTGATGTTCCGGTCAGTAACCACTGGTTTCTCGTCGGAATCATTAGCTCGATCATGATTTTAGCATTGCTTCTATTCCTATTTAAGACTAACACCGGGAGAGCTGTGAGAGCTGTAGCAGAAAACTGGGAGGAGTCTATGAGGCTCGGAATAAATCCACTAAGAGTTTTAAGAACGACCTTCATAATATCAGGGGTTTATGCTGCTCTAACCGGTATTCTACTAACACCACTTAAAGCTTTAACACCGAGCGGTGGATGGACACCTCTCTTTACCGCTTTTGCCGTAGTCGTTATGGGAGGTATAGGAAATGTCTTAGGAACTGTTGCTGCGTCATTTATCTACGGTTTTACTGAGCAGCTTATAATCTACACACTGGGGGGAGGTATAGCTAGAGTAGTCCCATTAATTCTAATTGTGTTAGTTCTTATTATCAGACCTCACGGACTCTTTGGTAGAGGTGAGTAAGCTGGTTTTCGCAAAGCCTTCAAAAGTGAGTAAAGTAAGGAAGATACTGCCTTTTCTCACAGTTGTTTCTATCTACCTCACGCTACCGGCTATAGGTTTGAGAGGATTCTGGATCGATGTCCTAACTAGAGTAAACATCTTTCTATTGATAACACTCTCTCTAGATCTATACTCAGGAACTACATTCTATCTAAATCTCGGAGTGCCATTTACTGTAGGTGTTTCTGCTTACACTCTAGCTCTTTTAAATAGATACTTAGGAGTTCCGGTTGAATACTCTATCTTGCCGTCGGCTATCACCTCCACAATATTCAGCTTCACTATCTTTATCCCGAGTTTAAGAGTGAGAGGAGCTTACTTCTCTATATTATCGCTACTTCTACCTATAATCTTAGCTGGATTAGTTACATCACAGCCTTTTTCTCTATACTTAGGTGGTGAAGGAGGTATTTCCTATTTCCCACTATTCTTTTCATATGCCAGAGCCCTACCGGCTGGAGAAAGAGTGTTCTTTCTTCAGGCATCGCACTTCTACCTTTCGGCTGCGGTAGCTATAGTTGCCTACATTATCTGCTATAAGATAGCTTACTCAGATTTCGGCTTCATGATGAGGTCTATTGGTCAAGATGAGCTTCTAGCAGAAGCTACTGGAATCAATACCTTTAGAGTCAAGCTTATAGGATTCATAGCATCATCTTTTCTTTCAGCTCTAGCTGGAGCTCTCTACGCTGCAATGAGACCTCCAATAACCGCAGATATATTCGTACCAGCGAATACGTTAGTTCCTCCACTGACAGCAGTGATTTTAGGTGGTATGGGGACGATAGTGGGTCCAGCTATAGCTAACTACTTAACTTTAATTATTTACGAAATTCTGTGGGGTGTCCTAGGTAGTTGGAGAATTATTCTCTATATGTGTCTTCTCATAGTGTTAGTTCTATTGAGACCTCAGGGACTTATATACTACCTATATTTAAAGATGAAGCAAGTATTTTCAGTGAGAATCTTTAAACACCTAGGAGGTGTATAGCTATGGATAAGATATTAATCTGTGATAGTATTACTAAGAGATTTGGTGGACTTATAGCTGTAAGTAGAGTTTCAGTCGAAGTTTCAAGAGGAGAATTGCTAGGGTTGATAGGCCCCAACGGGTCTGGTAAGACTACACTCATTAATTTAATCTCTGGAGTGTTAGAGCCTGATGAAGGTAGGGTACTTTTTGAAGGCAGAGACATCACTAAACTAAAACCGCATGCGAGAGTAGCTCTCGGAATTTCACGAATATTTCAAGGAATGAGGGTGTATCCGTATCTCCCAGTTTACTACAATATAGAACTATCAGCTCGCTCAGTATTTAAAGATGCCAGGCTAGCGAGGTCTAAGACTATTTGGGCTCTAACTACAACTAAACTGCTAGCTGAATCAGCAGAACTACCCGTTAACTTAACTCCGTACAAGCTTAAAATGGTTGAACTAGCGAGAGCTCTTGTCACTAACCCTAAGCTAGTACTTCTAGACGAGCCTTTCGCAGGACTTTCTCCAGAGGAAGTCGGTGAAGTAATTAAAATAGTGAGAAAGCTAAATGAGAGTGGAATAGCATTTATTATAGTAGAACACAAGTTGAGGTACTTAATGAAGCTTGTTGAAAGAGTCGTAGTGCTTAACGAAGGCAGGAAGATCTTTGATGGAAGTCCAAGCGAAGCTATGAATAGTGAGGAGGTCTCTAGAGTGTATCTCGGGGTGATGTAAATCCACCTACTCGAAGTCGAGGACTTAGTCTCTGGATACGGTAAAACTGTAGTTGTAAATAGAGTCAGCTTCTCGATTGACCGAGGTCAGGTAGTTGGAATAGTCGGACCTAACGGTGCTGGTAAGACTACTCTAGTGAGAACTGTACTAGGCTATTTAAGGCCTTTAAGTGGTAGGATTTTATATAAAGGAGGAGATATCACCGGACTTCCCGCTCATAGAATAGCAAAACTTGGAATAGGCTACGTACCCGAAAGAGGAGGAATACTTAAGTCTCTAACTGTTCGCGAAAATATAGAACTAGCTCTCAATATGTCTAAATACGGAAGAAACAGAATTAAGGACATAGTGAAGCTCTTCAAGATTTTAGAGGAGAGACAAAACCAAATTGCTGGAACTTTAAGTGGTGGAGAACAGAGAATGCTATCGATAGCCACGGCTGTTCTAATAACTGATGAACTCATAGTGCTAGATGAACCTTCCTCCGGACTGGCACCGATCATGAGAAAGAGACTGGTGGAGGCGTTTAAACAAATTAATAGAGAACTCGGGATATCACTCATAGTAACAGAGCAAGACCCAACAGTTGTATTAGAAATAGCAGACACGGTCTACGTAATGGAGATGGGGTCTGTAGTAAGGAGCGGAAAAACTCAGGATATCATAAAACCTGAGGTGCTTAAAGAGTATTACTTAGGAATGTAGATACCGATAACCGCACACTTCTGATTCTATGTGAAGAAGTTCCTTAAATCAGATCCATAGTATATATAGCTAGAAACTCTAGTGTTAGTATTTAGTAATTAGTGCTAGTGAATATCAGATGTAAACTTCAACCTACTTAAAGCCGGATTGACATGTCTTATCTAGGGTAAAATGCCTGAGAGATTTGCGACTATAATATCTACGGGAATATATGTTCCTTCAACTATAATGAGTCCCGAAGACTTCGAGAAGAAAACAGGGGTCAGAGTCGACCCTCTCTTCATTGAGAGAACAGGTATAAAGGTGAAGAGAGTAGCTTCTCCCAATGAGACTCCAGCAACTATGGCTACTAATGCTGCTAAAATGGCTCTCGAGAGAGCTGGTCTCACAATTAAAGACATAGACATGATAATAGTTGGTACAGACACTCCTGAAGCAATATCTCCACCAACGGCGCCTAAGATCCAGAGCCTCCTCGAAGGCGGTCCGTATGAGATACCGGCTTTTGATGTAAATGCGTCATGTGCTAATCCTGTCTACATGCTTGAGTTAGCTTCATCTATAATTGCTGGAAACCCCAAATATAGGAACATTATGGTAATAGGTGTTTACGCTATGACTAGGTTCTTAAGATGGAAGTATATGTGGGAGTGGATATTCTCCGATGGTGCTGGTGCTGTAATACTATCTGCCTCAGATAGACCTGGCTATTTAGGTGGAAGACTGCGTGCTGATGGGTCTTTCTGGGACTATTGGGGCATATTCTTTGGTGCGTGGAAACCTATTGCTGAACAAGTAGGAGATGAAAACCTACCGTACCTAGACCTTAGAAAAACGTATCCACCAGTTAATGACCAATACTGGCCTATACTAATAAGAGATGTAGTAAATCAAGCAGGTATAGGTTTAAATGATATATCTCAGATAATATTCACTCAAGTTAGACTAAAGACAATACTCGATGTGATGAAGAACCTAAATCTACCGGAATCGAAGACTCACTGGATTATGGATAAATACGGATACACAGGTTCAGCCTGCATCTACATGGCGCTACACGATGCTGTAGAAATGGGTAAGGTAGAGAAAGGTAAGGTCGTTATATTTGTGGCTTCTGGTGTAGGCTATCAGCAGGGAGCGGTAGCCTTTAGATGGATAAATTGAAGCTGAGAGTGTGTTAGAGAGATATTAGATGTTAACAAACGCTAAATAAGCTCTCTATAAGGTGAGTCACAAACTTTTTCTGGAATATCCGTATGTCTGAGAGTGTAGTCTCGAGAATTCTTAGTGAACCCAAGAAGGACTCACCTATTTTAGTTCCAGCTTCTTCAGGACCACTCTCAGGGATCCGTATAGTGTCTTCAGGAATTCTAATAGCACAGCCTTTCGCGGCATATATGGCTGCCCTCTGGGGGGCTGAAGTAATTCACGTTGAGAGACCCGGCGGAGATACCTATAGATACTCACCACCGTTTATTGAGAAGGATGGAAGAAAGGTTAATACATGGTGGGCTCAGGAAAGGAGAAACATGTTCTCTATAGTCATCGATCTTAAAAAAGAGATGGGGAAGGAGGTATTCTTGAAACTCCTCAGACATGCCGATATCTGGATGGAGAGCTCTATGCCGGGTACCTATCAGAAACTCGGTATTTCTGATGAGTTAGTTCGAAAGATAAATCCGAAAATAGTCATAGTCCATATCTCTGGTTTTGGACATTTCGGTGATTCTAACTATCTAGGTCTACCCGCTTACGACGCTATAGCTGCGGCTTTCAGCGGCTGGATGAGTATAAACGGCTTTCCAGACTCACCTCCATATAAACCCTACCCATACACAGGTGACTACTTAACTGCTCTTCACGCACTATCAGCAGCACTCGCAGGCTATATACATGCTAGAAACACTGGTGAAGGAGTATCTATAGATGTCGCTCAGTTTGAGTGTATAGCGAATGTATTTGGTGGTCTCTGGATTCAAGCCGCTGTACTAAATAGAGTTCCAGTGAGACAAGGTAATAGAGATATTTACTTCCAGCCTTACGATATATTTGAAACTAAGGATGGGCGGTATGTGTTCATAGGAGCACTAGGTTACGATGTCTTCAGAAGACTGTGTGACGCTATTCAACTTAACTTCGAAGAATGGAGAGATACTCACTACGCCCCCGGCATGCACTCTGATAAGGGAAGAGAGTTTGACTCTATCTTAAGATCTTGGGTAAAGCAGCGCACTAGTGATGAGGTTTTAGATACATTGAGGAAGCACAATGTTCCCTGTTTTAAGGTCTACACTCTTGAAGACGCTCTCAAAGATCCACACTACAGAGCTAGAAACGACTTCATTGAGTGGGTAGATGAAAGCTTGGGAGATAAAGTAAGAGGTTGGGGGATAGTGCCTAAATTCGTAATGAGTAGTGAGCCTAGAGTCTGGAGGGGTTCTCCTAGATTAGGACAGGATGCTGAACTCGTTCTATCGAAACTTCTCGGCTACGAGGAAAAAGATATAATAGAATTACTGGAGAAAAATGTAGTGTGCTGTAGGTGAGGTCTGTGTCTTTCTTAGAGTCTAAAGACGTTAGAATATACTATGAAGTATATGGAGATGGAGAGCCCGTAGTGCTTCTCAACGGGATATTTATGAGTACAGCAAGCTGGCTTTTTCAGAGAAACCACTTAGTTAAGCTAGGCTATAGAATAGTACTTCACGATATGAGAGGACAGTGGAACTCGAGTAAGCCGGAGGACGAAAGACAGTATAGTCTTGAAGCACACGCAGAAGACTTAAAGACTCTGCTAGACTATCTCGGTCTAAAGAAAGTACATCTCGTAGGAACTTCCTACGGCGGTGAAGTAGCTATGCTATTCGCAGTTAAATACCGGGAGTACGTAAATGACTTAACTATAATTACGTCAGTAAGTGAGATTCACGAAGATCTCAGACTCACAGCTACGCGATGGCTTAAGGGAGCTCTATCTCTAGATGTAGAGAAGTTCGTTCTATCCTGGGTTAGCGACGTATACTCTGAGAGATTTATTTGTAAACATGGAGTGGGATTAGTAAGTAGACTAATAGATACCTTCTCCAGAGGCTTTAGTTTGACATCTGCTGCCTACCTAATTAAGTCTTTCCTTAAACTGTTAGATACACCACTAACACCTATGTTGAAAAAAATTGAAGTGCCGGCGCTAGTGATTTCAGCTGAAGAAGATAGAGTGAAACCACCAAAATACTCAAAGATCATAGTGAGAGAGATACCTAAATCAACCTACGTAGAGATAAGAGAAGCTGGACACGCGGTCATACTAGAAAAACCCGACGTAATTAACTACCTAGTGACAGGCTTTATCTATAGTAACCCCATTACCACCGGGTAGTTTACATTAAGTCTGCAAGATAAATTGTATGTCACGCGGTTATCTTACCTAAGAGTTATATATTTTGCAGAATACATATAGGTTTCACATTCAATTAAATGTCGGTAGAAAACTAATTAACTTGCTATAGTTTTTTATATAGGTTGGATTTATGTATGTCGGCATATTCGACATTGTTCAATATGATTGTCCAGTTGTCTGGCTAACCGAACACGTTAAGGATTCTAACATTATGGTTGTTGGTGCTAATGTAGCGGAGATACGGAAAGGTTATGAAAAAATATATGTAGTTGTACTCGGGGATGATATCACAATAAGCAGAGTATTGGAGAAGCTTAACACAATAAAGAGAGTAAAAAAATATGAAGTGCTGCAGAAGAAGAGGAAGTACGTGAAGATCGGTATGTTAATAAGTAAGACTAACACAATGGAGGCAGCTGTAGACTACGACGCGACACCTCTAACTACTTGGATAGCTTTTAATGGATTTGAGCGATGGACTCTAGGCTTTCATACCGTTAGGCAGCTACGAGAATTTATTAAAACTGTATCTGAACACGACTATATCGAGAAGTATAGAATCACAGAACTACCTGAATATATTCTCTCGCTAGACTATTTTAACTTGTTTTCACTGCTTAATGGAAGCCTAGATAGAATTACCAGTAAGCAAGCAAAACTTCTTGAGACAGCTATGAAGTTAGGCTACTACGAGTGGCCTAGAAAAATAAATGTCAGTCTTCTAGCTAGAGAATTAGGTACTTCTAGAGTAGCTATAGCTAAAATTCTCAGAAAAGCTGAAAAAAACGTTGTGGAGCTATTTCTAAAGATACTAGATAGCAGAACATACATTAAGAATAAGCTAGAATAATTGAAGAATTAATGTAACTACTAGTTCGTATATTAATGTGAATGTAAACACAGATAACCTTAAGAGTGTTTAATAGCAGTAGATAAATATATTGAGAAAAATGAGGGTAGGAGTAGTTAGTGCGTACAGTGTAAAATATGAGCTCAGATCTGAGAGGGAAGCATGGGAGTTAATTAGAGAAGTAGTTCAAGGCACTCTAAAGTCTGTCGATAAAGGAATTAGTGGGAGAGACATAGACTTTGTGGTGATTTCGAACTTTTCAGATAGATTTGGAGGAATACTCCATACAGCACCGTACGTAATATCTCTCATAGGTCAAAATAGCGCTAGAGGACTTAGAGTCGAGAATGCTTGCGCCTCAGGTGGAACAGCTCTCTATGTTGCTTGGAACTTAGTGAGAGCGGGACTGGCTGAGAATGTTCTCGTAGTAGGCTACGAGAAGATGAGTTACCAACCTACTAGTGCAGAAGTCAATGAAGTACTAGCAGCTGCTGGACACCCTGATGAAATAGTTATAGGAGCGCCCTTCGTATCTCTCTACGCTCTAATAGCTAAGTCCTACATGGATAAGTATGGTGCTACTGAAGAGGACTTAGCACTAGTAGCAGTTAAAAACCACGAAAATGGTTTGAGAAATCCTCTCGCCGCGATGCGTAGAAAGATTACTGTTGAAGATGTCTTGAAGTCTCCGTATGTTTCGTGGCCACTGAAACTCTACGATTCTTCTCTCATAACTGATGGAGCAGCCGGCTTCATAGTCAGTAGAGAACCTAAGAAGTTTACTGACACACCAGTTTATGTAGAGTCTGTGAGCTTGGCTCATGATACACCTGGAGTATTTGAGAGACCTGATATTACAGAGTTGAAAGCTATAAGACACGCAGCTGAAGAAGCCTTTAAAATCTCTGGTCTCAGTGTTAGCGATATAGATGTTCTTGAAGTACATGATGCTTTCACTATATCTGAGTTAATTACCTACGAAATGCTTGGATTAGCAAAGAGAGGTGAGGGAGCTAAGATACTTAAAGAAGGTGTGACCACGTTTACCGGGGAAAAACCAGTAAATCCAAGTGGTGGACTAAAGTCCAAGGGCCACCCTATTGGTGCTACCGGAGTTGGAATGGTGGCAGAACTCTACTGGCAGCTTAGAGGTGAAGCAGGTGATAGACAAGTTAGAGATGCTGAAAGAGGTCTAATGGAGAATCACGGAGGCACTGGAGGAACTGTAGTAGTAGCAATTTTCTCTAGGTGATCCCATGGTCTGGAAGTTAATTACGTATACAGAGCTCTACGCTCCTGTACCCCCCTACAAGTCGACATTTGCTATAGGAGTAGTTGAAGATGAGAAAGGTAATAGAGTAATCGCTAGAATAGACCGCAAATACTTCGGTCGATTGAAAAGCAACATGATTGGAGAAGTAATTGATGAGTGGACTGCGTTCGGTGCCTTAAAGAAGTTCATTCCAAAGGAAGAAGTTAGAACTCCTAAAGTAGCTCTCATTACCGGAGGTTCTGGAGGTATAGGTTCCGCAATAGCTATAGAGCTAGCTAAAGCAGGGTACGCTATAGCTCTATCAGACGTAGTCTACAATAAAGACACAGAGAAAACTCTTGAAATAGTAAAATCTCTTGGAGTAGACTCCATGTTTGTAGCAATCGATGTTTCAAATAGAGAATCTGTTGAGAAAGGAGTTAGCGAAGTCATCAATAAGTTTGGAAGAATAGATGTCTTAATAAATAATGCTGGAATAACTAGAGATGCCTACCTACAGCGTATGACACCAGAAGACTGGGACACAGTTATAAAGATTAATCTGACTGGAGCATTCTACTGCTCTAGAGCTGTAGTACCTCATATGACTAGATACGGAGGCGGAGTCGTAGTCAATATATCGTCAATTGTAGGTTTAATCGGAAACGTAGGTCAAACCAATTATGCAGCGTCAAAATCGGGACTCATAGGTATTACCTACACTCTAGCTAAAGAACTGGCTCCCTACGGAATAAGAGTTGTAGCTATAGCACCAGGTTTTGTGAAAACCAGGATGGCGCTAGCTGTTCCTAAGTCTATTCTTAGAGACTACTTAAAGAGGTCTCCAATACCTAGACTAATCGAACCGGAGGAAGTAGCTAAGCTGGTTAGACACGTAGTCGAGAATGAAGCCCTAAATGGAGTAGTAATACCCATCGACCTCGGGCTCACCATATCCTCTCCTAGAGCGTAGAGTTCCTACATAAAGCTTAACAAATTTTTCCCTGTGTTAAGATTGAAAACCTCTAAAACCCTCTATTGGGGAGTTGATTGAGTAGTAGTTCAACAAAGAAGTTGGTCAGGTATAGAAACTGCGATATTGAGCGAGTAGTTGCCGTAGTGCCCAGAGGGCACAAACATTTAAGATTAATTATAGAGCTTCCCGATCAAGTCATAGTATTTAGCGAGGCTACTGTAGCAGCTATTGTTAGAGCGTATATAGATGTAGTAACTCACCCAACTAGAAGAGCTACCGAATTAATAGCGAGAAAGTTCCAGCCGGAGGAGATAAAGCCTACTTACTCAGAGTGCCAGCTTGTTGAGAGTTTAAGGAGAGATGAAGAAGTCCAGAAAATATTGGAAGACTTAGCGTGCGATTCTGAGTAACTAGCGATTTCTTGAGATAACCACTAATTCATTGAGTAGTATTGCGAGTAACAGAATGTTTCTTACTGCTGCAAACCACTGAACTGGTGAATCTATAGTCCACGGGCTAAACGAGGTCTCTACCGGAACGCCTAACCTATTGAAGAAGTACCTTAGTTCTTCATCGTTGTAGAAGAAAAGCATTATAGAGAAATTCGCTACATCAGATACTATGTAGGCTACTCTACTTGCTCTACTGAAGAAGATAAGCGCTAGAAGTGAAAATAGCAGAATCATTTGAGGAGTGAATACATAGTTAAATAGAACCACTCCGAGTATTGAGACCGCCGATAGTCTAAATACCCGGACATCACTTCCAGCGTTCTTAACCGCGATTATGAGTGTTAGAACCACTAGTAGTACGGAAATAGATGCTAGAGCTAGAAATCTGTGAAGTGGATCAAATATGTTGTGTATTAATATCAAGTAAAGACAGTTTTCACAGTACCATGTAGAGTGATGTGCTATAAAATCGAAAAATCCTCTGGGCGCCAGCAGTAGGAGAGCTATATAGGGAGTAAGACCAGATAGTAGGATACCGATAAGTAAGCTGCCGATGGGATAAAGCTCACCATTCTTTCTCAACTTCATTAGTAGAGATATGAATATAACGTAGGCTATTGAGACAGTCAGAACTTTAGTAGCTATAGATAAGCCAAGAAGCACTCCAGAAGTAAGATATCTCTTCTTTTGAAACGCAACTAGAGACCCTAGAGCTAGAGCTGCACAGATTATATCCCAATTATATACAGTGTAGAGAATAGTTGATGGTAGGATGAGCCAGATAGCTACTTTCATTAAATCAAAACTGCTGTCTAAAGCTACACCAAGCTTATACGCAAAATATGTGGCAGAAAGTAGAAATAGAGTAAGAAAAACTGCGCTCAGTGTGTAGTGGAGTTCTGCGACTCTATGGAGAACATGGATATAAGTAGATTCAGGAGTTCTACCTCCAAAAGCTACCGCGAGCGAGAAACAGGTAGTGAAATACCACAATAAGCCGATAACTGGAGGATACTCAAACATGTAGTCCAGGTATGGAATAGGGCAGACATATCTCCCCTCTAATAATGACTTCAACACATCTGTATTATACCAGAACTCAGATTGGCGTCCAGATGTATTCATGAACCGCGGATAGAAAACACCGAATACGACATCGGTATACATTAGCCCAAGAATACCGAGAGGTGGTTGATTAGATGGGATGTGAAGGTATGTAGAGACAGCACCTACAGCTAGAGATAAAAGTAGTAGTAGTGAATAAGACTTCGCGAAGTGAGGTATTAAGCCTTGAATGATCTCCCTGCACATACACTCACTCACATATTTTAGGTGGCGTAACTTAGAAAGGAACTAATTTAGTAGCTTAAGTCTTATTCTTCATCGTAAACGCGGGCATATACTTGAGTATCCAGTGTTGATTAGCTGAAGAGAAAAGGTAGTGAGAGTACTGGCACATAATAATACTCACACTACTTATGGTTCGGGACAGTGAGGTATGGGTAAGTATAGAAAGTATGGAAGGAGGAGGACTCCGTCGAAGAGGAGGTCTAAGGAGATTTTGATTGTGTCAAGTGTAGTACTTTCCCTTCTACATATATCTCTAGCTATGTACGTCTCCATACCGATATCTAAAGATATTCTAGAAATCTCCTTAAATGGCTTAAGAGCAGTTAATGCAACACTTTTTCGAGTTACTTACTTAGATGCTATGAGCAAGAGCTCACTAGTGCGGCTTCAGATCGATAATGTAGCCGTAGACTTCGATATTCCCGAAGGAAGAAGTGGAACTGTGTGGACTTCGAAGTTAAGTAGACTTGTAAGAGTAAATCAGGAAGTCGTTCAACCTAAAATCACTGTTTCTACATTAGGTAGCATTGTGACGTATCCCGCACCTCCCATAAATACATCTACGATAGGGCGGAGTGAAGACTATATTCTTTCTCACTACCCTCTGGAGCTCTATTTTGTATTTATAACTCAGCTATGTAATTCAACTATACACATTAAGTCAGATATAGCTCTAGTGAATGAAGCTACACTAATATACCGCCTCACAGAAGAAGGCTATAACATGGATATGCCGCTACTCTGCAGAGGTGGTATCTGCGAAGGATTCTTGGAAAACAAGTGTGTAGTATTCTACGACGTGACATCTGACTTGAGCTACCTCAATTTCTTCAGAGTTAAGTATAGAAATGGTGAAGCTACCTTAAGATTTATAGACAATCTATGGATACCGGTAGTAATGTATATAGCAGTTATGAGTGGACTCTTCTTGGTCTATAGGAAGACTTCAGCGGTCAGAGGGAGAACTAGGAGTAGAGCCAGCATCTAATTCTCCTCTTGCTATCGAGTTCTATGAGTGGTGGTATCTTTCTACACTTCTCCTCCAGCCTTAAGTAGCAGTGAGCATAGAATGGGCACGCACTAGGATCGACGGCGAAAACCTCTCTCACCTCCTTTAACTTAATAGAGTCTACAAGCTCCTGAGTGTAGGGATGTAGGGGGTTGTTTAGCACATTCAATGCTATACCTTCTTCCAATATTAGGCCGGCCATTAGTATTGCTAGTCTATCTGCTAAGTAAGAAACTACCTTGAGGTCATGAGAGACTAGTATGCTAGCATATCCAAAGAAGTCCTTTAATTCTTTTAAAAGTGCTATTACGTGTGATTGAGTGACTGAATCAAGAGCTGATGTAGGTTCATCTAGTAAAAGCACTCTCGGTTTAATGGCTATAGCTCTAGCAATAACAACTCTCTGCAGCATTCCCAAGCTAAGCTCATGCGGTAGAAGGTCTAATACATCTAGAGGTAAACCTACTGATTCAATAAGTGTAGGCAGCATCTTAGTGATCTCTCTCTTCGGCACTCCAGCAGCCTTCAGAGGTTCTGTAACTATGTCCCTCACTTTAAAGCGAGGATTAACTGCTGCTAGAGGATCCTGAGAAACATAGCCTATCTTCTTTAAGATGTTTTTTCTCGTCTCTCTATTTACTTTTAGAATGTTTATACCATCTACTTCAATACTCCCAACAGAAGGGCTTACAAACCCCATAATTACTTTAAGTAGAGTGGATTTACCACTACCACTAGCTCCCACAATCCCGAAGATTTCTCTCTCTAGTACATCGAAGCTGATTCCTCGAAGTGCGTATATCTTCTTTCCCGTAGATAGAGAAGTGGAGGATAGAGTATACTCTACCCAGATATCGCGAACTTGAAGTGCGGGTTTTAATAAAGCTTTCTCCAACACTTTACTTCCCTTTCATTACCTAGTTTGACTAGGAGTGGTTGTTCTAAACATTTACTAGTAGCATATGGACATCTAGAGTAGTAAACACATCCACTCACATATTTTCTCGATATCTGACTAGTTCTTCTTAGTTCAGCAGCCTCTATCAACTCGCTAGTGTAAGGGTGGAGAGGCTCCTTAAGCACATCTCTAGTGGGGCCGTACTCCATTAGTTCACCAAGAAACATAACCGCTACATTTCTGCAGACTACTTCAGTTATAGAAATGTCGTGAGTTATTACGACTAGAGACGTTTTAAGTTTTTCGCTGAGGTCTGCTATGAGACGAATTATGTAGCCGCGCAAGTAAGCATCTAAATTACTAGTTGGTTCGTCAGCAACAATAATAGACGGTCTAGGAGCTAGAGCTAGAGCTATTGCGACTCTCTGACTCATTCCTCCACTTAACTCGTGTGGATACATGTATAGAACGTCTTCACTTAAGCCTACAGTCGATATAAGTTTCAAGGTCTCTTCTCTTAGAACATTCTTATCTCTAATACCGCGGACATCTCTAAGTACATCTCGAAATATCTGCTCAATGCGGATGTATGGATTAAGTGATGCGGCTGGATTCTGAGGTATCTTAGAAACCACTCTACCTCTAATTCTATCAGCACCAACTACACTAGAACCCTTTATCACTTCTACTCCTTCAATAACCAGTCTTCCCGACACTCTAACGTAGGGCGGCAGTAATCCTGCGATAGCATTGCCTAAAGTTGATTTACCACTGCCACTCTCACCGACTACACATAAAGAGCTACCCCTCGCTAATCTCAAGCATACGTTTCTTACAGCCCAAGAAACTGAGTCTAGGTCTTCGTAACCTAGACTGAGGTCTTCAGCTTCTACTACTACCTCCTTTCTATCAACTAAAACCATCGAGTCCACCTCTTCCTTAAGTTCGGGCTACTTTCCTCACTTACAGAATCTCCAATTAGTATGAATCCCAATGCTGCTATAACTAGGAAGAACCCTGGAAATAGACTCATCCACCAGTAGGTCGTAACATAGCGGAATCCGTATCCAATCATCATTCCCCACTCAGGAGCATCAAGAGATGTTGAAACGCTACCGATGAGGAAGTTTATGGCCGCAACTTCGAGAAGTATTGAAGACGAGTCTACAATCGACTGCATTATCACTGTTGGAGCTACATTAGGTAGTATGTGGCGGAAAGCTACGTAGATTCTCCTAGAGCCTAGAGCTTCACTAACTTTAACAAAGTCAAATTCCCGAATCTGCCTACTCATTATGTAGGCTATTCTAGCATACCAAGCCCACCAAGTCATTATTAAAGAGGCAACAACTGTATAGATACTTGGTCCAATAACAACTGAAAGAGCGGCAGCTATCATTACAGGCGGTAGCAGTATAAACAGCTCAATAGCGTAGTTAATCGCAGCTTCATAGATACCTCTTAGATATCCCGCTAAAACACCTAAAACTATACCGAGCAGTAAGCTGCCAAAAACTACTATGGTAGTTTGAAGAAGAGAGTATCGAGACCCTATGAAGACTCTGCTAAGCATATCTCGACCGACTACGTCTGTACCAAATAGATACTTCATTGATGGTGGCTGCGGGCCTCTCAATCTAGCGGCATCTGTTACGATCCCCTCTCCTTCTTCAGGATAAGGCACTACTCTCGGGCCTAGAATAGCAATTAGAGCTAGAGAAGCCAAGATAGCTATTCCGACTTTGAAGTCTACTCTCCGCCAGCAACGCTGGAGAGTGTTCCTACCTCTAATATCAGTATGTCTTTGACTCATATTTTAACCCTCGGGTCCAACTTCTTCTGTATTACGTCGGTAGCGGTATTTACGATTACTAAAGTTAGTGAAACTACAAAGAATACTGCTACGATAAGTGGATAGTCGCTTCTAAGTAGTCCCTCTAAGAGAATTCTCCCCACTCCTTCTCTCATGAAGATTATCTCAACTACCGCAGCTTCTACAAAGCTATAGACAAAGTTCATTCCTGCGAGTTGTACAACAGCTGGAATAGTGCCTCTTAGAGCATATCTAGCTAGAATAGCTTGTCTTGAAATACCGAGTGATATCGCCTCCATAACGTAGTCTTCGTAGAAGCGCTCTGATAAGCTATATCTCACATACCTAGCTATCGAGAAGAGTGGATATACTGCTATGACTAGCGCCGGTGGAGTAAGTCTCACTAGAACGTCTAAAAGTATGTCCAGTCTGAATGTAAGTGCGGAGTCTACTGTATAGAAACCTGTTACCTCTTTAATCTCTATAGAGAATCTAGGGTCTATCCTTCCTAGAGGCTGAAGTCCGGCGAGATAGAATACTAGAACTAAGATGAGAGCGAACCAGAATCTGGGGATACTTATAAATATTGATGAAGTTATCTTTAGAACCATGTCTATACTGCTCCCCCGCCTTAATGCTGTAAAGATACCGAGCATCAGTCCCAGCGGAATCGCGAGTATGTAGGAAAGTGTTAGTAACTCTATAGTAGCTTTAAAAGACCTAGCTACTACAGCTAGCACCGGCTGTTTAAACGCTATGGATACCCCCCAATCCCCAGTTAAAAATCTAGCTGTGAGTAGTGCTATTTGAACATAGAGTGGTTGATCTAGACCTAGTTCTTTTTCGGCTTGCTTTATAGCTTCCACAGCTTTAGGTCCTCTAGGTCTACCGGCCCAAACATAAGCCGGATTCCCTGGAGCTATGTAAACCAGAAGATAGATAATTACGAGTAAGCCTAGAATGAGAGAAGCCCCGAATAATGTCCTCTTAATGTAGTATTTAGTCATGGTTGAGCATCTATGACTTAAAGTACTTCAACATATTGAAATAGAATTGCGTACATATATAGAGGGTTGAACGCCTCATCTCTAACTATAATATTTGGTCTAGTAACATATGTTTGAATCACAGTCCAGAGAGATATCGCAAATGCTTCTTGAAATATCATGTACTGTGCTTTTTCATATAGTCTGAGGGCTTCTTCGTAATCAACTCCTTCCAGCTCATAGGCGGTATCGAGAAGCGTGTCTAATTCCTCACTACAGTAACCAGACCAATTCCACTCCACCGAGTCGCAGCGGACTAAGTAGAGGTAGTCATATGGAGTTGAGTATGTTGGCCACCAGTCGTTTATGATTAAATGTGGTGCTTCTTCAGGATTTCTCCAGACAGCTGCTCCATATTCTTTAACTACCTCCCACGGGTAGCTACGTATCGTTAGCTTGATGCCTAGCTTTAGAAGCTCCGACTTTAGTAACATAGCGAATATCTCTTCTTCTTCATAACCTGTTGTTATAACTATTTCGATTTCTACTTCTCTACCTTCGAGACCGGCTTTCCGTAGATACTCTCTCGCAAGATCTAGATCGTATTTAAACCTCAGTCCATCGATATATCCCGGGTACCTGTAAGGTATAATACCACTTCCCGAAATACCGTAGCCATATAGAGCTCTATCAATCAACTCATCCCAAGGAATAGAGTGAAGAATAGCTAGTCTAAACTCTGTTGCACTCGTAGGCCATCTACGTGTATTGAACATCAAAATGTAGCTATAATAAGTATATTGTCTTATCAGTTTAAAGCCTTCGCTGACTAGAGACCTTATTTCAGCTTTCGGAATAGCCATAGCTATGTGGATACTCCCACCTCTTAAGCCCACTACCTGTGTTACAGGATCACCGACAATCCTAATGACTACGAGGTCTGGAGCTCTAAGATTGCCTACTTTAGCCCAACCCCACCACTTCTCAAATTTTCTCAACCTGATTTCACTTACTGGGTTATAGTACTCTATGTAGTAAGGACCGCTTCCGAGACTCCGGCCACTCTCAAACCAGGACCTAATGGATTTATCTGTCAGGTCTTTAGCTCCTGAGTACTCAAGTACTCTAGGGCTATATATGTAGGCACCGTATGAAGACGAAGCTATTAAGTCTATCGGAGCTGGGTACTTAAGTTTAAATCCTACAGCAGTTTTGTTTATAGCAACTATATCTTCCACCGAGCTCCAAATGTAACCGGAACCTAGACCGGTTTCATCATATATAACTTTAGTTCTCAGTATGCTGAATCTAACTGCTTCTACAGTTAAAGGAGTACCGTCGTGAAACACTACGTCGTCTCTTAATTTAAAAACCCAGAACGTCTCGTTTATCTTAGTCCAGCTTACAGCAAGAGCTGGTGTGAATTGATTTGTTAGAGGATTATAGTAGAAGAGAGGTTCGTAAACTGAGCCTAGAACTACTAACCCAGTATCGAACTCTACACTAGGGTCAATCCCGGTTATAGCGTCTCTATAAGCATAAACAACCACTCTGATTTGAGGACCTATAAAGTATGTAAGTGAAGAAAATACAGATATACTTACCACTAAAAAAACTACGAGACCGGTTACTATGAGTAGCCTGCGGCCAAACCTCATATGATTCCACGAAATCACTTAGATAGTGCTTAAAAATCTTATAGTCTAATGTAGACACTCGAATTTCTCTAAAGACATGAAAGATATCTATCGACGTATTAAAAGAACTACAAAGTTTACATATGGTTACATAATTAAATTGAAAACTATCTATCCACCGTAGCCGGTACTAGCTGTGTTGCTAAGCAACTTCTGCGTTAGGGATTTTAGAGCTCTTTACGCAGAACTCTACACACTCACGAAAAGCTTCACCGGAAAAACCTATTTCGAGGCATTTTTCTCTACATACTCTAACAATGTGATCTCTGTTGTAGGAGTCCACAGTAATACTCTACACCGGTAAACTATTTGCTAAAGCGCTTAAGTAGAGCACTACATCTGCGAACTCTAATTTAACGCTGGTGGAGTTTAATCGCACTTTGATATTTTAATATTATTGCGACCGAGTCTGAAGAAGTTGAAGAGGTAATGAACGACTAGCTAACACCCGGGAAAGAACTCGCAGCTAGCTCACTCTCAGACTCAGTAGTTTTAACCCGTACTTAAGCTGTGTGTTTTTAGATTAGTTTTTCCTGTGTTAAGGTCAAGCTCTACTAATACAGCTGTTTGCTGCGGAATCTCACCTGCATCTGTATCACTGAGATACGATAGTAGAGAAGACGAGAAAAACACTCTAGAGTTTTCAAACTCTCTCGTTAAAATCTTGTAGTATTTCACGGCTAGACTGTCTCGTGCTCTCTGCTCTGCTAGATAAAAGGTTATAGAAGAAACTGCTTTCTCTCCATTGAAGAGTGTCGTAAGTGTGTTCATAGCTGTTTTCGTATATTTAGCCGCACTCTTTAGAGCTTCAGCAAGTTTTTCAACATCAACACTGTCTAAGTATCTATACACAAACTCTCCGAGATAATATGTATCTGTCGTATCGAGCAGCTTAGCTATTCCCAGCGTTCTAGATAGGCCGTCCGAATCTACGACACCGTTGTGCGCGATCCACATTTCAAAACCTTTCCAGCTGTAGTAGATAGGGTGGGTATTACCAATCTTCACAGAACCTTCTGCGGACTTTCTTGAGTGAGCAATAACTACACCTACTCGAATTTCTCGTAAAACACTCTTAAGACTCTCAACTCCAGCGAAATCACGATATACTGGTGTAGTAGACCTATAGTGTGTAGATATTTTTTCCCCGCTATCTCGAATGCCAACTACTGCGTATCCCCAGCCATCACTGTGATTCTCACATTTACTACGCTTCAAATAATCTGCTAATATAAGATCGCATTCACTAGCTTTAACAAATGAGTCAATATATAGAGATAGCTTGGCTAAGTTAGTGCCTACCAACATGAGCAGCCTACACATAGATGACTCCATAGTAGGAGATCTTAGCTTAATTTATTTGAAATAGGCTTTGAAGAATTAGAATATTAGGAAAAACTACTTGTTTAACCGATAATCGATACACAGCTAGTGTTAGCCTTTCTTTCTGCTTCCCATGAATACATATACCATAGTGCCGCAGACAGAGCAAGCTCCTCTAATTGCTCTTCTACCGTTCTTTAGTACTACCTCTTCCGAACTCTTTAATTCTCTCTTAGTTCTGCACTTAACACAGAAGCCGGTTACTGGTCCTTTAGCTGGACCTACAACTTGCGCCATGGATATCACTCGTGTATAGGCTCTCATGGGAGCTTAAAAGGTTTCTTCTACACATGAGACACTAAATCCCCAGGGAACCCCACTTGACTATTATATATTTGTACAGTTAATTTCAGAGATAGCGGGACTAGAAATGTTTAAAGTCAGAGATGTAGCTCTAGCGGTTCAAGGAAGATACATGATTGAGTGGGCTGAGAAAAATATGCCGGTGCTTATGAAGATAAGGAGTGAGTTTAAAGAGACTAGGCCGCTGGTTGGAGTTAGAGTTGGAGCAGTGCTTCACGTAACGAAAGAAACAGCAGTACTCGCAAGAACACTAGTAGCTGGTGGAGCTGATGTCTGGTTAGCTGCTTCAAACCCACTCTCAACACAAGACGAAGTAGCAGCAGCTCTAGCGGAAGAAAACATCAACGTTTTCGCATGGAGAGGTGAAACTGAAGAAGAGTATTTCTGGTGCATAGAGCGTATAGCTAACTCAAACCCCGATATAGTGATAGATGATGGAGGAGATCTTCACATATTTCTACACGAAAGAGCCCCAGATATCGCCAGTAGGGTTGTTGGAGGAACAGAAGAAACGACAACAGGAGTTATAAGACTCAGAGCCTTAGAAAATTCAGGAGTACTTAGATATCCCGTAATAGCTGTAAATGATTCAAAGACTAAGTACCTCTTCGACAATAGATATGGAACCGGACAATCAACTATAGACGGTATTATGAGAGCTACAAACATCTTAATAGCTGGAAAGATTGTCGTCGTGGCTGGATATGGTTGGGTAGGTAGAGGTATTGCTCTAAGAGCTAGAGGACTAGGTGCTAGAGTAGTTGTAACTGAAGTAGACCCTGTAAAAGCTCTAGAAGCAGTTATGGATGGTTTCAACGTAATGCCTATGTCTAAAGCCGCTGGAATCGGTGATATCTTCATTACAGCTACCGGCAGTATAGACGTTATTAGAGCCGAGCACATGCTCTCAATGAAGGATGGAGCTATACTCGCTAACGCAGGACACTTCAATGTCGAAATAAGTGTTTCAAGTCTAGAGAACATAGCTGTATCGAAAAAAACTATTAGAGCTAATGTAATAGAGTATCTACTACCTAACGGACGAAGAGTGTATCTTCTAGCTGAAGGTAGGTTAGTTAATCTAGTAGCAGCAGAAGGACACCCAAGTGAGGTAATGGACTTGAGTTTCGCAAATCAAGCTCTCGCAGTCAAGTACCTAGTGGGGAATCGAGGTAAGATTGACGCTAAAGTCTACAGACTACCTGACGATATAGACAGTACTATAGCGAGACTGAAACTAACGTCTATGGGCATAGAAATAGATGCACTAACTGATAAGCAGTTAGAATATTTAAGGTCTTGGAAGTAGTTTAAGCTATCTTAGCTATAAAAATGAAAAACTTTAACTTACAGCATCACCACTATGTGTGGAGAGTAGCTAGGGAGTGTGTGGGTGCCTACAGTTGGATGCCGAAGATATAGTAAATAAGTACTACCGGCTGATTACACTCACTCCCGGTAAGAGAGTCACATCGATCTCTCTATTGATAATTACTATAATGATATATGTGTCAGCCACATCTTTTCCAGCAAGAGATCTTGGAGTTTACGTTAAAGCACTTATTCTCTATCCGATAGAGGCACTACTATCAATAGCAATCCTACTGACTTCATTTAAACATACACACATACTCAATTTCAAGAGATCGGTGAACCTCACGACCGCTATTATGTTAATGACACTACCGGCTGAAGTTATCTTAAGTAGATTCGCTGAGCTCAGAGGATTAGGACTATCGGTGAGTCCAGGTTTATTACTATTCATTCTTGCTAGCCTATATGAACTCAGGATCGCTACTCTACTATCATTATACCCAATAGTGATAGTTTCAGTAGCTGGAAATCTAGTATTAGGCTACAGTCTACTTAAGACAGTTCTTCTAGCAGTATCTATGGGTTCAATATCTCTCCTAGTTGGAGTTCTAGCTTTATATTCAATTGAGTATTTAGGAAGAAATAGAGGTATATCTCCTCTTAAATCTACTAGAGCATTCATGAGGACCTGGCTTACTGGAAACCACGAAGATCTTGAAGAACTTATTCGAAGTTTCGGTGTAACCGATAGAGTGCATATTAGAACTCTAGTTCTCAGACGAGAGCAAGGCGAACCTATAGCACTAGTCTTCCCCGATATTCACTTTGGTCCCTTTAGAAATGTAGGCTCATCCCGATTTATCTACACTTTAGAAGAAGGTTTAGAACCCAGTATGGAGGTCTTCGTCTTCCATACACCAGGATCTCACGAGAGAAATATTGCGACATCGTCAGAAAGCCATGAAGTCGCTAAGTCTGTAGCTTCTTCTATAAGAAGCTACTACAGTCAACTGGCTGATTACGCGATGTGTAAACCCGAGATAGTGAGAGAGGGAGAGTGGGAAGTTCACGTACTGAGGGGCCCTACATTACTAGCGTACTTCTTCACTAACATACATCAAGGCAACGACGACCTACCTTTTAGCATTTGGAGAAAGACTGAAGACATCTTTAAAGTAAATCGGGAACTAAACATAGTGGCTATAGCTGATTCTCACTCTGCTAAAGGACCTCCAATTAAAGATGGTGAAGAACTACTTCACTTAGTTGAGAGGATTGGAAGTGTGAATAAGTGTGTTGAAGAAGAAGTCTATGTTGGTTATAGTGAAGTTTCTGGGTTAGGGTGTCGTGAACTCTGCTACGATAAGGTGAAAGTATTGAGCTTCCGATTCAGTAGTGGAGAGAAGTATGCATTAGTTTATCTCTACGGCAATAATGTTGACCTAGAGACTAGAAATAACATCACCAACTTAATGAAGAGTCTAGGCTACAATGAATCACTAGTTGTTACTCCAGACGACCACAGCTGTGCAGCATCATTTAAAGAAAGGCCTTACTATGTTGTCTCGGGTTGCTCTAGTCTCTATGAAGCTATATCGAGAGCTGTTGAAAAAGCATCTGAAAATGAGTCTAGAGCGAGATACGTCACACTAGAAAACATATTCCACGAAGTCGAACTTGCTGGACAAAACATCTGGAGACTTACATCACTAATTGAAGACCTTGGGAGAACCGCCATGCGTACTTTACTTACAACTATAGCACTATCTAATGCTTTAGCCGCTTTATCGATAGCTTTAAAGTTCTAGACTATCTTATATGGGAAAATGAAGCACTCAGTCATAATTAAAGACACTGTTCATAACTACATTAAAGTGTATGAGCACGAGAAATGTCTGGTAGACACCGCTCCACTTCAGAGACTTAGGAGAATTCTGCAGCTTCCCACGTCTCAGTACGTATATCCTTCAGCAACACACACTCGCTTCTCACACTCTCTCGGTGTAATGCACGTAGCTGGAGTTTTTGCTGAGAGTCTTTACTCTGAAGGAATTGAGGAATCTGAGAAGCTTAGACTCTACTTGATTTCCAGGCTGATCGGTCTACTTCACGACATAGGTCACGGACCTTTCTCTCACACATTTGAAGACCACATCTTGATCAACTACGGATTAAATCATGAAGTACTCGGCAGTAAGATATTGAGAGAGAGCCCGGAGATTGTTAAATGCTTCGAAAAACACATAGAGAAAGAGTTCAACGTAACTCTCGAACAGATCTCAAAATCTATTGAAGCACCAGTTATAGAAGCGTGGCCTCTTCACTCTAAGGTTGGTGAATACCGTGAGAGCTCTCTATACTACATAATCAAGGGTCCCTACAGTGCTGATATAGTTGATTACCTACTTAGAGATTCGTATCACACTGGAGCAAATTACGGACTAGGTCTCGACTGGACTAGATTAGCATATCATTCTAAAGCTGTAGGTGATACTATAGCACTAGAGTATAAGGCTCGAGACGTCTTAGACCACCTGCTTTTCGCTAGGCTGTACATGTTTAAGACAGTATACTATCACAAAACTTCTAGAGCTTTCGATAAGGTTTTGGGGAATATACTTCAGAAAGTTGAACACATACTCAAGATACCGGAAGCCATCGAGAAACCTGATCTATATATCGAATTAGATGATGACTACATTCTAGCTAACCCCGAAGTTAGAAAACTAGAAGAAACAAGGTATATACTACGTCGAGAGGTTCCCTATAAACTAGTCTACGAAATCATACAACCTCTAGAGAAGATTTCAGCTGCTTTAATAAAGATTGGGAAAAGTTTGATCGAGAAAATTATTGGGGAAGCCTTCATAGAGCTAACAGGTGTATCAGACCCTACAGCTGTTTTTGTAGATAGTCCTAGACTACCGACAAATCCGATGTTTGAGGAAGCCGAAATAAATATCCTCAAACCCGACGGAAGCATTGTTAGAACACCAATTAGAGAAACTATAGCTGGAATAATGCCTCACGAAGTAAGCTTCTTTCGGATATATCTTCATAGAGAGTATATAGAACACCTAGATAAATTAAGAACACAAGTAGCTTCTCTATTCGGAAGCTCAGTAGAGCTACGCCCATTTTACTAAGTGGTAAGCTAACTAACGTCTTCAAAATCTATCTTCAGTTTTCTCGCTATTTCGTAAGCTCTATATAGCTCCTCTCTAGTTAATCTACGAGCAATATCTGAATATTTATTTGAGTGTCTTAAGACTAAGTACTCAGGTCTATACTGCTCCATAATATTGACTAGCGCCGTAGGACAGTCTATAGCTATCCACTCAAGTACAGGCGTAGTGCAGCAATCTATGTGGTTAGGCATTACTAAGTGTCTTATTATTATCGGGTCTCTAGAGTCACAGACCATCTTGAGGTTTCTAGCCACCACATTGAAGTAGTTTTTAACTAGGGAGAGACGAGCCGCGCAGGAGTTATTACCGTACTTAAAGTCCGGTAGCCAGATATCGATTACATCGAGAAGTAGCTTCATAGCTTCTTCTGTAAGATACATGTTGCTATTCCAGAGCTGTGGTACATTATTTCTCACGTATTTGAGGGAACTAAGTATAGTGTATATATTCGGTGTTGGTTCACCACCAACGTGATTTATGTTTCTAGCTCCTTCAACTCTTAAGTAGTCTTGAATTGAAGCTAGTTCTTCAGCAGTAACCCTGATACCACTAAACGGATATTCCTGAGATATATCGTGATTTTGACAGAAAACACATCTGAAATTACATGAACCATAGAATATTGTTCCACTAGGCACGAGTGGGGGTTCCTCACCTACGTGTAGAAAGTAAGATGATACATATGTTTCACTAGTAAGACGACAAAAACCTCTCGAACCCCCTAGCCTGTTGACCCCACATCTCCACTCACAGAAGTGGCACTTCTCCACGATCCTTCTAGCAATCTCGATTTTTACGTCTAGATAGCTTACATTAGGTTTCTCAAGCTTCGAGACCTCGGAGATGTTTAGCTTACCGTTTTTAGCTTGATTGAGTAGTTTTCTAAATTCTCTCGATAAGCTATCGTGAAGTTCCCACAGTTCTTCAAGGCCTTCTCCGCCTAGACCGTCTTTAACGCCTACATATCTAGCTAGAACAAATTTAGCGGGAACCTTATTTACCATGACGTCGTAGTACCATGAAAGTTTTTCTCTTACCACCTTACTTTTCCAAACAGTGATAGAATCTGGTCTCAGAAACTCCCAGTGCTTAATCTATCTCCCCAATATCCAATTCTAAGGCGGTTCTTAAGCTTTAAGTACTGATTTACACTTACTCAGTCGGCAGCACGTATGCCGGAGTGCTCTACTAGAGAATTTAAACCTGAAGACCTGCGGAGAGTTTGCGAGATAGAACTTAGATCGTTTTCACATCCCTATCCATGTCAACTCTTCCTTGTTTACTACTACCTCTTCCCAAAGCTCTTCTTAGTAGCTGAATGCGATAACTTAGTAGTTGGATACGCCGTAGGTGTTGTAGAAAATGGTGATAAAGGTCATCTGGCTTCAATAGCTGTCGACGAGAACTATAGAGGTAGGGGTTTAGGTAGGGCACTTATTGAAGAATTTGAAGCTAGGATTAAAACTTTAGGAGTTTTCAAAGTGTATCTCGAGGTCTCCATAAGAAACGAGGTAGCTATTTCCCTATATAGAAAACTTGGATATAGTGTGGTAGGACTTCTTCGCAAGTACTACCCGGACGGAGAAGATGCTTACTTAATGCTTAAAGAACTTAAGTAGAGCCGCTCTTACTTCTTCCACGTATTCTGGAAGAACGTAGAGTCTGGTAAAGCAGACATGAGAAGGTATATACCTCACTATGCTTTCTTCTATATCTACTATCTTCTGTTCAACACCTTCTACCACCACTCTAGCCGGTCTCTCTAGTGTATAAACTGGAACTGCTTCAACGAAGATAGCAGCCTTAGGCGGAATTAATGAGGTTTCAGACTCTATAAAAGCTCTTAACTCACTAAATTTAGTAGCAATTTCTCTATAACTCCAACACATTCTAACGTCACTTACTACTGCTTTATAGCCTCTTCTATTCAGTAATCTAAATATCAGACTTTCAGCTTCTGGTGAAAGCACTTTTTTACTTAGAGCATAGTTCAGTAATCCCGATACTAGATAGTCGTCCCACAAGTAGTAGTAACCCTCTCTAATAGCATTCAAGATCCCTTGGGGACTTACATAAGGTTCTAACACATCTCTTAACTCCCCATACCTCAGTAATTCAGAGTATATGTTTCTCAAGAGGATTTGATATCCTGTAATTGTCTTATGGTAATAGACTGCTTTATACATGTGCAGTCTGGCTATATAGAAACTTTCGAGAGCATTGAGCGCCTTGAGGGGAACCGTCATCCCAGAGCTACCCGGAGTTAGAAATAGTGCTAGCCTGTGAAGATCTATATTTCCATACGCGACACCAGTGTGGTATGCATCTCTCGGAAGATAATCTAATCTATCCACATCTATATCGCTAGATATCATGTCGTTTAAAACACCCGAACTACTTCTACCTCTTAAAACTGAGATTACCTCGCTAAAACTAATTCCATACTTCTCCATGACCTCTCTCAACTCTGGATCGCTTGCTATGACTTGTTCGACAAGATCTCCTGATTCAGTACCCCATAGCTCTGTAATTAGTGGTTCTAGTGAGTGCGAGTAAGGTGCGTGACCAATATCGTGGAGTAGAGCACATACTTTAACTAGAGAAACATCGTCTCTACTTATATAGCCGCTCTCACTCAATCTCTGAGCAATTAATTCAGCTATATACATAGAGCCGAGTGTGTGAGAGAATCTAGTGTGTGTCGCACCTGGGTATACATACCATGCGAATGGAAGCTGTCTAATTCTTCTTAATCTCTGAAATACCTTAGTTGAAACTATGTCTCTAAAAACGCCGGCAAGCTTTATATATCCATGGAGCTCGTCGTAAACATAAACAGTCTTCTCCACAGTGTTAACCCAGAATATCTCACCGGAAACCTATATAGTCATCTAAATGCTGTACACCTGCCGACACACAGTTTAGAACTTAGCTGTAGAGAACGCTATTCAGCTATATTCTACAGTTGTGAAGCACTGTGATGACTCTCACAGATCGAGATGAGAGTTAGTGTCGGTCACAGCTAATTAACTAGCTGACACAGCTCAAACTAGTGGTAAGATGGTAGTAAGGTACATCAGAAAACGAATCGTAGATTCACTTAAATAAATCGAAATCAGATATTGCCATGAGACTACACTGCAGATGTGAAAAGATTATAACACACTTGAAACACAGTAGTGAGTCAGCAATAGATATCGCAAGTAAAGAGTTTCTGCCGAAGTAGATGAGTGTTCGCGTTTAAGATGATTCTCAACTAAGAATTCGAAATCTCAATATGATGCGTAGTATACAATTTCACACTTAGATTAAAGATGTGGAACAGTGCTTCATTACTGTAGCTGATCCAGCTATCTCAATAAATTATGTGGTGAAGTTCCGAAAAAATAAATAAGTATGAGAGGTTATTCTTTTCAAACTGCCCCTCTAGAACTCGACACTATGTTTCCAATAATTCTCTGAGAATTCTTGCCAGCAGCGTTCTTGGTATTATTACTGGTCTCTTGGAGACTGCTGCCACCACTTTCTTAGCTTCAGAAGTAAAGCCTATGCAGTCTAAAACAATTAGATCACATTCCCTCAATTCTTCTGCGGCCTTTGCGAGAGCATCTATGGTTTCTGAGTACGGTGATGTACTAACAACTTTAATTTCTCTTGCCGCTCTACTCCATTTCTTTATAGTTAGATCTATTTGTGTAGGATTAGGTACTATTATACCCAGGTTAGTAACCTTAAGAGATTCAACAACTTTAAGTAGGAGGTCTGAAGGTTCTATTAGAAGCTTTTTTGACTTCAGCTCCGGGAACTCACCTGTGCATAGCAGTCCCAGCAAATCTACTTCTGGTTCTAGCCTATCTATACATTTCTGCATCAGTGAGAGTATCCGTTCTCGCGACACCATGACTTCAGAACCGTCTCTGAGCCTAGTCACAAGTATATATTCTCCACTTCTAGGGGCTAGTGAGGCTATTTCCTCCTTACTTAGTCTGTCTAGCGCACCACACTCAACTACCTCGACATCAGTACTCTCTAAGATCTTTCTAATCTCAGGCACTACATCTACTCTAGGTGATTGACCTATAGTAATCAGTCCAACTCTCTTCAAGGATTTCACCAAAGCTTTTTACCTACTACAACTTCGACCTGCTTTATTATCTCGGGATCTTTAACACCGGCGCCCAGCGGCACGAGATCTTTCGGGACCATCATCAATACTACTTTATCACCTATCTTAATCTCCGCAGAGGTCAGTGGGAGAGATGTCTCTGTATTTAGTGTAACTATTAAATCTGGGAATGTAGCAAGCCTAGCACCCCCTATCTCCTCTAGAGTCATGTACTCGTTCCAGAACAACACCTCGAAATATTTTGACTCACCTCTAATGACTATTCTCCCGATGTCATACCCACCGCGTGTTTCAAGAAAAACAGACTCTACAGTGCCTTTATCTACTACCTGCCCACCACCTAAGTACTCGATCACGCTAAATGCGATAGCTTCTGCGTCTCCATAGTGCTTCTGCATAATTTTACCGACTTCCATAGCTTTACTTAATCCACCAACTGCCGCATTTTCTTTCAAATATTCTGGGTTGACGGGATTACGAGTTACAGCAACCATGCCACCTGCTTGAACTGAGGCTTCTCTAACAAGTCTATCTACTCTTGCTAGAGATCCAGCTGCTACTAGCTCGACGTAGGTTCCCGCTTCTCTACTCCCACCTACAGCTGCTTGAATCGATAAATAGTCCTTAACTCTATGTAAACCCATAGACCCCATTACACCAGTCGGGTGTGCTCTACCGTCAGCCGGCGCATCGACTACTGGAATGTTCAGAACCGCTGCCGGAATCCAGCCGTTGGCTGTAGACGCACCTCCATTCTCAGAAGATATAAAACCACTTATACAGACCTTAGCACGATCCCTCAAGAGCTCCGCAGACCTCACCATATGAGTAGGCTTTACGTACTTCTCCTTAGCCGCTGGAGCTCCAACTAATGACGCAGTAACTACTAAACTCTCCGATGGAAGCTCGTCTAAGTCAACTATATAGAGATCTCCCAACTCTACAGCGAGTTTTGCGGTCATCAACCCTGTCTTAATATCACCCCCACCTCCTCCACCGAAAAACGATCCTCCAAGTATTGCTGCTTCAGCTACTTTCTCATCTATCTTTATCTTCATTTACCACCACCTAATGCTTTCTGCCTCAACATACCTAGAGTTACAGCACCCGCAGCTATTACTGGGTCAACTACTGGGACTCCAGCTAATCTTTCAGCAACTCTTGAGAATCCAATCGTAGAATACCCTGTGCAGGCTAGTAAGATCACATCAACATCGCGTTTTAAGAGCTCCTCTAAAATCTTTCTAGCTGCCTCTATACCCCAACCAGTCATTAAGTCGAGAGTATTTCTCACTCCTTCAGGTTTCGCTTCAGCAACTAGGTGTTTCCCTAGAATATCTCTGACGACCTCCGGAGTTTCCTCAGCTAGATTTAACACTCCAACTCTATCTCCATAGGTTAGTGCGAGTGAAGCTGCTGCGGAACCGGCACCTACAACAGGAATTCTCAACAGCTTTCTAGATTCTCTAACAGCCGGATCAGCTGCGCAGCTGACTATGACTGCTTCAACCCCTTCTCTCTCGAGTTCCTTAGCTAACTTAATTATCTTAGGTTTAGCTACCTCTTCAGATTCGCGGTCATAGATTCCCATCGGCTGATCTTCAATGCTCCTACTGATAACTCTCAACTCCGGGAAAGCCGACTCTACGATCTTTCCGTGAAGATTGAGCAGTTCTTCATCTCTAATAGTTATGACTCTTATCAACCCGATAACGTGCCTCATAGAGTTCACTACTTCGGAATATTCTTTCTAAATAGGTCAGCAACAGGTCCGTGGATTCTGACAATAGTTTCCCACTCGTCAGGATCGTAGAATCTCGCCCTACCCATAGTGAAATCCTTAGCGACCTCTACCACGAATCTAGTTGCTTGCTCGAGAGCTACAAAGTTAGTGATTCCAGTTCCCGAGCCGGGTAGAGCCATTCTAGCAGTTATAGCTACTCCAACTACTGGCGCCTTTGTGTATAGCCAGGGCTGCATCATGCTGTTTATGTGGTATACCGGGGTAGAATATGGAAGTATGTCCTGCATTGTTATTGGTACCACAACCGGTGGTTCACCTGTAACTCTAACATATATATCGGTAAGGTCTGGACTGACCCTCAGTATCCAGCCCTCCTTAACGGTGGGAGTTATCGCGAAGCCCGTGTGCTTGATCACCCAGTTAGCTTTAGTAGCATCAACTGAAAGAACTGAGTCCATCTCATCTCTAACTTCCTTCCTAAGCAGTGTGAAGATATCCACGGGAGAGTCCATCATGGGAGCGGGCTTGTAAGGCCTCGTTGGAGCGACTGGACACACGTGTGTAGTAATAATGACATCACCTGGGAGTACGTCACCTCGGGTCTTCATCTCAGCAATCTTATACGCAGTCGCGAGAGCTACGATGGCTCCATCAGCGTCTGAAACCATACCTATATACGCTGGTCTAGCTCCAATACCTCCCAACCTACCCACGACTCCCAGCGTAGGTGAATAACCTCCCGAGTTCTTGCCTATTCTTCCAGGAACAGTTATGGTTACAAAGTCTGTAGAACCTTTATCACCGTGAATAGTTTCTACTTCGATTTCCATATCCGTGAAGCCCTTATCGATAAAGAATTTTCTAACGATCTTGCCATTAACCCCGGGATGTTCGAGGAGATCCACTACCTCTAATATATGTTTTAAGGTAGACATATATGACCACGATCGAAAATATCCTACTATATTTAAAAATCTTGTTTATTTAGTCTAGCGACTTTGCAAAAATTTCGAAATAAGTAAATCCATACTACTCTACTTTTAATGAAGATATATGAAAACACATAATATGTTTATATACTAGTCCAAGTAATTCACTTTGGTGATATAATAATGACTAAATCTTCCTCCGACTACCACCCTAGGTTATATGAACCCATCGTCTTGGCTATGGGGCTCGTTCTAGCACTCTTTGGCGCTATTATCGGTATGGAGTTGATCTGTAGAGTGGGTATAAATCCCAACACATCCATCATTGGGGCTCTCATAGCTATAACGTTTTCAGCTATACCGGTTCAAATTGCCCGAGCTATGCGCAATGTGCACAGAATCAACTTAATGCAGACAGTGATATCAGGCGCCACTTTTCAAGCCGGGAACGTGTTCTTACTTACAATTGCAGTACCCTACCTATTAGGACTTACTGGAGGTGCTTACTTTACTGGTGTTATTATAGGTGTCCTCATCGCTGGTTTTGTAGATATACTTCTATCATATTGGATATTTGACTCTCCATTCTATCCTGCGAGGAACCCGTGGCCTCCCGGTATAGCAACAGCTGAAGCTATAAGGGCGGCTCTGAGTAGGGGTAAGAGGGCACTTATCCTACTCTACGGCATGATTTTCGGTGGAGCACTAACTTACCTCGGCTATCCAGGTGATGTTGTAGGTATAACCCTCATAACTCAGATCGTAGCTATAACTTCGTTCGGTATTGGTCTCGTTATGAGGGCTTACGGTCCGGTATTAGTGGGTATCGATTTCTACAAGATATACGCTCCTCAAGGTATAATGGTTGGTGCTGGATTAGCAGCACTAATACAGTTCATCTTACTGTACTTAAGAGTTAGAGGAAAGCAAGATGTTCAGCCGGTGAAAGGATCGTCCTCTAGTCTGTCGCCGGTGCTTGTTAATGCTGATGAGGCTTTGAGGAGACTAGCTATAGCTTTAGGTATATTTGTAGCTGGTGCTCTAGTTACCGCCTTAGTAACAGGTATCGGCGGAATGATGGATCCAGCAATGCTCCTCTTGTGGGTCATCTACTTCGGTTTTCAAGCTTGGTTTACTACGTTAATCTGCGCTCTCTCAGGTATGTACGCAGGTTGGTTCCCCGCTTTTGCTACAGCACTAGCTGCTTTAGTAATAAGCCTCGTCTTCGGCTTCCCACCACTAGCAGCAGGTATCGGTGTAGCTTATGTTGCGGCGACTGGACCGGGGATGGCTGACCTTTCCTACGACTTAAAGACCGGCTGGATTCTTCGAGGTGAGGGGAGAGATCCAGAGTTTGAGAAAATAGGGAGAAAGTGGCAGTTCTACGCAAAAATACTCTCATTAGCTATCTCCCTCACAATGATTGCTGTGTTCTACAGAGCCTACTTCGCCGGACTCAATCTATTTCCACCAGCAGCTAGAACTCTTGCTGCTACAGCTAAAGCAGTAGCAGACCCCGAGCTAGCGAGATGGCTACTCACTTGGGCGCCGCTAGGCTTTGTTCTACAACTACTAGGAGGACCTGAGAGACAGATCGGGATACTACTGGCTACAGGACTTATGATATCTAACCCACCAGCAGGTATAGCAGTTTTAGTGACAGTAGCTGCTAGACTAGCATTAATAAAAACTTTAGGAGTTGAGAAACTGCGAGATGTGTTCTATGTGGGTGGAGCAGGTGCCGTAGGAGGCTCAGCAATAGTGTCGTTTATAGTTTATACACTAAGAGCGTACCTTAGAATATAGTGTGAGCTACATATAGAGGCAGGACCTCGAGCGCTATCTTCCTGCTCACGATCTTTCCCCCACATTAACTCAAAACATTTTCTTGCTTTAGAACTGGTGCGTCCTCGAAGATATCTCTCTAAAGCTATTAGATAGCATTAAGCTTGAGCTAGTTCTATACATCCATAGTTCTCTAAATAGATAACAAATTCTTATTCTTATAGTAAAGTTCAGTATGGTAGTATTATAGCTAGAGCAACTAGAATTACTCCAAGGATAGTTAAACCTAGAGTTAGACTTCCTATCTTAAGATTCCACAGGAGCTTCCCCAGTTTCACCAGACCGTAGGCCATGTAGAATAAGGACATAACCATTAGTATTAGTACTCCAGTAGTTGCTGCTAACTTAGCTGGACTAGCACTCTCAAATAATTTAATAAACGGTCCAACGATGTTTTTGAATACTTCTACGAGAGTCTCAAGACCCACAGATATCCCCGGTGGATAACTAGCTTCCTAGTTATTTTTAAAGCTAGAGGCACAACATCTTAATGCTTATCTGTGCTTCTACAAATAGCTTTAGATGTCTAGGTCTAAATCGGTAGAGAACCTACGTAAAAGCCTTTCTACCTGTGTATACAGCATCTCCGGAGAGATAGTTCTCTATTCTAATTAGTTCATTATATTTAGATGTTCTCTCACCTCTAGCGGGTGCTCCCGTCTTTATCAACCCGGTTCCGTAGGCGACCGCTATGTGAGCTATTGAAACATCTTCAGTTTCACCACTTCTATGGCTTACAATAGCCCTACCTCTAAGGCCTTTGAGGACTTCTATAGCTCTCTCCGCCTCGGTGAGTGTCCCAACCTGATTTATCTTTATTATAGCACCATCAATAGCTCCCTCGACGAAGTATTTAGATATGATTTCAGCATTCGTTACTGTTAGATCGTCTCCTATAACTAGAGCTCTACCTCTCAACTCAGACCTTAGTTCTCGGAAGTAATCGGGCTGGTCTTCAGCAAAGGGATCCTCTATACTGATGATAGGAAACTCTCCGACCAAGTCTATGTAGAGTTTTAGAAGGTCTTCACTACTTATCTTTTTACCATCTACTAAGTAAAAACCATCTCGATAGATTTGTGATGCAGCTACGTCAAGAGCTAAGAATATATCTTCACCAACTCTATAGCCAGCATTTTCAACAGCTTTAGTAATAGCTTTCAGAGCTTCTCTTACTTCTCTCATAGGTGGGGCGAAACCACCTTCATCACCAACGTTAATAGATGCGGGTCCGTAGGCTTTCTTTAAATACTCCTTCAGAGTCTTATAGACTTCTACAGCTACTCTAATAGCTTCAGAAAAAGTTGAAGAAGCTACAGGTGCTATCATAAATTCTTGAAAAGATAGTTCGTTTCCGGCGTGTGTTCCCCCATTAATGATATTGAGTAGGGGAACTGGAAGACTTCTAGCCCACCTACCTCCAAGAAACTCAAAGAGTGGTACTCCAGCAGTGTCTGCGGCTGCGTTTACTACAGCTAGAGAGGTTGCTGTGATCGCATTACTACCTAGTTTAGACTTATTTTGAGTTCCGTCTATTTCTACGAGCTTTCTATCTATATCTCTAAATCTATAGGAACTCATTCCCACTATTGCTGGAGCTATGTACTTATTTACCGACTCTACTGCTCTCTCTACACCCCTGCCGAGATACTCTCTACCACCGTCTCTAATTTCAATAGCTTCCCTTAATCCTCTCGAAGCTCCAGCGGGCGCTATTCCTCTCCCAAACCCCCCTCCTCTAGTCGCTACATTTACTTCAACAGTTGGATCTCCTCTCGAGTCTAAAACCTGTAGAGCTCTCACATACTCTACTATAAACTCAGACATATACATCACACCTCTTTCGCAGTAGATCTTGTTTCAAGTTATAAGACTCAAATCCTAGGGACCCCAAGCTTTTCTGCAAGCCCTCTCTAACTTCACTCTGGACTCTATATCGATTAAGAGAACTCTCCAGTCTTCTAACACTTTTCTATAGATGTCGAGTTTCCTGCGGAGACCGGGAATTACTGAGTCTGCGAAATCTAACTCGGAGAGTTCACTGTATATTTCTTCAGCTAACTCAAAGTATCTAAAGCTCTCACCATATTCCTCCCTCCTCAGAAGCTCTAGGGAGATTCTCTTTAACTCACCTATTAAATCGAGAGTACCGAGAACATATGGTATCGGGTGAACTCCTAGCTCTCCAGCACTCTTAAACTTCTTCTCAAAAACTGTGTAGTATAGTTGAGCACTTTCAACGTATTCTGCTACTACTGAGTAGAATAAGTTAGAATAGTATAGTTCAGGATAGTGTGAGACTCTACCTACTAGCGAGTAGTAGACTCTACTCACATCTCTCAACACTCTATCTGCTTCATCTCGACTACCTCTTAGAGTGCTTGAAACAACTTTCCTTGCTAAGTTGGAGAGATCTCTCCCGACACTAATTACTTCCTCTCGAACAGCTTCAAGTTCTACTAAGCGATCTCTAACTTGATTAATCTCGAGCCTACTCAAATTACCACCAATTAGAACTCCTAGGAGATTTTAACTTAAGACTCCTCTTAAAAATCGGTTAAGTACAGAAATAAATAAGATACGACATCAGATTCCATCAGTAGGCTGTTTTAAAGTTAAGTAAGAATTGAAAGACATCTGAATTAACAATATACGATAACATTTTTATGTCTCAGTGTTAACCACTTCTGGCGGCGGTCGTCTAGCCTGGTTTAGGACGCCGGCCTTCCACGCCGGAGATCCCGGGTTCGAATCCCGGCCGCCGCACTTTCTCGAAGAACTAGTTAGTAAGTTCGAAACCTAAGTTCGAAACCCCGCGGTTTTCTGTAGTTGCTAGATCCATAAGTGTGAGGTGAATCACATTAAGTGTGTCTACATAGTTCTCTACCGAGATATCTGAAGCTATATGTTGCCGTAATGACTTATTTAGGTAGAGATGAAGGAGCCGTATAGAATTGAGTGGGTAGATGTAGCTGCTCTTATTGAAGCTGTTTTGAGAGCTGAGGCTATTAAACCTGCTCAGCAAGCTAAGAGAGATGCGTTTAAAGTATACGGTGTACTGGGGACTAGAAGAGACCCCCCGCTGACAGCTATCTTTTACGATATCATGCTTAGGCTGGGGGTACTAGATAGAATAATAGAGGATTTAACCGGTGCTAGAAATCCACTACTACTCGATCCAAAGCTTAGAGCTGCTCTAAGAGTATTTATCTACCTAGAACTACATGCTAGAGACAGAGTAACATACAGCAGAAAGCTAGAGTGCTTAAAGAAAACTGCTTCCTGGCTATCTACTAAATCACACCCATACGTAGGTATGTGGTTTGTAGACGCAATTAAGAAACTCTACACCTACACGTTCACCCCCAGATCTCCGGAAGACGAGTTGATGATAAAGTACCTTCTCCCGCCTTGGTACATTAAGAAGGTCTTCAACTTAGTTAGTGAAGAAGAGGGAGATAGAATTCTGAAGGCATTCATGGAGAAGCCTAAGATTAGTGTTAGAGTAAACACTCTAAAAGCAACTGTTGAGGAAGTACTAGAGAAACTGAGGAGAGAAAGAAAAAGCCCGGAGGTTTCATCAGTAGTTCCAACTGTGGTAAAATTTGAGGGACCCTACAATTTCGATAGATCGGAGTTATTTAAAAGTGGTAAAATAGTGATTCAGGAAGAACCTACCGCCTTAGCGAGTCTAATACTAAATCCAAAGCCCGGCGAAGTAGTTGTAGATCTCGCAGCCGCACCTGGAGGTAAGACAGAGCATATGGGTGAATTAATGAACAATCAGGGAGTGATATACGCATTCGATATAGATAGAACTAGAATGAGGAGACTTGAAGAACTGCTCAGAAGAACTGGAATAACTATAGTTAAAACCTACATCAAAGACGGTAGAGAAGCGCCCAAGATACTTGGGCGGGAGACTGCAGATAGAGTTCTAGTGGATGCTCCCTGCACATCAGATGGAACACTTGCTAAAAACCCGGACTTAAGATGGAGACTCATGGAGGGTGATGTAGCTAAGTTAGGTCAGCTGCAGTACGAGCTTTTAAAAACTGCGATAAAGTTAGTCAAACCAGGTGGATATATTCTCTATACTACCTGCACACTACTTATAGAGGAAAATGAAGAAGTAGTAAAGAGAGTTCTAGAAAAAGAGAGAGGAAAGGTAAGGTTGGTCCCTCTAGAAGGTCCGTATAGTAGTGGTTTTCTACCTGGCACGATGAGGGTTTGGCCCCATATCCACAAGACCATAGGCTTCTTTTACGCACTCATAGAGAAAGTTGGTGGGGCCTGAGATACTCTGGTTACTCAGACCGTGAAAAATATCACTGACTGCTAACTGCTGCTTTTGCTTTTCTAGGCACTGATGATGGGGGAATTACTGTGGGTACTGGTAGTCCTGCTTCCTTCCTCTTTTTAATCCAGAACTCTCTTCTATTTCTCTGTCTAGGTGGGAAATTTCTCTTAGGTCTTGCTGGTATTTTAGGTGTCGCATTTCTTACTTTTCCAGCTCTTGTCATAGATCCGTGTGTCGGCGTAGGAGCTCACCTAACCTTATTTATACCGGTAAGTTTATAAGGCTATCGGGCTTGCCGCCTACGCAGAGAATTCTCTAACTACTGCTCTCAGTAGTAGATCTAGACTCCTCTTTAGCGATTATTCTATACTTAACATATTTATCTAACGGTGAAAACCTGGGAGGACTAGCTGTAGCTGTCGCACTACCGCAAATAGGACAGCGCTCTTTAAGAGTATATCTACCACATTTTGTGCATTTCTTAATGAGGAATCTAACCGAGCTTCACCCTTTCGAAGCTAAAGCTCACATTGAGCTTCTTACTTAAAGTCTCAGCTCTCTCTACTACTTCAGCTAGCTTTGCCTCCAAGATCTTGTAGTCCGTTCCTACGAGCTCTATCCTGTATCTCGGTGCTCCTTCAGAGTAAACTCTGAGTTTAACTTCTTCTAAGTCTTCAACTAGAGACTCAAGTACCTCCTTAATTCTGTAGATTCCGTCTGATTCGTAGGTGGTTAAAGTAAGTCTACCATCTATTCTGACCTGCTTCGGTTTTATGTGTTTAGGGATCTCCTTCATGAGTTCTGAAATCCAAGTATCAGATAATTCAGCATCTCTAAGAACAGAGTCCCCTAGAGTGGAAGCATCTTCAAAAGCAGCTAAAACATCTCCATAGGCTTTCTCTAATTTCCACCATACTTCTGAATATGCTTCATCCATACTCCTACCGAGTTTCTTAGAAACGATCTCCAGTATTTTCTCAGCTCTCTTAGCACGTTTCCACTCCTTGAGTTTCCTCTTTCGCTCAACTTCAGCAACTCTCTTTAAAGATACGTCTACCTGGTTTTTCTTCCTATCTACTCTTATGACTTTTACAACTACTTTCTGCCCTTCTTTTACTACTTCTCTAATATTTTTTACCCACTTACTACTAACTTCATTCCACGGGAGGTAAGCCTCTAGATTTTCGTATTCATCTAGTTTAACATATACTCCTAGATCGAATACCTTATCTACTGTTGCTACACAGAGCTCGTTTATTGACGGTAGCGCTTCTTTTTTCTTAACCAAGTCTTCCTACCCCAAAACTCTGACGATTTCACCGAGGATCTTAGCTTTACCTCCTATCGGCACTGCTAATAGTGAGTTGCAGACAAAGCACTTAACTGAGAAGGTCGCGTGATCGAAGACTATCTGCTCATTTCCACACGATGGACACTTAACTCTGAGAAATCTGCTCTTCGGAATTGGAATGAGCATTTTTTCCTTCTTCATTTCACCACCTCTACTAAGTCTACTTTCTTGAGTCTCACACCTCCTCTATGCTGAATATAGCCACACTTACCACACTTCAGCTTCAAGACTATTTTCTTAGTAACTTTAGCAAGTCTCTTCTGCTCAGGTTTTCTCTTACTTCCGTAGCCTTCCTGTTTACGTCTATATCTGCGCTCACCTTCAGCTAGAGACCTCCTCTTACCATGCTTATAGATACTCACACTGTGATCTGTGTGTGTCCTACACCTAGGGCAGTGGGTCTTTACTACTTTGGGTACTCTCAACGCTTACTCCTCTAACTAATAGCTGAATCAACTTAAAAATTATATCTCATTAAGTAACAACTTCTCGGCCTCTATCTCCATGTAGAGTTTAGTGCGGTAGATTTTTAAAACTAGAAAGAAAGAATGTCGGTAGCCGTACTTAGCGGCAAAGCTTTTAAGCTATAATATCGATAGATAGCGAGAAAGGGCCCGTAGCTCAGCCAGGTAGAGCGGCGGTCCCAGTGCCGAGGCTCTTAACCCGTAGGTCCCGGGTTCAAATCCCGGCGGGCCCGCCACAGAGGGCTCCTAGTCTAGTACTAGGTGCTATAGCCTGGGGAATAGAGAATCACGTAAAATAGCACAATCAGATACGTCATTCCTACCCGCCTTGTAGAAGTAGCTATGTTAGTTAGTGAAAGCTATGTCGATCCATCTCCATGAATAGACTTTGAGAACACGGTGTTAGAGAATCTAGAAATAGAGAAATGTGAGGAGCCGGTAGCAATGAGTATGAAGCTAGTTCTAGTACTGTTTTTGTATAGTTAAACTACATGCTATCGATATAACTATCTGAAGCGTTTTTATCTACATCTCTCAGAGATTGTGAAGCAATTTGTTACTGATTCTCTAGGGGGTTAAGCCGCCGGCGGGATTTGAACCCGCGGCCACCGGCTTACAAGGCCGGCGCTCTACCTGGCTGAGCTACGGCGGCTCCGCAGGATTTAATCGCCGAAAAGCTTATAAGCTATGATACAGTTATTATTGTAGCGGTTGAAGGTGGTTAAATATAAGCTTTTCGGTGGATCCTATGGATTCTGAAGATGAAACTCAAAAAGTGCCAGAGGAGAAGTGCCCTCCAGATAAGATAGTATTTGATGAGTCTCGAGGTCAGTATGTTTGCTCTGAGACTGGTGAAGTTATAGAGGAGAGGGTTATCGATCAGGGACCTGAGTGGAGAGCTTTTACTTCTGATGAAGAGAGCAAGAGAGCAAGAGCTGGTTCACCACTATCGCCTATGATACACGATGGTGGTTTAACGTCTGTAATCGACTGGAGAGATAAAGATGCCACGGGGAAGAAGCTTGAAATGAAGAAGAGATTGGACGCTATGAGATGGCGGAAGTGGCAGCTTAGAACTAGAATTCAGAGCTCCATAGACAGAAATATAACTCAGGCAGCTGTAGAACTAGAGAGAATAGCTGATCAACTAGGACTGCCTAAATCCATTAAGGAAGAAGCTGTTTCTATATATAGAAAGGCAATAGAGAGAGGAATAGTTAGAGGCAGGTCTGTGGAGGCTGTAGCAGCTGCAGCACTCTACATAGCCTGCAGAATACATAAGATACCGAGGCAGCTCGACGAAATCTCAGGTGTAACTAAAGCCGATAAGCGTGAGATCTCTAGGTGCTATAGAATGCTGGTAAAAGAGTTAGAGATCAAAGTACCACCAACAGATTCAGCAGACTACGTGCCTAGAATAGTCTCAGCTCTCGGACTTAGTGGTAGAGTAGCTAAGAAAGCTATAGAGCTACTGGAAGAAGCTAAGAAATCAGGTATAACAGCAGGCAAAGACCCAACTGGAGTAGCTGCAGCTGCTGTCTACGCTGCAGCTCAAATGGTCGGAATAAAGAAAACTCAGAAAGATATCGCAGCAGTTGTAGGAGTAACAGAAGTAACAGTTAGAAACAGATATAGAGAACTTGTTCGAAGCTTGAAGCTCCAACTACCGGAGGAATAGAGATAAGGCGTAAAATAGGTCTTATTTTTACCTTCAGCTACTTCTATTCTAGCTACTCAGACTCTATAGTTATAATATTTTCTGGTGGTATACCGAGTTCTTCAATAAGTACTTGCTTAACTCTAATTTTCTGATTTCCCTGCAGCTCTATGTGGTTATTCTTAACAGTGCCGCCTACTGCTAGTTTAGATTTAAGTCTTGAAGCAACCTCTTTTAGATTATAGACACTACTATCTAGACCCTCTATTACGGTGACTTCCTTACCGAATTTTCTCTTCTCTACTTTAATCTTAACAATTTGTTGTTCAGAACTTATCTGAACACATAATTCTTCAGGAAGTCCTCCACATATTGATTCTAAACTTAACTTTCCCTTACCCTCCATTCCGCACCCTACTTCACATAAAGATCGTGGTTGTGCTTATAAAGCTTTAGTGAAGATCTAGCTTAAGTGTATCCCTAGTTTTTCGAGTTTCAAAGCTGCGTAGCTCAAACCTAGTTTCTCTAGTGTAGACTTCGTTGGAACACCGTTCTCATCCCACCCTCTGATACTGTAGTAGTGCTTCAACATCTTAATATAGCCTTCGGTATCTAGCTTTGAGCCCTTCAGTGGGCCTTTAGTTAGCGGCTGAGTGAACCACTTAACTGGAGGCATATCCATTTCGTAGCTCCACTTACGGCCTACCGCTATGTATTCTCTTACCCAGAACGACCTCACGAGAGAGTATATCCTATTTGCGACTTCGTGTATCGTATCCCAAGTGTAGGTGACACCAGTAGCAGCTGTCAGTAGCTTGGGGTAGTAGTCTAAGTCTAAGCTCACTTCTACCCACGGAAGTCTGCAAGTCACTAGTGACTCAAACATGCCTCCCCTGATGTTCTGCATCCAAACTAATCTCTCAACCTTCTCTATGGTATAGTTGAATCGCCCCATCTTAACCTCAGCAGCAATAAACCACGCATCTTTGTGGTGAGCTCCTATAGGTGATGTAGCGTAAGCTAGAGCCATCCCAGGTGCTGCGTGACAGTCGTATGCGGATACCTCGAGACCTTTAGCATGTATAGCATACTTCCACGCATCACCCCCGATTCTACTAGCTACTTCAGCAACACCTTCAGCTAGAAGGTCTCCTAAACCTTCTCTATACGCTATCTGCCTAGTTAGCTCTTTAATCTTAGAGTAGTCTCCCCACTCAACTCTATCCTTCAATAATCCCTTCTCACTTAACTCCATAGCGAACCCGAGGATGTTCCCTAAGCTAATAGTGTCTATACCGTATAGGTCTGCTAGAAGATTTATGTGAGCAACTTTATTTAGCGGTGCGAGACCTATGTTGGAACCCAGCATAGCTACGTTTTCGTAATCTAGCTCTGCTTCTCCAAGCTCTGTCGATGTTACATACTTAACTACGTTACCACAAGGCATGTTACAGTTAGGACATGCTTTAACCCTAGTCTTCATAGACTCCATAACGTAACCATCGATACTCTCCCAGTAGTCGAAAACACCCTCACTGAAGTTGTATGTTGGTAGAACAGAGTTCTTCTGAGACCACTCTATTGTAGCCATAGTTCCCTGTCTGACCCAGAACTCGTAGAGTGGAGACTCCTTAACCTTTCTATAGGCCTCTGAGCCGAGTCTAGCTAACTCACTGCGGTCTGCTGCTTCAGGTCTAGAGCAGCCTCTAACAGCTATAGCCTTTAAGTTCTTAGAACCCATAACAGCGCCCATACCGGGTCTTCCAGCAGACCTACCGAATTCACTTATTACCGTAGCGATCTTCACTAATTTTTCCCCAGCCGGACCTATGGTGAGAGTTGAAACATTCTCACCTAACTCCTTCTTCAATCTCCTCTCAGTTTCTAGAGTTGTGAGACCCCAGTAGTCTCTTCCACTTCTAAATTCCACACCCTCACAGCTCAGGTAGAGAACTGTCGGCTCGGGAGACCTCCCCTTGATGGCTACCGCGTCAACACCTAGATTTCTAAGTTCAACAGCAACTCGAGTCCCGATATTACCGTCACCATAGCCTCCAGTAAGTGGAGACTTAGATGCTACAACCATCTTACCCGAAGAAGGTAGTGGGAAACCTGTTAGAGGACCTACTGCGAGAACTAGGTAGTTCTCCGGTGAGAGTGGGTCTACTCCAACAGGGTTTAAATCCCATAGCAGCTTGATCGCCAGACCTCTACCACCGATGAAGTTGTGTAAAACTTCAGTAGGGAGCTCTACATATTGAAACTTCTTGTTGGATAAATCTATGTGCAGATATCTCCCAGACCAACCCTTCAAGATATCACCAATAAGACTATCGCAACAGAATAAATATCCTAACTGGATGTCTGCGCCTGTGATGTCTATGGTAGATCGACTTGATTAAACTGCTATTACCTCCTTCTATGGGTTCTATCTATTTCCTCAAGCTTCTCTATGTTCTGTAACTCAGAAGAATTCGGATTCTCAACAGAGGTCCAAGCTTCAAGTATTTCGCGAGTAACTACTTCCGTAGTTAGCCTACCACTCATTGCTAGTACGTTAGCGTTATTCCACAATCTAGCTCCGCGAGCTGTCTGAGCATCAGGACACAGAGCTGCTCTAACCCCGTAGACTTTATTAGCGACTATAGAGACACCAGTGCCAGTATAGCACACTACTATACCCCAATCAGCCTCACCTCTAGCTACCGCTAGTGCGACAGCATGTGCTACATCAGGCCACGGCTCTGGTCTACCAGTCTTTAACGACCCAACTACTTCAACTTCGTAACCTCTCTCCTTGAGGTATTCAACGGCAAATCTCGCACATGGATATAGGTCGTCCGAGCCGACTATTACTTTCTTCATATCGGTCTACCACTGTAAAGTGCTTTAGAAACAAAAATACCGTAAGAAGCAGTTAATATCACACTAGATAGTTAGTCTAAGGTGGACATAATTCTATTGAGTCTCCTCTTCTAAGTTGGAGTAGCTTCTCAGCAGACCCTAAGTTAACTGCTAACTCAGCTAATCCAAAGCTATTTTCATAGAGAACTAGCTGGCCTCGTGGAGCAATTGAGAAAACTCTCTCAACTACTGCTAGATACCTTCGTGAATCCGAAACTACTTCAACTCTACCACTAAACTCTAACTTCAGTAAGTTCTCGATATTCTTAAACCACTCAGAAAGCATCAGGTTACCGAATTTATCTATGTAGACTACTCGTAGTTTGATACATCCACCAACTCTTTCAGACTGTAGAGAGAGTCCGTGTCTAACCAGGCTCTCCCTACTCACCGGAGACCCTACGTCTTCAATAGGTGTACCGCAAGCAATTCTAGCAGCTACTGGAGTAAATATGTCTCTGCCATGAAAAGACGGGGACACTGGTTTTCTAAAGAATTCTTCTCTATCTAAAACTACGGTAAGTTCTAAACCGTCGTCTTCTGCGGCGGGAAGTAGTAGACCGTTATCTGGTCCAATAAAGTAGTAGTTTCTACTCGCAATAGCTAGAGGTCTTCTCGAGCTACCTACACCTGGATCTACAACAGCAACGAAGACGGTTCCAGGTGGGAAGTATCTATATGTCAGCAGTAGCACTAGAGACCCGTAGTCTATATCAAAAGATGGAATACTGTGAGAGATATCAACTAGGTTAGCTGTAGGGCATAGATCGAGAGCTACTCCCTTCATACACGCTACGTAGGGGTCGGAGCTACTGAAGTCTGTGAGAAACGATATGATACCACTCACTCTTCTCATAGTGTTCAATACTGCTTACTGAAAGCAGCTAATTAATTCTCTCATGAAGCACGCAGCCACTATTCAGCAGCTGGGCTTCTCCTCAAGATACATAGCTAAATGCGGTATGAGAGACTGTAAATACCGGGAGGCGGAGAATCTTACACTAAACATCTTCAATTCACCATCAATAGTGTTCTACATCTACGCTTGTTCCTCTCTAAAGAATGTCTTCCCCAGAGACTTAGGGTCTAGAAGAGCCACACTCCTTCTATGAGTAATAGATACAAACACCATAGCAACTATCGATACAACGTAGGGAGTCGCTATAGATATTTCGATCGGTAGACCAACGCTCTGGAGATATGGAAGTAGAACGTAAGCTAACGAGAAAAACACTGAAACAAGAGCTATTACTGGAGGATATCTCCACCCAGCAATTGATACAGCGTACGCCAGCCAGCCGTGGCTTAACCCCTGTCCTTGCGACCAACCGCCAACTCTCCATAGAGTAAATAGAGCACCTCCAATACCTATTAACACACCACCTAAGAGACCGGAGAGAAATCTAACGTAAGCTACGTTGATACCGATCTGACTAACGAGTCTCGGATCTTCACCGACAGCTCTTATTAAAACCCCGAGCTTGAGCTTGTAGAGAACTAAGTATACCAATACAGCTGCTAGAACCATTAGTAGGTACGTAAAGACAACACTATTCTGAGTAACGCTAATGTACTCGATTCTCACTCTAAATAAGCTAAATAAAACTCTCCCAAGATTTCCTACGACCGCCCCCAGACCATAACCTATAAACATAAACGATAGACCTACAGCACCCTGACTAACTGGTAGAACAGTATTCAGTGCTGTATATATAGAGTAGAGAAGTGCTGTAGTCACAGCTGTAAGTAATAGCGAAAGAGCTGTAGCTAGAACACCTGGTTGAAGAAGTATTGAGAGATATATAGCGTATGCATAAGCTAGAGAAGAACTCAAAACAAATAAACCGTCGATAGCTAGATTAAGAATGCCGGACCTCTCTATAACTGTACTCCCGATAGCAGTAAGAGTATAGACAACATATGCAGACGCTAGTGTCGGAATAAGCCAGTCTAGAAGTTCTATCACTCTCTTACCACCAATTTCACAGAGTATTCTTTAGTAATTCTAGCTAGAGAATAGACTACGAGAGTAGTTCCAATAAAGATCTGGGAGAAAGCAAACGCCGATACCCCGGGGGGTAGTAGCTCCTTGAGAAACATCTGCATTCGATAACCAAAGCTGCTTAAAGCTGACACTATGATTGCGGAAGGAATTACAAATCTCAGGTCTTTAAACGAGAGCCAGGCAACTAGAATAGCTGTATATCCATAGAAGCCAGTCTTACCGTCACCTATGTTATAGAGCAAGCGGTAGTCATACCCTAAGAGTCTCAGAGCTCCAGCTAGACCGGCGATAAAGCCGCTTATGGCTGACACCAATATAATGGTCTTCTTCTCATTTCGCCCAGAAGACTTTAGTGCTACGGGATTTGATCCTAGAACCTTTATTTCAAGACCTAGCCGGGTATATTCTATCAGTAGGTAAGCAATAGCAAAAACAGCTATAGTCGCTATCACTACCTCGTACCTCAAGACCTCGAGACCTGAAATAACTGTTAGTCTCGAGGATTCAGGTATCATATCAGTTCTTATATAGCCGTAAGTATACCTGCCTTTCCACGGACCTGCAGTTAGATAGTCAGATATACTGTAGGCTATATAGTTCATTAAGAGCATTACCGGTACTTCACTGACTCTAGTATATGCTTTGAGAGCTCCTGGGATTAGAGACCATAGCAAGCCGAGTAAACCCCCTGAAATTACTGCTAGAAGCTTAGCTACTCCATTAGCGGCTGAGTCTCCATTTAGAAATACTTCACTTACTGGGGAAAACATTACGAGGTATATAGCTCCAAGCATGCCGAATACATACTGTCCTTCAGCACCTACATTCCAGAAAGATCCGTAGAAAGCTATTGAGATCGCTGTGCCTAGGATAGTTAGAAATAGAAGTGGCTCTAGCAAGCCTGTGTACGATATTAGCGTCTGGTAGAAGGTACTGAAGAAGCTGATGGGATCTAGCTTTGAGAAAGTCCAGATTAGGGTATAGGAGGCTACTAGACCTAGTAGTAGTGAGAGTAGCAGTATTACTGGTGTCGACGTAGCTATACTCTTCCTAGAGCGCTTGGTAACTACTATTGAAACTTTTACCAACTACATCACCATGAGCTTCTCTAGAACTTCTCGCTCTACAGACTCTCTACTAAATACACCTACTATTCTACCTCCATTTATAACAGCGACGGTGTCACTTACTTGAAGTACTTCATCTAGGCTCTCGCTGATGTATATTACTGACATATCGGTTGAACGTGATATATTCTTAATAGTGTTGATGAAGCTCCATTTAAATTTTTCATCTAGAGACCTAGATGGATTGAGTACAATTAGTGCTTTCTTAGCGAACTCAAGCTCTCTAGCTATTGTAAATCTCATTATGTTTCCACCGGAGAGAACTTTCACTGGAGTCTTAGGTGATGTAGAAATAATTCCATACTTCTCCATAAGCTCTCTGGTTTTTGCTGTAAGTAGCTTCAATGGGAGAAATAGCTTACCGTAAGTAGCTAGAGCTAGATTCTCTACTAAGCTAAGATCTCCCGAGAGATTGTGGTAGAGAGGTGTTTCTGAAATAAATCCTATACCAGCAGCTCTAATTGCTTCAGGACCTCTATTAGTTACATCAAGTCCATCAACGTAGTACCTACCGCTTCTAATAGATCTAAGACCTACGAGAACTTCAGCTAGCTCTCTTTGACCACTACCTGAAATACCTACAACACCTAAGATCTCGCCGGGTTTAACACTGAGTTCAATGTCTTTAAGAGCGTAACCTCTACTTTCGCTAATAACCCAAACCCTATCTAACTTAACTACAGCTCTTCTATTTTCAGTAGTTAAATCCTTTAGTAATACATTCTTAGGTGGCTCAGAGATATAGCCGTTCTCTCCAAACATGAGTTTTCTCACGTAGTCCACGTCGAACTCTGCTTTTTCAATAGTTTTAACTATTCTCCCAGAGCGCATAACCGTAATTCTATCTGCTACATCAACTGCTTCAGAGACCTTATGCGTTATTAGTAGAACAATCTTATTCTCACTCTTCAGTTTTCTCAAGTAGCTATAGAATTTCTCTCTAACCGACGTAGGTAGGTATGTAGTTACTTCATCTACTAGGAGCACTCTAGCTCTCAGAAGAGATGCCTTCACTAATTCCACTATCTGTCTCTGTGTGTAGCTTAACTCACTTACTTCAGCTTCAGGGTCTATTAATGAGCCAATTTTCTGAGACTCTTCTACTATTAAACTTCTTACTTCACTAACTCTCGCAAAGGCGCTATAAGACTTTAAAGCTATAAGAATATTCTCGACAACCGTAAGTCTCTCAACTAAGTTAGGGTTTTGAGGTATGTAGTATATGCCGTAGTTAACAGCATCTACCGGACTCAGTAGTTTCATGGGTTTCCCTAAAATCTCGATATAACCTCTATCTGGTACGTAGATGCCAGCGATAACTTTAGCTAGAGTAGACTTCCCAGACCCGTTCTCTCCTAAGATAGAGTGTATTTCACTTAAATAGAGCTCTAGAGTGACGCTGTCTAGAGCTAAAACACCTGGAAATCTCTTAGTTACATCCACTACACGAAGGAAGGACTGCCTAGAGGGAAAAAACATGCTAACCTCCTTATCTAGCTCCCAGATATTTAACCCAAGATACGAACCAGTCCATATTCCAGAGGTCTGCGTGACCTAATCTTATGCCTGCAGATATGCTTACTCTATCTGATTTCCTACAGTACTCTGTGAAAGCTCTATCTCCTGTATATCTACACCAACCCTCTAGAGGACCTACAAATGGGTCGAAGATTGTGGATGTAAGGTACTTCTTTTCCTTACCCCCGATATCTACATACGTAATGCTTTCTAGTTCGTGAGTTATAGCTGAAAACTGTAGTGACTGTAGAAGAGGCGCGTTTCTCATTTGTTCATACCTCCTCATAACGAGGTCATATAGAGATATCCTCTCACCTGTTAGCTTATCTCTAACTGTGATCCGCTTTAACTCCGGTATATATTTCGGATTTACTGTCATTACGGTACCGTTCTCGAAGACATGTGCTCCTAGCTCTACAGCACCAGTATTGAGGAGATACCAGTAGTCTACATGCTTAAGATTTACTGTGTTTAACACTCCGCTTCTAATCTTGACTAGTATGTCAGCATATATCACCTCCCACCTAACTAGCTGTCCGGATACGACGACGTCGGGTCCGTACTCATACATAGGTGCGTAATGACCGAAGACATAGACTACTTTTCCTTTTCCATAGAGTTCTTGAGCAAATTCAACTATAGCTGAGCTATCTTCAGTAAACGCAATTACGTCAACACCTAATACTTCAACTAGATATCTAGCTGCATCTACAGCCTTATCTGGTGCGAACCACGCACCTAACTCAACTACGTAGACCTCTATACTCTTACCTAGCTGTTCTCCTACTTCTCTAGCACCTATAGCGAAAGCATTAATGTGTCTTATCACCTCGGGTATTGTGAAAGCAGCAACATACCCTATCTTTCCCGTCTTAGTTAGAGCACCAGCTATTAGTCCATTTAGATAGTAAATCTGGTAGAGATCGGCGAAATATGTCCCCATATTATCTCGTCTCTTATAGCCACTGCAATGGAAGAACAATACATTAGAATACTTCATAGATGCTTCATAGGTCTTATCCATGAAGTCGAATGAAGTTGTGAAAATCGTTGTATATCCAGCTCTAACTAGCTCATCAATTCTCGATAGTAACTCAGCTTCAGAAACTGACTCATAGTAAGTAGTTTCAAGCCACTGTTTGAAGAGTTTTTCAACAACTCTTCTACCTAAATCATGCATGTAGGACCACCCTAGGTCACCAATAGGACCAACGTATATCCACGCAGCTCGGACTTTCTCCGGAACTGAAACCGGTAGAGGCACTGTAATAGTTGAAGGAGTAATAGTCTTAACTACTGTAACTGTTGTAGGTGGAGCCGGCCTGGCGACCTGCATAGAACCAACAAAGAATCCTATCAATCCAGCAACTACAGCAACTATGACTACCAGAGCTGCTAGAGTTTGAACTACTCTAGATCTCTCCACGTGTCACACCAAGATGTAGTTTACACAGAGCTTATAAAAATTTGCTGGATCTCTGGGAGGCTTTAGAGAGAAATTCGATTGTTTTTAATTCAGTTAAGTTAAACTACTTTATAGAAATTAAAGTTTTTCTTCGTGAAATAGTGAGTTCTTCGTCTAGGAGACGCAGATTTATTGCTTTAGCTGGACACAGTATTTCACATCCCCTACAGTATATGCAGCTATCTTGGTCTACCTTAAGGTGGTCTCCGAGTAGCTGAAAAACTCTTGTTGGACAGCTCTCTATACAGAGACCGCAGAGATAGCAAGCACTAGAGATTCTAATCTCTACTTTCAACGCGTGTAAACCTCTCGTACTCTCCGAGCTTAGACTTAATTAAATGCATTAGCTTATCCATATCGACTGGAAACACACCTTTATTCGTTACAGCGTAAGGTATCCAAAACGGATTTGTCGGTGCTCCTCTAAGCTTCTTTATCAGCAGTTCTTTAAGTGGTATACCTATCTTTCTTAAATCTTCGTTAACTCTGGTGTATATAACGCCATCGAATAGATGCTCAATATTTCTCTCTAAAGACATCATTTCATCTGTATCTGTATGTAGAACCATGATGCTGACTATCTTTCTCAGCTTAGATGCGTGAGCTCTAATAGACTTTATCAACATAACTATCTTGGGTATATCGTGAAAGTAGAATAAGTCGTTTAAAGAGTCTATAACTAGAACACCAGTGTTTTCTAGCTTAAGTTCGTCAATAGAGCTAAGTACTGAGTATACTAGCTCATCCATTTTCTGCACGTTGATGCTCTTCCTAGAGTAGGCTGACGCTACATATCTACCGGTTGTATAGGTGTAGCCGTCTATTATGTGAAGCAATTCTTTCGAGTAGAACTCTCTCCCAGGCCAGCCGAAACTCTCTAGTTGTTCAACGAATGATTCAGGAGAGTCGTCTAGTGCGATATATATGCACTTCTCTCCCTTAAACATGAAGTTAGCTGCTATATGAGCAATCAGTGCGGACTTACCGGTACCGGATTCACCAGCTACTAGTAGGGTTGAAGAACGCATAACACCTTCGGGAGCACCTATATCGAGAGGTTCTATTCCGAAAGTAACTCGAAAGCTCAAATTAACACCATATCTAAATGTCGAATCTGCTTATTATTTTCGATTACCAGTAACTTGCTTAGCCTATATTAGTCTTATCGAAAGCTCTCAGAGGGTGCTTAAGAAGTGAACATGTTGTTTATTGCTGGACCTGCCGGCTCGGGAAAATCTCTACTTACTTCAACACTATCTACGTGGATTGAGAGATTTGAGTACTCTGTGTGTAAAGTAAATCTAGATCCAGCATCTGAACTCCTACCTTACGTACCCGACGTCGATGCTAAGAGATATGTAAACGCTAGGGATTTAATGATTAAAAGAGGACTTGGACCTAACGGTGCTCTACTAGCTAGTATGGATGAACTACTGAACTATGTTGTAGATATTAAAACAGAGATAGAGGATTGCAGAGCTGACTACGTTTTAGTAGATCTACCGGGGCAGCTTGAAGTTATAGCATTCAGACTACCAGGTCCTCGATTACTGCAGGAACTAGCCGAGGGGAGTAAAGCTGCTGTGATCTTCCTTATAGATGCTAGACTTGTTTCAAAGATGTATTCGGCTTACGCTCTCCTACTGCTAGCTCTATCTACTACATATAGACTCAATCTACCAATGGTTTTAGCTGTAAACAAGGTAGACCTCGTAGTGGATCTCACCACCTACAGTAACAAGAAACTCTACGAGAAACTCTATGAAGCACTACCCATATATAGACTACTATCCGAGTACGGTGAGTGTCCATCGGTAATTACTGGTGAGAGCTTTCTCGACGTGTCAGTCTCAGTGCAGCTATGCGAAATCTTTAGGCAGTTTATAAAGCCACCTACACCTATTTCAGCACGTGAAGCTATAGGTTTAGACGACCTCATTACCGAGATAGAAAACGTTGTAGCTACATATAAAGAAGGGTGATCTCTACAATCACTGCGATATACTAAATTCTATTACTACTACAGTTCACTTCAAAGATGCTGAAAGTTCTACTTCTTTATATATGTCTGTGAAACTACCCTAATGCGACTGGAATACACGGTTGCTACCTGAAATATGGTTCTCTCATTTCAATAGCACTAGCTATAGCTTTCGTAAGTTCTGCTTCTTTTCTTGCTTCAATTAGTGGTCTTAAGTCCTGGTAGAAATTTCCATACAGACATAGCTTCATCCTTCCATTAGGTCCTATGCGTATTCTCGAACACGCAGCACACATCAAAGGATTTCCATAGCCCTTTATTACGTAGACTCTACTACCTGACGGAAGAATGTACACAGTTCTATTCTGAAAAGACTCCATATCTTTTCTAACACTCACAGTTTCGAGATACTGTACTACACTATCTAGATTTACATGTAGCTTCTCGTAGAGCTCTCTACTTACTCCAAGTGGGATGAGCTCTATCAAGTTGATGTCCGCACTGTAACTCGAAGCAAAGTGCAGTATATCTGATACCTCATCTACGTTGGGCTTTAAGACTAGGTAGTTTATCTTGAGCTTAATTCCCCACTTTAGAGCTTTTTCTACTCCCGCTAAAACTCTATCTAGAGAATCAAGACCTGTTAAAGCTGCGTAAATATCTCGCTTGAGAGAGTGGATCGACACATTTATGTGGTCTATACCGGCTCTTGCAAGAGATTCTGCGAACTCCTCGAGTAGGTAACCGTTCGTAGTTATAGATGGAATACCACCGTGTCTCCTAACCGAGTTAACGACTTCAACTATACCTCCATAGAGTAGAGGCTCACCTCCAGTTATCTTGTAGAACTTCAATCCGAGTTTTACAGCTACCCCTACGAGGAAGTCCCAGTCCTCCGGAGAGAGTTCTTCATCTACGCGATCAAGTCCTTCTCTATGGCAGTAAATACAGGAGTAGTTACAGCGATTAGTTACAGATAGACGAATGTGTGTCGCAGGTCTACCAAATCTATCTCTAAGCATTAGGAGCATCCAATAAGTATATCTACGAAAAATATTAAGCTAACGTCATTGGACTGCAGACTATCAAACGCTTTGCGGTATCTATGAATGAGCATGATCATAAAGCCTGGCTTTCAATACTTTCACTCATCTCTCTCAGAGTTAGTACTACTTTTACTCGATAATATAGCAGGTAGTACCCCCCACATCGCCGTGGAGATAAATCTTGAAGTGTCCGTACTGCAGAATTGAAAACTCTCTGGTTTGGGATGAAAATAGAGGTACTGTAGTGTGCTCTGAATGCGGTACAGTCGTAGACTCCATATATGCTACCGATAGGAGAAGCTTAGAATTCACGGTAGAGTCGTTCAAGGAGAGAATCTCAGTTAATACGAGAAATTTTGGAAAACTCGATATAGTATCTCAAAAGTATTTAGCAATACTAGAGGAAATAAGATGCCATCCCTATCTCTACATAGATAGTGATTCATTTAATAAGTATTTGGCACTAGGGAAGAGAGTTAAAGTCATAAAGAGGAGAGCTAGAACACCTAGAGATGAAACTCTGAGTAGAATAGTTTCAATTATGAATAAATACCCAAAGCTCTGCTCGAGAACTGATAGAGCTAAATACGCAATAGCTACAATAGCTTACATGCTTGCTACTAACAGTAGTATAAATATGTCTAATCTCTCTAAAGAACTAGGCCTCAGTAAGACGCATATAGCGAGATTATTTCGTGTAGTACGAGAGTCCCAGAGCTTTCTCAGTGAAGTAAGAGAGATGACTCGGACAACAGCTCTCACCGCGATTTCCTACTAAATACTGGGAGGAGTAGGTAAGACTCTAAAATTTAATATCTTTTTAATTCTAAGTCTCACTGCTCTATAGGCACGGTGTGGGCTGCTTCTATGGAGTAAGAAATTCCTGGAGTTTCTTCCTAACTAGAGTGTTGACTAAAGCTCCGTCAGCTCTACCTCTAGCTACCGACATTACTTTACCCATTATCAAGCCGATAGATCTCTCAAATCCTCTTGACTTCACTAAATCCGCGTTGGACTTTATAGCTTCTTCAACTATTTTCTCGAGTTCTTCTACACTCAGTACTCTACGTGATTCTAGAAAATCTTCGAAGCTAGACCCTGAGACAACAACCTTGATAGCTTCTGGAATAACTTCCTTAGCTATTTCACCTCTACCTACAGCACTCAAAATCTTGACTAAGTCTATGTAGCTTATTCTATCGACTTCAATACCGTCTCTTTTCAGAGACTTCATGTGGACTATCAAAGTTGAAGCAATTATCTGCGGACTAGTGATATCTCTTAATTCTTCGACTAAGTCTAGATAGAGATGTAGAGAAGGGTCTCTAATGAGTTGAGATGCGAGTTCTCGCGATATTCCATGCTCTTCAACTAGAATTCTTAGAACGTCTTCTGGTCTAGGTATGGCTATCTTCTCCACTTCCCTTAGTATAGACTCATCAACTCTCAGTGGAAGTATATCTGTTTCTGGATACATTCTAGCAGCACCAGGCTGTGGACGCAGATACCTGGTAGTGCCATCAGGATTAGCAGCTCTAGTCTCCTTGGGCACACCTATGAACGCATATTTAAGTCTATTGATGACGGCTTTAAAAGCTCTATCAGCTCTCTCGTAGTCACTCACTATCAATATGAAGGCGTCTCTATCTCCGTTAAGACCTAGATATTTATAGAGAGACTCCAGGTCTTTCTCAGAAATTCCGTATGCTGGAAGCTCGTCACTGTGAATTAATCCGCCAACGCTTCCCCAAGCTTTAGCGTAGTCAGAGAGTTCCGTGCCGAATCTCCTTCCCGAGCAAACTTCTCTCCCTAGTATACCTTTAAAACCCGGTAGTGGTAGAGCATAAACCTTCATACCTCTATCTAGGCTAGTCTTAATTATCCTACTCCTACAGTCTTTCATTACTTCAGATACATCTATATAAAATTCCGATATGTCTTCAGGTTTAAGCCTCCTCCTACGAAGTTCTTCTCTAATATCTAGTAGTGAGAGCTGTCTAAGTACTTCATAAGTAATAACTTTAGGTATGAGCTCTAGTTTATCAACTCCTTTAACTTCTATTCTCTCCCCACTCTCTATAGATATGTTGAGGTCCTGCCTGATTGTGCCTATCCCCCTCTTAACCTTCCCACTCAACCTCATTATGAGCCCTATTCTATACGCTACTCTAAGAGCTTGCTCTGGAGTTCCGATATCTGGGGCTGTGCTTATTTCTATCAATGGAATTCCGAGTCTATCTAGATTGTAGACTACGTAGTCAGATTCTTCAGCTATTTTTCTAGCTGCGTCTTCTTCTAGGGCGATAGTCTGAATTCCGACAGCTCCATCTTCATCCTCAATAGAGCCACCTAGAGCTATGATAGCTGTTCTCTGAAATCCAGCTGTATTGGACCCATCGACGACAATCTTCCTCATTACATATACTTCATCGACAGGTCTAGCGTTTAGGGCTTTCGCTATTGATAGAGAGATCACTAGTGCTTCTCTATTGATATCGTGAGGAGGTTCCTCATCTAGTTCCACTAGGCAGGCGTGGCCCTCGGGAATTCTGTAGACTATCTTTCTACCTCTAGCAATTTCATATAGAGCTGCTGGATCTATTTCACCTAGTTCAGACTTACTTAACCACAAATTGCGGGTTACCTCACGATACTTCACATTTTCTGGTGCTAGCTTAGTGGGACAGCTACAGAAGAGCTTAAATTTGCTATCTAGTTGTTGATGTATTTCAAGCCCAACTTTAAGTCCTAACTTCCTATACTCAATCTCCATGATACCACCTAGGGAAGACTTCCAAACTCTGGGAATTCCCTATCTCATTAGCCATATTAGACACAAGCTTTAGCTTTATTTCAGCAGGGCCATCTTCCGGAAAGTTTCCGAGGAGCCAAGAGAGCTTCACGAAAGCTACCTCAGGAACCATATCGTCTACCGGCACTACTCCAGCCTTAAGTAGCTTGCGACCAGTTGTATATACATCTAAGTCTACACGACCGAAGATAGTTTGAGTAGCCATAGCTACAACAACACCTGAGTCCGTGGCTCTCTTAATGCTTTCAACACATTCTTCCCTTACGTGACCTAGTCCAGTGCCCTCGATGACCACTCCTCTATAGCCTCTATCTGCTAGGTAGTCAAAGATTTCGCAGTCTATCCCAGGATAGGACTTAACAACCGATACTTTGTTACTGAACTTATTTAACACGTATATATCGGAACTCCTGGTTCTAGGGAGGAATCTCCTGTTTAATAGCTCAAATCTTCTCTCTCTAATGTAAACTCTGGCTAGAGGAATATCGTTAATTGATTGAAAAGCATCTCTCCTACTTGAATGCATTTTTCTAACTCGAACACCTCTATGAACGAGAGCGTATAAGTCGTCGGTAGTTCCATGCATAACTACCGCGACTTCAGCAAATGGAGCATCTCTAACTACTATCGGGCACGCTTTTAGATTATATAGAGCATCTGTACTCGGTCTATCACTACTTCTTTGAGCACCAACTAAGAGTACTGGATTCCCGAGATTTCTGAGTGAGAAAGCTAGTGCGGCAGCAGTATACGACATTGTATCTGTACCGTGAGCTACTACAACCCCGTCAACACCAGCTTTAAGATGTCTACCAACTTCTTCAGATATGTGAGACCAGTCTTCGGGAGTCATATTCTCACTGAGCTTTCTCATGAAGTCTACTACAACTAACTCACTAGACAACTCTCGAAAGTCTGGAGCAAACTCGACTAAGTCACTAGCACTTAAAGCTGGTTTAACCGCACCTGTTTCATATTCTACCTTACTAACAATAGTTCCTCCAGTGCTAACAAAACCGATCTTAAGACTTCCACTACCTCTAACTATAGACATCTCGCGAAATTCTTCAGAAACTACCGGCTTAGTGTATTTCTCCGCTAAAACCTCGATGACAGCATCATCAAGAGAAATACCTATATTGTATCCATTTGAAAGCTTCACTACCAGGTGTTTTTCTGAGGTAAACTCTGTAGAGGGAAGTACCACTCCCTCAACTACTAGACCTCCTTTTTTAACTACCCTGATGAAGTCTCCGGGTCTTACATCAACCACCTATTATCGCACCGCCAAGTAGAGAGTGTTAAACATATTAGCTATACCTCAGTAGTCTAGACACCAGCCGTGTCAAAGAAAATTTCATAAAACACTCCACACAGCTCCACTCTTTAGTACGTTAACTAAATGTAGTTACTACGTATACTACGTCAGGAATTTGTGATTACGTGTGCGGTATTGTTTTAACCCAATAGTGTTACGTAGTGTGTTCGAGCGTGGGCTCTATCTAGCTTAAAAACCTACTAATGTAGGCTACTTGGGTAGTCAGAACGTGGGTAAAATATATACTTCACTGATTAAAAGGTCTGCGAGGAAGCTAATGGAGATGTATCCGGGTGAGGTATCTGAAGACTTCGAAAAGAATAAGGAACTAGTAGCTAAGTACGTAGATGTAAAATCAAAGAAGCTCAGAAATCAGATAGCCGGCTACTTAACTAGATTAGTTAAACTATCTAAGAAAGTGGAGGTTCTCCCTCAAACAGCGGAGGTTTCTGATGAGAGTTAGAATAGAGCTCTACGGTTTCTTGAGAAGCTTGCTCAACTCGAAAGAAATAGATGTAGAGGTTTCAGAGAACTCCACCTTGAGGGAGGTGCTTTCTACAGTCTATAATCGAATACCTGAGCTCCGCGAAGAAGCTATAGCTGTCGACGGAAGTCTTAAGCCTTACTTCATGTTGTTCATTAATGAAGTAGACTACGAGCTTCTCGGTGGATACAACTATATAGTAAGAGACGGCGATATCATACAGCTAGTTCCAGTAAGTCACGGTGGATCTAGCGGGCCCTTGGAGGAATACCTCAATCAAGTAGGCTCAATAAGGATTTCCGTGTGTTTAGTTGACGAGAAACTCGCTGAAGAATTGATCAACAATGTAGATTTAGTTAACTGTTCATGTGTAGCTCAAGTAATACCTATAAAGTACTACTACGGAAGAAAATACTCAGCACTAGTATCCTATCTAACACTACGCTCGTTCAAGCTAGGACTAAACGTAAGTAAGAAGAAGTCTCTAGAGTTCCTTTTGTACTACTTCGGAGATAGACAGATAAGTAGTGTACTTAAATTATTGAGAGATGAGCGATCTATAAAATACGTAGCTATTCACGCATGTCTACCTGAAGCCGCAGAATCTGAGGACTTCTTCACTAAGATACTAACTAAGTGTGAGAAAACTCCTGAAGAACCTCAAGAAGTACCTGAAGAAGCGTTCAATAAACTCACACTAGGTATATTTAAGATATTATCGTAGTTTTCCTACTCTAAAACTTATAAAACTAAAATATAGGGATTAGTTGAGTGACAGCAAATGTTGTTCGAGGAAGAAGAGTGGTGGGAAGAGGAAGAGGAGTGGTGGGAGGAAGAGGAGGAAGAGTGGGAGGAAGAGGAAGAATAATCCCACCCTCTTTTCGTAAACTATTTTTATGTTTTAAGTCTAGTTTGTGTATTAGAACAATAGCCTTCTAAATCTTCGGGTGATTCCTTGGTTAGAGTTGCGTCTATAGATAGGGGTCTATGCAATCCAAGGAAGTGTCAGCTAGAGTGTGTTAGGTTCTGCCCGATAAACAGAATTGGGAAGAAAGCTATTGAAGTTCCACAGGAAGTCAATAAAGCAGTTATATATGAAGATGTGTGTATAGGATGCGGTATCTGCATTAGGAAATGTCCATTTCAAGCTATCGCTGTAGTAAACTTACCGGATGAACTAGAGAAGTACGTAATCCACAGATACGGATTGAACGCATTTAAGCTATACGGACTTCCAATACCACATGAAGGAAAGATAGTTGGAGTTATCGGAAAAAACGGTATCGGTAAGACGACAGCTGTTAGAATATTAGTCGGTGAGATAGTTCCAAATTTAGGTATGGTAGGCTCAAACCCAAGCTGGGATGAAGCTCTGAAGTTCTTTAAGGGTTCCGAGCTCTACAACTACTTCTCGAAACTTGTAGATAAGAAGATTAGAGTAGCACATAAGATACAGCATGTAGACGCCGTAAGAGTGTATGTGAAAGGCTACGTTAGAGAGGTGTTAGAGAAGATAGATGAGAGAGGTCTCCTGAACGAACTCAAAAAGTTTCTAGACCTAGAGTCTATACTGGAGAAGAAAATACCTACATTAAGTGGAGGTGAGCTACAGAAGATAGCTGTAGCAGCAGCATTACTTAGAAGTGCAGACGTCTACGTGTTTGATGAACCTGCTAGCTACTTAGATATTAGGGAAAGACTGAGAGTAAGTAGAGCTATAAGGAAGTACGTACCCAGTAGAGCCTACACTATAGTTGTAGAACACGATTTAGCCGCAGTAGACTATATCGCAGACTTAGTCTCAGTAGTCTACGGAGAACCCGGACTCTACGGAATATACTCTAAAGTCTACACGGTTGGTTCAGGTATTAACCACTTTCTCAGCGGCTATCTACCAGCTGAAAACATGAGAATTAGGTCAGAGCCCGTAGTTTTCAATACAAAACCAGATCAGAGAGTAGTTGAAGTAGAGTATAAGCAGGTGTACTTAACTTGGCCAGACATGTATAAGACTCTCGATGGATTTACACTAAGTATCAGTCAAGGAGAGATACGAGTAGGTGAGGTGGTTGGGATTGTTGGCCCAAATGGTATCGGTAAGACCACTTTCGCTCGTCTAATAGTAGGTGAGATAGAGCCTAACGTAGGGCATGTCCCATTTAGAGGATTGAGAATCTCGTATAAACCACAGTATATAAAGGGAGAAGAATTCCCGTGGGAATATGTTGGTGAAGCTCTAGAGAGTATCTCAAAAGAGGGAATAGCTTCCAGTGAGTGGTTCGCAGAAGAAGTAACCAAGAAGTTCAAACTCCATAAACTCAAAGAAAAGAAAATCAGAGAGCTCAGTGGTGGTGAATTACAGAAGTTTTCAGTAGCTATAGCTCTAGCTAGAGATGCGGAACTCTACGTACTAGATGAACCCTCGGCTTTTCTCGATGTAGATGAGAGGCTGACCGTAGCTAAAGCTATAAGAAAGATAATTGAAGGAAGAAAGACTGCCTGTCTAGTTATAGACCACGATATTGTGTTAATAGACTACATATCCGATAGACTCATAGTGTTCTCAGGTGAGCCGGGGGTTAGAGGTCAATGTGTGGGACCTATAGACATTAGGAGAGGAATGAATACTCTCTTAAAAGAACTTGAAGTTACGTTTCGGCGGGACATAAAGACAGGGAGGCCCAGAGTCAATAAGCCGGATTCATATTTAGATAGATACCTCAAGAGTGTGGGAGAATACTACTATACAAAGCCCGCAGAAGAAAAAGAAGCTTAAGCAGTGTGAGTCTTATAGTCCTAATAGAGGAGCCCAACATTACTCTATCTTAAGTACGGGTAGATGCTGCCTATATTTTTCAGAGGATGTAGTTTGCAGAGTAATTTCACAGATTCTGCGTATACTTCAGAAGCTGGTGTTGAAGACGTATTAGAACGACCTTAAGCATGTAGTAAGAGGTGTGTGGCTTAGAAAGGTAGTTTAGTGTTGATCTCGATCTTGCCTAGTAAGTCACAAAGTATGCAGGTGTTTCTACTATAGGCTGTTGGAGAGCCGCATATTGAGCACTGAGGTAGCTCTGTGAGTTTGAGTGCTTTCTTCAGTAGTTCTCTTTCAACATATCTATCTACAGCTTCCAAGATTTTGAGGAGAGTGCCTGGTTTCAAACGCTCTAGTTCATATAGGTAGTTGCGTAATTCAGCTCTTAGAGTTGGTCTAAATCTAATATATGGACACTCTACTTCCTGAAACTTAAAGCCTCTCGTGAGAGCGTAAGCTGATGTCTCCCATTCATATATTTTTCTAAGAGGTTTAACTCTCTTGATGAAGAACTTGCTCAGTGTGGAACTCAGTGGGTGGGTCTGTATCAGTCTTCCTTCGTCGCCTCGCAGTAAATTCATTAAGTACGTCTGAACTTCATCATCTAAATTATGAGCAGTTACTACCTTACTATAACCCAGAGATCTCGCGTAGTAGTTGATTATCCTCCTCCTCAACACGCCGCAGTAGGTGCAGGGACTTGTTTCTAGTTTCTTCAGTCTATCTAGGGAGACTATCTCATCGAGACTGAATCCGGTAAACTCTTTGAAAGACGTTAAGTGTAGGTCTATTCCGTAGTTTCTAGAAGCTTCTATTATCCAAAACACGTCGTCAGCTCTATTATAGCCTTCTACACCCTCTACTATAGTTATAATACCTATCTTACCTGTATCGTGAATTTCTCTTACTATATCTAGAAGTACGAAACTATCTTTTCCTCCAGAGAGAGCTAGAAGTATTCTATCACTTGGTGTAAACATTCTATATCTAGATACTTCGTCCCTGAGTCTAGTGACTAAGTCTTCTCTAAAGCACTTATCGCATAGAGCTCTACCACTGTGCTTCTGCAATACTCTAGCTATCGTTCTACCACATATATCACAGTACTTAACCATGTCCCATAGAGTAGTGAGTTATCCAGCTTTTTATCTAAGAAGTAGGATTAGCTAAAGCTTTTATCGATCTTTCGGAGCGTAGGTAGGGATGCAGCATGGATGTAAAACCCTATGTCAAATCTCCCGTATTGATGAGAGATAGAGGGGTAGTGAAGAATTTAAGACAGGGGAGAGGTTTTAGTGAGTGTGAACTTGAAAGAGTAGGTCTCAGTATAGGAGCAGCTAAGTCGCTGGGAATACACGTAGATGTGAGGCGAAAATCCTGTCATGAGTGGAATGTTAAAATACTTCAAGAATTTTTAGCTAAGTCTAGTGGTGGTTCTCAGAGTGCTTAAGCATGAAGAAATGCTTATACGCTCTAGCTACTGCTTTCAACTACCTCTCTAGCTACACTACTTTCAACTTGAGGAGCTGCTTCAGCTACTTCTATATCTATCGCTAAGTTCTCACTTAATTCGAGAGCTTTATAGAGTTTTTCACCAAGCTTAGTTAACCTGTAGACTTTGTAGTTTCCTTTCGATATTACGAGCTCCACTATTTTCAGTTCTTCAAATACGTGTAGAGCGGCGAGAACTTCATAGCGAGGTAGGCCGGTAGCTATTACTATATCTCCAGGTGTGAAGAATTTTGCGTACATAGCATCCAACAACTTTTTAATTCTACTCAAATCTAACCCTTACTCTTGCTAGATATCTTACATCTTTTAAATAGTGATACATATTAGACTCAAATCCAGTCAGGCTGAAGACTTAAGTAGTGGAGTAGTCTACTTAAGCTACGCACTGTGAACTCTTTATAAAGGGCTCTACTAATGGGAAGCCTATATGTTTAATAGAAGAGCTAGAAGAGGTATTAGTGAGTTAGTTATAATACTTGCTCTAGTAGCTGTAGTGATACCCATAGTAATGATGCTTCAAGGCTGGCTCTCGAGTAGAGTGGGAAACTTAGAAAATGTCGATATAGTTCAGTCACTAAGTGGGTACCTCATCAGCAGGAGCTATACAGATGGTAGAGAGGTCGTTACGATAGGCTTAAGAAACCAAGGTCAGACTACCTATGCTATACAGGACTTTAGAGCTCTGCTAGCTAATGGAACAGTTGTCGGTGGGTCTTTTATTACAGTGCGTGAGGCCTCTAGTGGTAGAGAGATTAAACCAGGTAGTGATAGAGTATTTACTATCGTAGTTACTACAGGAACCACCAGAGTGAAGGGAATTGTTGTAACAGCAAGTGAAGCAGCCACAAACAAGCAAGTAGAGGTATTAGTGAGTCTAGGATAGGTCTCTACTACTTTAATACTCTAATTCAAGGTGTTTTTAATTGGAAACTCTTTTCAGTTATAACATCGGACTCTCATCTATAAGCATATTGAGAAATCCCTCTAGAGGCTACTACTACCTAGTTAACGATATCGAGCCTGAGAAATATGAAGCTATAGCTAAACTAGTAAGTAAAGCACTAGAACATGTAGATTCTCGAAAAAATGTAGGCATATACGATATAGCTAAAGCAGTACTCACATATCTAAAAGGCTACAACCCAGAGTTAGTCACGTATGTAGTCAACCGGGAACTAAAGTATAAGAAACTTCAAGTGTTTTTAGATGATCCCTACGTCGAAGACATATCAATAGTTGGACCGGGGTCTGTATGGGTGAGACATAAATACGTACTGGAGAAAGACCCGCTCGCAGACTATATCGAGACCAACGTAATGATAAATACGTACGAAGAGTTAATGAGCTATATGGAGCTAATAGCGGAGAGGTCGGGAAGAGTAGTCAATAGAAAAACCCCCATTATGGACTTCACACTACCTGAAGAAGATGGCGGCCACAGAGTTCATATAGTTCTTCCCGATGTAGCTCACTCTACTGGAGAAATCGTAGTTAGAAAAAAGTTGAGCTATACGTCAGTAGACCTTGACTCTCTAGTAGACACTGGTATGATAACCCCCCCTGTTGTTGAATTAATAAAGATAGTCGTTAGGAGGGGTGGGTCTATAGTAATTCTCGGACCTCCCGGGTCCGGTAAAACCACGCTACTCAAAGCTGTGATATACTCAGCTGTACCGGCGTTCTGGAAGATAGCTATAATCGAGGATACACCAGAGATAGATACACCGAAAGGCTCTAGTTGGGTTAGATATACAGTTCCAACTAATGTGTGGGGTTCTGAGAGAGGTATAGATCAGATGGCTCTAGCTAAAGCCGCACTTAGAGCATCCGTTAGTAAATTCTTAGTAATTGGTGAAACACGTGGAGCTGAAGCAAGAATACTAGTACAAGCAATGAACATGGGTCTGGGGGGGCTGTGTCTACCTGCCGACCAGCTACTGCTAGCTAGAGTGGATGGGAGGATAGATCTGTACGAAATTAGAGCAATTGTTGAGGGAATGTTGAGAGGAATGTATAGAAGAGTTGAAGTTGTGTCAATCGGACCTGAACTAAAGCCTGTCTGGCGGCCCGTATCTGCAGCGGTCGTTAAGAATGGTAGTCGTAGATTCATTAGAATAGAGGTAGATAGTGGAGCTACTCATGAAGTACACGAAAGCCACGATGTAGTGGTAGTAGATAGTACATTTAATCTCACCATCAAGAAAGCCGGAGAGCTTAAACCTGGAGACATACTCGCATCCTTTCACTCTCTACCTAATTTAACTGAGGAGAGGAAGTTCGTAGACTTACTGGAGGCGTCTAGATGCTCAAGCAATACCGAGAACTCAGACTCTCGAAGTCTTCAAAAAGTAGAGTCAAATATAGCAGGGAGTTTAGAGCACTATACACACTTAAGACTTGTAGAACTTAATGAGGACTTAGGCTACATATTCGGACTATATGCGGCTTCTGGTAGAGTTGAGGGAGACTCCTCGGAAAACTCGACGAGTATATACTTCAATATCGGCACAGCTATCTTAGATAGAGTAGTTGAATCTCTAAAAAGATTTAAAGTAGAGAAAATCAGAGTAGACACACTTCAAGCTCAGGAGGGAATAACTAGAGTGCTTGCGGAATCTCGCTTGCTATCAGTACTACTTTCGAGAATGGTAGGTGAAGGAGTTGACGACTCGTCGAAGAGAGTACCGCTCGACTTACTCATTGAGTCGACCGAGGAGTTTAGAATAGGTTTTCTCAGAGGTTACTGTGACGGCTTAGGACCACTATGTAGCTTCAGTAAAGATGGTGTAGTCGAGATTCACACTCAAAGTAGAAAAGTAGCTGAGTCACTATCTCTTATCCTTAAAACTCTTAAAGTATCTTCATCAGTTAGACCCAGTTACTCGAGAGGTAGAGAACACCACACGGTTTACGTAGATAGAGATATAGATAGATTTCTATATATCGTGAGAAAGAAGAAGTACATTAATGAAGACAGCGACACCTCGGAAAGTCTGAAGAGGATTGGAGAACTCACTCTGCTGAGAGTTCGAAGTACCACCGTAGTCGAGAAAGATAGCCTACTGTACGATATAGAGGTGCCGGAGGTCCACCTCTACGCTATCTCTGGTTCTCTAATACTAACTCACAATACAACATTTCACGCTGGATCACCTGAAGAAGCTATAGTTAGACTTACATCACCTCCGATAGAGTTAACACCTCAGCAACTGTCTATGATATGGCTATTTATAACTCTCGGCTTCATAGAGAGAGAAGGTTTAAGAAGAGTTGTTACTAGAGTAGATGAACCAGTCTTTAAATCGGGCACGCTGTTTCTCAATACGATATATAGATACGGTGAGAGTTTAGACTTAGATACTCTCATCAAGAGGTTTTCTAGAGTTAGAGATTTATGGATTTAACCAACATATTTAATCTCTCTACAGCTAAGATTTTAACTAAGTACTTCGAGTTTTTGAATAATGTAAGAGTAGCTAGAGGTGAACCTCGCGTAGAGCACAGCAAGCTTCTTCTCTACATACTCAAAATGTCTACAGCACCTACATCTCTACTACTGATGCTTTCATATGTAGCATACGCGCACCACAGAGTTCTCAGTCTATACTATGTGATTCCACTATCTATTGCTGCATTTTTTACTATACCAGTATTTTTAGAGCTTCTGAGATATGTTAACTACATAAGAAATCTAAGAGAGGACCTCACCTACTTCATGATAATAGATGGTATGTGCCCCGGTGATGACTTAATTAAGGACCTAGAGGAAGACTCAGAAGCTATATGTTCCTTTCTTCCATCACTATGTATTGAGAACTCTAGGCTAAAGCTGTTTATGAAGTTCTTTCCCGGTGTTAGAGGTGTAAAAGAGTACGTACTTAGAGCTCCAAAACCTATGAGAAAACTACTACTGGAGTATGTAACTACTCGCGAGAGTGCTAGCTTCAGCACCTGGGTCTACAGTAAGTATCAGGAAGCTCTCCGCGAAGTAAAGGTTTCAGCTAGGAACTCTCTAGAGCTTAAAACAATTCTGAGTTTAACTGCTGTAATATTTAGTGGTTTAACACCACCGATTATAGCACTTACAGCTCTAGTAATGGGTGGTCAAGAAGTACTTTACGCATATCCTCTAATAACTCTACCAGCTGTAGCTATGGCTATCTCAGAGAGATCAGTACCTAGGATACTTAAGGTACCATCAGGAAGTAGAAGACTCAAAGTCTCAGCAGCTCTATCTACATTATCTCTCTCGATATCTCCAGTGATAGGATTGAGAAACTCGGTCGCTATAGCTGGAGTAGTCTTCCTAGTTCTCGGAGTGGTGGCGAGTGTAAAATTCATTAGAGCCTACCTCGAGCTTATCTCAATACCTTCGCAACTAGTTATTCTAGCTGATAAGCTACCCTATTCAGATAGACCTCTAGAGCTAGTTAGGGAGAGTCTAGGTGAGATACTAGGTCGCAGTGTCTTTACTTCTGTCTGTTACTACATGTTGTTTAAAGCAGTTAAGAAGGGCGATATAGATTCAGCGAGAATTATAGCATTTAAAGACGTAGTTGAAGAACTATTCTCACTAGTAAAGCAGAGTGCGGCTGTTAGAGCTCTAGTTGTAGCTACAGCGATTTTTCTACCTTTTGTCTCGATATTCTCTATATCTCTAGCAGTATCTATGAATACAGCTAGTAGTGTGCTATATCTATACTACTTCACATCATCACTCTTCTACAGTGTTATAGCAACACATACAGCTTTCGGAACTCTTGAAAACACCTTCTTAGTCGGACTCGTAATGATCGAGCTCTACACACTAGGTGTTGTTCCGTGAAAGTCCCTCTAGTAACTAGAGTAGTGAGGTTAAGTGAGGTACTCAGAGAGCTCGGTGCTGTCGAGAAAGTAGAGCTAGCAGGGAGTACTTCGGGGAAACCAGTACTTAAAATTTCCAGTGGTAACTCCATCTACATCTACACTCTAACTGAAGAACCTCGTAGAGTAGTATCTTTTAGTACCTCAAGTAAGGCTCTAAAGATAGGTGACATCTCTATTGAGCGTGAAAATCGTGAGGTAATGCTTAGCTTTGGAGGTAGAGTATTTAGAGGTATCGGCTTTATCGATATCTACGGCACGTCTATCTACGTGGCTGCGTGTAGTAGAAGCAAGTGTGTCACCGGCGTACTAGACTTAGTTGACGGATTAACGAAGCTGTATAGCTTAGATATGCCGGAGCTGCGCTTACTTGATTTAAGAAGCACTAGCATTAGTATAGGTTATGGAGGCTTCTCAATAAGCAGTAAGTCGGTGACTATATCTGCATCAGTAAGCAGTGTTGAAGTGCTTCCAGGTTTCTTTAGATATATCGCTAGCTGCGCCTCAGGTGACTACTTAATAGATAGAGATAGCTTCTTAGTTAGAGTTAGGAAGAACTCTCTAGACATATTGGGAAGAGTAAACGAGGTTATTTCAGCTGCCTGTGTGAGTGACGGTATAGCTATCGCCGATAGAGAGGGGTTGAAGATCGTGAGATATGGAGCATACACAAATGTTATGAGAGAAGCTATTAGAGAGGTATCGTCCCATAGAGACATAATCTCTATAGTCAGTAAATCAGGGTTAGTCAAAGTTTTAAGCAGAAAGAACGCGTACACACTGGATTCTCCAGCGCTAAAGTCGTGCAAATTAACAACAGAAGGTCTCGCCTGTCTTACTGAGGACTCCGTAATTTTTCTGGACCCTGAAACTCTTATCGACGTAGTGGCTGAAGTCCACATAGATAGTGAGAGTGGTTTAGTAGAGCTAGTTGCTCAACCGTGGTTTGAGCAGTGCCACTATTTAATTACACCAAAAATCGTAGCCGTACTTAGAGAAGAAGTAGTTAGCGGAGTGCTTCACGCCAAACTCTACCCGAAGGTCCTAGGGTGGGAGGGATATGTTAGAGCTATTGTCGAATGTCCGACATACAGCAGGAGTATTGAGGAATTCGCTAAATTCGGTAGAATTGAGCTCGATGAACTCACCGAGAAGCTCGTTACTATAGCTAGGTTCGGGAGAGTGTTTGGAAGCAAGAACAGCAACTGTGTAGGCAGACTTAAACTCAGGCTGAGGAGTAGATTTCCAGTTCAGATCCCTTTCGAGGTGAGATTCGAAGGAGTTGAAGATATTGATGTGAAAATTAGCAGTACTTTCGTGGATCCTGGTCTCAGTGATTTCACTATTAGGTTTACTGGAAGGTGCTCAGAAAATAGAGGTGTATACACTAAGTTAGTTGCAGCTTCCGGGTTGGTTGAACCAGAAGAAATAGCTTCAGTCTATATAGATCCCAGAGAATTTAGAGTGATAGACCGGAGCTACCACAACGATGTTGAAATAGTAGATAGCGAATATAGTACTACGATTAAAGCATTAGGTGGAAACCTAAAGCTCTACTGCTTGAATGGAGAGAGATTTGAGGGTGGGGACAGTCTTCTAGTGAAGAATTGTGAAGAACCAGCTCTTCTTGAAGTAGTTAAGACAGATGCTGTAGATAGTGAGTTATTTGAATTTAGCTTAAGTAGAATACTTAGAGGAACTGTTCAGAAGTGTTTTTCTGAAGCAGTTAATGAGAGAGCTGTTAGTGGAGGTTTCTACGCAGACTGCTCTAGATATGAAACAACTTCGAATAAAGACTTAGACATGAAAATCGAGTATAGCAACAACTATAAAGTTGCTACCTACTTAGGTGGAAGTAAGCTATCTGAAGCAGAGCTAGATCCAGTCTACATGCTGACGGGAATCTCAGTTGATTTAGGAGTCGGTAGAGTTAGGTTACACTGGAGAGAGCTAGTAGAACTATCGACTAAGACAGCTCTAGCTATAGGTAAATACTTGAGGGGGGTCATCCTTGAGAAATATGGTAGTTGAGTTTAGAGACGGTTATCTCGTTATTAGAAAAAACTCAGAAGTCTGTGTTAAAGGGTTTACTAAAGTAGTTAACGTTAGTACAGCTATACAGGACTTAGATGACTATACATCGGTAAAGTACATCAAGACTTATATAAACTCACTTAATTTAGGGTTTCCCCTAGAATTTCACACCGTAGTTAAGCCTGTAGATAGAGTTGCGTTTATTAAAAACTTAGAGAGAGCTATAGTCGATAACACTATAGTATATGAAGTAAATCAATTCAGAGTCGACAGCAAGGTGAGAGCGGAGAGAGCTAGATTTATAAGAAATAGAGTGCTCAAAGACTCTCTACAGCCCTTCGAAATAGAGGTCTTCATTACTGCTTCAGCCTGCAGTGAGGAGTTTGTAAGTGCTCTAGAAACACTGAAGACCAGACTGAGGATTCTGAAAAGCGCTCTAAACTCTCTGGGAGTCGATATCGAGAAAGTAAATGCGGAGAAAGCTTCTTTTAAACTACTTGCTGTTGAGCTACAGCTGAGGAGACAGAGTGCTTTCAGTAGGTTAGTAGATAGATTTAGAAGAAGACTTACTGTAGCTGATTTAGTTTCTCTCCCACTATTTACATTCATCCCCTTACTGGGTAGAGCTAAGTTCGCCCTCAGGTCGTCTGGAGTTAGATTAGGGATAGATCTAGAGAGTGGTGAGGAAGTCTATTGGAATATCGATGAGTCAACGTCACCTCATATACTGGTGGTTGGACCATCTGGAATAGGTAAGACCACCTTTCTAGCTGAGCTATCTACATCTATCAGTAGAATCGGTATTGGAGTATTAGTTGTAGACCCGAAGAATGAATATAGAAAATTCTTTGAGTCCAGCGGCGTAGAGGTGTCTCACTACACTCTAGGTAGGAGTATATCGATCGGATTAACAGAGATTTTGAAGACTCTCGGCAGCTCTTCGAGTAGAGATATCGCAGAAGTTTTACTGGACATACTTTCGACACATCGAGAACTCGGTAAAAAAGAGGTTTTCTCGTGTCTCTACTCAACCCTCAGCAGTCTTAATGCTATTTCTGAAGGTGGAGACTCGGAGTTCATAAACTTATTGAAGAGAATGACTAGATACTGCTCTGAAGAGTATTCAGAGTACGTCACAAATAAAGTCTTAACCACACTAGCAACAGTATCAGCTAGCGAGTATAGTCTAGCTAAATTAATTAGAGAGCTTAATAAGATATCTGTTGTCGATATTTCAACAGCTCTCTCTATAGATCCTTCTATACTACCGCTACTCTTAAAAGTAGTTTCAGTAGCTATTAGAACTTCTGGGAGAACTTCACTAAAGAAACATAAGTACTGGAGAATGCTTGTAGTAGATGAAGCTTGGACTATTCTAAGAGATAACTCACTTACGGCTGTGGAGGAATTAGTTAGAGTTGGGAGGAGCTTCGGTACTATTGTAGCACTAGCTACTCAAGCCGTGAGAGATTTTACTAAGGCGCTAGGACCACTAGTAGATAATCTAGGACTACTAGTAGTACTACCATCAACTAGTGCTGAGTACTGGGAAGAAGTAAATAGAATGCTTAAAGTAAGCAGTGAGCGAGTAGAGAAAGCGAGATCTCTCGGAAGAGGATACGCTCTCGTAAGAATAGCCCCGGACCCCAGGGCTACTTTAATTAAACTAGCTCTATAGCTAAAAACTAAAACCACTACGGAAAACACTGAGTAGACTGCGGTAAAATCACATATCTACTGCTTACCTTAGTAGCTGATATCGAGATAGTATAGTTACTAGAGACTCGGAGCGTGAGAAGTAAAAGATATAAGGCTTCAGTGATTTAAACCAGTGGTGCCGGGGTAGCTCAGCCAGGTAGAGCGCCGGGCTGTTAACCCGGTGGTCGGAGGTTCGAGTCCTCCCCCCGGCGCCATTTAACTAATGAAATTCACAGAACTCGAAGTTGAAGAAGGCTTTCAGAGAATTTTAAATTAAAAATGAGTTAAAAGTCTATAACTTAAGCTAAGCTGTGTTAAGCTGGGTAGTCTTCCGGAACTTTAGCTCTAAAGTACTTCCCACTCGGGCTCTTGAAGAGTCCTATTTTAACTCCTTTCCTCCCCTTGGGAGCTAGAGTCCAGATTTTCTCTGGAACTAACTCTAGTTCCTGTCCTGTGTGTGGGTCTTTTACCTTGACGGGATGTTTCTTGCTCATGTATTTTCACCATTGCTACATGAATTGCGGCGTTATTAAACTTTACATAACTACTTCAGACTGAGACCCGGGGTTTACATGAGTTTTATATCAAATTCTATTTGAAGGTTTACATCAAAGTTGGCTCGGGATGTATTTAGAGTTCTATACTATTGTCGGATATACTTTTCTTTAGTTATTGAAAAAGCTGATGGTGTCAAGGTGATGTACTACCTATTCATAGTGAATTATTCTAGAACAGTGAACTATAGAAATTCACTAAGTCTTCTGAGTACTATACGTGCATCACTGAAGAGCTCTACTCTAGTCTCAACTAATCTTCGATCTAGTTTAAGCTTCCGGTTCTTAACGAGGTTCCCGAGCTTTCTTAAGGCCTCTAAATCTTCATCTCTTCCAGCAACTGCTTTTAGAACTACATAGTCTTCTACTCTGATAGCTCTCACAGTAGTTCCTAGAATATCGTATGAAATAGCTTCATCAACTACTTCGCTCGGTATGTAGAAGTCGTGGAGATTCTCGAAGAAGTCTACAGTTACTTCTTCACCATCAATAAAGCAGGTCATGCTCGGAGTGCCGAGCCAGGTTGATCCAAGTATGCAGCCGTACTCTCTAGTAAATTCTTCTAAGACACTGTAGCTAGCTAGTATCGACATAGATGTTACTAGGAGGTCTATATCTCCCTCGAAACTCTCTCTTCCAGTAGCTAGCTCAACAGAGGTACTACCTATTACTACACCATCTACACCCACTTTTCTCAACGTATCTATAATCCTACCCAACACTCTCTTTGAAAACACCGGCCCACCTGGGTGTGTATTTCACAACTAACTTATAAGATAGTGGAAGTTGAAGTATATGAAGATGGGTAGAAATCTTCTGAAGGTAGTTGAGTGACACAATAAATCTCTTTCCTTATAGGCCGTATTTCCCTCATACTGTGTGGGGTGTGTAACTACTTCTTTACTCCTATTCGCTTCTTTTTCGGTCTCAGGTTTCTACTTCTACACCTTCTACATTTAACTGCTCCAGGAGGATTTCTAGCTCCACACTTTCTACACACTAACTTATTCAGCAATCTGTTTTCAACTATTTTTAGGAGTACTGGATCGGTGATCGGCATTGAGTACCCCTACTAGTGAGGAACGCATACTTAAAAATTTGAGATTAAAATATGTTTCGGATAGAACGTAGAGATGGTAGAAATTGAAAATACCTCTAGACCAGCTATGCGTAAGGTCTGGAGTACTGTGTCCCAGATGTGAAGCACTAGTTAAAAGCAGTGCGATCACAGAGCTGGATCTAGAGGTAATGAAGGTACTCCTCAAAACTGAGTCAATCCCAGACTACAAGTTCTTGAGGGACTCTGAGTACATTAGATCTGTAAATCTCGGAAGTGTTTTAATAGTACAGCTTAATACACCATCTATCGGTGTCGATCAGAGGTCTCTCGTTAAGCTATCCAAACACCTAGAGAGCTACTTTAAAACTCGCGTGAGAGTAGTAGACGCGAAAAATGCTAGCACTAAAGACTTAGTTAGAAACATAATTCAGCCGGCTAGAGTTCTAGGAGTAAATACACTCTGGTTACCGGACGGCTCTATGGAGTATGTTGTTAGAATACCTAGAACAGACCTCAAACACCTTCCAGCATCTCAGGAAGACATTGAATATCTTCTATCTCAAATAGTTGGAGCAAATGTGAGAATAAGGGTGATGGAGAGTTGAGTAGATATAGAACACACCTCTCTTCGGAGCTTGGACCACACTTAGACGGTACTAAAGTTATTGTAGCTGGTTGGATCCACGCAAAAAGGGACTTGGGAGGTAAGAAGTTCCTGCTTTTAAGAGATAAGGACGGAGTCATGCAGATAGTTATAGATAGAGAGCAGAAAGACCTAGCCGAAGCATTCTACACACTCTCGTTAGAGTCGACAATATCGGTGGTAGGTAGGGTAAGAGCCGACTCGAGAGCACCGGGAGGATTTGAGGTGGTGCCGAGTAGTATAGTGATTCACAGTCTAGCTAAAGCCCCCCTACCAATAGACGTTAGCGGTAAGGTTCCAGCAGATATAGATACTAGGTTCAGAGAGAGAGTTCTAGACTTAAGAAGAGATGAAGGCAGAGCTACATTTAAAATACTCTCAATAGCTCTTAGAGCAATAAGAGAAGAGCTATACAACATGGGATTTATAGAGATTTTCACACCGAAGATAGTTGCGGCAGCGACTGAGGGTGGAGCAGCTCTCTTCCCGGTAGCTTACTTCGGTCGGGAAGCTTATCTAGCTCAGAGCCCCCAGCTCTATAAGGAGCTACTAGCAGGTGCGTTTGAGAGAGTTTTTGAGATAGCTCCCGCGTGGAGAGCTGAGGAATCAGATACTCCATACCATCTCTCGGAGTTCATATCTGTTGATATAGAGATGGCTTTCACAAACTACGAAGGTGTGATGAATGTTTTAGAGCGTGTTGTAGCTAGAGTAGTTAAAGATGTTAGAGAGCTAGCTGGTAGAGAGCTAAAGCTGTTAAACCACGAGCTGCAAGAGGTCAAATTACCTATTAAGAGGATTAAGTATTCTGATGCTGTTAGAGTTCTAGCTGAGAGTGGTGAGAAGATAGAGCTGGGTGAGGACCTATCCACACCTCACTTAAAAAAGCTATCTGAATTGATAGAGGAGGATGTCTACTTCATAGTGGACTGGCCCGATAAGGCGAGACCATTCTACACGATGCCTAAGGAAGATGGAGTCTTTAGTGAGTCATTTGACTTTGTGTGGAACTACCTAGAGATAGCTTCTGGAAGCACTAGAGTACACAGAAAGGAACTACTAGTTAAGAGACTGGAAGAGAGAGGATTAAACCCAGAGAACTTTAGCTTCTTCTTAAAGTGGTTTGACTACGGAATGCCTCCGCATGCTGGATGGGGCATGGGGCTAGCTAGACTAGGTGTAATGCTTACTGGAGCTAAGAATGTTAGAGAACTCACAGCTTTTCCGAGAGATAAGAAGAGACTTGTACCGTAAGTTATACATAATAAACTAGTAGTTGATATTCATACGATCGGAGGGATCTTGCAGATAAATCAGGAGGGAGGGGTACCTACGAGTTCTATGGAGCTGCTGGATGAGAGAGTTAGAAAGGTTATGCTAGGTGAGGGATATACATCTCTAACCCTAGTTCAAGAACTCGCGATTCCGAAGGTTATTTCTGGAAGACACGTTCTAATAGTTGCTCCAACTGGTTCGGGAAAGACTGAGGCAGCTCTTTTCCCAATACTCTCCGAAATGTTGAAGAAAAACTACTTTGAGAGAGTATCAGCTCTATACGTAACTCCTCTTAGAGCACTAAATAGAGACATTATGAGGAGAATCGAGAAGATATCGATTAAGCTAGGTATTGAAGTATTAGTGAGACATGGTGATACACCCACTAGCCGGAGGAGACTCATAAGTCAGAAACCGCCTCATATATTGGTCACAACACCCGAGACATTTTCATACATATTAGTTAACCCTAGACTTAGAGAGGCTTTAAGAAACGTTAAGTGGGTCGTCATCGATGAAGTCCACGAACTCTTGGAGAGTAAGAGAGGTTCTCAAATACTAGCAAACCTAGAGAGACTAGTAGAAATAGCCGGTAACTTTCAGAGAATAGGTCTCTCAGCTAGCATTGGAGATATTGAAACCGCTAGAAACTTTCTAGCTTACGGAAGGCGAGTTGAAGTTGTAAATGTCGCTGGAGTTAGAGATATGGATATACACCTCATATCCGGCTATTACTCGATAGATTTCTCCGAGAAGATTAAAGCTATAGCGGATCTAGTTAGAAAACATGAAACTACTATAGTCTTCACCAACACTAGAAGTGAGGCGGAACTAATCGGGGTAAAGCTGCGTGAACTAGGACTAGATGTAAAGGTACATCATGGAAGTCTATCTAGAGAAGAACGTGAAGACACTGAAAGACTCCTGAAGGAAGGCCGGCTCTCCTGCGTCGTCGCAACATCTAGTCTAGAGCTGGGAATAGACGTAGGCTCGGTCGATGCTGTTATTCAGGTGTCGTCCCCTAGGCAGACCCTTAAGCTAGTTCAGAGAGTTGGTCGGGCTAGACACGGACCTGGAAGGAGGGCGGTAGGCTACGTAGTCTGCGACGACAATCTAGACGATATTGTGGAGTCAGCTGTAGTTATTAGAAGAGCTCTGAATGCTGACTTCGAGAGAGCTAGACCTTACGATAAGCCCTACGATGTCTTAATTCACACACTCGTAGGTATGGGTTTAGAGGGTAATTATACCGCTGAGAGAGCTCTAGAGACCCTCTCCAGGTCTTACACATTCTCGTCTCTGACTAGAGATGAACTAGATGAGATTATAAGTAAAGCCGTCGAGCTTAAGTATATTAAAATACAGAGTAGTGGTGCTATTGAAGCAACTAAGAAGGGCAGGATATTCTATATGACTACAACAACAATAGTAGACAGTCCGTTCTACGATGTAGTAGATTCTCTAACTAGAAGAGTTGTTGGGTCTCTAGATGAGGATTTCGTAGTCGAGCTCAGTGAGGGTAGTAACATAGCTCTTAGCGGTAAGCTATGGAGTGTGGTTAGTGTCGACCTAGTGAGAAATAAGGTATACGTAGAGGAGGTGTCCGAGGGAGATGCTTTAGTTCCATTCTGGATCGGTGAGACGATCCCGGTGGACTATAAAGTAGCTAGAGAAGTGTGTAGTACTCTAAGTGAAACAGCGTCTAAGCTGAAACTACCGTCTCGCTACACTCCATATATGAATGATGTAGCTATAGAGTATGTAGAGAGTCTTCTAGTGAAGCATAAATCTAGCGGCAGCCGGCTTCCGTCAGATAGAAGAGTAGTAGTTGAATACGTAAGTGATAAGATACCGCTACTCATAATACACAGCTGCTTAGGTACCAAGGGAAATAGAGGGCTCGCCTACCTAGTTCTCTACAGCATCGAGAATACCTACTCTATGCAGTTAGCGTATAAGGTAGACCCCTACAGAGTCATAGTTGCTCTACCGTATAGTCCACCTCCGCAGTTAGTTATCAACATGGTGTTGAATACTCTTAAAACAGATAAACTAGTTGATGCTGTATTAGAGAGTATGGAGAATTCAACACTATTCGATATCCTACTACTCAACATTGGACGCAGACTGAAGATCATCCCCAAAGACGTTAATCTAGGAGAGATTAGAGCGATCTTAAAGGGACTGCGGAGAGATAACGTAATTGCTGCTGAAGCAGTTAAAGAAGGATTAACAAAATATGTAGACCTAGAAGTACTTGCGAGACTTATTGAAGGAATTAAATCTGGTAAAGTACACGTAGATATAGTTGTAAATTCGAAACCCTCACCTATCGCTGTAGAAGGTCTTAAGACCGTTAAGACATACGATAGAGTAAAGTTTAGTGCTATACCTGTGAGTACTATTGCTAAAATAGTGGAGAGACGCATACTTGAGAGCAGGGTGTTACTCATATGTCTACACTGTGGTAATAGCTGGGAGAGCATCATAAAAGACTTGGGGAGTAGGGTTATCTGCAGTAGGTGTGGTTATGGATTAGTTGGTGTCAGTAAAGTTATTTCAGACGATATAATTAAAGTAGCTAGAAAAGCCATTAAGCTAAAGAAGGATTACAGATTTAAGTTAAGTGGAGAGGAGGTAGAGATATTTGAGAGACTCATGGATGCTGCTGTACTTGTGCTAGAGTACGGCAGAAAAGCTGTTGAAGCTCTAGTAGCTCACGGAGTGGGTCCGAAGACTGCTAGAAGAGCTCTTCAATACGATGGAGAGAAATTCTACTTAAAGCTCTATGAACTGGAGAAAGAGTATGAGAGAACTAGGCAGTTTTGGGATTGAGCTCCATTTCTACACAGTATACACCATCTAACCCCGGAATGTAGGTAGAGATCCCTTCTCCACATGGAATCTTCAAGCCGTAGATAGAGTGCCACAACCCATTTGTGAATTCAACTGATTTCACAACTTCTTCGATGTCTCCATTCATAATTGCTCTCGCGAGATGTATTGAAGACTTGCCGGCTATGTGTATTATTGCTTCTCTATCTATCTCTAGAAACGGAGTTTTGAATTCACTAATTCTTCTAATAGCTCTAACTCTAAAAGCGAGCTTCCGCTCTAACTCTACTGGGGGTTCCCCCCACCTCCAAGCGTAGTGAGTATCTAGTAGGTCTATTAATCTGAGTGCTGATACGTAGTCCTGCACTCCTAGCTCTCGGTCTATTGAGTAAGCTATCTGAATAGCACCTTCATCTAGTCTGGAAATCAGTGTGCGCAAGATTTCGTTAGTTGTGTGGATGTAAGCTAGGGCGTCGTAGTCTGAGATGCCGCTGCAGATAACTCTAAACTCTAAACCTATCTCTCTCTCTAAATGCTTCTTAAACTCAGTGACTAATCTAGCTACTGTAGCTGAGAAAACAACTCTATCTAGACCTCTCGCCGGAACTACTTCGACAGCTAGCTCTTCTACTATACCTTCAACTCTAACTACTATGATAGGATTGCTGACACCAGGTAAAGGTATGTGGGAGAGTGGAACAGCCGCAAACATCACCCAGAGAGAAGTGGACTAGCAACTTAATACCTCAGCATGTGAAGAGAGAAGCTAATTAACTTTCCAACTCTACAGGTAGCGGTAGCCGGAGCCGGCTGGTAGCTACGGAAAACTGAGGAAACACCGCCCTCCGCACGGTGCGAAGGCTCCGCAAGGAGCGCGGGGAGACCCGCGGCAACGGCACAGAAACGACACGGCCACTCTCAGATGTCGATGATGCAGTGAGGACTCTCCGGCAACGGGGAGTCGGTAACCTGCTGAGTATGAGAGTGGATGCGCTGAAACGGCCGACCCTTCGGGAGCAAGGCCGAGCAGCACCGATGAATTACCGTGTGAGGTGCGGGTAGGCCGCATAGTCTAATGCTACCGCAGTACAGAAGGCGGGTTATAGCCGGCACCGGCTACCGTAAGCACTTTATCGCCCATATGTTGGAGATATCACTAATGTTTTAAAGCGGTCGGTCGCTTAGAAGTTGGGGGCCGTAGTTTAGCTTGGTAGAATGCGGGGCTTGGGCCCTCGTGGTCCGGGGTTCAAATCCCCGCGGCCCCACTAGCGCGGGCTTCATAAAATGCTAGCAGCTAGTTAGATGTTTAGATAAGTAATTACTGAAAAGCTACTGCTACTTCGATAGTTGTAGTCTGTTGCTAGAGTGCTATGCTTATTTATCTTAGTTTCACTCTTCAATCGGTGTAAGAGTGCAGAAGCTACCACCCGAAGTAGAGAAAACCCTAACTAAGTATCAGGAAGTTGAGGCTCAGCTAGCCTCAGTTATGACTCAGAAAGGAACTGTAATATCCTATATTAGAGAGATTGAGAGAGCTCTCGGATTACTTAAGGAACTGCCTAATGACTCTGTGGTTTATAGAAGTACCGGTCATGTACTCGTTAAAGTAAGTAGAGATGACGCAATAAAGGACTTAGAGGGAAAGAAGGAGGAGTTAGAAATTAGGTTGACTAGTCTCGAGAAAATGGAGGGCATCTTGAAGAAGCAGTTGGAAGAACTGAGAAGTACTCTCAGTAGGTATATAAAGCCCACTACAACTGAGCATAGAAAGGAAGTAGAAGAATAGTTTAAAGAGTTAGTTCGTATCTGTGTGCTGTAGATGGAAAACCCACATGATTTTCACGTTGATGTAGGTATAGGAAAGAGAGCTACTAACGAGGATTCTAGAAACTCTAGGTATTTTTACCTGGTAGTTCTACTGAGTGCTGCGGGAGGTTTCTTCAAAATAGTTAGCGGCTTAGTTTACGGGTCGAAGGCAGCTCTAGTAGATGCTCTAACTAGTATTGTGAATGTAGCGGCAGCACTTTTAGTAGCTAAATACGAGGTCCTCAGTTTAAAACCTCCAGATAGAGACCACCACTACGGACATAAGAGATTCTATGTTGGAGGCAGTATGTTTTCTACAGTTCTCTACTCGGTAGTTGGAGGTGCTCTACTCATCGATCTACTCTACAGCAGTATGGTGAGCTACGAAGTCCACATATTAGCAGTTTTTTTCGCTACTTTAGGTGCTATACCTTATCTAACTGCTATCGCAATCTCTAGGAAGGTGGGTGGGTCCTACGAGACCTACGCAAGATATACAGTTATCGAGGTAGTTGAGTGTGCTGTAGTTATTCTAGCTTCTCTCGGAGGTGCTCTAGTCAGCTACTTAATAGATTTAAGTGGAGCAGTATTTCTCCTCGTATATCTATTCACTGAGATCGTGAGAGAGGTGAGAGAGTTACTCTCTTTAATAAGTGATAAAGCACCATCATTTATAGTAGATAGAGTTAGAGAGATATCTAGAGAGCTTGGTGTTGAAATCAGAAGCATTAGAGTTAGAGAAGTAGTTCCAGGTAGATACCACGGAGACGCTGTAGTCGTGCTACCAGCAGAAACCACTCTAGAAAAAGCTCACGAAGTAGCTCACAGAGTAGAGCAAGCACTAAAGAAACAGGGTGTAGAAGCCGACTTAGTCATACATATAGAGCCATTTCACCAGAAGTAGCACACTAAGTAGACTACTGTTACCCGCTATTCAAAGAGTGGTTAGGAGCCCTGTGTCTCGTGTGTGGTGGGCCCGAGGGGACTTGAACCCCCGACCTACGGGTCTCTCTAAGTCATCCCGAGAGGTCCTAAGACCCGGACTGGAGCCTCGGCTTACACATCCGCCGCTCTGCCTAGCTGAGCTACGGGCCCCCTAGTGCCTGTAGTTTGAGAAGTTTTAAGCACAGTGATTTCCTGTAGATTAAATCCTACTAGCTAGAATTTAGAGAGTGGAGGCTGGAGGTTCTACTTACTCTCTACTTGAGATAGGAGAGTACTGAGTAGTTCTTCAGGCTTCACCGAGTCGTAGAATCCCTTCAAATCTACTACGTATACCCTCCCTCTATAGGAAAATCTTATTGAATCTCTATCTTTACGTCTGTAGATGTCGAGTACTCTAACACCACTCTTCTCCAACACTCTTCTATACTCAGACCTCACGCTCATCTCCTATAGGTCTACCTAGAGGAGTTAAAAAGTCAATCACCTTCACCATAATCTATACTAATTACTGTGAAGTGCTTAACTTTATGTATCTAGCTGGTTCAAACTGTGACTACACTCTCAGCGGGAGCTTACTCAAGAAGCTCGCTGAGCTAGCTGATGCTTCAATCTTACTTCCACTAGCTTCCTCCCTAACTGTTTAATCACTTCGTATTTACTGGCTGTGCTAGGTACTTTCAGAACTATTTGTGCTGAAGGTCTATACCAGGTCCGTGGGTACTTCTTATCTTCTACTTCATATCTATAGCCGAGTAGTTCACAAGCTCTAACTACTTCACTTAATTTGGGTTCCGGCACAGTAAGTGATTTAGAGAGTTTCCTACCGTACTTACGGCTTAGAGATTGGTCGAAGTAGTTTAACCAGATTCTTACTTCTTTCTCCCCACCTACCGCTATGTCTGCTCACCAGTTCTAACTAAGACTGCGTTTACTACTCCATCTCTTGAGGGTCTCGAAGTTATTTGTGCGAGACCTAGCTCTGTCTCTACTATAGCTCCTTTAGTTACTATTCCCAGTCTCACATACTCTCTATTGGCCTTATTTTCAACTACTCTCAAGATCTTCACCTTCCTATAGGTCTTAGACTCTGGGTCGTAGACGTTTGCGTGTGTTACTACTCTAGCTCTCACAATTCTATTACCACCTCTCACTCTCTCAACTACTCTAGAGTCTCTACTTCCGATCTTAGTTTGTGTTGAATAGCCTCCTAACTCGTATTTTCTCTTTTTTCTACTAGGTCTTCTCACACCACCCGAGATCTTCTTAGAGTCATTTCCTTGGTATATAGTCACTCACAGCTACCCACTACACCGATCTGAACTACTTATTAAGCTTGAAGTCTTCGAAAGATTTTTAGGTTTAGTTATTGTTGATTTTACGGTGTAGGTCCGTGGTTAAACCCGGTCTTAGGTCGAGGTCTCTGAAGAGAGTTGTGAAGAGAGTTCCCTCTAGTGTTTCTAGAGTTTTCTATGTTAGAAGTTCTGGCTACGTAGCTCGGTGCTCTATATGTGGTAAGCCTCTCGGTGGTGTTCCAAGAGATCTGAAGGTTATTAGATACGGTTCTAAGTCACATAAGAGACCTGAGAGACCGTTTGGAGGTGTTCTCTGCTCGAAGTGTTTAGCAGTAGCTTATAGAGTTGCTGTTAGAGGTCTCTAGGTTAGGCGGTTATTTTGAGAGACCTATGTGGCGTTGGTTTAGTTGTTGCTGTAAGCGGTAAGCCCGGTAGTGGTAAGACTACTCTAGCTAGAAGTCTCGCTAGAGAACTCGGGTTGAGATATGTCTCTATGGGGCAGATCTTCAGAAACATAGCTCTAGAGAGAGGTGTTAGTATAGAGGAGTTAAGTAGGGTTGCTGAAAGAGATTCAAGTATAGACTACCTAATAGATAGCACAGCTGTAGAAGAAGCTAAGAAAGGCTGTGTAGTTGTAGATGGACATATAGCTGCCTGGATTCTGAGAGATCTAGCACATATAAAGATACTCACATACGCACCACTACCAGTTAGAGCTGAAAGACTGGCTAAGCGAGACGGTAAAACCTTGGAGGATGCGCTACGTGAAATAAGAACCAGAGAGGAGTCTGAAGCGAGAAGATATAGAAAATATTACAACATAGATGTAAATAGTTTAGAGGTATTTGACGCAGTTATAAATACATCACTACTAAGTGAAGAAGAAGTAGTAAGAGTAACTACCGAGATAGTTAAAGCTATAGCACAAACAAAATTTAAGAAAGAAAAGAAGAAGATAGTGGAGCCGGGGTGCCCGAGCGGTCTAAGGGGCCGGCCTTGAGAGCCGGTGGGCCAGCAGCCCACGCGGGTTCGAATCCCGCCCCCGGCGCCAGACTCGAGCAAGAAGCTGCAACCCCATCTTTATAGAGTACTTTAAATACTCCGGCAATTCAATAACAGCGGCAACTCAGCGACTTCGTCTAGACGGCTTGAAGAACTTCTCCCCGAGGTCGAGTGACACCTCAGTGAAATAGACTTTCAATTCTATCGTTTAGATTCTAGAATCAGGGGGACTTTCTACTACAAGAACATAGAGCTCCTTTCAATTCTATCGTTTAGATTCTGAGCTGCTGAAGGCTCAGACGGAGCTGATTAAGCAGATATCTCTTTCAATTCTATCGTTTAGATTCCTTTTTGGTACCACCCCACTAGGCTGTACCAAACCACGGCTTTCAATTCTATCGTTTAGATTCAAACGAGATAAGACTTACATTCATAGAATATCCAATTTATCCATGCTTTCAATTCTATCGTTTAGATTCATAGTGTGTCATAACCTAAAATAGATGGCTGCGAAACAAGTGCTTTCAATTCTATCGTTTAGATTCAAGACACAGTCTACTTCCCGCTAAACGGTGAAATGTTACAGTTCGCTTTCAATTCTATCGTTTAGATTCCTCGTCAACGCCAAACGACACCTGGAGAAGCACTCCGTCCTTTCAATTCTATCGTTTAGATTCAGTGTCCTAAAGAAAAAGATAGACGAGGCTATAAACGCTTTCAATTCTATCGTTTAGATTCAGAAAAATGAGGAAGGTGTTACCCATGATGACGGCGCTTGAGCTTTCAATTCTATCGTTTAGATTCTCTCCCTGATGTACTCGAGGAACTGCCTCCTCTCTATCTCGCTTTCAATTCTATCGTTTAGATTCAGCTCTACCTCTGGATCATGAGGTGGGTCGAGGACTACGCTCTTTCAATTCTATCGTTTAGATTCCTTACCGAGAGAGTAATGATTGAAACATTCTCAATGCGAACCCTTTCAATTCTATCGTTTAGATTCAAGGGGAGGATATCGAGGTAAAGCCGAAGAAGACCGTGACTGCTTTCAATTCTATCGTTTAGATTCCCATTTTTCACCCACCCAGTCCTTGAACGCCTTCAAGGCTTTCAATTCTATCGTTTAGATTCCGAACTCGTACCATTTAAGAGAACTCTGCTGGAAAGGTCTAGCTTTCAATTCTATCGTTTAGATTCTGGTTATCTCTTTGATGGCTTTCACCGCCTCCTCGAGCTTTCAATTCTATCGTTTAGATTCGGATACCTGTGGTGTCGCCTCCCCAGCTCACGTACATACTTTCAATTCTATCGTTTAGATTCAGGAGTTCATAACGTACTACAAGCCGAAGAACTTCGTCGTCTTTCAATTCTATCGTTTAGATTCTGAAGCTCCTGTTGTCTGCGGTACTCCTGGGCCTCGGGCCTTTCAATTCTATCGTTTAGATTCTCGATATTATTGTCTTTGAGTGTCACGTCAACGATGCGGGAGCTTTCAATTCTATCGTTTAGATTCTCGTGGAGTAAGGTTACAGATGGTGTAGTTAATCAGCTTTCAATTCTATCGTTTAGATTCAGTCCTTGACCGGCTGGGGTATCAGGCTGGATAGCGCGTCTTTCAATTCTATCGTTTAGATTCGTTCTGGGTTGGGCCGCGGAGATGGAGCGCGAGTTCATCACTTTCAATTCTATCGTTTAGATTCAGGTCGTAGCGTGTGTAGAGCGTGTAGCCTACTATCTCGTACTTTCAATTCTATCGTTTAGATTCCCACCTTGAGGTGGTACGAGTTTGTGAGCATGATTATCGTCTTTCAATTCTATCGTTTAGATTCTCTACGATAATGTTATGTGGTACGATAGCTACGATAGGTTTAGCTTTCAATTCTATCGTTTAGATTCTGTGTTTTGTTTTTCTTTCTCTATCGTTTAGATTCTTCTGTGTTTCTAGTGTTTCTGGGTTTATAAGTTTTTATGTAGGTGTTCTTCAGGTTTTTAAGACTTGTTTTTAAATTAGTTTGCTTGACCTCTCTCGGTAGCTCTCTACATAGAAATCCCAAGACAGACATGGGAAAAACCCCCAGCAGCACAGACCACCATCAGACAGGAACTCGAAGCCAAGAACAGTAAAACTTATTAACTGGGGAACTTATTCCCATGTAGACCGTGGGAAAAACTAGGGAGGCTTCTAATGGTGTTTTAGAGGGGGTTTATATGTTTTTTGCTTTAAACTCTCTCTAGCTGGTTAAGAGGTTTTGGTGTTTTATTTTTGGGTTTATTTGGGGTAGGTCTTATATGTATCTTCAATTTCTAGTTTTTTTCGGTGTCGGGTATTAGGAGGGGTAGGTTAGTTGTGTTTGTAGGTTATGGTCCTCGTTCTCAGCGATTTGCTGGAAGAATTAGCTTGATGATTGAGAAGCTTAAGAACTACTATGAGGTATCTCTAATTCACGTACCTGACGACACTCTGGATGAGTTACCCTATGTTAGAATTGAGCCGCCTCATCTAGAGGTTCGATGTGGAAGTAGTGGTTTAGGGAGTGATGGGGAGAGTAAAGTTTAAATGTTCATCTCACTCTCTGTAGTTGGTGTTAGAATGCCTCAAGGTTCGGCTACAGCAATAGTGCTAATAAATACAGATATAGGATCTGAAGACGAGGTATTAGAGCAGCTTTCGAGAATAGATGGAGTTATAGAAGCAAGTGTTGTCTACGGAGTGTACGATGTAGTTGTGAAGGTTAGAGCTGGAACAATTGAGGAACTCAAAGAGATAATAACTAATAAGATAAGAAAGCTAGCTAAAGTAAAATCAACTCTAACTATGATCGTAGTTGAGGGAAAGAGCTTCGAGAGAAAGACAGCTTAGACAGAAACTACTGAAAGAAAAATCTAATGAAGATCTCTATTGGAATCGACAGTGTGGACTCATCTTACGGAGGCTGTACAACACACGCACTCTACTATCTTTTTAAGAAGCTACTTGAGAGAGACTACTTAGAGAGAGCTCTAGACTACCCATACCTAGTTAGACTAAATCCATCTATACCCAGTAAAACACGTGGAAATGGAGCTGTAGCTCTCAATATAGAAATACGCGATAGTGTCTCAATAGAGTGTGTAGCTAGTGATGTAGCCGCCGCACTGAGAGACTACATCACGGAAGTTCGAGGAAATACCTCTAGAGCATGTGTAGCTCTAGCTCTCGACGAGGTGGGTAGTAGATTCCGCGAACTCTACTTTAAAGCACTAACAGACTTCGTACACCTAGACTACATTGCTAAACTAGTTAGTGAGAGTAGAGATAAGTTGGTGCTCCCCCTCGGATTTAGTGAGGGATGTATTGGAGCACTAGCAGCTATAGGCTGGGACAGATCTAGATGTACATACGAACTCCTAATCTATAGAGACGTAGCTCGAGCTCAAACAATTGAGAGAGTAGTTGATACCGATACACTAGCTGAACTAGATAGACATCTAGAGTACAGAACTTTCTGCAACTATGACTACGAAGAAGAGAGAGCTATCTCAATACCTAGAGGACCGGACCCAGTTCTTCTAGGAATTCGAGGACTGGACCCAGTCAAACTAATTGATTCAGTGAAAAACCTGAAGATAGGTGAAGCTATTGGAGGCTGGCTTCTATTTAAGACAAATCAAGCATCAGGCGCTCACTTAGCTCCTAGAGCATCAACTGAGTTAAAACCTTTTAGAACAGGCTGTCTCACAGGTGTAGTCATCGACATCACCACCAGGCCTGGGGGCGACGTCCTTCTAGAGATTACCGATGGATACGGTAGTATGAGAGCAGCCGTCTTTAAAGAGACAGGACTAACCAGGTACATAAGAAACCTAGTGTTAGGTGATGTTGTAAGAGTGTGTGGGTCTACTAAACTATGGGATGATTTAAAACATGTTCTACATGTAGAACTAGTTGAAGTAATCGATCTAGTAGAGAACTACGTTAAAAACAACCCTAAATGCCCGAAATGTAGTGCGAGAATGAAGTCCGCCGGCAGGGGGAAGGGATTTAAATGTGTTAAATGCGGCTTTAAATCACGTAATCTACATCTAGAGGCAACTATAAAACCTAGAGAAGTAGGTGTAGGACTCTACTTACCCGGCTGTAGATCTGCGAAACATCTGAGTATTCCAGCTCCTCTCTCTAAGGCGGAGTTAGAGAATTGTGGAGTGAGACCCAGCTCTACCGCAGACTTCTATTTTTAATATATTTCTATAGCTGTATTACCGTATAAGTAAATTTAAGTAGACACACTAACTATTTTAATTTCAGTTACGATTTTTACTAGGTGTTCATTTAGTGGGACTAGCGTTCGAGAAGGAGGTTGTTGAAATAAGATTTCACGGTAGAGGGGGGCAGGGAGCTGTAACAGCTGCTCATTTATTAGTGGATGCTGCTATGAGGGAGAACCTCTGGGGGGCTGCTTTCCCGTTTTTCGGTGCTGAGAGGAGGGGGGCGCCAGTAACAGCTTACGCTAGAGTGAGTCGTAGAGTAGTATCAACTAAGTCTATGATTAAGAAACCCGACGTAGTTGTTGTTTTAGATCAAGCTGTAATGAACTATGTCAACGTATTCGACGGAATTAAGAATGGTGGGGTAGCAGTTATTAATTCAGCTACACATACACTACCTTCAACTAGACTACCAGCTGGAGTGAGGATTCACACAGTAGATGCTACTAGGATAGCTCTCGACTTCGGCTTGGTGCTGGCTGGTTGGCCGCTAGTAAACATAGCTATGGTCGGTGCGCTTGCCCGCATATTAGGTATGAAATTGAGCAGTGTCTTAGAGGCTGTCAACAGTATTCTATCGGGACGTGCGGCGGAGTTAAACTCTAGAGCAGCTGAGAGAGCCTACCGAGAGGTAGTTGAAGTTGAAGCGTGACGAGCTGATTCTACCTCTCTCAAGACCTAAAGTAGGTGTTCAGGGAACTACAGGTAGTTGGAGGATCAGGAAACCAGTCATAAACTACAGTAAGTGTATCGGGTGTGGTATATGCTGGCTCTACTGTCCAGACAGCACTATAGATATAGAGGACACCGGGTCAAGATTCAGAGTAAGTATTGACTACACCTACTGCAAGGGGTGTGGTATATGCTGGACTGTGTGTCCAGTTAAAGCTATCGATATGGTTAAAGAGGTGTGATTATGGCTCGCCTCACACTAACTGGTAACCACTGTGTTGCTCACGCAGTCAAGCTAGCTAGAGTTAAAGTGGTTTCCGCATACCCGATTACCCCGCAGACAACTATAGTCGAGAAGATCAGTGAGTTAGTCGATAGTGGAAGCACCAATATGAAGATAATAAGAGTTGAGTCAGAACACTCAGCTCTAGCGGCTGTCTATGGTGCGGCGACAGCTGGTTTGAGAGCATTTACAGCTACCTCATCCCACGGTCTTCTATATATGCATGAGATGGTCTGGTGGGTAGCTCAAGCTAGAATACCCGCAGTTATGGCTATAGTTACGAGAACTATAGGGCCTCCATGGAATATATGGACAGACCATCACGACGTGATGGGTCAGAGAGATATTGGGTGGATCATAACTATGGCTGAAAGCAATCAGGAAGTACTAGACGAAACTATAAAGCTCTTCAAGATAACGGAGGACCCTGAGGTGTTTCTCCCAGGTATCATAGGGCTAGACGCATTCATCTTGAGCCACACTGTTGAACCAGTAGAAGTACCGGACCAAGAGATAGTGGACTCCTTCCTCCCCGAGAGGCGGCAGCCATACGTCATTAAATCTGGTGAAGCCCTAGTCATGGGGAATGTTCCTTCAGACCTGCTAGTAAACTTCAGAATGAGGGAAGGTGTGCACCGAGGGCTGAGGAACGCTGAGAAAGTAATTGAGAGAGTTGACCTAGAGTGGGGGAAGCTCACGGGCAGACACTACGGCGGCTTAGTTGAGTGCTACAGATGTGAGGATGCCGACTACCTATTTGCAGGAGCTGGTGCTTGGGTAGGAGATATGAGAATAGCGGTAGACAAACTCCGCGATATCGGTCTCAGATTTGGAGTTCTGAAAATTAGGTATATACGTCCCTTCCCCTACTCAAGAGTGTTTGAAGCTGTGAGAGGTAGGAAGGGTGTGTTAGTCTTCGATAGATCTATATCTGCTGGATCTGCTGGACCTATATTCCTGGACCTCACAACACATCTCTACTCCAGCGGGTTAAGAATCCCTGTGAAAAACGTCGTCACCGGGCTGGCTGGATTCGATATAGGCTACGAAGACTTCGTTAAGATAGGTAAGTCATTCGTGAATGAGGTATCTGAGAGTGGATGGATAACTAGTTTTCTAGACTTCTACCCATAGAGGTGAGACATCGTGCCTCTAACTATTAGAGATCTAGCTAAGGAGAAGTACGTACTACCTGGACACGCTGCGTGTCCGGGATGCCCCGAGACAATAGGATTGAGATACGTAGGCATGGCTCTAGGTAGAAAAGCTATCTTAGTCATTCCAGCCGGCTGCACATCAATAATTCAGGGACTAATGCCGGGCTCTGGACTCGCATTCCCAATTATAAACGTAGCTTTTGCTTCAGCTGACGCAGTTGCTTCAGGTGTAGCAGCAGCTAAGGAAGTACTAGGTGAGGATTCTGTTGTGACTGTCTGGGCTGGAGATGGTGCTACCGCAGATATAGGGTTTGCTACACTATCGGGTGCCGCTGAGAGAAATGAGAACATAATCCACATATGTGTAGATAATGAAGCATATATGAATACAGGTATTCAAAGATCTTCACTCACACCTATAGGAGCTTGGACAACAACTACTTGGAAAGGGAAGACCGAGCCTAAGAAGAACATGCCGCTTATAATGGCTTCACATGGAGTACCCTACGTTGCGACAGCTAGTATAGCGTACCCAATGGACTTCATCGAGAAGTTGAAGAAAGCTGCTTCAATTAGAGGGTTTAAATATATTCACTTACACGCACCGTGTCCAGTCGGCTGGAGATTCGACCCATCTGAAACAGTTGAAATGGCTAGACTAGCTATTGAAACAGGCATCTGGGTTTTAATGGAGGTTGAAGGAGGTAGGACAACCATATCTCCACCCAGTAGACCCTACGCTGATAAGAGTAGGAGAAAGCCCGTCATTGAATACCTAAAGAGACAGGGTAGATTTAGAGAGTTATCAGATGAGCTAGTTAGAGAATTAGAGAGAGAGATAGATGAGTACTGGAAGCTACTGCTGAAGCTATCTAGCTAGTAGATTCAGTAAAGCTATAGAGACTACGAACACTACAGAGATTATTAATAGTTGTTTAGGAGTTATCTCGAATATAGACTCTACTTCCTCGAAAAACCTAACTAAACCAGCACCTGGAGATACAGGTGCTTCTCTGCGTTTTCTCCTACTAGTAGATAACCCCACCACCAAGTCTATAGAGATTCCAGAGATATAAATGTTAAACCCCCAGCTCTATGGATAAACTATGTTGGCACTTAGAGACATCCAGAAAATAATGAAGTCTATGTTCTACGAGAGAGACTCTGCGAGAGGTCTCTACGCAACATTCACATGGCTAGTAGAAGAAATTGGTGAATTAGCAGAAGCAATACTCAACCGAAACAGAGAGAGCATAGAAGAAGAAATAGCAGACGTGATTGCTTGGACTATATCATTAGCTAATCTACTAGAAATAGACGTAGAAGAAGCATTCAAGAAGAAATACTGCAGCAAGTGAATACGGTGAGACCACACAATCACATCAACAAATATCGTGGGGGACACCCCTCTTTCGCCACTGGACATACAATACTATTAGCTAAAGAGGATAAGAAGAATAAGTTAGAAACTTTATACAAACACTCTTATATAGATAAGTTTATGTAGTAAACTTATTATACAAAATTCTATAGTATCTCTATTTGTATAATTTATTATTTAACCGTTTAATTCAATATCTATATACTTCTATCCTGTTCCAATAGCGAAAGAGGGGTGTGGGGTATTCTAAGTTTTAGTGGGAATTATGTGGGATGCATTAGCGAAGTAGGGGTTGTAGAAGCTGGGTTGAGACTGTAGATAGTCTAGCTTGAGTTGGAGGTGTTCTCACTGTGTTTTCTACTGTTTAATATGTTGAGTAGGTTATCTACTAATTCGTCGAACGCCTTTGCTAGAGGTGAGTCTGGTTTTTTGAGTAATAGAATGTTGTTATTCTCTATGTGTGTCTGTAGTTCTGGGTCTACGGGGATTTTTGCTACGATAGGTATTCTAAATTTCTTCGATATTAATTCAGCTGAAGAGTTACCGAATATGCTGTACTTAGCTTCAGTTTCTGGACAGTAGAAGTAACTCATATTTTCAACTATTCCTAGAGGCTTCATGCCGACTAGTTTAGCGAAATTAATTGCTCTTACAACAACACCTAGAGCGATAGTTGAGGGAATCGTCACTATCAATACTCCATCCACATATTTAACTGTTTGTGCTAGTGTGAGAGCTTCGTCACCAGTTCCGGGAGGCATATCTATAACTAGGAAGTCTAGAGAGCCCCAATTAACCTCTGTTAGTAGTTGTATTATAGCTGAAGACTTCATAGGTCCTCTCCAGATGATCGGTGTCTCTTCATCTGGTGTTAGAAAAGCTATAGACATAACTTTAACTCCGAGAGGACCTTCAACAGGCTCTATTCCACTGAAAGAAACTGCAGGACGCCTGCTTCTCAGACCTAAAAAGAGATGTGACGAAGGTCCGTGAAAATCTAGGTCTAGAAGACCTACTTTAAATCCTCTTCTAGATAGTGCTACAGCTGTGTAGGAAGCTATTAAAGACTTCCCCACACCTCCCTTACCACTCAATACCGCTATTCTATATCCAATAGATTCAAACACTTTCTTGATCTTCGTGTCTAGGGTATCTCTCTGAGAAACAGGCGGTATATTAACTCTCACTCTAACTCACCTTCCTTAGCTCGAATAGCTCTAGAGTGAACCTACTACCGCCGATATCTACACTAGCTCTCACTGGAAGTAGGCCGAAGTTCACAGCTCTTTTTACAACTACTTCAATATGCATCAGCTTACCCTCAATTGACTTATAGTATCTATAGACATGTGTTACCACTTCTACATCCCCCAGTAGATCGGTTTTTAACACCTCTCTACCTAAGCTCTCAGTAGATACGTTAATCCAGGTGTTCACTATCCGGGAGTTAAAGAATACCTCACTGATATTACTAGCTCTAAAAGCCATACCGAGCACTTCAGCTATAGTGTACAGAGGTGTTTGAACTGTGTATATAAACGATGTAAGTAAAGTCTCCCTACTCTTATTACCTACGAGAACTTCCTTACCTATGTAGATATTTAAATAATCTAGAGTGCCGAGAATGTAGGAACCGGCTGGGAAATCACCTCTAACTTTATAGACCAAGACTATAGACTCATTCTTAGGGTTCTCGACGTCGGTAAACTGCTTTAAGATATTTACAGGCTTCTCTCTAACAGCTTCACTACTTCCAGAAGGTGGGGTCGCAGCTATAATGATATTGTAAATTAGTACTCCAGCAGCAATCATAACTAAACCTAGAACTAGTAAATCATATCTAACTCTTCTCCTATACTTCCTCCTAGATATCTGCTTTCCTACATATTTCTTCTGCTTTTTACTCAAGGAATACCTCCACTAAGTGCTGGTATTTCGTAAAATAAGTTCATAAACTAAGTTATTCTATAGAGACCTTTCTAATTCTTATAACTTCCTCGTACTCCTCTATTAAACCGTAGACTAATACAACAATATCTCCAGCTCTAAGCCTGCCGTTCGAGATTAGTGTGCTATATAGCTTCTCTAAACCCTCGGAATAGGAAGTAGCTTCTACAACACGTGTGTTGAGTCCCCACAGAATAGAGAGTTTTCTAGCTACCTCCGGCTTCGGCACTCCCACGTAAGTAGGCACTCTAGGCCTCATTATAGATGCTCTCCTAGCTGTAGCTCCTCTCATACTGTATACAGCTAGTGAAGCTCCTAAATCTTCCGCTAGCTCAACCACACCTTTCACAAATCTAGTTCTAAGGTCTCCACTCAGTCTCTCGTAAGTGTGGATTAGACCTACTTCAGCGACCTTCGCTATCTTACTCAACCACTTAACTACTTCAACAGGATACCTACCGACAGCTGTCTCACCGGTCACCATCAGTGCATCTACACCAATTTGAACGGCTTCATATACATCAACTACCTCAGCTCTAGTCGGCACCGGGTTCTCGACCATAGATTCGAGGAGCTGTGTAGCAACTATCACTGGTTTACCGTACTCTCTACTCTTCTTAACTATCTTCTTCTGTATAGAGGGAATTTCCTCTAGACCTATGTTCATACCTAGGTCTCCTCGAGCAATTACAACACCATCGGATTCCTCAATAATCAAGTCTAGATTTCTTAAAGCACTGAGAGTCTCAATCTTCGATAAAATACTTAAACCACAGTTCATTTTATCAACAAGTCTTCTAACATAGGATACGTCGTCAGGACTTCTAACGTAACTCAACCCGATGTAGTCGAAGCCTTCAGAACAAGCAAACTTCAAGTCCTCTAAGTCCTTCTTTCCAACTATAGGTAAGTCAAACTCTCTCCCTCTAACAGTAAATGCTTTTCTAGACGATAGAGTTGAGTCTGTTTGAGCTACTGCATCAAAGTGTGTATCACCGACTTCTATAACGCTAAACGAGATCTTGCCGTCGCTCATGAGAACTACATCTCCTTCAGAGAGTTCTTCAATAACTTTTCTAGGTATCTCTACAGGTACTTCAACAACATCCTCTCTAGTCTCAGACTTAGTGCTTAGTGTGAATCTGACTATAGAGCCCTTCTTAACCTCTATACTCTCACCGAGCTTCCCCAGCCTGAGTGATGGACCTGAGAGATCTCCAATTAAAGCTACATATGCATCACTGCTAGCTTCAACATCTCTAACTATTCTAACGTATTGAGACCACGAGCCTCTATCACCGTGAGCGAAGTTCACTCTAAATCCACTAGCTCCAGCGGAGACCATTCTACTGACTACGTCATTGCTACTTGAAGCAGGACCTAGTGAAGCTATTATCTTGACGTTCAAAACACTCCCCCAACACTACTAGCTAGTATAGCTAGATATAGTGAGAAACTCACTTAGAGTGTTTAAGCAGTAGACTAAGTAGCTAACACATAGAGTGAGCTGAGTCTACCTGGAGATCTCAGTGTTTTCGAGCTCTAATTGCTGAGTCAAATCTGCACTCTAGCTTATTACACTTGCTTAAGGAACTAGATATCTTCTCCCTAATTACCTCTAGGTCCCTACTCCCTAGAACTACCTCTAGTTTTCTAGCTATATCACAGGCTTTCTCGTGGTCTACACCTAGCTGTAGAAACATGTTCTCCAACACTTCATGTCTCCTAGTAACCGCCTCCGTGACTTCAAGCCCGAGCTTACTTACAGCAATCCCCTCTCTATTCTTTTCCACTAAGCCCATACTCGCGAGTTTTCCTATCATCAGAGATGCCGTAGATTTAGCTACACCTAGAGCTCTACAGACTTCAACGAGCTTTATGCAGCATCTGCTGCTGCGCCTAGCTACTAGATATACTATAGCTACTAGGTAGTCTGCCAGCTCGGGTGTCATGTCATCTACCATAAAGCCACCTCAATGTTACTCCTAGAGTAACTACTGCTAGACTTATTACCCCTACACAGAGAGATGTCTGTGTATTCAACATCAGTGACACTAAGTAGCCGATGGTCGATATAGTTAGTCCCGACACCAGATATATGGGTAGCTCAACCCTCTTGAAGACGTATTGTGCAGTTATACTAGGCAGCACCACTAATACACTCGCTAATACAGAGCCATATATCTTGACTGTAGCTGATAGAGATATAGAAGTAGTTGCGTAAATAAGGTAGTAGTAAGCTCTCACATTAAGACCGGACGCAGTCGCTAGATCTGGGTCGAAACTTATGTATTTAAACTCTAGATCGAAGAACACTATTACAGTGACTACAGCTATAACAACTATAGCTAAATATGTGAGGTCTGAAGGTGTAACTAAGAGTATGGAGCCCCATAGAGCACCTAGAGCTCTAGAAACTCCTAGAGGTGTTACGTAAATCAAACCCCATAGTGAAGCTATTGTGACCACAGCTGATAGTGAAGCTGTAAAAGCTACAACACTATCTCTAGGCACGTTCTTCCTCACTAATTCAGCAACTAAAGATGATATAGACATAGAGTAGAGAAATATGACTAACTGCATAGGGACTACACCGGTGGCCGCCTCAATGAGGGCGCCGAAGAGAGCTGCGGCTACTAGTGAGTGAACCAACTCAACTGCGAATACTAGTGTCTGAGATATCGTGAGAACATATCCCAGAGAACTAAATACTGAGCCCGCAAGAATAACGGAAGCTAAGCCCAGTAATATAGCTGTATCCACTTTAATCACCTCTTTACAGCATGGTCTTCAGCGAGAATTGTTAGACCAGAGACTTCAGTTATACTCGGGTAGGCCTTTCTGAGGTTATCTACAGTTAGAACTTCTCTCATGGAGCCATAAGCTAGTACCTTCCTGTTTATCAATATAACTACTGGGTTGAAGTACGCACAGTGAGTTATTTCGTGAGTACTCATGATAATATCGACACCTCTATCTCTATGGAGCTTTAGAAGTAGTTCAGCTAACTCACACTTAGAGTTGAAGTCTAGTGATGCTAAAGGTTCATCTAGTAATAAAAGCCTGGGACTTCTAGCTATTGTAGAAGCTATTATAGCTCTATGTAGTTCACCACTACTTAAACTATTCAAATATCTATCTGCTAAATCTTCTAAACCGACAGCTCTCAGAGAATCTGAAACCACCTTCTCGACTTCATCACTAACAAATCTCGGAGGTCTCTTAGTCGAGAGATATCCCATAGCCACTAGATCCCTGATTTTTATGAACGAGCTCGGCCTACTAGTCCCCGGTTGAGGTAGGTAGCCTACGAGTTTTGATAGAGAGTTTTTCTCTGTAAGTGGGTTGAAGCCGTACACACTCACACGACCCTTCAGCGGCTTCAGTAAACCTACTAACACCTTAATTAAAGTAGTCTTACCAGCCCCGTTAGGTCCTAGGAGAAGAGAATAGAAGGGTGAGTTAAGACTGAAACTCACAGATTCAAGAGCTAGGTGGTTATCGTAAGATGCGTAGACATCTACTACCTCAATCCCGCTTCTACCTAGCTGTTCTACCATGGCTCTTCAACTTAAATACGTAGAGTATCGTAATTACGGCTGCAAGTACAGCTGATATCGCTGTTAAGTAGTAGAGTGAGACATCTTGCCCACCAGCTAATTCAACTGATATGTGAGGCGTGCTTAAGCTGAGAGCTATAGCTAGAGGCACTAATTCTGGAGCTTCACGCACTAGAGTTGATAGAGGAACTACAACAACTCTGACACCACGTCTTACTAGTTCTTCAACCACTTGCTGGTGTTTAACTAGTTCTTCATCAGATATCACTAAAACATCATATAGCTTTCCGTAGTCGCTAGCTGCTTTAACTATATCTCTTATCTCTAGAGGAATATCGTGCTCAGCTATTACTATGTAACTCACTGTTAATCCAGTATCTACTACAGCGTATTGTAGTAACGGTGTGAGCAACCCGACCTTAGCCACACTAGAAAGCTTCACTGAGCTCTCTACAGCTTTCTCAATTCTCTCGAGATTCTCCAGAAAGCTCGCCAACCTGAGCTCATAGTGCTCCACTCCTTCAGGATCTACAGATATTAGTGCTCTATATAGAGACCGTGCGATAATTCTTAAACCACTCATCGATAAAACGTATTCGTGAGGATTCTCCTTCCCAGTAGCGGGATTTATCAACAGTTTGAAACCTTCACTAACGTAGTCGGGATAGTGAACTAAGATCCAGTTGTAGAGTTTAGATCTGTGGAGCTCCTCGATCTTCATCTCTATCGGTAGATGAGACGGCCCAGTCATTACAACTATATCGACCTCTCTTAGTAGAGCCAGTAGCTCTAGTGCTGGAGGCTCGTAGTGATGTACGTCAACTCCCTGGGGGATCAACATAATTACTCGAACTCTATTACCACCAATAGCTGTAGCTAGAGATTTAAGTGCTGGATGTGTGACAGCTACAACAACCTCACTAGATTCAGCATCTACGGAATAGAGAGGCATTACCACAATAAGTAGAAATACCAGCAGTACTCCCTTCTTTAGTGCTTCCACACGCATATCTCTCAGGGTTTTATTGTGTAAAACAAAATTTATTTGTTTTATGCGATAAAACCAGGAGATAGCTGGAATACGGTTAGTTCGCTGATAGTCTAGAGGTAGAGCACCTAGAAGTTATCTAGAGAGTGCTAACCGCTGTTGAGATAGGGCAGTCTTACTCACATACTGCTAGATAAGCTACTGAAACGTTAAGAGCACTAAGAAAACCTAGACTGCTTAAACTTCAATACTCTCTAGAAGACTGCTTCAGCCGCTTTCTCCAGTCTGTACTACTTGTCTAATCGAGAACTACTTCAAGCACCAGATGGGGATGAGTTCTTAAAGGAGATTGGTGGACCGGCCGGGATTTGAACCCGGGACCTCTCGGGTGCAAACCGAGCGCTCTTCCGGGCTGAGCTACCGGCCCCTGAATTCGCTGTGTGAAGAGTGAAATAAGCTTTATCTAACTAATGCTTAAAAACTAGGGTGAAAAAGATTTGAGGGGCCCGTAGCTCAGCCAGGTAGAGCGCCCGGCTCATATCGTGCTTCGTGGGACACCGGGCGGTCCGGGGTTCGAATCCCCGCGGGCCCACTTTCTACACTATTTATAACGTCTTAGCTCCTACTTGGTGGGGATGTGTATGAGTTACGATAGACTTGGAACTGGTGCTACTGCTGTAGGTATTAGACTTAGAGATGCCGTTGTTTTAGCTGCTGAAAAGAGGGTTTCCTATGGTGGTTATGTAGTTAGTAAGGCCGGTAAGAAGGTCTATGTATTAGCCGATAGATTCGGTATGGCTCTAGCTGGTCTCTTCGCAGATATTCAGACTATTGCTAGGTGGCTGTCTGTTGAAGTAAGGTCTTACGAGATCCGGCTAGGCTATCCAATAAGTGTTAGAGGTGCGGCTAAACTTCTCTCAACACTTCTCTACCAATACAAGTACTACCCATTTCTCTCCGAGGTAATTTTCGGTGGAATAGATGAGTCAGGTCCTCACTTATTCATTATGGACCCGCTAGGCTCTCTAATTGAAGATAATTACGCAGCTATAGGAACTGGTGCTCCAATAGCTATAGGTGTTATAGAGGGGGGGTATAGAGAAGACCTAGATTTAACTGAAGCAGAAAAACTAGCGTTCAACTCTGTAAGAGCAGCTATTAGTAGAGATGCTGTATCGGGCGATGGAGTAGATATAGCTGTAGTCACTCACGGTAGGTCCTACGAGAAGTTCCACCCGGTAGCTTAGTCAATGAAGTTTGATGTAGAAACCGCAAAAAATCTCCAGACTAGACTCTCTAAGTTAGTTAGTACTTCAGGCATAGACCTAGCTGGAGTTAGATATGTAGCTGGTCTCGACATAAGTTACTCCGGCGATAGAGGTGTAGCTGTAGCAGCACTACTAAACTACCCACAGCTAGAGCTAGTAGAGTATGTAGCAGTTGAAGGACTCGTGGAAATACCCTACATACCCGGTCTACTTGCGTTTAGAGAAGCATCGCTGTTATTTAAAGCTTGTGAGTCTCTCAGTGTAGAGCCGGACCTGCTGGTCGTAGATGGTCACGGAGTAACTCATCCGAGGATGTTTGGGATAGCTTCACATATAGGTGTAGTACTAGATAAGCCATCGATAGGTGTAGCTAAAAGTTTGCTCTACGGGAGGGTGGAGGTGTTAAGTGGGGAAAGAGTTATTGTTGTTAAGGACGTAGTTGCCGGCTTAGTTGTTAGTAGAGGTAGAAGAGAGCTTTACTTCAGTATAGGACATAAAGTAGACATCAGCAATCTTCGCACACTCTCTAAAACACTTTTTAAGCAGCACGAGCTACCGGAACCTACATATCAAGCAGATAGAATATCTAGAGAGGTGAGGATGTCTGCAGCTAGAAGGTAGAGTTATGAGTGGTCTAGGAGTTGGGAGAGTCTTTGTTGGTAAGCACGTATACTACGTAATACTAACCGAGATACTCGGTGTAGAACCCTATCTAGGTACTTTAGACATTGAAATAGATCTAGCAGTAGATGAAGTTGAATCTCTCTGCAGACCTCAGTATATAAAGAGTGTAGTTTTCAGCGGCAGTATTTTAGGAGGATTTAGATACTGGTTCGGTAAGATAGGCAGCAGCCTTCAGAACTCAATTGACGCTCTCATACTGAGACCAGACCTCTCTAAACACGGTCCCAGAGTTCTAGAGATTGTATCTTCCGTATATCTGAGAGAAGCATTAGGATTGAAAGACGGTGACAGAGTCTACATAGAGTTGATGTGTAAATGAGTAAGTTTACTTGCTATAGATGCATTCACTGCTGCTTCTTTACTGAAGAAAGAGAGAGTCCTGTGCTACTCTGGCACGAAGTACTATATCTAAGTAAGCTCGGAGAACATCTAAAAGTCAAACTGAACTTCAGGAGTCTCGGCCACGGGTTTTACCGCTTGATTGTAAGTGGTTTCTGCTCGTTTTATGATGTAGCTAGTAGAGCTTGTCGAATACATAGAGAGAAACCTCTCTCGTGTTCAATGTTTCCACTACTCATAGAGTTGAATTCTCTAGAAGTCTCAACTTCTCTGATATGTCCGTGGGTCTACGAAAATAGAAGAGAGCTCCTGGATGGCTCAATTGGCGAGAAGCTGGAGGAGGTATTTCACAACGAATTTAAAGCTTTAAGAGAGGTGGTAGAGTGGGTCTACACGGTGTCAAATGAAACTCCGAAGCTAGCTGTATACTTTACGTCCTACTTCAAGAATGTGGCATCTGAAGTAATTAAAGCTGTATCCGAGAAGTACAGAGTAATTAAGATAACCGAGAGTTCCGTAGTAGATGGCTTTTACTACCTACTCGTAGAGGGAGAAGTAGATCGAGATTACTTAGAGAATCTACTTAAAAGAGATGAAATAACCTGGTATAAACTAGAGAAAGTACCGCCGATTACATAGAGGTCAAGCTCTGACCTAGAGATACGCCTGAGGAAGGGTGGCAGGAAAGACTCGACTTATACCAGACAGTAGTTCTACTGTAGCTATAGCGTGTGTAGAGCTACCTATCGAAGCCGCCTCTTCATGAGGCGGTAACCTCAGAGAGAGGTAAGAGTTTGAAGCAGCTGCTCTTCAAGGCTCTATTTTGACTTCTTTTTCTTCTTTACCGCAGGCTTAGTTTCCTTAGATGTCTTCTTTTTAGGTGTTTTCCTTTCTTTTTTCCTCTTCTCTCCTGTTGTTGTAGAAGTGCTTAGCTTTCTAATTTCTTCGATATACTTACTTGGGTCATTTGAGTGTGCAGCCTCATAGAGTAAGTCACTGATTTTAATCATGGACTCTAGCCCGTTAATGTCGATAACAAACCCAGCTGGTGCCTCCTCTAGTGCTTCAGATACTTCTACTTCTTCTCTCACTTCCCCTCCTTCTTCTCTTTCTTCACTCACGCGTACGCCCCCTACTCATAGGGATTCAGCTTAAGAGTTATTAAACTCTTCTATTAGGTGCTGTTCTCTACTCACTGATACCTATCAAACCTACTTTAAGGTAGTATCTCTAGGCGTAGTGGGGATTGGCGATGTGTGTGTTTGTATATGTTTTGAGGTATGGTTCTGACGACCCAGAGAAGTCTACTGCTCTTAAGCTAGTTAGAAAGAGACTTGCGGTAAGAGCTCGACTCAGTGAGTTATCTAAGTGCTGCGTACTTCTAACGGTATTCTCTGATAGAGTTTTCTCGCCTGAAGACAGAGAGTTAGTTGAGAAGTGCGGTATCGCAGTAGTAGATTCATCTTGGAAGAGCGATATGGAGTTAGTCGAGAGAGTGAGTAACTCTTGGAGAGGACCTAAGAGAGTACTGCCAGCGCTAATAGCTGGAAACCCCGTAAACTACGGGGTTATCTCACTACTTAGCTCAGCAGAAGCTATAGCAGCAGCTCTCTACATATCTGGATATGTAGATGAAGCAATTAGAGTGCTCTCGCAGTTTAAGTGGGGTATGACTTTCCTAGAGCTTAATAGAGAGCTGCTAGAGCTCTATAGAAGAGCGCCTAGTGTTAGGGAAGTCCTAGAGATTCAGAATGAGTTCCTCAAGTCTAGAAACGTGATTTAGTTCTTAAACAATCAATCCTCGCTAAATTAGTCTAAAGAACACTATGTAGCCTGTGTGTGCCGTATACAGTGTTCTAGGTCTTAATGCTTGAGCGTTAGGCTCAAACTCCCTAAGTATAGTTTCGTAGACTCTGATATCGATACCGCAGCTGGATGTCTCAAGAAAATCGAGTATTTTAATCACCTGGCTTACAGTAGGTAGAAAAGTTAGTACAGGAGCTGATGGACGAACTACTTCTCTAAGCTTTAAGTATACATTCCATGGGTCGGGCATATCTATGAATACTGCGTCAAATCCTCTATCATCGAGCTTCTCAATACCCTGGCGGGCGTCGGCCACCTTAATAACTACGTTTCTATCTAGTCCTAACTTAGCTAGATTTCTCATAGCTACTTCTGCGTACTCAGGTCTCACCTCATAGCCTACGACTTGACCACTCGGTCTAACTGCGTTAGCTATGAAGGACGTAAGGTAGCCTGTTCCAACACCTATCTCTAATACATTGCTTCCAGAGCTGATGCCTGAGAGAAGAATCATGAATCCAGCGTCTTTAGGGTATATGACCTGGGTGACTCTCTTAAATTTAGATGCCAGGTCTATGTGTAGAGGTTTCAGTAGATATGCTCGAATGCCAGTGCTCAGAGAAACCTGAGACCCGTAGTGGAGGCCTATCACACTACCTAGGTCTAACACTCCTTTATCACTCTCAAATCTAGCTCCTCTAGATACTCTCACAACTTTACTCCTCTTACTATCTACGTAGACTAATACGTAGTCTCCCTCACTAATCGCATCTGAGTCCAACTAGCTAACCCGAGCATATTTGAGAATACACTAAGAATAAGTACTCGACTTCAAAACTACTTAAGTAAGTAGTGTCTAGTCAGATCTGGTATCATACATCACACATCAGAAATACCAGCTATCATCACAACACTCAACTAGTGTTAAACACTACTTGAGGATCTCCTTTTTCTTTCTATCCTCCTCCGGTCTCACCTTAACAATCCCCATAAATACCGCACAGCTAACACAGTAGCACCTAGTGACCGGATACTTAGCTATGATCGAGCCCTTCTTCTCTAATTCAGCAGCTAGCTGGGGATCTACAGGTGAGTACCACTTAGTAACACAGACAGCCTTGTCTTCAGGTATCAGCCTACCGCACTGATCGCATTGAACTGTTTCAACAGAACCCTTACTTCCCTTCCTTCTACCCCTACTCTCACGCTTCTTTGGCAAGAGGCGCACCACACACAAGTGGCACGGAACTTTAAAAGCTTGAATAACTCTCAACAGCTCTACATTACAGTAACTACTAGTATGAGTTCAACTAATCTCACTTCTCTAGATATTGACCTTGAGTTTTAACTACGTATGTACCTGAGCCCGATATAGAGACGAATGCGTGGAATTGAGGTAGTAGTGTGAGCTTACTCAAGATTTTCTCATATAGTGAGTGATTATCTGGAGAAACCAGTTTCGCTAAGTATCTAGCTTCAGTTATCTCCGGTACAGAGAATGATACGAGCACTGCCGAATTGAGTATTACCTCTCTAGGTATATCGCTTAAGTTCTGCGTTATTAGTATAGATGAGATTCCGTACTTTCTACCTTCTTTAAACACTCTAGATATAGCTCTACTCTTCCTCAGAAATCTATGGGCTTCATCTATAATTAAAACGAGTTCTCTACCACTATCTCTAGATGTGTAGTATAGTTCATCTATGATTAATTCAGCTACAACAGTAGCTACTTCTCCACTAAGCTTCGAGTAATCTACTATTGTTACAGAGTTTAAGTATTCTGAGATCTCTCTATCACCTAATTTAAAGGTTTCTTCTAACTTCTCTACATAGGGTATAAGCGAACGCACTACAGTTGATGGAATCCCAAGATCTAGCTCTCCTTGAGAAATTCTCCAGAGATAGTCGAGTAGATTACTGAAGTCCGCACTGCTGCTCTCTCTAAAGACCCGCACTAAGATCTTGAAGAGAGCTATTCTCTGAAGACTTCCTAGTGAGTAGAGCTCAGAGATGGCTTCAGTTATAAATTCAGCTCTACCTTCTGGGTCTTCTCCTCGTGCTCTAAACATGTCTACTGATAGTTTAGAAGCATCTACGCAAACGTAGTCTTCATGGCTCCGGCAGTACTCTCCATGTGGGTCGAAGATAACTGTAGATATGTTTAACTGCTTAATCTGGTTGACTAAGCGTCTAGCTAGAGTGGTTTTTCCTGTACCAGTTGCTCCAACCACTACTATGTTTCTATTGATTCCTTTTTCGAAAGGTATTAGTAGTTCTCTCGCTCTAGCCCCCCTAATTACTTCTACAACTCTACCTAGCTTCAAGCAGTGTTTTCTTAGATGTAGGTGGGCTGGTTTCTGCAGGAGTGGGAGTAGTGGAAGAGTGTAGGGAGGCAGTGCTGAAGCTATAGCTAGTGCCGCTAGATTTACCTCTACTAGTGTTGAAGCTATGTAGGCTTGAGTGGTATATGTAGCTAGTAATGAGGTGAGGACTCCTAGTGAGACATCTCCTTCTAGTAGGAGAGTTAGTGGTGTGTTTAGTGAGGTACCTGTGAGTTTTAGCAGAGCTGTACCTACTAGTGAGAATCCTAGAGAGAGTGCTATAGAGTAGTAGCTAGTTGGGGTTCTAAAGTCTAACTCCAGGGAGCTCCTTCTTCTAGTTAATCCAGTAGCCGCACCGAGTATGTAGGGAAGAAGCAACGCTGCAGCTAGCTCTAAGCGAGACCTCATAGAGATGGCTGTAGCTAGATAGAGAAATTCCACAAAGACTACTACTAGAGACCTAGAGCTAGAAACTAAGAAACCACAGACTGAAGACAGTAGAGGAAGTATTGAGATATAGAGAAGGGAAGTAAATACAAGGGAGTCTAGAGAGTAACCAATAAGAACGTTGAGAAACACGACAAAAACAACAGCGACAACATCGAGTGAGTACATCAAATCTAGATAGCGCCGGACAATTTAAAAATAGCAGAACGAGAGCCGCGGCCGGGATTTGAACCCGGGACCTCCGCCTTACCAGGGCGGCGCTCCACCGAGCTGAGCTACCGCGGCCCCAAGCTACAACACGAACTGACTTTTAAACCTTTCTTTCAATTCTATAGTCTATCATCTCAAAACTTTTTCCAGATGAGATATGGGAACTCTCAGAGAGATTTCTGGTGGTCTAGCCGCCTGCACTTATATCTTCAGTCAGTTGTTGTGTGCTTTTAAGCTTAGCTGTGTATATGGGTTGGGCATACGGGTCTAGTACTCGCTTTAGATAGATTGCCCGATGGGTGTAGAGAGCTAGACTGCTTGAAGAAGCTGCTATCTCTGTTCAGTGGTGTTAAAGTTGGCTTACCTCTACTTCTGAGAGAGGGTTTAGGACTTCTGAGAGAAGTTGCTGAAATAGCTGAAGAACTAGGTATTCTGAGAATCGCCGACTTTAAGTTGGCGGACATCGGCGACGTCATGGGTAGCTCTCTCGAGTTAATTAGAGAACTCGGGTATGATGTAGCTATTGCTCACGCATTTATCGGTGTTAGAGGTGGTCTAGAGGTTCTAGTGAGTAGAGCTAGAGAAGTAGGTGTTAAAGTAGTTCTAGTAGTCTCGATGAGTCACGAAGGCTCTAAAGAGTTCTACGATAGCTACTTTGAGAAATTTCTCGATATAGCTAGGGAGCTGAGAGTGTGGGGTATAGTAGCTCCAGCAACAAGACTCAGCTTTGTGAGGAGAGCTAGAGAGACGCTGGGTCCAACAGTAAAGATCTTGACACCGGGAGTGGGTGTACAGGGAGCTGAATACGGTACGGCGCTATGTAGTGGTGCTGACTACGAAATAATCGGTAGGTCTATAGTTAGGTCGCTAGACCCTCTCCAAACAGCTAAAGAGGTCGTTGAAGAAGTCGAGAAAAAGGTGAGAACATGCCTCACGAGCTATGTCTAGAAGCAATTAGATTAGGCTTAGTGAAATTCGGTAGATTTAAGCTATCCTCTGGAATTGAGTCTTACTACTACATAAACTTTAAGGAAGCAACTATGATGCCCAGCTACGTAAAGAGAGTTGCTTATGAAATGGGTTCTACAGTGATTAGAGAAGGTGTTGAAGCACTAGTTGGAGTGGCTGTTGCGGGAGCACTAATAGCTTCATATATAGGAGCCCTCTTCGACCTACCGGTAACATTCGTTAGAAGTGAGCCGAAGAACCACGGACTAGGGAGGGAGGTAGAAGGAGATGTAGAGAATATGAAGGTAGCAATAATAGATGACGTATTAACTACTGGTGGAACAATAAGGAGAGCTTACGAAGTACTAGTAAGCTCTAGATCTAAACCGGTGCTAGCAGCTGTAGCATTTAATAGGCAGCAGGGAGGTGGGAGAACTGTGAAAGATCTCGGACTAAAGCTTGTATCTCTCTGTGATATCTCCAGTATAGCTGGTGAAGCACTAGAGAGAGGCTTAATAAGTAGAGAACAATACGAACTAATAATCTCTCAGGTAGTTGAAGATTGAGTTACATACCGTCAGTTGTAGTATCTAACGAACAAGTCTCCGAAAACTACTACATACTGAAAGTGAGAACCCTTAGAAAACTAGTGAAAAAACCTCTACCACCTCAATTCTCTATGGTCTGGATTCCTGGGGTAGACCTAGTTCCACTAAGTTACGCAGACTGCAGCAATAGATTGGTGACATTCTTCTATAAAGTTGTTGGTGAAGGCACTAAAAACCTCTCTCTAAGGAAGCCGGGAGACATAATAGCGATCTCAGAACCCGTCGGCAAGTTCTTTACAGACATAGAAAATCCGGTATTTCTCGTCGGCGGCACTAGTATAGCACCGATAATACACTACAGTAAGTACCTAGAGAACTTCAGTGGCGTGTGGGGTGTGAAGTCGGGAGCTCTCGCTGAATCTCTAATTGAAAAATTTCCGAAGCTAAAACACCTATCCATAGTAAGTGAAGACTGCACTATAGGTTTCTGCGGTAAACTCACAGACCACCTAGATAAACTCAGACTGAGTAGCAACACTACAGTCCTCACAGCAGGACCTCCGGAAATGGTTAAAGCTGTCTGCAGATGGATTAAAAACCTCGGTGTGAGAAGCTATGTGATAGCGGAGACCATAGTTAAATGCGGCTTAGGTGTCTGCGGCAGTTGTGTAATCAATAACTCACTCCTCTGTAGAGATGGACCCGTGGTGGACTGCAGTGTCTTTTGGTAGGAGTCTGAAGGTAAGTGTGGCTGGTATAACACTCATACACCCAGTAATGAATGCTAGCGGTATCTTAGGCTACTTACCGGAGCACGCAGACATTATGGCTTCATGGGGTGTGTCCTCAATCGTTTCGAAAACTTTTACTAGAGAGGCTAGAAAAGGCTACGACCCACCTATAGTCATTAAGTTAAAGTGTTGGAGCTCACTTAATGCGGTAGGACTCTCCAACCCTGGGGTGGAGGGTATCGAAAACTTCGTAAAATCAGCAAAGAAGTACAGACTCCCAGTAATAGTGAGTGTCGGTGGTGTGAAGCTCTCCGATTTCGTTGATGTAGCTGTGGTTGCTGAGAAAGTAGGTTCAGACGCTGTTGAGTTAAACCTTAGCTGCCCACACTTCGAGGGTGGTGGTATCGAGATAGGTAGAGATCCAGCAGCTGTGTTCAACGTTGTTAGAGAAGTAGCTTCAGTAGTTAAAATACCGGTTACAGCGAAACTCGGTCTATCAGATAGATTAGTTGATTCATCAGCCAGAGCTCTTGAAGCTGGTGCGAAAGCACTAACTCTAATAAATACTGTAAGAGGTATGTCTATAGATGTATACTCCCTTAAGCCACTACTTTCGAATATCTATGGTGGACTCTCCGGGAGGTCTATACACCCGGTAGCTGTGTGGGCTGTGTATACTGTCTATAGAGAAACTTCAGCAGATATTATAGGTGTAGGTGGTGTATTCACTTGGGAAGACGCTGCGGAGCTAATAGCTGTCGGTGCTCGAGCAGTTCAGGTAGGTACAGCAATCATCTACAGAGGACCTAGAGTGATTCAAGGCATTGTCAGAGGACTGCGGTCGTGGTTGAAGAAGGTAGGAAAGGTCTCCATAGAGGAGTTAGTCGGAGTGGCTCAGAAGAGATAGAGCTTTTCAACCTGCGGAAAGTTTCTAGGTTATAATTAACACGTTTCTTAACTGCAGGTGGATGTGTATGAGGAAGTTGAAGCTCTACGTGGCTAGTGAAGAAGAGATTGTTAGTGGTAAAATTACGGATGTCTACTTCACTAGAACTAAGAAAATTCTAGAGGCGAAAGAGTTAGATAAAATTCGAGTTAGAATGGAGATCCACGTATCGGATCTCCCCAGAGGTTATGAGTGGGCTGTATATGTGGGTCTCGAAGAGGCTTTAAAGATATTGGAGGGGAAGCCTCTAGACGTATATTCCATCCCTGAGGGAACACTGGTTAAGTCAAATACTCCAGTCATGCTTATCGAGGGATCTTATGCAGATATGTGTCTACTTGAAACAGCTGTTCTAGGGGTTTTAAGACATTCGACATCTATAGCTACTAAAGCAGCTAGAATAAAGAAGCTTGCGAGAAATAGAAGTGTAGTATTTTTCGGTTTAAGAGCTCTACACCCGGCAATAGCTCCTTCAGTAGATAGAGCAGCGTATATCGGAGGTGTAGACGCAGTCTCAGGAGACTTCAGCCGCGAGTATCTGGAAGTAGTACCTGTCGGAACTATGCCTCACGCTTTAATAGTTGTTTTTGGGGATAATGTAGCTGCGTGGAAGGCTTTTGATGAGATAATCGAGCCCGAAGTCCCTAGAATAATGCTCGTAGATACATTCAACGATGAGAGAGTTGAGACTCTGCAAGCTATTGAAGCTTTAGGCAGCCGCCTCTATGGAGTTAGACTCGATACACCGAGAAGTCGGCGTGGTAGTATGAAGGAGATTGTTGAAGAAATTAGATGGACTTTGAAGGCGTTAGGCCACCCAGATATTAAGATAGTAGTTAGTGGTGGTGTCAGTGAGAAATCTATCGTAGAACTTAGAGACATAGTAGATGTGTTTGGAGTAGGAACTTCTATCGCGTTCCCATCTTCAGTTGATGTAAGTATGGATGTAGTTGAAGTAAATCATGGCGGTGTGTGGAAGCCGATAGCTAAGAGAGGTAAGATGCCCGGCGCTAAGAGAGTCTTTAGATGTAGTGCTCTAGACTACGAGGTAACCCTCTGGAACGAGAAGTCGGTGAGGTGTTCTGAGGACATATTGGTGAAGTGGTTAGAAAATGGTGTGCTAATTAGAGACTACCCGACTCCCTCTGAGATAAGAAGTTATGTTCTCGAACAACTTAGTAGAGTTGCCGAACCACAGGCTCTGTAGAGTCCTGTGATTCAATGGTTTTATGTAGATATGAAGAATCCACAGTTTTTTAAGTAACACGGTCTTTTAGATTCAAATCGCGGTGACGGGAATGGTTACTTTAGACCAAGTAGAGAAGTTCTTAGGTCAGGTAGTTAGAGATGAGTATGGGAGGAGTCTAGGTAAGTTTATTGCTGTTTTTGCTGATGTATCTGGAAATGTCGAAGCTGTTGAGATAGCTGTTAACGATTACGATCTCGTAAAAGTTGAAGCTAGTAGAATCATGAGAGCTCCTGACGCACTCATAGTGCTTCCTGAGTGGAAGGTTACAGCTATAGATGTAGAGAATAGACTGGATAGAGTTAAAAAGAGGATTAGATCTCTTGAAGAACTCAATAGAAAAGGTATGATACCTACTCACGCATACGAAGAAATAAGAAAGAAGCTTGAAGCAGAATTCAAGAAGATTAAGGACGAGTCAGCTAAGCTGAAAGACTCACTAAAGCATAAGATAGGTGAGTTAGACGACCAAGTAGTTAGATATGAGAGAGCTATATCTAACGTCTACGTGCTCTACATGAGCAATGAAATTAGTGAGCAATCTTATAAAGCCTCAATGGATTTCATGAGGAATGCTAAGAGTAAGTGTCTAGACGAGAAAAAAGATGTAGAGAAGCACTTAGAGCTACTTTCAAAGCTAGAAGCTGAACCTGTGGAGCCTCAGGTAAAGGCGGTAGCACCTCAATCTCAGGTCCCAGTTCAGTCACAGACTCCAATACCTGTAGTCATCGTCGAAGAGTCTCAGCACTAAGTTGAGGTGTTTAACTTGAGTGTTTTTAATTTCATGAGTTTCTTAACGAAGATGTTCTCGGGGGGTAAGGGAAAGAGGGCATTCGAACTCTCAGATATAGTAGTTAGACTAGACTTAATTCTAAGAGAGGTAAGAGATGTTACAGAGAGATTGGTTAACAGATATAGAGACTTAGTTAGAGAGGCGTTAGTAGCTAAGTCGGAGAAGAAAAATGAGAGAGCACTTGTCTACGCAAATGAAGCTGCTCAAGTATCTAGATACATAAAGAAGGCCATGATCACAGAGATGATCGTCGAGCAGGTTAAGCTAAGACTAGAAACTCTCGGTGAGGTAGCAGATATAACTAAAGCACTAGCCGGTATATCGTCACTTCTATACATAGCTAAAGACCATGTGAGTGATATAGCTCCAAATCTAGCGGTAGGACTAGAATTCACGATAAATAGAACTCGGGAGCTCATAGCAGGAACGTCTGACGTCACGCAAGTTAAAGTTGAAGATGCTTTAGTGATAAGTCCGGAAGCTAGAGAGCTTCTATCTAAAGTCGAGAAGTCTGTTGAAGAAAAGCTATCTCAGCTGCCGGAGATCCCGGCGGAGCTTCTCTTAGGCAGAGAAAGAAGTGTGAGCACTATTGGAGAAGCTCTTAGAGCTAAGAGTCACACAGAGTCTGAACTAGTTCCAGTAGCTAAGCCGAAGACTAGGAAGGCTAATATACCAAAAGAGCAGATAGCGGACTTCATATTAAACGTAGCAAGAGAGCGTGGGGGATTTATAGAAGTAGGGTATGTAGCTGAAAAACTGGGTGTACCTAGAGAGGAAGTCATTCAAACTCTAGTAGAACTCGAGAAGCTGGGAAAGATCTCGATAGTCCACCAGAAATCTTAACTGAGTTAGGTGGACTACAGTGAGCTCGACATCACTAACATATCTAGAAGCACTAGCGCGAAACTATGCTGTTAGAGCTGTTATGAGTGATAAAGAAGGTAATTACGCAGATGCTATTAGCTACTATAAGAGAGCTATCGAGGTCTTAGAGAAAATCCTCCAGCTCTATCCAGATCACAGCCTCAACAGTATGTATAAACAGTGGATTGGTGAGTATAGGAGGAGAATAACAGAACTCGATGGCCTACTGGGTAGAGTAAGAGTTCCAGCTAACAAAGTCTCAGACAGCTCGGAGGATGTGGATAGTTTTTTTGAGATTCTCGAGAAGCCCGGTATAAGTTTCAGTGACGTAGCCGATATGGAGAGTGCGAAAGAAGCCATTAGAGAGTCTATAATTTTTCCCTCGAGGAGGCCGGACGTCTTCCCCCTCGGCTGGCCTAAAGGCATATTGCTCTTCGGACCCCCGGGCTGCGGCAAGACCTACATTGCGGCGGCGATAGCTGGTGAAGTTGATGGATACTTCATAAACATAGATGCCGCAGACATAATGTCTAAGTGGCTCGGAGAAGCAGAGAAGAGAGTCTCCAAGCTCTTCACGAAAGCTAGAGAACTAGCTAAAGCTGGAAAGCCTGTGATCATATTTATAGATGAGGTAGACTCTCTCTTCGGAACATTTGAAACTGAGATAGGTGGTGAAGTTAGAGTAAGAAATCAGTTCCTTAAGGAAATGGATGGACTCGACAGCAAGATAAATCCAAAGCAACTAGTATTTGTTGTAGCTGCTACTAACAAGCCTTGGAGACTGGATGAAGCCTTTATAAGGAGATTTCAAAAGAGAATATACGTTCCCCTCCCACCTAAGGAAGCGCGAATCGCTATACTTAAGATGTATTCAAGGAGTTTGAAGCTAGATCTATCGGTAGATCTAGAAAAGCTTTCAGATATGCTCGATGGCTATACCTCTAGTGATATTGTCGAAATAGTGGCTGCAGCACATATGAGAACTGTTAGAGAGCTCTTTGAGAGTGTTGGAGGTAAGGGTGAGCCTAGACCTATAAAAATGGAGGACTTCGTAGAGGTGATTAAACATAGAAAACCCAGTATTAACAGAGAGATGATTAAAGTCTTCGAGATGTGGCACGAGAAGTATAAAGCACTGTGAGTAATACGGGAGTATATGGTGTTGTAGGTAATACGCACTAATTAATTTAATTTATGTAGTTAATTACTAAAATGCAGTGAGACTGTGCAGTTAAACATATCGATCTCGAAGTTCGACGGTAGAGTTGAATCTTTCAGCCTAGAGAAGATCAGATTGTCAGTCGAGAAGACTCTGAAGGCTGTAGGACTCGAGAGATACGTAGATGAAGTAGTTAAAGACGTGCTCTCAGGCATTCACGAAAAGAGACAGGTTGTTTCTACTCAGGAGATAGCTGATAGAGTTGAGAGAGCTCTCATCGAGAGAGTAATAATCAATGAAGGTTTTGAAATAGCAGCTAGAAGATACCTACTAGCGAAGATATACAACCATGTCTACGGTAAGAATCAGTGGAGTGATTTCGATCCTATAGATCTATCCTTAACGTACGCATCTCTCAGAACTCTTGTCTCTAGATACTTAATTAAAGACCCAACAACTCTCAGACTTAGAGAAACACCTTCCCAGCTCTTCCGGAGAGTTGCTAACTACATAGCAAGCATTGAGAAGCCGGAGCAGAGAGAACTCTGGGCGAAGAAGTTCTACGAAATACTGTCCTCGCTGAGGTTTCTACCTAACTCGCCGACACTAATGAATGCCGGCAGCAGACTGGGGATTCTTTCAGCATGTTTCGTGATCCCAGTGCGTGACGCACTATCTACAGAGGAGGGAGACGGAATATACGATGCTCTTAGAGCTCAAGCACTGATATTTCAGCAGGGAGGTGGCTGCGGGTTTGACTTCAGTGAGTTGAGACCGGAAGGTGATGTAGTTGCTTCAACTGCTGGTGTTGCTAGCGGTCCTCTATCCTTCATTAAGGTGTTTGATGTTAATACTGAGATAATTAAGCAGGGAGGTAGGAGGAGAGGAGCTAATATGGGTGTTCTACACATATGGCACCCTGACGTAGAGAAGTTTATTCTATCTAAATCCGGGAAGCTTAAAGATGTCAACCTCCAGAACTTCAATATAAGTGTTGGGGTATATGACTACTTCATGGAGTCTGCTCTAAAGAATCAGAAGATCCCCCTCATTAATCCCCGCAAGACTAGTCTCACAAAAACCAATGACTCTAGATTCTACGCTGTAGTTAGAGCTAGACACTATATGAGTGAAGAGTGGGTTCAAGAAGTCATACTGAGAGAACTTGAAGAGTGGAACTGGTCCATTCCTCTAGAGAAGTCCACTATTATAACTGTTGATGAAGTTATGCATATAGCTGAAGCTGAGGGAGCTGTTGTTAGATGGGTAGATGCCGGAGAACTTCTAGACACGATCGTGAAGTCCGCTTGGGACTCAGGTGATCCAGGACTACTCTTCGTAGACACAATCAATAGGCGCCATCCAACATGGTATCTAGGTAAGGTAAACTCTACGAATCCGTGTGGTGAGCAACCACTGCTTGAGTGGGAGTCCTGCAACCTTGGTAGTTTAAACCTTGAGAAGTACGTTGTTGAAGACCCTACCGGAAGACCAACTATAGACTGGAGGTCTCTAGCTGAAGATGTCAGAACAGCTATTAGATTTCTAGATAACGTCATATCCGTAGCTAGATACCCACTGAAGCAGCTTCAGATAGCAGTAGATAGAACGAGGAAAGTAGGACTCGGAGTGATGGGTTGGGCCCACATGCTGATTAAACTAGGTGTTAAGTACGATTCTCCAGATGCTATCTACTTAGCCTACCACCTGGCTGAGTTTATAGCCTACAACGCCTATATGGCTAGCGTTGAACTCGCTAGAGAGAAGGGCGCTTTTTCGGTGTGGAGTCCGAAGCTCTACAGACCTCTGTGGCAGACAGCTCTAAGTATCGATAGATTCTTCTCTGAAGCTGGGTTAAACTTAAGTGAGGTATCTGATAGAGCTAGAGAGATCGTCCGCAGTAGACCTTCAGTAGACTGGAGTTTAGTTGAAAGTGAGATATTGAGTAGTGGATTGAGAAATGCTGCTCTACTATCTATCGCACCAACAGGTACTCTATCTATAATAGCGGGAACATCTAGCTCTATAGAGCCTATCTTTGCTCTAGCATTCACTAGAGTTGTAACTGTAGGTACGTTTGTAGAGATGAATGGACTATTTCTAGAAGCACTACGTAGATATGAACTAGATGAGCAGGAGTTAGTTAAAGTAGTTGCTGAATCCGGCTCAATTGCTCACAACCCATACTTCCCTAGAAAACTGAGGGAGTTATTTAGAACAGCTCACGATATATCACATAGATACCACATATACCATCAAGCTACCTGGCAGCAGTGGGTTGACGCAGGTGTGAGTAAAACTGTCAACATGGTTTACGAAGCTACACCAGCAGATGTATTAGAGACATACCTACTAGCGTGGAAACTCGGCTGTAAGGGAATCACGATCTATAGAGATAAATCTAAGTCTAGACAGGTGATATACTTTGGGGTAAAGATCTCTGAGAAAACTGCTGGAGAAAGAAAAGAAAAAGAAGAAAAGCCGGAAGCAAGACCCGATAGATTTAGAACGACAGCTCACGTACTTAAAGAAGGAGAGGTAGGGGGTTGCCCTACCTGTGAGTACTAGAAAGAATCACGACAGCACAGCCTAACTCATAAATAGTTCAGACTCCATATCCTCACCGCTCCGCGGTGAGGCATTTAGATTTGAATACTTTACTTAAGGTGCAGTCTCTATTCTTCCTTAAGCATTCTTTCGAATAGCTTCTTTCTCTGCTCACTCACCCAAGACCTTATAGATGCTTCGTAAACCACATCTACTAGTTGCTCTTCATATGGTAGACCCGCAAAAACTACTCGTTTATTTACGGCAACAACTGGAACACTCATTACGTTGTATGCGTCAGCTATATCTGGGTTCTCGTAGGCTTCCACTATATCTGATACAACAGCTCTATTACCAGCTCTATACGCTTCGTAAGCAATCATATTAGCTATCAGAGCTGCATACGGACAGTAGGGACATGTTGGTGTGACTATCACCTCAACGTATACAGGCGACTTCAGCTCCGAAATCTTTCTTGTAGACTTCTCTGAAAGCCCGGAATCCCTCGTACTCAATCTGATGATTGTCTCAATGAGGCCCCTGATTTCTTCACCAGCAGGCATTCCAGTATACCTTATGTAGCCTTCGATCATAGCTACTGAAGGTATTCTAGTAATCTTGTATTTTTCGAATAGATCGTCGCTAACTCCTTTTTCAACTACTATGTAGTTGAGTAGGGGCGGATCTGAAATTCGTGCGCTAGCGCTAGATAGTGTTTTCACTAGTTCTATCGTGTTATCGCAGTATCTACACTTCCGTCTGTTTTTCTCCACGAAGACGTAGAGAGTTACCTGGTCCTTCATTTCTTTTAAGGTTTCCGCTAAATAGTCTATGTCTTCTGGCGAGAAAGATACTTCAAACATGCTATCTATATCGAACGTATTCTCACCCTCAACTACTCCAGTAGACTAGGTTATAAGCACATGCGCGATCAAGAGGTCAAAGAGAGTGTAGTGCGGCTATAGCTGCTAGCTCAGCACTAGTCGAGTTCTTTCTTCTTTAATACTGAATAAGGACCGTAATATGTGGTTGAGTAGAGTGGATTGGGAGAAAATAATAAAGCATCTGAGCATTCTAGCTCTTGTAGAAGCAGATACAGCGAGAATCGAATCTCTAGCACGCGATCTGGAGAAGATCGTGGAGATGTTCAACAAGATCGTGGAGCTCAACATACCTGAAATTGTTGAACCTCTCTATACTACCTTCTTTGGGGAAATAAATCTTGAAGAAGATGTGGAGTGGGAGTCTATGGGAATTAGAGAGCTAGACCCTACTGGGGAGAGACTTGAAGATGGTTACGTAAAATCACCTAAGACACTGTGAGATCATGGTGCTCCCACCTCAGTGCACTCAGTTTTCCTCTATATCTATTAAGACTCTGAGAGAAAGAGTGAGGGAAGACTCAGATTTCCTCTTTAAATATGTAGAGGAAGTCTACAGAGCTATAGAGAGATATGAACAACGGCTTAGAGCCTACATAACTCTGAGACCTATAAGTGAGGTCATTGACGACATCGAGAACCTAGTTAAGCACGGGAAACTAGGGCCTCTAGGAGGAGCTCTTGTAGCTGTAAAAGACAACATAAGTACTAAAGGTATTAGAACGACATGCGGCTCGAAAATGCTTGAAAATTACGTACCTCCTTATGACGCAACAGCAGTGTCTAGAATTAAGAATTCAGGAGGTGTAGTGATAGGTAAGACTAATATGGATGAATTCGCTATGGGGTCTACAACCGAGAATAGCGCCTTCTACCCCACTCTCAACCCCTGGGACTACGGTAGAGTGCCGGGAGGATCTTCCGGAGGTAGTGCTGTAGCTGTCGCAGCTTGTGAAGCAACAGTATCGCTAGGGTCTGATACCGGTGGGTCTATTAGGCTACCAGCGGCTTATACCGGTATAGTTGGTTTAAAGCCTACGTATGGATTAGTTAGTAGATACGGTTTAGTGGCTTACGGTAGTAGTCTAGATCAAATAGGTCCCATGGGTAGATGTGTTGAAGATGTAGCTATAGTCTTAAACGTCATATCTGGACACGACCCTCGCGATTCTACGAGTCTGAGAGTGAATGTAGAAAACTTCGAGAAATACGTAGTTGACTACCCTCTAAAGAGGTATAGAGTAGTTGTTCTAGAGGAAATGGTTAGCGAGGGAATAGATGAAAAAGTGATGAAGATATTTAACTCAACACTAGATGTTCTAGCTAAACGCGATGTAACTGTAGAATTTAGAAAAATGCCTCTACTACACTACTCTCTACCGACATACTACATAATTGCGATGGCTGAAGCTAGCTCGAATCTAGCTAGATTTGATGGACTTAGATATGGAACTCGCTCAGAGGCTGAGGGTAAGCTGTGGGTTGATGCATACAGAAAGACTAGAATGACTGGCTTCGGTGAGGAGGTTAAGAGAAGAATACTCCTCGGGACTTACGTATTGAGTGAGGGTCTATATGAAGGATATTATCTCAAAGCTGCTAAAGTAAGAAGACTTCTACATCAAGAATTCACAAAGCTCTTCAGAGAATATGACGCAGCTCTATCACCAACATCACCGACACTGCCCCCAAGACTAGGTGAAGCTATTGTAGACCCGATAAAGCTTTATAGTCTAGACATAAACACTGTCCCAATAAATCTCGCGGGACTACCAGCTATTAGTGTCCCTGGAGGATTTGCCGAGGGACTGCCTGTCGGTATACAGATATTCGGGCCCCCCCTCTCCGAGGGCTTTCTACTGAACATAGCTAAGCTAATTGAGAGTGGTAGAAGTGGATAGTGATGTTTTAATCGGCTTAGAAGTTCATGTCCAAATAACATCTCTAAAAACTAAGCTTTTTTGTAGGTGCTCTTGTAGCTACAGAGAGAATCCACCGAACACCAATGTATGTCCAATCTGCCTAGGTCTACCCGGAAGTCTACCAGTCCTCAATAAGAGAGCTATAGAGAAAGCCGTAGCTGTAGCATTAGCTTTAAATAGTAGTATATCTGATAAGCTTCTATTCGTTAGAAAGCACTACTTCTACCCAGACCTGCCGAAAAACTATCAGATATCTCAATACGATAGATATGGTTTAACACCTATAGCAACGGGCGGTAGTGTAGCTATAGATGTAGATGGTTTAAATAGAGTTGTGAGAATTAGAAGGATAAACATAGAGGAAGACGCTGGGAGGATAGCATATCCAGAGAAATCCATCCTTGGAAGTAGATACGCGTTAGTAGACTACAATAGAGCTGGAATAGCTTTACTAGAGATAGTTACTGAGCCCGACCTTAGGACACCACGTGAAGCCAGGGTCTTTCTAGAGAAGCTGGGGTCTATTCTAGAACACCTTGAAGTAGCAGATACATCTCTCGAGGGAGCTATGAGAGCTGATGCAAACATATCTGTAGCTGGTAGACCTAGAGTTGAGATTAAGAATATTGGTTCCCCGAAAGACCTCGAAAAAGCTCTCAACTACGAAGTTGCTCGCCAGTTAAACATAGTTAAATCTGGAGGTGTTATCGAGAGAGAGACTAGACACTGGATTAAGGAGAGGGGGATAACGGTAGCATCTAGAGTTAAGGAACTAGAGGGTGAATATAGATACTTCCCGGACCCAGACCTACCTCCAGTACCTATAGGTAGAGAACTTATTGAAGCAATTGCGAGATCTCTACCGGAGCTGCCGGATCAGAGAGCTAGAAGAATAGCTAAGGAATACGGAGTCGGTGACTACATGGCTTCAGTCCTAGTTCTACATAAAAAACTATGTGACCACTTCGAGAACTCTTCTAAAGTCTGTGGAAATCCGAGACTCATCTCGTCGATACTGATCAACGAGTTTCTCAGATGGGTGGATGAAGCTGGAATAGATATATCTAGTGGTATCGCTAGACTAAGTACCGATAGACTATGTAAGCTAGTTCAGTACTTCGAGAGTGGTTTGATAAGCATCAAGCTTCTGAAAGAATACGTAAGAATAGCTGTACTCGAAGATATTAATCCCGAAGAACTCCGCTCGAAGGGGTTAACGACACTGGGTGAGGAAAGCGAGCTCGAGAGACTGGTTGATGAAGTACTTAGAGAAAATCCTAAAGCAGTAGCAGATTCTATCAGAGACCCTAAAGCAGTTAACTTCCTCGTAGGCCAAGTTATGAAGAAGACTAGAGGTAGAGCAGACCCTAAGTTAGTTAACGAAATAATTAAAAGGAGGCTGTCTGAGTATGGATCTAAGTAGGTATATCGATAGAGCTATCGACGTAATCTCCACCCCGCAGTCTCTAAAGTCTAGATTAGAGTATTACGGAGAGGTACTGCTAGACTCCAACAGAAAATACGGAGGAGTTGTTGTGCTTGGAGAGGAAGTAAGGTACGTATTTATTGGAGATATACACGGAAATCTGGAAGACCTCAGGTTAATACTCAGTAGATACAGTGATGAACAACTAAAGAGTGGAAACCTTAAGTTAGTCTTTCTAGGTGACTACATAGACCGTGGAGATAATCAGTTAGAGGTAATTACATCTCTCCTAGAGCTTAAGAGTGAGCACCCCAACTCCGTATTCCTACTGAAGGGGAACCATGAAGGTGTAGATTTGATCGAACCATCACCACACGACTTCCCAGATGAATTAATACATCGCTACCTGATAGGTGATGGTTTGAAGATATATGAGATGTTCGTAGAGAACGTGTTTAAGAGACTCCACTTAGCAGTGTACCTGAAGAACTACTTTTTAGCTCTTCATGGAGGACTGCCTACGGTGACATATAGAGAAGGAAAAGCCCAGAGTGTTAGAGAGTATATTCAAGGCTCCCCCCAAACACTCGTACCGGACGTAGTTGTAGAAGTGCTCTGGAACGACCCCATAGAGTCAAACGATGAAGCTCACGAATCTCCGAGGGGCGTTGGAGCGCTCTTTGGTCGCCCAGTAACTGAGTGGGTAACTAAGACATTTGATGTGAAGATAGTTGTTAGAGGCCACGAGCCCTGTGTTAGAGGCTATAAATTCAATCACGGTGCTAGAGTTATCACGATCTTTAGTCGGACAGGGCCTCCCTACTACAACTCTACAGCAGCTATTCTAGAGGTAGATACATCTAGTAGAGAGTGGTATAGATCTATAAGAGAGCTTCAAGCTATTAAGTTAATAAAGCACTAGAGATACTATTCCTCAACACACGCCGGCTTTGATTCATAGAGAAGAGACTTTCTCGCTATAATCTCTAGGTAATCTTCAGGTAGCACCGGCTTTGCTCCCTCATAGGGAAAAGCATAGGGTAATTCCACAGTTATCTCATAGCCCCCTACAGTAGTAGTGAATCTGAGTCCGAATCTTATATCTAGAAGCTCTAGTCTATAGCCTTCAGATACTCTCTTCAGTACGTAAGCTGCGCCAGCTATTGTCAGTTGGTACTTACCTATGTTTCTCGATAAAGCTCTCTGAGCTAGTCTCGAAGTTATCTCTCGATAGGTCCTACCTCTCGGTGGGTGTTCTCCCATGATCCCACCTATTACAACGGCGTCGGCTTTCTCTAGGTCTTCGGGCTGAAGTGTTTCCCGAGCTTTTGGATCTAAAACTATGGGATTCACCACCTCACCTACCGTCACCAGGTCCACTATACTGAGCTCCGTAGTGGAAGCACCTAGTCTTCTTAAAGCATCTCGAATCTGCGATGACCTTACGTTGGTGAACACAACTTTCTCACCGAAGAGCTTAACTACGTAGCTATACTCACTCATCAGCCACGGGGAGAGACACTCCTCTAAGTGTTCTACTACTACCCGCACGCCTTCCCTAAGAATATATTGTTTCTTAAGTTTTCTAGCTGGGTTGAAATGAAGAGTTATTCGGTGCTCTTAGCGTTGTTATTGCTTCTACCCACATCTAGCTATCTAAACATACTTACTACCTCTAGTAGTGGGCTCTGCGGCACTATAGGAGCTGCTGCTGGATGTGTTGATCTAGTGGTATACTCAGCTGGTGTTGTGGAGAAGGGTGGAAGGACTCAGGGACTGCCTATCGAGATAGCTCTAGCAGTTACTCGAGGAAGTGGTGCCGTCTTCATACACGCTGAACCAGTAGTGGATGAAAGCTTTATTCTCTTCACTAGAATCTCAGCTCTCGTAGCTTCAGCTATAGCTGGTAGGGAATTCAGTCTCTACAACTACTACGTGTTCGTTAAATCACCGGTAGCTAGAGCTAGAGGTCCTTCACTTAGTGCTGCAGTCGGTGTCGGCTTCACACTAGCTCTTCTAGGTATCAAAATCGGTGAGCCTATAGCTGTCACAGGTATTCTAACACCAGACGGCGGAATCGGGCCGGTAGGCCATCTCGTGGAGAAGGTCTTAGCTCTATCTACAGTAGCTAAGAAGCTCTATATACCGGTCGCTACTGAAGTAAGTGTAAAAATTGGTGGGGCCTCCCTCAGTTTAACTGAGCTTGGGAGAAATCTCGGTGTTGAAGTTGTGGAGGTTAGTACCATAGATGAAGTGCTCGAAGACCTCGGTGTCGAAGCGAGACGTGTTACCACTGGCTTAGTTTCCCCACCTAGTGAGATCGCGGTGAAACTGGCGAGCTATTTGAAAACTGCTTCGGAGAAGGCTTTAGGGGAAGTTGCAGATGTTTGCAGCAGGGATGACGCTGATAGACTCAGAGAGGCTCTAAGCCTGATAAAGCCTCCCGCAGGTTCTTCACTTCGTGATGTAGGTTATACTGCGTCAATACTGCTAAGAGCTGAATCCACCGTCTGGCTGTGTCTTATTGAGAGGGGTCGAGCTAGTCTAGCTAGTCTGGCTAGCCGAACTCTGGAGAGGCTGAAGATAGCTGAAAATACCTGCTATCTCTACTCTAAAGCAGCCGGCTTTGAGTTTAGTAGAGCTATAGCTTACTCTACCGCATGTTTATTTCTTCTAGATGCGTGGAATGTATTTAACGAGTCACTCAGGGCTCTAGACTTGGAGAGAAGTGTTCGCAGTCTTATTGAAAGTGCTCTCATTGCCGACCTTGTTTCCCTATCTCTCGATTTAATGAGTAGTGAGAATTTCGATGGGGTAGAGCGCGATTTAGAGCTTCACAGAGTCGTACTCTTGGTAGACTACGCTCTAGCTCTACTAGATAGCTTCAGGTCTTGGTTTATCGATGGTGGAGACCACTCTCAACTAGACCTACTGAGGCGCTATATTCAAATTGGGGCTGAACTCTCCACAACTAGTTTCTCTCTATCTCTAGCATATGTTCTTAAAGTTCTCTCCGAGCTAGAGCTCCTCATCTACTCTACTCAATACATAGGCTCTCTCTACGTAGATTCTCTCCGAGCCAGAGCTCTAGCTTACGCAGCTCTCTCCGGGAGTTCTACTGTAAGCTTTCTTATTGAAGCTGGAGATAGCTGTGTTGAAGCAGACTGGAGTCTCTACAACTGCTCGAGTTTCTACCTGAGGGCTTCTACTCTAGGCTTCACCGCAATCTACCTCACTAGTACGAGGACACCCACTCTCACTGAGAATAACTTGAAGTGGCTCTATGCTGTGGCTGCGGTAGTTCTCCCTATAGCTGTATTTCTACTTCTTCGAAGAGTTCGAGTATCCTTCTCGCAGTTTCAGAGACTTCTTCATCTACTATGACTAGTTCTACACCACAGTTCGGTAGTCCGTAAGTAATACACCAGTCTGGTGGTGATTCAGCTATAGCTGGTAGAGCTAGTAGGTCTTCCTCTCCATCCACTATTATGAGGACTCTTCCTACCTCCTCTCGTGATTGAAGAGCTCTACGTATTTCCTCAACCGCGTTTTGACACACATGTGAACGCGGGTTTACACAGCCTGTAACAGTATTAAATCTCTCGGCTAGAACGGGCTGGTGAAGTGCTCTCCTAGTTACTCCATCTACCACACAGACTCTAGGTGTGTAGCCGTAGTCTAGTAGCTTCGAGCATATGAAGTCTCCCACTGCTACTAGTGCTCGGCAGTCTATTAGTAAGCTCAGAAGTCTATTCGTTACGTACTCCACACTTCCACATATCTTTACACCTAGAAATCCACGGCTGAGAGAATCCCTCAGCTCCTCCGGTAGTTTGAGACACTTCAGCCGCAGCCCTGAATAGTTTGTGCGCACTGAAATTAACTAGTGGATAAGACCTACTTAGCTACCAGCTTATACAAAAAACACTAAATATATAATACAAAAAAAGAGGAAAACCTCATAAACCGTCCCAGCGTATAGCTTATAAATTACCTAACTGAGGGAGTAGGTGGCCGCAACCTCCTGGCGGCGGCTGGACCGGACAGGGGGTGGAGCCCCCGTGAGTGAAGGAACGCCTCCGGTTGCGGCGACATAGATCAAGCTGATATATGGGGACCTAAATAAATCGAGGACCTAACCTCGAGATATTTAGGTCCGACAGAGGCTACCCAGACCACGTAATAAACCGGCTACACACTCCGCGGTCTTGCGGCCGCGACTCCGGTTGATCCTGCCGGACCCGACCGCTATCGGGGTGAGGCTAAGCCATGGGAGTCGCACGCCTCGGTCACCGAGGAGTGGCGGACGGCTGAGTAATACGTGGCTAACCTACCCTCGGGACGGGGATAGTCTCGGGAAACTGAGGCTAATCCCCGATAGGCGGGGACTCCTGGAAGGGGCCCCACCTAAAGGGTTCTATGGGGATGTCCATAGAACCGCCCGAGGATGGGGCCACGGTCCATCAGGTTGTTGGCGGGGTAACGGCCCGCCAAGCCTATAACGGATAGGGGCCGTGAGAGCGGGAGCCCCCAGATGGGCCCTGAGACAAGGGCCCAGGCCCTACGGGGTGCACCAGACGCGAAAACTCCGCAATGCGGGCAACCGTGACGGGGTCACCCCGAGTGCCCCGAAGAGGGGCTTTTCCCCGCTGTAAAAAGGCGGGGGAATAAGCGGGGGGCAAGTCTGGTGTCAGCCGCCGCGGTAATACCAGCCCCGCGAGTGGTCGGGACGGTTATTGGGCCTAAAGCGCCCGTAGCCGGCCCGGTAAGTCCCTCCTTAAAGCCTCGAGCCCAACTCGAGGACGGGGGGGATACTGCCGGGCTAGGGGGCGGAAGAGGCCGGCGGTACTCCCGGGGTAGGGG
>JAOAKA010000020.1 GCA_026413885.1 Sulfolobales archaeon
TTCCACTTTACTGCACTCATCTAACCCAATTGGTATTGAAGTAGCTCATTCACTATCAATGAGAGGATTGGGAATGCAATGGAATTGGGGAGACACAAATCCTTCAGTTATAACCAGAGGACTATTGCGCACGAATTCTTTCATCAAGTCTTTAGAAAAATTATTGAGGAGTATTTCATATTTGGTTAACTCCACGAAAAGTCTAACTGCTAACGATTCTAAAGTCATAATTGATGATGCCACAATCCTGAGCAAGATAAACGAGAAATTCGATCTGATCATCACAGATCCCCCATATAGAGATGATGTTCCATACACGGAGCTCAGCGACTTCTACTACGTCTGGCTTAAGAGAGCGCTGAGCGATGTTGAAGGAAATAGATTAAAGCCAAGATTTCTTCCTGAGGCATTTTTCAAGAAAATAGGGGCGAAATACAAGGAAATTTAAACTCAGTGGCAGGAGTTTGCAAAAAGAGAAGTTTCCTACAATGAAGGAAGATACGAGAATGAAGGTCTTGACGCTCTCGAGCAATACAAGAAACTTCTAATAAGCTCCTTCAGAGCGATGAGGGAAAAGTTGAATGAAGAAGGAGTTATAGG
>JAOAKA010000021.1:0-282 GCA_026413885.1 Sulfolobales archaeon
GTATAAGAGACAGGAGCAGTCCTTCCTCTGGGCTCAGAAAGAGGGAAACAAAATCCTCTGTAGGCTCACCAGAATTTATACGCATGGCTTAACTGTAGAAGGTGCTTGGGGAAATAAACCATGGACTATAGCCCACTTAATGGTTCAGAGTACCAAAAGCCTGCAATTGGGCAAAGTCAGAGTGCTTCTTGAACTGAAAGGCTCCAAAGAAGGGTACTTTGGCACCCCCTTAAAACCTCTTACACCAGGAGACCAGCTTCTTCCCTGTCTCTTATACACATC
>JAOAKA010000021.1:292-577 GCA_026413885.1 Sulfolobales archaeon
TCTTGAAGAAATTCCCGAGCAGTCCTTCTTTTGGGCTCAAAAGGAAGGAAACAAAATCCTCTGTAGGCTCACCAGAATTTATACGCAGGGCTTAAATGTAGAAGGTGCTTGGGGGAATAAACCATGGACTATAGCCCACTTAATGGTTCAGAGTACCAAAAGCCTGCAATTGGGCAAAGTCAAAGTGCTTCTTGAACTGAAAGGCTCCAAAGAAGGGTACTTTGGCACCCCCTTAAAACCTCTTACACCAGGAGACCAGCTTCTTCCCTGTCTCTTATACACATC
>JAOAKA010000022.1 GCA_026413885.1 Sulfolobales archaeon
CATATGTGTTGAGTATATCCCACCATACCTAGCTACAACCTTAGCGAGTTCAACTACTTCGTTTTTATCGGCAAACATGCTCGGTACGTATCTAAGGCCTGTACTCAACCCGAAGGCTCCGGCCTCCATAGCTTCTCTAACTAACTCCTTCATAACTTCGAGGTCTTTAGTAGATGGTTTAACGTCTTCGTAGCCTAGTACAGCCGCTCTAATAGTTCCGTGACCAACTAGAGCAGCTATATTTATAGACGGTCTGAGATCTTCGAGAGCATTCAGATACTCTCTGAAGCTAGTCCATGTAACTGTTACATCGGGTCTGACGGACTTCATTCTGCTCTCGTACTCAGACCTATTGATATCACTCAGTGGTGCAGGTGAGCTACCGCAGTTACCAATGACTATCGTAGTAACTCCCTGAAGTATGTAGTTATCAGCTGTCGGCAACTCGAAGATAGATATATCGCCGTGATTGTGTATATCTATGAAGCCGGGAGCTACAAACAGGTCGCTAGCATCAACAACTTTCTCAGCACTTAAACTCTCTAAATCACCTATAGACCTAATAGAAT
>JAOAKA010000023.1:0-271 GCA_026413885.1 Sulfolobales archaeon
ATGTGTATAAGAGACAGTCTCTATACCACTCAGGTATGACGTTGAAGGCACAGAAGGGGACAACTCTGTTGTCGGTCATTACGTAGTGGATACAACACCTCTTCACCCTTTCGATGTCGTAGTTGTAGAGATCCATGAAGTGCATCATTCCGATGAATAGCGTCTTCATGTGGAACTTCCCGAGAGCATCATAGTCGTGCTTAACGAAGATCTGGTATAGAATCTTGTTTATGTCAAGATCTTTTGGTTTGTTTTTGCTGTCTATGAACTT
>JAOAKA010000023.1:281-529 GCA_026413885.1 Sulfolobales archaeon
GATTGAAGTAAGGAGCTGTAGTTTTACCAAAGTTTTACTCTTACCGCTCCGAAGTTCCTCCGTCTTCTTTTTCAAATATTCGAGGAAACCTTCAACATCGATGAAGCGGGTGATCGGAATCATCTTACCGTTGTCTTTGAAGACATAGGTCGCGGCTCCACATGCGAAATGGGAACTCAAGTCGTACATCGGTTTTCCGGTGAGAGCCTCAACGAACCTGCTTATGATTAAAGCTGTCGGAACTGGGA
>JAOAKA010000002.1 GCA_026413885.1 Sulfolobales archaeon
ATACTACAGGCTCCTTTGCAGGTGGAGCATAGGTTAGGATTACAGAATCTCTCTCTATAGCTCCATCTAGTGCCACAATAGATACTGAACTATAAGTCGGTACCCATGGGATTATTTCTTTAACTAGAATATCTTGAGCTCTATGGGCGTATCCAACTGCTCTCTCCTTTTCTCTACTAGAGTAAAATCCTTCGAGTAGTTCATCTATTCTCGAATCATTAACTCTCCACTCGTTCCACCCTCCGGGTCTTATTTCTCTACTGTGGAAGAAGTAGTAAAGATGTATAGGATATCTGGTGAGACCCCAGCCGATTATCCATGCTTGAGCTGTTCCAGCTGTTGTAGCTGCGTCTAGTTCTCTACTGCTTACTGCTCTTATAGTTATTCTAAGTCCTACTGCTTCTGCTTCAGTTTTTATGTATTGAGCTATCCACCAGTATACTGGTGATGTTGCTTCAGGTAGAGACAGTATCTCTATTTCAACAATTTTACCACCCTCTCTCGGATCACACCAAGCAGGTCTACCATCAGGACCTGTACAAGGTGTGAACACCCTACTTAACAACGCTCTAGCTCTCCCCGGATCGTACGGATAGAGCTTCTCGAAATCAGCTTCCCAGTTAGCCCAAGCACCGTGTGTTGGTGGGACTATTGTGGGACATTTAACCGCTAGTCCTCTTAGTGGTGATTCAGCGATTATTTTATCTCTATTCCATAAGTGAGAGAGAGCTGCTCTCAGCTCGTAGTACTTAACGGGCCACAATCGCACATTGAAGTGGAGTGATCCGAGAGAGTTTATACCTACTGTGAATATTATATGTGCGTCCGGTCTATTGGTTCTCACTCTATCTAGGTGAGCCGGAAGTACACCGTTTAGAGATAGTTCACCAGCCTCAAATGCGAGGAGTCTCACAGTGTAGTCCTTCATTACTGGATAAGTTATCTTGTCTAAGTAGGGTCCAAATCTGTACCATTGCTCACCAAGTTCTTTCTGAGCTCCTACTGGAAGTGCGACACCTAGGAGTAGTAATGCTATGATCGATACTGCGACAAGACCTACTGTTACGTACCGCATAATTCACCCCAACACAGGTAACACTGAGAGTTTATAAAGCTTCTGATAATTCCGAAGCCACCCGACATACACATCGTTAGTGCGGCGGTAACCTAGAGCTAGGTTAGCTCTTACGTGTTAGTTGGTGAGCTTATTTACACTAATTTCAAACTGCTATCTATGACTTATTTAGCTAGTCTATATGTTATATGTGGAATTTACCGTAGGTGGTAGCATGCTACCTAAACTACCAGTTCTAGAAGATGTGAATGCTAGAAGACTTAAAACCCTAGTTCGAGTAGACTTCAATGTTCCACTGGATTCAGAAGGTAGAATTCTTGATGTATCGAGAATTAGAGCTCACGTTACAACTATCAGAAAGCTTCTTGAAGCAGAGTGTGCTGTAGTTCTAATGTCTCACCAAGGTAGGCCTGGTGAGGAAGGCTTTACCCAGCTTAAACCGCATAGCGAGATTCTCTCAGAATACCTCGGACTTGAAGTAAAGTTTGTTGAAGATATTATAGGTCCTACAGCTATATCGGAGATTAAGGGGTTAAACGCCGGGGAAGTCCTGCTTCTAGATAACGTCAGATTTGTTTCTGAAGAACTTATTGAAGCTCCTCCAGAAGTGCATAGTAAGAGCTTTCTCGTAAGGAGATTAGCACCTCTATTCGACCTCTACGTCTTCGATGCTTTTGCTACTGCACACAGGTCTCAGCCATCTATAGTTGGTTTCCCACCGGTCCTTAGGTCTGTTATAGGCTATGTTATGAAGAGTGAAGTTGAGGCCCTCAGAAAGATCGTGAATTCAGAGTACTCACCTAGAGTCTTCGTATTGGGTGGTGCGAAGATAGCTGATACACTTAAGATAATAGAGAATTTAAGTAAGAATAGACTAGCAGATAGAATACTTACTACCGGCCTAGTGGCATTAGTATTTCACGCAGCTCGAGGGGGGAAGATATCTGAGTACGTGTTGAAAGTTCTCGAAGAGAGGGGGCTTATGACCATGGTCCCGAGAGCCCGCCGGATACTAATGGGGGGTGCTCCAATAGACGTACCACTAGACTACGTAGTAGTTAAAGATAGTGGAACCGTAGATGAATGTCCCGCAAGTGCTATCGCCGGCGTGCCTATGGATATAGGAACGTACACTATGCAGATGTATTCTGAGTTAATGAAGGATGCTAAGCTGATAGTTATGAGAGGGCCGGCTGGATATCTCGAAGACCCTAGATTCAGAGCTGGTTCTGAATCTCTAATATCTTCAGCTTTAAGAAGTGGTGCGTTTCTCGTAATAGGCGGTGGACATCTCGGAGCTCTAGTAGGAAATAACGTCAGAGAGAAAATGCATATATCGACAGGTGGTGGAGCTCTCCTCATGGTACTCGCAGGTGAAGAACTCCCAGCTATTAAAGCTCTAAGAGAATCTGCTAGAAAATTCTTCGAGTGGAGTGACAGCTAGAAGTCAAGCTACATACACTCAGAAACATCGATTTTTACTGTGTAAACCATAGCTTGTGAAAGATTTTATGAAGAGAATTATGTGGTCACACTCTTTGGATTTATAAGCTTAGTTAACGAATTCTCTAACGAGGATTAGTATGCCCTTGAAAACACCTGTCCTCATAGGTCTCATTATCGTAGCTTTAGTCGTTGCCGGTATAGCTGTCTACACTCTGTGGCCTAGACCTGTAGCTAAACCCTTTACTCTAAACATATGGACGGGTGGAACCGGTGGAGTGTACTATCCACTAGGTGTTAAGCTATCTGAGATGTTGAATAAATACGCTGGAGACGTAATCTCGTCTTCCGTGTCTACGAGTGGTGCTTCAGTAGCTAATATGAGAGCTCTCTCTGCTGGTGATGCTCATCTCGTTTTCGTTCAAAACGATATCGCTTACTACGCCTTTAGAGGAATCTACATGTTTGAAGGTAGTAAAGTTGAAGTTGCGAGGGGTGTGGCAGTTCTCTACCCCGAAATAGTGCAGATAGTTGTCAGAGCAGATAGTGGTATAAAGAGCATATACGACCTCGAAGGAAAAAGAGTAGCTATAGGTGCTGCTGGTAGTGGAACAGCTGTTGAAGCAGAACTAATTCTAAGAGCTGCTGGATTGTGGGGTAAGATAGCGATTCAAAACTTAGACTTCTCAGCAGCTGCTGAATCTATTAAACTCGGATTAGTTGACGCAGCCTTCGTAGTTGCTGGAATACCTACATCTGCTGTACTATCTCTAGCTGCGACAGTACCTGTAAACTTAGTTGAAGTTCCAGATGATATATTGAATAAGCTAACTGAGCAAGGATATAGATTCTTCATTAGGTACACTGTTCCCGCGAATACATATACTGGAATGACGTCTAACGTTAGAACTCTAGCAGTTAAAGCTATGCTAGCTGTTAGAGCTGATGTTCCAGAAAGCGTAGTCTACAACATACTGAAAGTCATGTTTGAACGTATTAGTGAGCTTAGAGAGGCTCACGCAAGAGCGAGAGATATAGAGCTAGCGAGAGCTTTAGAGGGAATGCCCATATCTCTACACCCTGGTGCTATAAGGTTCTACCAGGAGAAGGGGATAAGTATCCCAAGTGAGTTAAGACCGTGAGAGACCTCTCTTGACGTTTCGTAAATCTGAAGTAGTCTTTTTCTATTTCGCGTATATCTCAATGCTCGCAGTATTTTTCCTACTCATTTTTACACCATTCATATCGGTAGGCCTCATCAGTGTAGATGGGGAGACAGCAGCCGTAGTAGTTAACGCTGAAGCTGAAGTAATAGTTATCTACCGCCACAGTGTGGAGCACTACCTAGTTGTAGAGAGATATGTTGTCGAAAGCTGCAGTCTCAGACTCGCACAGCTAGAGTGGGCGGGATTTGGAGCTGGGATGCCTTCGTCACTTGTAGACATATCGAATGAAGCTATCCAGTGGAAGCCTGGTGAAGGAGCTATAGCTAAGATCAACTTAACTCTCGGACACAGGATCGCAGTATCTGTAAGATACGCAGTTGATTACGCAATATTTTTGAATAACGTAAGTATAGATGTAGAAAACAATGTAACTATAGAGACATGTTTAAAAATATCGATTGTAGACCTCCTAATAGAGTACTCTAAGCTCGTACTACTAAGGCTTTACTCACTGAGAGCTCGCTAACAGGATTTTGTGTTACTACTCTTTACCTATCTACTTCCTAGTGCTAGCTAGTTGGGGTAGACTCTGCTGGCTTCAAATTTCACTAAGCTACTGTCGTGGTGTAAACCTGGAGCACTAATTGTAACCCATAGAAACGCCGATATAGATTCTATAGCTGCAGCTATTGCTTTAAGTTACAATTTAAAAATCTACAATAGCGCAGATTTCGAAGTCTGTGCTCCTGAGGGTGTAGATGCTGTTAGTAAGAGAGTTCTATCTGCTTTAGGCTTCAACATTCCGGCTTCCGGGAAGTGCTCTAGTAGGAGAGTTGTATTTATCGATGTATCGTCTCTAACTCAAGTAGAGGGAGTAGAATTCGAGGAGTGTTCCTTCATAGATCACCACGCAGTCAATACGCTAATGAAGAGATGTGGTCCCTCAATATATGACCCAGAGTCTAAAGCTACATCAGCTATTCTAGCTGAAGTCTTCATGCTGACTGAATATGTCGTCCCTAGAGATTACGCAACACTACTGCTAGCGGGCATACTCTTCGACACTAGATTTCTGAGAAACACCGACTCAAGACTACTGAAAATAGCTGCGTGGCTTATTGATTCAGGTGCTGACTTCGAGAAAGCTGTTAGCTCTCTAGTTCAGCAGGAGGTGTCGTACGCTGAGCGTATTGCGAGGTTGAGGAGTCTCTCGAGAATGGGAATCTACTCGATCGGGGAGAAATACCTCATGACCGTAACCTGCGTGGGAGCTTATGAGTCGTCTTCTCTTAGATACTCAATTGAAGCGGGATCTGATGCAGCTATAGCTCTAGCACCTAGAGATAGAGTAATTCGGGTTACTGTGAGAGTGAGTAGTAGGCTAGTTAAAGACTTGGGAACTCCTGTAGCAGCTGAGTTAGCTAGGTATCTAGGTGAGAGTCTCGGCGGTAGTGGCGGCGGCCACGAAGCTGCTGCGGGTGCTGTAATCTCTAGAGACTCTATCAGAAGCTTGGAAGGAGTTATCGCTGAATTCTTTGGAGTTCGAGGTTTTAAAGTCCGGGCCCTAGACAGAGGTAGATGGTTTGAGGAGTGTGTTTAAATGGTAAAGATCTACGTAGACGTTAGAGAGAAAGAGTCTGATGTACCTAAATACCTCTCGGAGCTAGGTGTTACAGTAGTCTTTAAGCAGCTCTCAGTTGGAGACTACGTGATAGCTGAGAGAGTAATTGCTGAAAGAAAAAGCGTCAGCGATCTAGCTAAATCTGTTTTCGACGGGAGATTCTTCAATCAGCTGTCTAGGCTTACACGAGAAGCTGAGAGATGCTTTCTAATCGTTGAAGGCGGTCTAGAGAGACTTAAAAACCTTACGTCGAACTATAGAGCTGTGCAGGCAGCGTTATACTACTCATCTGTCATTAGTAGAGTGCCTATTATATTGACTGATAGCCCGAGACATACTGCGGAAATACTTAAGTACTTCTCTCTAAAGCTTCAAGAAGCACCTAAAGCACTAAGCAGTGTGAGTAGGTTGAGAAATAAGCCTAGAGATGTGTCTATAGCTGAGTGGCAGATATACGTGCTATCAGCTCTCCCCGGAGTCGGGGTGAAGACCGCTGAAAAACTATTAAAGAGGTTTGGAAGTGTTAAGAACGTATTTAACGCATCTATTCCCGAGCTGATTAGTGTTGAAGGTATATCGGAGGATAAAGCTTCCCTCATCTTCAGAGTTATAAATGAGCTGTACACTAGAAAGCAGGTAAGAAGTTTAGAGAGCTTTACTGAGAAGAATAAGAAAGAGGGTAGTTAGCTAAGCTGTGTAAGAATATGTTCGAGCTTTACATAGTTCTTCGGGATCTCTGCTCTGACACCCTTCATCGGGTCTACCACCTGATTTATTCTGAGGTCGACTACTAGACTTGAGAGCATGTATGCTTCCTCAAAACTTACGCTAAGAGCTCTCATGAGAATTAAAACAGCTTCTTCTGAAGCTCTATAAGCTGCTTCATCTAGATCTCTCCCGAAGGCTATAATAGAGTACCTGTCCCCAGTTTCAATCACCGGATATCTCGGTCTCTTTCCCTTTACCAACTCTAATTTCACTATAACCTCACCGGAAGCCTCAGCTGCGGCTACACATATCTCTCCATCTGCCTGAACTACGTGTATATCTCCTATAGCTAGGAGAGCTCCTTCAGTAAATACGGGTAGGTAAACCCTGCTTCCAGCTGTAAGTAAGGCTACATCCATATTTCCTCCATGATGACCTGATGTCCCAGTTGGGAGTTCTCCATCTTCTGGAGCAACACCTATAACACCGACCATAGGTCTAGCTTCAATCTCTACGTCGTTAAATAGGACTCTTCTACCTTCAACTTTCAGCATCTTCACCATCGGCTTAATCTTCCTATCTGGAAGAGCACCGAAACCCGGCGCAACTACTATTACAGCTCTATCGGAAATCCTTATATCCTCTATTTCCACTATAAGGGTATCTCCAGGTTTCGCACCCTCGACGTAGAGAGGTCCTGTAGCTGGATTCACGCGGTTCCAGTCTATTGAATCTAGAGTAGTGGCTTCATCTACTATCTGACCCCCTAAAGCATCAACTGTCTCGAAAACCACTATATCGCCGGGTACAGCAGTATATTTTGCTTGATGTAGTTTAGAGAAGCTGTATATTACGTAGTCTCTTGGAAGCCTAGTAATCAAGGTTTCACCACACTGCATATTGATGTTGAGCTAATTAACTATAGCTCGACATCACGTAGAGGAGTGAAGCCGTGTAGAGACTTCTAGAAGGCGCATAGATATGGTATAGGTGGGTAAGTGCTCTAAAGCTAGTTCTCTATAGATAGAATGTTAACTGTGTCACACATCTCTTTGTAAAGACATTTCTCTCGACATCCTGCCGAGGAGCTCTATCCTTGCTCCTCCGTATTTATACCAAATGTAGCAGGTGCCTTCTTGAGAGACCATGCATGGTCCATATGGATTGCCCGGTGTGCACACCGTCATAAACATAGGGCACTGAGTCGGTTTAGCTATTCCTAACACTACTTCACCACACCGACACGCTGGAGGTAGGTCTGGACTTCCGGCAGCTGTTGTAAGAACGTATCTCTCCGGTCCTGGAGGTCTGAGACCGTATTGCTCATATGCGTCGAATTCTCTAAACTTTTCCCTCAGTTTAAGACCGCTTCTCGATACGTAGCCTATGCCTCTCCAAGCACTATCAACTTCTTCAAATACTTCGTTAATGTAGGTTTTAGCTTGTGGATTGCCTTCCCATCTAACGACTCTTCTATACTCGTTGTAGAGTCCGGGAGATTCTTCAGCTATCATTCTCACTATTTCTGCGATAGATATCAGGAGGTCCACCCCATCAAATCCAGATATCGCTGTCGCTATACCGAATTCCTTTGGGAGAAATTCCCACACTGATACACCTATAACTGTAGATACGTGTCCAGGAGCTATAACCCCTCTTATCGGGAGAAGACCCCTCTCCCTGTAGAGTTTTACAGTGTATCTCATAATTGGTGGAGTTAGTCTTAACGCACTTAAAAGTTTGAGATTGAGTGGTACTTTAAGTTTGTGTAGAGGTATCGCGTATGAAGGAGCTGTAGTTTCGAAACCTATTCCTAAGAAAACTGACTCTCTACTATCTTTCTTCACATCTTGAATAGCGTCTAGAAAGCTGTAGACAACTCTGACATCAGCACCTTGAGCTCTAGCTTCCGCAAGACTTCGTGGAGGTTTCGGAGAGGTTGTTGGAGCTTTAAAAGCGTCACCAAACGTGTAGACTCTAACCCCATCTAGAGCTAGCTTTACAGCTTGCTCGATAACTACACCGGGAGTTACACAGACTGGGCAGCCCGGCCCAGCAACTAGCTCAACTCCCTCCGGTAGAAGAGACCTAACACCAAATCTAACAGCTGTCCACTCGTGAGTGCCGCAGAAATTCATTATCTTTACTGGTATTTCACCGCGAGACCTTAGCTTATCGAGATACTCTCTAGTAAGCTCTAGAGCTACTGAAACAACTCTCTCAGATCCAAGGTGCTTCAAGAGCTTCTCTATATCCACTTAACTACCTACCCCAGAAATCTATCTAGTCGCAGTTCAAATTTTCCACTAAATCTATTCGATGAAGTCTGAGAAAAGCAGGCGGCACGCCGCTCCCACTATACTGCGCCTCGGAAACACATATGTATTTAGAACCCAGTAACTAGCTGTGTTCTATCTCGAATATGTTATCTTAGTAGATGTAGAGCTTGAGAAATCTGCTAGCATATACGAGTGTTTAGTATTCCTCGCCGCGGTTCTTGCTTAAGAAGACACATGCTCAGCTGAGACAGGTGTGATCATCGATCACTTCTGCTGAGTTCATCACCTACTAGAGAGATATCTAGATGTTTATTAATCTTGTGAAGCAACAGTTTTATGTTATTTATATATCATTGAGTTAAGTAAGGCTAGAATTCTTCAGAGATTAGTAGCTTCATTACTACTTCACTAAGAATTCTGCGAGTTTCCTCTTTTATCTGTTCTGACTTAAGGATTTCTTCTACTCTACTCTTAGTTGATTCAACTAGGTCGATTACTGATGTATGTCCTTTATTGACGTATCTAAGTCCTTGGAGTAGCGTAGCTAGGTTATCGCAAATCTTAACTAATTGCGACTCGAGAGTTCTGCCTTCAGCTAGCTCTTGGTATAGGTCTAAATAGCTCTCCAATCCTAACTCTCTCAGAGCTCTCTCTTCTAGTAGCTGTGAGTTAACTATATTTTCTTTAACCGATCTGACTATGTCTCCAATAACGCTTTCTGTTACATCATGAATTAGTGCTAGCTTAATGACTTTAGATATATCTACATCTACACCTGTGTCTCTAAGTCTATCAGCTATAAGCATAGAGAGAAATGCTACTTCAAATATGTGTGAACTAACTGTCTCGGAGTCTGAGGGAGATATCCCCCTCATCATCCAACCGGATCTAGCGATATTTTTCACTCTCATAGCGAGAGAGTATTTAACCAAGTCCCAACCACCCTGAATAACCCGGGTAACTAGATTTAAATAAGCTTTAGCCTACATTGAAGTCAGCCGTGCTTTAAGAAGTAATTTACTGACTGTGAATATATCTAGCAATATAAACTACTTATACATAAGTCCACAATATATTGAATGCCTTAAAAACCAGTTTAGTAGGTAGTGGTGAGGTGCGTATAGTGAGCACCACTAAAGTAAGTTATCTACAGTGGATGCTCCAAGTTCTCAAAAGATCTGTTGAGCTCGGTGGATTTCCAGAGGAAGTCTACCAGATTCTAAGCAGACCGGAGAGAGTCCTCATGGTCAGTATACCGGTTAGAATGGATAATGGGAAGCTCGTAGTGTTCGAAGGATATAGAGTTCAAAACAACAGTGCTCTAGGACCCTATAAAGGCGGTATAAGATTCCATCCAGAAGTCGATTTAGAGACAGATATGGCTCTAGCTCTCGGAATGACGCTCAAGAACTCCCTCAACGGTCTTCCATACGGAGGTGGTAAGGGAGCCGTTAAAGTAGACCCAAAGAAGCTCTCACCTGGAGAGCTAGAGAGACTATCGAGAGGATACGCTAGAGCGATAGCACCACTAATAGGAGACCTCATCGATATACCAGCACCAGATGTAGGTACGAATCCACAGATTATGGCTTGGATGGTTGATGAATACAGTAAGCTCAAAGGCTATAATGTGCCCGGTGTGTTTACCGCTAAACCTCCCGACCTCTGGGGTAATCCAGTCAGACTCTATTCAACAGGTTTCGGAACTGCTGTAGCTGGTAAAGTAGCTGCTGAGAAATACCTGGGGACTTTCAAAGGACTTAGAGTATCAATTCACGGTTTTGGAAACGTAGGTCAGTACGCAGCATATTTCTCAGCGAAATTTGGTGCTAAAGTGATTGCTGTAAGCGATACTTCTGGAACAGTCTACGACCCCAATGGAATAGATGCTGAATTAGCCATTAAAATTAAGGAAAGCACCGGTAAGGTCATCAACTACCCGAGAGGCGAGAAAATACCCGATCCAGACGCATCTCTATATGTAGACTGTGAGGTGCTGATGCCCTCAGCTATAGAGAACGTCATTAGAGAAGATAACGTACATAAAGTTAAAGCGAAAGTATTCTCAGAAGGTGCTAATGGCCCTATAACACCTGGAGCTGAGAAAGTACTCTACGAGAAGGGGGCTGTCATAGTTCCCGATATTGCTGCTAATGCTGGTGGAGTTGTAATGTCCTATCTAGAGTGGGTTGAGAACCTGCAGTGGTACTGGTGGAGTGAAGAAGAAACCCTAAAGAGAATAGAGTCCCTTATGGAGAACAACATTAAGAGACTCATATCCAAGTACGAATCACTTAGAAGTGAAAAAGGATTAGTAACAATGAGAGATGCGGCGTTCGTCACAGCTGTTGAGAGAATATATAAGGCAATGAAGCTGAGAGGTTGGATATAGCTTCGATTCTCACACAGGTTTTTTAATTTTTCCCACTTTCCACATTTCATGTCTTTACTAGATGTTATTTATTCTTACTTCTAAGATTATTTGAGGTAGAGATTAGTGGTAGATGAACAACTACTCGCGAAGGCACTAGATTTAGCCTTATCTCAAGGAGTTACGTATGCTGAAGTAAGATTTCAGGAAGATTTAACTGACTCTCTGATTATGAGAAATGGTAGAGTACTCTCTCTATCTACATCAGCTATTCGAGGAGTTGGTGTTCGAGTTCTAGTTGGTGGAGCACTTGGATTTGCTGCAACTGATAGAGTTACTAGAGAGTCTATAGAGTCTACTGTCGCAGAAGCTATTAGCAGAGCTAGAGCTATTACTCCACTAATGAAGACACCTATAGAGTTTGATGAGTCTAGAGTAGGTAGAGCTAGCTATGAAGTCGCATCTAAGAAGAGCTTCGAAAGCTTCAGTCTTGAAGATAGGGTTGAACTAGGTAGAGAGGTCTATAAATCCATCGGCAACGCTCTAAAGAAAGCTCGCTTATCTGTACTAACTTTTGGTTTTACAACACATACACAGAGAAAGCTAGTATTAAATAGTGATGGTGCTTACGTAAGGTCCTCGATTCCTAGAATATCTGTGTGGACAAACTTCGTCGAACACTCACCGGATAAAGGAACTATTCAGAGATTCATTGACTTTGGTGCTGTTGGTGGTGTTGAGTGGTTGAAAGAGTGGAAGGTAGTTGATGAGGCGTCTCAAGAAGCTTCAAATCTTGAGAGAGTTTTACTAGAGGGTGTTGAGCCTCCGAAAGAGGATGTAGATGTAGTTGTTGGTTCAGAGATAGTTGGTTTAATCGTTCATGAATCAGCAGGCCATCCGATGGAAGCCGATAGAATACTTGGGAGAGAAGCAGCTCAAGCAGGTGAGTCATACGTTAAGCCGGATATGATCGGCGTGTTTGAAGTCGGTAACAAATATGCGACAGTTATAGAAGACCCAACTATACCTGGAAGTTACGGATTCTACCTGTACGATGATGAAGGTGTTCCTGCTAGAGCTAGGCACCTATATAGAGAGGGCCTCCTCTACGAACCACTACACAATAGACATACGGCTAAAGTCTTTAGAACCCACAGTAATGGCGCAGCGAGAGCTATGAACTACGCTAGTGAGCCGATAATCAGAATGAGTAACACCTACTTAAAACCCGGAGATATGGACTTCGAAGAACTCTTGGAAGATGTAAAGCTAGGTGTGTATATGAAGTCCTACATGGAGTGGAATATAGATGACGTAAGATGGAATCAGAGATACGTGGGCTTAGAATCCTACCTAATAGTTGGCGGAGAGATCTCGAAACCAGTTCGAAACCCCGTTCTAGAGGTAACGACGAAAGGATTCTACAGCAAGATATCTGGTGCTGGTAGAGACCTCAAGTTCTATCCGGGAACCTGCGGAAAGGGTGAGCCTTCCCAGGGAGTTCCAGTATGGTTTGGTGGTCCAGATGTTAAGCTCACAAAGATTAAACTAGGTGTTGCGGTATGAGTGCGAGAGAGTTAGCCAGTAGGGTACTCTACGAGCTGAAGGAGAAATTCGATAACGTAGCAGTTAAAGTTGTTAGTAGAGATTCAGTGATGCTTAAGATATGGAATAATCAGCCGGGAGTTCTCCAGATGTGGAGAGACTTCATTACCTATCTACTCCTAGGTAAGCAGAGAAGAGTTGCTATACTAGAGTTTAGAGTTTCCTCACCCGAGGAAGTAGTGAGTGCTGTAAGGAGGATAGAAGACTATGTAGTCAGAGTTGAAGAATCGGAACTCTACGCAGACCTCCCGGAAGTAAAAAAGCCGGCCCTACTTCAGGGAGGACACGATAAAAAGGTAGTTGAGTATCTCTCAGACCCTAAGCCCCTCGCAGAAGCTATGGTTACTTCAGCTCTCAACTCTGGTGCTGAGAGAGTGGCCGGCACTCTAGAACTCGAAGACATAGAGATAGCTGTAGCTACTAGCAGGGGCTTCGACGAGGTCTACCGCAAGACAGAGGTTATGGCTTACTTAAGGTCTTTTAGAGGTGATGTCAGCGGTCACTGGGCGTGGGGTTCTACATCTCTTGATCTAAAGTCTCTAGGTGAGGTTGGGTCTAGATCTGCTGAAGTTCTTAATTACGCAAGGACCAAGTCTGTGTTTACACCAGGTAGATACGATGTAATTCTATCTCCACTAGTCATCGGAAATCTAATGAATTACGTGGCCTCTATGGCTTCCGGTATGGCCATATTGATAGGGATGTCGTTCTTAGCTAAAAAGAATATTGGAGATTTAGTGGCTTCAGAGAGCTTTACACTAGTAGATATACCTAGAGATACATCGCTACCAGGCTTCACACCCTTTGACGACGAAGGTGTTGAGACATACAATAAGCCCATCATAGATAGAGGGAAGCTATCATCAATATTACACAATACAGCTACCGGTAGAATCTTTAGATCACCTAGCACCGGCAATGCGGGTTGGACGAATCCAAGGCCTTGGAACTTAGTTATAGAAGCTGGAAACTCTTCTCTCGACGACATGATTTCAGATGTAGATAAGGGCTACATAATATTGAATAACTGGTACACGAGACTTCAGAACTATGTAGAGGGGCAGTTCTCCACTGTCGCGCGAGACCTAGTTCTCGAAGTTAGAGATGGAAGTATCGAGGGCTATGTAGATAGAGTGAGAATAGCCGACAGATTTGAAACACTGCTTAAATCTGTTAAAGCTATGAGTAGAGACCTATACGATGTAGCTTGGTGGGAGGTTAGAATACCTACGAGAGCCCCCTACGTGCTAGTAGAAAACATAAACTTGACGAAGCCAGCGATATAGAGACATAGAAGCAGCAAATCCAGGTCGAGTGTCACCTACCGCTAGATTAATCGATTTTACCTTCTACATTGTTGGTAGAATCCTATTAATACTTAGATTCGATAGCTATACCTCAGTGTTACTCAGTAGCTCAGCTTTACTTCAGTTTAGCGCCTGCTTCTAACTGTGGTAGGATTTCAATATGTTGTAATATGTTGCTTAGAGTGTCTTGCTAATTCATATAGTGATGTGTAGAATACTGATCCGGTATCTATGGAAGTTAGAGTTAGACTTAAGTGCTTTAATCAGAATACGTGTGGAGAGCTAGCTGAGTTTATATCTAGGCATAGGGGTGTTAAGTCTTCTCGAATAGTTTACGAAGTTCGCGGTAGCGTTCTCGAAGTATCGATTACCGGTTCTCCTAATGAAGTAGTTAACGCAAAGAAAGCTGTTAAGAGAGCTTACGATGAGTGGAGAAAGTTTGTGGAATTTAAGTCTAGAAGACTGGGGAAGCTAGATGTAGATATACTATCCCGCATTACCGGTAAACCTGTAGTGCCCGACGTACTGATTGTCTTACTGAAAGCTAGTGGGTATTCAGCTGAATTTAGTGGTAGTGAGCTAGTGACTAACGCACCACCAGATTTCATTGTAGACTTAAGCCTAGACATATCGATGAAGTTCGAGGAGCTGTCCCGCAAGTATCCTAAAGCTAGCCGCGGTCTGAAGCATCTTCTCGTATCTCTCTCTGTACTAGGGTACGATGTGGAAGACATGCTTCAGTATTTGAAGCGGGAAGGATATGTTGAAGAAAACCACAGGCTTAAGTTAGTGAAAGAGTGGAGTAGCTTATTAGCTACATTACATGCTATAGATATAGGTGTAAGTAGAGATGAAGATAGAGGTCAGGAAGATCGATGAGAAAGAGCTTATTATCAAGGTCTTTGGTGAAACACATACAATAGGCAATCTACTCGCTAAATCAGCTCTTAAACACCCAAATGTTAAACTCGCAGCTTACAGTATAGAGCACCCACTAGAAGAAGCCTTCATCTTGAGGATAATTACCGACGGCAGTAAGTCTGTAGTTCACGTACTAAGGGAAGTTATTAAGAATTTAACAGACTTAAGTGATAGAGCAATAGAAAAATTCAGGGAAATAGCTGAAGCATCTTTATCTACTAGTGCCTAAACACCTCTCTACTAGTTTAGAACCACGTTATAGGTATTAGAACTACTTCTCAAAGTGGGTGCTTCATAGTGAGTAATCACGCAGAGAGTTTTAGACCCGGCACCCTAGCTGGAATTAAGAAAGAGTCGAGAATAGCTCTAGTTAAGAAGATCTATAAGCTAAACCTAATAGTAGTCTTCGTCTTAAGAGGGGTAAAAGGTTTAGAGAAAGCCTACGTAATAGATGGAGAAGAAGAGCTGAATAGAATTCTAGGGCAGTTTTCAGCTGTAATTCTAGATGTAGACACATTAGACCACGAGAAGCTGTTGAATCTACCCAACCGCTTCAGAGAGGTGATCACACACTATGGAGAGCTTCTAAAACGCTTATCTAGTGAGTTAACTCCTCTAATAGGATAGGTGAGTGAGGTGGAGTTCTGCCCTAAATGCGGTACACTGATGCTCCCAAAGAAAGAAAATGGAAAGACTGTGTTAGTGTGCCCTAAGTGTGGCTACTCATCACAAGCTAGGTCTGAGTACAGGCACTCTCAAGTTGTAGCTAGAAGAAAAGAGAAAGAGAAGCTAGTAGTAATTGATGAAACATCTAAGAAGGTTGGACTACCTATAGCAAAAGGAATTAAGTGCCCTAAATGTGGTAATGAAGAAGCATACTACGAAATTCTTCAAACACGGAGAGCTGATGAACCTCCTACTAGGATATACAAGTGCACTAAATGCAGCTATGTTTGGAGAGAGTACGAGTAGGTAAGTAAGCTATTCCGGAGCAGCCTGCAGGAGCTCTCTTAAGTTACGTATTATGTAGATACTGTGATCAGCTATTCTCTCTAGAAACACTACCGAGAGTAGGTCTGTCATAAGGCACACGTCAGCCTTCTTCGAAGCTTCTCTAAGAACTGATGAAAGTATTTCATCAACATCTTTTTCGAAAGCTTCAGCTAGACCCGCTGTACCCTCTAATTCACTTTGTGAAGTATCTAGATATGTCGACATCATCTTAATCGAGAGCTTAACTAGTGTAATAGCTGATTGAAGAGCTCTCCAAGAATACTCCAAACTACAGCTAGCTGAATCTGCTGCGGAGATAAATCTCGATATATCGAGAGCGTACCTAGAGAATCTAAACATTCCGTACGATACCTCATAGAAGAACATTAGTCTGCTTAAATCAGATGCAGTAGGCTGAAAGCGTGCTACAGCTTCAGTAGTCATTCTCCGTATTTCTTCTTTTAGCTTCAAGGCCTTAGCCGCTCTATCTCTGTAGTACTCTAGATTCCAGTCCTTATTTACTAAGCGAACAGATGCTTCAGCAATTATTTCCGATAACTCAGTCAGCTTTTTCTTGATGTCGTCTATTGCGAGATCTATTGGTCTCACTATCTCACCCAAACTTTCCAGTTATATATTTCTCAGTGAGCTTATTTCTAGGTCTAGTAAATATCTGCCCGGTAGGACCAGTCTCAACTATCTGTCCATCATACATGAAGGCTACGTGATCTGATACTCTAGATGCTTGAAATGGGTTGTGTGTGACTATTAGTATAGTTACTTCCTTCTTTAATTCTACTATGAGTTCCTCGATTTTAGTTGTAGCAACTGTATCTAAGTTAGAGGTAGGTTCATCCATCAAGAGGACTTTCGGCTTCATTGCTAGAGCTCTAGCTATACACAGCCTCTGCTGCTGGCCTCCGGAGAGCTTAGATGCTGGTGTTTGGAGTCTATCTTTAACTTCATCCCATAGATATGCTTTTTCCAGAGCCCACCTTACTAATCCATCTAGCTCTGCTCTCGACTTCGCTAGCTTATTGATCTTAGGTCCTAGCGCTACGTTATCGTAGATACTCATATTAGGTATCGGATTCGGTATCTGGAACACCATTCCTACAGTGCGTCTAACTACTGATGGATCTGTCTTAGAGTCATAAACATCGACTCCATCCACTATAATTTTTCCTTTAACCGTCAGTCCTTCGTAGAGGTCGAGTATCCTATTTAGAGCTCTAAGTAGTGTAGATTTACCGCTTCCCGACGGTCCCATTATAGCGAATATTACGTTTCGAGGAACCTCTAGGTTTACTCCCTTAAGTATATCGCGGCCAGAGATATTCACCCACAAGTTCTCTATGTATATTATTGAATCCACACTATCTCCCTCTAAGAAGTAGTCTCGATGCGATAAATAATACTAAACTGAGCACAAATAAAATAAACGAAGCCGCCCAGCTGAGATCGACCCAGTTTTCATATCCAGTTAATCCGAAATAGTATACTGCGAGAGTGAGGCTACCTATCGGTCTAAACAGCATTTGAATGTCGAATAGTGGATATACATCTGAACCGAATGCTGTAAAGAATAGTGCCGCGGTCTCGCTAACCATTCTCGCAAGTCCGATGGAGAGAGCTGCGTAGACAGTTGATTTAAGGTACTTCAGCAGTATATACGATGTGAGAAGTCTGCCCGCACCTAGAGAATATACTGCTTCTCGAACGTGTTGAGGGATAGACTTCAATCCATCTTCAATTTGTGCATACATATATGGAACTGAAACTAGGAATAGAGCTACAGCACCTGATAGTAGGCTAAATGGTTTGAAACCCGGTATTAAGGTCTTCATATAGGGTGTGAGTGCAGACATTATACCGTATACAGAGAGACCTACAACTATAGTTGGAAACTCTATAAGCATATGGGTCATCAACCTCGTCATCTTACCGAGCTTTCTCTCCCACGGCTTGAGCGACTCTGCTGTAAATATAGCTGCTAGAAGAGATATCGGAACTCCTATGGAGAAAGCTATAGTGACGAGTAGAGCTGTCCCCAGGAGGTGAGGACCGACACCACCTACCTCTCGAACTCCTGGAACTGCTGGAATATCGAAGAATATTCTAGGAAAGTTGGAAGCTACTACAGCTAGACCTCTATATGTAACCGTAGCTACAATGTGTCCCACTAATAGAAGAGCCAGCAAGAAAGCGGCTAGTAGTGAGATAAATACTACTGCTGACTTCAACTTTCTTGTCGATAGTAATGTCTTCACGTTCTCTCACCACTCTTTAGTAGTAAAAAGTTTACTGCTAAACTTATGAAGAACAGCACTAGAGCAGCGTAGAATAGTGCTGGAACCATGTAGTAATAAGCTTCTGCGTTTGGGTATTGATCAGCGATTAAACTAGATATAGTGTAACCAGGTCTAAATACCTTGAAGAAATGTGGGTTAACGACGTTACCTACAACCATAGCGACAGCAGCTGTTTCTCCAACAGCTCTACTATAGGAAACAGCTATAGCGGTTAGTATAGATCTCCTAATGTACTTAAGCTCTAAAAGCACTACTTCCGTCTTCATTAATCCCAGAGAGTATAGTGCTTCTCTTATATGCATAGGTATAGATACTAGTCTCTCTCTAATTATTGAGGAAGATAGAGGAGTTACCATAATTGCTAGAAGTACGGCAGCTGAAAATAGAGATGTACCTGTAGGAGAAGGATAGCCGAAGTATGGGGATAGACCTAGCAACACTAGAGGCTCCATTACGTAACTCCTCAGTAGTGGAGAAAGAACTTTAAGACCCCAAAGTCCATATATTACACTAGGAATGGAGGCTGCTAAGTCCATAAAGTTCTTAACTACCGGTCTCAGTTTTTCAGGGATGTACTCAGCGTAGATTACAGCTAGTCCAATAGACAGAGCGAGAGAGATTACTAGAGCGAGAGACGCTGTAACGATAGTGCCGCCGAGAGCAAATAGAAATCCGTACTCCTCACTTACTGGATTCCAAATACTGCGAGTGAGAGGTACTACCCCATCGCGAAAAACTATGGGTAGACTTGTTATAAGCAGAATTAAAACTACTAAGACTACAGAAGAAACTAGAATTAAGTTGATTATAGATATTACCTTAAACACATCTAAAAAACCTTTTAATTTTGACACCCTACGCATAGTACTCCAAGAGTTCCTACTAGGTGCTTATTAAAGCTTCTAGGTATTGTAGTGCTTTAACTCTTAGAGCTTCTGGAATAGGTATGAATCCCTCAACAATATTCTCCGCTTTCTGACCTTCAGTCAGAACCCATCTAAAGAATTCGTAGAGAGCTAGTCTAAGCTCTCTAGGTGCGTCGAGATACATGAAGGCCACGGGAGTTCCAACGATTGGGTAGGTGTTCTCTCCCTCTCTATTCATGTAGTACTTCAGAGGTAGGTCTCCCCAGAATTCCTGAGGTCCTGGTAGGTCCACAGCCGCTCTCTTCAGTGCCTCGGAGACCGTGGTTGCGTCGGGTTTAACGAACCTGCCTTCTCTATTCCTTACGAACGCCACGGGGATCTTCTGCTGAATAGCGTAAGCCGCTTCTACGTACCCTATGGAGTGCGGTGTGTTCAGTACCTTAGCTGAAACACCTTCGTTTCCTCTAGCTCCTTCTCCAAGACCCATCTGGTCTCTAGGCCATGTCACTGTGTACCCGTAGCTTATCTTCTCCGCCCACTCCTTCGAAATTAGGGTTAGGTACATGGTGAATAGCGCCGTTGTTCCACTTCCATCACTTCTGTGCACTCCGTAGATCTCTTTATCCGGTAGGTACGTGCGGCACTTGCTGTCCTGAAGTTCCGCTATCCTGGGGTCGTTCCACTTGATTATCTTCCCTAGGTATATGTCGGCCACGAGCTCACCCGATAGCCTTAGCTCACAGCCCGCTCTCGCGAACTCCGGTATGTTGTATATTACCGCTACGCTGCCGGCTATTATAGGTATCTGAATGAACCTTCTCCTACCATCAACGAGCTTCTGGTACCCGGCTTTGGATATCCCGATATCGCTAACACCGAAGTCTAGAGCTCCCTCAAGCCACTTAGCTTCACCAGCACCACTACCAATAGATTGGTAGTTGACCGATGTCCTACCTCCAGTTACCTCCATAAACCTCCTGATCCAGAGCTGCATCTGAGGATTGACGAAGGTAGCGCCACCACCAGTTATACTAGTAGGACCTATCGTAACCGTTGGAGTAGGAGTTGGTGATGGTGTGGGTGTGGGAGTGGGTGTGGGGGTTGGTCTCGGTGTCGGAGTCGGCGTAGGGGTCGGAGTTACGGTTACGGTAACTACTACAGGCGTAGTTACTGTTACGGGTACAGCAGGACTCTGCGTTACGGTTACTCTCTCAGTAACTGTAACAACCTCTCTTCTAACCAGCTGATTCTGCGTTGCGGTAAAACCTACTACGCTTAGCACTACTACAGCAGCTATAACGCCTACTACCGCCACTAGCTTTAGGTTCTTCACTTACACCACCACGCCTACGGAAGTTTTACAGCTATTAAGCCCGTATATTTTGACGTATATTCAATATATGTAAATATATTTAGGTGTAGCTAGCTAGTCCCGCGCTTTAAGTACTTAGCTAGCGGTTCTAGAGTAAAAACCGCTGACGATTACGTTAATAGCTACCTCCGCTATGTCCGTTATGTAGTCGTAGATTCTCATAACGTGGTAAGCCGCTAGGGTACCGCTCTCTTTACGTAGTCTGGGGATAACGCTGTACCTGAGTGACTTCTTATTCTCTATAAGGTTAACTAGCTTAGATACAGTATCGAGATCTCCGGAATCTTCACGGCTCTTAAGCAGGTTCTTGAAGATTTCAGCTATATCGAGAAAAGTTGACGACATAGCTCTTACTTGATTAGCTACGTCGAGCTGCTGAAGCGGTTGCTCGCGTACTTCGTAAACTAGCTGAACTAGGTGGTCCGATAGTCTCTCCAGGTATCTAGATACTAGAAGTAGTGAAATAAGTACTCGAACACCGGGGAACCCCGGGTGCGGTCTATCTATAGCTTTGTATATAGCTCTCTCAACTTCAAACCAAGCCCTATCTACCTCGCTATCCAATTCTCCTACGGCATCAGCGTACTCCTCAGAGATACTGGCAGCTTTTTCGAGTACTTCAATTACGTATTTAAAAACGGTGGAGACGCTGTTGAACTCTCTAAGAACTGCCTCGAAGGGGCTTCCAGGCTCCCGCGCTATAGCTATAGTTACGAAGTTCTCCCCTTCTTCAGCTATCTCGTAGCCTGGTGTGTAGTTAAGTACTTGAAGAATAAATCTTCTCACAGATAAGCCTATTCTCTTTTTAGATACCAGCCTCACTCTATCGAAACCCATTACGTATAGAGAGATCAGAACGTACTTTAACTCTCCTTCAAATATACCATCCAAATCTACGACAGCGGACCTCTCCCTTACTTCACCGATCTCCACGCAGAGAGCTTTCTCTCCGTACCTAACCACCACCTTAGAACCTCTATCAATGCCGTTCCTCCTACACCACTCTTTCGGTAGGTAGAGAGCTATAGACCCCCCGAGCTTCTGAAGTGTTCTAATTTCCTGCTTTACTTCCATACATACCTAGTATATACTCACCTAGACACAAATATACCAGTATGTTGATCTCGAATATACACTAAGTCATAAGCAATGTAGAGACTAACACACAAGTAGACAGCTTCGAGCGGTAATTAACAGCTACTTAGACTCACAGTCTTTAGGTGGGGGCACACCACTACCTAAAGCACGATACTATGGAGAACCTGAGCAGTGTAGAATAGAACTTCTGAGTAAACGTAAATAGCTACTTTTTTACCTCTATCTTAGTTAGAGTAGGTGGTATGTTTGACTGAAAGCTTAGTTGTTGAAAGAAGTAAGACTGGATTAATATCAAAGGTAGTGCTCGTTATTGGTGTGCTAGTGACTTCTTACGAGATTGTAATAGTTATGGGTTTAAACTTCGCTCTATACACTATTTTAAGAAACATAGGGATAGAACTCAGATTCTTACTCGACACCCTAGATATACAGCAGAGTATGGCTTTCGTTCTAGGATTAGTTATGGCTGTAGCTTTTCTGATATATCCCGCATATAAGAAGGTTTTATCACTTAGAATACCTATATATGACTACGTGCTGGCCTCCATAGCTTTTCTATCTATGTTTTACTTAGTGTTAGTATATCCATCGGTAGTTAGAGCCGGCTATGTTGAAGCCACACTAGCTAACATATTGATACCTACTGTAGCTATAATCCTACTTCTAGAGACTTCAAGAAGAGCTCTAGGAATAGCGCTACCAACTATAGCAGCAATAATCCTGCTTCTAGGTTACGTATTTAAGGGATTTAACATTAGACACTTAGTTAACCACATATACTTCGCGAGAGAAGGCATCTTCTCAACACCTCTCTTCGTAATGGTTTCCTACGTATTTGCTTTCGTTTTCTTCGGTTCCATACTCGAGAAGATCGGTGTAGGTGAGTACATAACTAAGTTCGTAATGTCTCTCGTAGGACATAAGTGGGGAGGACCTGCTAAAACTGCTGTAGTAGCTAGTGCTCTCATGGGGACTATATCTGGGAGCTCTGTTGCTAATGTTCTAACCACAGGAACGTTTACAATACCCCTCATGAAGAAAGCCGGCTATCCATCAGAAATTGCTGGTGCTGTAGAACCAGCTGCGTCTACTGGTGGTCAGCTGATGCCCCCCATAATGGGTGCGGCGGCTTTTGTTATGGCTCAATTTCTCGGCAGACCCTATAGAGATATAATAATAGCAGCGGTAATACCAGCTATTCTATACTTTACCTCAATCTACGTTTTTGTCGATAGGCTGACTAAGAAGCTCAATGTAAAACCTCTAAGTAGGAGCGAGCTTCCATCTTTTAAAAGCTTAGTAGGAAAGATCTACATGCTCAGTCCAATACCTCTCATTACGTACCTACTTCTCGCCGGCTTAGAACCTCAGTACTGTGCTTTAGGGTCTATTGGAGCAGCTATAGCTTCAGCTTGGATATACCAGAGAGGAATACCTAAATCAACTAAGACTTTAGTTGTGTTATCTATAGTTCTAGTGGCTCTCACTGGTTTTCTCCTCGGACTACCAGTAAGTACTGCTATATTTGTGTCTGGTGCTAGTGCTATTGTGATAGCAATAGCTCTTGGATTAGTGTTGAGAGGTGGAAGAGAGTTAGTTAAAGCTATTATAAGCTCCTTCGATACAACAATTCGAAGTGTTACCACAATATTTCTAGCTGCTTCTTGCGCCGGATTAATTCAAGGAACTCTAACACTGACTGGATGGGCTACTGAGATCGGCTATAGACTCGTAGATCTCTCGGGAGGAAACTTATTCATCCTCATGCTGACAGCTATGTCTATAAGTCTTGTACTGGGAATGGGTGTGCCGACAACAGCCAACTACATTATAACTTCAACTATAGTTGGCGCACCTATGGCTAGAGCTATACACCAGATAACTGGGATAGATATAGAAGCTTCTAGACTAGTCGCCCACATGTTTGTCTTCTACTTCGGGATCATGGCTGATCTAACACCTCCGGTAGCTCTAGCTTCATACGCAGGTTCTCTCCTAGCGAGATCTAACTTCTGGAGAACAGCACTCAATGCTACTAAACTAGCTATAGCTGGCTATCTGGTTCCATATATCTTCACTCTCAATCCAGCAATACTCATCTTAACTGCGGGCGCTTGGACTCTAGAGACTGCATTTAACCTTATCTACGGACTCATCAGCTCTATTTTATCTCTACTTCTCTTAAGTGCTGGAATAGTTGGCTGGCACTTTTCTACTGTAGGAGTTTTTCAGAGAGCGCTGCTTGTAACAATGGGGTTTATACTGCTAGTACCTATCTCTATCCGGGAGCTTATAGCTATAGTGACCACAGTCACCTACATAGCTCTCTACATATATAATAGTAGGAGGCTCTCCTCAAGATAGATGTGAATTAACGCTGGAGCGAATTTTTCCTAGAATAAATATAGTGACTACAGCGAGAAGTAATCCCAGAAGAACTCCTATCCCTACATAGGGCACCAGTTCCACTGGTTGTTTACTATATGTTAAAGTATAGACAGTAGTAATAGTTTTCTCACTAACTACTGTTTCTCTTTCATCACCTGCAGGTATCTGCTTCTCTAACTCAGACGTATTGAATTCGACACTCTCTCTTAGAGAATCGGTGTAGAACGATATTAAAGCAGATATCCTAGTGAGAGTATAAACCTTTGAGATAGCTGATTCTTCTTGTGTAGCAGCGAGTTCTAGGTAGAGAACTAGACTAATCGGGGTGCAGTTCCTCAGAGGTTCTGCTTCTAGCTCCATGTTTACAGCTCTACCTAGAGCAGTTATAGTGCTGTTTACGTCTTGAGAAAACATGGAGACTAGGGTGACGTATCCATAAGCTAGCGCGTCAACGCCGAGAGACAGCCTATCTAGAGGTGTTTCAGACTTCTTCATTAAGTCCATCCTCATAATCATTTCATCAAACGTGGTAGATGGTATGTTGACCCGCCCCTCGAATGAGATTATATAGGCGTAGATATTGTGAACTAAGTTTTCGATAACGACTATTGAGTCATCTACGTACTCTGAATTTAAAATACAGCAACCACCTTCTTCAAGAGTTAAGAAACTCCAGAGTTCCACCGTTATCGCTCTAGATTCAGCTATAGCTAGGTAGTATGTAAGTCTATCTATGCGCGACTCTGAGAGAGATTTATTTAGGTAGAGTAGGGCTTCGTAAGCTCTACTTAGAGTGGCTATAGCTACATCTAGGTTTTGAAGACAAAGTTTACCAAACTCTGCGAACTGGCTATGAATTCTCTCTATAGCGGTATTTACTTTGTTTTCTGTGTAGCTGCGTAGAGTGTTTAGAGTATCCACACTTCCGAGACCTTTGAGTAGATAGAGCCTCCACAGAGAGTATATGAGAGCCTGAAAGTATGTTGACGCAGCAGAGTAGAGATATTTCTGCTTGTAGAGACTATCAGCGCGGTCAAGTAAGCGCTTGAATTCACTCTCCATATCTCTTATAGCAGTCTCAAAACTAGCTCTGATAGACTTAGGTAAAGAGTTCAATGTAGAGTCTTTAATAGTGTCACCAGATTCCATAGTTTTCAAAGCTCTATCTCGGAGTGTCTCAGACCAAGACTTCATCTGTTGCTCAATTACTGAAGCACTGTAGGTAGTAGCTACTCTTTCAGTAGTTGGTCCTGGAGGTGTGTACCTGCCGTTTGTAAATACCTTCAGTGCTTCATGCACTGTAGCAACAGGTATTACTTCAATACCAAGCTCCCTCCCATAACTAATTAAGTCTATCACTACGGTCTTAGTGGTGTAGATAGTCACTGGTCCCACTACCTGAGGAACCGCTATTGTTTCAGTGTACTTTGTCTGTCCGTACGGGATTAAGAAGACTTTCGCACCAGATCTCACAGCTGCTTCCAGCTTTAGCTTTAATCCGCCTACAGGACCTATACTGCCGTCCGGCATAATCATTCCAGTTAATACTACGTCATCGCGAAGAGGTAGGTCGAGGAGTGCGGCTGCGAAGGCAACTGCTGTGGCAGCACTAGCACTAGGACCACCGATTATTGGGGAATCAGCTCTAATAGAAGCCAGGTAGTCACATGAAGTAAATCTAGCGCCGGAAACCCTACTTGCTACTATAGCAGCAATTCTAGTAGATGCCTGAAGGTCTATCTGACTTAACGGGAGAGTCTCGACGTAAACACCACCACTTCCGGGACAGATTACTTGAACACCGAGTTTCGCAGAGACTCCGACGTAAGTATTATTAGATAGAGATGTAACTGCGACTATAGTCATCTCACGCCTCTTACTTACATAGCTTACGTGATTAGCTGAGTAGACTACTGAAGCCGTGTACAGTAGTACAATTAGTAGTAGTCCTAGAGCTATCTTTCGCATAGCTCTCACCGCGATTAATGTGGGTGTGTCAGAAGTATTAAAAACTAGAGTGAAACTTTAGAGAGACTACTATCTAACACTAGTTGATATAATACTTATAGAGCGAGATTCATAATTAAGAGTCTTACGTAAAGAGAGCTGGGAGGCATACTTGAAGATATGTCTAGGTACTCGAAACCCTAGTAAGGTCTTTGGAGTTTCGAGAGCTGTTAGCGCGGTATTCAAGGAAGTAGATTTAGTTTCCGTGGAAACCCATACACACATTCCTCCACAGCCTATGGGTTTGAATGTGATAATCGAAGGCGCTAGACGTAGAGCTATGGAAGCTCTTAAAGGTGTTAGTGGGTGTGATATAGGTGTTGGAGTTGAAGCTGGTCTCTACTTGCTGAAAGACCGTGTTTTCGATGTTCAAGTAGCATATATAGTGACGGCTAGTGGGTCTGAGTCTCTTGGTCTTTCACCGTCGTTTATGGTGCCTGAGTCATTTGTGAAGCCCTTAGTTCTCGGTGAAATGAGAGAACTTGATGATGTAGTTGATAGAGAGTTTGGAGTTAGTGATATAGGAAGTAGAGGAGGCTTGATAAAACTACTCACAAACTCAATAGTTACTCGTGAAGACCTAACCTACTACGCTATGTTAATGGCTTTAATACCGCTAGTTAATAGAGAAAGATACTTAGCTGAGCTAGAGCGTGATTAACTCGCTATCTGCTCTTTCTTTATGAGGTACTCTCTGTATTTCCTATATTTAAGTTGTGCTGCTAGTGCGTGTGCCGCTCTCTCGGGGGTCGGGTAAGCCGGTATCTTCAGATTTGTGAGGTGTTTAATTGCTTCATATGCTTCAAGACCACCTATAATAGCAACAGATATAGGCTTTCTCACTCCAACTTCGTCTACTGCTCCAGCTACTGCTCTAGCTACTCCTACAGGACTGGTTAGTGCTGTATGGCAGTAGAGCACTAGAACAGCATCTATCCCGGAGTTCTGAAGTGCTGACTTAACAGACCTATAGTACCAATCCTCTGGAGCCATTCCAGTGAGGTCTACTGGATTAGCTAGTGAAGCAAATGGTGGTAAAATCTTCCTGACTTCTTCAACGAAGTCTTGCGGTGGTTTCTCAAGATATATTCCATCGTCTGCTAGTGTATCACTTGCTTGTACACCGGCCCCACCTCCGTTAGTTATAACTACCACTCTATCACCTGGTGGAAGCGGATTCCAGGATAGAGTCTTCACGAAGTCGAATGCTTCTTCAACACTCTTAGTTGATATAACACCACTCTGCTTGAAAGCTGATTCATATAGTGCTACATTACCTGCTAAACTACCTGTGTGACTAGCAGCTGCTCTCGCACCGGCTTCAGTTCTTCCTGACTTTATCACGATTACAGGCTTCTTCATAGATATCTTAGAGGCTACATTAACAAATCTCCTACCGTCGCTAACACCCTCCATATATATTAGAACTACCGACGTATTCGGGTCCTCGTCGAAGAACTCTAGGAGGTCCGCGTCATCTATATCTGACTTATTGCCGACACTTACTATAGCTGAGATTCCTATACCTTCAAGTATGGTAGAACCCATTAGAGCTATACCTAGAGCACCACTCTGAGTAATAAAAGCTACGTTACCTGGTATTACGTCTCTAGGTCCGAAAGTCGCATTGAGTCTAACAGGTGTATATACGTAACCGAATATGTTAGGTCCTAGAACCCTCATACCATGTCTTCTAGCTCTTCTAACTACTTCATTTTCGAGATCTACATTTCCTATTTCTTTGAAGCCGGAGGCTATAACTACTGCGTGTTTAACACCTGCTTTACCTGCGTCATCTATGGCCTCAGGTACTTTAGTGTTTGGTATGGATACTATTACGACATCTACCTTATCTGAGATTGTAGATACAGCTGGATAGGTTTTCAGTCCCATCACATCACTAACTGAAGGATTGACTGGGTATATACCTCTCCTGTATCCGTACTCAACTATGTTCTTCAGAATTATATGGCCGATCTTAGTTGGATCTCTAGATGCTCCAATAACAGCTATTCCCCGGGGGTTGAAGAGGTCTTTCAGGTTACTCACAGCTACTCACCTAAAATAGTTCTAGCATCAATTATTAAAGCACCTATCCCACGTGGGTAAAGTATAACTGGATTTAGGTCTATTGCCTCGATTTCCTCTATATCACTAATTATAGATGCTAGCTTGAGAATTAAGTTCTTTAAAGCCTCTATATCTCTCGGTTGAGAACCTCTATATCCTTCAAGTATCTTATACCCCTTAATCTCTCTGATCATTTCCTCGACATCTAGTTCTGTGAGTGGAGCTATCCTAAAGCTAACATCTTTTAGAACTTCAACAAATACTCCACCTAGACCGAACATAACGACTGGACCGAATACCCTATCTCTAATGCCTCCAACAATTACCTCAATATCTCGCTCTACCATTTTCTGAACTAGTATTCCACTAATTCTACTTCCTGGAGCTCTCGCCGCAACATTTGCTACAATAGTTTTATATGCATCTGAAACTTCTCCCACACTATTTATACCGAGAACTACCCCTCCAACGTCTGTCTTATGGCTTATGTCGGGACTAACGACTTTTAGAACTACGGGAAAGCCTATTTCTCTAGCTATAGCTACAGCTTCTTTTTCACTAGTCGCTAGCCCGTACTTAGCTACCGGTAGTCCGTAAAGCTCGCAGAGACGCATTGATTCATGCTCTAAGAGCTTGCGCCTACCTTCTAGTTTTGCTTTCTCGACTATTTCACGAGCTTCTCTCACCTTAATCCCTACTCAGTAAGAAAGAAATAATATAAGCAGAAGCTATTAATGCGTTAATCAATCTGTGGAGAAGTAAGAAACTACTATAGAAATACGAAAAGACCGGCCCTAACTTCAGTATTCGATAGATCGAGAACTTCCTGAGACGTCACTATTCAGCAACTTTTTACTTAGAGTCTCTACTAGTGATATCACCTGGAGCTAGAGCAGAATCTATAAGCCTCCAGGAGACGTCTTCAAGTCTCTTTCCAGCTGAGATATAGCTGCAGCTAGAGTGTCGATAGATCTTTAACAGACTTTATAGTTTGAGTAAGAGAAGTGTGTAGGCTATCCTCTCAACCCACCGATATCCTCTATATGTGGTAGTTCTACTGTATTCGAGTTTTACATCAACAATAGTTTAGAGTTACACCCGATGCTTGAGGTTCTTAAATCTCGAGACACAGTGCCTGCTTAGTGGTAGTTTGCTGAGTCTTTTCTACTCGGCTTCATCTATTTTCTATTTAACTAAATAAGCAATACATTACCGAAGTTAAATCACGAGTGGATTTCAAGAGATCTGTGTGTTGTTCAATACCCAGTCCGGGAGTCTCTTCGGTTCAATCTTTATTTTCAATTTTTCAAGCTCTCTATATAGAGATGCTAGAGCTTCTTCATCACTCTTAGCTGGTACTGGAGGATGTTTAAAGTAGAATGAAGACGCCCAGCTAGGGCTTCCGTAGATTCCTCTGTCTTTAAGTGCTTTAGCTAGTCTAACTACATCTGCTAGTATAGCTGACGCCATAGCTTTATCATCTACGGTAAGCTTTAAGTCGATGATTACTGGGAGACCCATGAAGCCCGAGACCTTCATGTATATATAGGATATCTTCGTATTTCCTAGAAAGGGAATGTAGCCGCTGGGACCAGCAAATATCTTGTTTAACATAGAGTCTGGATCTGATTGAGTAGTAGCTACAGCCATAGTCTTACTTACTTTCTTACTATCGAGTCTCCCTAGATCAAGCATGTTCTTAAAGTCTGTGTTACCACCTACGTTGAGCTGGTATGATTCCACTATTTCCCCACCTCTCATAGTGACTAGACTCGCTAGGGCTCTGTGAACTACTGTCGCACCCAGCTGCCCCTTGATATCGTCACCCAAGATCAGTGTGCTGAATTTCTCAAAGAGAGATATGTAGTGTCGATCGCTAGCTATAAACTCAGGGATACAGTTTACGAAAGCAGCTCCAGATCTAGCAGCTACTTCTGCGTAAAATCTAGATGCTTCTCTACTACCAACCGGTAGTAAGTTGACTAACACATCAACTGAGCTACTTCTGACCTCATCTACTAGTTCCTCGAGTCTTGGTTGAGGTTCATCAGACGGTGAGAAGTCCTCCCTCATGTGCTCAGCAACCCCATCGAGAACTCTACCCATTCTAACTACAACTCCTGTTTCAGGTAGCTCTACGAGTTTAGGTACTTGATTTGGTTTAGAGAATATAGCCTCTTTTAAGTCTCTACCTACTTTATACCTAGATATATCTATTGCGTAAACTACCTCTATGTCTCCTACTCCGTATCCCCCGATATTAGTGTGAATAAGGCCGCTGAGTTCCCCTAGAGATCTTCTGTAGTACTCTATGCTCTGTATGAACATAGACGCGATGTTTCCAATACCAACTATACCTACTCTAATCACTATTGTTTCCCAAAAATATTTCTGAGCAGAAATATAAGTTTAGATAGACATCTTTTCTGGATGTCTCTATGGGGGAGAGTAGAGCTTACGAGCGCTTAATTAGAAAGCTAACTACCGAAGTTCTGTGGATCTACGTAGCGAGAATACTTCTAGAATCACAGTCTCTTAAGGCTTACGAGATAAAAAAGAAAATCACTGAGAAGTTCGGTATAAAACCGCGGACTATGACTACATACACAGTAATCTATAGAATGTCTAGAGAGGGATTAATAAAACCAGTGAAAGTAAATGGTGACACAGTATATGAACTAACAGAAGCTGGAAAGAGAGAGTTTAACGAAGCAGTAAAGTTTCTTGAGAGAATGGTTGAGTATTTAAAGCGTAGCCCTGAGCGAATATGAACTACTCACGTATTTAACTCGTGTCGGCGTATATGTACTTGGTGTCAGAAGTGTCTTCGGATGTCTCTAGACTAGTAACTCAGTTGAACGCACTTAGTGAGTGGATCGAAATGCAGAAAACTACTATAGAGACGTTTAAAGATATAAATAGTGGTATAGGTGAGGCAGATAGACTAACCTTAGTCTTACTGATTAGAAAGGCCTTCGACCACGTTATGAGGACTGTTAGAGAGTTCGATAAGTGGCTTGAAAATCCATTAGTGCTTAGCTATATCGATAGAGAGATGCTTCAAGAAGTCTGGAGCTCAGTCTATGAAATACTCGTAGAGCTACTAGAACTCGATATAAAACACACAACACTAGTTAGAGATAACGCTATAAAAATGCTGAAGTCTGGTAAGATACCTCCAGTTATAATGGAGTTTAGAAGAGCGAAAAGTGAGGAAGAAGAGACGAGGGAGGCTGTAAGGAGACTCTAAGGTGTTCTCTAATAGCTGTAAGCTCGGGTATTCTAGCTTTCAATCCGGGAGGTAAGTTCTTAAGTATATCTATTACCGGCTCGTGGTGCGGTCTTAACTGCTCTTTCTGTAGAGGTAGATATCTTAACTCAATGACGCAATCTAACTCTCCTAGTGAACTGCGAGATATTCTATACTACTACTACGAGAGAGGAGCTAGAGGCTTTCTAATTAGCGGTGGCTTCAGTAGAGACGGCTACCTACCGATAGCTAGAGAACATGTAGAGGTGTTGAAGAATTTTAGAAAAGAGAGAGACGTATATCTATCTATTCACCTAGGACTCGCACCTAGAGAGCTGGTTGATGAAGTTCTAGAGGTATTTGACTTAGTAGACTACGAAGTCCCCCCCAGCTTCCAGTACGTAAGATATGGTAGAGGTTTGAGTAAGTCTACTGAAGACTATCTAGAACTTCTAGATTACCTAACTAGAGAATATGGTGAAGATAGAGTAGCTCCCCATATAGTTCTCAGTAGTCCACTGGCTTCACTAAGTCAGGAACTTGATGTAGTAGAGAAAATCGGCGCTATCAATAGGAGACTAATTGTACTACTAGTACACACTGGTGTAGAGAGTCTAGATGAAAATAGAGTTCTCAGCGGGTTTCAGCTCTCTAGAAAACTCTTTAGGGAAGTCTCCTATGGATGTATGAGACCTAGAGGAAGTATTGAAGTAGTAGATAAACTCGCTAAATACAGATATATAGATAGAGTAGTAAACCCAAGTAGAAAGCTTATCGAGAAATACGGTATGCGCTTAATTAACTCGTGCTGCAGTATTTCGAAACAGACACTCAAACTCTTTGAAGAGTAAGAAGTATTAGTGAATAAATATAGTTCTTCACTACTCAGCATAACATAACCTACATAGCAAGGAGACGTGTTTATTAGTCATTAGAGTACTGAGCTTTGGTGTTAGTAAATGAGTATATCCTTCGGCTCAGCTAGACTGTTGAGATACGTAATTACTTCTGCTGCGAAGTTTAGTGAGAGTGCTGTGATAAATGTATCGAAAAACGAGTTTATTTTAAAAGCTATAGACCCCTCTACAGTGGCTCTCCTAGTTCTTGAAGTACCGAGGGAGTCTACTATAGCATATAGAGTCACTAGTAATGAGCAATTAGCAGTCAATCTCGAAGACTTCAGTAAGGTCCTTAAAAGTGCTGAGAGAGATGACACGATAACACTTGAGTGGACTCAGTCTTCACTCATTGTTTCCCTTGAGAGAAGGGGCTTCAAAAGAACATTTACTCTCCCCCTAATGTCTTCCGCGGGAGAAGTATTTGATATAGAGCTAGAGTATCCCAATACCTATGTAGTATCTCCCACATATCTCTATGAAGGATTAGAGAGCCTCGAAAGATTTGGTGACGTACTTAAAATTGAAGGTTCTGAAGAAGAAATTAGACTTAAAGCTGAAAGTGAGCTAGGTGAAGCTGAAGTCGTCTTAAGCAGGGAGAGAGGAGAGATAGAGGACTCTGATGTGAGAGCAGCTGGATTTAGTACTAGCTATACGATGAAGTTTATCACATACTTTAAGCCGGTGATTAGAGTATCCGAGAAACTGGTGTTGAAAGTAGGTAGTGAGCTTCCTCTATACTTTGAGTCCGCATCGCAAGGCATGCGGATAGAATACTATGTTGCTCCAAGGGCTGATTAGTTGATTCTAGGTAGAGAGGAAATTAGATTTATTCGTGATCTTTTTAGTCACTACTACAGAATTGCTTACCTCAAGCTACCGAAGGACTTAGTTTCACGTGAGTTCGCATTTCAAACACTTGAGTCAGATATCTATGTAAGACACATGAGCTTTACCTCAGAGAGTGAAGTTAGAGCTTACCTAGTTGTTAATACACCTAAGCAGTCCTACTATTCAACAGCGAGATATTCAACTCCTACCGCACCTAGCTATTCTGAAGCTGAGTGGAGGGGTTCTGAGATAATGTTCGATATAGATGCTGACAAGCTGCCGGGTTGTCAGACACTAGCTCTCGGAAGGGGAGTAGAAGTAGTAACTGAGAAATGTATTGATATAGCTAGAGAGGCACTCAGGAGATTAATATATGTCTTAGAGAGTCACATGGGCTTCAGCGAGGATGAGTTAATGATATATTTCTCTGGGAATAGAGGTTTTCACGTAGTAGTCACAGTAGAAGACCTAGAGTGGCTGAAATTAGAATCTAGACACCGCTTAGAGCTCGTCGACTACCTCTCGGGGAGAGGTATAGATTTAAAGAAGCTTCTGGCAAAGATGTCTGATAAGAAACTTACCCTACTCCCTCCGAAACCAGAGGACGGAGGCTGGAGGTCTCTGCTAGCTCTGTACTCAAGTAACGAAGTTAGTGACGAGACTATTAGAAACATTGCTATACCTGTAGACCCTTTAGTTACACAAGATATTTCGAGATTAATTAGAATCCCAAACTCTATAAACGGAAAAACTGGGTTAGCCGCTAAGTTAGTGAAGATAAGTGAAGTAGATAACTTCAAGCTGGATGAGTCTCTGTCTCCATTCGACGGTTACGCAGTAGTGAAGCCTAATATCAGTTTCAGCGGCTCCCTCGTCGGTAAGAAAGTTAAGATAAGTGATAAAATAGCTGTTAAGATAGATATCGATGTAGCTCTATATTTAGTTCTAAACAAGCTCGCTAATGTAATTAAATACGAGTTAGAGCATGTAGAGACATTCGAAATCTCGAGTAATGCGTAACTACATATCTTACAGACCGTAGAATCTCGCGATTTCCGTGGCTTCATTAAATCGGCAGATGGGAACTAATTAGCTACAATAGTAGTTCTTCACCGACATCAACACTGTGAATTCGATCGTGAATATTTTTAAGCTAAATGTGAAAAATATTTACGGGATATTTATGGCTGAGAGAGATAGAAATCTAGTGCTAATAGCTCTCGGGGGCAACGCTTTTCAGAGCAGAGAAGATAAAGGCACGCCGGAAGACTACTGGAGAAACGCGTTTATTGCTGCGAAGACTGTAGTTAGAGTAGTTAGAGATGGATATAGAGTAGTTATTACTCATGGTAATGGACCTCAGGTAGGCATTATAAGCGAGTGGATGGAGAATTTAAAGCATAAGATCCCACCTCAAACACTCGATATTGCTGGAGCTATGACGCAGGGGTGGCTCGGCTATCTGCTAGCGCAATCTATACAGAACACTCTAGTTGAAGAGAAGCTAGTTGATAGAGTTCGCGGAGTTGTTGCGATAGTAAATAGAGTTGCCGTTAGAAAAGATGATCCTGCTTGGTCTAATCCAACTAAGTTTATTGGTAGTTGGTACACTGATGCTAGTGAAGTAGAGAAACTATCTAAGGAGAAAGGGTGGACATTCAAGAAAGACCCTAGAGGTGGGTGGAGGAGAGTAGTACCATCACCAAATCCATATAGAAATGTGGAAGCAGAAGTAGTTAAAACACTTCTTAGAGAAGGTTGGATAGTAGTAGCTTCTGGAGGTGGTGGAATACCTGTCGCAGAAGAACTTGGTGGAAGGTTGGTGGGAGTTGAAGCAGTAATAGATAAAGACCTAGCTAGTGAAGTACTAGCTACAGAACTAGGTGCTGCTCACTTTGTTATATTGACGGATGTAGATGGGGTTTACGTAAACTTTGGTAGAGAGGATAAGCGCAAACTCATTAATATAACTGCTAGTGAACTCGAGGAATACTATAAGCAAGGACACTTCCCACCGGGGTCTATGGGGCCTAAGGTACTCGCAGGCATCAGGTTTGTGAGAAATGGGGGACTGAGAGCAGCTATCGGACACCTCCACGAAGGATATGAAGTAATTAGAGGTACTAAGGGAACGCAGATAGTGCCTAGTTAGTGGTGATGGATTTAGGTAAAGCTCTGGGTTTAAAGTCGGTAGCAGCCTTACTTTAACGCAGAGAATTTAGAGTCTGAGAACCTCAACTAGATCTTTTCACTGTCTTTTCTGTTGTAGAGTAGACATAGAGCAGACTTAAAAAGTTGGGCACACCTATATCTTGGCATGGTACCACTAAGTGAAGTAAATTCGGGAATGCAGGTCAGAGTCGTAAAGATATCTGTCGGCAGTCTACTGAAGTCTAGGCTGGAGCAACTAGGATTATTTCCTGGTTCTCTAGTTGAAGTGCTAACTAACAATAAAGGACACGTATTAGTTAAAGCTTATGGATCTCTCATATCTTTAAGTAAGGGAATTGCTTCAAATATACTAGTTGAAAAACTCAGCAACCTGCAGATCGAATAGTCGGGAGAGTACCGTAAGTTAGAAACTATTAAGTTCTTGAAGCTGTTTGATTCTACCTCTCGTCTAGCTAGTCAGCCTAGGAGAGCTTTAGGGAAGGCTAAATTATGCTATAAATTTACTGACTGCAGAGAGCTTTAGGGAAGGCGTCGTGAGATTTAAGGGAGTAGTAAGGATAGAGTTAAGTAGAAGCTTGAACCAAGACGACTCTAAGGCTTTAGAAGAAGCTATTAGAGAGGTATCTCTATCTCTAGTAAAAGGCTTCAGAGACCCCGAAGATGGTGGTAGAGTACTGAGTTGGAGAAGTGAGGATAGATTCCTCGTCCTAGAAGTTGAGAGTCGTAGATTGAGGATAGATGAAGCTGCTATGAGGGTGAGGAACTCTCTCGAAGCATCTCTAGGAAGTAGCAGAAGAATTGGAGTGCGGGACATCGAGTTAGAGAGTGCTTTAGTAGAGATAGACGGTGAGATAAGGGTTAGTACTAAGCTTCCTTTTGTGAAAAGCATTGAAGCTGGAGATAAGCAAACAACTATACATCTTAAAACTCTAGGAGAGAAAGACCTTAAGAAACCAATTCTTCTCAGATTACTTAGACTACTCAGTGAGAAAGAGTTGAAGGCGGGGTGGAGAGGGAAGACTGAGCACTGGCAGCTAGTTAAGGAATCTAAAATAAAGTTCACTACACCTATCACTATGGAAGACCCAAACAAGATCTTAGAGGAAGCCGGGCTAGTGAAGAGATTCTCTATAGGTCAGTGGCTCTACACACCTTTAGCTACGTACTTAATGAACATGGTTAGAGAGATATTCATTAGAGAGGTCGTCATCCCGCTAGGCTTTACTGAAGCTGTATTCCCTAAGATGTATCCACTCGAGATAGGACTTAAAACTGGTCACCTAAGAGGCACTATTAACTCCATGGTCTTTGCTTCACTACCTAAGACATACAATATAGAGGAATTCGAGGAGCTCACAGACTATATGTATGTTACAAATGAAGCACCACCAGAGGAGGTAGGTAATTACCTTAGATACCCAGAGTATTTCTTATGCTACGCTCAGTGCGAGCCGTTCTACTGGTTCTTCGGCGGTGAGCTAATTGACGATGCGTCTATACCGGTTAAGTGGTTTGACAGAAGTGGGCCGTCCTTTAGATGGGAGTCGGGAGGTATCTACGGACTTGAGAGAGTTATTGAGTTTCATAGAGTAGAGATCGTGTGGCTCGGAAGACCGGAGCAGGTTATTCAAATTAGAAACGAGCTATTGAGTGAATACGAAAAGTTCATGGATAGAGTTCTAGACATAGAGTGGAGAGAAGCTTGGGTTACACCATGGTATTACGAGCAGAGTGGTGCCGTTGAGAGAGTCGAGGAATTCAACATAGATAGACCTGGAACTATAGACTTCGAACTGTGGCTACCTTACAGAGGACCTCGAGAAGATCGTAAAGCGTGGTTAGAAGTCGGTAATCTATCTATACATGGAACTAAGTTTACAGAGCCCTTTAGAATTAAGCACAATCGAGGTGAAACTCTGTGGACCGGTTGCTCTGGTTTCGGCTCTCAGAGGTGGTTAACAGCATTCCTAGCTCAGAGAGGATTCAATCCAGATAACTGGCCTCCGAAACTTAGAGACTACCTAAACAGAAATCCACCTCCAGAACCCGTAGCCACGGTGACTTACCCTAAGACTCGCACTGGTAGAGAAGAATTAGAAAAGCTAGTTAAGTTTCTATGGAGGTAGATTTAGAGCTAGCTAGACTCATCTTCCTCAAGCTCTCTTCTAATGGATTCCTGAAGCTCTCTAATCTTCTTCGCTTGTTCTAATGCTTTATCTATCCACTCTCTACTGGCTTCTACTCCCCTTCTTGCGAAATATGTAATGGCGTCACTTCTACTCTTAAATATTCCAGCATCAACTAGCTGATCTATGACCTCTAGGTCTTTTTCTCTAACTCTAACAGATACAACTTGAGATACTCTATCAGGTATGTACTTGAAGCTCTTCTGCATAGACTCTATCATTTCGTTAATACTCTCAACAATGTCTTCAACCGATTGACTCACACTCACAGCTATACTTCTAACTATCTTTTCTGGGAGTGAAATACGCGGTAAGAATTTTCGGATTCTAAGTCTAGAAGTTTCTTCATTTATCTTAATGAGCAACTCTCTCAATTCTTTCTCGAAGTACTCTAGAGAAGCTCTAACTTCAGTCTCAGATATTTTAAGCTCTTTGACTTGAGATTCTAGTTTCACAAGAGAGTCCCTAGCCTTCTTAAGTATGTTGGTAATTCCTTCAATCCACACTCTATATGCTCTATAATATTCCTCTCTATTACTCAATTCTTCAACTCTCTTGCTGAGAGCTTCAATATCGCTTCTCAATTTTTCAATCAATTTTTCAAGTTCTTTTCTAAATTCCTCACTCATAGTATCATATTTACTATTAGTTACTGAAATTTAAACTTATGTGTAGTAGTGTAGTTTGTGAATTCGAATTAATTGTAGTAGCTAAACTCTACTACTGCGTACCTCTAGCTATTTCCGGATGAGAGCAACGCACTCCATACATATAGTTTTCAATATATTTCTTTACTAGTCTAATACTTGAGACTACCATACTGGTAGGCACACCCGGAGCTCCATAGCCTATGAGAATAGAGTTCTTGGTGTTTAATTTAACTGAAGCAGCTTCAGTTACTCTGTAGGGGTATACATAGACTACTCTACCTACTTGGTCTTCGAGAACGATGCTACCGCTAGTAACTCTCAGCTCTCTACCCCTGAAGTCTTTTGTATGTATATCTCTAGTTAGGTAGGTGAGTCTGAGAGGTAGAGCTACTGTATCAGCATCTACCGCACTTATGGGTATCCTGGTAAGTAAGGTAGCTAAGTTAACTAAATCTACAACAGTATTGTAGTAAGGAATTCTTCCAGTAGATAGAGCTTTCTTAAGTAGTTCTTCAGGGTAGACCTTAATTGAAGACCTACCTCCAATACTCTCGACAAAGGCTCTATACTTAGATATCACAGGATCACTACCGAGAGAAAACGTAGATTTCTTCACACTTTCTACAGCATTTCTAATTTCAAATAATATGTCTGCTCTTAATGCTTTAACCTCCATGTTATAACACGCAGAGTATACTACTGATATACTAGGTAAATCACAGACAACAGTCAAGTGGTGTATCCCGCATGTGTTGTTAGGTTAGTGTAGATGTAGTCTAAATTCACACTACTTTCACAGAGTCTCTTGAGGTAGCTACTTACTACGTAGACTTTAGTGCTGCTTCTATCTACACGAATACACAAACTTCTCAGAGGGCAGGAACCACATATATCCGTATCTAGCTCTATAGGAACTATGTAGCTTGAACTTAGTAGTGCGCCGATTATTCTCTCCAATATAGAGTAGTTCAAACCTGTTTTAAGCTTCAATACTTCTATATCTACCTCACCGAACTCGCAGAGTACACGAACTACTTTAGATACTGAGGAGTCTACTTCCAACCAGCTCCCACCCATAAAAATATGGAATTAAAGGTATATCTAACACAATAAAGAAAGGTATATCTAACACAATAAAGATGAGTAGATTTCTAGATATAAGCTGTAGGTAGAGTATGAGATGGTGGAAGAGGACTATACCATAGTAATTGAAGATGTGTATAAGGCCTACGTAACTAGTAGTGTAGTTACTTGGGCTCTTCTGGGAGTGAATTTAAGAGTGAGGAGAGGAGACTTCATATCGGTAATGGGACCCTCAGGATCTGGTAAAACTACTCTCTTGAATCTCGTAGGCCTCATCGATAGACCCACCAAAGGGAAGATATATATAGACGGAGTTGATACATCAGTGCTTGGAGATAGAGAACTCGCAGAATTTAGAAATAGAAAAATTGGTTTCGTATTTCAAACATTTAATTTAATAAGTAGACTCAACATTTTAGAGAATATTGAACTTCCCCTAATAGCTAGAGGGATCCCCAGAGAGGAGAGGTGGAGGAGAGCACTTGAAGCACTGCTGAAAGTCGGTGGAGATGAGTCATGGATCTATAAGAGACCTAACCAGCTCTCAGGAGGTCAGCAGCAGCGGGTAGCTATCGCGAGAGCAATTGTTGGTTCCCCATCGATACTGCTAGCTGACGAACCAACCGGAAATCTCGACACTGCTTCAGCTAGAGTGGTTGTTAAAACGTTTGTGGAATTGAATAAGCTCGGCCAGACTATAGTATTAATTACTCACAATCCTGAAGTAGCTCACTGCAGTCAGGAAATACATGTTTTAAGAGATGGGCAAATAGTCAACACTCTGAAATCCGACTCTAGCAGGTGCTTGATATACAGTAAATAATAACCGGTAGCTATTTTAGAGGGTGTAGACATGCGTATAGCTAGAATGCACTTGAATGAGTCACCTTTTGAACCAAGTAAGCACATTAGCTCACTACTCTCTAAATATGTAAATACACTTAATCTCTACCATGTAGAAGAACTTGAAGAGGAATTCCTAAAGAAGCTCTCTAGCTATACAAAGCTACCTAGAGAGTACATACACATATTTCCAGGATCGTCGGAAGCCTTAATTACTCTCATTAGGTTTTGTAGGTCTAGAGGTCTCAGACTGACGTCTATCTGGCCTAGTTTCCACGGATTTGTTGAATTCGCTAACATGGAGGAAGCTAACCTAGACTTCATATACCTGACTCCAGAGTCTTTCGAGTTAGATCTCGCTAAACTTGCTGTCGCTGGTAGCTACAGTAGAGCAATTTACTTAGCTAACCCCAATAATCCCACTTCAAATATGCTCTTTCAGGATGTAGACACACTAGAGCTTCTCTTAAATCGATTCGGATTGGTAATAGTTGATGAAGCTTACTTCGAGTTCTCTAGATACACAGTAGCGGATAGAGTCTCAGATTACGATAATCTGATAGTTGTTAGAACGTTCTCGAAGGCATTTTCAATTGCTGGTGCTAGAGTAGGCTATACAATAGCAAATCAAGAACTCTCAGAAGAGCTCAGTAGGTATACCGCACTATTCTCGACTTCGACAGCTTCTATAGCTTCAGCTCTCGGAGCTTTAGAAGACGTCGAATACGCGATGGAAGTAGTTAGAAAAGTAATTGAACTACGCGATGAATTGAAGAGAGACGTAGAGAAATTGGGTCTATACTCTCTAGACTCCAGAACAAACTTCTTATTCATTAAGACACCTATCTTAGGTAGAGATCTAGCTAGAAATCTAGGTGAAAAAGGTATTAGAGTTAGAGCGTACAGTGACGACTTAATTAAGAACTATTTGAGGGTTAGTGTGTCATCAAGAGAAAATAACTTAAGATTTATCGAAGCACTAAAAATACTTCTCAGAGAGCACTATTAGTTAGGCTGGTTAAGTAACTCGATCAACATTTAATCTTCGGGTCATCAATACATATCCGCAGTCTCTCAATAAACTTACACAGCTTATCTTGAGGAACTATCGCGTAGGAGTTTCTTTCTGTAACTACTAGAGCCACTTTCTCTCCAATTTTTACAGTAGCTCTCTCACACATAGTCTATCTTGGTTTTGCTTTTCTTTCTCTAAGCTTCATATCGATCAGATATTGAATAGCTGCTGATATACTTCCGGTAGCCTCGATTAGGTGCCCCCACCGCTTTCTAAACTTAGATGGAACTAGAGGTCTAACTCTCTTCTTCGTTTTAACCGGTATGTAGGTTTCCTCCATGCCTTTAAAACCGAAAGCACCGTCTACCATCTCCACTATTTCATCTCTCTCAATTAACCTGATGAGAACTTTTCTCAATCTATCTTCACCTACAACTCCACTAAGTTCTTTTCTCAATTCTTTCCACGAGATCGGTTTTCCTCTTCTAGCTACTATATCTACTACTATTTTCTCTAGTTCTTCGTCACTAGGAGCACGGACAACAATGATGTCGCTGTCTTCATAAACAATTGAGGAATTTTCACTCACTTACACTACCCCAATATATTATTAATTAGAAGTTTTTAAGTTCATTATAGCTTATAAGCTCTAGCATTAACTATCTTAAGTAACTCTCGAGACCGTTTATGATAGCTAGCAGATGAAATATAAAGATTTCGTTGAGTATCGATTGCTATATCTTCACTAGCAACCTCCTCCACGCGAACACCGAGAGGTCGAGTGGCACCTCTTACAATACTGCTAGACGCAGTCACTATTTTTAAATTTATAAGTTTACTGAAGCTTATGTCTTGGACCCGCCGTAGCTCAGCGGCAGAGCGCCCGGCTGTAGTGTGGAGGCTGAAACCGGGTGGTCGGGGGTTCGACTCCCCCCGGCGGGACTCGAGATCTAAGCTTTTTACTTCCAGCAGTGAAGTGCTTGTTGGTGACTGAAATTTGTGTTGAAGGTATACAATACACTTACGAAGAAAGTGGAGGTCTTTGAGTCTAGTGAAGCCGGTGTTGTTAGAGCTTACTTCTGTGGACCGACACCCTACGACCACCTCCACCTCGGTCACGCGAGGGCTTTCGTGTCGTTTGATTTTCTGCGGAGGTACTTAATTCTTAAGGGATACAACGTATTCTATGTACAGAATATTACAGATATAGACGATAAGATAATTAGAAAAGCTAGAGAACTCGGAATTGAGTGGAGAGATGTAGCTGAAAAATACATAAGTGAGTACCTAACTCTACTGAGAGAACTGAGAATTGAAGTCGACGTCCACCCCAGAGTCACCGAGCACATCGAAGATATAGTGAGATTTATAGAGGTTCTTATAGACAGAGGACACGCTTACATAGCTCCCAGTGGGTCTGTGTACTTCGATATATCTACATATAGAGACTATGGAAGACTCAGTGGTAGAGTAAGCACAGAGGAGTGGAGGCAGGAAGAAGAATTTCTATCCGAGAAAAAGAATCCATTTGATTTCGCTCTCTGGAAAGCTGCGAAGCCTGGAGAACCATACTGGCGCTCTCCGTGGGGGCCGGGTAGACCGGGTTGGCACATCGAGTGCAGTGTAATGAGCTCTAAGTACCTAGGTAAAGCTATAGATATTCACGGTGGAGGTCAGGACCTGATATTTCCCCACCACGAAAACGAGAGAGCTCAAAGTGAGTCCTACTTCAACAGCTCTCCGTGGGTTAGATTCTGGATCCACATAGGTCCTCTAACTGTGGTCGGCGAGAAGATGAGTAAGAGTCTCGGAAACATTATCAGACTAGCTGACGCTATTAAGGCCTGGGGTTCTGAGGTCATAAGGCTGTGGATCTTCTCATCACACTACCGGAGACCTCTAGACTACAAGGATGAGTCTCTAGAACAAGCTAGTGCCGTCTTTAAGAAGATCTTGAACACCCGCAGTATGTTGGTGAAGATGCTAAGAGAGCGTCCGGTAGAGTACGTACTAGACGAGAAGAAGGTTAAAACTTGGGTAGCTATATCACAGGTGTGGCAGGAGTTTATAGAATCTATGGATAGCGACTTAAACTCACCTAGAGCGCTAGCATCACTACATAAACTTCTCACAATAGCTAATGCGGAAGTAGCTACTTCTGAAAGCAGCTCTCTAGCTTTTAAAGCACTTACGACACTAGAGTTAATAGACCGAGTAATCGGTGTTCTACCTCCGAGAGAAGAAGTGTTTTACACATCAGACGAACTCGAGGACTTAGTTAAACTCATAGTGGAAGTCAGGTCGAAGTTGAGAGCTAAGAAGATGTATGAGGAATCCGACTGGATTAGAGCTGAGCTAGGTAGACTAGGGATTAAGCTGGCAGATACTAAAGATGGAACTACGTGGACTATCGAGAAGCGCTTGAGGTCTGCTGAATAATGAAGAAGCTGGCGGAGGTCGGGGAATACAAGATACTAGAGCACGTCTTAAAGATAGTTGCCGAGCATGTTGAGAAGAATAAGCTTAGAGTTTTTGGAGTTGGTGACGATGCTCAAGCAGTTAACTTAGGTGGTATATGGATATTTCTAAAGATTGATGGAAGCTCTGCTAGCTCCTCTATGTATCCCTGGCTTACTTTCGGAGACCTCAGCTATAGAATAGCTCTCTCATCAATTACGGATTTAGTTGCGAAAAACTCTAGGCCACTACTAATATCTTCCTCGGTATCGATAAGCAGTGACTCAGATTCTGAAACTCTCCTAGAGATCGTTAGAGGTGTTAAAGACCTTGCTGAAGCAGTAGGTGCGCTCTACGTTGGTGGAGATATAAATAAGCTTGATCACGATGACGTAGTTATAGATGTAGCATCAATTGGGGTCAGTAGTAATCCAAAGCCCAGTGTGCCGTTTAGAGAAAATCTCTCTGTCTACTCGGTGAAGTGTCTCGGATTATCTTCAATACCAGCTGTACTCTACTATCTCGAGAAGGACTTTAGTGTTTGGAGAGACTTACTTCGAAGTACCGCAAGACCTGAGCCTCCAATGAGCTTTCTTAGTTATTCTGACTCTATCGAGGCGTCGACAGATATTAGTGACGGACTTAATTCCCTGCGTAAAGTACTTGAGAAAAGCAGGGTGGACCTGGTTCTCTCTTATGAAGCTCTGTGTCCAGAAGTAGTAGAGTTCTCCAGAGAGGAGAAAGTGGGTATAGAGCTACTTCTAAATCTTATGGGTGAAGAGTACGCGATAGTATCAACTACTGAAGTGCAAGACCTTCCAGCAGTTAAGATTGGACATACAGCAAGTGGGTATGGGCGGATATACTTAGATAACCACGAGTTGAGAGGTGGCTGGGATAATTTCCTCGGCTATAGACTAGTTAATCAATACATTTAGTAAATACTAAGAATCTAGCCATCAGGTTTCCACAACTAGTTTGAGCCCCATCCTTCTATAAGGACACTGCTTCCAATGGGTTTCACAGAGTCTAATTTCATGAACTCCGAGAAATCTCTTAAGGACGTGACATCCAGCTACATACTTACCCTGCTCAAGTTTAAATATCCTCACGAAATTACAGGAGACTTCCGGGAGCTTATCTATCCCGTGTACTATTAGGAACGGTTTTCCAAATTCTTCATAGCCTTCTTCTCTAACTGTCTGAATTTCTCGATAGTATCTACAGTGAGTATAGACTTCTCGACCACTAAGACAGTGAACTTTGTTGACTATATCTGACGAGGGAGACTCTAGGAGAGGAGAAGTGCAGAATCCATCTCTATACCAAGGACAGACCATCAACCACTACACCTCGCTTTAAGAACTGCGTACGTAGTCTTTAAGTCTTCCGATAGTTTCTCGACTTCAACTACATCTGTTCCATATATTTCTTCAGCATATGTCTTAGTGCTCTCATATTTTCTAAGTAGTTCAGCAACATCAATAAGTATTTCCCTCTCGATGTGGACTCCCACAGCGAGCATGTACTCTATTATAGTAGATAGAGGTTCTTCAAAGCCTTCAAAGCTCTCGAGTTCTCGAAGTCTACTAAGTATCTTAAAGAGAGCTCTACGTGAAGTTCTCAAAGATTTAACCTGGTCTACCACTGTGCTCAATTCTTTTTCTCCGGAAGACCTACCACAGCTCTTCCTCAACTTTCTCCCAATTCTATCTCTTCTGAGGACATTACTCTCCAGGTTCCTGTAGAGAATCGCTATATCAACCAAGAATACCACTTCATATTATTATTTTCTTGAGATCGCTATACAATCTCTCATATCTACCAATTACATCACTCGATAGAGATGGTTTCACGATCTTCATAGCTTCCAGGAAGTACCTATTTTCAATCGGTCTTACAGCGAACTTCTCTCTGAGAGCCATCATTACGGCTTCTCTGACTAGAGCTTCGAGATCGGCTCCACTATACCCCTCCGTCATCTCGGCTAGTTTCTCAAGGTCTATATCTTTAGCTAGTGGAACACCTCTCGTATGGATCTTCAGTATTTCATATCTAGCTTTTCTATCTGGTGGTGGTACGTAGATAACTCTATCGAATCTACCAGGTCTCAGTAGAGCGGGGTCTATAAGGTCTACTCTATTTGTTGCTCCAATAACTACGACGTTCTTTAGAGTCTGAATTCCATCCATCTCAGCTAGTAGCTGGTTTACTATTCTATCAGTTACCTCCGTGTCGTGTCTCATACCTCTAGTAGGCACTATTGCGTCGACTTCATCGAAGAAGATAATTGATGGTGCGACCTGCCTAGCTCTTCTAAATATCTCTCTAACAGCTTTTTCAGATTCTCCAACCCACTTGCTCAAGATCTCCGGTCCCTTTATAGCTATGAAGTTAGCGTTTGCTTCTGTAGCAACAGCTTTAGCTAGTAGAGTCTTACCACAGCCCGGGGGGCCGTATAGTAGTATACCTCTAGGAGGTCTAACACCCATCTTCTCAAATACTTCAGGGTACTTGAGCGGCCACTCCACAGCTTCTCTAAGAGCTTGCTTAACGCTATCTAGCCCCCCGATGTCGTCCCAGCGGACTTCCGGCACCTCTACCAGCACTTCTCGCATTAGAGTTGGGTGCACTACCTTGAGTGAATCTAGAAAGTCCTGCTGTGTGACCTTCAGTTTCTCGAGAACTTCAAATGGTACGGGCTTGCTTAAGTCTATCTTTTCTGTTCTCAAAAACCTTCTGAGAGCATTCATAGCTGCTTCTTTAACTAGAGCTGCTAGATCTGCTCCAGTAAAGCCGTATGTTATATTAGCTAGTGTATCAATATTTACGTCTTCAACTAGTGGTATATTTCTTGTGTGTACTTCAAGTATAGACTTCCTCGCGTTTTTATCTGGTGGTGGTATCTCAATCTCTCTATCGAATCTACCAGGTCTCCTAAGTGCTGGATCCACAGCGTCTACTCTATTTGTTGCTCCAATAACTATAACCTTCCCCCTCTCCTTGAGGCCATCCATGAGTGCTAGTAGCTGTGCCACTACTCTTTTTTCTACTTCTCCTACTACTTCTTCCCGCTTCGGCGCTATTGCGTCAATTTCGTCTATGAATATAATAGCTGGAGAATTCTTCTGAGCTTCCTCAAATATCTCCCTCAACCGTGCTTCAGACTCGCCGTAGTACTTACTCATTATCTCCGGCCCATTTATAGCTATGAAGTACGCACCTATTTCGTTAGCTAGTGCTTTAGCTAGTAGAGTCTTTCCAACACCTGGAGGACCGTACAGTAGGACGCCCTTAGGAGGCTCAATACCTAAATGCTTAAAGAACTCCGGGTGTTTGAGTGGTAGTTCAACCATTTCACGTATTCTCTCTTTTACTTCCTCTAAATCTCCGATGTCTTCCCAAGTAACTCTGGGAACACCTCTCAGTCTCTCTAGTGCTTCGATAGTTACAGGCTCCGGACTTAAGTCCACTCTGGTATCGTAGTCTATGAAAACTACTTGAGCTGGATCACACGATTTAACGACGAATCTAAATGGTTCAGCATAGTATGGAAAGTGTACGAATATGATCTCTCCCTTCTTAACTGCTTTATTCAGTAGTCTTTCCTTTACAATACCGGCGACTTGCTCCGGTGTTTCTAGTCTAAAGTCTATTGGAGCAAACACTACCCTCACACCTTTAACCACCTTGACTTTTCTGACAGTAACATAGTCACCTACTGAAACACCTAAGGCTTCTCTAGTTAAGCCGTCTATACGAATTATGTTAGTTCCCTCGTCTTCTGGGTAGACAGGTCTAACTTGCAGTATAGCTGAAGACTTGGTTCCCTCGATTTCAATAAAGTCTCCGTAGTTGATTCCGAGAATCTCCATGTGTTTTCTAGGAACTCTAGCGATTTTTCTACCTACGTCATGAGGTCTAGCACTCTCAACTCTCAGCTCAACTTCATTACTGCTTATAGCTTAACCCCGATCGTAGCTGCTTGATGAAAGAATATATGTTTTACATATTGCCTAGACTGTGAATTCACATGTATTGAGTTACTAACTAGGGAGGTCTTAGATGGCTATTGAAACTGAAATAGCTATCTTTAAATACTTTAGAGATGCTATTCTGTATCTGGTGGTTATATATGGTGAAAGTTCCGACTAAACTAGTTACGTGGGATGAAATTGTTGAGTGGAGCATGGGGTTATCTGAAGTTATAAAGAGAAGCGAGTTTAAGCCCGATGTAGTGGTCGCTGTCTCGAGAGGAGGCTATGTTCCAGCTAGATTGATCTGTGACTTTCTCTTGGTAGACAACTTGGTTTCTCTACAGAGTCAACACTGGACTGAAGCAGCTAAAGTAGCTGAGAAAGCTATTATAAAGTTTCCGTATAAAATAGAGTTAAGTGACCACAGAGTTCTCCTGGTAGACGATATAGTAGATACAGGTGATACATTAATACTGGCAAGAGACTTCATACTATCTGAGTGGAGACCTAGAGAACTCAAGATAGCTGCTTTACAGTGGATATCTCCGGTAGCTAAGATAAAGCCGGACTTCTACTACATCGAAGTAAAAGACTGGATATGGTTTCAGTATCCGTGGACTAGACATGAAGATACAGCACAGTTTATCAAGAGAATCATAGTAGAGGAAAAAGAGAAGAAAGAATGGACACTGAGCGAGCTTGAAGCAAAGTTTAGAGATAGCTACGGTATATACGTAGGTGATAAATACTTTAAACTAGCTCTGAGAACTCTAGTAGAACTCGGTATGCTAAAGGAAGAAAACAATAAATACTTAGTTAGAAGCCTGTAGTGAGATCTTCCAGAGTTTCCACATCAGATTTTGTCTCAGAATACTATGCTACCAAGACTTCTTAATTAAGGAAGTCGGTACTGCTAACACATTTGCTGCTTAAACTAGGCTACTGAGCCGGAAGCTTCCTGTTGCTTAACTTCAGCATATTTCTCAGCTTCTTCGAGAATTCTTTTAGTAGCTTCACGCCGAGATGCGGCAGCTTGTTGGTCGATGTTTATTGTTTCCGACATGACCTCACTGATGTCATCACCGATCTCATCTAAAATAGCAGATATCTCCGGAATACTTCCAATTCTCTCACTGAGTTCTTTAAGAACATCTCTAGTAACTACGAGATCCTGTGTTACTGTATTCAAAGCTACGATATTCTCTAGCTTAACCTCTAGAACTCCAAGAGCATATACTACGTATCTAATCTGCTTTAAAGCATTGGAGTAGGACTTAGCTATGCTGACTTCGATACCTCTACTTTTAGCATTCTCTAAACTTCTCTCAATTCTAGCTTCAAGAAGCTCGAGCCTGCGTCTCAAGGTCCTCATATCGTATAATATTCTCATCAGCTTACTTCTTTTCTTCAGTACTAGCACCAAAGAATTCTAGTCAGTTAAATGTTTTTAAGTTATGACCCGAATCAAACATTTCCCCAATTATGCTGTATTTAAGTCTAACTTCATAACTAACTGGAGGGCGGGCTGTGAGTAGCTCAGACTCTGTTCTTCTAGACCTCTTCGTAGCTTTCTTTAAAGCCGGCTTAATATTGTTTGGTGGAGGTCATACAGTAATTCCCATTTTAAAGCAGGAATTAGTGGTCTATAGAGGTATTCTCACGGAAAAAGAGTTCATCGACTTAGTATCTACGACTGAAGGTCTGCCCGGTCCAATAACTGTTAAGGTTGCTGTGCTTATTGGATATAGAGTTGCTGGATTTACTGGATCTACTTTAGCAGCTGTAGCTATAGTGCTTCCAACATTCGTATTAACTCTTACAGCAGCTAAGCTACTGTACTACTACTATCAACACCCTCTTACAATGAGTGTACTTCGTGGGATTAGGGGGGCTGCACTCGGCTTACTTCTATCGGCTACTCTAGTATTTGCTTCAGGGTCTCTGAGAGAGTTGACGAGCCACCAGGTAGTAGTTACATTCATACTAGCTATAGTCTCACTACTCCTTATTACCGTATTGCGAGTCGAAATCCTCGTAGTGGTTGGTGTGGCTGCGCTTGTAGGATTTGCTTTAGGTTTAGCTGGATTCTGGTAGCGTATCTCTTAGAATTAAGAGCTACGTAGCCGCCATCAAAAATCTCCACATATCTGATGCTTTAATTGCTTCTCGAACACTAAAGCTCTAGTTCTCTAACAGAGTACTAAGCAAGAAAAATGCGTCTAAATACCACCTCTTCAAACTATGTCTTTCTCAGGTATATATAGTGAGTTTAGTAAATATCTTAACTAAACTAACTAGAAAAAGGTGGAGTTCATGAAAATATGGGGTTCACCCCTCGGTGGACTTCCCAGAAGCAGAGTTTTAAGGAAAGCATTGAGAGACTACGAGAGGGGGGTTATCAACTACGAAGAGCTAGAGAAAGCCCTAGTAGGTTCTTCACTAGTAGCACTCGGGGCTCAAATTTCATCAGGTTTAGCTTATGTTGTAGATGGGATGCTTGACTGGCACGATATCTTCAGACCCTTCGTTTCGATCTGGCGTAATGTAACTCCAACAGGTCTCTTAAGGTATTTCGACAACAATTTCTTCTACAGAGTACCTCTCTTTACCGGTAAACCTGAAGCAACATCCTATGTATGGGCTCAGCGTGTTCGAAGATACGCTCCTCTAGCCGAACCTGCGGGCTTAAAGATAGTGATGCCCGGTCCAGTTACGTTTACCTATATGTCTAGGAATAACACTGAACTCACTAATGAAGAACTAGCTTCCAGTGTAGCTGACTTACTAGCTGCTGAAGTTAGACTAGCTGTTGAAGCTGGGGCATCTCTAGTTCAAATAGATGAACCCCTTCTCGCAGACCCAGACATTGGTTCAGACCTCGGTGACCTAGCTGTCGAACTAGTGAGTAAAGTAGCTGCATCAGCTAGCTCCTCGAAAACTGTGCTCGCAATCTACTTCGGAACCCCCAGAGTCGATATATACGAGAAAGTATTAAACTCCAAGGTTTCCTGTATCTCAATTGATATTGGAGACACTCCAAGCAGTTCCCTCAAGCTCATAGAGTCTAAAGGCTTCGGCTCACACTGTGCTATTCTTGGACTAGTTAACTCGAGGACAGTATATAGAGACCCTATAGATATATTAGTAGATGCAGCAGTTAGAGCCTTAAAAGACTACGAAGGTGAAGAAGTAGGTGTAACAACGACTACGTGGCTAGATCTCATACCGTATGAATACTATATCTCTAAGCTGAGACTACTGGGTGAACTAGTAGACCTACTTTCATTAAAGCTAGGGGGTGAAAAAATCTCGGAGGTTGTGAAGCTATGAGAAGTTATGAAGTCCCCAGGAAGTTCCCTACGACAGTTGTCGGTAGCTACCCTAAGATAGCTCAAGCCGATAGAGCAATTAAGTTAAGGAAGTCTGGTCAGATCAGTGAGTTAGAGTTTAGAGAATTAGTTAAACCAGCAATTAGAGAGGTAGTTGAAGACCATCTGTGGGCTGGTATAGATATCGTGAGTGATGGTGAGCAAGCGAGAGACGACATGGTTGTGTATTTTGCTGAGAGACTTAGAGGCTATAGCTCTGGAGGGTGGGTTAGAGTATTCGATAACGAGTACTTCAAGAAACCGATAGTCCTAGGGAAGATAGAGTGGATTGAACCTATGGCTGTAGATCTCTGGAGCTATGCGTCGAGTGTAAGTAGTGGGAGACCAGTTAAAGTTACACTTACAGGACCCTATACGATGCTTGAGTGGAGTTTCGACCTCCACTATAGAGATAGAAAAGAGCTGATGATGGATTTAGCTAGAGCCATTAGAAAGGAAGTCGAGAAGCTAGTGGCTGCTGGTGCGAAATATGTGCAGATCGATGAACCTGCTCTATCGACGAAGCCGTTTAAAGAAGAGGCGGATATGCTTAAAGAAGCTCTAGATGTAGTATTTAGAGGTATTGAAGCTAAGAGAATTATCCACATATGTTATGGAAGAATTGAGAAGATACTGCCCTACATTCTGGAGTATCCTGTGGATCAGTTCGATCTAGAGATGAAAAATAGTAACTTCAGGCTGCTGCCGTACCTCAAGGAGTACGGATACAATAAAGAGATAGGCTGTGGTGTCGTTGACGTTCATAGCTTTCAAGTAGAGAGCGTTAGAGAGATTAAGGAGTCTGTAGAAAAGCTGATGAGAGAGGGATTTATAGGTCCCGAGAAAGTGTATCTAGACCCAGACTGCGGACTTAAGAGACTTCCTAGAGAGATAGCTAGAGCAAAACTTAAGAATATTGCTGAAGCAGCTAGACAGCTAAGAGAAGAATGGTAACACAGAGTTCAGCGACACACCATGTCGAGTGGTACCTTGGCTCTCGCGCTTTCAGCACTATTTAATTTAGCAATTTGAGGTGGGTAGTAGGTTGGAGTTTCTGTTTGAGCTCACTACAGTTAGAAGGCGGGAAGAGCTTATGTCTAGAGTAAAGACACTTAAAGAAATAGTTGACTGGATCGATGTTCCAGACTCACCGATGGGTGTAGCTTCACAATTTTCTCCCGTAGTGAGTTGCTACATTAAGTCAGTAGAAGATATGGGAGTCATAGCTCACGTAAGGACGATAGACCTAAGTCGAGTAGCGCTAACAGCTTTAGCTAAGAGTTTAGCACTCTGCGGTGTTGAGCGTGTTGTCTACGTCAGAGGTGACACCGTAAGTAATTCTACAGTTGTGAGAGATCTTGAGCCAGAAGATGCCGTAGATTTAGTTAAACAGCTAGGTATGGGCTTAAGTCCAGGACTTACCTTGAGTTTAAGAAAAGAGCTAGCAGAGATACTGAAGAGAGTTAGTTTGAAGGCCGACTTCTATCTAGTTTTAAACCTAGGTAGAGACACTGAAGGTAAGTTAGCAGAGATTGCTACTATATCGAGAAGACTTGGGTTGAAGCTGTATCCCTACTTAGTCATAGCGTCAGAAGAGAGCCGCGAAAAACTAGTTAGAATTCTAGGTGGAGATAAAGTACTATCAGCAAGTAGAGCGCTAGAGCTAGCTGTAGAATACAGCTATTTAATTGATGGTTTCCTAGTATCTTCACCACTAGACTTCAAAAGCGGTGTAGAGTTCCTAAACAAACTTAGAAGTAGGGTCTAGTGTGAGGAGTGTGGTGCAGCTCTATATAAAAAATAAATAAAAATTACCGCATAGTGGGCTCTGCGGTTAGTGATTGATGATACGGTACTGATCTATCTACACATATCTATTTACTGCTCCACCTACTTGTTATCTACGCTGTTTTGTTTTTGCGGAGCAGGTAGTCATGTAGTCCAGCAATTACTCTGTATGTAGATCCGCGGAAGGCCGGCATATGTTCCTCCAGCTGTTTTGCGTAAGCTAGCTCTATATCTTTACTTAAGATGTGCTGATATACCTCTTCTACTTTCAAAATTCCGCTTCTAGCTAGGCTATCAATGTAATAAGTCCAAGAGACCAGCTTATCTCTAGCTCTCTGTATAAAAACACCCGGATCTTCATCGACTAATCCATAGTGGGCTACCGCCACTCTCTTCGGCTGAAGTTGAAGCACTAGATCGAGACTCTTTAGATACTCTTCACCATCAAATGGGTGAACCGTTACTGGATATAGCCTTCCGTTGAAATAGTTAGCAATTGAATCTCCAGCAAAGAGTAACCCATCCGGCTCTAGTAGATACGATATATGATGTGGAGCGTGGCCGGGAGTCGGTATAGCTACTAATTTAGAGTTACCTAACTCTATCTCAGCTCTACCCACTAAACCTACGATGCGGTCTTGAGGCACCGGCCTAGGTTCTCCTAGCAGTCTAGCATTACTCCCTAAAACCTCTAGTGTAGACTGCCAGAGCCTTGAGGGATCTATGAGGTGTCTCACACCGCGAGAGTGAACAAATACTGTAGCATTTGGAGCCATCTCCACTAAATCCCCGACAACTCCAGCGTGGTCTATGTGGATGTGTGTTAAAACTATGTAGACTTTCTTAAAGCGGTTTACCTCCACTAAATCGAAAAGCTTACCGAAGGCTTCCACAGAAGACTTTGGTCCTGGATCTACGATAGCCATATTTTCAGAGTTCTTCACTACATATGTAGATAACCACCCAGCCGTATTCGAAGGTTCTAAGTCGACTGCTACCACTCTATTAGATATTTTCTGTATTCTCACTTTATCCCCAGTCTTGAAGTATGTATTGAAACTTAAGCAGTAGCTGTATGGTTTGCTTAAATTTGTATAGGTATTTGATCGACTCTTGAATTAATGTGATCGAGACTTTTGTTTTAGCTATCTCTATATCTAGGGCGTACTTTGAGCTCGATAGAAGTAGTTTTAGTTGGAGCGGGAAGATGGGGAGAGAATATAGCTAGGACTCTAAAGCACTTAGAGCTAGAGAGACTCGTTACCTTAAGCTATGTAGTTGACGTAAATCTATCGAGAGCTATTGAAGTCTCGAATAAGTACGGATTTCGATCAGCAGTAGATAGTATTGACAAGACCTCTGGTAGTGCTTATATTATAGCTACACCAATAAACACTCTCTCTAAAGTCGCAAAGAAAGCTATGGAGGTAGCGCACTGTGTGTTCATAGAGAAACCGGCCGCAGAGAATTCTAGAGAAGCTCTTGAGCTACTCTCTCTCGCTGAATCTAGAGGTTTAGTGCATCAAGTAGGCTACCTATCTAGATTTGATTCAATAATTATAGAACTCAAGAGGAGAGTTCTGTGGGAGAATGTTTACGGATTACGTTTTAGAAGACTCTCTGGAAGACCTCTCTATATGAGAAGCTATCCAATAACACTCGATATTATGTCTCACGACATCGATCTAGCATTCCACCTACTCAATCAACGCGAAGTTAAGACTTTATTCTCAGTATTTCAAGTAGATGAGTTCGGAGTGCCTCAGAGAGCTATAGCTGGAGTTACCTACGGCGATATTGATGTAGTATTTGAAGCAGATGGAGTGATTCCCGCTAAAGTTAGAGAAGTCGATGTCTTGTCTGAGAAGGAGGTGGTGAGAGCTGATTTAGTTTCTAGGAAGTTAACAATTAGAGCAGAAGCTAGTAGCAGACAGATTGATGTTGATGGCGAGACACCTCTGAGAAGTGAGCTTAGAGCGTTTGTAGAGAAGTGTAGTGGAAGAGATGTTGAAGTTCCAGACCTCGAAGACGCAGTAGCAGTTCTCAAGCTAATAGAGGAAATCTCTAGTGCTGCTGTAAGTATTCGTGAAACCGAATAAAAATCCGCTATTCATGAAAAATATTTATTTGCTGTAGCACATATTTTATGGATGAATATGGTTAAGAGAGTAGTTATTGCTGGAGCTGGAGGTAGAGATTTCCACAACTTTCTAGTATACTTCAGAGACAACCCTGAATACGAAGTAGTTGCTTTTACAGCTACTCAAATACCAGGTATAGAGAGAAGAAGATTTCCCCCAGAACTGGCTGGGCCCAGGTATCCTCAGGGAGTACCTGTATACCCAGAGAGTGAACTCCCTAAGTTACTTAGAGATCTTAAGGTAGATGAAGTAATTCTATCTTACAGTGACTTAACTTATCAGGACGTTGGGAAGCTAGCGTCTATAGTTCTATCGGCTGGTGCTTCCTTTAGGTTGCTGTCTCCCTTCGAGACATTTCTTAAGTCATATAAACCTGTTATAGCAGTTACAGCAGTAAGAACTGGAGCGGGTAAGTCTACTGTCTCTAGAGCAGTAACTAGAGAGTTACTGAAGACCGGTATTAAAGTAGTGCCTATTAGACACCCTATGGCCTATGGAGACTTAGTGAAGTCAGCTGTACAGATCTTCAGATCTGAGGAAGACTTCGCTAAATACGGGATAACTATTGAGGAAAGAGAGGAGTATGAGCAATATATAAGACTAGGACTCCCAGTTCTAGCAGGTGTTGACTACGGTAGAATCCTTCTCGAAGCAGAGAAGTTAGGAGATGTGTTACTCTGGGATGGAGGTAATAACGACACCCCCTTCATAAAGTTCGACTACATGATCACAGTAGCTGATGCTATGAGACCGGGTCAGGAAGTATTAGCTTATCCCGGTGAAGTCAATGCTAGACTCGCAGACGCTGTAGTTATAAATAAGATCTCTAGGTCTAATAGAGAGAGCGTTAAGAGAGTAGTTTCAAATATAGAGAAGATCAACCCGAAGGCGAAGATAGTGCTAGCAGATATGGAGGTCACAGTAGAGAAACCTGAACTCATAAGGAATAAGAGAATTGCTGTAGTAGAAGATTCACCATCAGTTACCCACGGCGGTCTACCCTACGGTGCTGGATTTGTTGCTGCTGAAAAATACGGTGCTGCCGAAATAGTTGACCCAAGACCTCACGCAGTCGGCGTCATAAAGACTATGATTGACGAATATCCACATATGGGACCGGTAGTACCATCTACAGGCTATACACTTGAGCAAATTAGAGACCTCAATGAGACACTGAGAAAAATGAACGTTGATGCGGTAGTTCTCGGAACTCCAGCAGATATCTCAGGGCTCCTCGATATCGACGTACCTATTGTAAAGGTATTGTGGGAACTCAAGGTGCTTGAGGGACCGACTATCAGTGAGTTAGTTAGAGAGTTTCTAGCACGTGTTGGATTAGTGTAATTCTATCTTTTTACCTACATCACGCAGTTTCCTTGGTGAAGAACTTAGCTAGATATGTTGGAGTATTCAATGAGTACAACGTCTACGTGAGGTTTTCTGGGTATCCTAAAATAGCTCTGGTATATCCAAGTACATATCAAGCCTCGATTACAAATCTCTTTACACACATAGCCTACTTCTACCTACTAGAAAAAAGTGACGCACTAATAGATAGATTTACTCTGGATAACCCAGATAGGGGCTCTATAACTGGGAGGAAGCTGCGTGAGTTCGACCTAATTCTCGCTAGTGCTAACTACGAGTTAGACTTACTATATCTCGCTAAGCTACTCGCAGACTCCGGTGTGGAGGTCCTAGCTGAGAAGAGAGACATGAAGCCTCTCGTTATTGTGGGCGGTCTAGCAGCGATGTCTAATCCCGAGCCTTTTCTAGATCTAGCTGATGCTTCCTTTATCGGGGATGGAGAAATCTTGCTACAGAAGTTAGTCCGCTATCTCGACATACTGCCTAAAGACCCTAGAGGCTTCCTGGACTCTCTAGGTGAGGGAATATATACAGGTGAGGAGAGAGTTAAGAAAATATTTATTGAAGACCTAAATAATTCGATACACCCTACTGTAGAAATCAGGTCGAGAAAGATTGAGCCGGTATTTGGGGAAGGTTTCTATGTCGAGATATCGAGAGGGTGTAGGTGGCTCTGTAAATTCTGTCTTGAGTCATACGTTATGTATCCATATAGATGTAGAAGCCTAGAGACTGTGAGGAACCTTGTTGATGAAGGTTTAAAACACGTAGACCGGAGAAGAGTGGTTATATATTCTTCGTCTCCATTCGACCACCCAGGTATTAGAGACCTCCTCAAATACCTCGTCGAGAATGAAATCGATTTCTCACTACCGTCTATTAGATGGGATACTGTGAGACTCGATGACCTAGATATGATTTCAAAATCTAGTCAGAGAACTCTAACACTTGCTCCAGAAACCATGAGTTCGAGCTTAGGCTGCTCGATCGGTAAGTGCTTTGACCCTACCGCATTCAGTGAGTTAGCTACTGCGGCTCTCAGAAGAGGTTTCAACATTAAGCTCTACATAGTAGTCGGCTTCCCCTCCGAGAGGGATGAAGACCTTCAGAAGACTTTGAGGCACTTAAAGAAGCTCTCTACTCTCTCACGTGAATTCGGTAGGAGACTTACAGTAAACATAAATCCTTTAATCCCTAAACCACACACACCTCTTCAAGATAGCTCTCTACTGACTGAGAAAGAGTACTTGAAGAGAGTTAAGTTATTTGAAGTAGAGCTAGGTAGAAGCACTATAACACATCTTCAGTGGCTATATGCTTTCGCACAATCTCTGATAGCTCTCGGTAGCAGACCTATCGGAAGATTATTTGCGCTTATAGCTTCTAGACGACTATCCAGGCGAGATATAACTGAACTAGCTAGCACTCTAAAAGTAGATATTAAGTTTCCACTAAGGCAGAGAACCCGAGAGGAGAGACCTTGGAATCGAGTCATATTTCCATTAGACCACATTATCGATAGAATATCTATCTAAGACAGCTCTGAAACTCAGTGCCTCAGCCCCCTCAACTCAGCTACGAGATGCCTTATTTCAGGGAGTACTAGTTTATCTAGAGCTAGCTCAACTGCGGTAGGAGATCCCGGTGTAACAAACACTATTCTATCTCTCACCGCACACGCTGTTGCTCTAGTCGCTAAAGCAGCAGAACCGTAGGTTTGGAAGGTTAAGTACCTAAACAACTCACCGAAGCCTGGAATATCTTTAGAACACATTTCTTTAACTACATCAACAGATACGTCTCTAGGTCCGAGACCAGACCCACCAGTTACTAAAATTACGTCACACCTCTCGAGATTCTCAGTCAGTGCTTTAATTAGTGCGCTTCTGTCGTTAGAGACTAAGTCGTGACCTCTGAGGCCTATTTCGTACTTACTGAGAATTCTGGTAACCAATGGAATAACTTCATCTACGTAAATACCACGAAGTACTTTATCACTAGTTACTATAACACAGAAAGAAATACTTAGCTCTCTGGATTCACTTCTATGTCTCTCAATAGACAATTTAAGCCCCAGACCTCTGCACTCCTATAGAAGCTCTCCTAGTATATGCTTCAACTATATCGTATCCAAATATCTCTTTAAATCTCTTCCTACCTTCTTCAGTCATCTTTGTTGGATCCCACGGAGGGTCGAATACGAGGTCGATATTAACTTCGTTAATGTCTTTAACATCTGATAGAGCACTGTATACTGCTTCCTGAACTTGGTGAAGTAAAAATGTAACTATAGGGCAGCCCGGAGCTGTTAACGTCATCTTGATCCTCACATTTCCTGAGTCATCGACATCTATGCCGTAGATTAGTCCTAGGTCCCAAATACTTATCGGGATTTCTGGGTCGTATATCTTTCTAAATGCTTCTCTAAGCCTCTCAACGACTAAATTCTTATCGATCAACTTTAACACCATTAATGTATATATTCTAGCCTTATAAATGTGGACACAGAGTAGATATCCTTAAGCCGGGAACTTGAGTTAAAGTATTAAAACCCTAGTCAATAGCTAAGTAAGCTTGTAAAGCAGAAATCCGAGTGAAGTGATTTAAAAATATAAACTAGTTTCTCAGTCTGCGGTGCCTCTTCTCAGTGCTTTTCCAGCTCTAACATGTGGATCTAGCTTACCTGAATCAACTGCTATCTTACCGTTTACGATAACGTATTTAATTCCCTTTGGATAAGAGTGCGGATTCTCGTAAGTAGATGTATCCTCGATGCCATAGTAATTAAATACTACGAGGTCTGCTTTAAATCCCGGCCTGATCAATCCTCTGTTCCACAGCCTCAACTTTCTTGCGGGGAGAGACGTCATTTTTCTAATAGCTTCCTGTAGTGAAAGTACTTTCTCCTCTCTAACGTATTTAGCTATAACTCTGGGGAAAGTGCCGTATCTTCTCGGATGAGGTTTTCCAACACCGAATCTACCTACAGATCCATCACTTCCGATAGCTACTAGAGGATGTGATATAACTGCTCTTACGTCTTCCTCTCTCATTGTAAATGTCACCATTCCAGTGGCTAGCTCGTCGTCTAGGAGTATTCTCACTACGGCTTCTATTGGGTCAACACCCATAGACTCCGCTATCTTATCTAATCTCGCGCCCTCAAACTCTCTGTGTTTTGGAGAGTACGATATCATTATGTCAGACCACGAGATATATCTCTCTTCAAATACGGCTTCACCCAGTCTTTCCTTAAGCCGACTCACGGTGTTTGATTCTCTCAACTTCTTCATAATTTCTTCAGAGCTAGCTCCCCGCATATCTCTAGGTAGGAGAGTCATGAGAGATGTAGACGCAGCAATATAGGGATAGGCATCCGCCGATATATCGTAACCTCTAGATGCGTAATCCTCTATTATCTTCAAAGCAGTTAAGACCTTCCCCCAGCTAGGTCTACCACTAGCTTTCAGGTGGGAGATCTCCACACTTATCCCAGCTCTTAATCCAATAGATATAGCTTCGAATACAGAGTCAAGTAGCCCTATTCCTTCATTCCTCATATGTGTCGAATACATACCGCCGTAGGAAGCAGCTACTTTAGCTATCTCTACGATTTCTTCTGTCGAAGCAAACGTGCCTGGAACATATATGAGGCCGGTACTTACTCCAAATGCTCCAGCCTCCATAGCTTCTCTAGCTAGCTCTTTCATCAATTGAATATCTCTATCAGAAGGCTTCTCGGGACCAAATCCTAGTGCCGCCGCTCTAATAGTTCCGTGACCTACTTGAGGAGCTATGTTAACTGCTGGTCTGAGCTCACTGAGAGCTTTAACGTATTCTCCAAAACTTCTCCACTTAACTTCCACTTCAGGGTGTTCGCGCTTAACCCACTTTACCGCTTCATCAAAGTTGACGTCTGTTAGAGGAGCTGGTGAAGAACCACAACTCCCGGTAACAAGTGTTGTAACACCTTGAAGTATGTAGTTATCAGCTGTTGGAACCTCGAATATGGTTATGTCGCTGTGATTGTGCATATCTATAAATCCGGGTGAAACTATCAGTCCAGATGCATTTATTACTCTCTCAGCTTTCTCACCACTTAAATCTCCAATAGACTTTATCTCATCTCCTAAGATCCCGATATCTGCTTTAAATGGAGGCGAACCACTCCCGTCTACTACTACCCCACTCTTAATGACTATATCGTAACTCATTTTACACACCGAAGTAGTGTAGAGCTTCTTGAGCAGCTCTTAGAGATGAACCTAGTTCTACCCTATACCCTAGTCTCGCTAGAGATCTCTCTAAAGCTGCTAGAGTAGCAATTACGTCACTAGCTGCTACCTCACCCATATGTCCTATTCTAAATATCTTTCCACGTAGTTCTCCTAGCCCACCAGCAATCTCTATTCCTCTACTGCGCATCTCACTGTAGAGTTTTACCCACTCAACGCCTTCCGGTATATAGGCAGCTGTAACTGTGTGAGCTCTAAACGGCTCTTCAGCTACTAGCTTTAGACCTAGTGCTTCAAGCCCTCTCTGAACAGCTTTAGCTAGTATTTCGTGCCTTCTATATCTTGCTTCAAGACCCTCTGAGAGGATCTTCTTTAGCGACCCGCTGAGTGCGTAAACTAGGTTTACTGCTGGAGTAATGTAGTAGTTTCTAGTAGACTCCATCTCCTTTAGGAGCTTCGATATATTGAAGTAAGTTGTCTCGCTATCTGTTAGTGGAGTAAACTCCTTTCTGAAGGCTACTATAGCTAGTCCTGGAGGTACTGCCAGTGCTTTTTGAGAACCTGTTAGACATACGTCAACACCCCACTCATCTAATCTCATATCCATTCCACCGATAGACGCTATTCCGTCAACTACGACTTTAGCTCCAAACTTCTTAGCTTTCTTCGCTATCTTCTCAACTGGATTAGCTACAGCTACTGACGTCTCTACGTGTTGGAGTAGTATAGTGCTATAGCTACCTTCTGCTAGAATTTTCTCTACATCTTCTTCAGTAAATCCTCTACCGATTGGTGACTGCACTACACTAACGCTAGCTCCAATTCTTCTAGCAGCGTCAGCCAGATACTCTGCGAAGTAACCCGCTTTAAGAACCACCACTCTCTCTCCAGGTTTAACTGAAGCTCTAACTGCTAGCTCTATAGCAGCAGTCCCACTCCCAGGAATAACTACGATGCTACCTTCCGTTCTAAATACTTTCTTCAGCATATCCAGAGACTCCTTATGTACTGTATCAAAGTCTGCTGACACATGACTGAGAGTTGGTTTAGCCATATCGAGCATTGTCTCCGGGTCTACTAGTGAGGGGCCCGGTATCATCAGTAGGAACCTAGTCAACTAATCACCTCAAGCAATACTATACTTACAGCATTATATAGAAGTCAGCACAATTCTACACACTCAGCTTTCTAAACTGTAGTCAACTAAATACGTAAAAGCCCGCCCAGAGTAAGTGAGTAGGGATGCTTCCACCATTTTTCTAAACTTATTAGTGCTCTTTAACTACCCAAGTTGAGGGTAGTCATAGTGTTTAGAGTAAAAGTAGTTGACCATCCGTATGCTCAAGCCATACTCACTATTCTCAGAGATAGAAGGATTTCACAAATAGAGTTTAGAAAAGGTCTGGTAAGACTCGGTAGAGTTATCGGGTTCGAGATGGTAAAAGAACTCGAGATAGAGGAATGTGAAGTTGAGACCCCTCTAGGTGTTAGAACTAGAGGTGTGAGGTTAAAGGACCTAGATCGAGTAGTCATCATCACAATACTGAGAGCTGCGTGGCCTCTTACTGAGGGCTTAGTTAAGATATTCTTTAATGCTAGACAGGGAGTTATAGTAGCTAAAAGAATCGAAGAAAAAGGCATGCGAAACTACGAGTTCGATGTAGATATAGCATACATCAAGATCCCGGTAATCGATTCGGAGAATATCGTAATATTGAGTGACGTCATGGTTGCTACCGGTTCTACAGCTGATAGAGCACTTAGAGAAATAGTTAAACACGGAAGAGCTAAGAAATACTTCCTAACATCAGTTATAACTACACCTATAGCACTCTCGAGACTGAGTAAAGTAAGTGAAGAACTTGGGATAAACCTGACAATCTACTCAGTAGCTATAGATCCGGAAGTCAACGATAGAGGCTACATAGTTCCAGGACTCGGAGACGCTGGGGATAGAGCTTTTGGTTCATAGAAAGAGTGTAGCTTTAGCTAGAGATATAGCGAGACAGAGAAGCTTAATACTCCACTCACTAGCTATTCAATGTGTTGAGAGAGGAAATATCGATAGAGCTCGCTCATACATTGAAGAAGGTCTAAAGATACTTCAGAAGAATAGAGCTAGAAAACCTGCTTACTACAGAAGGTGGATATGTAAGAAGTGCCGTGTCCCACTAGTTCCCGGCTTAACAGTTAGAGTAAGAATTAGAAGTACACACTCCTACTTAGTGATAGTTAAGAAGTGTTTAATCTGCGGTTGGATAAATAGAACAGCTGTTAGTAGAAAGTAAGTCCTCTCACTCAAATAGAATACCTATGTTCACCTCACCATAGAGTTCTGGCTAACACTATAGTCACTGCTCAAGATATTTACTCCACAGCTCTATGTAGTCTCGATGTTCTACATGATTCGCAGAGAAGACCTGCACTTACTGACTGGTGATTGAACTTGAAGAATTCGAGACTTGCCTCATTCTCCAGTTTGCCGCGTCTACTCTTTAAAGTACAGGCTAGTGAGATTTAGACTGAGAGTACGATATGCTGTTAATGACAATGGCGGTCATTCCATAGAAATCTGTGTAGAGAGCTGTGTATCTGTAACTACTTTATTAGGTGATGTAGATTATGCTTTGAGTAGAGGGTTATAGCTTATCAGTTATAGCTGAGGAAGAGTTAGTTTGGTGCGCAACTTGAAGACCATTACGTTAGTAGCCAGAGTTCCAGCTCTAGAGAGTGGTAAATATATCGCTAAAATTAAGCAGGTAGTCGGTAGTTTAATGGAACTCGATTTCAAGGTCCATCTCTTCATAGATCAGGGAGAGATTCCGGAACTCATAACGCAGGGAGAAATAATAGACCTCAGGAAGACAAGTGTTAAAGACATCGTTAAGCGTATTCTAAGCTATATTAGCATAGATGTTTCAGATCCTGACATGTTAGAGAAACTTGCTGGAGCCGGCATCAATGAGTCAGGAGAGCTCTTAGAGCCAGATTCTCTCTAGTTAGGTGAGCCTAGGAACTCTACACCTTATTCTTAGTTAATATTTTCGTAAGCTGAAAGTTATTACTTTTAACTAGGAAGATCTAGTGAGACCTATCTGAGGTACGAGGAATGCCTGAATACGCAGACCCCACTCTACTGAGTCTAGAAGATGGAGCCTTTCTGGTGAAACTTGCGAGAAGAGCTGTTGAAGAGTATTTGAAGACCGGTAGCGTTATTGAGTCTCCAGCTGTAAGCAGCACACTGCAAGCTAGAGGCATGACTTTTACAACTATAAGAAAAGCATATAGAGAGCGGTATCTGCTGCGGGGTTGTGTTGGGTATTTATCTCCTATCGAATCTCTAGTTAAGAATGTAATTACAACAGCTCTTGCGGCCGCTTTTGAAGACCCTAGATTCGAGCCTCTGCGAGACGACGAACTTGATCATGTAGTTTTTGAAGTCAGTGTTCTATCTACCTCTAGAGAAATAAAATCCGTGGGTAGAGAAAGATCTCGAGAAGTAGTAATAGGTAGAGATGGACTTGTAGCTGAATATAGGGTACACAGAGGAGTTCTACTACCTGAAGTACCTATTGAGTACTGCTGGGATGAAGAAACATTTCTATCAGAGACATGTGTTAAAGCCGGTATGCCTCCAGACTGCTGGTTGAGTGAGAAAGTAAAGATTAAGAAGTTTACCGCTAGAGTCTTTAGAGAAACCTCACCTAGAGGAAGTGTTGTGGAGCTAGATCTATCGAGAGAGTATCGAGAAAAATGCCGAATATAGTCGAATACACTAGAAATAACACATAGTTAAACTAACCACACAACTCAGAAGAGCTCGAAATACTAAAACATTACTTCATCGCTACAATATTTTCGTGTTATGTATTTAGGTTTAACTGCCGTAAGCGGCTCACAAACTGTCTTCAACACGTTTTCAAATAAGAGAAATACTGTGAAAGTGCCGCGGCCGGGATTTGAACCCGGGTCACGGGCTCGAAAGGCCCGCATACTTGGCCGGGCTATACTACCGCGGCTCCAGATACTTATCGATAGCTCTAGTTTATAAAGGTTGTAAATAGGATCTGTGTTTCGGGTTAGCACACAGTTGCTTGGGGATCAACTGTGGCAGGTACAATAGAGTTCACTAAACCTAGTGATGCTCTAAAGAAACTTCTAGCTGAGGCTTCAGTTAATCTCGACGGAGAGTACGTGGATTTAGTAGATGCCGTAGGTAGATATGCTTATAGAGAGTATGTCTCTAAGGTAGACTTACCACCGTTTAATAGATCAGCTGTAGATGGAGTTGCCGCCAGATTTGTCGATATAGCCGGGGCTTCGGAAAGCTCACCAATATTGCTGAAACTTACCGGCAGTGTAGACGTAGATAGCACAGAAATTCCAGTGTTAAAGCAGTCAGAGGCTATATTAATATCTACTGGAGCACCCATACCTAGTGGAGCAGACGTCGTAATACCTGTAGAGTATTGTGCGATTAGCGGTGACTTAGTCTATATATATAGAACGTACCCAAAGTATGCTAATATATCTCTTCGAGGAGAAGACCTCAGAGTGGGAAGCATCATAGTCCGTAGAGGTACTAAGCTGAGGCCGTGGCATATAGCAGCACTAGCTGCTTCCGGCTATAGTCAGATTGAAGTATTTAGGAAGCCGAGAATAGCTGTAGTAAATACTGGTAATGAAATAGTGAGAGGCGTGATCCCCAATGTAACTTACTACGTAGTTACGTCATACGTAAGAGAGTTAGGTGGGGAAGTAGTCTACTCGAGAGTTGTTTCAGATGATATTGATGAAATAGCTAGAACACTGAGAGAAGCTGTTGAAGTCTCAGACGTAGTAGTAGTTACGGGAGGTACATCTGTTGGAGCTAGAGATGTAGTACCAAAAGCCCTCTTAAAGCTGGAGTATTCTCGTGAGGTTTTTCGCGGTGTTAGAATAAGACCTGGTAGAACCGCTAGTGCTTACGTAGTGAGAGGAAAGCCGGTAATACTTGTATCCGGCCTTCCCGTCGCAGCTTATATTAGCTTAGACTTGCTTCTACCCCCTCTGTTAGGTAAGGCGTGTAGCACCCCCTTCGAATTCGAGTTAAAACCATCGATCGTAGGTAAGCTAATTAGGAAGCTACCTAATGAAGTCGGCTTTAGATCGTTCTACAGAGTTATTGCGTGTAGAGACCGTGATGAGGTGTTGATAATACCACTACGTCTTACAGGATCCGGCATACTCTCTACTCTAATTAAAGGTAACGCTATACTCGAAATACCGGAAGACTTTGAGGGTTATGAAGAAGGAAGCATAGTTAAAGTAACTCTCATAAATCCCTTAGTCAATTGCTCAGATATCGTCAATGGAGGACATGATCTTAAGCGTGGAGACAGCACACAGTGATAGTGACCTAGTATTTGAAATAACTTCTAGTTACTGCAGCTAGTATTGTCTCTATCCTACCTATATAACTTATAGAGTAGTATAGACTTACGGTGGGGCCGTGAGTAACAGTGACTTAATCGAGATATTGCTTAAGGAAGAGCTTAGAATAGCGAATAAACACCTTCCACGTTCTAGAAAAACTCTTAGAGAGCTTCTGAGTGAAGACTATCCGAGTGTTCTATGTCGAGATGGGTCTCGGCACTTCTTTAGGCGGAGTGAGCTAGAAAGCATCTCCAGATTAGTCGATAGAGAGAGCTTGGATAACATCCTCTTACCCATCGTTATAACTATAGTTCCTGAGTCAGAAGGTATTGTTGGTATTGTAGAGGATAGACACTCAGTTGAGCTAGTATGTAGAGCACTAGGTTTAGAGTGTGAAGGCGAGAAAATATTTCTCTATAGACCCCAGCTCTATGAATTAAGAAAGAACTACTCTACGATTTTTCAATTAGCTCTCTCGTATGTAGTTACTTCAAGCTCGGAAGGCCCAGATGTAGAGCTGCGGACTTAAGACTAGATACTACATATCTCTACTGGACCGCAGATTAATGTCTAAGTCTGCGAGCCCTGAGATAGTTTTCTAGAGTCAATACAGCTAGGATTTTAGCTTATTACTGACTGGTCTTAGTGAATGGATGGTGTCTAGTTGAGCGATGTCATTACAAACATCGAAGCAGAAGCTGAAGAAGTTATCGAGAACGCTAAGAAGAGAGCTCAAGCTATTGTAGCAGAAGCTAGAGCTAGAGCAGAGAGCATCTTATCTGATGATAGCTATAAGAAAGAACTAGAGGAATTCAGGCGGACTGCTGAGAGAAACCTGCAGAAAGAAATCCAGGAGATCATGCTTCAAGCTGAAAACGAAGTAGAGAGAATACGGTCTATTTCAGAGAGCTCTCTAGATAGACTAGCTAAGAAGCTTGCTTCTAAAATTGCAGGTGTCGTTATTGAGTAATATAAAGCAGACCATCTTAAGTGACCCAGATGTAGCTCTCAAAATTGTTGTTGTAGTTCCTAGAGATTATGTAGGTGAAGTAACTGAATTACTTCTAAAAAGAGAAGTATTGGAGCCTGTGGTTCTAGAGCCAGGCACTCCACTACTTAGAGAATATGAAGCATACTTCTCTTTGCTGAAGAAAGCTGGAGAGATATGTAAGTACTTGGAGTCAAATATTGAAGAGAAAATAGTGGTTCGAGTTGAAATACCTCAGGGAAGTATAAAAAGCACGGTAGAGTCTCTAGTAGCTGTCGTAGAAGACATATACGAGAAAGTTAAAAGCTTAAATACAGTGATCTCGTCTCACAAAGCAGAGCTAGAAGAATTGGAAGCTATAAAGAAGCTTACTGAAGCACTAATAGCTAGACACCCAGATGGGAGAATTTCCCTCATCAATTACTCTGGAAGACTAGTAGTCACAAAATCTCTAATAGCTACTGAAGGAACTTATGAACAGCTTAAGAGTAAGTCACTCTCAGTAATTGAAGCTGTAGAATATGGAAAAAAGATAGTGGCTTCTCTAGCTTTCAGTAGGGAAACATTCAACGAAATAGCTAGGACCGCTAGTGCGGATATGAAGTTCTTGGAAATTGAAGAAGCTCCAACTGAGACACTAGCGAATTTCACAGCTAGATTAGACAAGAGAATAACTGAAATAGGTAAGATTATTGAGGAATTCACAGCTAGAAAGCATGATATACTTAAGTCTGCGATTAGAGACATAGCTGTACTGAAGTCTCTAGTTGAATCTGAGTATGAGAGAAACAAGATTCTTCAAAGTGCTCTAAGCTCGAAATTTGTTGTAGCTATCACTGGGTGGATTCCGAGGTCTAAAGTCGATGGTGTAGTAAAGTCTCTCGATTCATACCCGGTATATGTAGGTCTCCTTGAAGACGAGAATCCACCGGTAGACTTTAAGAATCTCGCTCCATTTAAGCCGTTCGAGCTACTAACAGAGCTATATGGAATACCTTCTCCTCACGAGTGGGATCCAACACCACTTCTCACTTACTCATTCCTGCTCTTCTTCTCCTTAATGATGTCTGATGCCGGTTACGGACTGGGGGTTGTCTTAGCTACGAGGTATATTTTACCTAGATTCACGATCGATCCTGAGTCTCCAGGCTTTCTGAGGCTTAAGAAAATCCTCTATACTGGTGGTATATTGAGCATAGTGACTGGTATATTATCTAAGAGTTTCCTAGGTTCATTGATAGGTAGGTATATACCGATAGAGAGACCTCTCATAAATACCTTCGATATAATGAAGCTAATAGGACTGAGCCTAGCGATAGGATTTGTATTTACTTTTCTATCACATAGTATAGCTCTAGCTAAAAATGTGAAGCTCCGCAGAAGCTACGATGCAGTCTACGAAATCGGTGTAATGCTCACAATGTTGGGTGGAGTATTTGTTGTAACTAGAGTATTTAACTTAGGGTGGATGACTGTATCGGAAGACCTCTATAGAGCTACTCTCTCTATAACCCTCATCGGAGTAGCTCTAGTAGTATTTACAAAGATCAAGACAATGGGTGGTGTTGGAGGTTTTCTCTGGCTCTTCGATATCGTAGGAATAGTGGGAGACGTCTTCTCGTATGTTAGAATAGCCGGTATTGCTGGTGGAACAGCTTTTTTAGCAGAAGCTTTCAATAGCATATTAGCCGGTGTAGTCAGCAGTCTAGTAGGTCTGAACTACACAGCCGGTATCGCGTTAGGAGTTCTCCTAGCACTAGTAATACACACTCTAAACTTAGCTCTCTCAGCAGTAAGTCCATTCGTACACTCACTGCGGCTATGTCTATTTGAGATATCTTCTAAATTCTTTGAAGCACAGGGAAGAAGGATAAAACCCGTTAAAATGGTTATTGGAAAAATGGTGGTGTAGCTAGAATTAGCTAGACTATTTACACTAGATAGTAGAACACTTATACATACTTATACTCAGCGAGATCAGTAAAATAGGTTTCATAAGTTATACTATGAAATACGTATGAAAGTGCTTATATAAGATATCGGTATTTAACCTAGGAGAGCTGTTAATGGATGCCGGTGTATTAGCTTATCTAGCTCCCGCACTGGCGGAAGCGCTCGCAGTAATCGGAACTACGCTGGGGATAAGGAGAGCAGCATCTGTAGGGCTCTCCATAATATCTGAAGAACCAGCTATGAGAGCACCAGTATTACTCTTAACGTTCTTTCCAGCATCTCAGACACTAATCTATGGGTTTGTCTTCGTCTACTTCATGTATGTACAGTATCTACCGACAGCTATGAGCAAGTATGGTGGTATAGTTCCTCTAACAGTAGCATTAGCGTTTCTAGGAATCTCTCTATTTGTAGGATTCGCTCAGCTATTTTCAGCTTGGATGCAGGGTATTGTATGTGCTGACGCGATATCTCTCTTAGTAAAAACTAGGGGAGGTATATTCTCAATGGGTCTAATACTAGCTGCTTACGAAGAACTCTTCGGAATGCTCGGACTGGTCTACGGCTTCCTAATGGCTTCTCTGGTGATCTAATGAATTCTCTCGAATCACTGAGAGAAGCTGTTTTAAGGAAAGCGAGAGATGAGTCTGAAAAAATAATATTAAGTGCTCAAGAAAGTGCTAAGAAGATCTTGGAGGAAGCAGTAGGAAGAAAGAAAGTTATGATAGAGTCTGAGAAGAGGAAGGTCATTTCAGAATTAAACTATGAAGCTAGAGTTGCTGAAGCTAGGCTGAAAGCTAGAATATCCGTCAGTAAAGCAAAACATGAAGTAATTAATAAAGCTGTTAGTAGAGCAGTGAAGATTCTTGAAGAACTACCTCCAGAGCTTAGGTGGAAGTCTCTAAGAACACTCTTAGAGGAAGCAGTTAAAGAAGCTAGGAGTAGTTTAGGTGAGTTAAACAAGCTGATTGTGTATATCTCTGAGAGAGACCTTGAGTTATTTAAAACAATTGCTAGAGAAATACCGCTAACCTATGGAGTAGAACTGGAAGTGCGTACAGCTAGAATATCTGGGGGAGTTATTGTTGAAGATCCTGAGGGTAAAATCAGAATAGACAACAGTTATGACTCTAGATCTACTGTTTTACTCTCTAGGTTAAGTAAGAGCCTCGTAAGAGAGGTGGGTATTTGAAGCCATCTAGAGAAGTATCCGTCGGCTTGATTAGAACTCTACTTAGTAGACCTCCTAGAATATCAGATATGCTTGAAGCAGCTCTAAAGGATCTAGATGTAGGTATAGAATCAGTTTCTCAGCAGTATGGATTTAGAATATTGTTTACAAATCTACGTGATGTAAAATCGTATGAAGAACTCGATAAACAAGTACTCGCAGTTCTCAGAAACGAAGTCTGCGAAGTAGTTAAAGCTCTACCTGAGAACTACGTAGATTTCGTTAAAACCTTCTTTAAGTTGATGGATATAGAGATTCTCTGTCTAGAGACCCCACCAAGTAGAGTAATTAGTATGAGTCTAGGATCTATTGCAGAGAGTAAGTCTAGCGATTTTGAGGGTGTAGTAGCCCACATGCACGATGTGTGTGTAGAGAGAGGTATTGACAGCGTGTATGTCGAGTATTTAAATAGGGTATTGAAATCTCTCACCACAGTTGATGAAGACTACCGGTGGGTGTATGAAGCTGTAAAATCACTAGTAGCTCTTCACTACTATAGATACCTCAAGAACTCCGAACTTCTTAGACTAGAAATTAAGAACTTCGAAAACTTTCTTAAGATCCTCGACCTAGATCCACTAACTGAAATAACTCTCAAAAAATCTCTAGAAGCCTTAAGTAGAGTTGACGTGGCTGAACTATCTAAGTATACTGTTTACGAAGCCTCTGAAGCTCTAGATATAGCTACTAAGCTCACATACTTCAGAGAAGGTTTAATCAACATACTAACTTTTTATTTAATCAGTAAGTACTACGAAACAAAAGTTACGCGATACGTATTTCTTCCTAAAGTCTTGAAGAGGTGGTAGAATTACCTGAAACCGGAGAGCTGAAACTAGTCGCATTGGTTAAGAAAGAGTTCCTACCTCTATTCAAAACTCTAGGTTTAAGTAATGTTGTAAGTGCAGATGAAGCCTCAAGTGCTACTTTAGCTCTAGAAGAACTCGTAAAATCAGGGGATGTTGCTGTAGTTCTAGTTCAGAAATCACTTATGAGAACCATGAAAATACCTGCTGAAGTCTACAGTAAGCTATACCCAATACTTATTGAAATACCGGATGAACCTGCAGATATAGCTATAGAATCTCGAGAGTATTACCGAGATATCGTACGCAAGTTTATTGGATACGAGATCTACGTAGGGTGAGGAGTTTGAGTAGCCGTGTTGGAAGAATATACAGAATCTCAGGACCCCTCGTAGTTGCTGAAGGTCTGGCGGGAGTTATGATGTATGAAGTAGTTAGAGTAGGTGAAGAAGGATTAATAGGTGAAGTAATAGCAATACGAGGAGATAGAACCTTCATCCAGGTCTATGAAGAAACTTCTGGATTAACTGTAGGTGAGAAAGTTGTACCTACTGGTAAACCATTGTCAGCAGAACTAGGGCCGGGTTTAATAGGATCTATCTACGACGGACTCCAGAGACCAGAAAAAGAAATAGGAGTTAAAACTGGTAGTATATTTATAGAGAGAGGAGTTAGTGTTCCACCACTAAGACGTGAAGTCAAGTGGAGTTTTGAAAAAAACAGAGAGATTAAACTCGGAGATAAGATAGCGCCGGGGGATATAGTTGGATTTGTTAAAGAGACACCGCTCGTACTACATAAGATTATGGTGCCGCCCGAAGTAGGTGGATATGTCAAATGGATCGCTGACGACGGTGACTACACTATAGAAGATTCTGTAGCTATAGTATCACTTGGTGACAGAGAGTACGAGGTAAAGATGTATCAGCCCTGGCCTATTAGAAGGCCGAGACCACACTCTGAAAAACTCGGTCCTATAGAGCCTCTGATTACTGGTATTAGAGTTATAGACTACATGTTTCCAATAGCTAAGGGTGGTAAAGCAGCAATACCGGGAGGCTTCGGCACTGGGAAGACTGTAGCTCTCCAAGAAATAACTAAGTGGAGTCATGCAGACATAGCTATCTACGTAGGTTGTGGTGAGAGAGGTAATGAAATGTCTGACGCATTAACTAGCTTTATGAAGCTCTTAGACCCGAGGCGCGGGAGACTTATGATGGAGAGGTCTGTATTTATAGCGAATACCAGCAACATGCCTGTAGCCGCTAGAGAGACGAGTGTATTTCTAGGTGTAACTATAGGAGAGTACTTTAGAGACATGGGTTATGACGTAGTCATGGTAGCTGACTCTACCAGTAGGTGGGCGGAAGCTATGAGAGAGATAAGTGGTAGAATGGAGGAAATGCCTGGTGAAGAGGGCTTCCCAGCATACCTATCGAGTAGGTTAGCAGAATTCTACGAGAGAGCGGGTAGAGTTAAAGTCTTGGGGAGACCTGAGAGATCCGGTAGCTTAACGATATTTGGTGCTGTATCTCCTCCAGGTGGAGACTTCAGTGAACCAGTTGTTAGGTCTACTGTTAGATATGTTCAGTGCTTTTACGCTTTAGACTACGGGTTAGCTACTCGCAGACACTTTCCAGCCATCAACTGGTTGATGAGCTATAGTCTATACATAGACTTCGTTAAAGCGTATTGGAATAAGCTGAGTAGGTGGAGTGAGTATAGAGAAACAGCTTTAAAAATACTTCAGCGTGAAGCTGAACTCAGCGATATAGTGAGACTTGTTGGACCAGAAGCGCTTCCAGAAGAAGATAAGCTAACACTCGAAATCTCGAGAATGATACGCGAAGACTTTCTGCAGCAGAGTGCTCTAAATCCCGTCGACTCTTACTCTCCACCTGAGAAGGATGTAATGATTATGGAAGCTGTAATGGAGTTCTACAGACTAGCTGGAAGAGCTTTAATGAAGGGAGTGACCGTAGCTAGAGTGCGGGAACTAAAGAGTAGAACTCTGATAGCTCAGATGAAGTACTACACTCTAGAGCAGTTAAAAAGCGGAGTTTTCGAGAATATAGTTAACAGCATTAGATCAGACTTCAAGGAGCTTCTAGGTGGGTAAAGTGACTCTCGAAAGTCTCTACGTTAAATCTACTAAGCAGATCTTCGGAGTTCGTGGATCGCTACTCTTTGTTAAAGCGATAGGGGGAATAAGATACGGTGAAATTGTAGAAGTCTCTCTGGACGGCACATCGATCTTAGGGCAGGTTATCGATGTAAGTAGAGATATAGCTGTTGTTCAAGTCTTTGGTAGTACAGCTGGGATAACTCCAGGTCTTACCACAGTAAAGTTCTATGGAGAGACGATAAAGATCCCGGCATCAATAGATATGCTAGGCCGAATACTCGATGGACTAGCTAGACCTATAGATGGAGGTCCGCAAATTATTCCTGAAGACTATCTAGATATTCACGGAAACGCTCTTAATCCAGCTCTAAGAATCCCGCCTTCAGAGCCTATTGAAACCGGTATTTCTGTACTAGACAGTCTTCTAACTCTAGTACGTGGACAGAAGCTTCCGATATTCAGTGGTTCAGGTCTTCCACACAATAGGATAGCTATGCAGATTGTGAGACAAGCAGCTGTGAGAGGATCTGGAGAAAAATTTGTCGTTGTCTTCGGTGCTATAGGTGTTACCTACGAAGAAGCAGCGTACTTCTTAAACGAACTGAGGTCTATGGGTGCTTTAGATAGAACCATCGCCTTCATAGCTCCAGCTTCTGCATCTACTGTCGAGAAACTAGCTCTACCGAGAACAGCTCTAACAGCTGCGGAGTTTATTGCTTGGAACTATGATATGCATGTGTTAACAATACTGACAGATATGACTAACTACGCTGAATCTCTGAGAGAGATATCAGCAGCTAGAGAGGAGGTTCCTGGAAGAAGGGGTTACCCAGGATATATGTACACAGATCTAGCTACTATATATGAGAGAGCTGGTAGAGTCTCAACTAAAAAGGGAAGTATGACTATTATGCCTATACTCACTATGCCTGATGACGATATAACTCACCCAATACCTGATTTAACAGGGTACATTACTGAAGGACAGATAGTTTTATCTAGAGATATTTGGCGTAAGGGCATATACCCACCTGTAGATGTATTTCTCTCTCTATCGAGACTTATGAAGGAGGGCATAGGTAAAGATAAAACTAGAGAAGACCATAGAGAAGTATTCTCTCAACTCATATCTGCATACGCAGAAGCACAGTATCTGCGAGAGCTATCGGCCATCGTAGGACTAGAATCTCTTACACCTAGAGATAAGAAGTACCTAGAGTTCGCAGACCTCTTCGAGAGAAAATTCATGAACCAGGGGGAGTACGAGAGAAGATCGTTTGAGCAGACACTAGATATAGGCTGGGAGATTCTATCTATATTACCGGAGGACGAGTTAAAGCAGATAAGTCCTCAAACACTCAAAAAGTTTCACCCTAGGTATAGATTCGAAGTAGAAGGTAGGAAGTAGATGAGTTCTGGAGATATAATAAAGATCTCTAGACCTACTAAAATAGAGCTAATCAGACTTAGAAGGAGATTGATTCTAGCGAGAAGACTCCATAGAATACTTCGCGATAGACTGACTCTACTAGTGCAAGAATTCTACATAGCGTTGAGAAAAGCCTTCGAACTAAGAAGTAGAATTAACGAAATATTCTCAGAGATATACCCATGCTACTATAGAACACTGAGGATACACGGCTACGAGTTTCTAGAAGTGGTATCAGATTCCGTAGCTACTGACCTCAAGGTTTTTGCTGGAACTAGAAATACTGTCGGTGTTTTAGTCCCTATGTTAGAGTTGAGAGAAGTACCTAAGAGCTCACCTCTAATTCCCATAGAGTCCTATAAGATTCAGGTAAGAAGAAGAGAACTTCTAGAACTACTAGTTCTTCTAGCTGAGTACGAGAAGTCTCTAGTGCTGATAGGTGGTGAGATAGCTCGCACTAGGAGAAAGGTTATGATGCTAGAGAAAGTACTCATACCGAGGATTGTGAGAACTATAGCGTACCTAAAGATGAAGTTTGATGAGATGGAGAGAGAGGAGAAAGTGAGGATGATGAGAACTAAAACTATGCTCGAGAAAACTCGAGTTTTCTAGTAGCTTTCAGCATTGCTTCAACCATATTCCTAATAGTTCTCTCTGGGTCTTGAGACTTCATTATAGCGGATGAAACTAAAATCCCACTTGTGCCGAGAAGAATAGCTGCTTCAGCATCTTCTGCTGAAGATATTCCAGCTCCAGTTAGTATTACGACATCCTTATTGTACTTCCTTATTAAAGCTATTGAATTCGTGACGACTTCCGGCTTAGCTCTAGATACAGCGAGCCCCGTACCAATTAGCTCCGGCGGCTCGACTGCTATTGCGTCAGGTTCTAGTACGGAGACTGCTGCTGCTTCTATAGGTTTGGAAGCACATACGAGTATCTTCAGATTTAACAACCTCGATTTCTCTACTAGAAAACTTATCTCGTCTAGCCTTAACCTTCTCTCACTGTGGTTAGCTATAAATCCCTCTGCTCCAGATTCCTTAACGGCTTCTGGAGGTAGAGCACCTGTATGTGGACCTAGTGCTACAGGGTCTGCGTGTTGTGCGAAAACAGGTATCTCGAGAGATTCTGAGAGAGTTCTTAATTCAGTAGCTGGTGGAGCTACAACTATAGTTGCAGAGTCTCTGAAATCTAGGTAAACTCTCTCAGCAGCTCTACCAATAGCGAGAGCTCTAAGCCCTATTGAAGCATCATACACCTTAAAGTTAACTACAAGTATAGGTACTGTAAACTCTCCTAAAACCAAAAGAGAAGCACCTTAATAATCGAGTTAATCAGTCTCTCTAGGCTCTTCTACACCGGTCTTTGATTCAGCGGTTTTAGCTGGTTTAAAGAATCTATTTTTAAGTTTTTCAAGTATATCTGGTAGCGTTGTGTACTCCATTTCTTCTGGTCCTAGTCTATGGGGCATGAACGGTCCGTGCCTCCTTACGTATTCAGCTACTACTTGAGCTTGTCTTCTAGTTTCATCGAAAGCCGGGTCATCGAAGAGGTCGACTGGCCCTATGAGCTTTGAATTCCTGACTTGGAAACCTAGACCTACAATTCTCGGAGGTCCATCGAATCTAGTGCACTTTGAGTATCTCTGAGGTACCGGCATGAGCGGGCCGTGGTGAGACCCCCTCATCCAACCAGCTACTAGATGTGGAAATGCGAATGCTTCGAGAATCTCACCCATAGCCGGAAATCCGGCTTGAGCTCTGAGAACAGCTACAGGGTCATCTTTTCCAACATACCTACCGGCTATTAAGCTAAGTCTTTCTACACTGACTACAGCAGCTATCTCGTTGTCGAATCTCCTATAGACTTTCCTCACAATATACCTACCAGGAGTCCCAATTAGAGCCAGAATATCGTATATTTCCTCAGGAGCGTTTAGTAGTACAGACTTACCCTCATGTACATCATATACTTCAAATGTGAAGCCGGCATGAAGCTTCGGGTCTATGACGAGTCCAGCTGTATTGAACGGGTCAGCAAAGATCCTGTACATAGGGAGGTTGAATGCTCCCGGCTCTGTCTTATCGACCATAAACACAGCTATAGGTTCTGAAGGTCTTTCGTGGAACTCCATTTCGGCGACACCAGGTCCTAGACCACGTACGTTACCTGAAAATGCGTCACTAAGTAGGTCCTGACCCGCAGCATAGAGACCTAGTTCTCTAGCTACTTTAGCTGCTTCTCTAAATGCTGTCCAAGCTACTTCATGTACTTCAGGAGAGTCTACTCCTTTTCTATGACTCATAATTAGCTCGAGGTCGTCTCCAGCATTTGCTACATAGAAATCGAATATAACTCCCTTAGCTTTAGCTTCAGCGAGGACTCTAGTAGCAGCAGCAATTGTATCTGGGTGAACAACTACGTGTCCAGCTATTGAACCAATATCAGCTTTAATTATGGAGACTGTCGTCTTAATCTTCTCCACTCTCCCACCAAGATACTGAGACCAACTAGTAATATAAGTGGTATTGCTCGAACCATAGTGAATTACTGCTGTAGCTTTTAATATCTGAGACATCTCCACTATACGGACTAAGTGCTCTGAGTGATGAGTGTGGCGGTCTCAGATTGGTGAAGACTTAGGAGCCCCCTGATATCTTCAGTCTTTTTATATTGAAGTAAACTAACTAAATAGAAACACAATTAAGCTGTGGATATAGAAAAGAATTTTAGCTGATTAGCTATTGTTAGAAGACTTCTTCAGTTGCTGCTAATCTTTCAACCAGTCTAGCTCTCAGCTTCAGTGCTATTACGATTACCGCAATAGCGACTACTGCGAGTGCTATCACGTGAACAAATCTACCAATTATAGTGACTATTGTCGGAGTCAATCGGAGCGTCATAGTTGTATCTTTATTTAGGTAGAAAATCTCGGTATATTCGTTGTAGCCGCTCTTCGTGATCTTAACTGAAGCAATCCCCGCTGGGATAGTGATCCTAGCTTCACCATTCTCGTCTGTGAGAAGAGAAGCTAGCTCTAGCTTAGTGTTTAAGTCAATTATTTGTATACCTACACTACTCAATCTCTCTTCTAAGTCATTTACTACCGTTACTACGAGAGTATGTAGCTTTCTGTTCATTCTAGCTACATAGCTTAAATTTGAGAATACGTTGATAGCGGTCGGCTGAGGCTCTACATACAGTTTCTCAGTTTCATCTAGTGGTGTTATAGATAGTATGTATCTACCGTAGGGAACAAGTATGTTAAAGCCGTGAGATGCTGTATATCCATCAACAACTACAGAGATAGTTGTATTCAGGTTAACTCTAAATCTTCCCTCTAAATAGCCGCGCGCACTAACATCTACTATTCTAAAAGTTAAGGTATAATTCTGTCTAACGAGATCGATCGCGAACTTAGTGTTCGATGTAAGGCTTAAAGCACCCTCGAAGGGTATGTAGCTATTAGAATGTTCATCCACTGGTTCCACTCTGATTATATAATCAGCTGCTCCTAGAGGAAGCGAGAGTCTCGGTGATGTAACTACCGAGTGAAGAGTACCGTTAATTAATACCTTCAGCGGTACCACAGGCCTTTCCGAATATCTGTCTCTTAGAGTTAAGTCGAGGGTGTAGACTCTTCTGAACATGAGTACATGTATATTTCTATCCGAGTCTAAGGTGAGTTCAGCTACACCCACAGAGTATACACTACTATATTCGCCGATTGGATAGACTTCAATATAGTAGTGACCGTATGGGAGATAGACTGATTCCGGTAGATAGCCTGTAAATACCTCCGTTCCGTTGGCGTATACTACAGCTCTAATTCGAGTTTCTCTTTCAGTCAGCTCATCGAGAGCCGCTATCGTGAGACCGTAAGTTTTTCTCTTGATAAACAATTCAGCAATAGTGCTCTTATTTACTAAAACTGTAGTAGAGTAGTTTCTATATATTGCTTCAACATCTTTCATAGGGGAGACTTCCACACCCACTACCCCTGCTGGAACAGTTACCGTAAGGCTAGAGTCTGGTGAAGGTATGTAGAGTGTGCCATTGACGTACACGACGAGTCGCGGGTCTGTATGTCTTCTAGTTACCTCATCGAAAAACTTGAGAGTTAAGTTGTATCTCGCTCTCCTCAACACTACTACTAGCTCTGAATCCGCTTCAATCTTCATTCTAGTGGTACTGGTAAAGTAATAGTTATCGAGAGACTCTATGCTAATGTTGTAAAAACCGTAAAGTAATTTAACATTTAATCCTTCGGGAGCTACATAACTGTAGGTTTCACCATTTATAATCACTCTTAATCTACCGAGAAGAGAACTCTTAAATTCGTCTCTAGCGATGAGCCTTAGAGTGAACTCTCTATACTGAAGCTTAGCTGGAATAACGACGTCACGGCATCTATTCTCGCAGTACGGAATATTCACTACTGTAGAGTAGTTTAAGATGTAGTCTTTAGGCGGAATTACTTGTAGAGAATACTTCCTACCTGGTAGTATGTTTGTAAACTTAACACTATTTCCTACAAGAATCCTAGCTATTTCTTCGACTTTACCATTTATTTCATATCTCAATATCACCTTGGACCCGTTGATCTGCTCCTGTGGAACTGGGGGGACTACTCTAACCTCTATAGAGGGTGCTATATAGTTGTTTAAATTAATTGGAGTAGGTTTAGCTAATGCTGAACCTAGATTTACTATTAGATGTAGTTCCGAAGGCGCCGCTAATGCGATAAGTTCTGCTCTAGGTAGTGATGATGCTGAGATAAGTCCTCCCACCGAGAACTCAGCCTGAAAACCAACTCTTAAAATAGGTAGCTGATACGGTGTTAAGGCGACTATCTGCACACCTCTGGTCGAGAAGGTAAAGTAGGAGGACCCTAGGGATGGCTGTATTTTCACTAGAGAACCTAGAGTAACAATAGCTTGAGCGAACTCATATCTATTTCTGAGCTCATTGAATCTATAGTGTTTCACTCTACCGTCGGAGAACCCTATTACGACATCGCTCTTAGAGTAGGCTACCACATCAACTATAGATACTGGTGTTATACCTAGGTATTCTAGTGCTACCGGTGTGGATGGTTGTAAACTGAAAGCGTAGTCGAGATTGTATAGCTCTAGATAGGTTCTATTTACTAATGCGATCAGATAGCCTCCTCCGTAATCAATAAAGTGTGGTCTAGCTACTGTCGGATAGAATTCCTTGTCTAGAGACTTCAAGGCTCTATAGTCTGTTGGAGCATTATCTAGATCGAGAAAGTCTATGTAGTACTTAGCAAAGAATGGGAGTCCGTAGACCTCTTCCGCAGGGTCTACAGAAGCTCTTTCAGGTATAACTACTTCAACTCTAAATCTCCTGAATATAGCTGAGGTATTTACATTCTCTCTAACTAGAAACTTCCTCGTCGAGCCCAATATCGATACGTTAGCTAGATAGCCCTTAGGTATGGGAATATGTGCGACACCACCGTCATCTGCGTTCCATCCATATACTCTACGAGCTTTAGTGACTGGGTCTATTAGAGATATTTCTACTAGTGCTCTTTTAGCCGGCTCAACTAGTGTTGCGTTAATGTAGTGACTTATGTTTAATTCAGCAGTAATGGTGTCGAAGTAGGGTGCCCAAAATAGAGCTACTACATCTGCTCTATAGTAGTAACCACCGGGAGTGTATACCTTAGCGGGAATAGCTATTTGAGGATAGACCTTTCTATGGTAGTTAACAACCGTAGTTACTATTTGGGGAGAGATTACTAGAGATCCCAACTTATCTTCATCAAATACGTACACATAGCAATTCGTACACAAGCCTGTGGGAATACCTTCACTAACTGTAGCTATGACTTTATATCCACTAGCAGCTCTAGCTACGAAAATGTCGAAGACTCTGAAGTCGGCACCTTGAATAAGATGTAATAATTGGTATAGTCTTCCTCCATCTACTCTAAATAAATATATCTCACCTCTATCACTACCTACAGCAAAACGTGTAGGTGGGTACCCATCTACAGCTGTAGCTGTAGCTCTTCCAGCTAGTGGATAGGTTTGTATTATTTTTGGTCCAGCTACTGAATCCTCTATATCGAGGACGACTACAGCTGAATAATCTTCATAGCTTACTACAAGAGCTATACGCGTAGTATTTAGAGCTAGAACATCAACTATTGTGAAGTTGAAGTTATATCTCAAGATTAGTGGGTGCTGGAGATCAGTAAAGTAGGTAGAGGACGTAGGTTGAACCAACACTAGTACTAGGAGTAGAACCAACACCGCCATCGAACGCTTTAACCACACCATACAACACACCCAGTGAGATCTAGTGCAAGTATTTATTGGTAAACAGTATAATATAAGGGCATTGATAAAGTGAAATTAAGATTTCCTATATTCATAGTGAAAAAGCGAGCTAAAGATGAAGTTCAGAAGCAAGATGCTGTGAACTCTCTAGTAGATATAGAGCCTGTTAAACCCATAGCTAGTCCGGAGAGACTTAGACTCTCAATAGTACGTGGTGATGTTAAGCTACTTGAGACATACCCTCTCTACGAGCCTTGGGCTTACGCCTATATAACTGAAGACTTGAAAGCCGGCACTATAAACTACGTTGTTTATGAAATAGGTTTAACACCTCAAGAAGAGTCTGTATACAAGAGTATAGTAGACTACATCATGTGGGAGCTCGAGCCTCCTAAGACACAAATAGAAGATGTTAGAGGCTACATCTCTAGTTTCGCTAAGAGAGCTATAAGACTCTTCCAGCTTAGGCTGGGAAGAACGCCTGGTTTGTCATGGAGTAAGATTGGATACTATATAGAGAGGAACATTATTGGGTATAGCTTTATAGATCCTCTCATGAGAGACCCAAACATAGAGGATATTTCGTGTAACGGTCCTAATCTACCGGTCTACGTATGGCATAGAAAGTACGAATACCTACCGACATCTGTAGTATTTAGAACATCTCAAGAACTAGATGAGTTTGTCATTAAGTTAGCTCACCTAGCCAGTAAACATATCTCAGTTGCTTATCCTGTGCTAGACGCTATACTACCGGGAGGACACAGAATCGCAGCAACCTTTCAAAAAGAAGTTAGCACTAAGGGCTCTACCTTCACCATTAGAAAGTTTAGAGAAGACCCTATAACTATTGTAGATTTAATAAGCTACGGCACAATATCGCCGGAGACAGCAGCGTATTTCTGGTTAGCTATGGACTACAAGATGACCACTCTCATACTCGGTGTAACTGGTGCGGGTAAGACATCTACATTAAATGCTCTAGCAAATCTTCTTAGACCTACCTACAAAATTGTTACTATTGAAGACACACCAGAGCTCAGACTACCGCAGGAAAACTGGGTTCAGCTAACTAGTAGACCGTCCTATCTCGTCTCAGGAGTTACGGAGATAAAGCTTTTCGACTTAGTAAAGATATCTCTAAGATATAGACCAGATGTAGTAATAGTCGGTGAGGTTAGAGGTGAAGAAGCTTACGTACTCTTTCAAGCTATTGCGACGGGACATAGCGGTATAACGACAATTCACGCAGAAGATATTGATGCTGCCGTTAAAAGACTTACCTCTCCACCAATGAATATACCTAGTTCATATATACCTCTAGTCAATATGGCTTTAGTAATAAAGAGAGTAACTAAGATAGATGAAACAGGTAGACCAAGACCTGTGAGAAGAATTACAGCTGTCTGGGAAGTAGAGGACTACGGTAAGTACCGAGAGTTCGCATTGTGGGACCCACTCAGAGATAGGTTTAAGGTTAATCTTAGAGAATCTGTAATTATCGAAAAAATAGCTAAAATGAAAGGTCTCGACGCAGAAGATGTGATCGAAGACGTAGTGAGAAGAAAGTCTATTCTCAACTATCTAGTAGCTACAGGAAAGAGATCGTATGAGGCGATAGCGACATATGTTTATAACTACTACTACAAACCAGCTGAGGTGCTTAAAGAAATTGGCTTTAAAGAGAAGTAGACCTAAATATAGACTTTCTGAGACCTATACAGCTCTATCACTAATACTCTTCGAACGAGTAGCTAGAAAGATGGCGGGAACCTTCCAGCTAGATGCAGTCTTTAAGAGAGCAGCTATAAACTCGCATCCAGTGGCTTATTCTGCTAGAATAGTCCTTAATACTACCGCAGCTATAGCTATTGTTACCGTTCCTCTCGTAGCTGCAGCTTTAACTATAAACTTACCTATGGTTGTGAAGGTTGTAATCGCTTTAGTAGCGGCTATAGTCCCACTACTTGTTCTCGCATTCGGCTTTGCTTACCCCTACATAAAAGTGTCCTCTAGAAATACAGCTGTAGCAAACGAACTACCTTTCTTCTTAGTATATGCTGCGACATTGTTTAGAGGTGGTGTTAGCTTAGAGAGAGTTGTGGAGAGAGTTTCAGAACTTAAACTATTCACCGGTATGAGGGCTGAAGCTCAGAGAATTCTAGCTAGATATAGGTTCTTCGGCGAAGACCCAATTACAGCACTAGAAAAAATAGCGATAGACCATCCGAATAGTAGATTTAGAGATGTTATACTGGGCTATACTACGACTCTGAGAACAGGTGGCGACGTTCTTCACTATCTCCAAATTAGAACAGAGGAAATACTCAATAATAGAATGAACGATATTAGGGCCTTAGTATCTAGACTGGCTTCATATCTAGAAGCTTATGTAGTATTTGGTGTAATAGTATCGCTAACAGTCTTCGTTCTATTTGCTTCTATGGGTGCTGTAGGTCTCGCTGCTGGTGGGTCGGCGGGAATAGTTCTTCCAGTTGGTACAACGTTAGACCCAATGCTACCGACCATCTACAACTTTGTTGTTGTTCCGGCCATAGGCACGCTTGTCTTATTTGCTATACATAGTACAATACCTAAATCGCAGATCAGTGTGAGAGAACCTCTGCTAGTTCTATTAATATCACTACCGATAGGAGCTATAATTGGAGTTATTACCGCATTAACTCTATCTCCAAGACTGCTAGGAGGTGTGAAGGGTGGAATAGATCTATTTGCTTTATTAGTAGGGTTAGCTGCCTTCACTATAGCTGCATTCATTCCTCCAGCTGTAGATTACTATAGAATATCGAGGAAACAGAAAGGTTTAGTGAGGAATACAGCATCTTTTCTAAGAGATTTTAGTGAAACACGTAAAACCGGTTTAAGTCCTGAGAGATGTATAATAAATCTCTCTACGAGACCTTACGGTGCTCTATCTTATGCTGTAAGAAAAGCTGCGGCAGCTCTATATTCCGGAATACCAGTTGAGGTCGCTGTAAGAAAAGCCTTAAGAGGTGTTCTAGATTGGTTTACACTCGTAGTTTTTAGATTTCTAGTGGACTCTATATCTGTTGGAGGAGGGTCTCCAGAGATCATAGACTCTCTAGCGAGATTTACAACAGTTCTCTCAGAATCTGAGATAGAGTTAAAGAGAAGATTGAAAGCCTACGTAATTTTACCCTACTTCGGATCGGTACTACTAGCATCTTCTCCAGTTATAATACTCTGGATGCTTACATCGTTTGCTGGAACTGTGCAGCCGGCTGGGCTGATCCCCCTCATAACCTCTCTCGCAATAGGTTCCTACATAAACTCCTTAATTATGGGTCTGATAGCTGGAGTTACCTCTGAGCAAACTATTTACGCTGGCTTTAGACATATAGTAGTCATGTGTTTGCTATCTATATCAGCAGTTATAGTAACACTCTACACGATAGGGGTGAGTTAAGATGGTCGGTAAGAATTCCTCCAGGAGGGTTAGATCCGGCATCTATCCACTAACCGTAAAACTCGTGCTAGTAGCTGTCGCCCTAGCTATATCTATAGCTATAGCTAGCTATGTATTCAGTCTGATTATTTCAACTCGAGAGTACTTCGAACTTAAGCCGATGCTCTACGTTACTCAGGCTGGTATAGAGCCGGCACCAGTTCTCACGATATATACTTTAAATGATGGTGCTAAATCTGAAATCTTGCTTAAAGTCGAGATTATAACAGGTGCTGGTAACTATATCTGTAATGTAGAAACCCCGATAGAAGCCGGGTTTAGAGGCTACATAATACTAATTCCAAGGTTATATCAAGGACCTCTACAAAGAAGTGAACGCGATAAAGTAGTTGAGTGTGATTGGAATGTATATGGAAGTCCCCAAATTACAGAAGGGAATTTCTATGTAGTGAAACTCTATACGGCTCGACATGGAGTCTTAACATTAAATATTTTATGTCAGAAAACCTAGAACCTACACTAGTTTGAATCAGCTAAGAGGAGACACCTTAGAAAGCGCTTTAGCCGGCAAACAATCAATTTCAAGCACTAGATGTACATCTCACACATAAACATCTCTTCTAGCAACTTCAAACACTATGTAATTACATCAAGTAGCTCTATCAAGTGTCGACGGTATTATAAGTTTCAGCCACTAGATTAATGTGGTGTGTTGATGAGCTCTAGAAGCGTGTCAGTAGAGATTCTATGGGCCGAGAAGTATAGACCTAAATCTCTACGGGAAGTAGTAGATCAAGAAGACGTAGTTAAGAGACTTCAAGTATTTACTAAAGAGAGAAATATGCCTCACTTGCTCTTCGCTGGTCCTCCGGGGACAGGTAAGACTACAACTGCGCACGCACTAGCTCACGATCTCTACGGTGAAGACTACAGATTGTATATGCTAGAACTTAATGCTTCTGATGAGCGAGGTATCGAAGTAGTGAGGACTAAAGTAAAGGAATTCGCTAGAAGTAAGCTACCGGTCGATGTACCGTTTAAGATAGTGCTACTTGATGAAGCAGACAATATGACAGCAGACGCACAGCAAGCACTTAGAAGACTAATGGAGATGTATGTAGATGTAACTAGGTTCATACTGATAGCTAACTATCCGAGCAAGATCATAGAGCCTCTTCAATCGAGATGTGCTGTATTTAGGTTTACCTCTCTCAGAAGAGAAGATGTTATAGCTAGGCTAAAGTGGATATGCGCTCAAGAAAGAGTAGCTTGTGACGACCGCGGTTTGGAGTCTATCCACGAAGTCTCCGGAGGAGATATGAGAAGAGCTATCAACATACTTCAAGCAGCTGCCGCTCTTGGTGAAGTAAATACATCGAATGTATATAAAGTAGTTGGACTAGCAACTCCAGCTGAAGTAAAAGCTCTACTGAAGACAGCTCTCTTCGAAGGAGACTTCCTCAAGTCTAGAGAAGCTCTCAGAAAACTCATGATCACCTACGGACTTTCCGGTGTAGATATAGTGAAGCAGATACATAGAGAAATATTTAGCTCTGAGATCACGGTCCCGGAAGACCTAAGAGTAGAGATAGCAGACTATCTCGGAGAGATTCAATATAGACTTGTTGAAGGAGCTGATGACGAAATCCAGCTGAGTGCTCTTCTAGCTAAACTCGTTCTTTTAGGTAGGTCTCTGCGGCAGCAGCCTCAGCCCTCTAAACCAGTAAAGCGGTGAAGAAATGCTGTTCTCTAGAAAGATTCCGTGGGTAGTTAAGTATAGACCGAAGAAAATTGATGAAATAGTTAACCAGGAAAAAGCTAAGAAGTTATTTATTGAGTGGATAGATACCTGGGTAAGTAAGAAACCTGAGAAGAAGAGTGCTCTCCTCTACGGTCCTCCGGGATCTGGAAAAAACTCTCTAGTAGAAGCAGTAGCTAGAGAAAGAGGATTCGAGCTTCTAGAAATGAATGCTAGTGACTATAGGAGAGCTTCAGATATAGAGAGAATAGCTAAGACTTCATCTAGAGTGAGAAGCTTAACAAATACTCGCGGAAAGATAGTGCTCCTAGATGAAGTGGACGGTATATCGGATGCAGCTGATCTGGGTGCGCTTGAAGCTATACTAAAATTGGTCGAGAATACTCAATATCCAGTGGTGTTGATAGCTAACAACCCTTGGAGTCCTAAACTTTGGGAGCTAAGAAATAGATGTTTGATGATAGAGTTCAGGAGGTTAACTAAAACAGACGTAAAGAAGGTTCTTCGCAGTATATGCGCAAGTGAGAAACTAGTGTGTGATGATGATGCTGTAGACTACATAGCTGAGAGGTCTGAGGGAGATCTTAGGTCTGCTATAAATGACTTAGAGGCTGTTGGTGAAGGTTTTGGTAGAGTTACTCTCTCAGCTGCTAGGGCTTTACTGAGAGCTAGAGATAGAGACTTAGAGACCTTTAATGTAGTTAGGAAGATACTGGTGTCTAGGTATGCTTGGCAGGCGAAAGAAGCTTCCACACAAACAGATTTAGCTCCGAACGAGTTGATTGGGTGGATTCATGAAAACCTACCTAAGCAGGCTCAAGATCCTGAAGACCTTTGGAGAGCTTATGAAGCTCTATCGAGAGCTGATGTATACTTCTCTCGAATATTCAAGAGCGGCAACTGGGATCTACTAGCTTACGCGGTCGATATGATGACGGCCGGTGTCGCTCTATCTATTAAGAATGAGCAACATAAATTCAAGTGGGTTAGCTACTCACCTCCGGAAACTAGAAGACTCGCAGCTGAAGCTAAGGAAGCTAATCGAGTGAGAGAGGACTTAGCAAAAATAGTAGCAACACACCTGAAGTGCTCTACATCAACAGTAAAATCAGATGTCATACCTCTGTTGAAGGTGATTTTCGATAATAACCCCGAGTATGCTGCTAAGCTGGCTCTAGGATTAAACTTGAGTGACTCTATGATCATCTATCTCTCTGAGAATATGGGAAGTCAAATCGTGAAGCATATCGAGAAATTGAGGCAGGAAATAAGACAAGAAGCTAGAAAAACAATGTTTGAGCAGAAGAAGTCGAGAGTTTCTAGTAGTACAGCTATAGCTAAACAGAGTGAGAAGAAAGAAGAGAAGAACTCTAAGGGATTAGAGAACTTCCTTAAGAAGTGAATAGATCTCTTATAGCTCTGGCCACAGGATTCGCATAGTTGAGTCTATACACTCTAATCCTCCCCAGGACTAATTCGTAAACTACGTTTCGCTTCACAAGGTAGTCAAGGTTTTCTTTAACTATTCTGTAGTTTAACCTAGTTCCTCTCACAATCGCAGATATATTAAGAGATTCTTTCTCTACTAGCAGCTTCAGTATTTTAACCCTAACTTTACTAGATATTATTTCAGCAACTATATTCCCTATGTTACTCACCGATTTCACGCCTCATAGCTATAGCTCTATCTAAAGCATTCAGTAAGCTATTTAGAGGTGCCGCACCAAAGCTGACGTAGCTACTCCTCCCTCTTCTTCCCTTAAGGGTCTTTCTAGTCATAATTACACCGCGACTAGCTAGCTCAGTTACGTAGTAATAGATCTGGGTATGTTTTCTAGGTTCTAAACCTGTGTCCTGACATAGCCTCCTGTAGACTTCTTCAACACGTCCTATACTTACGTAGCTACTACCTGTTTCTTTAAGTCCTATAGCTATAGATTTAAGTATGAGCAGCTGATGGAGATTTAAGTAGTTTAGAGAGTCTAATACGTGTATGAGGTCTAGGTCTTCTCTAGCAGATACAGCTCGAACGTGATCTATGAGGACTCTCGATGCTCTACCTTCTTCAATCTCCCTCTCCGCTAGCTTTCCAGCTGAGTAGAGTATTGCTAGAGCTTTTCTAGCGTTACCATCACCACCAGTATCGTAGCCGATTAGATTCGCTATATACTCAAATACATCACTCCCGACGACACCTGGATAGAAAGCTTCTTCAGCTCTATAATTAAGTATATCGTAGAGTTCTCTAGATCTGTAGGGATTGAAAACTATGGTGTTTCTCATCATGTAGCTACCGGAGATCTCGTCTAGAACTCTAACTATATCGCTGAGCCTCATTCTACTCACATATATGAAATTCAGCCTCATCACATCTGAGTGAAAGATATCGTAAAATCTAACCAGAGAGTACCTATCTCCACTCTCGAAATTAAGTAGAACAGAATCGAATTCATCGAGAGTAACTACAGCGTAGAGGTCCTCTATATCCATCTCCCTCAAAAGTACTTGAACGAACTCTGAAAAACCAAGTCCTCTGTCGGGTACTTTAAGACCTAGTTGATTCTTTACCTCTCTAAAAACTGAGAGTGCTGATTTAGTGCTAGCACAATTAACGTGAACATACTTGAGTTTTACGCCTCTCTCACCCGCTAATCTACTAATAACTTTACCGAACGATATAGCTGTTGCTGTTTTACCAGTCCCGAGAGAACCATATAGAACTACACGAGCTGATGACGAACCGGGTGATACGATAACGTGTTTAAACATCTTAGTTAACTGCTTAAATTGCTCTTCTCTGTGGGGTAAAACCTCTGGGACATACTCTGGATAGAGCTTCGTTTCGTCGAGGAAAACCCCCGGTTTCTTAATAATGCTTTCAGCTATCTCTCTAAGATTAAGCATACTTTCACTTATCACTCGAATACTTACACCCAATTAAATAAAAACACATAAGCGGTTGCTATCTAGAGATTTCTTCGTACCGCCTCTTTTTTTCTTCATATTCTTCTCTCTTCATAACTGGTCTAGCTGGAACTCCCGCAACAACTACTTCAGATTCAACATCTCTCGTGACTACAGCTCCAGCAGCTACAACAGCACTTCTCCCAACTCTAACTCCCGCTACTATAGTTGAGTTAGCACCAATTACAGCGTCATCTTCTATGACTGTTTCAACTATTTTCCTACTTGGAGGGTACTTATCGTTCGTTATAACAGCTCTCGGTCCTATAAAGACTCTGCGACCTATAACGGTTGCAATAGGTATGTACACACCTGACTGTATATTACTATCATCTCCAATAACCGTATATCCATCGATTATAGTGCTGGTTCCGATTTTAACTCCTTTACCTATTACAGTTTTCTCTCTTACGAGTACATTGTGACCGAGCTCAACACCATCTAGTAACTCTACGTCTTCGTAGACTACACAGTGAGATCTCACAATAACTCCAGAACCTAGTTTAGCACCAGAGCTAAGCCCATCTACTTTCTCTAGGTCCGGTTCTCTCAAGATTTCAATTAACTTCTTCCTCGTGGGAAACCCTACGAATACGTAGCTAAATAAGGCAGAATCAGACCCTATTGACGTGGGACCGAATACAACTACGGGGGGAACTACGAAGACGCTGGAATCAAGCGCAGCCTTCTTTGAGATGTAGCCTGTACTTATATTCAAACTAGACACCGAGGTTGCATCAGTTCGTTACGTTATTTAAACTCTTGAAAGTGTGGGTGTGTGTTTGTGGACTTAGTCGAACTTGTTAGAGGGATGACAATTATAGTTATGAGTGTAGCATGGTTTGTTTTTCTAGTTTCGTGGGCTATCGGTTGGGCGTTAAAAGGCTCGCCAATACCGTTTAGAAGTATGAAGAGAACTGGGCAGAGTCTGATTGAAGACTCTATTCTCGCAGCATTCTGGCTTGCTATGGGGACAACAATATTTGCTTTGATTTCCTACATAACTTCTTCGATATCTCTACCAATGCCGCCGCCGCCTACCCCCTAGTGAGTGTTCTAATATGGAGCTTCTCTCAATAGCATACACTCTATCTCTACTAACCTACAGTCTAGGCGCTGTACTCTACGGTTCTCCTATCCCTCTTAAGTCTGTGAAGAGGTGGGGCATTCTAATGATGTACGATAGTCTAGCGTCTGCCGTATTGATATCTATTTATAGTTTAATACTGAAGTTAGGAGACTACCTTCTCGAAGTTCTAGGTGTTAGCTGGCCCTACTTTACGGCTTGGTTAACCGGGAGAACGGCCTCACTTGTAACATCTTATCTAGCTCTACAGTCTATAGCTACAGCATTGAGAGCTTCTGGAGCAGATGTCCTACTGGAGCTAGTAAAGCACATCAGTAGCCTTATAGCGACATCTCTCACAGCTATAAAGATGATATACATAATATCTGCTGTAGTCTACACTCTGAGAGATAAGATTCTCGCACTTGGAGTACTACTCTACTCTACACCTCTGAGAATCGGGAAGAGTGTGGGAGCAGCAATGATAGCCATCTCTATAGTCTACTACGTAGGCCTACCTCTAATGCCTTCATTTGCGTACATCTTTGAAACACCAACACCTTTAATGACTAATGATAAGTACGGTAGTTTAGACGGTGTTGTTACAGATATTTTGGGAAAGCCTATTCCATATCCCGTCGTAAGACTCTACAAGAACTCTAGAACTCCCGTAGCCGTAACTGTAGGGGATGAAGAAGGTAGATTCCACATAGGTCCTCCCCAAAGTCTAGTGCAGAGAGGTGAGATATTCGAGTTTGAAGTAGTGTTTATGGGGTATAAGGTCAGACCTGAACCACATCGAGTTGAAGTTCCCTGGTCTGGTGAACTGAGAGTGTACAGTATACTGTATCTAGGGGAGGGACTGGCCTTAATGCTCGTAGGAATCTTCGAGTTATCTATCTCCAGTAATACCAATATACCAGAGCAAATAGAGCTCAGCCTCAACGTAGTTGGTAGTGAAGTCACACTGAGCTTCCTCAGACTAAGCTCTGTAAATGTTAGCGAGATATCTATAAATACTGAAGGAGTTAGCTGCCGCTGGGACTCATTTAGCTGGAATGAGCTAGAGATCGAAGAGTGCCGTATGCAGTTAAATACGGGAGCGTACATAATCAGGGTCGCGTACACTGGAGCTAGCTACCTTAGACCACATATTGACGAGAAGAACTACATTAACATATCAGACATAGCTGATTACCTTGGTTTAGTTCAGACCGTAGCTGTATCCTATCTTTACTCCTACCTCCTCCTTCCATCAACATATTTAATCGCTCTCTCTACAGCTTCCTTCGCTTTATCGAGATTTATAGGAGGTGGTCTTAGATTAAGAATAGTGTGAGAAACTACTTAAGGTATCTAGCTGTGAGTTTTCTAATGATTCTAGGCTTTCTACTCACTCTATCTTCAGATTGGACTCTGAGAGTTCTGCAGATATTTTCACTAGTAGTATCGGTAGCTATTCTATGGGCTCTCTCCTCTAGAGGTCTTTAAATACTTTACTACAGTATCAACGAGCTCTTCTATTCCTTCTCTCTTTAGAGCACTTATCTTCAGAATTGGAGCGTTGAGGACAACCTCACTCACAGCTCTAGACACTAAGTCTACTCTCTCAGGACTCACTCTATCTACTTTATTAATTACTACGAAAATATCTACATTAACCCACTGTTTGAGTGATTTAAGGAGGGAGAGCTGACTCTCAAATCCATAGTAGAAGTCTTCCGATGGATCTACTAGAAATAGAACTAGGTCTGCAACTTCTGTTACTACTATGAAAGCCTTTCTCTCAATCTCATTCATATTGTCCGGAGGTCTGTCGAGAATTCCGGGAAGATCTAGAATCTGGAGCTCTATAAATCCATAGTTTACATGACCTAAGACTATCTCCTTAGTTGTGAACGGAAACGGCGATGACTTAGGCTTAGCTGTAGATATAGTGGAGACGAGAGTGGATTTTCCAACTTGAGGCATGCCGGCTACAGCTACTACTGGAAGCGATAGGTCTATACAAGGTGTCTTCTTGAGTTCTACTATAGCTCTGTCTAGTAGCTCGAGATACTTAGATTCCCTCCTAACTACTGAGAGAACTCTTCCAATATATTCTCTATATAGCTCCCTAGATTCAGCTACATCGAAGCTTACAGCAATCTTAGACCTATACTCTCTCGATAGTTTCTTTACTACTTCAAGCTTTCCTAAAAGTCTGCCCACTAAGTCATCAACTACTAATCCATCGGCTAGAGCATTTGAAGCAATTCTGCTGTAGAAACTTACTTGAAGCAGTTTCTTTAGAGTTCTGAGTGGTTCTAGAAGATTCTCTGCTAGATATTCGTAGACTCTATCTACTCTTCGACAGTATCTAACTAAAGCTCTCTTCTTAACGGACCTGGAGAGAGCTATAGGTTCTCTACTTACTCTAAGCACGTACTCTCTTACGTCACTGTACTTTGGAAGTCTTCTCAAGACTTTGTTCAGGCACTTTGTTTTTTCCTCCAAAGACTCTCACCACCAATTTTAATCTCTACTATGCGGTGTATGGGAATCTGTGTATTACTCTCAGATAGCACCACACGGTCTTTCATCAAGATAGAGCTGTTGGAGAGTTTAATGCTTCTCACACCACTTACCGTATTTCTATCTACTACCACAATCTCTACTTCAGATAAAATGAGCTCTCCAACTCTAGACATCCAGAATAGTTTCTTAAGTACTTCATATGATTCTAGCCTACCCACTCTATACTCCACTCTCAGTAGAACAACATGTTTAATATTCAAGCCTTAACTCAGTGGTGCTATAAAGTAGTGAAACTAGCTTATAGCTATTAGTGGTAGCTGAGCTTCTAAACAACTGTGGTAGACATTACTCAAGAGTTCACTGCTGCGTTGATTAAAGAAGTAACTACCAACTAAAACAAGTGTAGAAACTGAGTGCTCGATATCTGGTTTTGACTCTATTCTCTAGGTCTGAGATTGTTCTGAAGTCTTCTTAGTCTCAACTTCTAGCTTCTTTAGTTCTTCCTCTATTTCCTTCTCTATCTCCTCTATAGGCTTAGGTGGGGGTGTTGTTGCTAGTGTATAGCCTATCCAGCCTAGAATACCGAATACTCCAGCTATAGCTATGAAACCAGTTAGCTTTAGAACTAGGAGGTAGTAGTCAGTTAAGAAGACTAACCAGCCGTAGATAGCTACTATAGCTATAGATGCTGTGAGCATCAACCCACCGACTAACTGATCTCGAGCCATAGAGCACCCAATCTATTTAGAACCTAGGTATAAAAGTATGTAGAGCAACTCAATCTGATAAACGACTTGAAACCAATCTCTAGTCTCCAAGCACTAGTTGGTACTGCGAAGAAATTGCGTAGTGTGTTTCCGACCACATACCGATGTGTTATTCACTATTTTATTGCTGGCTTCACTACTTCTCGGGTGTTGTACACGGTAGTAAGAAGTTTGGTGGAAGCCTCTAGAATAATTGAAGCTGTAGTCTATATTCCAAGATTTACTATTGAGGGTGTTGCTAGAAGGTGTTTAGTCTACGGATCTACCGAGAGGGGTACCTACAGTGCTTACACTATAGATATTGAAACAGGTGTTAAGAAACTTGTGGCTTCAGATGTACATATGCTTATAGATGTTAGTGAATCCTCCTCTAAAGTCGTATTTGTAAGAGATGTCAGTAGAGGTTTCGAGCTCAGTAGAGTCTTCACCGTAGATATCGAGACAGGTGAAGAGCTCTCTATATCTAGAGGAGTTGAGCCTCAGAGAATCGCAGGACTGGCTTTCGACGGTAAAAGAGTTGCCTGGTCTGGAGCTACGAGAGAGAAAGCCGGTATATACCTAGCGAATCTCGCAAATGAAACTGTGGAGAGAATTGCTGAAACTAAGGGTAGAGAGTTTGTTACAGATGTTAACGAGAGTTATGTAGTTGGATTCGGTCACATAGCAGGTAATCCATTCTCAACAGAGCTACTTGCGGTCAATATTTTAACAGGAACTCAATCAGTAATAACACCTAGAGAAGGTTCAATCAACGTCTCTCCGAGACTTCACGGAAGTAGAGTTCTCTTCGCAAGCAATTTTGAAGACGGAGATACAATGGCTCTCTATACTCTAGACCTCGAAGAGAGAAGCTTTAAGAAAGCGACCTTCACCTATAGAGATATAGAGAAATTCGAACCAGTTGAATACGTAAGCTATGGATGGACTTCAGATGGGAGAATCTGGGCCGTAGGTAAAAAGCGAGGAACTTCGAGACTCTTCATCGATGGGCGGGATCTAGGTCCAGATACGGGCTTCATCTCATCAGCCACCGTACACGAGAGAAAGGCGTATATCGTACACTCAACACTTAGAACCCCCCCAAAGATACTTGAAGTAGACATAGAAAGCGGTAGCTACCGCACTATAGTAGATAATCCACTACCTCGAGATGTAGCTGAGAAACTCGGTGAAGCCAGATTTATAGAGCTAGAGTCATTCGACAAGCTAAAGATCCCGACCTACGTTCTCGAATCAAGTACGGCACCAAAGCCCGGGCCTACGGTGGTCTATCCACACGGAGGTCCTTGGTCTGAAGTAGCTAATGCTTGGACACCTATAGTAGCTACACTAGCTGCTCTAGGCTACCACGTAGTAGCTCCCAACTTTAGAGGGTCTACGGGTTATGGAGAGAAGTTCAGACTGATGGATGTGGGGGATCCGGGAGGCGCCGATATGGAGGATGTAGCAACAGCTGGTAGGTGGGCTATTGATAGTGGACTCAGTAGAGTTGGTGAAGTATCAATCGTTGGATATAGCTACGGAGGGTACACCACACTGATGCAGTTGACTACGAGACCTAAACTCTGGAAGTGTGGTGTAGCTGGTGCTCCAGTAGCTGACTGGGAAATGATGTACGAACTCGCAGATAGATACTTCAAAACATTTCAGGAAGTTCTATTCGCAGGTAGAAAGGAGTTATTCAGAGAAAGATCTCCGATAACGTACGCCGAGAACTTAGAATCCCCTCTCTGTGTAGTTCAACCTCAAAATGATTCAAGAACACCTATACAGCCGGTACTAGAATTCATAAAGAAGCTGATAGAGAGAGGGAAAACATTTGAGTTACACGTACTACCAGACATAGGCCACACAGTATCACTTAACAATGAAGCTCTAGCTAAGTTTCTACTATATGTAGCCGCATTTCTAGCCCGATGCTACTCTAAGTAGATGAGTGAAGTCGTGCTCAAACTACGTAGTTGAGACCTTTTAGATAAAACACAAGCCCTCACTCTACCTTCAGAATAGTCTCGACTCACTAGACTTCACTTGCTTAACGATAGTACAATATGTCTCCCTACAGGGAATTAGAAGATGTGTGTAGGATTTTCTATCTTCAAAGACTCTACCCAGCTAGCACTTCTAGAAATGAAATTCACGATAATAATACTTCTAGTAAATAATTAGAGAGTAACTACTCTAAGACTACTAGAGGGTCACCTACGTTAATAAAGTCTCCAGCTCTTACTTTAACTTCTTTAACTCTACCACTCTTGTCACTAAAGACTTCTACTTCCATCTTCATTGACTCTAGAGTAGCAACCAGCTTTCCTGGAGATACTGTGTCTCCGGGAGCTGTTAACACCTTCAGTACCTTGCCAGGTATTGGTGAAGCTATGATAGCTCCACCTACTGTAACTGCTGGTGTTATCGGTGTAGTAGGTGTCGCAGTCTGTGGTGTGCTTGAGGCTACCGCTCCCGAACTACTTTCTTGTTTTCTAGTGCTATCAATAGGTCTAGATGCTGCATCACCAGCTACGGACTTTACTTCAGCTGATCTAGAGAGGCTCTCTTCAGCCGTCATTTTGACTATAGGTTGCTTAGCTTCAACAAGTACCTCCATTTCTACGCCATCTACAACTACTTTAAACTTACTCTCTCCACTAGGTTTAACTAGCGCATTATATGTTCTATCTCCGATCTTTACTAGATAACTGTATGACTGCCCGCTCACTGATTCATTCGCCGTAAGTAATAGCTAAGCTTGGTTTTTAAGCTTAGTAGATAGACGGCCAGATACAGAGAATTCATCAACTGCGGCCGGGCTATTCAGCTAGTTCTCTAGTAGTTACATTAGTGGAGTACACACTATCTTTCTTTTTTCTACTTCAAGAACTACGGCATCTACTACTCTACCTCGAAGGTCTTTACTACTCTTAAGTAGAGCTACGGGACCGTGGGGGAGGGTGTACCCTATGTATATGTCCTTACTGTATGTGTCAACAACAGCTATTCTTACGGTCTTACCCAGAAGCTTCTTCTTGAACGAAGCTTCAAGAGCTTCTACAAAACTTTTAAGTGATGACACTCTTCGATTCTTTAGCGAAGGATGGGGATAGTTTTCGAAAGCAGAACCTCGAAGAGGTCTAAATCTATAGAGAATAACTCTCTCCGCACCTAGTTTAGTGGCTTTCTTTAGTACTTTGATAGTGTTTCTAATAGTCCTCCAGCTTTCACCCGGTAGTCCGTAGATAGTGTATACATATGGTCTCAAGCCATGGTCTCTCAGCAGCTTTATAGCTCTTAAAGCCTCCTCGACTGTGGATGGTCTCCCGAGTTCCACGTGATGCTCACTATCACCCGTCTCTAGACCGATATTGACAGTAGTCCCTCTAAGGTATTTCCCTAGCACTCTAGCAACTTCTTCGGTAACTAGATTCGGCTTTATATTCTCAACCATTACGTAGACCTCTTTTTTCTCGACAGTGGGAATAGAGAATATATCAGATAGGAGTTGCTCTAGAGCACCTACATTCGCAGGTGGGTATCTCGGGTCTGTGAGCGGGCTAGGTTTAACGAGCCAGTCTCGCCCATAGTCCAGTATATCAGGAGCACTAAGCACGATCCTCGTAACACCTAGTTCAATAAGTTCAGACACTTCTCTCACAATCTGCTCTACAGGTCTAGACCTAGCTGGTCCATAGAGTCTCGGAACAAGGCAGTAACCACATCCAGGTGGGATTCCTAGAGGACAGGACACTCTTAACTCAAGTCTACCAGTTCTACAGATACCGCACCGCACGCACTTGGTTATTCCTACCTCCTTAGGTAGCTTAATTGGTAGAGTAGTTCTGTAGAAGTTACTGCAGCCTCGAACAACTTCAACATATACTCTACGAGCCCAATAGTACCTGTAGTTTCTTATAGACTCCACATCCGGTTCAAAAGACCATAGTAGAGGTTCTCTAGCGTAACTAGGCGTTATATTTACTATAAACTCGCCGTTCTCTCTGAATATCAGGTTTGGAATATTTCGAAAATCACCAGAACCTAGAGTCTTGACTAGTACCGGTAGAGAAACCTCAGCTTCACCCCAAACAACAGCAGTAAATCCAAGTTTGAGTAAGTCTTCATAATCGACACACATAGGGCCGCCGGCAAGCGATGGACCCCTCTCCTTCCACTTCTTTAATACTATAGACACAGAGTGAATATCTGAAGACATCCCGGAAACCATCAAAACATCGAAATTTCTTAGGATATCGGTGCTATTCGATAGAACACGCTCACACTCCATTAAATACGGTTTGACACCTAGTCTCGTTAGTATTCCAACAACCAGTCTCGGTCCAGACCCTACAACATCAACACTTGATAACCTCCTACCCGCAGACCCAGTAGCCAAACAGTCTACAACAGCAATCTTCAATGCTACTCCCACATAGGCCAGTAAATGCCGCTCCCAGAAATACCTTACAGCTCAGCTATTAAGCTAATACTTAATATACCGCAAACATATACTCAATTGAGTGATGAAGCCGCTCCAAAAGCAGATATATGACGAACTCGCGACGATCTGACGGACTCACTCTAGTAGCTAGTAAGACTTCAGTTCCACGCTGCGGAAAAATGGTTAAAGCAATAATTAACTAGTCAGCTAGTTAAGCAGCTAAAACAAAAGTGAAATTCAGCTCTATGTGTGAAGTCTAGAGGATTATCTCCCCTTCTTTCCAAACGCAGTCGCTGATCTCTTTATATGGAAGAACGCAGTTACGCCTGTTAATGAATACTTCATCTGCTATACTTACTTGATCTCCGATGATTACTCCACTCTCAATTCTCACCCAGTTACCGATTGAGCAGTTTTCCCCGATTATCGAGTTTCTGATGTAGGAAGAGAAACCCACTCTACTCCCCCTCATTACTATCGAACCCCTCATTGCTGAAGATTCACCTATAGTTACATTATCTAGCAGCAGTGTGTTTGGTCCTACGATGCTTCCCTTACCTACGACGACATTATTTCCTATATATACTGGTCTAACTATTTCACCTTGAATATCTGATGTCTCTTCTACATAGCCATTTGGATAGTAGGTGTTGAGAGCTACTACGTTGGCTTTAAGATAGTCTTCAGGAACACCGATATCAAACCACACTCCATTGTGTACGTACGCATATACTTTCTCTGTTTTCAATATCTTTGGAATGAGGTCTATAGAGATCTTCTGTTTTCTACCTCCGCCGGCAATATACTTAAGTACTTCAGGTTCGAATACATATACCCCGGCATTAGCTAGATTCGACCGAGGTCTATAGGTAGGTTTCTCGATAAAGCCTATAACCCTACCTTCTTCGTTTATATCGAGTATCCCGTATCTCTCGGGATTATCTACTGAAATAGCTGTTAATGTAGCTAGAGCTCCCTTACTTTTGTGGAAATCTACCACAGCGCGAATATCTACATCTGTAAATATGTCTCCATAGAGAACTAGAAATGTTTCACTAAGACCGACTTTCTCGTCTACAAGCTTCAGAGGTCCGGCGTCACCGAGAGGTTGATCTTCTTCTACGTACGCAATAGAGACGCCGTATTCATCTCCATTCCCTAAATAGCTCATAATCTGGTTAGATAGATACTTAACGGAAATAACTATCTCATCTACATATACCTTTCCAAGAGAATAGATCAACCAGTGAATTAAGGGTTTACTTAAGATAGGTAGAAGTGGCTTAGGTCTAGTTAGAGTTAGAGGTCTCAATCTTGTAGCATAACCTCCAGCTAGTACTACAGCTTTCATATTTCTCCATACAAAACTAGGCGCAGTTGAAATAAGTTTTGCTCTTCCTGCTAGTCTTCAAGAGAGGTCTTACTTAATACTTATATACCTTTAAATAATTAATTTTTAGGGTGTCTTTAATTGAAGAGTAAAGAAGCTATAGGCTTAGCTATTACAGCAACAGCTATCGCCTTACTGCTATACGAACTATTCTACGTCAATCTAACCAAAGGTTCTGTAGGTGTGAAAGGCACTATATCAAGTGATTCTATCCTAATATCTGCTGGATTCTTACTGATCTTAGTAGGTCCTTGGCTATGGCTCGGTGATGTACCGGTAGCAGTAAAGAAATTCATAGAAGCTAAAACAGGTAGAAAGCTCTAGGTGGGAAACTATGTACCCGATACTCATACTACTCGTAGTCCTCTTACTATATGGTGCAGCTTACATATTCTATGGCAAGAAGCTTCTAGAGCGGAGAGTAGTTAAAGCAGACCCTAAGAGACTCACACCAGCATATGAAAAATTCGACGGTATAGACTACGTTCCAGCAAATAAGTATGTTCTCTACGGACACCACTTTGCCTCAATTGCTGGTGCTGGACCTATAGTGGGTCCAGCGGTAGCTCTAGCCTGGGGTTGGTTCCTCCCACTAATATGGGTTCTCTTCGGAAACATCTTCATAGGGGCGGTACACGACTACACATCGATCATGGCTAGTGTTAGACATGGTGGAGTTTCTATAATGACTATCTCAGAGAACGTTATGGGTAGAAAAGCTAGGTACATATTCCTGGCGTACGTTTGGTTTGCTTTAATACTAGTTCTAGCAGCATTCTTTAGCGTGGCATCTGCTACCTTTGCTGATGTTCCTACAGCTGCTACTGTATCGATAATCTACATGCCTCTAGCTCTACTATTCGGCATACTCGTATATAAACTAGGCTTTGATGTTAGGCAAGCTACTGTAATTGTGCTCATACTAGTTGTAGCCGGTATAGCCTACTCTTTCTACACACCAGTATATCTAACGTACGAAGGATGGGTTGTCGTATTAGCTCTATACTCTATTCTCGCAGCTGCTCTACCAGTGTGGTATCTGCTGCAGCCGAGAGACTACTTAAATGCTTACCTACTGTGGTCATTCGTAATACTGGCGGTAATAGCACCACTACTACTGCCGGTTGTTAGATTCACTGGACCGGCGATAATTACCTTCGTAGCTAAAGGTAGTGTAATAGGAGCTCCAGCAGGCACTCCAGCAGCAGGACTCGATATAGCTTGGTTCTGGCCGGTAGTACCACTAACAATAGCTTGTGGAGCTCTCTCCGGATTCCACTCAGTCGTAGGTTCTGGAACAACATCAAAGCAGCTATCTAGTGAACTCGATGCACTACTAGTAGGTTACGGAGGTATGTTGACTGAGGGAGCGGTTTCATCTCTAGCAGTTATACTTCCAGCAGCTCTAGTCTGGAATTTTGCTGCTGTAGCTCAAGATGTTGGTCTAACTACAGATCTACTGCTTAAAGCTGGTTTAAACATAACAGCTACACCGAACATACTTCGGTTTGCCGGGGCTGCGAGATTCTATACGGCTTACGGATTTGCTCAAGGTATAGCGTGGAGTAGGCTTGTTGGTGTAGAACTCTTCCCACAGCTCTTCATCGGATTCAGAACATTCGCAGCGTGGGCTCTAACAGCATTCATTCTTACAACACTAGATACAGCAAACAGGCTGGCTAGATTCGCTTGGAGTGAGATGTTCGACTGGTTGAAGCCTCGCCGCCCAACGCTTCACAAACTAGTTACAAATAGGTGGGTAGCGTCAACACTAGCGGTAGTTATTGGTGCCGCTATGGCTTACCCAACAATACCGGGTGTTGGTAGAGCATACTTAGTCGTTTGGCCTGCGTTCGCAGGAACTAACCAGTTGCTAGCAGCACTAGCACTACTTACATCTACTCTATGGGTTTACGCTATGCTGAAGGTTAGAGGAGCAATTAGCCTCCTCATGATGATTCCAGCACTATTCCTCTGGCTAACTGTGACTCTAGCACTTCTAGTATGGCTAGTATTCATAGTGCCGAATCTACCGCTGATATATATAGGCACCGGAATAATTGTTGGTGTATCTGTAGTACTCGACATACTCTTAATATACCTATTTATTAGAGGCCTTAAGTCGGCTAGAGCACTATAAGCTTACACAAGTTTTTACTTAACTATTTACTTCATTTAATTACTTTGTTGTATTTAAACCAGGGAGAGCTCTAAGGTGCTTAAAGCATTATCTAGAGTAATAAGAGAGATGAAATTTTTTGTGAGAGGAATTAGAGAAGCCATGATCGAAGAGAGTGTGAGTGTTTTAAAAGCAGAGTACATAGAGCTTGAGAACGTCTTTCTACTCATAGTTTTAGGACCTCTAGTCGGTATTAAAACAATCACACCACTTCTGTCTTTAGAGCTACTAGAACCTCTAATCTCAGAGATAAGAATCTTAGAGAGTAGATCAGTTAAAGGTGAGGATGTTTTAGATGAGTTAGTGTCATCACTAGGTGGAGCACCTTGACTGAATTCACAGAGCTTCTGGAGCTACGTGAGTGCTGCCCTCACTTAGTTATGGTTGTCGGTAAGGGAGGGGTAGGTAAGACTACAGTAGCTATTCTTATAGCTATAGAGCTGAGTCGTAGAGGTAAAACACTGCTGCTGAGTTTAGACCCAGCTAAACACATAGTTAAGTACTTAGGACTAACTAGAGAAGACCTAGAGGAAATCGAGGGAGGTATTCACGTTAGATATGTCTCAATAGAGAGAGAGGTTAGTAGTATAACGTCTAGGTACGCAGACCTAGTACGGGAATTAATGCCCTCACTCTCGGTATTAAATCTAGATAGTGTAGTTGATGTAATTAAGTACTCACCTGGTGTTGAAGAAGAAGTTCTGCTGAGAAAGCTTAAAGAAGCATTAAGTAGTGACTTCAACTACGTAGTAGTAGATACACCCCCAACTGGAGTCACTCTAAGAACACTTATCCTACCTAGACTATACTCGATATGGCTGAATAAGTTAATCGAAATTAGAGAGAGAATAGTGTCTCTGCGATATGTGATAGCTAGAACGATGAAGAGAAATACCGATGTTAGAGATAGAGCACTACTCAAACTCTATGAAATGCGAGATGACTTTAAGAATATAGACTCAGTCCTCTCCTCAGAAAGTAGGTCTTCATATGTTTTAGTAGCTACTCCAGAACCCCTGCCGATGTACGAACTCAGAGAAACATACGAATTCTTAAAGAATAAGCTAAGTGTTAAACCAAAGCTCCTCATACTCAATAAGGTAATTCCTGATGAACTAGCAGCAAAACTCGGGGTACTGGCTATTCAGCAAAACTTTCTCGAAGAGCTAAAGAGCTTTGGTGTTAGTTACGCAGTAATAGAGCATTTGGGAAGACCTACGGAAAACCTGAGCGATATTAAGGCACTTAAGGAAAAGATCAAGGTGTTTAAGTAGTGGTCTTACTCGACATCATCATAATCACCTCCATGTCTATTTTCGCGGTGGTGTCTGTAGTTTGGTATTTTAGAATGAGGAAGAAGATGATAGTCCTTATGAAGAATATTACAGAAGACCTAGAGAGAATTTTTAAACCAGTAGATAAGACTTATGTACTTCTAGGCTATCTAGTCGGCTACAGAGCGAAATATGAGCTAGAAAACGGAGATAAAGTCTACATACTATTTACTACAGCACCTAGATACTCCATTCTCTACTACCCGATTTTGAAAATCCTCAAAAGGGTCGACAGATTAGAGATAGCTATAGCTAACTACAACCGGTACGTATCGAAAGAACTTCACGCAGTTCTAGCAAGTGATGTGAGAACACATGCACTCCTCCTAAGAGATCTCGGGTCGAAGAAGGAAGTTATCTCCACTAGAACTATTGACACAGCTAAGGGTCAATACATAGTGTACTACGAAGATTCTGGTGATATAGAGTTTATGAAGAAGTTTCTTGATGTGGCGAGTCTCAGAGTGTATAGAGTCTCAGCTTTCACTAAGAGCAACCTAGTGGGGCTGGTTACTGAAATAAGGGAGGGAACCATACCGGAAGCAGTCAAGCTACTAAGAGAAGTAAATAGATACGTTACTAAGACTAAGTAGATAGCACACCTACGTACTTCTAAGAAGGGTTAGAACGGAGTTCTGAGACCGAGGGAGTTCATTACTTCTCTAATCCCCATTTTAAGAGCAATTACGTCAAGCTCTAATCTCATGAAGTAGTATCTCTGCTCTAAAACCTCTCTTCCATCTATGTAAACTATTATCACTGCGTCTCTTATGTCTTCACTAACTCTGTAGGAACCGTATGATATAGTCTCCTTCGAGACCTCCTCAAGCTTCCTCAGAACTCTTACTACGTAGTTGTTTAAGCTCTCATCACTCCCTAGGTAAGCTACTACAGCTACTCTATTACCATACACTAACTTTCTCACATCTTCTAGATCGCTAAGTAATTTCACTACTTAGGCACCTCGACCGATATGCTTCCCTCACCAGCTCTCTCTCAGCTCTATTTAGATAGACTTCTATGTCTACCGGTAATCTACTAGCCGATGGAGGCTTGATCTCGATATCATTTACTAACACGTAGTCATAATTAACTAAGTCCCTAAGCTCCGAGCAATCCATAGAGTTCAACAACTCTCTAAGTCTATCACTAAAATCTATAGATGTCTTTAACTCTTTCTCAGTTATAGAAGCACCACAGACGAGACACGCTAGATCCGGCATTAGAGAGTTAAAACCGCACTTAGGACAAGCAGCTGGAAGTAATGATGTCTTAGTTCTAGACCACGTAGACGCCCACTTATACCTCAGTATCTCAAGTAGGTCGCTTCTGCTAGACTTGCTAAGCCATGTGTAGATTTTCGGAGCTAGACCTAGCACTGCTTCACCAATATTTGTAACCACAAACTCTAACTGGTCTATCGATGGACTAACTAGAATCTGAGCTAGTCTCGAAGCTAGCACTGGAAATACTCTCTCTGAGTTTCTCACCAACTTTCTCGCAACCTCATCTGCAGTTTTGTAGCTAGTAGTCGATCCGTAGAGGTCGGTAGCTATGTCTCTCAATACCTCGATCCACAGTTCTCTACTGAGACCTAGATAATCTAGTCCAGCCCTAGATACTAGTTCATCAATATTTTTCTCAATCCAAGAATCGAGGTCTACTTCTTTCCTACTCGCAGACTTTCTGCTGAGATTCTCCTGTGATTCTTTACTCACATTTCTCTCTTCTTTTCTCTCTCTCGACTTATCGGCTTTCCTCTCTCTAGCAGCAGTCTTCCCACTCTTCTTCGGCACAAACTTCCCAAAGACATACAGCTCTAGAAATAATAAATCAAAGCAGTAACTACATATGCAGTTAGGTACTTCAGCCAGTCAACCACGTCTTGAAGCTTACGGCGGGTATGTATAATGTATATATCATCATCTTTGACTTAAGAACACATCTAGTTCTAAACTCTACTCTAGTAGAGTGAGACCGTTTCTAAGAATAGCTAAAAACTCTTGCTTGTAGGCTTAGCCGACCGGCTGCTGAAATCAGGGACTTCCACATTTGATAGGCACACTAAGTTGACTCGATTTTATATATGTGGAAACTAGATCGTTGGAGCTAGATGATGAGCGTTGCCGAGCTGATTAGTGAGGAAATGAACCTCCTCTGAGTCTTATTATTATGTAGAGTGTTATAGCTTGGAGAGGTAGTTTAGAGTAGGCCTCCTACTTAAATAGAATGGGGTTGACTGAGGTGCTTGAGGATATGAGCTCAGGTCTTTCTTAACGAGCTCCACTAATTCTTCTATTTTTACGACTCTCTGTGAGTTATCTACTCTAATTCTTACGTTGACTGTCTTCGTAGCATACTCTCTTTCACCAACTACTACGGAGTACGGAATCCACTCGATACCAGCTTCTCTTATCTTCTTTGCTAGACTGATGTCTCTATCATCTAGGTCTACTCTTATACCAGCGCTTACAAGCTGTTTGAGTACCTCATTCGCGTAGTCTAGGTATTTTTGAGAGACTGGTATGACTCTCACCTGTATTGGTGCTAGCCATGTAGGTATAGTAGGAGGCTGCCCGCGTTTCTTTCTAGCTACAGCGGTATCCATAACTGCGTACACATATCTCTCAATAGAGCCGATGATTGCTGTATGTATTATAACTGGATAACTCTCCTTACCATCTTCTGCTGAGTATGCTATACCGAATCTTCTAGCATTACCTACATCTATCTGGAAGGTAGCTATTTCAGCCGGCTTTCTGAGACTGTCTATTATCACGTATTCAACATTTATAACCCAGTAGTATATGCCTGAAGGAAGTATAGCTACTAGAGCAGCTCTACCATCACCTCTAACGAAGTCTAACAGGTAGTCAAAGTGCTCTCTGAAGAAGTCTTCCGTTACGTTGTATAGAGCGACGTATTTACGCTCTAGCTTCCCTATTTCTTCATGTATCTTTCTCTGCACTAATCTACCGAACTCAACAGCTTCTCTAAGGTCCTTAGTGAATATGTGGAGGTCAGGCATTAAGAACTTCCTCAATCTAAAACATATCTGAAGCTCTCCCGGCTGCTCATACCTATAGCTATCAGCTATCTCGAAGACACCGAATGGAAGATCTCGGTAGCTAATAATCCAGTCCTTAATCATTGCGAATTGCTGGTGACACGCAGCATATCTAAGTACATGGGTACCTCTATCAGTCTCGACTTCGTAGAGTCTATCTCCGAAGAGTTCTGCGTGCTCTTTAATAGGTTTGAACTTAGTGTTAAACATATTGGTACCTCGAACTCTAAATACCGGGATTCCGAGAGATCTAACTACATCCCAAGCATAGCTTGAAACAGCTTCAATCATGACTGTTGCGTGTGGTCCGTACCTCATATGTCCAGCATCAGACATAGGCTCCCATTCGAAACCGAACTTATTGCAGGCTTCAGATACCTCGGGTTCACCACCTGGGAGTTCCACCTTAAATACCTCTTTAGATATGAGGATCTTGAGCTCCTCATCATCTCCTTTCTCTAGGTAGATCTTGGGATCAACGATCTCACCTGTAGGTAGTAACACCACGTACTTCTTTTCAATAGGTCTAGCCCTCCTCAATTCTCCAGCTTTAAACTCTCTTGAGAGTTCTGAGAGTGGGTGTCCAAAGCACTCCAGCTTAAACTCCTTATACCAACCAAAGGGAGCTCTATGCACCTTCATACCTCGGTTTTTCAGTTCTAACTCGAGTTCTCGGAGAGCTAGGAGAGATTCCTCAGGGTCGGCTAGATTCTTCGAGAGGTGTGCGTATGGATAGAGAACAACTGATCCAGCACCAACATTAAGTAGTACTCTAGCTACGTCGTCTGCTACATTGCTCACGATCTCATGAAGTCCTGAGCTATCACCCTTCTCGATTGTCGTAAAAACTACTAACACATTAGAAAACTCTCCCGAGGAGTTCTCAGTCGAGATATGTTCAGCACTATCTAGAGCCTTCTCACGAGCTCTATACTCGAAATATCTAGCGTGTATGAGTAGTATTCTCACGCCGAACCCCGAAAGAGAAGATATGTAGAAAAATAAGTCCCAAAGTAGTGAACTAAGATCTCGATGCGATCATTCTCTCCGGGTCCAATAGCTTAGTGCTAATCAATATGAAAGCCACTGAGAGAAATAGTGAGTAAGCTAAATAGCCGACCGCCCTCAAAGACTCTCCTAGTGAAACTCTGATAATAGCTGATGCTAGAGAAGCATAAGGTATAGCGAGTATAAGTGATAACGGCATTCTCAGCTCATCTAGATTTATGAAAAGTGACGCTATATACATAACAGAAGCTATCCCAATAATAGATGTAGATGAAATACTAGCTGCTCTTATAGAAGGCGACCTCAGAACAATCGGTAGAGATATGGAGAGAGAAACTAGTATCGAAGTATATGAAGAAAGAAACAGCGTCAACATGACCTCAAGAGATAAGTATCTAACTAAGTCTGACGAATATAGTAGAGTAGGTGCTATGAAGAGAAGTACGCCGCCCACAACATTACTAGCACCACCTACTAAACCAATAAAGCTAGCTACGAGGGATTTCCCAAATATGAAAGAACTTCTACTGATAGGTGTAGAGAGAAGCTTCTCCAGAGTTTTTCTCTCTTTTTCACCAATTAGTGAGTCAGCTATATAGGAAGCAGCCGGTGTAGTTACAAAAGCGAGACTGAGTGCCAGCATTCTGCTTAAGTGTAGCTTAAGTCCTTCTTCAGCTTCAGCTGGAGCTCCAGTCGGCATAAGAATAACTGTCTTTGTAGCTATAGGGCTTAAAACAGCTTCCGTCTTCAGATTTACACCAGCGATTTCACCTAAAGTCAGTACCTTAATCTCCGATACTTTCTTCGATAAGTAGTTAAGCAGTGCCTCTATATAGCTAACAGCTTGATCTACTCTCGGTGAACCAAGTTTCTTTAGTAATACTACAGACGCCTGGTTCTCATAGCTCGTGAGATTAGCTATGAAACCCGCTGGAATTCTGAGAACTACTTGAGCTACTTCTACTTCTCCCTCGGAAGCTGTGAAACCAAAGTGCTTGAGGTAGTCCTGTATGAAGTGCGATATAAATTGGGAGCTAATGGTGAAATTCCCTATTAACGCTTCAGATCTATCTTCATCTACTACAGATACAACTACCTCCTGAACTGTAGGTAGGTAAACAACTGCGAGCCCCATAAATGGAAGTGTTATAATCGGTGCTAAAACTACGATGAGTAGAGTCTTTCTATCTCTAAGCATTTCCCTAGTTTCTTTCCATAGAACTGTGTAGAGGTCACTCACTTCTACCACCAGTAAGCTTAACAAAGGCTTCCTCGAGGTCTTCTGCTCCAACTTTAGACAGTATTTCGCTCACACTATCTATAGCAATAACTCTCCCAGAGTGTATTAAGGCTATTCTATCGCATACTCTACTGACTTCAAACATATTGTGAGACGAAAATATGACTGACGTGCCGAATTCTCTAGCGTAGTGCTTAATTACATCTCTCACGTATCTCGCAGAAACTACGTCTAGGCCTGCTGTAGGTTCATCTAGTATAGCTAGCTGGGGTTTCACCATGAGAGTAGATGCGACAGCTACTCTTCTAATCATTCCCTTACTGTAGGTCTCAGCTCTTCTCTCCAGGTCTCTGGGATTTAATCCAGCTATAGAAAATCCCACCTTAACGACCTCATCAATACTTTCATGTCCTACGTAAGCCATAGCGAACAACCTCAAGTTCTCGACGCCGGAGAGCTTAGAGTACAGATTTGCTTCTTCAGGTAGATAGCTAATGTATTTCCTAATCTCACTGACATCATTAGGCACTCTACGGCCTAGTACCTCTACTTCACCAGATGAAGGCTTCATTAATCCAGCTATTATCCTTAAGAGAGTAGTTTTACCAGCGCCATTAGGTCCGACAACACCGAATATCTCTCCTCTAAATACCATAAAACTAATATCGCGTAGGGCTTCTACTCTACCGAATAACTTCCTCAGATTAGAAACTCTAACAACTATATCTACCACATACATCACCTAATCTTAAGAACTTCTAACACTAGGTAAGTTAACTTAGTAAGTGAGTTTAGAGCTGCTCTAAGAGCTGACTCGTCGAGAGCTTCTACAGCTATAGTTATTTCTCCATCAGACAACTCAACATTCACTTTTACATTTCTAAGTGAGACTCTGCCCTCAGGAATTAAGGACTTAAAAACTGCTTGAGCTATCTCTCTACTATCAAACCTGATGTTCAACTCAGCTCTATGCACTCCACACCCTGTGATTTATCGAAATAGAACTTTTTATTGAAGTAACTAGTACTGCTAAAGCTGAGTTCTACATGTTCATGAGCTGCCTTACTTCTAGAGAGAAGGGGGTTCGAACTACTAATTAACGCAGTGGGAGATTCTATCTAGAATAACTCTGTAGTCTAATACTACGATGTCGGGTTTTGATAGATCCAGATGTTTGACTGAGGCTTTAAATAGGTGAAAAATTGCTACTTGGTCACCTCGCGGTTTACTAGTTTTTAGAGAACTGTCTTAGATGCCTAAATTGAGGAGCTGTTCTATCGATTTACTCCTTAGTTTTATAGTCAGTAATTTGATATCTGTATGCTATAGAGTGTTTAACTACCTACTCTCTCTAGAATCTTCTTAACAGCTTTAAGAATATTCACATAGCCTGTACATCTACATATGTTTCCAGCTATAGCTTTCCTTATCTCATCTACGTTTCTCACTCCTCTAGCTAGTGCGGCATATATAGTGACGAGAAATCCCGGAGTGCAGTAACCGCATTGAATAGCTCCTTCTTCAAGCATAGAATCTACTATTACCTTACCGAGCTCTGTCTGCGCTATGTGGTCCGGTGTAGTGACTTCAGAACCATCTACCTTAGCAGCTACGACTAAGCACGATGGTACTGGTTCTCCATCGAGTAGAACTGTGCATGAGCCGCACTCTCCCACACCGCATCCATACTTCACACTCCTGACTTTCAGTCTGTCTCTGAGAACATTTAGGAGAGTTTCATGGGGTTCCACGTAGACCTCAGTAAATACCCCGTTTAGCTTAAACTTGATCTTCACTTTCACACACCTATCTTAAGTAATCTTTCGTAAGCTCTCCACACTGCGTCACTAACGAGAGTTTTCGATGCCTGAAGTCTATACCAAGCAGTAGATCTAGCGTCATCTATTGGAGATATCTCATTCACAACTCGCTCTGAAGCCACTCTAGCAGCTTCTTCTATCTTTAGACCGACTATAGACCTCTCTACACCTCTAGCTCTTACCGGTGTAGGAGCTACAGAACCCAGAGCCACTCTAGCATCTACTATGTAACCATCTCTAGCGTCTAAGAGAACAGCTACACTAGCTTTAGCTACATCAAAAGAAGTTCTCCTAAGCTTGATGTAGCTCCAGCCGAATACGTTTCGACTCACCGGTATCCTTATAGAGCGCAGTATCTCCCCTCTCTCGAGCACAACTCTCTTTGGTCCGGTGAAGAACTTCTCAATGGGGACTGTTCTCACCCCCCTCAACGACACTAACTCCAGTTCAGCGTCGTAAACTAGTAGTGGTGGAGCTGTATCTGCTGCAGGTGAAGCAGTACATAAATTACCACCTATAGTAGCTAAATTCCTAATCTGCCAGGACCCAAGAGACTCTGCGGCTTCCACTAGTAGAGGTAACTTCTCTCTAGCTATACTGCTCTCCACTATTTCTTGAATAGTTACCGCACTACCTATCTCTACGTAGCTGTCTTCAAGCTTAATGAATCTCAACTCGTCCAACCTAGAGATATCGATTAAAGCTCTTACTTCGATACGCCTATACTTCAAATCTACAACTAAGTCGGTACCGCCAGCAACCACTTTAGCACCTTCAACTGATTCGAGGAGTTTAAGTGCTTCACGCAGATCTCTCGGTCTATAGTAATCGAATATCTGTGGAATTCTGTAGGTATTGAAAGCGTTTATAGAGAGCATCTACTCACCTTCTTTAATGGCTTTAAGTATTTTCTCCGGCGTCATAGGTATCTCGTAGAATCTGATGCCCGTAGCGTTATAGATAGCGTTAGCAACAGCAGCAATCACCGGGTTGGAGGCTGCCTCACCTAAGCCTTTAGCTCCAAAGGGTCCAAATGGTTCATAAGTCGAAGCAAATAGCACTATAAAGTCTTCATCACTCGGTAAGTCCATAGATGTAGGTAGTTTGTAATCTGTTAAACTCATCCTGTGAGCTGGCACCCCATTCTCGAGGTAGGATACTTCATCACCAACAGTCCAACTCCATCCTATGGCGAAACCTCCGTGAATTTGACCAGCTGCTAGCTCTGGACTTATGACTGTACCTATATCGGCACCAGCAACTACTCTAATAGGCTTAATCACTCCTGTCTCCATATCTACTTCAACTTCTACAAAGTATACTGTAAAACTAGGTGGAGCTACTGTAGCTCTATAGCTAACCGACGCTGATATAGAGCCCCAATTTCTCTGCCAAGCAACTCTAGCTACTTCACTTAGTGTAATCCTCTTCTCGGGAGCACCCTCAACAAATATGACAGCGTCACTTAGCTCTCTATCGTACTCGATTCTCAGAGCCTCCGGGCTCACCGAGTCTAGTATTCTCGAAGCATATTCTAAGACCTTCTTCTTAACCTCTAGAGCAGCTCTTCTAGCAGCTTCACCACCAGTAAAAACTCCTCTAGACGCATGTGTACATACGTCATAGACAGTCGTAGACGTACCAGACCACACAACCCTCACCTTACCAGGCGGAATCTTCAGTTCTTCAGCAATGATTTTAATGTGTGCGTCTAGAGTTCCACCACCGTGGTCCTGGAGAGCTGTGATGTAGTCAATAGATCCATCCTCATTTACCTTAACTACAGCACCTGTGTAGTCTATGATGGCTCCAGACAGAGGTCCTCCAGCCCCAGATGTGTGAAAGCCTCTTCCAACACCTACGCCCCTTCTAAACCTACCGGTCTTAACTCTAGGACTCTCTCTACGCTTCCACCCTATTATCTCGGAGCCTTTAGCAATTAGTTCCGGTACCCCGTCACTCCTGATTATAGACTTAACTGTAGGTCCCTGACCCCAGAATATCTCCCCTCTCCCTCTGTAGTTAGCTAATCTAAACTCGAGAGGGTCTATCTTCAACTCCTCCGCTAGCTCATCAACAACTGTCTCGACAGCCCACGTAATTTCTGGAGCTCCGTAACCACGTATAGCACATGAAGGAACCTTATTTGTATATACAGACCTCCCGTGGTATTTAACAGCTCTCCACTTGTATAGTGAGACGAACCACCCTAGTGAAGTACCGAGGATAGGGTACGCCTGTATCTGGTGAGCTCCCACATCAATTAGGTTATCTAACTCTCCGAAGGTTATCGAGCCATCTCTAGTTGCTCCAGCTCTAACTTTCATATAGAATTCGAAGCTAACGTGGTCGTGGACCATGTCTTCTTCTCTAGTTAACACTAGCTTCACCGGCTTTCTAGATTTAAGACATAGACCGACGGCTATCAGAGTAACTAAGTTTGTATGGATACTGGACCCGAATCCTCCACCGAGCAATACTTTCCTAACATCAACTCTGTTCATAGGTATTCCGTAGACTTGAGAAATCAATATCTTAGTGTTGTGAATTGTTTGAGTAGTAGTCCACACTACCAGTGTTCCATCAGGCTCTAACTTGCAGACAGCTCCCTTAGGCTCTAGTTGTGTGTGATATCTTCTAGAAGCATGAAATTTCCTCTCTATGACGACGCTCGACCTCTTCTCTTCAGAGTCTAAGTCGCCTTCAGAATACCTAAGTTCAGCAGCAATGTTATTCTTAACTTCTATCCACCGACCGCCCCTCATAACCCTCTCGTGAATAGGTCTAGTGCTAGGAGACATAGCTTTGAAAGGGTCTAGAACAGGGTCATAGACTTCCTCAAAATCCACTCTGAGAGCTTCTAGTGCTCTCTGAGCAGTATCTTCAGTAGGAGCAGCGACAGCAGCTATAGGTTCACCAAAGTATCTAGGCACTTTAGTGAGGACCCTCCAGTCCTTAAACGTATCTTCCTCTATGCTAATCAATCTAGGGTTGAACAGCCTGTCTGGGACGTCATCCGGAGTTAGAACAACCGCTCCTAAAGCTTCAGCTCCAGAAGCATCTACCCTCCCAACTCTAGCAAAAGCGTGAGGACTCTTAAATATCCTTCCATAGAGCATCCCCGGGACCTCGACATCAAATGTAAACTCAGCGAGTCCAGACGCTTTAGCGAAGCCGTCGTGCCGTGGAAAACTTCTTCCTATAAAGTTAAACACCTGACCACACCTACAAAATAAACAAGCCTGCAGTATAAAACTAAGTTAATATCTACAGTGAGACAATATTTCTCGGGAACTCTATGGGTATCTTACTTCGAGGTGGAGCTCTAGTATTCAGAGATGCGGTAATTGAGGCTGACATCCTGGTCGAGAACGGAAAGATCGCTAAAGTGGGTAAATCTATAGATTCCGGCTACTCTAGAACTGTAGACCTACGCGGTAGGCTCATACTGCCTGGGGCTGTCGACCCCCATATACACGGTAGAGAGCCTGGATTAGAGTATAAAGACGACTTCTACCACACAACTAGAGCTGCTGTTCTAGGTGGTGTAACAACAGTTCTCGATATGCCGAATACAGTACCACCAGTCGATAGTCCGTCTAGACTTCTGGAGAAGAAATTCCTTCTCTCCAGAAAATCGCACACAGATTTCGCACTATACGCAGTTCTCTACGACTACAGCAGTGACCTAGAGACAAACATCGTAGAGCTAGTTAGAAGTGGTGCTATAGGGTTTAAAGCATTTATGGCTCAAACGACTGGAAACTTACCCCCACCCAGCTTCAAAACTATTTACACCGCACTTGAACTATCTCAGAAGCTCGGCTTCACAGTTGTTTTTCACGCAGAAGATAGAGAGTGTGTAGAATTCTTCACTTCTAGAGTTTTAGCGAGTGGAGGAGATAGTTTGAGAGCACATAGTGACTCTAGACCACCGCTCTGTGAGAGACTGAGTATTGAACACATAGTGTCTATAGCTGAAGCAGTAGGAGGTAGGGCCTACATAGCTCACTTAAGCACCGCATCAGCTCTGAAAACAATTAAGAGACCTAGGAGGAGTCCCACGGAAATCTATGTAGAAGTAACACCAACATATCTCTTCTTCGACTACGAGAAACACGGAAATCTCGGCGCGCTGGTTAAAGTCAATCCACCTGTGAGAGACAGTAGAAATAGAATGAAACTCTGGAGAGCGATCTCTCGCGGACTCGTAGATGTGGTGGCAACAGATCACGCACCACATGCTGAACACGAGAAGAAAGTTGAGTTCTCGAAGGCTGCGGCTGGTGTGGCTTCTATACAACACCTAGTTCCACTCATGCTGACATCTGCTCTAGAGGGAGCTATACCTATAGGTAGAGTTGTCGAACTCTGTTCTGAGAATCCAGCTAAGATTTTCGGACTCTATCCTGTAAAAGGCTCGCTACTCCCAGGTTCAGATGCCGATATAATTGCTGTGGATCCATCAGCTGAATACGTAGTTTCAGAGGAGACGCTCGAATACAAGAATAAGCTTACACCGTACGTAGGGTGGAAACTGAAGGGGAAGATAGATAAGGTATTCCTCAGAGGAGAACTAGTAGTAGATAGAGGGACTATTGTAGTAGATAGACCTTCTGGGAAGCCTCTGGGTAGGGAAGCTAAGCGATGAATGCAATGAAGCTTACACTGTGTCTCCAGCAGACCTCATACGATATTTACTTGGAATCACTCCTAACGAGGGATCGAGTCTGTGGATGAAGTCCTTATCTCAGCTATACTCGACTACTTGAAGAATGGGATGAGGGTAGCTCTGTGTGAGATAGTCAATAAGGAAGGCTCCGCTCCAAGAGACGTTGGTGCTAAGATGGTTGTCGGTGAAGACGGCCGCAGGGTGGGAACAGTTGGCGGTGGACTATTTGAAGCAGAACTAATTTCAGACGCAGTTAAAGCTATTTCAGAAGGTAGGTCAAAGTTGGTGAAATACTCATTTACAGATAAACCAGTGGAGGGAGCTAGGGAAACCGGGCTTATATGTGGTGGGGTTCTCTGGGTATTCATAGATGTTTTTACACCAACTCCGAGAGCTATAGTCATCGGCTTGGGAAATGTGGGGAGACCTCTACTAACTATTCTAAAGCTCGTAGGCTTCGAACTGGTAGTACTAGATACAAATAGAGATCTAGAAGTTGCTAGTGAGTTAGGTGTTTCTTCAGTATTTGTAGGGGTAGTAGATGAATTAGTGAGTAAGGTGCGGGAATTAGTTAGAAAGAGAGACCACGTATTTGTTGTCTACGGCGATATAGACGCGGACTACCTATTCGTTAGAGAGTCTCTAAAAACTGAAGCTGAAGCAGTCTGGCTTCTTGGGAGTAAGAGAAAGGTGTACGAGTTTGTTAAAAAGCTTGCATTAGAAGGCTTCAACTTAGACGACGTAGCTAGAAGACTGAGAGCACCTATAGGTCTAGATATAGGAGCAGATACCCCGGAGGAGATCGCAGTAAGTGTTGGAGCTGAGCTAGTAGCTCTAAAGAGGGGTGTGAAAGCAGAAAGCCTCAATATAGTGCCTAAGATAGTGGCGGATCTACTGAGAGACGATGCAGGTAAGTCTTTCACTAACTAGCGTCAGCACTCATATAGCGATATTAGGTAGTGTGTGGAATTCTTATTGAGTAGAGGACCTAGTTATGCATGGTAGACTGATGACGCTGATGTGTTTCTTTCTCTTAGTGCTAGCCATCTCAACTTCTTCAGCTATAGCTAGCTCCAGTCTTGAAAAACATACTCCAGACTTTCAGTTACGGTTATCAAATTACGGTGACGTATGGACCCAACAGGAAATCACAACTTTTACAGAAATCTTGAAGAATATGAAGAAATACGGACTAGCTAGTGTTGTAGGCGCCCTTACGGAGAGCGAAAACACTCTTAACACACTGATCAATAAGCTTCGACACATCGATGAAAAACTCTCACTAGCTATAGAGGTAATCCTCGGTAGATCTAGAGATATTCCGAGAAACCTCATTGCGAAAATTGAGGCAGCCACTACATCTAGTAAAAATGTAAGCAACTTAGTTAGAGTAATAAACGAGCTCTATGTAGGTGGTGAGCTAAATAGTGTAGAGTATCTAACACTTATGGGATACGTTGCAAACAAATTTAAAGCCAGCTACATTGAAGACCCTCAAACACTCGCGAATGTGGGAAGAGCTGTAGAAGAAATAACTTCCACTTTCTCGAGCTCTCTACTCCCACTTATTCCAGAACCTAGTCCATCAATTAGGCAGGGTGTTAGAGAACTCTTCATTAAGTTCTACGAGGTCCCTAGACCTATAGTGATGTATTTAGTGGTTGCGGTGCTTCTGCCTCTCGCAGCCTACTTCACATATAGCCTCAGCTCTCGCTCTCGATATCCAGCATTCGTGAGAAAGGCGCTCCGGACCTCAGACCTCTTAATTTCAAGCCTAAGCTTCCCAGAAGACACTGTTTCCATATATTGGTTAGCGGTAGATATACTGTCTAAAGTAGTCGCAGTTAAACCCTGGGAAACTCATAGAGAGTATCTAGCTAGATTAGAAAGAGAGTTCTCAAATCAGCGTGTGCTCTCGGTATTTAGAGTTCTCACAGAGGAGTACGAGAAAGTTCGCTATGCTGGTTTAGCTAGCTCTCTAAATCGAAGAGTGTTAGTAGATCTATTGTTCTATATAGAGAAAGAGCTGTAGCAAGACAAATTACATGTAGACCCCGCGTTCTACTCTGTAAGCTAGCTGTAATAGATGTATATCGAGCATGTAGCTGATGACTATAACAGCTTCTACATACTGTAAGTATTTAAGTTGAAGCTCTCATCTACTGAGGGAATAGCCCTGGCTGAGGAAGTTAAAACTGGGGGAGCTGTATCTGAAGAAGAGAGAATTTGGGGGTTAATAGCTTGGCTACTCTCAGTCGTTGGTGCGGTAATCACTCTAGCGCTGAAACCTACATATCGTTATGCTAGATATTGGGCGTATCTATCGATAGCGTTCTTTATAGCGGTGATAGTATCTGGAGTTGTAGCCACTATAGTAGGACTGATACCTCTTATAGGGTGGTTTATAAGCTTGCTGATATCTATAGCACTCCTCGTGATATACATAATCGGCATCATAAAGTCTCTAGCACCAGAATTCTGGAGACCTCCGATAATCTACGACGTAGCTCGGATGCTGGGAATAGAGAAACTTAAATAAGTCGAGCTCTTACATCTCCACTAAATACTCTTTATTTAATTACCTAGCTCAATGAGTAAGGCAGTCACGGAGTGTTCAAGTGATAGATTGCGAACTAAACTTGTTTAAAGCTATAAGTTTAAGCCGCCTATTCCCCGTTTTAGCTCTCTGTCACATAGATTAGATACTTGACTTATCTGCTCTATTTAGAGAGGTTTTCAATCTCACTTAACCTATTCTGTCTATCTCTAAACACATCACCAACTTTCTTATTGTTGCTCACAGGCTGACCTCCTCCCAGCAAACAGCCCCTAGGACACAGTTCGAAGACTGTTGCTCTCTCTATTTTTATTTTCTGAAGATCTGTCAGAGAGTTTATCTTGGGTAGCTCGATCTTTCTATATAGTACGTAGTCTGGATTCTCGTCTCTCAGAGAGTGATAGTCCAGCTTCTTAAGAGCTATCTGAATCTCTCTAGCAGTTAGAACTCTAGGAAGCACTCTCTTCCAAGAAGTACACTGTGTTATGTACGCAGTTCCCGGCGGGATGCTCACTCTGACTTCAGCAATCTCTAGGTCAGGTAGTGTTTTCTGAAGCAGTAATTTCTCAGCAGGCGATCTAGCTACTAGAACGCTCTTCTCTGCATCAATAACGCTTAGGGGGTCGTAGATTGTCACCCTCTTAAAACCTAGAGCTCTGAGGCCGCTGACGACTTGAAGTGGGGTTAGTCCTTCAGCTTCAGATATAGATGCTAGAACCTCCGGCTCTACATACGCCTCCACTACGAGTCTTTTTCTAGCTTCTGCTAACACTCTATCTACATCTAGTCTATAGGAAACAGCACCGGCGGGGCAATATGCTGCACAGAGACCACAGTAGACGCAGTTTGAATTAGCTAGAGATTCTCCAAATGGTGTAGAAACAAGGGTTTGAATACCTCTATGAACGTAACTCAGTACTTTAGCTCCCACTCTAGAGCATAACTCAATACATCTCCCACAGACGAAACACTTAGACTGATCGAACCAGATTGGGCCACCGTTAATTACTTTAGTCTCTCTCTCTACGTAGCTAAATCTCTTCCTATATGCTCTTAATTCAAAACCTAGCGCAGTCTTCTTAACCAGCTCTAAAACCTCAGCTAGCTGTATTGGACAACCCCGCAGATAGTAATCTACTTTAACAAAGCTGCCTATAGGTTTAGAAACCCCTGCTGCTCCCTGCACTCCACCTAGATGTGCACATGAACCTAAGGCTACAAGGTATTTAGCCCTACCTCTAACTTCGTAGAGTAGTCTTACATCTCTCTCACTAACTACAGAACCTTCAACTAGAGCTACATCGACTTCCTCTAGCTCTCTCGATATGCCGGCTAGAGGCCAGTATACTATTTCTACTCCAAGTTGTTCTAAGAGATTGAAGAAGTCTCTATTTACTAAATTGTATTCACAGCCGTCGCAGCCTGTTAGAGCTACTATTGCGAGTTTCACTCTACTCCACCCCTCTAACAATGTGTACCGCGCACGGGATGCATGGGTCATATGCTCTTACAAGAGACTCCACCAGCTTGCGGATGGCTTCCTCACTAGCACTGTCAGTGATTAGCTTTCTAACTAGTGCTGTAGCAGATAGCTCTATGTGTTCAGTATTCATAACTGTTGGAGTAACTATATCTGCTCTCGTAACTCTCCGATCTCTACTGACTTCATAGTAGTGTATCAGCAATCCTCTAGGAGCTTCAACAACACCTAGTCCAGCAGATGCTACCTTATTTGTGAGAACCGGCTCAAGCTTTAACTCTCTATGCGATAACTCATCTATACTCTGGATTAAGGAGTCCAACACGATCCTTGATTCAAGTGCTTTAGCATAGATATTAGAGTACGGATTCTCTTTCAATACTCCCGCATATCTAACTACATATTCTCTCTCACTGCTGTCGAGACCTCCATTCTTTAAGGTGCTCAAAAGCCTCGCTCTCGAGCCGACGTGGAAAACTTCATCTATGAAGAGACATTTCCTGCTGTTAGAGTAGTCAGTCCGACGCTCCTTGAAAACCTCTCTGTAGTTATCTGAAGTAACGTAGACATTTCCATTCGGTGTATCGAGATAGTAGGGTGGGGATCTAGGTATAGTGGTTTTAACAGATTCTGTAAGAGCTGCGTAGAAGGGTGCTGGGTCGGCAATCTCTGGGAGCTTAATGTCGAGAATCTTCGCTGTAAGGTCTTCGAGTAGAGGTTTTGAAGCTCTGAGTAACTCCACAGCTGACTTTAGCACTCTGGAGTTTATGTAGGTAAAGAATCTGCCCATAAAGTAGTTGTTTGGTGATGTAAGTCTACCACAGATAAGTCTTATAGCTTTAGTTACGTAGCTATTGATTTCTAGAGTAATCTTCGTGATGTAATCCAGCTCGTTTTTACCTATATGATCTGGTGCGGCCAATACCCCCAGATGAATTACGTGGTTTTGAACTAACCCTAACTTATTGCATATATCTCTGAGTTCTGCGATGTCTTTCGATGTCTCTACTCCAGCTATTTGTTCAGCAGCAATAGCAGCAGCCCAAAAGTGGGGGTGGCTACATACTCCACAAATTCTTGAAGCTATTAGTGGTACTTCACCAATGTCTCGCCCAATAACTAAGCTCTCGAAACCTCTCAAACTGAGTAGGGAACTATATGAGACTCTGACGAGTCCTCTATCTAGAGCTACTTCTACTTTAGATTCTCCAGCAACTCTATCTACTTCCCAGCCTAGTAGTCTACTTATCTCTACTCACCTCAGAAATTATCTTCTTCAACTCCCCCGGGAGAAAAGACCAGAAGAACTTAGCAGCTGCTTCTAATTTCTCTCCATCTACACCGTGTTTTTCATATAGGTCCCTCATGGAGTCTCTCCAGAGCTCCGGGTCTTCTATATAGCCTCTACACCCCAAGCAGGGAACTCCATTACGTGTACACTCAGCTGAGCAGCCGGCAGCAGTTAGAGGGCCTAAACACGGCTCTCCCTTAGCAACTAGACAATCGTCTCCAGTGAGAGGACACTCAGAGCAGACTGGGAATTCCCCGAGATTTAACTGCTTTGAGAGATCTAGAAGAGAGCAGCTAGTCTTCCTTAAACAACTCCAACACTTAATTCTATGGGTTGAGAGGAGGAGCTGGAAGTTCATCCTCCTATATGTATCTAGCTCCCTACTCTCAGTCACTATCTTAGCTCCATCAGATACTGGGAACTTACACGCAGGCACTACTCTACCGTTTACTAAGACTACGCAGAGTCTACAGGTAGCCTCACTAAAGAAGTCATTGAGGTAGCACAGCACTGGGACTCTATATCCAGCTTTTTCAACTGCTTCTATTATAGGGACACCGGGAGGTACTTCGACTTCTACTCCATTAACGTATACTTTAACCATATCCTACACCTTCTTAATTGCTCCGAAGGGACATGCGATTAGACATTGACCACACTTAATGCAGATGTCGTAGTTTATTCTATGGACTTCTCCCGGAGAGCCGGATATAGCTCCTACCTGGCAGACTCTAGCACACTGTGTACATCCTCTACATAGAGCTGGATCTACTGAATACTTAACGAGTTTAGCACAGACTTTTGCTGGACATCTTCGGTTAACTACGTGTTCTACATACTCATCTTTGAAGTACCTCAACGTCGAGAGTATCGGATTGGGAGCAGTTCCACCTAGCGCGCAGAGACTCGATCTAGCTATACTTTCACCTAGTTCTTGAGCTACCTCTATATCTTCTAGAGAAGCTTCTCCACTAGTGAGTCTCTCTAGTAGGTCACTTAAGTGTCTCATACCGACTCTGCAGGGCAGGCACTTACCGCATGATTCAGCGAGAGTGAAGCTTGTGAAGAATTTAGCTACATCCACCATGCAGTTGCTGTCGTCTATCACTACCAGACCTCCAGAACCCATAATAGCTCCATAGCTCTGCAGGCTCTCGTAATCCATCTCGAGGTCCATTAACTCAGCTGGAATGCAGCCCCCGCTTGGTCCACCTATTTGAACAGCTTTAACTTTCCTTCCCTCTATAGATCCTCCAGCTAGATCGAAAACTAACGTCTTTATCTTTGTTCCAATAGGTACCTCGTAGACTCCAGTCCTCTTTACAGCACCTGTAACACAGAACATCTTAGTTCCTCGAGACTTCTCAGTTCCGTGCTTTACGAATTCTTCAACACCAGTCTGAAATATAGTAGCTACATGTGCTAAAGTCTCTACATTGTTGATGACGGTAGGCCTGCCCCAGAGTCCGTGAGTAGCTGGGTAGGGAGGTCTCTGTCTAGGTCTAGATCTACCTTCGATAGCAGCTATTAGAGCTGTTTCCTCACCACATACGAAAGCACCAGCACTTCTATAGACTTCTACATCGAAGTTGAAGTTGGAGCTGAGAATGTTCTTCCCTAGAAAACCGAGCTTTCTGGCGTCTTCAACAGCTTTCTCAAGTCTATCGGCCATGAGTGGTTTTTCAGCTCTTACGAAAATTATCCCTCTAGTAGCTCCAACTGCGTAGCCAGCTATTATAAGTCCTTCTAGAACTCTATGTGGGTCTGATTCCGCTAGAAGTCTATTCATAAATGCTCCAGGATCTCCTTCATCACCGTTACATATGACATATTTAACGTCGTTCTTCTGCTCGTACGCTATCTTCCACTTTAGCCAGGTTGGGAATCCAGCACCTCCTCTACCTCTTAACCCAGAGGTCTTAATGACCTCTATGACTTCTTCCTGCTTCATGTAGAGGGCTTTCTTAAGTCCTAAGTAACCGCCTGTCTCTATGTAGTCGTAGATCGACTCAGGGTCTACTAGTCCGCAGTTTCTCGATACATATCTAACTTGATATCTCCAGAAATCTACTTCTTCTAGTGCCGGCGGTCCCCCGGACCCTGTTTTAAATCTAACTGCGGTAGCTTCTGAGAGATCTCCCTCGGAGTAATTCTTAATTATGTGCTCGATCTGCTCAGTCTTCACGTTTCCATATATAGCTGGCGGCAGGCCTTCTCTAGCTAACTCTATCCACGGATCCATGAAGCACAGACCTGTGCATCCTACTCTATATACCTCGGCATCCACTCCGTGTTCTTCAACGACTTTAATGACTTTCCTGTATACCTCTCCCGCTCCAGCTGCTAGAGTGCAGCTCGATATAGGTACTCTAATTCTAAAGCCTCTACTGCCGTACAGAATTCTATTTAGAGAAGTTTGTGTGAGCATATCTCAGTCCTCACAACACCTACTCTCTAGCTTTAGATCTATAGTTGAAAACCAGTCTTCTACCTGCTTGTGGTGTGAGTTTTCCATGTACGTATCTCTCAGAGCCGTCTGAAGATAGAACCATAGCTACTGGAGCTAGACTGCAGCAACCAAAACATCTAGCTTTCTCAACTGTAAGCAAGCCATCTTCTGTAGTCGATCTTCCATTTGAGAGTCCAGCACTTCTTCTTATAGCTTCATATACTTCAGAAGCACCGCGGAGATAGCAAGCAGTACCGAAGCAGACGTAGATGATGTACCTACCTACAGGCTCTAATCTAAATTGGTGGTAGAATGTAGCTACATTGAGAACTTCGGAGAGGGATACCCCCAACTTCTCTGAGACTTCCTCGAGACTCTCTCTCGGTAGGTATCTAAAGGTCTTCTGAATTTCTTGAAGTATCTGCACCAGCCTGCCTCTATCGCAGCCGTACTTAGAGACTACTTCACCAACTACTTCTCTCGGGTTCAGGCGCCCCCTATACATATATCTCCTGAATATGATTAAAGTAGTAGTTAATTTAGAGTAATTAAGTTTAATTCAGTTTAGCAATCAGACCTTCGGGAAGAAGTATTTACACCTACAAGCTCTATTTCTAACACATCTACCGAGTACTAGCTCAGATATTCTCGTAGCTAAGTACTTCACACTTCTACAGATTTCTGACGCACAGTTTACTTCCTCTAGTAGGTTGAGGATCTTAATCACATTATTTACAGCTACTTCAACATCTTGTAGTAGTGTGGCACTTATCGCAGCTCTCGCTATCTCCAATATCCTCAGTAGATTTGAGTCACTACTCAACTTACTCTGGTCTGCTGTTATTAAGAGGTCGAAGATCTCTTTAACGTACTCTATAGATACAGCTAGATCTAGAGCTTCATAGGAGTCTAGAGAGCCGTCAGCAACACTCTGCTTTAAGCTTCTGAGAAAGTATAGGTACTTCCTATAGAACTCTCTATATGTTACTAGTGCTGAAGGATCTCGCTCCTCTATATTCTCAACTAGCTTACTTGAAGTCGCCTCCATAGTCTTCAGCAGGGAGACTAAGTCTGTTTTAACATCTGAGAAAGCTAGTTCATGTGTGTCTAAATCTGGATTCGCTATTAAGATAAAGCTAGTAACGTAGTTCTTTAGCTCCTCAGACAGTTTTAAAACATGTTCGTATTCTGCTTTTAACTTAACTCTAGTTACTCCCTCTACATATGACGCTACCAGCTTTCTAATAGCTATACTAGAGCTATCTAACTCTACTAATACGTTAACTTCCTCATTTTGCTCACTACTTGCTGTAGGTGATACAGTTATCTTAGACCCATCGAAGTGTAGCAGCACTCTGTCTCCAGGTTTGATGCCTAAAGCGTCAGCCCATCTTTTTGGAACCACTATCGATAGCGAGCCTCTACCGACAATATTTGCTTTCTTAACTAAGCGCTCAGACATCTATACCCAAGTTAAAACACCTACAATACTTATAAACAACTTATTAAATATCTACGTGTTGATGGGGTGAGTCTGGAAGACAGATCTTCGCGGCAGCAGCTCTCACACTCTTCTCGAAGACATCTCGAAGACTCTGCGATATATAGGTAAGTATTTAGAAGATTCTCACCGAATGTCTCACCAGCATTAAGGCAGACTACCTAGCTCGAGAGAGATAGAGCTACAGAAAGACCTATAAATTAATTCATAAACTAAGCGGCTAACTCAGTAACTAAATTCGGAACTCAAACACCTTAAAGAACCAGTAGCTTCAGCTATCCAACTAAGCCGGCAGAGAATATAGTCTAGCTACACAAGTAGGTAAGCTAGTACACTACCTACACTACCAACCTATAAATAGATACACTAACAACCGCCCTAGAGAACCACAGCAGACACATAGTTCGAAATCAGAACAATATCGAATTTCGAGACCGGTAGCAGGCAAATCTCAGTGGTTACAGCCTCACTGTAGTTGATACAGCTATGAAACCGCCACGTGGACTCAGGTGTTTTAGCTGTAGGTAAGTGAACTACGACTTCAATACATCCTGGAGGAGTTGCTTCCCTGCTCCACTGGTGTCCGCAGTAGCTACTAGGTGATGTGAATCTCTCTACGGGGCCGTGCAGACTGTCTCTACCATATATCACTACTATATGCTAGAGCAGTTTTCTATACATATAGCTCCTGCTCTGCTACTCTATGTGTTAGTATTGTGTTGAGAGCATGTAGAACTACGTGGTTTCTATGAGTTTACTACGTTCTTTGAAGTTGGGTTAACTTTACCGGGGTGTAGTTAAGCGGAGGTTAACTACACCATTGGACACGTGGGGTAGTAGAAAGTCTGAAACCACTCACGGTGGGAATGATGTAGTCATCGCCTGATGTAGCTCTGCGAGTTCTATACCTAGCAGTTTTCTCAAGCTGTTGGTTTCCTATAGCTGTTTTACTTGCTTCACATACTCACTCTCGTAGCTGCTTCCCCGGGATAGACCACCGGACCGAAGCATAGAGTACTACCGAAAACTTCGAGAGATAGAGTGCCGGAGCACTCTCTCGATACACATCCGGAGAGTCCGGCTCTAACACCACTGATAAACTCTCGACCTAGAGAGCCGGTTCTAGGGGTTCTGATCTTGTTGAAGCACCTATCTCGGCAGGCGAGATCGATTATGTAGCTAACTACCTCACTGAGTTCGACACTGTAGCAGCTAATACATGAGACTACGTATGTAACGTACTCAACAGCTGATAGACTGTACTCTGAGAGTAGCTTAGCGAGAGAATCTGAGGGGAGAGATGTCTCGAGAACTAAGACACCTCCGATATCCGGAATAAATACTTCAACAGAACTATCGTGTAGATACACAGTATCGCCTAACTCTAGAGAGGCTCTCACTTCTTTAGAGTAGCGAGTAGTTGCGATATATGTATGTCGAACCGGTAATTGAGGAAAACCTGCTGTAAGCAGTGAAGCCAACTTCAGCTACTAGAACAAAGTTTCTTAAGAACTACTCTCTCGTAGTATGTCGGCTGAATCCACATAATCCACGCCGGTACCTTCTTAATGAACTCGTAGGCTTCACTCCAGTCTTCAACACCTAGATCAGCAGCTAGCTTCTCAAGACTATACTCCGAGTGTACGTATCTATTCAGTAGAGCTACTACTTCCTTAGTTAGAGTTATCTCCCTACCACTACCGAGTCTGACTACCGGGACACAGTCCACTGTAGAGTCTCCTCCGAATTGAAGTAAGAAAATACTTAAATACTTTTTACCTTCAGTAGGAGCTGCGAGTTGGAGACCTCGTAAAACAGCACATTGAGATTTATAACATCTAGAGAGACAGTAGTATTGAGTGGAGATTATGAAGCCGAAACTCTACATAACGAGAGAACTCTTCGACGATATAGTTGCTAAACTATCGGAGTACTACGAAGTCGAAGTATGGGATAAATACCATCACCCCCCACACGACGTACTCTTAAGTAAAGCTAGAGAGGCAGATGCCTTGGTTACACTACTAACTGATAGAGTTGACTGCAATCTACTTCAAAACTCACCTAAGCTGAGAATAGTAGCGCAATACGCAGTTGGTTTCGATAACGTCGACATAGAGTGTGCTACAAGACTCGGGATATATGTTACAAATACTCCAGATGTCATCAGTGATACTGTCGCAGAGCTGACTTGGGCTCTAATACTGGCGGTAACTAAGAGAATACTGGAGTCCGACGCATTCGTTAGGCGGGGAGAGTGGCGTGGGACGGGAACCCCCTGGCACCCAAAGATGATGCTGGGCGCGGAGCTGAAGGGAAAGGTGCTCGGAATAATTGGTCTCGGGAGAATAGGTACAAGAGTAGCTAAAATAGGTGTACTAGGCTTCGGCATGAAGGTAGTGTACTACGACATAGTTAGATACAAAGAGAAAGAGGGAATTCTAGGAGTAGAATACAGAAGTAGCTTAGAAGACCTACTCAGAGAAGCAGATATTGTGAGTCTACACGTACCTCTAACTCCTCAGACTAAACACATGATCAACGAGAACACTCTGAGGTTGATGAAGAAGACGGCTATTTTAGTGAATACTGCTAGAGGTGCTGTAGTAGATACAAACGCACTAGTGAAAGCCCTCAGAGAGGGCTGGATAGCTGGAGCAGGAATAGACGTATTCGAAGGAGAACCTATACCGGCAGACCACCCGCTGACACAATTCAAAAACGTAGTACTTGCACCACATGTGGGAAGTGCCACATTCGAGGGGAGATATAGAATGGCTCAAGTAGTTCTCGAAAATCTAGTGGCGTTCTATGAGGGAAGGAGACCGCCAACACTAGTTAATGAAGACGTATTAAAAGTGCGTCCACCAGGATTCAAGTGATTCCGAGAGCTCCGGTACAGTAAGTCTTTTTTTATATAGAGAAACTATTTTAGAAGTTAATTGCTGAGAGATGTCGGAATTTATTTACACACCAGTCGAAAGCTTTTAAGTAGCTCTACATTTTAAATACTCTCGGAGCCGCGGTAGTATAGCCCGGTCAAGTATGCGGGCCTCTCGTGCACGTCGGAGCGAGCCCGTGACCCGGGTTCAAATCCCGGCCGCGGCACCTCTCTATTATCTACTAGTCTATTTCCACTAAGACCCTCCGGGGTGTTGTCTCTCTAAAACATGTGTTTGAAACATCTCTATTCCCACTTTCTGCTTAGCCGTAGTCTGGAGTTATACCTGCTTAACACTTCTTTCTCTATTTCAATACCACTAGGTAGGATATACATCACCATAATTAATGAAACTAACTATACCCCATCACAACTATTGTCTCACTTTATTGAATGAATCTTATAGCTAAGACACAACTCGTAGTAGCTTATCCATACACATATAAGTACTAAATACGTGTAGGAGGGTTTAGATAGCTACATGTCTTCACATAGCTAGGAGTGACATCACGATGCTCTACTGAAAATTGATAGGAAAAATTTATAAACTCTAGCTAGACGTAGAGCTGGTGGCAACATTGAAGTACACATACTTGGCTTACCTAATCTTAGCAGTAACAGTAATCTCGGTTGCGGTTTTACCTGCCCACGCGCAGGTGAGGGCGGGTGTAATAAAGCTCGATATCAGTAGGACAACCGTATATAGGGGTTACCAATGGGTTGAAGTAGTAGCATACATATATACTGGTGAAGCCACTCCCGCACCTACTATAACTAGGTCTGTAGCCACGCTTACAGCAGGGATCACGATGAGTCTTCCACTATCCTTGATAGAGCTATATTCACCTACAACTGTTACAGTAGGTAATGTAACGTATACCATTAAGTATCTCGCGCTAGTGAGAGTTTTTATACCGGAGTCAGCATATACCGGTAAAGGCACTCTGAGAATCGAGATAGCGGGTCGAGCCGCTGGAGTAGACTTCACATTCACTAGAGATATAACCTTAGAGGTAGCTGATCACAGACCTGTGCTAGCAGCTAGAATCGGGGTTCAAGCAGCTTTAGAGCGTGTGCGGGCTATAGTCACTCTTGCTTCAGCTCTCGGAATAGATGTTACAGAATACTTTAGAGAGCTATCCGCTGTCGAGAGCTCTGTAGCTGAAGCTACGGAGAGACTAGAGGTCTATGGTGAGGTAGATGAAGCACTACTACAATACGAGAGAGCTACATCATCACTTGCTTCACTGGAAGCTAGAGTAATAAGCTCTCTAGCAATCAGGCACGGCTCTCTAGAGAGAAGAGTAACCTCTCTTGAAACATCACTCACTCAGACGATAAAGTCCGTCGAAGATCTCTCGAAGACGTTGGCGGGAACAATACTCGCACTAGAGAAGAGTGTTGAAGAAGTATCCAAGAGATCGATGGATGCTGTTTCAGCTCTCGCTAAGCAGATGGAGGATTACTCAAAGAAGGTTGATAGAAGCTTATCAGCACTCGCAACCAGTATTGATTCTGCTCTAAAGTCTGTAGCTGAAAACACTAAGAAGTCTACTGAGACAGCTCTCAGCGATCTAGCCGGTGGAGTTAAAATTCTGGACGAAAACGTACTTAAGCTAGCAGAATCTCAGAGAGATCTAGCTTCAAGAGTTTCAGATATATCGAATACTCTTCAAATAAGTCTAATAGTAGTAGCACTAATGTTACTAGCCTCTATAGCTGTTGTGAGGTTCTTCAAGTAAATCAATCTTTAGCTGAGCTGTTTTTCTTGAATTTTCTCAACAAGTGCTTGAAACAGCGGTATTACCGCGATAGTGATGTTTAAGAAGTTTCTCTTCAACTAGAGTATTGCCGTCGAGACTCTCATTAGTGTGTCCTTCACTCAAGTTCTCTTGACGGATTTTCAGTTTCAGCTAGAATAACCCTGTCTAAGTCATAGTCTAGAAAGCCTACTTTCTTCATCACGATCAATACATCCTCACCCAGATAAATTCAGTACTGATAATAACCTCACTCGTCTAGTATCTATTCAACACTACCTCTACCGCTACTTTAACAACGAGGAATTATTAACAAACATAAAATTTATAAATGCTTTTATACCCTAAAACTGGGTGACACACTGAAAATTGCTGTAAGAGTATTAACTCTGCTTATTATACTAGCCTTTGTGGTGGGTTTAGTACAGCAGATAGAAGCTTCTAGTCTCCCCCCTCCACCACCAGACGAAGCTCACCTAGGAGATTACTGGTTCAGATACGGCCCACACGTAGATAAAGCGGCAATGCCGTTAATGAAGGACTACACAATGAGACTGCTAGCCTTTGAAGCTGGAGAAATCTCTCTAACTGGTGTAACAGCCGCCGACCTAGATAGAGTGAGAAGAAATAGACCAGACGCTCACATAATATTCACTGCCGGCACTACGTCAGCGGGGCACTTAAGATTTAACACCAGGCTCTGGCCGGTGAAGTACTTAGAGCTTAGACAGGCTCTAGCACACCTCTGGGATAGAAATAGAATGATTTCTGAGTCACCGCTGAGGGGGATCGCAATAAAGTGTACGACTCTCGTTCCCCCAACACACGGACGCTTTATGAATCCAAACGCCGACTTCGAAAAACTGTATCCCTACGACCCCGAGAAAGCTAAAGCACTACTAGCAAAAATCTTCGTTCCATGTACCGCACCAGACGGTAAACCCGCTTGGTGTGACCCGCGGGAAGGTAATAAAGTAGTCGAATGGGAGATATGGGTACTGCCGGAAGCAACATCACCAGTATACTGGTGGATAGCTCAATACATAAAAACTGAAGCAGAAAAAATTGGTTTGAGAATAAGAGTTAGACCTTCAAGCACAATTGAGATAGATGCGGCTAGAGCTGCTGGAACACTCCCATCCTGGGTCTCCGGGTGGAGTTTCGCGAGATATCCAACGTTCTTATACTACTTCTTCCACAGTAGAGAACTGAGGCCGGGCGGCTGGAACGAATACAAAGTCAACATTAGCAGATTAGACGAAATACTCGACAAATTCATTTTCGCGGAGGACATTGAAGAAGCAGTAAAGTGGGCGTGGGAAGCTCAGGAAATACTTGTCGGGGAAGTAATACCTTGGATCCCCACATACACCTCAGTAGGCATAACAGCATTTGACGGCAAGCTAGATAGGTCGACCATCATACTCATATATGCTCCACCAGCCGACCTCCCGACAGATACATCATGGTTCTGGTGGAGTTCAGTCAGGTTTAAGGATAAGAAGTTCGGAGGCACTCTCGTATACTACCACTCAGCTGATGTAGGAACTTATCACCCAGCTACTTACCGGTGGACAACTGAGGGTGACGCAATAGCGCGTGTCTATCCAACCTTGTCTTACTCGTACCCACCGAATATGTATGATGAGGAGAAGAAGGTTTCAGTGTTCTTTAAGTACTACAAGGCCGAGAAGGTAAGGTATCCGGGAGCTAAAGATGGTGAAGCAGTTCGGATAACTATAACACTATTCGAAGGTATTAGATGGCAGGACGGAGTCGAGATGACTGTTGACGATATAGAATACACTCTCATGAAATTCGGTAAGGAATTGAAGACGAGGCGATATTACGGGCCCGATATAGATAATCTGATTGAGATTAGGAAGATAAATAAGACTACTGTAGAGATATACTTTGAAGAGCTAGGCTGGGCTGATAGGTACTACTATAAGGATTTGAGAATACTGCCTAAACATGTATTTGAGTTACTTCCAGACCCACTCATGGATCCAGCTAAGGTTCCACACCCGTTTGTACCCGGTCTGACTGCCATGGTAGGTGCTGGACCGTGGATACTAACGAAGAGAGAGCCTGCGTATACTGAATTCCTTTGGAACCCGTGGTACTACTGGAGGCATCCAGATCGAACAGTTAAATTTGATTCTACCAGCATTCCTAAAGCTGTCGATGAGGGTAAGCCGTTTAAGCTGAGTGTAACCTTAGTGGACTACTTAGGTAGTAGAGCAACCAATGCAACTGTCTCAGTAAGACTTACAGGTCCTATGACTCTCACACTATCGTTTACCCATATAGGTGCCGGTGTGTATGAAGTAACGGTTCCAGCTCTTAGAGCTGGTACCTACACAGTTGAGATTTACGCTGAACAGCCCATCATGAAGTGGTCTGTCGACAATAAGTACACTACAACACTAACTATAGCTGCTGCTGCTCCAGGTGTTGGTCCTGTAGGACCTACAATCGAGAGACCACCACCAGTTGTTATTGAAATACCGGGCTTACCACCGGTATCTATAGCGCCACCACCAACCGTATCGTTCTCAGCACCTGAGATCAAAATTGTGACTCCATCGATAACATTAACATCACCAGATGCTATGTCCAAGTTGGTAGAGGCTACTGCTGCAGTAGCACCAGCTACACTCTCCTATGGAGCAGCTGTGCTCTCGGTTGTAGCACTGGGAGTAGCGGCTACAATAAAGAGAAAATAGCTAAAGCACTTTTTAATTTTACCTATTTCTTGTCTGTTAGAGAGAATAACAGAGCTTAAACTAAGTAAGGAAGCGTTATTATAAACTTTATATAGCTTTAAACATCTTAATATGTGGTGTTGATCCTGGGTGCCGGGAGATTTATAGTTAAAACAGGTGTTAGACTCTTCGCTACTTATCTGGCGGTCGTGATTCTATACTTTGTTGTCGTTAGAGTTCTTCCCGTCCTAGCGGCTGGAGGAGACATGTACGCTGACCCACTCCTTGCCGCCCTTAGAAGAACTGCTGAAGATCCAAGATTTACCTTCTGGATAGACGAAGCGATTAGAACTTACGGTCTCGATAGACCGCTTATCCCTGACCAGCTCTTGATATACTTAAGGAGTGTTCTGACTTTTCGATATGGTGTCTCAGTATATACCCAGCAGCCTGTTCTAGATGAAATAGCTGTCAGACTTCCGTACACTCTATCTTTCTACACTATATCTACAGTGCTGCCGATAGTAATTGGGTATTACCTGGGGATTATATCAGCCAAGCATAGAGGGAAGACTCTGGATTCTGTAATCGTCCAGACATCTGTAATTTCAAGGATTTTACCGGGCTGGCTCGTTTTACTACTGATATACTACGGTCTCGCATATCTACCCCGAATCTACTGGAATATTCATATATTCCCGCTCCCAGTTAGAGCGCCGGAAGTCGGTATTAGAGATTTGGAGCAGTTTAGGTATTTACTGTGGTATATGTCCCCTATGCTACTAGCAGCACTAATAGCTTGGTCTGGTGGGTGGATATACTACATAAGACAGCTAGTAGTATCTGAAATGGGTCAAGACTACTACGTCACCGCTATCGCTAAAGGTCTTGATGAGAGAACTGCTTTGAGCAAACACGTTATACCAAATGTTAGACCTCCTTTAGTAATGTCTCTAGCCTACACAATACCTGATATATTTGGTGGGTCGATAATATTTGAGATAATATGTAACTGGCCTGGAATAGCGAGCTTTTCATATGTTGCTCTGCAGACGTGGGATTTCCCAGTTATGTCAGCATTCTTCACTATTTCCGCACTCCTAAACGTTATATCACTATTTATCGCTGAAGTCGTACTAGTCGCAGTCGACCCGAGAATTAGAACGGGTGGTTAGAGTGAGTAAGCGAAGTAGTGTCAGGTCTACACAGCTAACATCTAGAGCTCCAAGCTACACTGAGACAGTCATGAAGTTTGTATTGAAGAAGAAGTCCTTCATAGGAGGAGTAATCATTATAGCGATCCTAGCCGTCCCCGGCATTCTCGCACAGATCCTAACACCGTACTCCCCACTGTCTCGAGAAGTAGTAGCAGCAGATTTCGCCATCCCAGAATGGGCGGCACCTCCAGATACACCAAGAAACATCCTCAAGAACTTTACGAACTTCGATATTGTCGAAAAGAAGGTAGTTGGAGATGTAACCATCCAAGCAAGTAGTGGAGAAGGCTTTAAACTCAAGCTGCGGGGTGAAGGGCGAGCAAGCATTTTACTAGCTTCAACCGACTACGTTCACTACACATACAAACCCGCTAAGCAAGCACAAGTCGAGATATTCTTTAACTCACTCTATCCGTCTGGACTCGGTGAAGCTTGGTACAACGTTGAAGTAATCTTGGTAAATGAAGACCTATTAGCAATGGGAGATAAATATACTGTAGAGATCACGCTTCCCCCCGAGAGAAAGCATGTTTTAGAAGTTCCTAAAGGGATATATTCTCTATACGACCTAGTAACAACGAAGGTAGCCGCAATCTATCCTTACCATAAGGGCCCCGCTGTAGTTAAAACCTTAGTGACTCTTCCAAATCTAGTTAGAAATATACAGCAGAGGTATATAACGGAAATATCCGACCCGTGGATTAGAGATGCGGTATCACAGAAATTTAGCTTAGTGAATGCTATACGTGATTTAATTCTTGAGAAAGACACGAAGATACGTGTCTTAGTTAATGTAACATATTACTGCAATCCGAGAGACTTTCTAACGCACTGCAGTAATGGAGCTCTCGAACTTAGTCTAGAGCAGGTTAAACTATGGATAAAAGGTGAGGCTTTCGGTATTCTAGGGACAAATGCCGCAGGCAATGACGTATGGACACAGTATATCTACGGGTCTAGGTCAGCGATAGCTGTAGGTATTACTGTAGCCACACTCGCTAACCTCATATCGCTCGTCGTAGGACTCATCGCTGGCTATAGAGCTGACACAGCTGTAGACCACGCTATAACATTTTTAGTAGATGTAATGAACTTCGTGCCTACCATACCCCTAATAATAGTTGTCGGCTTAACATTTGGAAGGAATCTCTGGACTATTTACACTGTGATCGTACTGCTTTCTTGGCAGGGTGGTGCCAGGATAATAAGACAGTGGACAATGAGTCTACGTGCTAGCACCTTCGTTGAAGCTGCCAGAGCTCTAGGGGCAAGTGAGTGGAGAATAATGATGAAGCATCTAGCTCCTCAGTTACTACCCTATCTAGTATATAGAATCGTAACTAGAGCTCCAGCAGCTGTCTACCTAGAGGCTTCAATACAGCTACTAGGCTTCGGAGACCCTGAAGCACCTACTTGGGGAAGAATGATTAATGAAGCATATTACAGAGGAGCACTACTACACAACGCGTGGTGGTGGATTCTGCCCCCTATTCTAGGACTGATAATATTTGGAGTAGGCTTCGTCTTAATAGGCATGGCGCTCGACGAGATAGCCAACCCGAGACTGAAGAGGTGACATTAATTTAAGTTTTGTTTAAGTTTATTACTATACAGAATTCAACCATAGTTTCATCACACCTTGGGAGACATATGAAGAGAGTTTCACTCGCTCTACTATGCTCTGCAATAATGGTATTAGTATCGCTGGTTTTAATCTTAGCAATTTCGAAAATGGTGGCTGTAGCAGTAGGTAGCATAGTGGCGTCATCAGTTCTCATTTATTTATCTCTACGTAGAGAATTATCTTTTGGAGATCTTCTCCTTATCGGAACCATTATATCAGTTCTTGGATCACTCCTCCTAAATACGGCATACTACCTACTGTGGGGGTACATAAGAGAGCTATACGGAATTAGAGCTGCCATCGAAACGTTCATCATGATCCTTAAATCAGGTGTTTTCATCTACATGTTCATTGTGGATTTAATCGTAAGCTTCACCTCTGTACTCATAACGATTTCAATACTGTCCTTAATCTACATAGGAGAGTAGGTCAGCTGGGCAGTTACTTTAGAAGAGAAGTATATAGCATAGCTTATAAACTGAGGTCAACACCGTATTCGGTGGTCTACTTTCGTGTCATCTGAGGGTGAGGTAGAGAAAAAGAGAGATATAAAAGCTTTCCTATCAGTGATACCTCCAGCAGAAGCTCTGAGAAAGCAGAAGAAGCCTCCTCAAGAAAAGAGGGTTAAGCTGAGATATAATCCCTCAGTGAAGTCCGGCAGTGTGCACGTAAATCCTGAGCTAGCTAGAGAGCTCTCGCTCGGGGAATCTGCTGAGATCTCGGTTCATGGAAGGAAAGTTAAGTTGAAAGTGGTTGTTGATGAAGGAGTTCCATTCGGGGAAGTATGGAGTTCCGCAGATCTGAAGAGTCAGGGAATAGCTGATAACAGCATCGTTACCCTCAGATCGGCAGGTCAGCACGAGTGAGAACTTAAAAGAACTCACTAGAAATTTAGTGGGTGCTAGATATTTAGCTCTGGAGATTTCGAAATAGATAAAGAACGACTCAAACTCTTAATCAAGGAGCTTAAGAAGTGGAGTGCTCACGCAACAACTCTTCTATCTCTATACATACCTCCAGGTCGACCGGTAGGTGATGTCGTCAACATGCTCAGACAGGAGCTCTCAATCACTGAGAACATTAAGTTGAAGAGAACTAAGTCTAAGGTTCAGTTCGCTCTTGAAGCAGCAATAGAGAGACTTCTGAAGATATCTAAAATACCTAAGAACGGCCTCGTCGTATTTGCTGGAGAGAACGAAGAGGCTGATGAAACAGTAGTTCTTCTATTCTCGCCGCCGGAACCAGTAAATGTCTTTTTCTATAGAACAGACAAATACTTTCATACAGAGTTTCTAGAGAGTATGGTTGAAGACAGTGATGTATATGGACTCATAGTTATAGAGAGAGATGAAGCTACTATAGGTATTCTAAAAGGTGGGGCAGTCTCAGTTCTTGACGAGTTAGAAGCCTACATTCCTGGAAAGCACAGTAAGGGAGGGTGGTCTCAGAGGAGATTCGATAGAATAATAGAGGAATTAGTTGAGGAATTCTATAAGAAAGTCGGTGAGAAAGCCGGTAGCTATTTAATACCTCTACTAGAGGCAGGTAAGTTGAAGGGCGTCATAGTAGGTGGTCCAGGTTACTCAAAGATAGATTTCGTAAAAGGTAGCTACCTCGACTACAGACTTCAGAAAATTGTGGTGGGAGGTCCTTTAGACGTTAGTTCTCAGGGCGAACCAGGTCTTAGAGAGTTAGTTGAGAAAGCGAGAGAGTATATTAAAGAAACAAAGTACCACAAGACCAAGGAGGTTCTAGAGAAATTCAAGTACCACTTAGCGAAAGACGACGGATTGGTGACGTACGGTGAACTCGAGATAGTTAAAGGTTTAGAGCTAGGTGCTGTTGAAACTTTAATAGTAGTGGAAGACTACCCGAAGCTGACAGAATTAAGGAGTCTTGCTGAGTCTAGAGGAGCTAGAGTAGTTGTTATAAGTGAGGAATTTATGGAGTATGAGTGGCTGAGAAAGGCCTTCGGCGGTGTAGTAGCTATATTGAGGTACCAGCTGATTAGCTAGACTCCTCACCAGCTCCTTCTTCTTCCTCACTCATGAGATCTAGGAGGATCTCGTAGAATTCTTCTTTCTCCTGCTCAATCTCTTCTTGACTTCTAGTTATTCCACCTCCTTCACTCACAATAGACGTAGTCTTAACTTTAGATTCCGCACCGGCCTTACCAGATAGTCTGTACTTATCGCCGGTCTTAGATACTTCCTCATAACCACAGCTCGGACACTTATATATGTAGTTGTCATCCTTCTTCTGAGGAACCATTACAGTTCCACATTTAGCACAAAACTTCGTCTATCTCACCTCAAACACTAAGAGTTAGGCCTTTATAAGCTTTTCTAGCATAAACATTAAAGCACAGTTTTCCTATCTCTAGCTCCACCGATAGTTTCTCTACACACGGCTCAGGGTTCTAGAGCTCTTACAGTTAATTTAGCTATTAAAGGTTCTGTAGTTCTTCGCTATAGGGTAGCCAGGTGAAAGTAGCTATAATTCACGAAGCACCGGTGCCGACTTCAACTAGTAGACAGCTCATGATGGCTTTCATGAAGAGAGCCATTAAAGCAGTATATCTAAGACTCTCCGGGCTAGTGTCGTATATCTCAAGTGGTGAAGGCTGGGTTGGCGTAGGCTCGGATTCAAGACTTGAGGATCTAGATGCTGCTATTGTTAGAGGACTCGGTAGTGTAACTACTCTTGAAACTCTACTCCGCAGAATAAACCTGTTGAAGCAGTTAGAGTTGCAGAAAACACTAGTAGTTAACCCGGTAGACTCGATCATGAAAGCGCGAGATAAGCATCTGTCTATGATCGAGCTACGTAAAGCGGGACTCCTAGTTCCTGAAACAGCTGTAGCAGAAGACGTCTTTGACGCAGTCGAGATAGCTAAGAAATGGGGTAAAGTAGTTATAAAACCACTCATCGGGAGTATGGGGTATGGGAGTATTCTAGCGAACGACCCAGACATGGTTTACAACGTAGGTAGGCTTCTACAAATGCACGGACTACCGATATACATACAGAAATACGTTCGAAAGTACGATAGAGATATCAGAGTCTTCGTGGTTGGAGATAGAGTTTTAGGAGCTATGTACCGCTACAGTCCGGAGGGAACGTGGAAGACCAACGTATCTCAAGGAGCTAGAACCGAGGTAGCTGAAGTAACTAAAGAACTAGGAGAAGTAGCTTTAAGAGCAGCTAAAGCACTCAACTTACTCTACACTGGTGTCGATATCGGTGAAACAGATGAAGGCTACGTACTATATGAAGTTAACGCAACTCCTCAGTGGGAAGGATTTATGAGAACAACAGGTATAAACCCAGCTGAATATATAGCGGACCTCGTAATCGAGTTAGCTAGAAGTTAACGCCCACATTCTAAAGCTTTCCCGATGTCAAGAAATAGAACTAGATAACGTTTTTGCTAGTAAAGAGGGAACAGTACTTTATGTAGCCATCCAACTCCGTCGTAGAGTAGGACATGCTCTACTATATTCTCTCTATCTACTTGTTGATACCTCACACTGTGTGAACTGCTAGGAATAGCTAGTTTAACTCCTCTTCAAACACCGGTGAGACAACATCGAGTAGAGAAAATAGTTATCTGCTAAGTGAATAACTTGTAAGCATTCTATAAAAAGAACGCGAGTTATCTTTCTAATTAAGTGTTCAGCTATTACTCTTCTTCTCTCTTTTTCTCTTCTTTCTTTTCTTCCTTAGCTCTTGAAGCCGCAATAATGTCGTCTATTCTAAGTATCATAGTAGCTGCTTCAGTTCCAGCCTTCAGAGCGTTTGTCTTAACTATCAGAGGCTCTATTACCCCCATCTTTCTGGAGTCCTCTATCGACCCGGTGTAGACATTTATGCCGTAGTACCTGCCCTCAGGCTGTGTGTGAGACTTTCTTAACTCACTAAGTTTCTCTATAGGGTCGAGACCAGCGTTCTCGACTAGAGTAGCAGCAACACCTTCGAGAGCTTTTGCGAAAGCCTCTATTGCTAGAGATTCCTTACCTCCGACTTTATTAGCGTAATCTTTTATGTGTCTAGCTAGTTCTATTTCAAATGCTCCAGCACCGTAGACTATCTTCGGAACTTTCACTATGTCAGCTACAACACTTAGAGCATCTCTAAATACTCTCTCAGCTTCATCTACTACTCTCTCGAGACCTCCTCTTATGAGTATGCTGACAGCTTTGGGGTTCTTAGTGCCCTCTATAAAGACCATCTTGTCTTCTCCAACTTTTCTCTCTTCTATCAGTGCTGCGTACCCTAGGTCGTTCTCGGTTAGGTCCTCTATGTTGCTGACTATTCTTCCTCCTGTTGCTCTCTCTAGTTTCTCCATGTCTGATCTTTTAACTCTTCTTACTGCTAGAATGTTTTTCTTAGCTAGAAAGTGCTGTGCGACATCGTCAATACCTTTCTGACAAACAACAACACTAGCACCAACAGAAACTATCTTGCTAACCATAGATTTGAGTATGTTCTCCTTCTCTTCGAGGAATTTCCGCATCTGTTCTGGGTCGCTAATTCTGATTTCAGCATCTATCTCAGTCTTCTCTATCTCAAGTGGGGCGTCGAGTAGCACTATCTTAGCGTTCTCTACTCTCTTCGGCATCCCTGGGTGAACAACCTCCTTATCTAATATTATACCGTAGACTAGCTTTGTTTCTGCTAGCGAGCCTCCGTGTTTCTTAATTATCTGTATGTTGTCTATATCGACGTACTTCTTTCCACCTCTTTCTTCAACTACCTGAAGCACGGCTTTAACAGCTATTTCAGCAAAGCGGTCTCTGACTCCGTGAACTGCTTTACTAGTTAGAGATGTAGATGCTATCTTCTTTAAAATCTCGAAGTCCTGTGGATCGACATCTTCAGATATTTCGTAAGCATATCTAGTTGCTTCTTCAAGAGCTTTCTTATATCCGTTCACGATTACTGTTGGATGTACGTTCTTTAGGATAAGTTCTTCAGCAGCCTTCAGTAACTCTCCAGCGAAAATTACGGAAGTCTTAGTTCCATCACCTACCTCCTCGTCTTGACCTTTAGCTATCTGAACAAGCATCTTAGCTGTAGGATGCTGTACATCCATTTTATCTAGAATGGTGGCTCCATCGTTGGTTATCGTCACATCTCCGATAGTATCGACAAGCATTTTATCCATGCCGCGGGGTCCGTAAGTAGTTCTCAGCATTTCAGCTACAGTTATAGCAGCCATCATGTTGTTTCTGAGTGCTTCAAAACCAGCGGTTCTAGTAGACCCTTCTTTAAGTATTAGTACGGGTATACCTTGAGTTGGAACTAATGCGGCTTTAGGTTTCTCAGCCATTCTACACCCCATAGTTTTAACATAAAACTCTTCTATTTAAGCTTTTATGAAGTAGAAATACTTGAGACATATTGCCGCAGACTATCGACGTAGGAACTTCTTCAACAGTAGATATTATAGATTCATCATCACTACGTCAGCGTAGTTCTCTCAGCCTTAGAGGCATCCACCGGAAACTACTGGAAGTATGTCGACACTGTCTTCACTACTTAACTCCAGATCGAGCCTGCCTATGGGCACTGGTTTTTCATTTACTAAGACTATGAAGTTCTCCGACTTAATTACCTCTGCTAGCTCTGAGTGTTTTTCCCTCAATACTTTCAGTAATTCATCAAGTCTAGACACATCTAAGACTATCTCATCTCTATTTACTATAGCTCTTAGAGAGCCGTACAATCTAACTCTAACCACTCGAAACCCCAAGTGAAGCTAGTGTAGTTCTTTATTAAGTGAGGTATTCGAGGGCTGGGTGTAGATATATAGACCACACAACTCTCAAGAAATATATTTTTAGAAATCTAAGAAGGTGGGTTGACACAGTGACAAGACAGAAGAAAAAAAGCCTTCCGGGTGTAGTGTTTCTTCTAGCTCTAGTAGCTTCAGCTATAGCTCTAGGAGTCTACGGTAATAAACTTCTAGCAACAGACTCTAGAGCTACTGAAACTACTTCTGAGATGCCTCCGGAAAACACGACAATACCTGAAATTACTAATGAAACTATAACTACTACACCAACAAACTCCACTCAGAGAACTACCTAGTTTAAACATCATATAAATACCGAGTAGTGCTGATGCTCAAGTCTACTTACTCTCTAGAGAGCCTTGGACTCCACTATAGTAGCATCGGGATCTTTATCGGGCTATCCTCTAGCTCTTTAGGCACTGTAAAGCCGTATTTAACCTCTAGGAAGTCCTTGCGGAATTCCACTACCTTCTTTCTAACTTCTCTCGGGTCTTTACCTTCTACAACTACTTCTCTTATTAATTTAGCTAGATATCTGAAGTCTTCTTCCTTCATTCCGAATCTAGTCATTTCCTGAGTTCCAAGTCTAATACCGCTAGGGTCTCTCACAGCTTCCGGTGGATCCCAAGGTAGTAGGTTCTTGTTCACTATGATGTTAGCGTCTTCAAGTAGTTTTGCGGCTCTAGCTCCACCTCCCTGAGGTCTCACATCTACAACTATTGTGTGTGACTTAGTGTAGCCTAAGTGTTCAGCAAGTACTTTAAATCCTTCTCCCGCGAGAGCTTCAGCGAAAGCCTTAGAGTTTCTCACTATCTGGCTAGCATATGCTTCACCAAAGTACATCATCTCAACTGCTGTAATTGCTGTTGCTGGAAGTCTGTGTAGGTGGTGGTTACTGACAAACCACGGAAACACGTATTTAGATACCTGCTTGTACATTTCTTCGTCATCAGTGAAAATTACTCCTCCCTGAGGTCCTGGAAAGGTTTTGTGAGTTGATGATGTAGCTATATCGGCACCCTCATGTATTGGATTAGGCCACTTACCGCCGGCTATTAAACCGAGTACGTGAGCTACATCGTGAACTACTCTAGCTCCTACTGAGTGAGCCGCACTCGATATCTCCTTGGTTGGATGTGGGAATAGATAGACTGAAGCACCTAGTGTCACAAACTTAGGCTTGATTTCCTCGATCATTTTTACTGCTCTATCTACATCTATATTCCACAAATCTAAATCAAATGGTAGCTCTATCTGCTCTATTCCTAGTGCTCCCAGAGTTCCAAACTTAGTGTGAGATACGTGAGCACCTGCTTGAACCGGTGCTATGAGAGCTCTATCTCCAGGATTTGCGAGAACCCGGAAAACTACAGCGTTAGCTACAGTTCCACTTATGGGTCTCGGCTCTACGTACTTAACTTTGAGGAGCTTGCTCATGAGGTCCATGAGTAGAAGCTCTACTTCATCGGTAAAGATGTTCCCCTGGTAATACCTCCTACCGGGCTTACCTTCAGCATATCTATGCATCATATCTGTAAAATATGCTGCTTCAGCTAGAGGTGACATAGTATTCTCAGAAGCTATTAAGTTAACACACTCAAACCTCCTCCACCTATTGTGGTTTCTAGTCAGCTCTACTATCTTTACCGATTCAGGCGGTAAAGACACGTACTCCACCAAGCCACACTCAATTTAAAATTAAAATACCTCTATTAGCAGACTACTCCCAGCAGAATTTACAGTAATTACTACTCCTAGAATATCTAAACTCTTAGGCACACATCATTAAACAAGAATCTGTGAGCATAGGTAATACAACCTATGAGGAAGACACCGGCCGCTGTCTGAAGTATAGTGAGGCTTTAAGAAGCTAGCAGAACCCCTGACTTAGAGCGTATTACGGTTGTAGTAGAGATTAAAGTAGTAGCTCATCGAGCCCTACTTAGAGTTACTAAATTAGTTTGCGTGTCTTACGTCAAATAGCTCTAAATCGATGTTCTACCCTAACAATAAACTTAATATATATATGAAAAGTAACATGTAAATTTGAGGATGTAAGAATGAGCGACGACAGCTCTAGCTTTACTTACATAATATATTCACGGCAGAGAACTCGAAGTGCTAAAATAATTACTTTCAGACTCAATCCGGAGCTCAACGAGTTACTCTCTACCGCAGCTAGAAAGAGTGGTAAGTCTAAGAGTGAGTTTATAAGAGATTCCCTACAGGATTTCATAAAGTTCTTAGAGAGCAGTCTCGGAACTGAAGTTAGTTTACTAAAATACGATCGCGACACAGACAGTAAGAACAAGAAGAGATTTGATGAATTTGTAGTTCTCGTGTAGTCACTTAACTTTTCCCGGGTCTGATCCGCTTATTTTTACCTACCTCAATCCAACTTACTTCTAGCTGTTAGAAGCTGTTAAGTAGCTCTAAGACCTTGGGTAGATATAAAGACCTTCTTTAAGAACTTCGAGTTAGCTGCGGCAAACTCTTCTAATAGTACTCTAATCGATGGTATAACACCTTTTTCAGTATATACCTCAGCTATTCTTCTCCAGTTCATTTTGATTATAGTGATCGTTAAGTATGCGGTTAGCAAAACCACAGGCACCGCAACGAGGGGATTCGTAACTATTTCATCACCTAGGTAGTTGAATATTACTCTAAAGTATGTAGAAGCCAGCCATACCATAATTGTCTTACCGACAAATATCCCTAGGAAGTAGTAGGGAAGCGAGTATCCAGCTACTCCTAGAGGAACATAGAGTAGGTCGTCCGGCACTGGTGAGGCAGCAAAGAGGACTATTAGTGGAAACACCATCTTCTTAGAGTAATTAGCGAAGTGCTTTAAGTTATCTTTAGTAGTATCACTTAATTTAAATCTAAAACCCGCCGCAATGAGGTAGACAAAGATTTTTCCGATAGTAGAACCTAGAGCAGACAGTAGAATAAGCACTATCTCCGCCGATAGACCTACTCTAACTGCTTCTCTAGCTATGTAGCTAGCTATAACTAAGAGATATGGAACTCCGACGAAGGGAATTGAGTTAGACACTAAGCTAATAGTGAATACCCCTACGTAACCCCCGTACACACTAACGATCTCTATAAAGGTTTTAAACATCCTCTTCTTCCTTCCTCTATATACTGATGTAAGAGTTAAATATATGTACGCAGAGATATGGCTAATAGAACTATTTCATACGTATATTGTTCTATTTTAGAGTTATGTAGAGAGTTTGATACATTAGGTATGAGCTTAGGTGTGTTAGCTATAGCTTGACGTTGCCTCCAGAATCGAGTTGAGGTATTTTACACACCACACTCTTTCCTAGAGGATCCTCTATCACAAGTGTGTAGTCTAGCTCTCCTCTGAGTGCTCTATCTACTTCCTTCAGCTTCTTAAGGCAGTCTTCACCACCTTCTCGACACATAGCTGATAGCACCTCAGCAACGTTCTCCAGTATACCTCTAGCTGTAGTTATATATCCTTGAGCAGCCGGTCCGGGTGATATCTCTACACCTAGCTCAGGTATGATCACCGTCGCCGTCGAGGACTTGATCACCAGGTAGTCGCCGAACTCTCTAGTTACCTTAACCTCAATCTTCTTCGGCTCTCCGTACTCAGCTGCGTAGGCATCTCTGTAGATGAATCCGCAGCTGAGGCACTTCCCGGACTCAACGATCACGCTACCGAAGTACTTAGTGTCTACCAGATGCGCCACCACATTTAAACTGTACTCACCGCACTGAGGGCACTTAATCACATCGCTGTAGATAATCTTGAAGAAACTCCGCTCACTCTCACTGAAATCCAACCCCACCCAGCTCTCCTTCGACATGGCTCTACATCCAAGTATAGACTCACTCTAAGCAGTACATATATAGCTTGAAAGTAAAGGGAAATACCTCGAACTAGCACTCCAGATTTAGCGGCTGACTTCAACGATCTGCGTAGCGGCTTTCTCAACCGGTGCTACCCTAAATAAATCTCAAACGCAGTCTAAGCGGGTGAAACAACGTGAACTCATCTAGGGCTAGACTGTGTAAGCAGCTTGGGTACATATACTTGGAACTACCTCTTGAAAACGCTCTACACGTCTTAAAGTACTTTAGAGAGAGGAGGGGTGTTAGCGAAGATATCGATGACTCTATTAGAATTCTTGAAAACTTCGATGCTTTCTACGAATACTCTCGCAAGAAGTTCAAGGAGTACCTAGCTCCAAAGAAGAGTGAAGCAGATTTACTATCTGGGAGAGTGACCGTAGATAAAGTTAAGTTAGAGCTAGACGGCGAGAAGAGGGTTACCATAGTATTCGATAAGAGAATTAAAGTAGAGGTAGTTGTTGAAGCACTGAAGAATCTAGGCCTAGAGTTTGAGCTGCCCTAGCTAATGCACTAGCACGGTCTTCACCTAGTTCTATACTCTACTACATCAATACCTCTCTCCCTCATTTTCTCTGCTAATCTCTCCGCCAGTACCGCGTCAGCTATGAAGACCTCGACACCACACTCAGATTCCCCACATCTTAAACTCCTAACCTCAGACCCCTCCTCTACGACCACCGAGACGACGTCGATCAAGTCCTTCCTATTCTCTAAGCGCACTCTGTACTCAGCTACAGCACCGGAAGCTGCTGGTTTCAGCACGATGGTTCTCGTTGAAACATCTACGTACAGCTCAACAAACATCCCCGGCACTATCGCGAGTGTCTCCCTAATGTACTGAGGAATAGTCACCCTCCCCTTCTCATCTACCCTAACTCTAAGCGAGTGTCTATCACCCGGCTCGAAGACCACCTAGACATCACCTCAACTTCCTACGCGGAGAACACCTTAAATCTAGCTCAGGCGGTCGAGAGAACTCCGCGGGGTCGAAGGCTTTGAGCTCCCCGAAGCTTCAATGCTGTACAGTAGTGAATATTGTAAGTTTATAAGTTGCCAGGTAGCCACTCCTTGGATATATTCTATGGGAGAGAGTCCGCACAGCTCTCACTAACTAGTGTAGTAGCTACTACCTTCGTAGCTGTGGTGCTCGCCGGCGGTGGTCTCTATGTCTTCTACTCGTACTCCGACGACCTGCTCACAGTCTTCAGTTCCTGGCTATCCGGAGAGCCCACGGTCATGGTTAAGCTTGAGATACCCGTGTCGCGGGTCGACGCCGACTCCTGCGCAGTCGCCGTGAGGAGGCTTCCTACGATGCTCAGACCCACGGCTACGTGGCACTCCGAGGAGGTGTATAACAGCATGCGTAAGCCGGGGGATATCGCGGTCGCTAGGCAGATACTGCCAGCCGTAGTAGCTAGGTACGGAACCAACTCGGAGCCCGGGAGGTACAGAGTCGACTACTACGAGCCGGTGACGTACTTCGTAGCGGTGGTCTGCGCGAAGAACGGGGAGCTCCAGTATAGCTACGGTAGAGTTCACAGGGTGTTCCCTAGGGAGCTCGTAACCACCTACAGAGTTGAGGTAGAGCTCAAGGAGAGGGGGCCCACCCAACCTCTCGCTGTGAGTCCCGAAGCGGGAGCAGGTAGCCCGCAGAACTACAGCGGCCTTAGATGCAACGTAACGATAACCAGCTCCTACGACTACTGCGAGTGGGGCTACTGTGTAACCTGGGTGAGGGGGCCGTACATCTACTCTATAAACAGTCTTAGAACGAGGTTCAAGATATACATGTATCCTCGCTTAGCTGTGTACCTGGAGTCCTTCTACTACTCCGACAACCTATGCGCTAGCCAGTATCCGCAGTGGGAGAGCGCGGGGAAGATGCTCGTTCCTACGATAGTAGAGGCAGAAACATTTCCTCTCCAGGTCAACCTCAGGGATAGGGTGTACTTCCAGGTGGAGTACGACTACGAGAGAGACTACGTGAGCGCTCCTTCGGAGTGGGTGACGTGCCTCTGGCTACTATACCCGGTCGAGATAGGGGACGTTCAAAGAAGCGCAGCACTGGCTGAACTACTCCCAAGATAAAAGGCTCAAGAAACACGGAAGAATCTGAACGATGGAATCGAAAGGGCTCTACACGCCTAAAGACCCCTCGCGGGTGCCGACCGGCTGCTTCACACTCAAGCTTCTCTCTATCTCTATTTCAGCTAGTGTGGATAGCGGTAACACTACGGCGAGGTCGTAGGGGAACTCGTCGCCGACCTTCTCGACAAGCTTCATTAATCTCGCCGTGTACTGAGACGTTAGGAGCTGGGGGCAGACCCTCCCGACCGCCTCTAGTGCCGCGATCCCCTTCTTCGTCGGCACCAGGTGCAGCCCACGCTTACTGATAATCAGATACCCGTGCCTCCTGCTGTTCTCTACGGCCTTAGCGTATGTTGAGGGCCTGCCAATGCTCTCCTCCCTCATTCTCTTGATTACCTCGCTTAGTGTCATCAAGCCCACCCTGGAGCCTCGGTACACCCTAACGTCTCCGGGCTTCACTACAGACGGTCTATCGGGGAGGTCCGCTAGCTCGATCTGCGAGACCTTAGTGAAGCCCTCCTCGACTACCCGCACCGGCAGCTTGACAGTAGCTACCTCCCTACCTGAGGACCTGAGGGAGTACGCCCTGAACAAGATCTTAGAGGGAGCCATCTGACTTGCAATGAACCTCCTGAAGACCAGCTTGTACACCTCGTAGTGTTTTCTAGACAGCGGGGCGCCCTGCTGGATGGATTCGAGCTCGATGTCTTCCAGAGGCCTGGTGGGTCTTATGGCCTCGTGAGCGCCGCCGGAGCCCCAGGTCCTGGGGGTGAATAGGTTCTCGGCGCCTAAGGACTTGAGGTATGACCTAGCTAGCTCTATCCCGTAGTTCGAGACCCTGGTAGACGAGGTTCTGTGGTAGGTTATGAAGCCGGCTTCGTAGAGGTCTTGGAGAACCTTCATGACTTCGCCCGGCGGGAGCTTCAGGTACCTACCCAACTCCTCGAGCGCTGTGTCTGTAGTGTGGGGAGGCTTCGGGTAGACTGTTTCAACTTCTTCAACTGTGGGAACTACCTCAATCCCACTACTTAGATCTCTCAATAGCTCTTCAGCTTTCTCTCTACTACCGGCGTAGAGCTTGAGTGTGGCGCCTCTATGCGGTAGCTCAATAGAGACTATGTAACCTATATTCCGCATGTATTCTTCATATCTTTCAGCAATCCATGAGAGAACAGGTGTTTGAACTCTACCACCACCGGCATTAGAATCCCCTAGATACTCCTTCAAGACAGTGCTGAGTCCAAATCCAACGAGTCTATCATCTACTCTTCGAACTACTTGCGACTTAACTAGTTTTACATCTACATCTCTCAGAGAGCTCATACCGCAGATTACACCGTGTCTAGTGATTTCGTGGAATTCAGCACGCTTTATATTACTGTTGTAGGGCTTCAGAGCTACGTAGATATCGTAAGATATCTTCTCTCCTTCCTCATCAGCATCAGTTGCTATAACTACTAGTGAAGATTCTCTAGCTAGTTTCCTTAGGACTTTAACAATTCTATCACTACTGTAAACTCTGAGATATCCACACTTAGGGCAGCTATCTAACTCATCTGTGAACTGGTGTCCACAACTTTTACACCGCTTTATAGATGTGTAAACCGGCTCTATTACACCATCTCTACCTATCTTAATGCCGTATACACCGGTATCGACGGCTAGGTCGAATAAGTGGCCTAGACTAGGCACTATAGTCGCGATGTAGTGTGTCTGATTAACTGATATTACTGCTTCATAAGCTACTACACCACCAATATATCTCTTCCCACCTCCGCCGAATATTCTAGCTATAGTCTTTGCTTTAGTAGGGGATTCCACTATCAGTAGAGTAGGCACTATCTTAGAGATAGCGCTGTCCTGGCTTACCGATGTAGATCTACTCTCAGCTGCCTCTCTTAATGCGTCGAGAAGTTCTTCTTGGTGTAGCGGTCTAAAGCTACTCTCAAATAGGTACTTGAGTCTTTTTAGGAATACCTCAAATAGAGCCTCACTCTCATACAGTAAGATAGATATACCGAGAGTCATTCTACTACCTAAGAGTCTGCTAGTTCTTCCAGAACCCTGCACATATGTATAGATATCCGGAATCTCGACGACGGCCTCACTACGCTCTGAAATTCTAGCTACAGCACCTCCTAAAACTAGTAGGTGTGTCTGCCGTAGTTTTGCTTCTATAGCTTCTCTGAGATAGTTCTTCAACTCTAGTGTGTAGCTAACTAACTCCTCGATCTGGGGGGTGAGGGACTGCAGAGACCCTCTCAAGCAGAGGTCTACTACCTTAAGTTTAGATGGCTTCAGCTTCGAGAGTCGTTCGTAAACTCTCATCACTCTACTATCTGGGTCTAGCTGGTTAGAGAGAGCTCTAAAAGATACTACAATATTTTTAGTTCTGGATAGATACACATCTAGCGGAAGTGAGAACTTCGGAACTCCAATAAATACTGAAGACTTTATTATAGATGGTTCATCTATCCCACGTGTGAGAACTCCGTAGTAGGTCGCCACCCCTATCAGTACGTCAGCACTACCAGTTCTAAGCTTCTCAACTGCGTTAGCTGTGTGTGCTATAGCTACTCTGATGCCTGTGTTTTCCACTTCTTCAGCAAGCTTCCGCACGTAGTCTCTGCCTAGATCTCGAGAGACAAAGATTACCGTTCCTCTACCGAGAGTTTTAAGGAGCTGTATTAATTCAGCTCTATTTAGTGGTGTTGAAAACTCACGTATATTTCTCAAGTAGTCTACTATACTACCGATTTCAAAGCCTAGAAGTTCTCTCAGTATTTTAACTCTCTCCCTCCTCCCCCTACCGGTGGCTGACGCTATTAGGAGCTGACCCACCCTCCTGCTGCTGACTATACTTGCTAGACGTGTTTGAAGTTCCTCAATAGATTCAGCAACTTCTCTATATCGACTGACGTCTGAGTGTTTTAATGCGAGTGCTGTCTGCTTTAACTTAGTTAGCTTTCTAGCAGAGTCTATGTCTTCAACTGTAAAACCTAGTGCGAGTAGTATGGAGTCGAGTAGAGATGAATTCTTTAGGAGAGCGTCGAAGTCATCAACAACTACAGTGCCGAGATTTACAGACTTCAGAGTTTCTCGATTTCTATAGAGATTCATATGTGTTACAACATAGATGCCTGAGCCGGAGGTGCTCAAACCACTTTCTAAATCCACCCTCAACCCCCTACTCAGTAGCTCGATCTTCTCTAAGACCTGCTTCACCAATGACCGAGTGGGGACTACATAGAGAACTACCTCCCTATTTAAAGCTCTATAGAGTCCGAACACCTGAAGTAGAGTAGACTTTCCAACCCCTGTAGGAGCTATAAGTGCGAAAGACTCACCGGCCAGCATCCTCCTAGCCCAAGACCTCTGAAGAGCCCACAGTGAAAACCCAGTAGCCTTCTGAAAGAAAGCAGAGAACTCCTCAACTAACTGATCAACTACATCAAAAACACCTTGACTCTCCACTAAAGAGATATCACTACACTCACCCACATTATTTAAACATATATGACGGTAGACTAACATGCTCAATCTAACGACTTGCTATCTACCACTAGATCTTTATAAGACAATAGTCTCTTGAAAAACACCCAACACCTAGACCCCCTCAAAACCATCCAATACACCACCGTAGAGATTGCAGTTAAAGACAACTAACTACACCTAATACCTTACATCAACTAAAGAAAAAATTACGAAGCCAAAAAACATATAAACCCCTTCTAAAACACCATTAGAAGCCTCCCTAGTTTTTCCCACGGTCTACATGGGAATAAGTTCCCCAGTTAATAAGTCTTACTGTTCTTGGCTTCGAGTTCCTGTCTGATGGTGGTTTGTGCTGCTGGGGGTTTTTCCCATGTCTGTCTTGGGATTTCTATGTAGAGAGCTACCGAGAGAGGTCAAGCAAACTAATTTAAAAACAAGTCTTAAAAACCTGAAGAACACCTACATAAAAACTTATAAACCCAGAAACACTAGAAACACAGAAGAATCTAAACGATAGAGAAAGAAAAACAAAACACAGAATCTAAACGATAGAATTGAAAGGTGTAACCGTCGCCACCGCCTCGAGGACGAGGACGGACTGAATCTAAACGATAGAATTGAAAGCTGATTGCTTCCATCTAGCTGTAACCTTATACGTAGAAGAATCTAAACGATAGAATTGAAAGATTATCACGATAATCGTGTCGTTCTTCCCGATCGCGGAATCTAAACGATAGAATTGAAAGACGGTTACCAGTCATAGTCGTACTCCCTCATCTTTCTTTTCGGAATCTAAACGATAGAATTGAAAGCAGGAGTAGGATCGTGGACGTAACGCTCTCGAAAGAGAACAGAATCTAAACGATAGAATTGAAAGCAGCTCCAATTTCAAGAGGACTGATAGAAGCACACTTCTGGGAATCTAAACGATAGAATTGAAAGTCAGCTTGTACAGTCTGTACTTCAGTACGTCTTTCTCTTCTTGAATCTAAACGATAGAATTGAAAGCGCAGGAGTGGTGGAGATATACGAAACACTGAAGTCACTGAATCTAAACGATAGAATTGAAAGATATGTTACACCGCCGCGGAAGAGACGCGGTAAAAGATAGGAATCTAAACGATAGAATTGAAAGTCAGAAATCAATCAAAGTATAACGTTATACTTTATAACTGCGAATCTAAACGATAGAATTGAAAGACCTTTCTCTCTTTCGTAGATGTGTTTGTAGATACGAACCAGAATCTAAACGATAGAATTGAAAGTATTTTAATTCGTCAAGCTTCTCCTTCTGCTCTTTCTTGAGAATCTAAACGATAGAATTGAAAGAGTCCAGCTGAATAACACATTATTGAAGCTGAGAACCATGGAATCTAAACGATAGAATTGAAAGTCTCCGGCAGATAATCCAAGAGTGTAGACCTATCAATTCTGAATCTAAACGATAGAATTGAAAGCATGGTAGCCTTCAATTATGCTCCATGGTATACCTCATGGGAATCTAAACGATAGAATTGAAAGATATATAACAATCGGCTTCTTCAGCTTCTCTAAGGACTCCAGAATCTAAACGATAGAATTGAAAGCAAATATACCGGCGTACGCCGAATTTAAAAACGCTTCCAAAGAATCTAAACGATAGAATTGAAAGCTTCCTACTCCTCAGCCTAGTCCTCAACTTCATCCAGTCCCGGAATCTAAACGATAGAATTGAAAGGATGTGCGGTCGGGTGTGGACACGTGTTTCACCGCGTTCACGAATCTAAACGATAGAATTGAAAGCGAGAACCGCCAGCGCTACCCCCGCCACCGCCTCGAGAACGAGAATCTAAACGATAGAATTGAAAGTGGTTAGGGGTCTGCAGGTTTTCGGTGTTATCGTTATCTAGAATCTAAACGATAGAATTGAAAGCTGGGGCGCTTCGTGAAGGGAATCATCAAAATCAGCTTGGGAATCTAAACGATAGAATTGAAAGACACCATACTGAAGAGCACTCTGGTAAAGAACTTCATAGTGAATCTAAACGATAGAATTGAAAGGCTCTGTGTGTACCTGAGGGCTCAACACAGCTACAGCGGCGAATCTAAACGATAGAATTGAAAGAACAACCTAAGACCCCTAACCAAGGCAGTGAGCTCACTGGAATCTAAACGATAGAATTGAAAGTGATGTTCTTCATGTTCGGATTTATGGGGGGTGTCGGGCTTGGGAATCTAAACGATAGAATTGAAAGTTCTGTCTCTGTTTGCCTGCCTCTCAACGTCTTCTTTTACGGAATCTAAACGATAGAATTGAAAGATCAACTCATTGCTGATATCAAACCCAAGTAGACCTAGAAGAATCTAAACGATAGAATTGAAAGTGGATTTCTCCCGTGGTGGGGGGTTCAATTTACCCCCCACCAGAATCTAAACGATAGAATTGAAAGATATGTGTTTATTAGTGGTATTATATGTTGAGTAATTATGTTAGTTGGTGTTGACAGGTGGTGATAGTTGTTGGTTTGCCGGGTGATCCTGGGGTTGGTTCTAAGTTAGCTAGCTGTTTGGGGGTTGGGTATGTCTCTGTTTTCTCGAAGAGATTTCCTGATGGGGAGATCTACCTGAGGTTGCCTCAGAAGGTTGAGGGAAGTGATGTGTTGTTAGTTCAATCTATGTATCCAGCTCAGAGTGACCGCTTAGTTGAGTTACTGCTAGCTCTAGAGGTTTTGAGTCGGTATGAAAATAGAGTGAATTTATTGATTACCTATCTGGCGTATGCTCGCCAGGATAGAGAGTTTCTAATCGGTGAGTCAGTCAGTCTTAAATCAGTTGTTAAAGCTTTAACTACCTATGAAGTAGATGTATTAGTAACTATTGACGCACATAATCCACACGCTATAGAGAAAGCTGTAGAGAGTGGTAGATACTTAAACATAGTTCCAGGAGAAGTTTTTGCTGAAGCTATATCTAGAAAGTATAGAGGTAGAGAGATTACTGTAGTAGCTCCAGATAGAGGAGCTCTAAGTAGAGCTCAATCTATCGCAAATCACTTAAACTGCGGCTACATAGCTGTTCAGAAAGTACGCGATAGAGTTACAGGCCGTGTAGAACACATCTTCAACTCCCTTAACTCCATAAGTGAACTAGCCATAGTAGTTGACGACATCGTTAGCACTGGTGGAACTATAGCCGGCATCGCGTCCTATCTAACTAGTAGAAACATAGAAGTTGTAGCAGCTATCTCACACGCTCTACTAGTAGGTGACGCATACGAAAGACTCGTGAAGTCCGGTGTGCGAGAGATCTACACACTTCAAACAGTCCCCCAAACATCAGCCAATATCACATATCTAGATATAGCCTCCTACCTAGCTAGAGAACTTAGAAGAGAGGGTGTCGTAAAATAGCTGAGCAACTACAGCTAGCTCATCTAGAGCTAGCGTAAGGCCTTAAAAATGACTAACAACTTAATCTACGTCTACCTCTCAGGATCCCATAAAACCATACCTAAAGCTGAAGTTATAGCTATAGCTGAAGCTGAAGGCGTGGAGACCAGAGTCGTACTCGATCTAGACCAGCTGCTAATTCTATACACAAGCTCAGAGCTACCGGACCTCCTGAAACTTAGGTCTGCTTACTCCCGCAAAATCGGTAGAGCACTATGGATCGGCCGCATTGAAGACATCAGAGAAGGAGCTTCAAGAGTTACTGAACAACTCCACAGCCAGGAAATTAAATCTGTTAAACTAGACTTCAGAGACCTCAGAAGCTTCAATAAAGAGGGAAACTATGAAGCTGTGAGAAAATCCCTCACCAACAGCGGCTTGATATTGAGTAGAGAAAGCAGCGTGATTCTAGACGTAGTCTCATCTCAAGAAGTAGTTGTAGTGGGTTTAAGACTGCACGAAGTTAAGCTGAAAGACTTCTTCGATAGATGGACCAATAGGAGACCGGTATACCTACCGGGAGCTCTCAACCCAGATATATCGCGAGTCTTCATAAACTTAAGTAGAGCAAGCATAAAGCGAGACACTGTCTTCTACGACCCCCTCTGCGGTGTTGGAAGCTTTCTTCTTGAAGCTTGCTATATGGGGTTGAAGTATTTGGGGAGCGATATAAGCGAGAGAAGTATTGAGGGAGCATCAAGAAATCTAGAGAGTTATGGATGTATACCCGAGGTTTTCGTTGCAGATACCTGCAGAATGCCTGTTGGCAGAGTTGATGCTATAGGTACAGACATGCCGTACGGTAGGCAGAGTAGACCTCGCGGAGGTGGTGCTCTAGACCTCGTTAAGTGCTTGATCGAGAACTCTGAGAGTATTCTACCGAAGGGGTCTTACTTAGTGTTCGCGCAAAGCAGTGAACTAGAGATAGATACCTATAGAATTATCGATAAATACAGCTTTGAGGTCGTGGAAGTACATCAAAATTGGGTTCACGGATCGCTTACTAGAGCTATATATGTGCTGAAGAAGACGTGAGGAAGGTAGTCTAAGATGAAGATCCCGCTGATGCTGGTGCTCTACGGACTGCTCTTCGTAGCTTTAGTACCTCTATTAATAAGAATCGCTGTAGCAGTTGGAGAACTGGTAGAGACCTATTTCACTACCGTAGGTTCTGCGCTACTTTCACTAGCTATCGCCGGATTCACAACTACTGGAGCTCTATACACCTGGATTAAAATAGCTAAGTGGATAGTGAGTAGAAAGTGTAGAGAGTATAGCGAGTGAGTGTTCTGGAATTACTACACCAATTATCTCAGACCTACCCCTACATAACTTACTACACCGCATTGTCCCGATCGACTCTAACACACTCAAGTAGATGTGTAGTAGGTGAATCACCCCACTCAAGAGAGGGCTGCGGAGCGGGTTTAAACACACCTACTGACATTTAAAGATGTGTAAAACACAGAATAAATTCTTAGACAAAGCAGTTAAAGCGGTGTACTAGTGAAAACAGAACTACTCTACTTGAATAATAGCTACTTGAAAGAGTTTGAAGCTGTAGTAGTTGATGTTGTTGGTAACTACGTTACACTAGATAGAACAGCTTTTCACCCCACTGCTGGAGGTGTCGATAAAGACTTAGGACTTCTAGTGCGTGAAGACGTAGTTTACGAAGTTATTGATGTTGTTATGGAGGCTGGTGATGTAGTAAAACATGTAGTTAGATCTGCTTCAGGGTTATCACCCGGTGCCGTGGTTAGAGGGGTAATTGACTGGAATAGACGGTATAGATTGATGAGACTTCACACAGCTTCCCACATACTTTCAGCAATTATGTATAGAGACTTTAACGCATTAATTACTGGTGGACACATATATCCAGAATACGCTAGAGACGATTTTGATTTCGAGAGATTTGAAAGAGAGGTATTTGAAGAAGCATTTCAAAAAGTAAATGATGTAGTTAAGCAAGGACTAGAAGTCAAGATCTACTGGTTGCCGAGAGATGAAGCCCTCAGAATTCCTGGAATAACTAAGCTAGCTCAGAAAGCTCTTCCCCAAGTCCCCCACTTAAGAATTGTTGAGATCCCGGGAATCGATATTCAAGCAGATGGAGGGCCTCACATTAGAAATACCTCTGAAATAGGCTTCGTTAGACTGATGAAAGTCGAGAACAGAGGAAAGAAGAGGAAGAGAGTTTACTACACTATAGAGCCTTAATTGCGGTGAGGTCACCCACCTTGAAGAAGGTCAACCTACTGGAACTTACGAGAGACCAAGTCAGAGCCATGCTTCAGAGTGGTGAACTCACAGCGGCAGTCTTCGGTCTCGGTAGTATTGGTTTAGCAGTAGCAACAGTCTGGCTTAGAGCTGGTGCGAGAGTTATCGGGGTTGACGTAGACGAGAGTAAGATAGAGAGGTTAAGCGTAGGCAGAGTACTACATCCAGAGACTACAGTTGTAAGCACTATTCAAGAAGCTCTGCGAAACGGAAGGTTTAAAGCTGTAACCAGTGGAGGTGAAGCTGTTAGAGAATCCCACATATCTATAGTTGTAGTCCCAGTTCTCCACATCTCAGGTAGTCCAGACTTTAAAGCATTAGATAGCGCTGTATCGACGATAGGAAGAAACATGGAGAGAGGACATGCTGTCTTAGTTGAGACGTCTCTACCTCCTCTGACAATTGAAAATAGGGTTAAGCCTATGCTGGAGAAGTATTCGGGACTCATTGCGGAGGAAGATTTCGCATTAATCTACAGTCCCGAGAGAGTTCTCGTTGGTAGAGCTGTTGAAGATATAGAGATCCGATACCCGAAGATAGTGTCCGGTGTTGGACCTAAATCACTCACTCTAGCGGAAGCTCTCTACGGTAGCATAGCTAGAGCAGGTGTAGTTAGAGCTTCAAGTCCTCGCGTAGCTGAATTCGCTAAGCTAGCAGAGGGTGTGTATAGAGATGTAAATATAGCTCTAGCGAATGAGTTAGCGAGACTTTCGAGGTCTCTCGGAATAGACTTTACTGAAGTTATAGATATAGCTAACACACAGCCTTACTCACACATCCATAAACCAGGCGCCGGTGTTGGAGGGCACTGCATACCGGTCTACCCGAAGTTTTTGAGTTGGATTGCTCACCTACGTGGAGTGAGTCTAGAGCTAGTTGAACATGCGAGACTGATCAATGAGTTTCAGCCACTAGATATTGTGAGACTACTTCTTTCTCTATTAAGCAAGAAGAGTGTGGCTGAAGGTAGAATAGCAGTTCTAGGTCTAGCTTATAGAGGTAATGTAGCTATATCAAGTAACTCACCAACTTACCGAATAGTTGAGGAACTACTGAGCCTAGGTTTCTCTGTAGTAGTGCACGACCCATTAATAAGTGAAGACCGACAGCTCTCATCTCTAGGTGTGGAGTTAGTTAGCGAACTTGCTGAAGCAGTAAGAGGTAGTAGTGCTGTCGTAATAGCTACAGACCATAACCTATATAGAGAACTCACACCGTGTGATCTCTCCAAGCTCTCGGAGACTTCAGACCTAGTTATAGTTGACGGTAGAGACATCCTAAAGCTGAGCACCTGCTGCGACACTATCTACGTAGGTGTTGGTAGAGGTATGAAGTGTGCTGGAGGTAGTAGAGATGTCTAGAACCTCGCTCAGTCGAAGCGGGGAGATGGAAACACCCTACGGGTTGCTGGAGGAAGCTATAGTCGCATCTGTATCTAGAGCATCTATGTACTTGAGGTCTGCGTTCGTTGGTAGGAAGCCGGTCGGAGTAGGGCGTGGTGGAGATGTTTCCAGAGAGTTTGACGTAGTTGTTGAGAGCATAGTCTATAGAACACTGCGTGATTATCTTGGAGACATAGAGCTTGTATCTGAAGAAGCTGGAAGCACTGGGAGCGGCTCTTGGCTGGCAGTACTAGACCCTGTTGACGGCAGTATAAACTTTGAAGCAGGTATTCCCCTAGCGTCTATTAGCTTGGGCATCTCTAGGAACCACGAGTACGCGAAGATAGAGGACATTGAGGCAGCAGCTGTAGCCGAGGTTTTTAGAGATATTATCTACTACTACGATAGATCCACAGGCTTTAGAACTATTGGTGCTAAAATTGAGAGAAAAGCTAAACCTAGTGACATTATTCTAGGCTACTTCGAGAGCTTGGAATCCTTTAAACCTCACTTAAACTTCTCGAAGACTATGAATCCTAGACCTAGGCTTAGATCTCTCGGTAGTGCTGCTCTCGATGTAGTCTACGTATCGCTCGGTATCGCTATGGGATTTATTGATGCTAGAGCTAGATTGAGAAATGTTGATATAGCTTCTTCAATAGCTATAGCGAGAAGCTTGGGGGCTAAGGCGTATCTATGTAGTGGTGTAGATGCTGCGAGTATTACTATAAGAGAGGTAGCTAAGGTAGACTGTGTAGTTGTTGGGTATAGTGAGGATATAGCTAGAAAGCTACTTGAAGCAGTCTCTAGTTCCAGGTACGAGTAGGCACGCGATTGTCTCCGAATCTTTTTAAGTACTCTACTAGCTGAGAACCTTACGGGGGCGTGAGTAGAGCTATCAACATAGTGGCAGAACTCTCAGTATACTACTGGGTATTTACAGCAGTAAGCTCTATCTTTAGTGAATTTGGTGTATGGCCCGCCCTCATATCATTCACTATTCACCTAGTTTTGAAGATGTTGAACAACTATAGAGTTCCCCTACTATCTATAACTATTAGAGACGCTAGCGGCCTCATTTTCGATTTCGTTGAGTGGGAGAATAGCTCAGCTCTCATCAAAGTTCGACTAAGTGGAGAAGGAGAGTTGAGACTTTTTATTTCTCTATGCACTCTAGTGTTCGCAGGAACTCTAATTCTAGCTCTAACCGGGAGCTCATTGAAAGATCTAAACTATTTCAAGCTGCTCCTACTATTCACTATACTCTCTACCTCTACTCTCTTCTACAATGCGAATTCAGCCTATATTAAGGCTATAGGAGCAACAATTCCAATAATACCGTCAGTAGCTTACGCCACATTAGTGAATACAGCGATCTGGCTGATTTTCGGTGACAGCTATCTAAACACGTTCTCTATTTTAATAAACTTTATTGCTATAGTTGTAGGATGCGATATACTAACCATTAAGTGGGCTATACTCAATAACACGAAGTCTCTAGTCATAGGGGGTCTCGGACTACGCGATGCGGTAATATTGGTGCCGACAACTTCATACTTCATTTTATCACTAGTAGTTAATGCGATGAAATTCGCTTTCTCGAGTTAATCTAACTCGGTGAGCAAAGCAGCTGTTGTAATGTATTATAGGAGAGTTCTCCGGGAGGTCCTATAGGTCGATATTAACGGCTTTAAATACTGACTGATTCGAGCAAACCTACAGCTACTAGTTAATGAGTAAGTAGTGAAACTTTAGAGTGACTTGCGGTGTATACCGAGTTGTAGTACCTATCGTAACACGCACTATGTTTAACTCTAAAGTGGTTTGATGAGGTAGGACAGGTATTAGGAGTACTCCCTCAGTTAAACATGTTCTAGCAGTATAGTAAATAGTTCTAGCTGAGTAGCGTCCTGGAACTATGTATGCGTTGACAGCAGTTATGTTTAAGCAGTCTCTGTATGTGTTGTTATAGTTTACGACTAGGAATCCTAATTCCGGTGTCGGTATATTTAGAGTTGTGTTTGTAAATATAGTTCTAGTCCAAGCTCTAATTAATTTAGCTGAAGAACTATAGTTACTCAAAATCTTAATTAAGGAACCATTGATATATTCGAAACTCTCTGCTTGTGATAGTAGGTAGTAGAGCCTCAACTTCTTAACTAACTCTAAGACTTCATCTAGTACTTTAAGATGCTCGATCACGTTTTTATACATAGCTTTGAGTTCAGCGTGTGAGCTATAGAGTTCTTCGTAGAGTTTCTGAGTGGCTTCAAGCATGCTCAGTGTTAACTCATATCTCTCTATAAGAGCTATATACCTCCCTCTGAGTTCTGTATAGTTTGCTACTAGAGACTCAGTAAATCTATAGAGCTCTGTGTAGTTCATGTAGAGCCGGTACCCATACTGCCTCAAGGACTCGACCTCATTTTTTGAAGTAGAGAGTGTGTTGCGGCACTCTCGTAAGAGTGCTGAAGCATCTCTATACTGAAAGTAGAGAACAGCTGTTGAGATAGATAGAGCTATTAAGAGTGTTATGAGCACTGAAAAATATGTTTTAGCCGCCCTACCATGAAGGTCACCCACCATAGAATACCTACCTCAAACACCACTTAAATGATGGTGTAGAGGTATTTTTATTCTACCTCTCTCTCAAAAAATTTAGCTATACTGCACTCACAATAGATTTTCTCTTTTATACGCTGAGATGTTGAGCTTTACTACCAGCTAGAACTCGGAGTATAACAATTGTGAATTCCTACTCCAGTAGAGAGAGACCTTTATAATTCAGTGCTGTATAGAGGCCGCTATACTCAACTCTAAATAGAGATATATACCCGCTGTAGATAGAGGTTTTATTTGCGGAAAATATAGTTGACTGTAAGACAGTGTGTACAGTTAGACTTCACTATCCAAAGAGTGACGATATTCCTTCCGCTAGCTCTTCTTCTGCTTCTTTCTCTTTTCTTTCTTCTTCTACTTCTTTTTTCTCTTCTTCTCTACGTTCTTCTTGTTTTCCAGTACTGACGGCTATTCCTAGGTCTACCCTACTTGAAATAGCTTGAGCTACAACTAGAGCTTGACTCACAGCTTTCGTTAGTAGGTCTTGAGCTATCTCTGGAGTTGTGTAACCTAATGCCGCAGCAAGTTCTATCGATATCCGGCGAGCTCTTATGAGTAGATCTGAAACTACTTCAGGTGTAGGTATAGCTAGCTCTATAGCTAGCTGCTTAGACATGCTGATAGCTGAAATTAATTCTTTTCTCACGGCATCATAGTCTATCTTAAGGTCTTTAGGCAGGTAAATGTAGCCGTCTTCATAGACCGCCTTCAGCTGTACTTTAACCGGCATTATCTTTATTCCTAGTCTCCTCATGAGAGAACTAAGCTCTGAAGTTACTTTATCACCACGCTTAAGAACCTTGGTATCTCTAGCTATCCATACAACACCCTCTACGACTTGGGTCGGAATCTTCAGCTTACCGAATAAGCTCATAGAGGGACCGGGCTTAATACCGGTAGGACCTGGAGATAGCTCTACATCGAAATCTACCGCATCACCCGGTTTAGCGTATCTATATTCAGCAAGTTCTTCAACTAGTTTCGCAAGTTTAAATGGATTCATATTAGTGAACATGAAGATATTGGAACCAGTGAGGTATTTAGATACATCACCTAAGTTTCTAGCCCCTATATCGCGTAGAGCTCTCAGAACTAAACTATTCTTATATAGCTTAACTACTCCATGCTCAGATAGCTTACCGAACATCCTCTTAGACTCAGCTGTCGGTGCTCTATCTATAGCCATAATTGCTAGAACTCTATACTGCTTTAATAACTCCTTTATCTGGTCGACCACCTTAGACTTTACGTTTATAGACTCTCTCACTCTCTCACTTTTCTCTACTCCAGCTAGTTCTGAAACTAATCTCTCAAACTGAGCTCTACTCTTAGACTTCACGTGTACAACACCTCTACTGGTGGTCCCATAGTTGTTTTAACATATATTCTCACAGATCCCTCCAGAGGCCTCTTAATTTTGCTTTTAACGAACTCAATTACAGACACAGCATTATCGACTAAGTCCTCTACCGACATGTTTTCTGTACCGATCCTACATCCAACCCAGTTCTGCTCTCTATTTCTAAGCCAGGTGCTACTACTGTATTGTTTAACTAGTAGGTCTAAATTGGCTTGAGGTGGTACTGGAATAGGTGCCTTACCCCTCGGTCCAAGTGCTGGTCCAAGCAGCCTCCCAGCTAACGACATTGCTTCTGTAGATACTAGAAACCAGTCGTATTTTCGAGCTATCTTTCTTACATCACGCTTACTTAAGTTTCTCAGCTGGTCTGTTCCAATAGTGTCTATACCTATTTTCTGAGCAGCTAGCCTCATACCTCCATCAGCTATAACCAGTATCTTCACCGACCTACCAATGCCTCTAGGTAGTAAAACAGTATCTCTGAATCTAATCTCAGATGACTTCTTATCGAAACCTTGAAATGTAAATAATAGTTCAACAGACTGCTTAAATCTTCTACCGGCGCCTAGAGTGATAGCCTTACTTACAGCATCTGCTAGCACTTCCTTAGTGAGCGGCACTCTCTACCCACCTCTCCACTGATCTTCGTATTTACTAAGTAGGTCGTCGTAGAGTCCTTTATCTATCTCTGCTAGCACTTCCTTCGGATCCTTACCGTTGATAGTCAACCCTATCGAGCGAGCTGTGGATACTACTGATTTAGTAGCTGCTTTAAGAGACTTAGCACTGAGAGCTCTCTTTCTAATTAGAGCTACCTTAATAACATCCTCTAGAGCTACGTTGCCGATCTTCTTGTGTGCGGGGTCTCCAGAAGGTTCTTGAGAACCTGCGAAGTTTAGGAGGAGTGACGCCGTAGTAGGAGATTGTACATCTATACTGTACCTACCGGACTCATCTATTCTGATGACTACAGTGACATCCATACCGGAGTAGCTCTCGGTTGCTTTATTTATCTCCTCAACTACTCTATCTACTGATAAACCGTGCTGGGAGAGAGCTGGTCCTAGTGGTGGTGATGGAGTAGCCTTACCTGCTTTCACCTGCATTCTAATTAACTTCATCGATTTCACCTCTTACTTACCGGCTTAATGTTGTCACCTGGAAGAAATACCTTTAGAGGGTAGGCTGCCTCAAGTATCTCTACTTCTACTTCATTTTTAGATATGTTAACTGTTCTTACTGTTGCTTTAAGTCCCTTGAAGGGACCGGCTACTACTTCGACAACATCGCCGGGCTTAAGCTCTTCTAGAGGTGAGCGAACTCTAACTAATCTCTCAACTTCTTCATAGGTTACCGAACCAGCTACCCTACCTCTAACGTGTTTTACACCTTTAACTATCTTCTGAACTGAGTGAAGACCTTCTGACTCCACTATTATATAGCCCTTTAGATCGGGAGGTATTAGAATTCCGTATATACCGGTTTCACTCGCAGCTCTCAACTCGAGAACTAGAGCTACATTGAGTTCTTTACCTGAGATAGTTCTAAGAACTGCGAACTGAGAGAGTGTGTTTTCTCTAGTTTCACTACCAACCAATTCCTACACCTTGTAGGAGAGCTAGTAGTATGTGTAGAGCTACTCCAATACCTCCAACGAGAAGTAGTCCAGCTAGTGTAACCTTAATTAAGGTCTTAAACTCCTCCGATTCTGGTCTATCGGATAGCGCCAATATCCTCTGCCACATCTCTACTATTCTAGAGAGCTCTATTACCAGCCACCTCTAACCACTTTCTTCTAAACTTTTAAGCATTAGCTAACTCTGGAGGAAACAAACTAACTCAATATTCTTTCAGCAATGTCTCGAGCTTTAAAGAGCTCGAGGTCGTCGTAGGATTGACCGACTCCCACATAAACTATGGGTTTCTGGAGAAGAATTGAAAGAGTTAGAGCACAACCACCTCGAGCATCCGCATCCATCTTAGTCAAGATTACTGCGTCAAAACCAACAGCACTCTCGAAGTACTTGACCTGCTCCACTACGTCATTACCGGTTAGAGCATCGAGTATGAGGATCTTTAAGTGAGGTTTAACAACTCTAACTATCTTTCTCAGCTCTCCAACCAGGTCTACATCTACGTGCATCCTACCGGCTGTATCTATGAGAACAGCGTCAAACCCTCTCTTAGCTGAGTGTGTTAGAGCATCTTTTGCTATAGCAGCTGGATCAGCTCCGTACTTACCTCTAAAAAACGGGACTCCCAGTCTTTCAGCGTGAATAGCCAGCTGCTCCTGAGCTCCAGCTCTGAACGTATCAGCAGCAACTATTACCGGCTTCATACCTGTCTTCAGAAGTCTATTGGCTATTTTAGCTATAGTAGTAGTTTTACCGACTCCGTTAACTCCTAGAAATACTATTGCGAACGGCTTTACGTTAGACGACTTAATATATTCAACTAAGTCGTACTTGGGTTCTACTCTAGACAGTACGTCTACTAGCGCCTCCTTCACTAACTCCATGGCTTCCTCACTACTAAATCTACTAACTCTAGCACCAACTAGCTTCTTCTTAAGTTCTTCAAAAAGGAGTGGTATAGCATCGTATGCTACATCACTCTCTATGAGAGATAATTCAACATCACTGAACACCTTCCGGAGGTCTTCTTCAGTTAGTTCTCTCGTGCTAACTACTTCAGCTACTCTACTAGCTATATTCTGAAAAACAGACTTAATTCTCTTAAACACTATTCAGCTCTCCCTCCAGTCTTCGCCTGAGCTCTAGCAGATAGAAGTACCTCCTGAAGACCTCTGAGATACTTAGAGGCTTCTTCAAATTCTTTTTCAAACTCCTTTATGAGCTCCTTAATCTCGTTCTCCTCACTTACAATTACCTCCATAGCCTTCTCCGGGCTAAGCTCTATGAAGTAGTCTTGACCTATGTGAACAACTAGTCTATCTTCTCTATCTATCTTCGCGTAAACATATATAGTTCCACTCTTATCTGTAGGTACGAGCATTTCTTCAACTTTAGAGAGCTTTAGAGTAGATATGAGCTCTCTTGCGATAGCTAAATCGTTTAGTCTATCTAGCGCTCGCTTAATGTTCTCCTGAATCCCCTCGATCTGTTTTTTAGCTCTCTCTAGCTCAGCAACTACAGCCTCTAGTGGAACAACTAATCTAACTTCTTTTTCGCCGCTGCTACTCAATATACCACCTATCTACAGTTTCTAGATCTCTCACTAACTTGCTTTTTGCTTCACTTACATCTATTTCTTCTACGGACACTATCTTTATGTGAGACCTCTTTAACTTGTGTCTACTGCCTAACTCCGAGAATACTCTCTCAAGTGCGTCTTCTTTCTTAACTGCTCTTACCTCAATCGAGAACTTCTGCCACCTTCTGAGTCTATCTGGACTCACTAAAGCCAGACCGGTAACTCTATATACTTTCACATCTCGACTCATCTACTCACCCACTCTAAGAGCTTTAGTAATCCTAATTATTTCGGGTCCCGTAGTGAGCTCACCTACTAGCACTCCGTAGTTATTAGCTACGAGACCCGATTTAACGAAGCCTATCCCGAAGTTAACTGTTCCTACATCGAATTCAACACCAAAAAACTCGGATAGCTTCTTAAGCTCCTCATCTGAAACACTTGGATGTGCTAATCCACCTCTATCAGTAACAACAGCAGCCGACCCAACTGTAGGTATGTTAGCTATAGATTTCACTGTATAGTAAGCCGTACCTAGTATTGAAGCTATCTTAGATACGATATCTTTATTCAACTCTGGGTGAGCACACATAGATCTCGAGTTATGTAGAACTATGTTGCCCAGAGCATTGAAGCTAGATAATTCAAGTACTTCAACTCTTAGTCCAATACTCCTGAGTTCATCTACTTCTTCTTCTCTAACTATGTCTGGAACTAGTATAGTCTTACTGCGTGCTATAGAGAATATTCCAATGAGTGCCGTTCCAGCGATAGTTATCTCAACTATATCTACCACTGAGAGAGTCTCTCTAGCTTTCTCTTTAAACTCTTTCTCAACACCTTTAGGAACTATAACTACTTCATCAGTAGCTACGACATAGGTACCTATGTGTGGACTCCCGAGAACTCTCGCTCTATCTATAGATTCCCTCATTGAGTGGACCCTTCGGGGCTAGGTAGCGACTTTATTCTTACTGCTAGTGATGCTTTAACTATCTTACCCTCCTGATCTATCTTCATAACAGCTACAGCTACTCTTCTCGGAGGTTTATCGTATCTTCTGCTATATATGTACCTACCTATCGAGTAGTCGAGTAGAACTTTCTCAGCCTTAGTGTGTCTCTTTATGAAGTTTCTTACATGTTTTAAAGCTCTAGCAGCTCTTCTATACCTCCTCGTTCTATATAGCTTAGACAGACTTATTACGAATATCGACTCAGACATCGTTCCGCACCTATATGTTTCCTAACTTACTCCTGCGCCAGTGTCTCAATCTAGGTCTAAAGGAAATTCTCCTCCTAGTCTTAACTATCACCCAGATCGGTATAGCTGAGTTCGACTTAGTGGCTCTAGCTAGTCTGAGTTTTCTTGCTACATGCTTATTTCTAGCCGTACTCACTCACCTTTTCTCTTAACTCTGATTTTAAGCTCACGTCTAGTCTTAGAATCGAGAGTAGCTAAAATATCTCTGAGCGCGTTGTCATCTATTACCTCTCTCAGCTGCCCTGAGGTGTAAGCACTAATTAAGTAGTCTTCAACAGCTTTAGCTAGCTCCGGCTTAACTAATTTAACGTTGGCTAGTCTCTCTCTAGCTTCTGGAGTTAAAATTACTCTGAGAACAGCCTGTCTCTGAGCTTCTCTAGCTGCTTCTTCTTCAGCTGCTCTACGTCTCTCCTCAGCTTCAGCTATCAGTTGCTCCATTTTCCTCCTTTTTAACTGCTCGAGCTCTTCATCAGTATATCCGTAACTCACCTACATCACCCTATGACCCGTACTTCGATAAATCCGGTCTCTCCCTCGCTAACTCAGTGAAAACCTCGAACGCAATCGAGCTAACTAAAGACTGACCCTTAGGAGTTAGAACTCTACCTCTCGGAGTTCTAGATACGAGACCTGCTCTCTCCAGCTGCTGTAATAGCTTCCTTAAATTATTTCTAGCAGCTCTTCTAAAGTGAGGTGGTGCTGAACCTCTTCTCTTCAGCCCTCCATAGATAATGCTGAGAGTACTCACCCCTATAGGTTCTGAAGATACCGCGAGTTTTCTTAAGATACTCGCCGCTCTCACATACCACCAGTTTAAGTCTTCAGGGCCCTCCTCCTTATGAACACCTAGCTTAACTATGTTAACCCAAGAAGGAGGTCTAAGCTCTCTAATATTCTCTCTCAAGTATTCACTCAGCCTCTTTATTAGGACGTCTGCCGGTACTTCTTTAACAGTTACCAACTCCTAGACCCAGCTCTAGAAGTTTAGCTAGTTAAAAGGTTTTCTACAGCATTACTGAACTTAGTCTTAGAGCAGGCTAACTATCGTTAAAACACTCTCTCAGATTTACTAGCGAAGTTTATGTAGAGCTTCTCTAGGTCGAGAGCTCGCAGATCACTTTTCCTCAACCTATAGGCTACCTAAACTCTTGGAGCTATCCAAGTAGTTATCTTAGTACCATCTTCAAGTGATGCGTAGATCTTTAATGGAAGAGATGAACCAAACTCTACGTCGATTAATTCCGTAATAGATAGAGTAGATACTACAGTCTTCAAGTAGTCTACGTAGTACTTACTACTCACTTCATCTTCTCTGGACTCGAGTAGGTAGAGGGGTCTATCTAGAGCTAGAGAAGTCTTATAAGACCTGCCTTCTGAAGTAGATGAGACCTCTATTGAGTTATCTCTATATGTCAGCTCTACTTCGTCTCCAACTATTATTACATCTCTAATTAACTTCTTGAAGTCTTCTAGAGATATTTGAAATCTAACTGGTAGCTCAACTTGAATAGGTTCAATTAACTCTGTGATTGCTTCACTTATCTCTATAGAGAATTCTCGCTCCACCCCCGTTTTTACATTAGTTAGTAGAAGCCTCAGATATCTAGACGCTTTTTCATATTGAATAGTGATAGTATCTCTCTTACCAGCTCTCTTAACACTCCTTAAAAATCCGTCTCTAGATAAAGCGAGAGTCGTATCTGATGCTGCTTCAATACTCTCAAAGACATTACTTGGAAACGTAGCTTCAACCATCATGTTGTTATCTGATGTTAAAGCTCTAAACTCCAGCCCACTCGGAGTGACTCGGATTGGAATAGAGCTTAAAGGTCTGGCTAAACCTAGGAAGATGCTTCTGAATCTACTTCCATTTCCATAAACTAGCTTGAACATGACTACACCGAAATGCTACTATCCGCAGAGCAATAAAAACAGGTGGCTGCGTGTACTTACAGCTACTAACTCATTCTACCTTACTCTACAATCCTCAGCTGGTTATCTAGCTACTGAGAACCTAATCTACCTCGCTGAGTCTGAGATGTTTAGACCGCCTCGACCTTAGTTGGACTGCTCTTTCTGGCTTTAACTATGAGTTTAGACCCACAAACTGGGCACCGTATGAATGCGTAACCCTCTCTAAGTGCTTTCTCGCTGAAGGGTTCCAACTCGTGTTTTCCGAAGATCTTACCGCAGACCCAGCATTTGTAGTATACTGACGACATCTTCTAACTACCTTTCAGATGTGGCTTTAAGTAGGTAATAAGCTTTAAAAGATAGTTTAGAGAACTCTTGAAATATTCTCAGACCCTCTAAGTATGTCTCTAGGTGAGCTTCTTGAGTTCCATAGCGAGTTTTTCAATTAACTCCTCAATTCTTTTCTCATCTTCTGGTGTAGGTATAGCTTTTATCGAAACTGCGTCTAGAACTTGGAAGCCGGACTTATTGAGTAAGTCCACTATCTCTCTGATCGCGGGCCCCCATGAGCTAGTGTTTAAGACTGCAGCTACTCTACCTCTTCCCACTTGTTTAATGTGTAGGTAGTTTGCGATATCCAGTACAGGTGGGAATACCGCAGCATCGTATGTTGGGTAAATGAATACTATAGCTCCAGAGTCTACCACGTAGTGTAGAACATAGGACGGATGTACTCTAGCAGCATCTATTAGTTCAACCGTGACATCCTTCTTTCTTAATGCTTCAGCCACTCTCTCAACTATTTCTTCAGTCCTTCCGTACATAGAGCCGTATATGATTGATGCTTTAACACGTAGCTTAGGCTGATATAGGTCTCGATATAGGGAGAATATCTTATCTATGTGTCTTCTATATATTGGTCCGTGTGACGGCGCTATAACAGAGATCTTCAAACCCAGCTTCTCGATCTTACTAATAGCTTCTGAGACATTTCTAGAGTATTTAAGCACTATATTGGAGAAGTATCTCCTAGCTTCCTCAAGATAGTACTCGAGGTCTACTTCATCATCGAATATACCGCCGGCTAACGCTCCGTAGGAGCCGAAGGCATCACAACTAAAGAGTACTCCTTCTTCCTCCAGATATGTCATCATGGTCTCCGGCCAGTGGATCCACGGTGTAAATATGAATTTGAGAGTTTTACCTCCCAAGTTCAGCACCCCTCCATCTAGAACTTCAACTATTCTGTCTCTAGGAACTTGATAGAGAGATTGAATGATCTTCGCACCGACCGGTGATATAACTATGCGCGCATTTCTAGCTAGACTGAGAAGAGCTGGAGTTGATGCGTGGTGGTCCGGCTCTAGGTGGTTGATTACTACGTACTTCACTCTATCTAGATCCCCAACTACCTCCCTAATCTTCTCGATGTATTCGTAGGTCAAGTGCCTATCTACTCCATCTATCACAGCCGCCCCTTCAGAACCTTCAACAACATATGCGTTATACGAGATGCCGCTAGGTATAGGCCATAGAGACTCAAAGAGGTCTTTAACACAGTCATTTACTCCAACCCAGTAGACATCTTTTACTATCTGCTTAGGTTCTAGAGAGATGTGCTTAAGGTCTATACAACTCACTATTTCCACCTGGATCAATCTCCTCAGAGTTATATAAATAAAGTAGACTTAGAGAGAATGCGGTGCGTCAACATCTAGATATTGAGATAACTGTGTTGAGTCTTATTACTAAAGGCGTGTGATATATTTGGGATGCTCTTGGAGGAGGTTGTGATAGCAGAGAAGTTAGCTAAGAAGTTCGTTACTAAGAAGAGAGTTGGTTTACTCCGCAGTCACGTCGAGATTGTTGAAGCACTCAGAGGAGTATCCCTTAGAGTAAGAACAGGTGAAGTCGTCGGCTTACTAGGTCCTAATGGTGCTGGTAAGACAACCACAATTAAGATACTCTCAACACTACTCCTACCAGACTCCGGGTACGCATCCATATACGGTTACGACGTAGTTCGAGAAGCTTCCGAGGTGCGTAAGCTTATAGGGATCATGCTGACTGTTGAGAAGGGGTTCTACGGGAGACTTACGGGAAGAGAGAACTTAATCTATTTCGGCTCTCTCTACGGAATGGAGAAGCAAGAACTCGAGAAGAGAATAGACTACCTTCTGGATTTAGTGGGATTAAAAGAGCTTGGAGGAGTTGATAGACTCTACGAGGAGTATAGTCTCGGAATGAGAGCTAGATTAGCACTAGCTAGAGCTCTACTGAAAGACCCACCAGTGTTGCTACTCGATGAACCAACTCTCGGACTCGACCCACCTTCAGCTAGAAGGATTAGGAGTCTAGTGAGGGAACTAGCCTCTAGAGAGGGGAAGTCTATACTCTACACATCACACAATATGTTTGAAGTAGAGTTAGTGTGTGATAGAGTTGTACTTATAAATAAGGGTGTTGTTGCTGCTGAAGGAACTCCTGAAGAACTTAAGAGTAAGTTACCTGATGTACGAACTATAGAGGTCTACTTAAAGCAACTACCTGAAGGTCTTACTGAAGAAATGCGGAAGCACGGTCTCGAAGTTCGAGAGCAGAATCAAGCACAAGACGGTCTCTACGTATTCAAGGTGTTGACTAGAAGGCCTAACGAAGTAGTAAGCGATATAATGAAACTCGCGGTCTCTAAAGGTGCCGATATCGTGAGAATAAAGATTGAAGAACCCACACTTGAAGATGTCTTCGTTTACTTTACCGAGAGAGGTGTTAAAGATTAGGAGTTTCGCTAGATTGATTAGAGCTGAGATGGTGCTCGTATATGCTGACTTCTTTAGAAGAAAGAGTCTAGTAATTATGTATCTAGCTTGGCCATATATTTCAGCTGCTTTTATGTTGATGTTTGGATATAGTATCGGTTCACCTCAGTTTTTCGTGGAGAGAGTTGGTGTCGAACCACCTCTCTTTCTGATGGTGGGTAGTTACTTACTCTTCTCTATAATGACTATAGTAGACGACATAATGTGGAGACCTATTTTTGATGAAAGCTCCGGGGTACTACCATATGTAATATCGAGTCCAACTAATGTTGTTTTACACTACGTGTCTATACCGGTACCGAGGTTCACTCTCTCTATAGCTTTAGGAGCAGCTGCTCTCCTCCCGATATCCATAGTGTACAGAGGTTTCAATGGACTTCTAGTGAGTTTAACTGTAGTTGCTCTCTCTATACTATCCGCAGTTGTGTTTATTCCTCTAGCTACAGCTCTAGGTCTAGGACTCTATATTACCGGTGGTGAGAACTGGCGAGCGATAAATTTTCTCAGACCACTACTCCTCACGATGACTGGAGTGTATTACCCGAGGTGGTTAATGAGTCTCCCCCTCTATCTCCTATCGTCTTTACTTCCACCAGCTCACTGTGTAGAGGTAGTTCAGAGAGTCTTAGCAGGTATGGCTGAATTACATAAGATCACTGTACCACTAGCTCTAGCTATAGCTCTGAGCATACTATATAGTCCCGGGATGTTGAAGACTTCAGCTATGTGGGAATTTAAGAAGTTGAGAGAAGGTGTTAAAGTATGAAGAAATTACTTCACTCAGCTAGAGCTGTTTTAGTAGCTTACTTTACTGCTGAATTAATTAGAAGTAAAGGTCTTGCTTACGGATTTCTATCACTAGCTGTCTGGCTATCTATGTTTATAGTGCCAGCATCTCTATTTGCTAAAGGAGAGATCATGCACTCAGCTTTAACCGGTATCTTAGTGGGTATATCTGTCTTTCTAGCCTACAATACAGCTACATGGGACTGGGCTCTACTTTTAAGGTGGTTAATACAGTTGGAAGTACTTGAATACGTAATGGCTTCCGGTAGTTCGATAGTCTCACACTATCTAGGGACTATACCGGTATCAATAGCTTGGTATTCGATAGCTTTAGGAGTTGCTTATACTATAGTTAGCGTTTTCCTTGGACCGCCTAATATTACGGTAGTAGACCCTCTAGCCCTTGTTGCGGGTATATGCTCTCTAATGCTAGTTCTTCTAGCGTATTCCTTCATACTTGGTGGTACAGTGCTATCTGTTGGTTCAGCTGGACCTATATTAGAGTTTATTGCGTGGATTCTTCCAGTAGCTACTGGGAGTATAACTCCACTAGCCTTTATGCCGAAGCCTATCCAGATATTTGCATATCTAACTCCGTTCAGCTATCCTGCAGAGCTTCTCAGATACTCTCTCGGGGTCTCATCCACTCTACTAGACCCTGGTTTAACCGCAATTATAGGGGCAAGCTACTCAGCAGTCTTCTTTACTGCGGGATTACTATATCTTAACCATCAAGTGAGGAAGCTATTAAGAGAAGGAATTCGGTCTGTAGCTCTATTTTAAACTTCTCACTACCTATAGCGTACATATTTATAGAGTACCGGGAGATCGCGGCTGCCTCTATTTAAGTTGAACTATAGAGTTGGTTCGGGGTAGATAGAGGGTCATAGGTATGTCTGTCAAGGATATACTGGGAGACAGGTACGACAAGATAGTTGATCTAGCTAAGAGAAGGGGTTTCTTCTGGCCTTCATATGAGATCTACGGCGGTGTCGCCGGTTTCTACGACTTAGGGCCTCTGGGCGTCATGCTTAAGATAAACGTAGTTAATCTATGGAGAGAATACTTTGTTTTAAAACATCAAGACTTAGTCGCCGAGATTGAGACACCTATTATAGCACCGGAAGTCGTGCTTAGAGCGAGCGGTCATATAAACCACTTTACAGACCCAATAATTGAGTGTCTTAATTGTGGGCGAAAGTATAGAGCAGATCACTTAATTGAAGAGAATATCGGTCTGAAAGTTGAAGGATACGGAGTTGAGGATTTGAATAAAATAGTTAGAGAGAAAGAGTTAAAGTGTCCTCAGTGTGGTGGTAAGCTAAGTGATGTTAGAACATTCAATCTACTATTTAAAACTACTATTGGGCCGTATTCATCTGATGTAGGATATCTCAGACCTGAGGCAGCTCAGGGAATGTTTTCAGCCTTCAAGAGAGTCTTCATCTCGATGAGGGAGAGACTACCGCTGGGAATAGCTCAAATAGGTAGAGTAGCTCGAAATGAGATCTCACCGAGGCAGGGCATGGTTAGACTGCGAGAATTCACGATTATGGAAGTAGAATTCTTCCACGATCCTGAAGGCGATGACCCACCGTGGGATAGATTTTCAGGAAAGCTGAGACTGCTCCCAGCTGAATTAAGACAGAGAGGTGAGGAGAAACCGATTGAAGTAGATGTAGTTGAAGCAGTAAGAGAGGGCTTGATAAAGAATAAATGGCTTGGGTATTGGATGTGTGTTGCTAGAGATTTCATTAGAGAGCTCGGGGTAGAGTATAGCGATATGCATTACGAAGAGAAAATGCCTTACGAGAGAGCACATTACTCAGCACAAACATTCGACCAGCTAGTTAGAGTAAGCCGTTGGGGATGGGTCGAAGTCTCCGGTCACGCCTATAGAACAGACTACGACTTAAGGAGGCATATGGAGATCTCTGGTGAAGATATGAAGGTGTTTAAGCCATTTAAAGAACCTAGAGTAGTTGAAGTAGAGAAAGTAGTTGTTGATAAAGCAGTATTGGGTAGGGCTCTCGGATCATCTCTAGCATCTTTTCTCGAAGTTCTGAGAAACATGGACGTTGAGGAAGTGAAAAAAGCACTAGCTACTTCTGAGGAAAATATAGTGATATCTGGTTTCCGCGTTCCGCGAGCAGCAGTAAAGATAGTGAAAGAAGTGGAGAAACTTTCCGGAACTAAGATAATTCCTCATGTAGCAGAGCCTTCGTTTGGTGCTGAGAGACTGGTGCTTATAGTTCTCGATAAGGCCTATTCTGAAGAAGAGAATAGAGTAGTCCTCAAGATACCTAAGAAGATAGCTCCAGTAAAAGCAGCTGTTTTTCCGCTACTCGAGAGAGAAGAACTCGTAAGAGTTGCTAAAGAGATCTACTCAGACCTGGTGTCTCTAAGGCTTACAGTACTGTATGACGAAAGCGGCAGTATTGGAAGGAGATATGCTAGAGCTGATGAGATAGGTATTCCGTATGCTGTAACCGTAGACTTTCAGACGCTAAGTGATGATACTGTTACAATTAGAGATAGAGATACTAAACAGCAAATACGTGTAAGTATAAAGGACTTACGCAAAAAGCTTCTAGAGCTACTAGACCTCGAGCTGGGAGCAGTCTAGCGAAATACTATTGAATTACGTGTTTAAACCAGGTGGATATCTTCGCGATTTCCACGAATTCTAAGACAGCTATATAGGGAACTCAGAGACTAAAATTTGAGGGCTTCAGGTCTCTGCGAGTTTACCTTCTCTCTTACAGAGCCTAGAAAAGCCTCTCTCTTCTCGGAGTCGAGGAGAGTGGCGGCTAGATCTTTCGGGATCTTAGTGAAGACTACTCTGGGTTCTCGAATTACGTGTCTATCTTTAATGAGCTCACTTGGAGAGTTCTTTACGACGAGTTTTCCACTGTTTTCTACACCCATCATGTCTAGTAGAGATGTTGAACTCGCAGGCATTATGGGGTGCAGCATTACCGCTAGATATAGGCCTAGTTTAAAGCACAAGCTCAGTGTTGTCTTAACGTCTTCAGGGTCTTCCCTGATTTTAAACCACGGAGCTTTCTTAGTTATATACTGATTTCCGAGTCTAGCTAACTCAATTACTACATCAGTAGCTCGTCTTATTTCAGCTCTATCCATGTGCTGCACGTATTTAGACCAACTCTCCTCAGCCCCCTCTAGAACCTCTCTATCTAAATCTCCAATTTTACTGGCTTCCGGGACTTCCCCATTGAAGTATCTCCATATTAGTGTGAGTGTTCTATGGATAAAGTTGCCTATATCATCGTTTAGCTCACTATTTACCACTCTGATGAACTCGCTCCACTTAAAGCTAGTATCTCTATCTTCAGGCCTCATCCTCATTAAAGTAAATCTCCAGTAGTCTACTTCATTAAATATTTCAACTGCTTCATCAGCCCAGACACCTACCCTCCTGCTTTTACTGAATTTCTCTCCTTCGTATAGTAGGTACTCTGTTGCTGAAATTATGTCTGGGAGTTTGTAGTTTCTTTCTGACGCTAGAATAAGTGCTGGAAATATTATCGCGTGAAACGGTATGTTATCCTTACCGATGAAGTAGGCAGTCATTGTATCGGGACTGGACCAGAGTTCTAGCCACTCACTCTGCTTCTCGGTCCTCAAGAATAACTCCTTTGTTGCTGAAATATAGCCTAGTAGTGCGTCAAACCATACGTAGATAGTCTTGTCTTCAGCTTCTTTAAATGGTGCTGGAATACCCCACGCGACATCTCTCGTTAGCGCTCTCGGTTCTAGTCCAGACTCAATCCACGAGATAGAGTACCTCTTGACGTTCTCTCCGAGGAGGCCGTGATTTCTCAGCCATTCATATATTCTTCCCTCAAGTCTATCCAACCTAAAGAACCAGTGCTTTCTAGATACGAAGATAGGTCTACTATCGCAGAAGGTACATCTCGGGTTGACTAAGAAGTCTGGATCGAGTATTCTACCACATTTATCACACTGATCACCGCGAGCATCTTCGTAGCCGCAGTAGGGACATGTCCCACTTATGAATCTATCTGCTAGGTAGAGTCTATCTCTAGGACACCAAGCGACAAATTGCTCGCGAGTCTCTACATAGCCGTTTTTCTCGATATCCAACATGAAGTCTCTGACAAAATCCTTATGTATATTTGATTCTGTTCTTGTGTAGTTATCGAATGATATATTCCACAATCTCCATATGTGTAGTATGTAGTTGTGTGCTTGATCTGTAAAGACTTTTGGTTCGAAGCCCTTCTTTCTTGCCTCTATCTCAATGACTGTTCCGTGCTCGTCACTCCCACTTACGAAGATAACTCTATGTCCTCTCATTCTTAAATATCTCGCGAAGACGTCAGCTGAGAGTACACTACCTACTAGAGTGCCTAAGTGAGGAACACCATTTACGTAAGGCCAGGCTGATGTAACGACCCAGTTCCCCGTATTCCACACCTAACTAGCTTTACGCTAGAACTTTTAACGTGCTTATAGCTTGAGTAAACAACACGTGTGGGAACTGAGTAGTTGAGAAGGTCATCACACTCTATCTACTCTAGGTACCCTGTTTTAGTAGGTTTGGAAGGTCTCTCTAAGATGCTTTTTGGAGAGATACTGAACGCTAGAGACGTAATCGATCACGTAAAGACCTTTGCAGATAGAGCTATAGCCAGAGTAAAACACGCGGTAGAGGGACTACACTACGAACCTGTGGATGACCCCTTAGTAGAACTCTCAAGCTTCTACCTAGCTATCGCACTCACACAGCATGCTCACAGCTGGCTACTGAGAAGACTAGCAGATCATGAAGGTAAGAGAGTTAACTCAGAAATTATGATGGAGAGAGACGTAGATGTAGTAAATATACTTAGAAACCTAGGTGTCGAGGTAGAGTACATCGGTGAGCTAGATGGATGTGGACATAGAGTCGTCTTAGGTAGGTCTGGGTCGAGAGAGACGGTAGCGTGTTTTCCGTATAGAACAACTATTCCGAAATACCTCAGATGTGCTGAAAGACTTCTTACAGAACCTAGTTGGAAGCTAGTAAATAGGATAGTTCTTAAAGGCTATGTCTATCTGAGCAAGAAAGACCTAGCTAGATTAGCTGAAGAATTAGTAAAGAAGAGAGTAATTGAATGTGGAAGAGTCTTCTCGGAGGAGTCTATCGGTGAATTACTCAAAGATTACCTAGATGTAGTTAAAAAACTCGTACCAAGAGGGGTTTTAGAGAGGGAGAAGAGAGAAGTACCGAAGAAGGTAGAGAGGGCTTTTCCTCCATGCATGTCTAGACTTAAAGATATGCTATCTCGAGGTGAACACTTAAGCCACCACCAGCGCTTTTCTCTATCAACCTTTATGCTCTCAGTAGGCTACAGTGTTGACGAAGTAGTAGAGGCCTTCCGGACTTCACCAGATTTCGAAGAGAAGATAGCTAGATATCAAGTAGAGCACTTAGCTGGTTTAAGAGGCAGTAGGAAGGAGTATAGAACCTATAGCTGTGAGAAAATGAAATCTCTCGGTCTCTGTGTGGCAGAATGTGGTACTAAGACCCCACTTCAGTACTATAGAAAAGCTGTTAGAGAACCAGGAACTCTATGAATTCGTACCCAGAGACTTCAGACCCTTTCTCTACGTCGAAATATATTATTCGACTATCTACGAGATTGTAGGAGCAGCCGAAGTCTGCTCTAACAACCCTAAAGTTCTCAGGGAAAACCCACATAACTCTATAGTCGTATTCAACTCGCTCTTTCTCGTAGTAGTTCTCGTAGAGATTGATACCCTTAGATACATCTCCTTTGAAGAGTATGAGGAATTCGACGTACGGTCTCTTGGCTGAAAATAGAAAGCCTACCTCGACGTGGGCTACACCTGCCCTAACATTCTTCTTGTTGATTAAGATCTTCTCTGAATCTAGAAATGTCTGCATGTTTTTTCTCATAGCCTCGATTTCTAGCTTCTTATTCGATAGTGACGAAACTGAGTGATATAGTTCTTCGTCGGGATCCCAGTAGAAGAATAGAATTTTCTGTCTAAATTCACCACTAGAATCAACACTAAAGAAGCCGTATCCGTACTTCGGCTTCAAGGAAGAATCACTTTATCTTCCTTTATAGTTCTTAGCACGACAAGTGTTGACGTATTTAGAACTCCATCTATCGAGCCTATCTGGTCTAGCACCTTAGATAGCTCGGTGTGGTCTTGAACTAGTAGAGAGCAGACTAAAGTCCACTCACCTGTGACATCGTAGATATCTCGAATTTGCGGTATACCACTTAATGCTTCAACGACTTTATTAAACTTCTTTACGTCTATCGACATAAAGATTAGCGCTTTAAGTCTGTAGCCAAGTAGTTCGGAGTCTACTACAGCCACTATCTTCTTTATAAATCCCTGCTCTTTGAGTCTCTTTATTCTCATATACGCTGTTGAAGGACTAACACCAACTTTCTTCGCTATCTCTACATAGGTTAAATCTGCGTTTTCCTGAAGTATCTTCAATAGCTTCTCATCTACTTCATCTAGTACTCTACTGCTCATAGTAAGAGTCCGTAGATATATTCAGAGTGGATTAAAAGCTTTTTATTAGGCTTGAGGAGCTAGTATATATCTTACTAAAACATCTCCAGGCACTCTAAACAACATGCTAAGAGGACTTGAGGTGCTGAGAGAAAGTTCTAAGTTATCTGTCAGTCCCAGTAGGGGGGCTATCTTATAGAGATATGCTTCTTCATAGCTAGACTTAACACTCTCTTTAAACTCTATATCAATCACCGAGCCGGCTATTCTAGAGAGTTTTACTGTAGAGCCTCCTCTTAAAATCATATAGTCAGCTGATGGAACTTCTATTTCTACTACACCAGTTCCTCCTACAGACGACATAGCTTGTTTGAAAGCGTTTGAGAGAATTAGTGCTCTAACTTTAAACTCAAGTTTTAACTCGGGGATTTCCTCAGCTGGGACCTCTATAGACCTAAACTTAAATGACTTAGACGTAGTTCCTTCAATATTTATTTTATAGAAGCTTTCACTAGCTGAGAACTTAGCTACATCGGCTTTCTTAGGTTTAGGAATTACTTTCAGAAGTGCGTTGAGATTTACACCTACACTGAACTCGGTTTCTACGTTATACATAGTAAATGCTGATGAAGGAATTTCAAGCTCTATTAATGATAGTCTAGCTGGGTCGAGTGCTTTAATCCGGAGACTGTTGGGATCGAGTTTTAAGAGTACTTCATCAGCTACTTCACCAACAGCTTCAAGTAGAGAAATGAAGACTTTAGCAGACGGAAACTCAAAGCTAGCTAAATATTTCTCCATACCGCAATTCCTAGCTATATAAGAGTGATAAGCAATATAAGAACGACAGCATGATGTAGTTCTTCGGAGCTGATGGATGAAGAACCGTGTGAGGGCTGACGTAGAGGGGTTATATTAGTAGATATGTGTGGGTGGTGTTCAACCTAATCCTGCCTTTAAGTTATACGGCATTACGATATCTGGGTCTGACTTTGAGTAACAGTGCTGAACTCTTCATAACTAGGTTACCCCACGTCTTCGGTGGAATTAGTGGTAGAAGAGATAGAACTCCTTTTAGTGTAGTAGGAGTTCCTCTAGATATGACATCGTCATTTAGACCAGGCTATAGGCAGGCACCTCTCAGTGTAAGAATAGCCGCTCAAAACTTAGAGTACTACTCGATGAGATTTGATGTAGATGTAGAGGACTTTCTATATGTAGATGAAGGAGATGTAGTACTACCTCAAGACAGTGTGTTAAAAGCTGTTGAAGTAGTGAAAACAGTAGCAGAATATCTCTTCTCGAGCGGCAGGGTCCCGGTCTTCATAGGTGGTGAACACACTCTAACTGCAGGGGCTACTAGAGCTGCTGCCGATGTCTTCGGTAGGAGTATGTGTGTTCTAGTATTTGACGCACACGCAGATCTGAGAGCTGAGTACTCGGGGACTAAGTACAGCCACGCATGTGTCATTAGTAGACTACTCGACTTTCTAAGTAGAGACAACATCTACCTAGTAGGAACGAGGGCTATGAGTAAGTATGAGTACGAGAAGCTGAAGAATACCGGAATGCGCTATCTCACCTCTAGATCAATCAAGAAATTCGGCATAAAGCATGCGGCGAGCTCTCTGCTAGACTACATCAATACCTGTGGGAAAATCTATCTGTCAGTAGACGTAGATGTATTTGACCCTGCTTACGCACCCGGGGTGGCGACTCCAGAACCAGATGGAGTAACTCCCACAGAGTTCTTTGAGATACTCTACGAAATTATAAACAATAAGTTTGTAGCTCTAGATGTTGTTGAGGTAACACCTCCGTACGACTTATCTGCGATAACTTCTATGCTAGCTGCTAAGGTAATTATAGAGTTCATGGCCGGTCTCTACACACACGCAGCTACTAATCGAATATAGCACATCTCAGCAAGTCTACACATTATTCGATATAGCACTAACTCCATGCTCACGATCTACGATAGAGTTTAGATAGCTGGAGAGATAGACTAGGGGTACTTAATCACTTTTAAACACCCTGCTGCTCTAACTGACTTATTTAGCTACAGTTATACCTACTCTCGGGCGACTTCATGCCTCATCCGTGGATACCTAATTCCTATGTAAAGAGCGAGTTAATGAAGGAGTTGGGGATTTCTTCGATTCTCGAGCTCTTTAGAGATATTCCGAGAGAGCTTCTATTGATGGAATACCCTAGGGTTGGATACGGTTCTCCACTGACAGAGTATCAGCTTACTCGAGTCTTTAGTGAGTTAATGAAGAAGAACACCTATAGCTACAAGCTGCCTCCGTTTCTAGGTGGTGGAGTCTGCTTTCACTACGTCCCCTCTGTAGTAAGACATATTGCCGGTAGATCTGAGTTATATACCGCCTATACTCCATACCAGCCGGAAGTAGCTCAAGGGATAACTCAAGCACTATTCGAATACCAGAGCTTGGTCGCCGACCTGTACGGAGTTGACGTAGTAAATGCGTCTCTCTACAATGGGTCGACAGCTCTAGCGGAAGCTATTAGAATGGCTGTGAGAGTTACTGGAAGAAGAAACATCGTTCTACCCAGAAGTCTTCACCCAGAGATAGTTGAAGTAGCTAGAACCTGGTCTGAACCGGTAGGCATATCCATACACTTAGTAGATTACGATAGTGAAACAGGTAGAGTAGATTTAAGCAAGCTTGAAGACTGTGTAAGAAAGAATAAGCCTGCCGCAGTATTCATTCAGACTCCCAACTTCTTCGGCATTGTTGAAGTAGAGCTTAGAAAAATCTTTGAAATAGCTCATGAAGTAGGTTCTCTAGCTGCTGTATATGAAGACCCGATATTTACAGGAATTCTAGAAGCTCCGGGAAGGCTAGGGGCCGATATAGTAATTGGTGATACATCGTCAATTGGGAGTGGACTCAACTTCGGTGGTCCTTCAGCGGGGATCTTAGGAATTAGAGACCCCGAGGAGAAACTTCTTAGACAGCTGCCGGGGAGACTGATAGGATATACAAAGACGGTTAGTGGTGAAGACTGGGGGTACGTAATGGTTCTACAAACCCGAGAGCAGCATATTAGAAGAGAAAGAGCTACATCAAACATAACGACGAACTCCGCTCTTGAAGCTATTAAAGCCGCTGTATATCTAACCCTACTAGGTTCTGAGGGTCTGAGAAAGCTTGGAGAAGCAATTGCTGGAAGAACAGAGTTTCTAGTAGAGAAGTTAGTGGATGCTGGTCTCGAGCTTACCTTTTCGAGAGGCACACATCTCCGTGAAGTCCTCTTTAAGCACTCAAAGATGGCTGAACTCCGAAGCTTCCTGAAGGAGCAGGGGATCTATATCGGACCGCTAGCCGGTAGATTCTATTCTGAACTAAGTGACTGTGGATTAGTGTGTGTTACGGAAACCCACTCAAAGCAAGATATAGAGACTCTCTCCAACCTAGTTAGAGAGTTTCTTCAGGTGAGAGCCTGATGAGAAACTTCAGGCAGGCTAAATGGAGTGAACCTCTAGTTTACGAAGTAAGTCGAGATAGAAAGGAAGGAGTTCTGATAGACAGTGAATTTAGAGATTACACTGTTAAGTTCTTCAATAAGCTACCTGAGGGGGTAGCTAGAAGGGAGCTGCTTCCAATTCCCTCGCTAAGTGAAGTTGAAGTAATAAGACACTTCATGAGACTCTCACAAATGTCTTACGGTGTAGACTTCGGGCCGGTCCCCCTAGGTTCCTGCACTATGAAGTATAACCCCAAGATCTGTGAGGAACTATCTGGAGATAGAGAAATTACGGAAGCTCACCCGTATCTCGATGACGACAGTGTTCAGGGAATACTTGAAGTGATATATATTCTTCAGAAGTGGCTATCTGAGCTAGTCGGGATGGATGTCTGCTCTATTCAAACACCAGCCGGCTCCGCGGGAGAGTTTACTGGTGCTCTAATGATCAAGAAGTATCACGTAGACCGCGGTGAAAACCAGAGAGACGAGATGATTGTCCCAGATAGCGCACACGGAAGCAATCCAGCAAGTGCGGTTATGGCTGGATTTAAGGTAGTTAGAATACCTACAGACTCCAGAGGAAATACCGACCTAGAGGCTTTAAGAGCAGCTCTAAACAGGAAAACAGCTGGTATAATGCTCACCAACCCTAATACCCTCGGTCTCTTCGAGGAATACATAATCGACATAGCTAGAGAAGTCCACAACGCCGGCGGTCTCCTCTACTACGACGGAGCTAATCTAAACGGTATAGTTGGATATGTGAGACCTGGTGATATGGGATTTGATGTAGCACATTTAAATCTTCACAAGACATTTGCCGCACCACATGGGGGTGGAGGTCCGGGTGCTGGAGCCATATGTGCCAGAGGTGTTCTAACTGACTACGTGCCGGTGCCGATAGTAGACTACGACGGTAGGAAGTACTACTTGAAGTATGACGTACCTAAGACTATCGGTAGAATTAGCTGGTTTTATGGGAACATAGTGCCTGCCGTAAAGTCTTTTCTATACATAGCTACTCTAGGACCTCAGATCAGGGAAGTAGCTGAAATATCCACTCTAAATACAAACTACTTACTTAAAAAACTCTCATCACTATCTGGAGTAGACTTAGTATACGGTTACGGAAGGTGGAGAAAGCACGAGTTTGTCGTAAGTTTCGAGAAGCTATATAAGGAAACAGGTGTTGGAGCTGAAGATGTAGCAAAAGCACTACTAGATAGAGGACTTCACGCACCAACGATACTATTCCCACTCATAGTACCGGAAGCACACATGATTGAAGTTACAGAGACGGAGACTAAGGAGAATTTAGACCGCTTAGCGGAAGCATATAAGGAAATCATTGCTACCGCACACACAGATCCAGCTGAAATTAAGAAATCTCCACGTGATACATCAATAGAGAGACTCGATACAGTCTACGGTAACTTACCGAAGAATGTAGTTTTAACCTATAGGTCTCTAGTAAAGAAAAAGCGTGAGACTTAGACCTGCCGCCTCTAGCCGCCACCTCTCAATACTCTTGCTCTATACTCACTCAATAGGTTTTTGACTCTCTGAGACCACATTGGAAGCTCTCGTGGAGACTGTGGATATGATTCGTAGAGGGCTCTCACCTTACTCATGTACTCTGAAACAGTCTTCAGCTTAAGTAGTAGTGAGGGCCTCCTCAACCCGGCTAAGATTCTGTGTGCCTTATCGATTACCGATAGCTCCAGATAGCCCTTGAGCGATAATGTATTTAAGTCTTCCTCTCTGATTATTCTTCGACTCATCCCGAACTCAATGTCTTCGTCAGATAGCTCTTGGAGGAATAATCTGAACACATTTAAAACAGCTTGCTTAACTCCGTAGTTACTCATGTAACATAGATTGGCGTTCCACAGACTTTCAGCATCTACTCTCCCGGTCTCCATACCTTCTACTACTGCCTTAGAGACACAGCTAGCTGACACCATGGCGGAGCCCTTACCACCCCCGTGCACTGGGTTAACAGTGTATGCCGCATCGCCTATGACTGCTATACCATTCCAGACGAGAGTGCTGAGCGGCTCTCTCGTAGGCACTAGAGCTCCTCCAGCTTCAACTAACTCACTATTCTTAAACATCTCTCTGCTGAGAACATACTGATATAGTAGGGTCTTAGGATCTTGATAGCCGCGGCCTCCTTGTATCCCCAGTCCTACGTTTACGTAGCTATCTCTATGTGAATACGGAAATAACCACCAGTATCCGCCGGGGGCGACCTGCTTACTTACGTATATCCTGAGTATGTCGGATTCTTCAACTTCGTGCTGGAGTCTCCGGACTTCTCTATAGGCTATATTGCTATCTACCATATCTAGCTCCTCACTTACAGGCCAGTCTCTCGGCAGTCTCCTCGCTATAGCTCTAGCGTTTCCTGAAGCATCTATAACTACTCTAGCAGCAACTTCCACAGACTTACCTTCCTTCCAGAGGATTACACCTCGGATTGACCCATCTCTAACAATTGGGCTTACAGCAGCTGTGTTGGTCGCAATCTCCAGTCCTGAGTTTAGAGCTTGCCTGACTAAGTATTTAACTAATTCAATTCTGTCAATTAAATATCCATCACCCACTACTCTAAACCTCACGTTCTCGCTCGGTGAGTAGATATCGATACCTCTGACAGAGCCTTCCACTATGTTCTGTGGGAGATCCATCAAGTTTAAAAACTCTAGGTGGTGTTTACCTATCGCATCACCGCAAGGTTTATCTCCGAGTCTCTCATATGATTTAACATCTACAGCAAGAACTTTGAAACCGGCTTTCGATAGTGTGTGAGATACATATGCACCAGCAACTCCTAGACCAACTACGATTACATCGTAGGTGTCCCCCATATCTCTACAGCCGTAACGTATTTACAAATAAGCTATAAAACAACCCAACTGTTTCGAGAAAGCGGGTGGAAATGCCTGAGAATATATTCCTAGTTGCGTAATATTAAATGGTGGACCCTCGTGAGTAAGGTTTCATATAAAGACCAACAAGTCACCGTAGTAGGAACTAGAGCATCACCAGATAAGCCGTTGAAGATGGTTGTTAAAGCTGGAGCTTATGAAATAGTTCTAGATAAAGTTGGTGGTGAAGCCCCTTCACCTATAGAGTACCTCCTAGCTTCTCACGCAGGCTGCATCAACATCGTCGGCGAGATTGTAGCTAAAGACATGAACATCAAGATCTCCGACCTAAAAGTGGAAATAGTTGGAGTATTCAATCCATCTAAGCTAATGACTGGGGTAGGTGAAAGAGCGGGCTATAGAGAAATAAGTGTGAAAGTCTTTGTTAAGTCAGAGGCTAGCGCAGAGACGCTGAGAGAGTGGTTTAGCAAGATTAGAGAGAGATGCCCGATAGAGGATAATCTAGCAAATCCGACACCAATTAAGAGTGAGATTGTGAAGCTCTAGGAGTGCGCAAATAGATCTCAGGACTGTTCTTTTTTATATTTAAGTGCTATAATTCTCTCAAACTCTGAGATAGCTTTATCTACCTCCCAATCTATTTGAGCTAGAATTTCTGGCGATATCGGGACTGGACTCGTAAGAACTACGTCTACAGCTACGTCTAGAGTTTCACCTAGCTCTACTTCTATTGATACCTGGAAGTCTAATCCCGGAATAGTAGCTCTAAGGTGGTTTAATAGGAGGTCTTCGAGGAGCTGCGATAGCTCTAATAGAGCTGTTTGATCTATACTCTCCAGCTTTAGACCTAGGTTCACAATGTTTCTTACGGTCTTTCTCCCCAAGTCACATCACTTTATAAGACTGTGTGCAGAGTATACTTGGTCAGACCCTGAGGACAGCCGCTGATGCGGCAGTGTGATTCAGGGTTCTCCAGGCGACCGAGTTTTCACTCTCAATTTTTCTGAGAGTTCTCTCAGTCTCTGATTTATGTGGTCGAGGACTTCAGAGAGTACTTCGTTATTGCTGTAACTGCGGAGGATTTCTTCTAGGTGATTTCTCGATTCTGTTCTCACTGATTTCAATAGATCTACAAGCTTAGGTATAGCTCTAACGACATTATCTACTATAGTTATAGAAGCAGCTAGTGAAGTTCTCGATAAGGGGTTTAAGTCTATAGCAATTACAGTCTTACCCATTTTTCTTAGAGCTTCTGTTCTATCACCATCTTCTAGAGCTACTAGAACTACGTCTGCTACGTATATTCCTCTAGGACTCACTCTCCGCCTCTCACTAAATAGCTCAGGTATGGTGGCTGTAGCATCATTGACACCGAGTACTTCGTCTGCTCCATGTGATCTAAGTACTTCCGCAATCTTTCTAGCACGCTCCTCCGACCTGTAGAATAAGTTTACCTCTATCTTAGCATTTACTGCTCTAGCCAGCTTAACGACGTCTCCCGGAACGAGAGCGGCCACATTTCCATTTACCGATATAACTGGGTGTCTAGCTAGCAGAAGTGCGGCTGCTGCTGCTTTCATAGCTTTGAGAGCTGGTTCAATTGTATTCTCACCTATTAAGTAGTCGAAGCACTCACCTCTACCGTGTGCGATGAGTCCCTGCGGAACTACGTAACCTTCTTCAAAACCTTCAACTAGCTTCTCTCTAACTACGAGTGACTCGTATCTCGGATGTGTGCGCGGTATCTCAGTTCTCAAGATATCACCACATATCCTTGCTTAGCTAACTTAAACACTGGTAGTGAATACCGACAGAGTCTATCTACTGCTTGACGGACAGCCGAACTATAGCCGACTTCGTGGACTACAACTAGGAGAGACTTCTTAATAAAGTAACCTAAGACTATCTCTGATAGATTTCTAAATGCTTCATCCAGCTTCCTAGAGGTCTCACGAGACATGAACCCAACCCCCATCGAGAACTCTCTCGATAACCTCAGGAAGTTCTCTAAATCAGGCTTATCGACAAACTCCTTAAATACTCTAGGACCTATAGCAGTGAATTTATCTGCGAATTTGTAGAGCATTTCCTTAGTGGTAATTCTCTCCTCTAAGACACCCAAAGTGATTTCAACATCTCTAGTTGGAAATGAATATGCTTCACCAACACCTGGAGGACCCGGCTTCTTTCTGAGCACCAAGCCCCCGCCCACTGACTGACATATGACATCACCGAGACCTCCACTAGTCTCAACCTCTATTCTATGTGCCAGTGAGCCGACTGCATTAACACCTACTTCAGCATCTCTACTGAGGTAGAGGTAGGTATATGCGAGAGCGATTGCGATAGCTCCACTGACAGCTGAGCCAACACCTAGAGGTACTGGAGAGAGACCGTGTATTGAAATACCTAAGTGTAGTAAGTCTCGAACTATAGAGTGGTATTCCTTAAAGCAGACGCCATTTAAATATAGTGGGCAGGGGCTTCTAGTGAGTTTAAAAACTACTGGTGGTTCCAGTGTTAAGCTAGCACCTATAGACCCAGTGTCTAGGTAAGAGCTTCCTCTATAGGGAATCCAGAAGCCACTGACATTGAGAGGCACTAAGATAACGGTCAATTCCGACCTTCCGCAGTTTTCATATACTTAAGCAGCTGGTCTAGTATTACTCTAGCTACCTCGATCTTTCTTGCTTTACTGACTAATACACTATCACCTCTATCAGTAAGTATGGCTACTTCATTGTATTCTGATGAGAAGCCTATATCTACTCTACTGATGTCATTAGCTACTACTATATTGAAGCCTCTCTTACTCAACTTCTCTCTAGCTCTAGATACGAGCTCGCTGGAGTCTCCTCCCACATACTCTGCTGCGAATCCTACTACTAGACCTCTATAGACTTTTCTCAGCTCTAGAGATATTTTAGGCGTTGGAGTCATTACTACCTCTACACGCTCGATATCACTACTGATCTTACCTCTAGCCTCGGAAGAGAACTTGAAGTCTACTGGCGCAGCTGCTAGGATTACTGCGTCATACTCTCTAGAAGATATCTCTGCGAGAACTGCTTTAAGCATATCTTCAGTTGTTTTCACATTGGTAGACTTTATGTAGTGGGGGACTTCAGTAGCGAGAGGTCCATGCACTAGAGTTACTTCAGCACCTCTAAAATATGCTTCTCTAGCTATAGCTATACCCATCTTACCTGAGCTTGAGTTAGTTAGAAATCTAACACTATCTAAGTACTCTCTAGTAGGACCAGCGGTAATTAAAAGCTTAAGTCCCCTCAGGTCTCTGCCTCGCAGAATAGATGCTTCTACAGCTGAAACTATGTCCTCCAGCGGCGGATACTTAGCTCTTTTCTCCTCAATTACTGGAGGTACTACCGTAGCTCCGAGACCCTCTAATTTCTTAGTCGACTCGGAAATCGGCGGCGATATCAGCAGGCTATAGTGAGCTGCTGGAACTACTACTAGAGGTTTACCCATCCCCAGAAAAGACTGTGCGAGAACAGTTACAGATGTATCTGAAATTCCTCGAGCTATTTTAGCTACTGTGTTAGCTGTAGCTGGTGCGACTACAAAAGCATCACAGATTTCAGCTAGAGCTATGTGCCCTACTTCACCAGAGAAGCTTACAAAGACTCTATTTCCTGTAGCCCACTCAAAGAGGCGTGGTGTTACATACTTAGCAGCTTCAGGACTCATAACTACGTGAACATCGGCACCCAGTCTAATTAACTCACGAGCTAGGTCAACACTTCTATATAGAGACACAGATGAAGTAACACCTAGAGCTATAGACCTATCTAGAAGAACCTTGCTTAACTTACCCCTAATTTCATTAACAGGATGCCATCTAAGTGTCTTCAATAGCTGTACCCAATAACATAGCCGTGCAGTTAATTTAAAGTAACTTTTTAATTCAGTGAGAACGAGAATTTAAGATGCTATCTAAATCTCGGTATAGCTAAAGCTAGATATGCGCATTAAAACCCACTAGAGATTTAGTTTTTATTTTAAGCTATATTCTAATTCTTCTACTTACTTTGCAGGGAGAAACTTGGAGAAGTTAGACTACGTAGTTAGACCAATAGCTTCCGAAGACGAGCTTAAGAAGGTAATAGAGATTAATATGGTCACTCTCCCAGAGCACTACCCGTATTTCTTCTGGTATGAACACTACGAGCTCTGGAGAGACATATTTGTAGTAGCTCTAGTGAACGAGCAAATAGTTGGATACAATATGTGCAGGATAGAGTACGGTATAGGCCACATTAGGAAGGGGATAGTGAGACAAGGACATGTAGTTAGTATAGCAGTACTACCAGAGTTTAGGAGGCGGGGTATAGCTACAGCTTTAATGGTCTACGCTATGGACTCTATGAAGAAACGCGAAGTCAGTGAGGTATACCTAGAGGTAAGAGTAAGTAATGAATCAGCTATAAGGCTGTACGAGAAACTCGGTTTTAAGAAAGTCAAGATCTTGAGGAGGTACTATCTAGATGGTGAAGACGCCTACCTAATGGCTAAAGAGCTGTAGGGAACACTATGCTTAGTCTATACTACAGCTAGTAAGCTAGCAGCTATCCAGAAGTAGGTAAATGATGTAACTATATCTCCAATAGTAGTTATCAGAGGTGCTGATGCTACTGCTGGATCAACGCCTAGTCTAGCTAGTAGTATGGGAAGAAAGGAACCCACCACATCAGATACATAACACGATGTAGTGAGTGCTACTGTAACTATTAGCGCGACTTTCAGAGATATGCTAACGTTCATCATAGCGAACCAGACAACACCAAACGCAATTCCAAAAGCTATCGGACCCAGTATCAAGATCATCAATGAGCTAACCACTAACTCTTTCAGCAGTACTCGGAGAACATCCATTTTAGAGAGTCTTATCTCTCCGAGAGCCATACTTCTAAGGATCAGTGTTGACGATTGAGCACCAATATTACCGGAGTTATCTGCCAGCATTGGTAGAAATGCTGCTAGAACCGCCAGTCTCTCTATCGTATTCGTAAATGAAGCTACTATAGATCCAGTAATTGAGTTCATTAAATATAGATACAAGATCATTGGTGCTCTTTTTAGAGCTAGCTTAAGTGGAGATAGAGTCATATACCCCCCTCTGACAGCCTCAATAAAACCACCGAACTTCAGTAAGTCTTCAGAGTACTCAGTTACTAACACGTCTAGAACGTCATCGAGTGTTACAGCACCTAGAAATCTACCTACGTGGTCTACAACTGGGACTTCGAGGAGGTCGTAGTCTACTGCTAGTTTAGCGGCTTGCTCTCTATCCTTCATAACATCTACAACAACCGGTGATTTCTGAGCGTAAGTCTTGAGTGGGACGTCTTTAGGTTTAGTCAGAAAAGACTTAACATCTATCCAACCTACAAGCTTACTCTCGTCATCTACTACATAGATGTAGTGGTGTCTATCGTAGAGACCTAATCTATCTCTAGTTACGTATGTAGATATAGCATCGCCAACCTTCATATTCCAGTTAAATACGGGTATCTGTGGTGTCATGACGCCTCCCACGCTCTCCGGAGGGTACTTCAATATCTTAGATACTTCTTCAGCAGTTTCTCTAGGCATTATCTCGATGATCTTATTTCTATATCTAGGTGGCAGCTTTCCAAGAACATCTGCTACCTCGTCTAGAGGGAGTATATTAATTATCTTAGAGACTTCGTCAAGACCTTTAACAATCACTATCTCGTAGACTATCTCATCCGGTAGCTTAGCTAAGACTTCAGCTAGACTACTGAGTGTTGTCTTAGTAAAGAGTTTGTACCTCTCATCACTATTCAGTCTTATTATTACTGCGTGTGCGTACGGTGGGTCGAGGGAATCTAGCAGTTTAGCTGCTTCTTCTATTTTACCTACCTCTACTAGCTCTCTTATCTTCGTGTAGTACATCTCTACATTGTTCACACTGCTCCCCAACCCCCACTCCAAACTATAATCATGAGTAATCTTAAAAGAAAGTAGTTGCGTCAAGATAAAAACCAGCGTAGCTATTGCTTAAAGTCTTATTAGGCTTTAGAGCGTTTTGGTGGTGCGGTGCTACTGGCTGACTGAGTCTACTACGAGAAATATCGTGAGTACAGCGGTATTTAACTTATTTAGAGGTCTAGCTGCTAGCGGTTTTAACGTATTGTTTGCTGCTTATATGAGTAGACTTGGGTACTCTATAGGCGAGATTGGGGCTGTAGCTACTGTATCGAATATTTTGGGAGCACTTCTATCTCCTCTAGTAGGCTATCTACTAGAGATATATAGTAGTAGATTGATTACTACTCTAACCGGTTTTATGATCGGTATCTCGCTTGCTATAGTTGCTTTCTCTGAGAATATTGCCGCACTAGCTCTTAGCTACTCACTCTTTCATCTCTCTATATACTTTGCTCAACCCGCTAGAATGGTTTTTCTCTCTAAAACAATCGATAGAAATAAGCTTGGAACCGTTGTTGGTTTAACTACATCTACGTTTACAGTATCTAGAGCTATAGGACCTGTGTTAAGTGGGTATCTAGTAGTTAGCTTTAAGTATGTGTACGCATTTCTATCGCTGTCTGCTATAGCTATAGTAGGCTCGCTCGCATTTCTACTTCTCTCCTGCGAACCCGATGTCGAGAGAAGACCCACTGTGAATAGTATAGCTGATTCGTATAGAAGAGCTATCACACCAAGTAGGGAGCTAGCTACACTATATCTCTTCACGTCTCTAGACCGTGCTGCGTGGAACCTCTGGCACCCTATGCTTAGTGCGTACCTACTAGACCACGGCTATAGTGAGGTTGATGTAGGAATGCTCGTATCTCTCTCAAATATAGTTGAAGCTATTGGAACCCCGATCACGGGTAGACTAGTAGATAGGTTAGGTAGCTCTATCGCTCTAGCTCTATCTGAAGTTACCGCAGCTCTAGCTGCGGTACTCCTAGTATTTCCATCTACTTTTCCTCTATGTGTTGCGTCCATGCTGTTTATTGGGGTTAGTATAAGTCTCTGGATACCGGGCTATAACGTGTACGTAGCTAGAGTATTTAGAAATATTGGTGAAGCTTTTGCTTCTATAAATGCTGTTAGAAGTATTGTCAGTATTCCATCACCTTATCTAGGCGGTCTACTCTACGAGTCAGTGTCTTCTCTAGCACCATTTACTCTATCAACGTCTATGCTCTTCGTAGCTACATACATAGCTTCAAATAGTTTAAAGAGATTCGAGAAGTTAGAAGAGAGATAGACAGTGAGTCCAGTTCAGAATTCTACTCTCTACATCTCAGCCTGCTCTTCTATATAATTTCGTGGTGCTTATGCTATAGATTGGCGAAAACACTCGATGTCGGAACACAGAACTGTTCCGGGAGTAACTAAGGTCTACTTGAGGATTCACGAAGATAGGCTCGGAGTGCTTATCGGAGAGAAAGGTGAGGTACTTAGAGATCTAGAAGCACGTCTAGGTGTTAAAATAACTGTTAACTCGGTCGATAGTTCTGTTGTAGTAGAGCCGGCTAGTGCCTATACTCCAGCATCAAATGTAATTAAGTGTCAAGAGATAATCAAAGCAATAGACTACTGCTACTCATACGAGAGAGCTTCTAGACTCTACGATGACGACTCAGTACTGCTAGTACTAGACTTGAAGGATCTCGCAGGAAGTAGTGAAAGCCACCTACAGAGAGTTAAGGGGAGAATCATAGGGGAGGAAGGTAGAGCTAGAAAAACACTTGAGGAAATGACTGGTGCGTATATAAGTGTCTGCAGAGAATTTGTAGCAATCATAGGTGACTACAGTAGAGCAGAACTAGCTAGACAAGCAGTAGAAATGCTAGCTCAAGGAAGACAGCATTCAACAGTCTACAAATTCCTCGATAGGGCGATTAGAGAGTTAAAAAGGAGAGAATCGGTAGATCTCTGGAGAAAGATGTGATGAGTTTATATTCTGAGTAGTGATGAAGGGCCAAAGCTCTGAGAAACTCTTAAGACCTCAGAATTCCCTGATTCCTGAATCGTAGAGTCCATACACTCCTCCAAGTCTAATAAAGCGTAAGTTGAGGTCCACCGCATATAGCTATGTTGTCTGACTTTACTGAAGAGCTCTCACACTAGCTGAACTTAGTTTGGAGAAGTAAGGAAAATTACTACGTAATCTTGTATTTCATTTATTCTCTTAGTGCAGCTGTACTCACCAGAGCCTATTTCTACACACTTAAATCCCTTCTGAGTCATATCTACGATATGTGAGGATACAGCTTCCCTACTGACTTTAACTATCTTGACAGGCATGTCTGACTCCTAATCCGCTTATACTGTCAGTGCTTAACTTCACGATTGAGCAACATCTTTCAGAGCGTTCTTAAATACAGGTATTACTTACGCTAACTCCTATGAATCTAGAGACCACTAGTCTAAGTAGCTCCACAGCTAGAAGACCTACTGACTTGAAGTAACACCGAAATACTCGGTTAAATTACTAGTAACTCTTTATACACTCTTAGAGCACTAGAGATATTGACCTGATATAGCCTGAGTCTCCCTCCAGCACACAGTTTATTAAGACTCGAGAGAACTCTAGGTAGGAGGTTTAAGTGCGAGATAATATTCTAGATAGGAGGTTTGAGGGAAAAGCCATTAAATTGCGTCTTATAGGCATCGAAGAGCCTCTGGAAGGTGTAGTAGATGAAGTATCTAAATATGAAATAGGGATTAGAACTCCGAGAGGACCTGTAGTCGTCTTTAGACACTCTATAGCTCATATTGAAGTATCTCAGACAGATCTCCACGGTTTTTCGAGTGAGGAATTAGAAGACGTCATTATAACGTCTGAGATGACTGGTGCCGGTGTTGAGGTAGTTCTCTCTGATAAAACTAGGATCGACGGGAAGCTCTCGAAAATATCTAGATATGAGATAGGGGTTAGAGCTGGTGATAGAGCTCTCGTAATCCCTAAGTCAGCTATTTCCTACATTATATTTCAAGAAGTTGAGACTTAAATAAACACCTCATATCTTAGAATAGGTCAGCGTCTTCTATAATGTAGTAACCTGTAAACATGTGTGGATGCAACACCATCCTCCCTCTTCTTACTGCGACACCCCTCCCTCTAAAGAGGGGTGACCTTATTACGAAGGTTTCAAATTCACCTCCTTCTCCAACGAGGCTTACACCACACTCTCTATGTGCTTTAGTAAGGAGGTATATGATTTCTGAGCTGGAGGGATTTCCGAGAAGGCGTGGACTTAAGCAGTATGCCTGAATGGCTGTTACTATAAAGCTTAGCTCACCTACTTCTCTCTCGAGGAGTTCTTCCTCTCTCCGACCCCATAGAGGAGCGTATAGCTTTAGTCCTAGTTCTTCAGCTAGAGCCTTAAATTTCTCGAGCTGGTACTTAGACTTAACCGCACCAGCCACCAGGTAGTCTACATCGGAGTGTGTAGTTAGTAGCTGATGTAAGCTATCTCTAAGTTCTAGATACTCGAAGTCTTTAAAACCGCTGACGGGTACTAAGTGGACTGGTATCCCCATAGCCTCTCCGTGAAGTTTACTCCACAACACGTTTACAGTATGAAAGAGCCAGGAGTCTTCTCTTCTAGGAAGAGCTACAACTAAAGCCTCAACGAATATATTATGATTTTGCGATGTGAGGATAGAGTAGTGTGAGTCCTTACCACCGCTATAGAGAGCTACTGCTCTCCACATATACTGCTCTCCGAGAGATATTCTTCTATACTAGTAATGTGTTCGAGTGATTCATGGAGTCTACAACATGCGGCTTCGAGAACTATTTTATTGCTTAGATTACACTATATTGGGAGACTTAATGAAGTGTCCTAAGTGTGGCTACGAAACTCAGCCCGCGAAGACGTGGCACCTAACATCTCCACTACCAGATTCTGAAGGCAGGATCTCTATAACTGTGATGGGGTCCTTTAAGTGCCCTAAGTGCGGACATAGCTGGAGGGGGAGAGTTAGCATGATAAAAGTTGGTGAAGGAAACTACGTAGAAATAGGTGGGTCAGTGAAAAAGAGTAGAAAGAAGCGAGTAGAAAGTAGTGCATCAACTAGTGGTGAAGGAAAGGTAATAGAGGTAGATATAAGCGATATTCTGTCAGAAGAAGAGTAGGTGGCAGCTATAAAGATTCGTAAAGTAATCACTGTAGCACTAGAAGCACTAATAGGAGTATCTCTGCTGCTACTCATCACTCTAATACTGCTAGACTACGTAACTCTAGCGGTAGTTGAAGGAAGCTCTATGGAGCCTACACTACAGCCGGGAGACTTAGTCGTTATAGTTAAGAGAGTTTCTCTAGGAGAGATCTCAATAGGTGATGTAATAGTGTATCAGCGCGGTAGAACTCTGATAATACATAGAGTTATTAGAATAGAAGGTAACACACTAATTGCAAAGGGAGACAATAACTGGCTCCCAGACCCACCTGTAAGTCCGCAAATGATAATCGGTAAAGTACTTGAGGTCAGGGGCAAGATAGTTAAGATCCCGCTAGTAGGCTATTTAACTCTATTCATTAGGTACTTTATCACATCTTTTACAAATCTACCGGTAATATATAGTTTAAGTAGAGTTTCAACATAGTCGTCGAAATCGATGCTGTTTCTAGCTTTCCATACATCATACGCTTTTACCAGGTTCTGATATGCTCGAAGATGTGGGTAGCAGAGAGTTAAGCCGCCTTCTCTACCCACAGCATCACTTCCACATATAGAACACTGAAAACCAGTTGAGAGACCGAATCTTACCTTCAACTCACTTCTTCTACAGCTCGAGAGAGATTTCTTTACCTCTTCAAGCTCGTTGCTTAGTTTAGATATAGCTTCATCTATAATTTCCTTCCTACTTACCCTACCAAGTGCTATTTCCCGAAGTTTTCGCTCAAACTCTCTAGTCAGTTCTACCTCTGTTATATCTCTAAATAGAGTGCTCAACACATGAGCCACTCTCAAACCTAGATTTGTTACTGCGATGCGTCTTCCTCTAACATACCTTCTCTCGAAGAGTGTCTCTATGATCTGAGCTCTTGTTGCTTCTGTTCCAATACCTGATGCCTCCATCCACTTCAATATAGAGGCTTTAGTGTGTAACTGAGGTGGGTGCGTATACAGCTTAACCAGTCTTACAGAAGATATCTTTAGTTCTTCGCCTAAGCGTAGAGTAGGTACTTCAATAACATCAATCTTTCTATAGCGGTATACTTTAAGCCATTCTTGAGATACTATCTTCCTGCCTACAAGCTTAAAGAGACATTTCGCTCTCGGCTCTTCTAGCGTGTAGATAACTTCTTCTACTCTAGCACTCGGATAAAACGATGCTAGATATCTACGAACTATTAATTCGTAGAGAGCTGCTTTCTCTTTACCTAGATTTTTAGTCGGCATATAGCCGGTAGGATGTATAGCTGGGTGTGCAGGATCTTCATTCAAGCCCTCTCTAGGAGATAGAAGCTTTCTCCGCAGGAGTTCTGACGCATAGACACCGAGTTCAGGTAATGATGTGAGGTTCTTCAAAATTCTAGTGTTATCTATAGATGGAGGGATTTTCTCGGAGTTCGTTCTAGGGTAGCTTATGAGTGATTCTAGATACAGCTCTTCAGCTATCTTCAGAGTTTCAGCCGGTGAGAGTCTGAAGAGTCTAGCTGATTCTAGCTGAAGCTGTGTGAGATTAAATGGTGGAGGAGGCTCTAAGTCCAGCACTCTCTCTTCCACGTTTCCGATAATCAATCTTCCGGCTTCCTCTAGAGATTTCACTAGCTCGGTCGCACTATCCAGCTTCTTGAATGGCTCAAACACGTTAGTGACGGAATACTCTCTATCACCATATCTCACTCTCACGGAAACAGTGAACATCGGCTCCGGCACAAAGGTTTCTCGCTCTAAATATCTTCTTAGAAGCTCTAGTAGAGTTGGAGACTGAACTCTTCCAGCACTAAGAATTAATCTCTCCTCGAAGAGCTTTTCGTATATGCTCATTAGAGCTCTACTTACGTTTATACCCCATATCCAGTCGAGAATGTGCCGTGCTAGGCCGGACTCAATATTGCTCCAGTCGAGGGGCTGCAGGCTGCTGAAGGCTCTAGATATTTCTTCTCTTGTTAGAGTAGAGAACTTCACTCTATAGGCTCTACCTACATCTCCTAAGTTGCTTATTATATTGTAGCCGATGACAGAGCCCTCGACATCGTAATCACACGCATTAACGTAGTATTCCGCGCTAGGGAAAAGCTTTTTGAGTGCTTTATAGAATTTCTCTAAGTGTTTTGAATTTTTTTCATAAATCCATCTAGGCCCCCAGGAGTAATTAAATACGGGAAAACCCCTCTCGTTGGTGTGTAATGTGTAGAGATGTCCAGCGGTAGGAGCTATTACTACGTCTTTCTCACGGATTTTCCCTATCCACACGGAAACACCATCTATGTTGATTTTATTTCTGGCTTCAAGAGCTTCAGCTATTTTAGCTGCTGCTCTCGGCTTCTCAGCTATCACTAAAATATATCTACTAGGTAGAGACAGACTCTCAAACCTCAGAGTGGCACTGGTACTGTCGCAAGTAAGAGTAGTACGTATATAGATGTGAGTATAGCTCTATCTCTAGCTGGAAGTCTCGATACTTGGTTTGAATACCCTATGTGAGGTCTGAATCCACTGATTAGTAGTGCTAGAATAGAGAAGAAGCTGAGCCATCTATACGTCGGTGAAAATATAGAGAGTGCTATGAAGAATACTGGGGCGATCAGACTTATAGCTCTATGTACTTCTACAGTAGTTAGAGACCTCACGATATGTCCTCCATCTAGCTGTCCTATAGGCATTAAGTTCGCGAAATGTATTAGAAGTAGAAGCATTGAAGCTAGAGCAGCTGGATGTAGTAGAACTATGGCGTTTTCTACACGTGGAACGAAGTCTGTCAGTAGGAGTAAGTACATAGACATCGGGACGAAGCCTATCGGTGATAATTCTCTACATGTTAGTTCTTCTATCTTTACTACTGGGGAGAGTCTCATAGAAGCTAGTAGCGCCATAAGTGATACAGCTACACCTACTAGCGGCCCTGAGAGACCGAGAAGCGCGAGAGCCTTCCTATCCTGTGGTAGGAACCTAGTAGTGATCACCGCCCCAAATGTCCCTAGAGGTGAGACCACTGGTGCCGGAATAAAGAGTGGAAGAGGTGTTGGAACACCGGCTTTCATAGACGCAGTTGAGTGTCCTAGCTCGTGAAGTGCTAGTGGAACTAGAACTGATAGTGTGAATATAATTACTGAAGCGGGAACTCCACTCATATCCCCCCCTAAGCACTCATAGAACGATATACTGCTGAAGTAACCAGTTACAGCTACCGCCGCAAATGTAGCTAGTGTCAGTGTGTAGTAAATAGTCTTTCGAAATTCTCCTACACCTACTCTAATTACACGCACTAATTCGTGACCGGACCTAACTGTTAGCAGGGGCTGGTACCCAAGTCCAACTAGTTCTCTAAAGACTTCGTTGAAGTACCTCTCGATACTACCACTAGTTACTACGTACTCTAGAAAAGACTGTGATTCATAAGTTAGCTCCACACCAGCGTACTTAGTGAGTACTCTCTCAACTTCTTCTCTCAAAGCGAGATTTCACCAGAAACACTTCTCTCTGACTCTATTAGGTGGGATACTGGTATTAGTTCTTTAGACCCGTCGGGGAGTCTTCTAACTATAGTAAACGGGAGGACACCTCTTAAAAGCTCCTGCCTAGCTATGTAGACAAAGTCTCTACTAGGTAGCTTACTAACATCTATCAGAGGTCTCGCTCCCATAGCTAGCTGAAGAGCTCTAGAACCAATGACTCTAGCTCTCTCAAACTTTGTTAACTTAGGTAGCCATATACGCACACCCGCACGTGAGGATGTTTCTCCAGATGACTCCACTCTACCTCCACCAGACTTTCTAAATAGTATCACTAACTTATAACTACGTCACTGTTGCAGAGGTTCTATATCAGAATCCCAGCTCAAATCATCTCTCATAGCTTTTAACCTTCATCACCTACTAGTCTCTACAGTATTCTGAGACACTCCTGGAGATCCTTATCTCAACCTATATATCCTACTATACTTAGCTCTCTACCTTAGAGATAACCTAACGGTGCTTCAGCTTAGGCTCACTAAACTTCGACCTTATGAGGTACTGGTGTAGCTTATCTCTACCTCTATCTCTTCTTTCTTGAAACTCCCTCAGGAATTTCTGAACCCTCGATGCTAGCTCTGCTTTACAATCTCCACACAGTAGAGAACCAGTGCGGCAGTTCCAGTATCTCTCTGAGAGCTTGCTGTCGTCTTCTTCAAACAGCATTTCATACATCTTAAAGACTGAGCAGCGGTCTGGATTACCTCCCAGCTTTCTCTGGAGTTCAACTGTGGGCTGACCGCCGGTGAAAGCCCTCATTACCTTTTGAGCACCGATTTCCGGGGGGTCTGTAGTGTATACAGCTGTCTCTGGCTTCGAAGAAGACATCTTACCCTCAGGACCTAATCCCGGAAGCAGCTTGTTGTGTATCTGAGAGGGTTTTGGATAGCCGAGGCTCTGAGCTATATCTCTAGCTATCCTCCAGTAGGGGTCTTGATCTATACCTGCTGGTATTAAGACGTATGTTTCTTCTCCATATAGCTCGGTCGGCAGGTAGGATACAGCTATCTGAAGCACTGGGTAAAATACAAGTCCTACGTTAGTTGAGTCTGTAAATCCAAATGTAGCTTTCTGTGTCGAGTAGGTGATTTTCTTCGCTACTTTTACTGCTACTGGATATAGATAGCCTATGTCTTCAGTATCTATAATTATGTGTGTCTTCCTGGGCTCGAATTCTAGTGCGATTAAGTCTAGAGAGTTTTCATACGCAAAGCTATTGCTTTCCGGGAGGTCTAGTCTTTCTTCGTGTAGAAACTTCTCGTCGTCAGTCATCTGGAAGAATAACTCTAGACCTAGCCTATCCTGAAGCCACTTAGTGAATACCCAAGGTAGGATGTGGCCTAGGTGTGTAGAACCTGAGGGCCCTCTACCAGTGTATAAAGCACACCTATATCCGGCTTCATACATGTTTAAGAACATATCTAGATCTCGGTGGGAGTAGAAAACCCTCCTTCTAAGCATGAGGTGAGATTCTCCAGCAAGTCTTTCGAGTTTGTGGACTTCTGAGTCTGTTAGTGGTTTAGCACCGAAAACCTTCAGCAACTTCTCGTAGTCTACAAATGCTTCAGCTGCCCAGGGACCTACCTGAACACTTTCTTCCACAATACTAAGACACCGAGAGTAATACACATATCAGTTTTTAAGCATGAGCTCTCTAGAGTTTCTACATAGCTCAATATGCTTACCGGAGAGAGTGGTGAAGCATGTTTTCGAGCAGCCTTTCCCATAAGTTAGGTCTTCTGGATCTTGGAGAGAGTGTCAATACCTACTTCAACATATCCTCCCACTACTCTCGACCCGGAGAGTTTAGCTCTCTGAGTACGAGTAAGTAGCTGTAGTGGTACGAAGTACTTATCTGCTACTCTGTAAGCTACGGAAGCACTCTCTTCTATCAATCTCGACCCCCTCAGAATCTTCGTAGCTACAGTCGCCGATGTCTTTAAGTCGCAATCTAATATGTAGAAAGCTCCTTCACGCTCTAAACGCCTCCCTAACACAGCATCTAAACACCTACTCAGTTGCTCTATAGATTCTCTAAAAGCTTTCACAGCCCAGAGAAAGTAGCTGTAGTTTAAAGGTGTGAACGCGGTGTACTCCGGTCCTTCAACATCTACTGTGTGTTCTACTATGTAAGCAGCTTCATAGAGGTCGAGAATGCCGGCGTCGTAGTTAGGTACGTAGGTTTTATCCTCTATATGTTTGAGGGATTCCACCTTAAGTTCTCTAGCAATCTCGCTCTCTACTATCTTCGAGACAGGCTTGCCGAAGTACTTTAAAACACAGGTATCAACACTATAGCGCACTACTTCCTCTAGAGGTAGCGAGCCCCAGCCGATCAATTTAGGTGTTACTACCTCTCTTATAGCACCCGAGCTCACCATGTCGTTTATGAACTCTAGTACTTCCCGGCTGAGAGATTCGGTAAGAGACCTAGGTGTGTATCTTGCTAGCGCAGATGAGATTAGTAGTGTGTATTCCTCTCTGAAGAGTGTAGCTAGCTCTTTAACTAGCTCTAGAACTATGTGAAATATGTGCTGCGATGTTTTCCTCGGTTTTAAATCTGCTAGTTCCACACAGTTAGCACAGTTCTGTATGTAGGCCTCGACACCTATGACTCTACCATCTAGTTTACTGAAGTCTACCGGGTCTACCACAGTAAAGAATTCGAAGCTCACTCCGAGAGCATTAAGTGTTCTAAGTAGTATACCACTTGATATTAGTGCCTCAGCATTAATATCTCCAACTACAACTTGAAATTCTCCTCTGCGAATCTGCTCTGAGAGATTTTTAAGTCGATGCTGATCTCTCCTCTGCTGCGCCGTAAATCCCAAAAAACTCCCTACTTACTACTCTCTAGTCTATATAAAGGTTGAGAAACTAGTACAGATGCTTCTTCGGGCTTGTAGAACCAGTCCTCCGGGAGCTTTCCAACTCTCTTATAGTACTTAACTAGTCTGTGTATTTTAGATTCTATCTCTATTAGACCACGTAGACTGTGGGTGTCTCTAGGGTTGACCGCTAGGTGGTTCCGCAGATTCACCGCTCTTTTTATCAAGTTGTATAGGTCCTCAGGTACAGCAAGCTTAACACCGTATTTCTCCAATATCTCATCTATCCTCCGCCCTACAGCGACTTTAGTTAGTGGTACACCATACTGATCTCTCAGTATAGCACCGATCATCGATGGTGGGTAGCCCTTCTTAGCTAACTCTACTACGATAGCTTCTACTTCCTCAGGTGTAAACTGGATCCACCTAGGAGCTATACCGGAAGATGGTCTAGTCGAGTGTGACTGACCCTTCTTCTTCCTCTTCTTCATACCTACTTCAGCACCCCGAGAGCTTATGTAGAGAGCTTAAAAAGCTGAAGCCGACCTTAATCTACATCTAGGTAGATCGAGTTATTTGCTGGAAGACTCTCGGCTACAGCGAGACCTCGTCTCCAGGTTTAAGTACTACTACTTCAATACCGAGACCTCTCCTTCTGACTTCTTCTACAAACTCTTGAGGGGTCCCCCACAGAATGGGGAAAGTTCCGTAGTGCATTGGAATTACATACTTAGGTCTAATTAAGTCTGCTGCTAAAGCTGCTTCTCTCGGACCCATAGTGAAGTGACCTCCGATTGGTAGTAGAGCTACTTTAGGTTTGTAGAGCTCACCAACTAGCTTCATATCGTAGGATACTCCTGTATCACCAGCATGATAGAGAGATTCCCCTCCAGCTATTATAACCACACCTACCGGAGCTCCTCGAATAGATGAGTGAAGAGCTGGTGTAAGAACAGCAGTAAGCTCACTACCGAGTTTTATTGGTCCACCTATATTAGCTCCTATAGCTCTATTCACACCTACTTGCTCGCCTACGTATGAAGCTATCTCATATATAGATACGATTCTCGCTTTTTGAGCTACTTTCAACACCTCAATAGCGTCACCTAGGTGGTCTCCGTGGTCGTGAGTTACTACAATAAAGTCTACGTCAGTGAAGTCTTCTGGCCTGCTTCGGTAGGCTGGGTTATTAAGCCAGGGGTCTACTAGAAACTTCAATCCTCCGACTTCTAAGTAAAATGCTGCGTGACCGAGCCACTTAATTCTCATACACTCCCCAAGTATATTTGAGAAGATGGTGTTTAAAACTAGCTGGCCCCGTGAAGTATGTCGAGAGCTCTAACGAGAGCACTTCTTACAGAATTAGCTGCGGATACTCTGCTAACTCCAAATTCTTCGCTGACGACTTCCCAGGACTTACCCTGTAGCACTCTAGCTATAAGTATCTGACCACTTTTCTGACCTAGATATCTGAGCTTTCCTTCAAATACCAGCTTTTTTACGACTACTACAGCAGCGTCAAATATTACTTCTAGAGTAAATACTGCTGTCGAGTATAGAGATAGCTTCTCGAGTTGAGTATCTCTAAGTCTCACTGTTTCAGATACTCTGAGAGGTTTCTCTAGTGAACTAAGTATTAGATATGCCGCATCAGTTTCAAAATCTCTATAGATCGCCGGCAGAGATTCAACAAACTTTATTATGAAGTCCTCCAGTGAGTCCTCCACCTCCTTTATCCATACATCTGTGAGTGGATATATCACTAGTGCTGTGTACTCCCCACTGACTGGGTTCCTCTCTGGAGATAGGTGAACTACTTTAAAGCCGTTTTTAAGCCAGTAGCTGAGGAGTTCGCGGGTAATTCCGAAGCCGGCGCCGACCCAGTCATATCCTCTAGACCTTGCTTCATCTACTATTCTCTTAATAAACTCGGACCCTACACCAATCCCTTGAGCATCTATGTGTACAGCTATTCTAACAACTCTCCACCCCATACCTCTCCCGAATACTTTCTTTCTCAGGTGTTTGAGGAGTCTATCTGGTATTATGTTTCCAGCTATCTTACCCCCCTTGAGTAACTCCTCGATGTGTTCGTCAGCTAGACCTCCTTCTTCAGCTAGTTGAGCAGCTGCGACGACTTTCCCGTTCTTCAATACTATCGCTCTCACAGCGTGATGAGGTGCGTCAGCAATCATGCCTAGGTCGTCAGGTTCATTCCTATAGTGAGCTAGTACGTAGATCCCGAAGAGCTGTCTGAGCACTCCTTCACCCTCTGGACTGAACAGCTCCTCCGGGCTATAGGCTATATACGTGTAGTCACCTCTCTTTATCGATTCAAAGTCTTCACTTGTTAACTCCACCGGTTCTGCATTCAAGAGCAGCACGTTAAACTGAAACTTCTCGATAGGGTCGTCCTGTGAGTACCTTATCGGCTCATTCATTTCAACTATTGTCAGCCTAGTCTTTCCGTCTTCTTTTATTCTCTTGAGAAAGCGTATTGAGAAACCACGTCCAGCACCCTCGTAACCATGTATTGTTGTAGAGAATATTGTTCGCCGAAACTTTTTCCACATTTTGTGGAGTAGGGGGACTGGAATACCGGCTGCTTCATCTACTACAACTACATCTACACCTAGTTTGAGGATGTCGAGAGGTGACCAATACTCTATACTGAATCTATCACTCTTTATCTCTATTAAGAGGCTCTCCCTCTTTATAGCTCTGTACTTCTCCTCCAACACGTCGAGAGCTCTCATAGCTAAAAACATCAGAGACTGAATTGAGCTAGGCTCGTTAGCGGTTACAGCAATTCGAACTCTATTCTTATACTTTAGAAGCTCTTTAATGAGGCCGACTATAGCTATTCCTACAGCTGAAGACTTCCCCCTACCTCTATCAGCCACTACAACTAGCACTTGGTGTTTAAAGTCTCTAAATATCTCCACCATATTCCTCTCTACTGCTTCAATAACATCAACTTGGTCTTGAGTTAGAGCAAGTCTATAGAGTTCCTCGGGGAATAGCTTCTCTTGAGGTATTCTCAGCTCCTTCTTCTCGCAGCTTCCTACAGTAAGACTCTCCGCATTGGAGTCTTTCTTTAGCAGTTTGCTGCTATCTGTATCGTAGATTAAGATCCCGCTGTGGCTATAGAGGTGGTGTAAAAACCAAGATATGAATATGTGTCTAGGCTCCGGGTGGTTGGGGACAGTTAAACTCTGCTTAAACAAAGTCATCTGCTTAGGCCAGCTCTCATGAGGTGGTGTGAGTAACACTATGATGCCTCCTCCCTCAACTATTCCGATCAGCCTCCCGACGTCATTCGGTCTTAAGTCGTTCAGCAGGTCCAACACTAAGACCTGCACAGTTGTTCCCAAGTACTTAGCACTCTTCTCGTAGACTGCGAACTCGAGTTCTACTCTCGATATGTTGAGTGACTTAGTGAGGTGCTTTAAAGCTTTTCTAGCAATTACCACTCTATCTCGAGCTTCTGGAAATTCGTCGTGGTAGAAGTAGAGAATCTTGGTGGTACCTTCTCTAGAGCTGGAGCGAGCAGCAGTCTTAAGGTATCTAGCTACTAGCTCTACTGCGAGACCAGCTAATTTAATGCTATCCCTCCCGCATAGTGCGACAATTCTCCTCTGGTTTAAGACTCTAGCACTTCTGATGCTTTTTTTAAATACGTGTAGAAACTCTCGGTAGTCACCACCGGTAAGCTCTCTGAGTCTCTCCCTGATCTCGGAGAACGGTCTACTGGTATTACTACTGGTATTAAGCACCAAATTTCTCTGCCCTGCTCGAGTAGTCCATTAGAATCCCGAAGAGCTCTGTGTTTCTAAGTCTACCGAGAGAACCTCTCCTAGCTTCTCTCTCACTCAGCTTAGTGAATCCATCAGCCATTATTCCCGGTGCGTAAATCATTACCGGCACTGGGTCTGATGTATGGTCTCTAACCATCACCGGTGTCGTGTGGTCTCCGAGAACCGCTATAACTGTCTTCTCTAGGTCTACTCTATCTACTAGATATGAAACTGCTTTCAGGAGTTTCTCGATTACCGCGATCTTAGCGCTGGGGTTCCCATCGTGTGATGCTGAATCAGTTCCCTTTACGTGAATATAGATTAGATCGTAACCCCTCCTGTAGTAATCTACAGCTACTCTCGCTTTAGCTATCAAATCGCTATCTACACCACCAGTAGCCCCCTCGGGAGTTACTGCTTCGAATCCGAGGAGTGTGCACACTCCCTTCACTAGTGCTGTAGCCGATATTGCTACAGATCTCTCTATCTTAAGTTCTCTCCGCTCCTGAAGCTTTGGGTACCTCACCATCTTACCGGCACCTCTTAGTAGAACTATGTTGGCTGGTGGTAGATCTCTCTCAGACTTCCTGGTGTTCACCAGGTAGTCTCTGAGTAACTCGTGCACTCTCTTAGTGAAGGCATTAACTACTCTAGCTGTTCTAGCGGCAGATTCACTACTAGCTAGAGGTGCGGCCTCCAGGACTCTAACTCCTTCAGTGTGGGGGTCTGTATCACTTACAGCATCCGAGAGGTCCTCCCCTCGAAAAACTACTGCTACTCTATGTTCTGTTGTGTGGTATATCTCGACTTTAACACCGTCTATCTCACCGATATTTCCGTTTAGATATTCGACTAGCTGCTTAGCCTCCAATATCTTTCTACCAGCTCTTCTATCGACTACGATCAAGTCGCTGTTGACTGTCGCGAAATTTCCTCGAAACGCTAGATCTCCCGGCTTTAGAGTAGCTCCAGCACCTATAGCTTCAAAAGGTCCTCTACCCGGGTAGTTATTGAGTGGGTTAACTCCGAAGAGAGCTAGATGGGCTGTGTCACTACCCGGTCTAATGCCGGGCTGTATAGGGTCCCACAGACCTACCGCAGATTTAGAAACTACATCAGCTACAGAGCTGAAGTCTACTAACTCAAGTGGGGTCTTCATTCCTAAAGAAGGTACCGGTCTATCTCCTAATCCATCAGCTACCACCACGATGACACTCAACTCCTTCAACTACCGACCCCACTATATGTAATGCACCATCTTATAGATACACTGAGACAGCGCGGACTCCGCATGGAGTTTGAAACTAGGCTGGACCGAGCTAGAGAGGTGTTCCGGGGGCTGTGCGCATACCACTTACTCAGCTGAAGTAGTCCCGCAATCCAATTGAGTCCAGTAACTCAGTAGGTGATGGAACTGGTAGACCCTGCTTACTGAAGAACTTCACTATGTTTGCTAGATCTCGAAGTAGGTACTCGAGAGCATTCGGGTGATCTAGCGATACTGCTTGACTTACATCTATTATATAGTGTTTTCCTTCCCAGACCATGACGTTATACTCGCTGAAGTCTCCGTGAACTAGTCGAGCCTTTAAGACCATCTTCCTCAAGTCTTCTACTAAGTAGTTGAAGACCTCTTTCAACTCCTCTAGACTGAGGTCTAAGTCTTTCAGTAGAGGTGCTGGTTTTCCATCTACCCCTATAAACTCCATTACAAGTATGTTTTCGTAGACAGCTATCGGCTTGGGTACTGATATACCTGCTTCAAACATCTTTACGTAGTTACTGAACTCCTTCTTAGCCCAGAGAGAGTATATCTTCCTAGTTGAAGTAGGTATCTTCTTCGAGAACCTCGGGTCAGCCTGTAGGTATTTATATATACCTCTCCTAAATTCTGCTGACGACGTTAAGTAGATCTTTACAGCTAGGTCTTTCTTATCGAAGCTCCTACCCCAGTAGACTCTAGCTTCTTTTCCAGCGCTTACAACTCCCTTTACTTCGTAGATAACTCTTCTCCGAACTAGCTCTAGAAGAGCTCTAACTGTTGCGGTATCGAATACTTCTTCAACTACTTTAAAGAGGTCTTCATCTACTTCTCTAGGTTCTTTTGAGGTAAGTCTAAAGTATTCATCAATTACTCTATCTATATCTCTCTGCCTTATAGAGTACCACCAGCATACTCTATGAGCTTAGGATCTAAGTAGCCGTGCTCAATCAACTTCTTCCGCTCGTCTCTAGAGTACTTGTAGACTACATCACCTCTATCACTAACTTCAGCCCATAACTCCACTAAGACAACATCTAGTGGTGAGATCCATATCTTCTTTCTAAGCTTTCCGGGTATTCTAGCAACACGTGATTGCTCATCGGTACATACGACCTTAACGTAGTTAGCTCCAACTAGCTGACTAACTACACAGATAACCTGAGTCTTACCCTCTGGAACTGGGATGTCTACCGGCTTAACTTGACTCAATCTCTTCACCACTAGGTATCTACTCAAGCACCTATATCTGTAGAAAAATCTAGATGGTGGAAAATGAGATCAGTACCCACCTGTAGATACTTATTTCAGACCTCCTCGCTAGAACTACTTGAAGAATTACTTAGCGATTGATCCCACAGTTCCAATCTCTAGATGCGAGAATTCAGTCTATAAAGTAGAGTTCTACATATATAGTGGGAGGTAGTTGGATTTGCTCTCACTAGAGGAATACGACCCACTATGGCTTGAAGTTAGGCGCTTCCTAAGTATTAGGTCTGCTAAATCTCCACATACTTCTAAGCACCGTGACTTAACGCTCTATCTATCCGATATAACCGGGGTAGACCAGCTATGGATTTGGAGCAATAGATCGGCTGAACCTCTCTTTCCGTTCGATGAGAGAATTAGTGATGTTGCTGTAAGTAGCAGGAACGATGTAGCATTTCTATGGGATATAGGGGGCAACGAGAGGTGGGTTCTAGACATATACTCTATAGAGAGAGGTAGTATAAAACACGTACACGGTGATGGTAGAAGAGTGGTTACACAGCTAGGTGTTTGGGACGATGAAGGTCGGCGCTTATTCTTTACCTCAACTATGAGGGATGGAGTCGACTTCGACCTTTACGAGTATAGTTTGGATTCCGGTGTGAGATTGATTGCTGAGCTCGAAGGCATGAACAACGTGAGCGCCTGGATTGGAGAGAGTAGAGTGCTCTTAGTGCATATGAACACTAATCTCGATAGCGACATATACTTAGTCAATACATCAAGCGGTGAGTTAGTGAATTTAACTAGGCATAGTGGTGAAGCTAGAAACTTCAGGCCTATAGTGCTCGATAGCGAGAGATTCCTCTTCCTATCTAACTGCGACCGAGAGTATGTAGGTATAGCTCTCTACGATTTAAGTAAGATGAAGTGGAGGTACGTCTATAAGTCAAACTACGATGTAGAAGACCTGGATATCTCACCAAACTCTGACTCAGCAGTCTTCGTAGAGAACCGAGACGGCTACTCTAAAATCTACACAGCAAGTATAGACTTCAGTAAGGTAGAGCTTCTAGACGAACCTGAGGGTGTTGTAGGTAGAGTCTCCTGGGGTGTTGCCGGAGTTTTCTACGATGTCTCTGGACCTAGAGTAGGTCACGAAATCTTTGCGGTACTGGAGAAGTCTGCTAGAAAGTTGACGAATTCTCCTAAGTTTAGTGTTAGAGTTGAGGAGGGTGTTGTACCGGAGTCTATCTACTACGAAAGCTGGGATGGCATGAAGATTCCGGCTCTAGTCTATAGACCGAGATTTGGGAAGCCGCCGTATCCTGCGGTAGTAGTTGTTCACGGAGGTCCGGAGGGCCAGGTTAGACCCTCCTTCGACTCACTAACTCAAATACTGGTTAGACTTGGGTATTTAGTTCTAGCACCAAACTTCAGAGGTTCCGCAGGCTATGGTAAAACCTTCATCCATCTCGACGATAGAGAGAAGAGACTGAACTCAATAAGAGATATCGGTGCTCTCGTCGGGTGGGCTGAGAGTGAGGGCCTGGTTGCGAGAGGTCTTATAGCGATAACTGGAGCTTCCTACGGTGGTTACGCAACACTAATGAGTATGGCTCTCTTTCCAGAGCTCTGGAGCTGTGGTGTTGAGAGAGTTGGAATAGTTAACTTAGTTACCTTCATTAAGAACACAGGTCCCTGGAGGAGGAAGTATAGAGCATTTGAATACGGAGACCCTGAGACTATGGCTGACTTAATGATGGAGTTAAGCCCTATATCTCACGTAGAGAAGATAAGAGCACCTCTGATGGTAGTTCATGGCGAGAACGACCCGAGAGTACCTATAAGTGAGGCGGAGCAGCTTGTAGAAGCTATGAGAAAACTCGGCAGAGAAGTAGAGTTCATTAGAATCTCAGATGAAGGACACGGAGTAGCTAGAGTGCGTAATAAAGTAACAATATACACTAAGATCGTGAAATTCATAGTTGAGCACACACCTCTACCTCAGACTTCTCACTGAGTTTTTCTATATGTCTCACAGAACCTTATTTTAAACTACCTACTCTACTAGCTCTCTTCCGGAAAGACAGGGTTCTGCCTCCAGAAATCATTTAGAGCTATATTGAGTACTCTACTTGTTCCAGACTCTATTAGGACTACAGACCGCGGAGTGGCTTCAGCAATTTCATACCTACTTCCCTGAATGATTACTGGATCCCCCCTACTGATAGAGTAGACTCTAATAGAGAATACAGCTCTGGGTTTTCTATGTCCGTACTTAGATCCTTCCCATGTCGGGGTTACTTTAGCGACGTAGTTAGACTCTAATTCTCTCACAATTCTCACTGCGGTAGATCTTTCAGCGATATGTATATCCACACCACTTCTAGATTCTTCAACTTCAACTACGTTTGGGTAAGCACTGAGTTCATCAGCTATCTTCGAGACTAGTGTGGTTGCTCTCCTATTTCCAGGTCTTAGCTGAATAACTGCCTCATACCTCCTCGTCTTCTGCTTAAAGCACTCGGGGCACATAGAACTCTTAGTAAGTACTTCTACCCTAATTGTCTGATTTAGAGTGACTTCACCGATCGAGCCGCTGAAAGTAACTAGAGCTACACCTTCCCGGATTTCTACTTTATTTACAGCTAATCGGTTTATTCCTTCAGCTACTCTCCCCCTAGACATATGCTCCTCTACTAAGTCTCTAATGTAGCTGCTTAAGCTAGTTTTAGAGAACCTACCTCTACGAGATCTAAGAGAACCACATACTCTACATCTAACTACTTCAATTCTCTCCGGGAGCTGGACTAGCCTCCTAGTGGTGGTGAAACAGTCGGGGCAGAGTCCCTGAATTAGAGGTCTGCCTGGAGACTCACTACGTCCACATCTAGCACAGAATGTCCTCAAGGCTAGTACCTAAGTATGAATGAATAGGGTATGCCGGCTATTCTATTTACTGCTAGAGGGTGGACTAACTTAGCGTGTATTAACTTACTGATTATACGCTCTCCTACAGCCATAACGCTCTCCGAGGATTCCGCTATAGCTAGTGCTTCATCTAATTCAACTACACTACCACCGAAGAACTCCTCGTTGACTTCCAGCACTAAGTCTCCATCGCGGAATGCCTTCCCCAACAGCTCTTCGTCACACATACCGGTGATTCTCCTTACAACACCCCCTTCATCCACCTCGATGACTTTAACGTATACTCTCAAAATTCACCACGCAGGTCTTATAGTTGTTTCAGCACCGCAAGCTAGACACTTTAGAACCCAGACCTTCCCCTCTCTCCTCAACTCAGATTGGTAGGAGTGGCACGTAGGACACTTAACATAGAGTTCTACGAACTTCTCGAATAGTTTATTGAGAGACACTCTACTCACATTCTGGTGTATTACAGCGTTTCCATCTCTATCTAGACTTCCTTTAGCACCCGTGCTCTTGAGTAAGTACCTCAAGACTAGCTTTGGATCTCTACTGATAATTTCACACACTAATTTGAAATTCTTGACTTTAGTGTGAATACCGACTACTTCTGTATCAAGTGGAGGTATTTCAACTGGTGCTTCAACTCTCTTCGAAGGCAGCTTAGAGTAGAGACGCTCGAGTAATTCGTCGTAGTTTAACTTCAGTATTTTCACTCCCCTACATACATCACTAGAGGAAATATAACTCATAGCTAATCGAGCTTCAGCATACTTTCACTAATCACGGAATGCCTTAATAGCACTAGAGAGAGTAGTGTGGGCGCTGAGTGAGGGTCTCACTATCTTTCCTCGGAACCGGGGCTCCAGACGTAGGTCTCGACGATATGTCAGCTGTTGCTTTCAGAGCCAGCTCCAGCTTACTCCTGTTAGATTCTGGAGAGGGAGTGCAGCATAAATTGGTTAGGGTGGGTGTGGGGTTAAATAAGTTAGGTAGTGTATTGATAACTCACCTACATAGTGACCACGTAGTAGGCTTAATTCCTCTAGTGCAGACGAGAACCCTCATGTTTAAATCTCTAAGGCCTCTATCGATATACGGCCCTCCCGGCCTCGAGAAGTTTTTGAGCGAGAGCTTCAACTCTCTCTACTTCGACCCAGGTAATGCTATCGAGATCCAGGAGCTGAGAGAGCATGAGGAGGTGAGACTGGGTGAGCTAACTATTAAAGCTGAACCACTAGACCACACTGTAATTACACTGGGATATTCAATCAGTGTTGATAGAGGATTCAGCTTGTGCTATCTAACTGATACGAGACCTACAGCTAGAGACGGCCTCAGGTGCTCGATCCTCATTCACGACTCAACCTTCTCCTGGGTAGACCTCGAGAAGGCAGTGGAGTTTAAGCATACTACAGCTCTTGAAGCAGGTATTATAGCTAGTAAAGTAGGAGCTAAACTACTCTTTCTCTACCACATATCTTCTAGATATAGAGATAGGGGATTCCTAGAGAGTGAAGCTAGGAGATTTCACCCACATACATACGCAGCAGAAAAGTATACATACGTAAATCTATCCTTGTAGGACTTCCGGGGAAGGCGGCTTACGAGATCTGGGCGTTAGTTCGATGAGTCAGCTGTCGGTTACCCCAAACAACATCATCTATCAGTGGGCATGACTCTCCCCATGTCTTCTCTACAGCTATTAACTACTTCGTAATGTGGTTTTAAGCCATCTACTACTAGCTGATGCAGCTTATAAGGGTGTTGAGTGAATACAGTATTTCTCTAGGAGGCTTTTAAAGAATTCGCGAGACATTTTGATGTATCTTAAGTATTGGTCTGAAGATATCGCTATGTACTCTTCTCCCTCTACTTCTGTGTGTCTCCATCCTAGGCTCTCCTTTAGATACTCGAAGACTTTCTCCCAGCCGAGTGCTTTGAGTAGGTCTTCGAGATGGAGTGCTTCACCACCTCTTTCGTAGTAGAGAGCTAGTGCTCTTAGTGCTACTTTAACTTCAGGCTGGTGGGTTATTTCGATATATTCTGCTGCTACCGGACCTCTCTCTTTGAAGTACTCACTTAATGCTGCAGCGAGTTTCTCAATTGCTTTAGAGCACTCCACTAGTGTAATTCACCTCAGTAGGTGTCCTATAGGTAGCGAGATGAAGACTTCTACAAATGCTGCAATAACTAGAAATAGGAGTGGGTATCTTAGTTTAGCTAGTGACTCTCTATACTCTCGGAGGAGGTGTGTAGAAGACTTCTTCTTCACGACTCTAAGTAGGAGAAATAGTGCTGATAGTATCCCCAATCTAACTCCGAGATAGCTCGAGTATATTATGGCTGGAAGTTCGAAGACTCCGTGGGGTAGCAGTGCTATTGAGCTATACCCTATGAAGCCTACTACTGAACCTATTATGTAACCGTTCGCGTATAGAACGTAGAGAGGGTAGATGAGTGTGAAGCCTAGTACGACACATCTAATAGCTACACCTACGTTATTGTAGAGTATTATGCTCACTAAGCCGGCCAGCCTACTGACTATGTCTCCAGATTTTTCAATAGGTTCTACGAGAGCCGACATCTGTTCTTCAACTATCTCGAAGGGTATTGGACTGATTACTCCAGCAATAGTAGCTGCGAGAAATACTGAGACAGCTACTACCAGTGAGAGCACATCTAAAGCGCGCGTAGATCCCCTTGGGTTTAAGTACTCACAAATTAAAATAGGGTTAAGCTTAAGTAACTCTCATAGTTTAAACAGTGCCTCACGACTTAGGTATTTTTAGCTTAAAGCAGGCTCTCTCAGGGTAGTGGTGAAAGCGGCGATCATTGCTGGTGGTTTAGGGAAGCGCTTGAGACCTCTAACTGAAAATAAGCCTAAACCTCTAGTTGAAGTTGGTGGGAAGCCGATTATTGAGTGGCAGATTGAGTGGTTGAAGAGTAGTGGTGTAGATACAGTAGTAGTTTTAGCTGGCTACCATAGAGATAAGCTAGTTGAATTCATAGGGTCTGGAGCTAGATTCGGTGTTTCAGTGGCTTACGTTGTGGAAGACGAGCCTCTCGGTACTGGTGGAGCCATTAAGAACGCTGAGAGAGTTATAGGTAGGGAGACCTTCGTAGCTGTAAATGGTGATGTAATAACTAATATACCTGTGAGAGATCTCGTAGATTATTTGGAGAACTCCTCGGAGGCTGTAGTAGCCGTAGCTTTAGTACCTCTAAGGTCTCCATTCGGTATTGTGGAGATAGATGAGCACGGTAGAGTTAAGTCGTTTAGAGAGAAGCCCGTTATGGAGGACCGCTTGATTAATGCTGGAGTCTACGCTATGAAGCCGGATGTATTTAGCTACTTGCCTACGGAGGGAGATATAGAGAGGAAGACTTTCCCGAAGCTAGCTGCTGAGGGGAGGCTCCTGGGGAGAGTCTACAGAGACTGCTACTGGAGGTCTATAGATACAGTTAAAGATATTGAAGAAGCTTCTCAGGAGGTAAATAACTTAAGATTTCCTGGGTAGTGAAATCCTTGTTCGAGTTCTCTCCTCACTAATGTTTTTCTGGACCGGCTACTCTAGGTCCACGTCTGTACGTATTGAGATAGTTCTCTCTTTAGTGTGGGTCTGGAGGTAACTAGGTGCTCTACTCCGTACTTCACTACTTTAGCAGCTAGTGATACATCATTCACCAGCCAGGCGTAGAGCTTCAGCCCTCTCGTGGAGCACTCCCTCGCGAGTCTCGGCCTCAGGACACTGGCTGGTGCGGCTATAGCGTTAGACCCCTCTCTAGATATCAGCTGGAGATTTGGGAATGGATTTCTAACTAGTGTAGCTACACATACTTCTCTACTTACGTTTCTGACTGCTCTCAGTTGGAGTACGTCTTCAACTATCAGGCAGTGCTTCTTCAGAGACCCTCTCTCGCGTATAGCTCTAGCAGCTACATCTAGAGCTCTCATATCTCTAATCCACAGCAGTAGCTCTATGTCTGAGTAGCTTAGTAGTGAGCTCAGCTCTACCACTCCTGCGAGAGACCTATACTCTAGCTCAGACAACCTTCTTCCACCGAGCTCCTCCCGATTGCTAGCTACAGGTACACCATCCCTACTGAGAAATAAGTCTAGTACAACACCATCCGCACCTACTTCAACAGCTTTTCTAACTACACTCAAATCGAGCTCCACCTCCGCGGAGAAAGCTCTGAACGCGTAGATCTTAACCACTTCAGACACCAGAAGTAGAAAGATTTAAAGAAAAAATCTTGGTTGAGGACGCAGTTTGAGTTCACACTACCTTAATTCAGCTCTCATCGGTGTAGCTAGTGTAGTTATCAACACTGCTATAGCTAGGAGGATTAGCATCAATGTGACTAACTCTAGATGTGCGACCTACGCTATCTATTAGACTGAAGAATACGTAGGAGTTAGTTTAAGTTCGAGTTAAAAAGAGATTTGAAAAAGAGGGTTACTTCGGAGCTGTAGTTACTTTTCTTATAGTTATGAAAGCTAGTGTAGCCATTACGAAGGCTAGTAGTGCGAAGACAACCGCTATGTAAGTGGTTGTAGTAGTGCTGTCTATCTTTCCGGAGAGTTCGGTTCTCAATGTGTCGAAGGATTTTGCTTGATCAGACCTTAATGTGTCTACCGAGGTTCTTGTCGCGTCTACCGAGGTTCTCAGTCCAGTCATGTCTGTTCTCAGTCCAGTCAGATCTGTTCTTAGTGCATCTACTGTTGGAGCTAGTCTATTTACGACATCAGATACTGCTTTAACTGATGCTGCTAAACCATCTACACCTGTCTTTACATCGGATACTGTTTTAGATACTGTTGCTAGAGTTCCAGATACCGCATCTACACCGGTTTTTACGTCTGAGAGAGTTCTAGTTACTGTGTCTATCTTTCCAGACACTGTGTCTATCTTACCGGAGACTGTTGCTATAGACCTACTTAAGTCTGCGGATACTGTGTCTATCTTAGCTGAGAGGTCTCTTCTTAGAGTATCTACAGCTCCTGAAAGTGCTGTAGTGATTGTCGCAACTGCGGTATCTATCTTAGCTGAGAGGTCTCTAGATACTGTGTCTATCCTAGCTATCGCAGTATCTACTTTACCAGACACTGTGTCTACTTTACTACTTACTGTATCTATCTTAGTGCTTATAGTACCTAGAGTTCTCTTTATGTCCTCTATTCCGGTAACTACTGTTGTTACTAGCTGCTGTACTGTTAGCTCTATAGTAGATACCTTAGTTTCTAGCTCTCTTACTCTAGCTTCTAGAGATGCTATTATTTCTTCGAAGCTGAGTAGCTTAATCACTCCTAAGTCGTTATCACCTAGTACGAAAGTTGCTCTTACTTCAACTACTCTATAGCCTGCTTTCGATACTCTAACTGTGTACGTACCCGGTGATGTGTACAGCGTGAAAGAGCCGTCTGCGCCGGTTACAGCTCTATCTCCGGTCTCTACTACCAGTACCTCGGCGTCAGCTACCGGCCTGTCCTTGGTGTCTACTACTCTACCTATCACCTTAGCACCTACGGTGAGAGTGAACGTTGCTTCAGCGGTTACAGCTCCTAGGTAGGCTCTAACTCTGTAGGTGCCTGCCTTCCAGTCTGCGTAGGGTATTGCCTTAGGTAGCGGGAACTCCGCTCTGTAGGTGTTGTCGGGTCCTGCCTGAACCATCTTGAAGTCTACTTCCTTACCGTCCGGGTTTATTATCGATATCCCGACGAAGGAGCCGGCTGGTGCCGTGCCGGTGACTATTACGGTCTCACCAGGTATGTAGGTCGGCTTATCCGTTCTCACCGTGAGTGCTTGAGCTACCGCTGGAGCGGCTACTAGTGCTAGAGCTAGTAGTGTGAGTGAAAAGATTGCTAAGCTAGCTCTCCTCATTTCAGCCACCCTACCTTGCGACCGCCACCGTTACCGCTGCCGGATCGCCGAGCGGGGTTCTATCCGCTAGTGACGCCACTATGTAGATCTCCACTCTATGAGTACCGTGAGTTATCGGCGTCCAGCCGAACCCGACGGGCTGGGACGCTCCAGGCGCTAGAGTTACTACAGCGTAGTACATAGCTACAGCAACGCCGGCCGGGTCTCTCACAACTATCAGCAGTGTCATGGTCCTCGCGACTATGTCGTCGTTTCTAACGGTTACCGTTATGAAGGTCAGCCTACCGACTCTCGGTGTTACCGCTGCGCCGGTCTCGTCTAGGAACTCCGTTCTAACGACTCTACCAGGTCTCTCCACGAACCTACCGACCGATACCGACTTGGTGAGCGCCACATCTGTTTCGCCCTTAGAGTTCACCGGAGCTATGTACGTTACCTCGATAGTATCTCCTAGCCTAGCCGGTATCTCCGGCGTTCCGGGTACCCATCTAGCTGGGTCTACAGCCCTGATCTTGTAGGTGAAGACGCCTGGAGATGTCTCATTTTCCGCGGCTGGGAAGGTTATCGGCACTGGGTACGTTGTTGACTTCACTATTACGTTAACCCTCTTTCCACCCGCTCTGTTCTTATCTACTACGGTTATCGTCAGCTCCTCGTCTATGTTGATAGCTGTCGGTGGTGATACAGATAACACCGGGTCGTAAGCAACTATCGCGTAGGTCTTCGACACGAAGGCCCTAGATCCCGTGGCGTCCGCTTCGTCAGTGTACATAACCATCATCTTTTTACCTATTAGCTCAGCGAGCTTATCCATTCCGGTCGGAACGCCCGGTATCTGACTTAGCATCCGCTTTAAGGTGAACACCCCCGTATTAGCGCCCGTTTCCTCTAGAGTGAGAGTTATTGCTGCTACAGTGTGCACTCCTTCTACGACTACGCTAACACTTACCGTATCCTTCACCGTAGTGCGCAAGTTCATGTCGGGATCTACGACCACTATTGTAAATTCTTCTATTATAGATACTTTACCGGGTTCGGCGGCCCTCACATCTACAGTGCCTGAAACACTATCTACAAATACAGTCGCTGATAGAGTGACCGTGTATCTCTCGTACCCTACTACTCTAGGTCTCTGCCTAGTATCTACGTAGGTAATAGATATTCTATCGGGAGCTGCCGCTGTTGCGCATTCTTCTCTTCTGTAGATTATTGAAGCTCTGAACACCCCCGTATTAGCGCCTGTTTCCTCTAGAGTCACGGTGAACGTGCACCCTCTAGCTGACGTAAACGTCAATGAATGTGATTCCACCTTGCGCGAATCTCTATTAAGGTCTGGGTCTTCTAAAGTAATGGTGAACGACGTAGCCATTCTTATTCTAGCTGGAGATACGGATAACTTACCATCATATATCCTCAGCTTAGCCTCGGCTTTAACCATTCCATCAGTTACAACGAGCTTACCTTCAATTACTTCAGGGTTGTTCGGAATACCTATAGTCGCTTTAGCTTCAAAGATGCCTGAATCGGGCTCCGTTTCTGTGAGCGTTACGGTCCCAGTTATAAGCTGCCCACCCGCACCTCTAACTAATCCATCAGTCGAATTTATGAATCTATATTCTATGGTATACGTATCTCTACTAGTTGGGTCAACGTTCTGCAGATCATTAGAATATCTTATGTAGACAATTATGTTATCGCCCAACGCCGCCGGGTACTCGGTTCTATCAATGGTTAAGGACACTACTTCAACTCTGAATGGAACTCTGATAATGACGCACATCGCGGGAACGCACTTAAAGCCTGCGTAGTCTCGGTACTCTAGAATATACGATCCATTCGTTATTAAACCAACTGCTCCAGCCGGTATCTTCAGGACGAACCTGCCCGTATTGAAGTCCGTCTCGACCATAGTAACGCTGCTCGCACTAAAACCTGGTTTCGTTGCGACGACCTCGCCCGTAGTTGCGTTAAGTATCCTAAGCCTGGCGAGCTCTATAACAGCCGCGCCGGTTCCCTTACTTAACACGATGTCAAATTTCCCACTAGTAATCACTCTACTCCCACGGAGGTAGTCTATAGATTCAGGATCGTTGTTTAGGTCCGGCTTAGATATAGTGGCAGTAATTACTTTGAGACTGGCCTTATCTACCGTTATATTAGGTCTCGCAGGCCTGTACACTCCAGACCCGAAGGCATCTATATTGTAGCCAACTGGTTGACCTGTCTTTAAATACCTTACCTCCGCTACAAACGGCCCCTCGGTAGCATTAGGTAGGACGACCGTCGACGGCGTCACGGCTCCTGGTCCTGGCCTACCCCATTTTACTGGGATAGTGTACACGAAGATATTCGTATTTAGACCCGTTTCCTCGAACGAAGTGGTTTCGAGATCCACCGACCCTATTGTTACCTCAGCACCCTTAATACTCACTGTAACTTTAGCTATAGTCTTTCCCGTTGAATCTAACTCGGGGTCTAGGGTGTCTCTTACTCCGGCATCAACGTTGTCGTCTGGCGACTCGATCTCGATGACTAGCTTCTGGTAGTTGAATTTAACTGAGACTTTCGGCTGCGTGTAAACTGCCTTAAAGCTTTCAGTCCCCCACTCCTCGTCGTCCCAGCCATTCTCTCCTTGATGACCGGTGGACGTTCTAAACTCTAGGATTACTCTATCACCCGCGCCTACGGGTCGATCTGGATCGAAGGCTTCACCAATTTTACTCAACTGTACACTAAACGAGAACCTCCCACCTCTTACCGCTAGTTCACTAGCCCCTACCGCTCCTAAACTTTGTAGGTTAGTTGACGTAGTATGCGCCGTTCCGTCTTCTTTAATTAGGGTGATTCTTACCTCCACCTTACTAGCCGGTAGAGTGTCTCTAGCCGTTGGGTCGAAGTCGGCGTCAGGGTCTTCGTAGGTTATTGAAATCTTGGCGTCTCTTCTGTACGGGTACTCGTCTCTATCTAAACGCACGCTCGGCTTTACTACGTCGTAGTGCACTACTTCAGTTAGGCCCGCTCCGAGAACTTCTATTCTTACCGGAGTTCCCCTCCCTACATCCGATCTGATATTTATTGTAGTAGCTCCGCCTATCGGTGTACTCACATCCGCATCAGGTCCACCGAGGTAGAATACATAGTATCCTGGCGCTACGGCACCCACCGTGTGCGTGTCTTGACCTTCTTGACCTGTTACACTTTCTCCGGTTTCGTCATTAACTATTCTAACCTGAATTTCATCTCCTAGGTTTCCTCTAACTTCCACCATTATTGCCTTCTTCGGGTTGAAGTACTTGCTTGATACCGATATAGATGGTGACTGAGCTTCCACCACTGGCAGTGTTAGCGGTAGTACTGTCAGTGTGGATGCTAGTACTAGGGTTAGGATTAGGTAGGTGGATGCGGTTTTTACGTACCTAGACATCTCGAGCTACACCTTCACCAGTATTCTCCTCGGTAGTCCATATAAACTATATGTACACACATGTGTATCGCAGTACGTACATATGTACACGGAAGTAGCGGGTAAGCCGCAAGCGGCTGGGCCGACCGGGTGGTGGGCCCGCGGGGATTCGAACCCCGGACCTCCGCCTCCCGCAGGCTACTGGAGCTCGTAAGGGCGGCGTCCTAACCGGCTAGACGACGGGCCCCCGTATCCCTACTTGATAGAGCTTAAAAACCCGCTCGACCCGGGTTCTTCAGCTCGCCGGAGGCTTCAGTAGAAATACGAGCGCGCTGTAGTCCCAGGTGCGCGAATCCCCTCCCAGCCCGCCCTCGTCTAGGATTAGGTCGAAGGAGATTCTGTAGTACCCGTACTGGTAGCCGCTGGCTCTAGCTAGAAAATCCTCTGAGTAGGTCCCAGCTACGTAGAAGCTCAGCACCACCGAATCTCCTAGAGCGTAGCTGTAGCTACCGAAGGTCCTCCACCTATCGAGAGGAGGCTTCAACTCTACGTACGGGTACCAGGCCCCCAGAGCGTACCCGTCGTCGTTGTTGTAGTAGGTTTCGTAGCTCTCCTCGTAGAAAATATCCCACACGAACACCGGTCCGGGTCCCCGCAGGTAGGGCACCGGGCTACTCACACTGCAGACACCCGCAGTTAGGTCGCTACTACAGCGCCAGCACCACAAGCCGGCGCTAGATAGGTAGTACACACAGGAAGCACATCTCCTCGAGATGGCGTGCTCGAGCAGAGTTCTATTAACGACTACGAGCACCTGCGCGCCGGGTTCTAGAGGTTCCAGCCTGTACTCAACTCTCGCACCTACCTCGAGAAACCACCTCGAGTTCTGCGGGTTGCCGCACGAGTAGACACACCTACCTCTAGCTGTAGCATAGACGTTGAAGCAGTACCTAACACCACCACTACTCGAGCACTCGCGGTGGTAGAGGTACTCCCTGTAAGGTAGTTCAGTAGCTGACCTACTTACTCTCAGAGTCTCTAGCTCGGGTCCGTCGGAAGCGCACTTCCTGTAGGTAGCTACCCAGTGGGTTGAATTCCAAGATAGCTCTACGTAGAGTAGGCTGCCGTAGCAGTACCTAGTTGAAGACCTCGACGTCCACGTAACCACCGGCTTGTAGTGTGAGTGAAGTCTGTACCTACTTAGGTTCAGAGGTACTCTGCTCTCCGATATCGCTACGTAGTCCACCGGGTCTAGGAATCTAGCTAGCAGCGGTAGAAGTCTGCTCGACGCTCGCAACTCGTAGAGCGCGTCACCAGGTTGCTCACCGCTATCGCTGGCTGCGGATTTCTCTCTATCTATTAGTAGGTGTCTACCTCCCTCAAGCACTATCAGCACCTTACTCTCCCTCGGTATCTCTATAGCGAACTCGCTGTCCATGGTGAACTCTCCTCTCAGCACCTCGACGCCTCCCTTACTAATTGAGAGAACAGCTAGAACTCTAGCCGGTGAAGAACTGTGTAGAACAACTCTATCTCCCTCGAAAACCCACCGAACATCCACTGAATACGCTCTAACTGCCTCATCCCGCACCTCTCTCAACACCTCCACGCTCTCGCGAGAGAGTCTCAGGTGAATCGATAGAAGTGTTAGAGATGTAGCAATAATCACGAAGGCAGCTGCCAGCGCCGATACGGACCCTCTCAACGAACCACCTCAACCGGTTTAATAACGTAGTTCGAGAACACGACCACCACCTCACTACACGAAGCTTCAACTACGGTTACCCCGCGCTGGATCTCCAGCCTTCTAACCACGCCCAGACCTACGCAGACGACGTCCACTCTAAGAACCCTGTCGTCCCAGCTAACTACGATAATCCTACCGTAAGCGAGATACGCAGATAGCTTAGGTGGTGCTTCCACCTCGATAGATGACCTAATAGAGTTAGCCACACCTATCAGGGCACCGCCGACACCAACAACTACTATCAGTAGAGCCAACTCTACGTACAGACTCGATATACCTCTGATTCTCTCAACCCCAAAAAATCGAATTTATTTAAAGAGTTCGCGGACCTGGCGCCGCGTAGTTGAAGTGTGAGTGTATTACTTCGTGTACACATATATACTTACGCGTAAAACCGGCTTGGTGACTGAGTGTCTAGTAGGAGGTTCGTAGCTCTACCTGAGAAACTCCTGTCTGAAGCCGTTAAGATCGCTGAAAAACTGGGTATTCCGTACACGGTGCTCATCGAGAGAATACTGTCTGAAGTACTTCAAGTACTTAAGCACAAGAAGAACCTACTGGAATCCCTATCTGCGGTAGATGCTTTCGACGATATTAGAAAGCTGGGTGGGGTGATTCTCCCTGCGAGTGTCGCGAGGGAGATACTGAAGGGGTTGGACCGCGAGAGTATGTCTAGAGTATGTCGAGAGCTAGATAGAGTGGCCGCTTGGTATGCTGAGCTAGGCAAGGTAAAGAGGTCTGTGAACCCTACTGAGATAGGCACATCTCTCACATTATGGATTCCCGGAGCTAACGTAGACGTCGTTAGAGAAGGAGAGAAGAACTACAAATTCGTTGTCAGCTCGGTTAACTTCACCGAAGAGCTGCTGGAGCTTTCTAGATGTATAGCTGAAGGACTAATCAGAGGCTACGGTTTAGATAGCTACGAGCTCCACACAGAGCCCTCGGTCCTAGTTCTGAGGGTGGGTGGTCTAGGTGAGGAGTAGGAGGACTCTAGGTGTTGATGTAGAGCTGGCTGAAGAGCTGAAGAAGATAGCTAAGTCCAGGGGTATGAGTCTAGCTAGCTACTTGAGGATGCTGTTTGAAGAGGTCATCAATACGGAGAAGAGCGGTCACTTCGCTCCGGGAGTTCTGAGAGAGAAGAGAGCGGAGTTAGTGCTTTCAAAACTAGGGTTCTCCTACTTACCTCTAGAGCTACTAGACACTCAAACACTCACACCGGAGTACGCAGAAGCTCTAGGAATGAAGCTGGCTGCGGTAATTAGCGAGTTAGGCATCAGCTGTGAGGAAGTGATCGAGAAGATATCCTTGAGCAGTGGAATAGGTGTACTCCAGGAAGACGCTGTAATCTTAATCCCGACGTCCGGGCCGAAAGAAATTCTGAGACGATTTCTCATAGGTCTAGCTAGAGGAAGCTCTCTCAGAGTCTCGACGACAGGTAGTCTAGTTGTTGTAAGATCTTCTAGATGACCTCGCTACTCTCAACTTGTTTTCTTTAAATAAGCTGCTGAATTGTGTATGTAGCTGAAGCTGGAGGAGAGGGCTCTATGTCCTCGAAGTACAGCTACGTAGATTGGGAAACTCTTCACAGCTTAGTGGCTAGGCTAGCTCTAGCTGTAAGCAGGGACTACGCTCCACAGGTCATTGTCGGAGCTCTTAGAGGTGGATACGTTATCGCCAGACTGCTCTCCGACTTCCTAGATATAGAGGAGCTAGCTGCGATAGGGGTGAGGTTCTACAAGGGTGTCGGCGAGAGAGGTGAGAAGCCCGTTATAACCGTCCCAGTAGTTCACGATGTCAGAGGTAAAGACGTTCTAGTAGTGGATGACGTTGCTGATACCGGTAGAACTCTGGAGACAGCTGTTGCTGACTTAAGACTTCGGGGAGCTAGATCTGTTAAAACTGCCGTTCTCTTCCTCAAGCCTAAGTCTATAGTAATACCAGACTTCTACGTAGAGATAGCGGAGTCCTGGGTGGTGTTTCCCTGGGAGCTCTGCAGCTTTCTGCGGGAGATGAGTAGAAAGAGTGACTCTAGTGCTATCGACTACCTCATGTCTCAGCTGAAGAGGAGTGGGGACCTAGCTAGATTTATTCAGCAAATCCTAGGTGTGAGTAGTGGAGACGGCTCAACTAGAGTATAACCACCTATCTCTGTTTTAGCAATAACTCTACCTCGCAGAAAGTCTGTAGGTGAATCAATAACTTCACCAACTACAGCAGCATCTGAATATCCGAGGCTCTTAATGAATTCTAGAGCCTCTGGGTAGATGTCCCTCGGCAGTGCGAGTACAGCCACCCCCTCAGACGCTGAGTTTAGAGGGTCTACTCCGAGTAGCTCTAAAAACTTTCTCGTAGCTTCACGTATAGGTATTGAGTCTCTATCTATTACTATAGTTAGCTGAGTGCCTCTAACCCACTCATATAGAACTGAAGCAAGACCACCTCGAGTGGGGTCTTTAGCCGCGTGAATGAGTTCTCCAAAGCGGTCTATCAGTGGGAGCATTAAATCGTGCAGGGGCTTTACATCGCTGATGAGGCCTGAGACCTTGTCGAGTAGTCCTAGCTGGGCAGCCGCTATAACAGCTCCGTGATCTGCTATAGGTCCTGAGACTACGACTACATCACCAGCTCTTATTCTGCGGTCTACGAGGGGTGTTCTAGCTATTCCTATGCCGGAGGAAGTCACTACGATGCCGTCTATAGAGCCCTTCGGCATGACCTTAAAGTCTCCTCCAACTATGTGAGCACCTACTTGAGCAACTGTAGACACGAAAGACTCAATGACTTCTTCAACTAGAGTCTCACTAGTTCCTTCTTCAACTACGACGGCGTCAACTAGTGCTAGAGGCCTGCCCCCCATCATTAAGAGGTCGTTGATAGTTCCAGAAGCCGCTAGCTTCCCTATATCACCTCCGGGAAACCTCGGAGGCTTAACAGTGTAGGAATCAATAGTTAAGACTAGATATACACCTCCACCTATATCGATTACAGCACCATCATCCATGAAGTCCAGTCCGTAGCCTCCAGGTGTATTCCGCATGTGTGGTGGGACTTTAGAAGCTATATACTTAGCTATGAAGTCAATCATCTCCAGGCCTCCAGCTCCATGTTCTAACTTAATCACTACTGAATCCCGCTTCTACGGAGGTCTCATAAGTAATAAGCTTCCAGACTGTGAAACACTCTTCTTCAGCCGGCTCACTCCAATTTCTATAGCCTGTGAGGATTCAGATAGCTCTCTAGGGAGAGGTCGGAGCTAGGGATCTAAAATCTTCAATGCGGCATTTACTATAGCTCTAGCACAAGCCTCTCGATCTCTATAGCATATCGATAGCACTAATACATCTCCTTCACTACAGCTTCTGAGGGCTATATCTCTTAGAACTCCTTCAGCTCTCTCTAAACCACCACTCACCGGCATCACAGGGGTTTCACTACAGTAGACTATGATCGCTCCCTCAGCTCCTTCTCGAACTACTTGATCTCTCAGCTTTAGATACCCGATCTTCTCACTCAGTAGGTTCCTGAAGTTCTTCAACACTACTCCAAATGATCTACAGCTATTGCATAGAGAGCTTATGTCTACTGGACCGAGGTATTCTACTACCTGCTTTAGATACTCTACTAACTCCCTACCTTCTTCAGTGAGAATCACTCCCGCAGCTCTATCTATATCTACGAGTCCACTCAGCTTCATTCTCCTGACGAGAGTTTTAACTGATGCCTCCCCCAGTGTGAGGCGCTTAGCTAGTACCAACCTACCGATAGGTGCTTCTAGGTATAGACTCATTAGAGCTGAGTATACGTGGTAGATATCGAAAGAGGGTTTAACACCACCAGCGGGTTCGGAGACCTTCTTCAACTTGCTGAGCAAGCTCATTGCTCAAAATCCCCACTCACACGAAGCAATCTAGCTCTGGGAGCTGCTGCTATGTATGCTGCAGTCTTTCTAGCGGGTAGAGATACATTGTACACTTTAGTTAAACCTATTACTGCTTCAGTTACCGTAGCGTTATGTGCGTGAGCATGTATAGCTACATCTGGTTTTGTTTCCCGTAGTACTTCCTCTAGCTGTCTGCAGCCCATGTAGGGATATATCTTCTCCGGCTCCCCTCTGATAGTTTGATATGTTGGAGCATAGTGAGTTAGAAGCACTACGAAGTCAGACACCTTAGAGACTTCCTCAATCAGCTTCCGCAGGACCTTCACTCTCCTTCTATACACAGTCTCGAGTTGAGGCATATTCTTACTCTGCCAGTAGGTGAGTTTATCGAGAGACCCTCTACTACCGACTATTCCTATAGAGATGCCTCCAGTCTTCAGTATGGTGACGGAGTCATTCAGCCATATAACGTAGTTGAAGTTCTTAATCAAGTAGTCCTCTATTTCGTGATATTCATCGTTTCCAAATATGGAGACTATGGGGATATCTCTAAATCTTAAAGCTACTTCTCTCAGTACTAACTCCATGCCGCTGGTATCTCCTCTATCTATTATATCACCAGCTAGGAGAACTGCGTGTAGCTCTTCAGGTGGGAGAGTTCTTAGAGAAGCTTTTAGAACACCCAGATACTGAGCTCCGTGAACATCGCCGAACGCCAGCAGTTTCACTATTGAAGCCATGCCCCCCTCCATAAACTGTGTAAAGCTTAAAAACAGCGTGTAGAGTCCTCAGGGGTGCTGTCTCTGGTTAAGCTAGTTGGGACTAACGCTGGAGGACACCTAGGGTGGGCCACTAAGAGATGTAAGATATGCTCTAAGAATCTGTTAGTTGGTGAGGATACAGTATATCAATGCAGTAACTGCTCCACTAAACACGGCACATACTTCTGCTCGAGTGATGCGAAAGTGCTTCACTATAGATGCCCGTACTGCAAGCAACCGCTAGAACCCATCATGTAGCTGGCTTAAGCATTATAAAACATAAAACACCTGCGGAAGAAGGTTCTACTAGAGTGGTTGATTCTCTAGTGTACAGTGATTGTGAGACTCCAGTAGTATGAGAAGACCTGAAATCTCCAGGTTCTAGGGTAGGTTTGTTGAATGGGGTGAATGGTTGGTTTTCTAAATATATTTGGATAGCCTATACATACGACTGGGCTCGCATTGAGAGAAACATCACTCGCAGTTTTAGGTGGAAAAGAACTGTGGGATAGATTCACAGAACATGATTTAAGTAGAGCTCTAGCGATATACTTCTTAGCGTCGACTAGAGTATCCACGATACCGGGAATAAGCCCTGCCGGAGCTACACCTGAGTTAACTCTCTACACTCCAGCACTAGACGTAGAGTATCTAGTATTTGGTGAACCTCGCAGAATGAAGATAGTGCCGACGACACCGGAAGGAATACCTACACCGGCTCTACTCACGCGTGCGGCGCTAAATATCGCTAAGATACCCTACTTAGTAGTCGATTGCGGAAGCTATGTAGATCCCCTAGTACCACATGTAGATATCGGTGGTAGAGCTGTTGGAGGTAGAATAGATCTAGAGGACGCTCTCCCTCAGGGGACAGCTCTAGAACTCTTTGAAAACTCTCGCACGTTAGGAAGGATGTTGGGCTCAGAAGACTTTCTACTAGTTGTTGGTGAATCTATGCCTGGAGGAACTACGACGGCGATGGCCATTATGGAGTCTCTAGGCTATAGAGCTGTAGGTAGAGTAAGTAGTGCCTCCCCGAAGAACCCCCACGACCTGAAGAAGGCGGTTCTAGAGAGAGCTGTAGTGCGAGTCGGAAAGAAGCTGCCCATCCACAACGTTTTTGAAGCCGTTACACACTTCGGAGACTCTCTACACATATCTCTCGCAGGCTTTCTAGCAGGTGCTGTAGAGGCTGGGTCTAGAGTTCTACTAGCTGGAGGAACTCAGATGTGCGCAGTTCTAGCTATAGCTAAGTCGATAGGGCTAGATCTGGAGGGGAAGGTAGCTATAGGCACTACCAGCTGGATAGTTAGAGACAGAAGTTCCGATATTCTAGGTCTAGTTGGAGATATAGCTCCCGAGGTACCGATAGTCTACTCAGACATAGACTTCTCTAAAGCTCCACATCCAGGTCTTCGCGCGTATGAGGAGGGGTTTGTTAAAGAAGGAGTTGGTGCTGGAGGAACTATCGTAGCCAGTATGTTAATTAAAGGATTGAGTAGAAGCGAACTTCTCAAAGCCGTGTATGAAGAATACGAGAGAGTGGTTAAAGATGGTTGGAGAAGTTAGATACTTCGATGATAGAACTATAGTTGTGCGATTTAGGGAATCGATGGAGGTGGTTTCAACTCTCCCAGTGGTCTCCCCGAGCGGACTGAGTAGCGGACCTATAGACACCGTAGTCTTTAGAGAAGTAAGTGAAGAAGACGTGTGCTGCGACCTCTTAGGCTACTACAGGAAGGCGGTTGAAGAAGTCGGTGTCGAGAGAGCTCTAGTTGTACTCACATCCGCCTCGCTGAAGCAGAAGTTTAAACACTTTCACATCGAGGAGGGGGGTACCGATATCTACATGACTGTGAGTTTAACACCTGCGTCTTGTCTTGAATCGAGAGTTTATAAACCGATATCTATTGGAACAATAAACATCGTAGTTGCGACTAATACCTCTCTCACACACAATGCGATGGTAGACCTACTGAGAGCTATAGTAGAAGCTAAAACACTGGCTTCAGTAGAGTCACTGCTTTACTGCGGGAGTAGGGCTTCCGGAACTATATCTGACTCAGTATCAGTTCTACGTCCAGTCAGTCTGGAAGGCGTGGTTCTCTTCGCTGGAATCTCAACAGATATCGGAAATGCTGTGGCTAGAGTCGTTCACGAACAAATAGTTAGTGAGTCAGTAAGTAGAGATTTAAGTAGGAAGCTCAGCGATGTAGTAGGTGTAGATATCGATACTCTAGGAAGACTGTTCTCTAAGATCTACGAGATGTATCCCATAGACAACTTAAGTAGCTCTGAAGTCACTTCTTTCGCGCTCAAGAGACTTAAGAGAACTCTATCTGACCCGAACGTGTGGAGCTTACTTATAGCTGCTAGAGAGCTCGACCTCCACGGGATCTCCGGCAGTATACCCGGTCTTAGTAGAAGTGAGTTTCTAGCTGATAGTAAGAGGCTGGTAGCAGACGAGATCTTGGGGATGTCTCTAGCTGCGTACCTGGCTGGAGTCAACGGAATTATGACTATGTATTGGGTTGAGAGACTTAAGGAGGAAGGTCTACTGGAACATCAAGACCTCGGAATCTTTGAAGACGATGTAGTGTCAGCACTGCTGGCTTTCATGATAGTTGACTCCATTAGGGAGTTAGGCTATGGAGAAACCTAGAGTGACATGTCTACTACTAGCTGGTGGTGCTGGAACTAGATTCGGTAGCTCTACGAAGTTCCTTAGAGAAGTGTGTGGTGAGCCTATAGCTCTCAGACTCCTCCACCAGTTAGAGAGTGTGTGTAAATACGTAGTTGTAGCTATATCTCACCGCACGATTAAAGCAGCTAGAGCACTCTGTGAGAGTCCTTCAACTCTCTGCGTGGAGTTTCCGGGGACAGATTACGTCAGCGATTTGAATCTAGCTCTAAGAATACTTCCTAAACCTATACTTACAGTAGCCGCCGATATAGTAGCTAGAGATGGAGTCATTCAGAGATTTCTTGAAGACTCTCTCTCAAAGAACGTAGACGTAGTTACAGCTGTTGTAGTGAGTCACAACAAACTCCCGAATCCGGTGGGTTTAGCCCTCTTTAATAGTGAGGGAGGGTCGTGGGCTGATGTAAATCTAGGCGGAGGTGCGGTCTTAGATGTCGACACAGAGGAAGATCTTGAGAGCGCCGGGAGAATCTGTGAGTAGCTGCCGCCATCACGGCGGGACGTCCCCCAGAGATTTTCTAGATTTTTCAGCACCACTAAATCCTCTAGGCACTCCAAAAGTAATCAAAGAGTTAATTAGGGAATCAGTAGCTAGAGGCGACTACTCGAAATACCCGGACTACCTATATCGCAGACTTAGAGAGTCTATAGCTAGTTTTTACGGGCTAGAGAGCAAGTTTGTAATTCCACTCAACGGGGGAAGTGAAGCACTATATATTATAACTCTCTCATTAAGACCTGATAGTCTAGCAGTTTTCGAACCGACATTCGGTGACCACAGGTGTTTAGTAGAAGCACTGAATATAGAGCTAGTCTCAATACCATACGTAGAGCGTGGAGGACACTACGAGTTTCCAATGAGCTGCTTAGACGGCCTGAAGAAAGCCTCCGGCCCGAACACGATACTCCTGCTCTCAAACCCAAACAACCCTACTGGAGCAATGCTGCCGGTAAAGCAGCTAACAGAACTACTCGATACAGTAGGCAGCTCCGCAGTCGTGATTGATGAAGCCTTCTTAGAACTCTGCCATTCCTGCGGTAGTGTTAGCGCACTTAAACTAGCTAGAAGCTATGAGAATTTAATAGTTGTTAGAAGTCTCACAAAAACCTACTCTACCCCAGGCTTAAGAATCGGCTTCCTATACACTGAGAACAGAGGTTTTCTAAATGCTATAGAGTCCTCTAGAGCGCCGTGGAACATTAACTCAATAGCTGAAGCAGTCTTCAGTGAAGCACTTGAAAATCACTCTAGTGAACTGAAGTCATTTATAGAAGTCTCGCAAGCAGTAGTTAGAGAGGAAAGCAGGTACCTAGAACACAGTTTAAAGTCTCTCGGAGTGCATGTATACACTTCTACAGCACCATTTCTACTAGTGAAACATAGTGCTCCAACAAGTGAAGTCTTGAAGAAGCTCTGCGAGTGTAAGGTGTTTATCAGAGACGCGTCAACATATCCATATCTAACACAATATCATGCTAGAATATCAGTGAGACTCAGAGATGAAAACGAAGTGCTTATACGTGCGTATGAAAAGGTAGTTAGAGATGGCGCTTCTTCAAGGTCTTAGATCACTACTATCACTACTAACGAGAATACCGGTAGGCTCTCAAAGTATCGATAGAGCTGCTCAGTACTTCTACCTGGTGCCGCTTATCGGGTTTATTGAGGGCTTCTCGATCTCTCTATCTCTAGTGATACTGAGATTTATTTGTGAGTGTAACTTGATGGTGTCCTCACTATACTTGATAGTACACCTGGTAGTAGTAGGAGGCATACACTTCGATGGATTTGCTGACTATTCTGATGTAATAGGGTCTCAGAAGCGCGGTAGAGAGGCTGTCTCCATTTTAAAAGACCCTAGAAGAGGAACTTTCTCAATAGTCGCACTCGTAGGTAACTTCCTTATCAGTGTGGTGAGTTTAAATAATATACTCGAGAACTCAGCGAGTAGTACGAATATAGTGCCTCACTTAATTTCTATCTACGTAGCTTCTACTGAATCTATGTTTCTAACATGCTATATAGGCAAAGAAGAACCCTACGAAGGTATGGCGAAGCTGTTTTCGAAACACTCTAAGAAAAGCGGGAGCCTGGTGAAGAACTTAGTCACATACACATCGCTTCTTATAGCTCTACAGTTGCTCTGGCGTTCTAGTGTCCTAGCTATTGCTAACGTTTTAATATCTGCAGCTACTTCCGTGCTAGTATCGAGAGACGCCGATAGGAGAGTGGGGTTTGTAAACGGTGACATCTTAGGGTTTTCCTATGAAATTAGTAGAGTGTCAGCTCTAGTTCTAACTGCTCTAGCAGCTTGAGGTGAGACTCTGTGTTCTTCTGGTTAAGCTTCCTCGACCTCGGAGAAGCTGTGGCTATCCTACTGCTGGCGCATCTGATGGACTCTCTCTATCCCTACCACAGCGGTGTGCTACTGCTCACTCACCCCGTGCATACGTCGTACACCGCAGCTGTTAAGCTAGGGAAGCCTTACTCATCTAGAGCTAGAGGTGTAGTCACATGGTTTATAGTTGTTATATCTCACTTAGTTATCTACTGGCTACTTCTACGTGTAGCACTAGCTGTTAGTAGAGTTTTCTACATACTGCTGTCAGCATACGTTCTGAAGACCTCATTCTCGATCAGGTTGCTGCTCGATATTGTTAGAAGCTCGTGTAAATCTCTAGAGAGTGGTGATTTAGATAGTGCTAGATATTGGACTAAGCAGATTGTGAGGAGAGATCTAGACAGCCTAGGTGAGTCACATATAGCATCTGCCTCTATAGAATCTCTAGCTGAAAGTCTGGTTGATGGATATATATCACCACTCTTTTACTACGCATTCTTCGGACCTTTAGGGGCTCTATTTCAAAGGCTTGTTAACACTTTAGACAGCGCCCTCGGATATAAGGAATCTGGATTTAAAGATGTCGGGTGGTTTTCGGCTAGGTTAGATACTGTTGTAAACTTTATCCCAGCTAGAGTAACAGCACTAATAATAGTGCTGACATCAACGTTCTTAGGTAGAGACCCAGCTAGAGCACTAGCGATTCTAGCTAGAGACCGCCGTAGGACTGAGAGCGTTAACGCAGGCTACCCTCTTTCAGCTATAGCTGGAGTTTTAGGTGTCTGGCTGGAGAAAGTAGGTCACTACACTATAAACAGCGAGGGTAGAGCTCCCGGTTGGAGAGATATTGAAGCATCGCTTAAAGTAGCTAAGCTATCTGTTGTCACGTGGTTAGCTATACTAATCACTCTACTAGCTATCTCAAGCTTTTCTGCTGTAAATTCGAAAGCACTATGTGAGCTAACCTCGCTATGCTGATTTCTGAGAAGCTGTTAGTAGAGCATAGAATCTCGCTAGTCTGTTTTTACCTTCAGCTAGTGCTTCATTTACTACTCTAACAACCTCGTGAATATCCTCTACAACGAAGCTCCCGGACTTAAGTAGGTTCGTTACTCTAATACCGGTCTTGAGTTCTACGAAAATTCCTCGCTTACTGATTGATAGTATACCGCTGTGCTTCATTCCCGCTTCACGAGCTATCTTAAGTATGGAGGTAGCTTCTCGGAGTGTTAGCGCTGATATATGGAATATTGGTCCAGTAGCCACTAACCAAAGTCTACTAATAGGTGGGGAACTACGCAGTATGAAGTATATCTCACCTTCTTCAACTGCTGAGTGTTTTTTGAATATTACAGTAGAGGCCTTCCTATGCCACGGCATGAGTGCGTCAACTACTGTTATTCTACCACTGCAGGAGCTAGCTGGAAACGACTCCTTCCTTCTGAAGAGAGCTTGAAGAATGTGGTAGATATCTGGGTCGAGATAGCCGATCTCGAGGTCTTCAAGCATTTTCTTCAGCATCTCATCTCTAGTCTTCACCCATAAAGCCCTGTCTACTATACCCACAGATAGCCCACAGGTAAGTTCTAGAGTAGGTAAAGAATTCAGTAAGTATTTTAAGGTATCAATAACCACGAGTTTTAGGTGATAGTGTGAAACTACTGGAAAACATTAAGCCTCAGAGCGAGGGCCAGCGAAGACTACTTGAAGTTCTTCGAAATGATTCGTACGCAATAGTTGGCGTATTTGGACCTACTGGTAGTGGTAAGTCTCTATTTTCTCTCGCATACGGTATAGAGTCTGTAGCTGTAGGTAAGTTTAAGAGATTCGTAGTCGTTAAACCAGTAATTGATGTAGTTACCGGTAGAGAGTTAACACTAGCAGAGGCTGGTGAAGAATACTCTAGTCTAGCTAGAGAATATTTAATCGATGTGCTAGGAGCCTTCATAGACCAAGCGAGAATATCGGAACTCATCGACTCAGGAAAGCTGATCGTGATAGATGGACACTACCTTAAGGGCAGGACATTCGATGAGTCACTCATATTCATAGATGACGCACAGCACGTCCACCTCGAGATACTTCTCGAAGTTATAGTGAGAATCGGTAGTAGGAGTAGGTTGATAATAGCAGCAGACCCCATATTCCAGACTCTGAGAGGTATTCAATACGACCACATAACAACTCTCAGAGAGATACTTCTAAGTGAGAGTAACGCCCAAGTCGTAGACTTGGGAGTGGAGGACATCGTGAGAGAGGGTGCGAAAACCGGTGTGAGATTCCTGCTTGAGTATATTCTAAGGTCTAGAAAGCTTCAAGAAGTAGAAGCTAAAGCTATTCAAGTGATGAAGCTACACTCACCAGATGCCGATATAGTTACAGTAGTAGAGATAGAGGATATAGCTAAAAAGCACGGTATATCGCTAGACCACGTTCCAAAATATCTTGTAGTGGTTAAGCCGGGTCACCTAGGCCGCTTAGTCGGAAAAGGTGGTGAGAGGATCTCAGCGATAGAGAAAGAGCTCGGTGGTAGAGTTAGGGGGATAGAGCTAGACTTAGACTTAACTAGCTACATAAGGTCTATCCATCCAGTTTCCTGGATATGGAAGAGAACTAGGATAGATCTGGTGGGTCCCTACCTAGCAATAAAGATTGAAAGCGATAACTTAGGTCCTTTAGTAGGTCAGAAGGGGTCCTATATAAGGTTCCTCGAGGAGGTAACTATGAAGCTCATGGGTCTTGGAGTCCGGATAATACCGACTTCAGAAGGAGAGGAGGTGGAGAAGTCTAGAAGGAAGTCTAGGAAGTCTTCTCGAGGTAGAGATCGAGCACGATCTGATAGTAGCGGGGGCCAACAGATCTAACTATACGTGATTTAAGAACTCTAGCTCTAATACCTATAGACTCACACTTCTCTAGGTATAAATTCTGAGCTCGTGAAATAGCTTCAATCTTCGATTCGGCAGTTACGAAATCGTAGACGTGCACCACTCCCGCACTTCTCAGAGATATTACTGCGTCTTCAAAGTACTCATACGCCAGCTCCGGAAGCGGCATTAAGACTCTATTGAAGCAATTCGAGCAAGATCTCGCTACTTCTCTAGCGTCTCCGAGTACTGGAATAACGGTGTCGGAAACCTTGTTGAGCTCGATATTCTCTACCATGTACCTATATGCGTCTGGATTTATGTCTACCGAGATAATACGCTTTGGTTTCGAGTGTCTAGCTATTATAATTGAGAAGAGTCCCGCGCCAGCAAACATATTTAAGATCTCCTCACCGGGGTTGACTAATCTAGCTACCCTAATGTGTTCGTAGTTTAGTGTCGGCGATATGTATACCTTAGCTATATCTACTTTAAACAGACACCCATGCTCTCTATAAGTTGTCTCACTCCTCAATTCTCCAGCTATATGAACGTACTCTCTAACTCTGTGACCACCGCTTACCGGAGTTACCGCGAGCCAGACAGACTTAACGTGGGGAATTCTCTTCATGATTTCCACTGCGAGTTTTTTATATAGTTCAACATCTAGTTCAAGATCGATGGGCTTTCTGAGAATAGCGATATCACCTATAATCTCTAGTCTCCTCCAGATCCTACCGGCTAGAGACTCTCCGACAACTGCTCTAGCTATATCTCGAATCAAGTGTCTACCCCAAGATCGCTCTCACTAGCTCTTACCTAAAGACTTCACTCACTCTAAAGCATGTTTCAGCTACGGGAGATGCTCAGATATTCTGTTACGTGAGTTAAGACATTACCTTAACTCTAGCTAAGAATTTCTATAGTGTTCTGTATCTCGAGGTACAGAACGACATCTACTCAAGTATTTTCGAGGTTTTAAGAAAATAGTTGAGTAGACCAGCTTATCTCAACGCAAATTTGTATTTAATAACTCCTCAACAACTGACTCTATTGGTGGAATAGTGCCTAGATTGAGTTCTGGATACGTAATAGCTGGTGCATATGCTTATAAAATAAGGAGAACGGCTTTTGCTCAATTAAGAAATGCTGTAAGAGAAGGTACTGTGAGGAGTGGAGATATAGCTTACGCTGTTGCTCAACTCAACAGATTTCTCTACAGCATACTTGTGGAGAATCTCAAAGTAGATAAAGGTGACATCGTCAGAGTAGTGATAGACTACGAACTAGTTTCTGGTAGGATCGACTGGAAGCTAAATACACTTAAGATAGAGGTATTCAAGAGGTTTCCAGATGAAGAAATAAGGAAGATTATTGAATCTAAGCTACCTGTAGCTGAAACAATAATGACTGGTGTGGTTGAATACTCTATAGAGAAAATTGGAGAGACAGATGATGGAGATGTAGTTCTAGCATTAAAGCTGGGAGGAAGAGAAGTCGGAGCTCTAGTTCTCACACCTATAGACCAGGAGTTTGTCTACCTCAAGAAAGCAGCTGTAATAGAGCCCTCACCCGTAATTGTCGAGAAGCAGAGAGTGCCACTAGATGGGAAAACTATTGAAGAAGCAATGAAGAGTAGCATAAGTATACTAACTACCGCAGCTAAATACGTTAGTGATGAAGAAGCTCGAAAGATGTATGAAACAATAAAGAGAAGAGTCATCCCTACAGCTGTTGTTGAAGCAGTGAGGGAGGAAGAGTAGGGTATATATCTTCAAATCTCTTAATCGCTTTTTTAAATACCTCATAACCTACTGTTAGAACTCCTTCTCTATCAACCACTACCTCATCTCCTACGATAATTGTCTCAATAGGTAGGTCTCCCTCTAACACCGCCCTTACAGCTGAGTGTAGTGTGCGTGGTGTAGGCCAGCCGGGTGGTTCAGATTGATTGTATACTACTACACTACTCCTACTTCCCTCTCTAAGAGACGAGCTTTCGCGTTGACCAATTAAATCTGAAGTAATCTTAGTTCCGGAGAGGAGAGCGTCGAGGGGGTCTGCACCTTGAGACCAGAGTAGTTCTTTTACCGCCTCACGAGTGCTGTAGGACGGTCTAATCCCTATGCCGACCCCACTAAATCTTTTTCGATTTCGAAGCATTCTACCGTAGTATATAGCTGGAAGGTCTGTGTCTACGAGGGGGTTTATGGCTACAGCCTCAATGTCCTTGAGGCTGCTCTGAGGAGCTCTCTCTAGTTCTAGTAGGAATATAGGTATACCTGCTTCTCTTGCTAGAGCTAGGTAATTATCTCTAAGTTCGCGACATATTGTAACTCCTACTTTAACTCCCTCCACCCTCCCGTGCCATCTTCCGAGGAGAAGCTTTAGCTCATTTAACTGCTGCTGGTCATCTAAGCCGCAGTTAAGTGGAGGTGCTAAAGTCACGTTTACACCGACATCTCTTGCCGCTCTAGCTACCTCATCCAGATATGCGTCAACAACTAGTACCTCCGTATTACCCTTACTAACTAGTTCAGCTAGAGAGAGAACCGATATGTAGTACATATCGGTTCTCTTAACTGCTTTCAACATCTCTCTTAAGAGAAACCAATCTATATCTTCTAAGCTATATCTCAGTGGATATAGACTGAGTACAGTGAAGCCCGAGGAAAACCCCTTGGTGATGAGTCTGCCGGTACCACTCAGTAGGAGCTCTGGGTAGAGTACCTCTTCAGGTGCCTCACCCTGTCTTAAAGACTTGATGACCCCGTTTTCTATATAGAGATATCCCTTACTTATGTAGTCAACTTCACTATCAACTACTAGAATTGAAGCACTATCTATAAGTATCTTAACCACGGCTGAAACACCACCTATAGTCTCCTCTCACTCTCTCGAGCTGCTTCTAAGACTAGCTTTAGAGATAGGTACTTCTTCTCTCTAGCTTCTCTCAGAGCATCCCACTCGTGGAGTATTCTAACTGCTTCATTAGCTACTCTAACTAAGTCAACTAATCCTACTTCAGGGTCAAATTCATCTGTAGCTCTATTAGCTATAGCTACACATACAGCTCCAGCTCTAACTCCATATATACCGGCTAGTGTGAATATAGTTGACGCCTCCATTTCGAAGTTTAGAATATTTAACTCCTTAAGCTTCCGCTCTATACCTCTCCACCTCTCCGGTAGATAACCTCTGAAACCAGGTCTCCCCTGACCTACATAGAAGCTATCACTACTCGCTGTTATACCTACGTGGTATCTCACACCTAGTACTTCAGCTGCTTCAATTAGAGCTAGTAAGACATCGTAACTCGCAGCAGCCGGGTACTCAGGGTCTACGTAGATCTTGCTGACACCGTCTAGTCTCATAGCTGCTGAAGAAATCACTAAATCCCCCAGCTTAATGTGATTCCAAAGAGCTCCACTCGTACCAACTCTTATGAAAGTATCAGCTCCAGCTCTAAGTAGCTCCTCTAGGACTATAGCTGTAGACGGACCGCCTATTCCCGTAGATGTAGCCGCCACTGCGGTACCTCTATATCTACCGGTATACGTTACGAAACCTCTATGTTCAGCTACGAGTTTACTTTCATCCCAGAACTTAGTTATCAGTGGAATCCTCCCCGGATCTCCAGGGAGTAAGACATATCTCGGCACATCGCCCGGCTTTAAGTGTATGTGGTATAATAGTCCTTCCTTAGTTATAGGTTCTCTAGCAGATCCACTCAATAGTAGCACCCAGAAGCTCTGTTTCCACAAGATATTTTAGTTGGGGCCGACCTCCGTATTTAGAACACTGCCTCGGGAAAGCCCAGATAGAAAAACATGTAGAAATAGCTTTTTCACATAGTTAGTGCTCTAGATCTTCAAGTAGCTTTTGCTCTTAGGTCTTGAAACACTTTACTGAGTTCCTCGATCAAGTCTTTAGCAGCTCCAGGCTCTACTATAGCTACTGAAGCAGCAGCTACTTGAATTCCGGAAACTTCTCCCAGTCTCTTCTTGCTCGGCACGTAGATGTAGGGAACCTTCTTCTCGTCGCAGAGATATGGTAGGTGGAGAACAACTTCAGGTGGGTCTACATCAACAGCAATTACAACTAGTTTAGCTTGACCTCTCTCAACTGCTTTAGTAGTTTCATTAGTCCCCTTCTTTATCTTACCATTAGACTCTCTAGCTTTTTTAATAGCTTCATACGCTTTCTCTGATACAGCTGGAGGTACTTCGAATCTTACGTGAGGTAGTTTCTTGCTCATCCTCATTCACCTTCGTCGCACTTCTAGTTAGTGACTCAGTCTTTTAAGCTTTAACAAGCTTCAAAGAGGTCGGCTAAGCTGTGGAGAGACAATAGCTTTGAAAATACGTAAATAAGCTTCAGTAAGCATCTGTAACTGGACTGTAAGTGCTAATATACTTTGAAACCTATGGATGTGCGCTAAATAGAGCAGATACTGCTTTAATGAAGTCTATAGTAGTTGAGAAAGGCTATGAGATCACTAATTACGCAGAGAAAGCAGATGTAATAATTGTTAATACCTGTACAGTGCGCTTAGATACAGAGTTGAGAGTTCTTAGAAGACTCTCCGAACTACATAGAAAGTATGGGTGCAGCAAGAAGATAGTTGTCTCAGGGTGTATGGCGACAGCTCAGCCGTATACAGTAAAGAAGGTGGCTCCTAGAGCAATTCTAGTATCTCCACAGAATGTAACTAAGCTGGTTGAAGCCATTGAAGGTGGCAGCGACTTAATTTTAGGTGTGAGAGATACCTCATACTTAAAACCATATGTTGATGGAGCTATAGCAGCTGTACCAATAGCTGAAGGATGCATTGGAGACTGTTCTTTCTGTATAACTAAGCTAGCTAGAAGAAGACTCCGCTCATACAGTCTTAAAGACATTGTTAGAGTAGTTAAAGAAGCTGTCTCAAGAGGAGCTATTGAAGTAGAGCTTACAGCTCAAGATACTGGTTCCTACGGTCTAGACTTAGGACACGTTAATCTACCAGACTTAGTTCGAGAAATTGTAGATAGTGTTCAAGGAGACTACATGCTGAGAATCGGGATGGCTAATCCAGATACTCTAGCCAGAGTTCTAGACGGTGTGGTAGAGGTACTTAAAGAACAACGTGTCTACAAATACCTCCACATACCTCTTCAATCAGCCGACGATAGAGTTTTAAAGATCATGAGGCGTAGATATACGTACGACGAGTTTCGCGAGATAGTTGCTGAACTTAGGAGAAAAATTCCTGGAGTGGCTATAGCTACAGACATAATTGTAGGTCACCCGGGAGAAGATGAGGAAGCCTTTCGAAGAACTATAGAAGCTGTAGTAGAGCTACAGTTCGACAAGGTACACGTAGCTCAGTACACTATAAGACCTCGAACAGAGTCTGCAGCTATGCCTCAAGTACCTGAAAATGTGAAGAAGAGAAGGTCGACTATTCTCAGTAGAGTAGTTGAAGAAATATGTTTAAGCATTAACCGCGAGTATGTAGGTTCTCTAGCTAGTGTAGTTTTAACACATAGAAGTATTCGTGGAGACACTACAGGCAGGACGATAAACTACAAGCCTGTAGTCATTCTCGGCGGTGGAGTAAATGTGGCTTTAGGAACCAAGCATTTAGTTCACCTATCTACTGCGACATTCTATGACTTACGCGGATACGTTCTATGAGAGCTGAGAGATCTATACCTCTCCACACAGATGTGTGGAAAATTAATCACTCCAACTACAACACTCTTCTCCACCTAGCTTAACTCAACTACTACCGGCTCACTGAGAGATGGTGCTTCTACTAGTGCTTCACTATGTTCGAGTTTATTTATCGTGGAGACAACATCGGCGTTGAGATTCATAGACCTAGAGATAGCTACTATATCGTCAGCTGATTTCAGAGTTTTCACTATCTTGATGTTGGTGTTATTCATGACTTCGTAGTCTAATCCAGCTGGAGACTGTGTTACCACCACTAAACCTACACCGAGCTTTCTCACTTCCGCTAGATATCTCTGCAGCAGCTTACTCCTAGCCATAACGTTGTGTGCTTCTTCCACTACAGTGAATACATTGCCCTCTATAACACCTCGCTCTTTTACATACTTAACTGCGTTGAGAGTTCCTAGAGCTACCAAGCGTTTGAGCTCCAGAGTCTTTAAATTACTTAAATCGAATACTGTCAGCCTACCCCTGTGCAGTAGGTCTATCTTTCCGATATCACTTGGTGAAACTACTTTGAAGATTTTACCGTATCTAAGTAGGAGTGAGAGTTTTCTAGCTAGAGACGCCTTAGTCTCCACTTCCCACCTAGCTTCAGGCTCGTATGCTTCAACTAAGTCGACTACGTGCTCGACATCTTTAGACTTCTTCAATACTTTCGCTAGTAGGTATGACTGAGGAGAGGTTAGATCTAGAACTTCCTCAAGAAGAAACACCGCGTCCAGAGGGTCTTCAATAGGTATTGAGACTGGGTCACTAGATCCTACTAGAATAGCTCTATCCGCTATATCGGAGTACTCACCGTACCAATCTAAAACGACTACAGCTCCAAAATGCTTCAACTCTTGAGAGAGTCTCATAGCGAATCTAGTTTTTCCAGACCCTGTCGAACCAACGATCAAGCAGTGTCTTAAGAAATCCACTGGTTCTATGTAGACAGGTAGCTTAGGTAGCGAGCTAGTTCTCCCTATCAGTATTCCCCCACCGAGTCCACTAACGCTGTTCTGTGTAGAGTAGACGACCTCTATAGCGCTAGACCGGTGGAGATTTACTATAAAGGGACATTACCGCAGCTAGATGAAACAATCTTAGCACTATCTCCGAGAATATACTTCAATAGTGGTGTTAGATAGTCGGCGCAAGGCTTCTTCGAGACTACTTCGATGAAGACTCTGATACCGCCGCTGGAATACTCCTCTATAATTCTCACCTTACTTGACTCACAAGCTACTACAGCAGCTCTCATTAAGTCGAGAGCTCTAACATCAGTCGGCTTCTTAGTCAGCAGCCACAGATTCTCGCAGACCATAACCACCCCACTAAGAGCATAGCTTAAAAACTGTAGCTATATTTACACTCTCCGAAAAAACTTGGGTTTAAATATGGATCTCCGGTACCTAGACATACCCGAGCTTAGACTAAAGTACTATGTTTTTGGGTCCGGTGGTTCTCCCCGGGTATTAATTACAGCTGCTATTCACGGTGATGAAGTTACTGGAGCATATACCGCCTACAAGTTGATTAACTACCTAAAGACTAGTGAGAGAGTTAAGGGAACAGTAACTGTAGTACCGGTAGTCAATGTTTTGGGGTTTATTGCGAGAACGAGGTTTAATCCTATAGACTATGTCGATATGAATAGAGTGTTTCCGGAAGGAGCTGGTTCACTCACTACGAGAAAGATAGTTAGATTCATCTGGGAGATAGCTTCTTCATCTGACTACGTGCTAGACCTACACTGCGCTGGTTTAAACTCCTATCAATACGTTCTCGCTCTCTATAGAGAGTTTTCAAAAGTTAGAGAGTTTACAGATAGAATACCTTGGGATACAGTTGTTGAATCTACGGGAACACGCGGTCAGCTCTTTATTGAGGCAACACACATAGGCATACCTGCGGCAATTATAGAGACGGGAGGTGGTAGCGGCTATTACAGTGTGAAGTGGGGGGAGGCTCTATTTAACTCAGTGATAGGAACTCTTTCAAATATTGGGGTGCTAAGTAGTGAAAGTCCTGCTAGCAGTTACCTCAATAGAAAGTACTACGGCAGGCTCGTTCACGTGAAGACACCGGTAGAAGGATTTCTCACTTCAACTGTAGAACCAGGAGCATTTACGCGAAAGGGAGACCTACTTGGGGAGGTAGGCGGCTTTCCCATATACTCACCAACTACAGGTAGAGTAATACGGGTAGATAGAGACGTCTTTCTACCTAGTGAAGATAGTGTTGCCAGTATAGCACCTCTCGAAGAATAGCGTATCTATTAGATATACCCCTAAACACTAAAACTGGACACAGAACTCTAACCAACCGCAGTCTAAAGATAGTGAGTTGAAAGTAACTACGTATTTTCTTCCTTCAGTACTTTCACAGCTTGAGAGATTAGTCGTGAATGTATACCGCTTTTACACTCTTTTTATCTCTGCCTCGGCGTTCAAGCTTGATGAATCCAATACGCATTAGCTGGAGGATTCTTCCTACATCGAATTCTGCAATAGATTCTTCAGCTACTCCTCGAAGAACTCTGAGTTTGAGATTCTCTGGTTTAATTAACTCAATTTTAACGTAGCTGTCTACTGGAACCCATTGTACTATCTTTAATCCCTCCTTCCTTACTAACTCTAAGTCTGTCCCAACGTATCTGACTTCCACGAGTTCCCTTATTCCTCCCTCTAGAGCTATATTGCAGAACTCCATCAGTCTTATAGACCCGTCTTTAAGTAGGTGCTCTAAGTCCTCTCTACCTATGAAGACCTCGATGTCGTCACTCACCCCCAGATCGATTGTTCTAAACCCGAGGGATGTATTTGAAGGGTGATAACTCAGCTTTAGAGACCTTAAACTAGGTTCTCTAGGAACACCTCTAACTACGATTCTCACTGGGTTGAATACAGCCATTACTCTAGGAGCTACTAAATCCACCTTCTTTCTATTTAGTGAAGCTATGTTTTCCCAGCTAATTGTGGCGTCTGTTCCCTTAACTCCAACCTCCATAATTATATCTCTAATGACTTCCGGACTTATCCCCCGTCTCCTCAGAGACCTCAGAGTTCCAAATCTAGGGTCATCTACCTCTACAGCTCCCCCACTCTTTTTGAGGAGCTCCTTAATCTTACTCTTACTGAGAATCATTTCCTCTAGCTTCAATCTCCCAAGATTTATTACCTCCGGGTACTCCCACTCCAGTGCTCTATAGACGTATAGCTGCTTTAGAGTGTTTATTGCGTGTTCTTTTCCTCTAAGTATGTGTGTAACTCCCATAAGCCTGTCGTCGACTCCCGCTGCGAAATTGTATGTAGGCCACACCACGTATCTATCACCTGTGAGTGGGTGTGGGTATCTAGTGGTGTTTATTACTCTAAAAGCTACCCAATCGATTAGGGATGGGTCGTGGCTAGCTAGGTCTGTTTTAACTCTAACAACCGCCTCTCCCTCCTCGAAGTAGCTGGAGAGCATTTTATCAAATAGCTCTAGAGCTTCATTCGGACTCTGAAATCTGTGTGGGCACTCTCTCCTCTCCAGCTTGAATTTTCTAAATTCATCACGCTTACATAGATCTACATAAGCCCCTCCTCTAGAGATAAGCTCTCTAGCAACTCTATAGTAGAGCTCCATCCTCATAGACTGAACGTATTCTTCATCCCACGAGATGCCGAGCCACCTCAAGTCTTCTCTAATAGCTTTGTATGCTTCTGGTAGCGGCTTCTTAATTCTGGGATCGGTATCTTCAAATCTAAGTATGAATACACCTCTATACTCTCTAGCGTATTCATAGCTAAGTAGAGCCGGTCTCGCATTTCCCAAATGTATGTAGAAATCTGGGTTAGGTGCGAATCGAGTTCTAACTACTCTATACTTACCTACATTAGGTAGTGGAGGGAGGACTTTCTCCTTTCTATGCTTTAACTGTTCAGCCTCCTCGAAGATATCTGAAAATCTTTCTCTCACCAGCTTATGCTGCTCTTCGGGAGTGAGGCTGTTTACGTAAGCTACAACTTCTCTCACTACTTCTACTATCTGTCTAGCATACTTCCTTAATTCAGGCAGCTCCCCCAGCAACTTACTGATGACAGCACTCTCTAGAGCTCTACCACCGTGGTCTACAGCGTTCTTTAACGCGTGTTTTAGTGCGAGTTCTCTAACTTTCTCGACTTCCACTAACTACGACACCCTCTCTAGCTACTACTACGAAACACTTTAACGGTCTAGATAGAGGGTCTTCATGTATGAGTAAGACGTAGCCCTCTAAGCTAGATCTACTACTCCTAACCTCACCCTTATTCGTTACTACGTAAGCCAGTAGGTCACTATTTCTTACGTAATCACCTACATCTACTTGAGGATATACTTCAGCACCGGAGACTTCGACTACATATATCTTCGAGTTTTTCGCGATGTCTACACAGACATTCTTTCTTCTATTACATATTCTTAGATCAGCATTGCTAAACCTCTCCTCTAGGAGTTGGAGAGCTAGTGTGTGACACTCTACTTTCACATTATCTCTAAAGCACTCTGTCGGCTTATAGTACTTCACTACTTCCTCTAAATCCTTCAGGACCCTGACTGAAGCTTCACCAGGTTTGAGAGACAAGACAGCACCACTAGTACGATCTTCTAGTTACGTAGTAAGCTAGTTCTTTAAGCATTTCTCTAGCTTCTACATCACTAGGATTAGTTGAGTATAGAGAGTCTATACCTTTTCTCACATAGTCTTCAGCCAGACTGTTACTGAATTCTAGTGCCCCAAGTTCTACTATAGTATTAGCAGCTCTCTCAAGTTCTTCTCGAGTAGCTCCAGGTTTTCCGAGAGAGTTCAATATTGTCTTTCTTTGATTCTCACTCGCTCTCTCTAGAGCGTAGAGTACGAGTACGGTCTTCTTACCCTCTCTGAGGTCGCTATACTTAGGCTTTCCCAGAACTCTCTCATCAGCCACTAGTCCGAGTTCGTCATCTCTTATTTGAAAAGCTATACCTATGTTTACAGCAAACTCCTTCAGTTTAACTAGGTCTTCATCTTGAGCTCCAGCAGCTATAGCACCTATTAAAACAGAGGACTTAAAGAGAGCAGCTGTTTTCTTACTAACCATCTCAATGTATTCTGCAACACTGACTCTATCTCTTGAAGCAAATAGTAAGTCCATAGCCTGTCCTTCAGCTACGGTAGCAGCGGCCCAGGTAAGTTCTCTAACAGCTGAAATAACCCTCTCGTAGCTCAAACCATAGTCAGCCAGCCTGAGTAGGGCTTCATAAGACTTCGCAAACAGGAGGTCTCCAGCTACAATTGCTAGAGCTTCACCCCAGACCTTGTGAACTGTTGGAACACCCCGCCTGAACTCGTCTCTATCCATAATGTCGTCGTGTATCAACGTGAAGTTGTGGAATATCTCAACAGCTGCCGCAGCCCAAGAAGATATCTCTGGAGAGAGTCCATACATCTTAGAAGATAAAACAACTAGCAGAGGTCTAAGTCTCTTACCACCAGCTTTAATTAAATGAGTTGAAGCACTATAGAGCTCTATAGGTTCACCACTAACTAACTCCATAATTCTTCTATGAGTTATACTGCTTACAATACCTGCGAAATTCACAATATTCTCTGAGAGCTCCAATATCTCACCTCTACTACGATATCACCTACAGTAAAATTTCTAAAACCTCCACACGCAGGTGGAGGCACTGTAGACTGAGGTCGGGAATTATGAGAGATATTTAAATACTTCACACAACACACTTTTGGGAACTAGGGATGAGCTATTCAAGTGCTGAGATAAGCTTAGCAGAATCCAACATGGTTGAACAACTCACTAATATCTACAGGTTGATGTCCGATGAGATACGAGAGCTCAATAGCATGATTAGAGAGACAGATCTAACTCAGAGTATTCTCGTCGAGAAGAGGTATGATAAAGTTAGAAAACTAAAGAATGATGTCGAGAGCGCCTCAATGAGCTTAATGGAGTACTTCATTAAGGTTGCTGAGTACATATCATCAAGAGAGCTATACGTCATGGTTGTAGATGAGACTATAAGAGTGGCTGAAGACCTCGAAGCAGCTGCTTACAGACTGTACCTGGTAAATAAGCTAGGAGGCAGGATACCCGATAGAATATACGTTATACTTAGTGAAGTATCTAAGAAGATAATCTCGCTGGTAGACTTATTGAGTGATATGATTAGAAACATAGATAACAGTAAAGTAATTAAAGAGATGTTTTCTGAAGCGATGAAGATGGAGGACTCTATTGACGAGCTATATAGAGAAGGAGGACTTGAGTGCTTAAAGATCTCCGGTGACTTTATTGGGGCATCAATACTTAAGGAAGCACTAGATAAACTAGAAGATTCCGCTGATATAGCTAAGAGGGTGGCAACCTATATCTGGTTCCTCTCATCATTTAAATAAGTTAAAGAATTGTGGAATAGTCTCCGGATATTTAATAGGCTCCAAGGTAGTTGTTTTTGACGTAGAGAAAGCTAGATGTTTATTTTCCCACGGATTCTACGGTAAGCCTGTAGGTGTGAGAAAACCTAAGGAAGTCGATATAGATTTACCACTAGAACTCTCTCTAATTGAAGCACTATTTCTATGTAGAGAAGAGGTTCTAAAGGTTTATTCTGGAAGCAGAGAAATCAGCGTAGAAGAACTTCAAGACCTAGTAAGTAGAGTTTTCAGCAACTTCGAGGAACTTTACTTAGTCTACGAAGACGTGAAATCTCAGGGATTCACCATCAGATCCGCACTTAAGTATGGAGCAGATTTTGCGATATACAGAACTAGACCCGGTCTAGAACACGCACCATATCTCGTAAAAGTAGTGTCTAAAAATCAGCTACTAGACCCAGGAGACATGGTCGGCTGGGGAAGGATTTCACATAGTGTCAGAAAAACCCTACTTATAGCGGTCCCAGATAGAAGAGAAAAAGAAGTTAGTTACGTTGTGTTAAAGTGGTTTAAACCTTAGCTATCTTCATCAACTACCTAGTTCGACACACTCTCTGTTACGGTTAAAGCTAGTGGCTCGGCTGGTGTGGTAACGTATCTGGAAGTCTAAATAAACTACTTAACGTGTGAATATTGCAGTGATGACTCGAGTAGTGGTGCTAAGGCTCGGTCATAGGCCTGGTAGAGATAGGAGAGTTACAACTCATGTAGGTCTAGTAGCTAGAGCTTTTGGAGCCTCCGGTATAGTCATAGCTGATGTTAGCGATGTGTCTGTAGTTAGCAGACTGAAGAGAGTATGTGAGATCTGGGGTGGTAGAGACTTCCTAGTTGTAGATGGTGTTAACTCTCTAGAGTATGTGACAAATTGGAAGAAACTCGGTGGAGTAGTTGTTCACCTAACTATGTACGGTATACACATCGATAGCGTAGTTGATGAAATCAGGTCTCTGGAGAGAGACATACTAATAGTTGTTGGAGCCACTAAAGTCCCTAAAGTATACTACGAGTTAGCAGACTATAATGTAGCTATCGGACATCAGCCTCACTCAGAGGTAGCTGCGTTAGCTGTATTTCTAGATAGGCTTTACCTTGGGAGAGAACTAAGACTTATCTACTCTGATGCGAAATTATGTATAGAGCCGAGTCCGCGAGGAAAGAAGGTGGTGATGTGTGAATAACCAGCTCGAGGGTTTACTGAAGTTTATTGAGGGTTACCTAGGTGTCGAAGGCGTGAAGATCTTTCAAGTTCTATTTAATAGCGATAGAGAGCTCGGCTATAGTGATATTATAGCAAGAACAGGTTTAGATGAGCAGACTGTGAGAAGAGTACTCTATGAGCTAAACGACTTAGGCTTAGTTGTCTACAGAAGAATTCAGTCTCCTGAAGATGGGAGATTTATCTACTACTGGTTTATAAACTCCTATGGATTAAATCAAGCACTCTTAAATAGAAAGAGACTAGCTCTAGAAAAGCTGAGAACGAGACTAGACCACGAAGCTAGAACAGTGTTCTTTTTCTGTTTAAATGATGGAATTAGGCTATCTTTCGATGAAGCCATGGAGTTAGACTTTAAGTGTCCTAAGTGTTCCTCACTATTAGTGCAGGAAGATAGAAATCCCTACGTAGACTCTCTGAGAAAGCTAGTCGAGAAGCTAGGCAAAGAGATCGAGAATGAGCGGAGGTCTACGTCTTATTGACTTATTCTCAGGTGCTGGCGGTTTTTCACGAGGGTTTAGAGATTTAGGCTACAAAATTATTCTAGCAGTAGATAACGACAGATCTGTGGCTAAGACATATTCAGCTAACTATCCCGGGTCCGAAGTTCTTAACGAAGACATAAGGAGTGTATCGTGCGACGATATTAGGTACGTGGCCAATAGCACATCGGTAGACGTAGTGATAGGGTCGCCACCATGTGAGTCTTTCACAGCTGCTAACCCAAATAGACGGCGCGACCCTCTAGATAGACTATATTCAGACCCTGCCGGTGTCTTAGTTCTAGAGTTCATTAGAATAGTTGAGTGTGTAAAACCCAGAGTGTTCGTGATGGAGAACGTACCCAGCCTAATTGAAGGCGGGTTAAAACACGCTATTAGAGCAGAATACGCTAGAGCTGGATATGGATCTATATTCTACAATATCCTGAGAGCTGAGGACTACGGGTCGCCGTCAAAGAGAACTCGCATATTTGTGTCTAATGTCAGAATAGACCCACCTAAGATAGGTGTTAGAAGAACTGTGTGGAATGCGATCGGGGACCTGCCGAAACCTTCTCGAGATCCAGAAATACCGAATCACGAGACACCTCCATCTCTGAGCACTAAGAAACTTAAGAAGATCGCGAAGCTGAGGTTTGGAAAGGCTTTAGTGAAGTATAGAGGTTCTAGAGGCAGACTCTACCCGAACTTGATAAAGTTAGACCCGCTGAAGACTGCTCCAACAGTTCTAGGTTCATCTAGGTTTATACACCCATACGAGCTGAGACTACTAACTGTGAGAGAGCAGGCTAGGCTAATGAGCTATCCAGACGACCATGTCTTCTTCGGAGGTAGGGACGAGCAGTACAATCAGGTTGGAGAGTCTGTGCCTCCAGTTCTCTCGAGTGCTATAGCTAAGTATTTACTGAAGTACCTGATTTAGCAGCTTTAAAGTACACCTTATCCATAAAGTTGAAGCCGGATAGGAGATCCTGCCTTACTGTCTCTACTATCACTATGTAGCCCCAGAGTGATATGATCATCTTGTAGGTAGATTCACCACGCTTTAAACTTATTACATAACCCCACGCTAAGAAGTCGACTCCTCTTCTAAACTCAGGTAATTCCTTACCTATAACTACAGAGACTTCATCGTTTTGCTTAAGCTTCAGTAGCTTACTATGTATATCGAACTTTATCTTTAGGTCGCCACAGTCTATAGTGTATATCGTTACCTCTGGTATGTAGGACTTCACAACTTCAACCACTCTACCTCTAGCTTCTAGAAGTCCCTGAATCTGGGTACTAACACCCCTCGAGCTAGTTTCTACTTCTTCCGGTGTCCGCTCTAAAGCAGCCATATTCTCTCAACACTAAACAAATTCACTGAAGTATATAAGTACTTAGCCGAGTAGCTGCTGATTAGTGAAAACTTATAAGTAGGTTAACCAACGTAGTAATGAGGGGCAGCGGCCGAGCGGGAGATCCCCCGTGACCGGGGTTCGAATCCCCGCCCGGCTACCAATCTACCTACGTAGTTTGAGAATACTTCTCTATGTATATTGCTTTAACTACTAGGGGTTTGCTGTCTCTTGGACACGTTCCGACGATTTTACCTACGTAGTCACCTTTCTCGTATTTTCTCGGTGATTCATAGCTGCAGCTAGGACACCTAACTACTTCAACTAATTCTTCTCTTACTGCTTTAGGCTTAGAGCTAGTTAATGAAATAAGCCAGGGCAGTAAGGCTGTCAACACGAGCAGGAGGAGGGCTATTAGTAGCGCCATTATGAGGGCGTCGAATTGCTGGAACAACATTATTTGACACCTACAGTGTTTCCTACACCTACCACTACTACGGTACCTCCTTCTCTAACTTTCTCTCTAATAACTCTCTGTACGAGTTCGTAGGACTTAACTACTCCCTCATATATATTCCTAGAGATTGGGCTGAGGGCTTCTATCTCACTCATTTTAACTACCACCGCATCTATAGGTATCGAGTATTTACTAGCAACTCTCTCCATAGCTATCTTCTCCGGACCTATGTCACCTATAGCCGCTCCCGTACCGTAAGCTACTTCACCAGATTCCTCGCTTTCAAGTTTTAATGCGGCATCAACAGTAATTATTCTATCAATAGTTCCCCCTAATTCTTCAACGAGTTTCTCTAGAGCTTCCCCGGGCCAGCCGACATTAGAGCCCGGACCAGATGCTTTAATAACGTATATCTTCCTTCCGTCAACTTCGGTCTCATATAGGTCTGTTCCCTCAGATATCTCTCGCGAGTTTTCCTGCAGATTTACGAGCATTTTAGCCACCAGAGGACCCACACTATCTCCTATAGGTATTCCCGACGTAAACGCGTTCAGAGAGTTCACGTAGGCTCTAGCTATTTCTACTAACTCCGGCATCTGAATAGCTAGCTGCATTACGAGTATCCAGTTATTGTACTTAAGTCCCAGCTCTAGGTAGTGTCTAACTAGCTTATTCAGTAATCTGAGTACACTTACGACTTCTAAAACAGTTTCAACAGAATATTGAATGCTTCTCTCAGTGGTATCTAAAACCTTCCGCACATACTCTCTAACTGAGTTTTCCCGCACTCTAATAAGGTGTTTAAACCTCCTTATAATGTCTGTAGGCTCTATATCTACAGGTCTAATGAGGAAGAAGTTATCGGTAAAACCTTCGAGAATCTTAGATGGTTCTTTAATTCCTATGCTACTCATATAAGCTACAGCTTTTCTTCTGGCATCTACCTCCATTTCCTCGATAGCATACAGTTTTCTTCTAACGAAAGAAGAAAATCTATGTAGCTGTATTCTCTGAGGTATGTCTGTGAAGTTCATGAGTAATGATGCTAAGAAGAGCACAACAATTAAATACGATGCTACATCACTACTCCCATTCACAGTTCACACCATATATGTAGAAGTTGCTACGTTTTTAACTTCTTTAGCGGTCATTTAGGGATGGAGCTTCATCACCGAGTCACTATTGGAGTCTTCAATCATCCCGAGTGCCGCCGCGGGGATTTGAACCCCGGATCTCCGGATCTCTCAGGCGACCGTATGAGTCCGGCGCTTTAACCAGGCTAAGCCACGGCGGCGCTCCATAAGTTAGGGTGTTGAAAACTTAAATAGCTTAGTGATGTAACGAAGACGCAGCTCTAGAGAGTCTATCTCAGTAAGATGTGTTTTGAGAGATATGTAGATAAAACTAACCTACTACGACACTGTTACTTATACTTTAACTACACTTTCAATAGCACAGGATCTCCTAGAACACTGCTAGAAAACTCGACTGACTACTTTAAATATCTCTAGGTGATAGATTCTATGCTATCGGCTCGACATTCATTACGTCGAGTAGGACCGCTTTAATGTTCTTTCCGGTAATTTCTGAGAAGCTAGGTGTGGTTCTTCCACTATCTCCATCTACAAGCTCTTTGACGTAGAGTCCCCCGTCTGTTTTTACTAATACCTCTAGAAGGTATTTAGATATAACATTAAGACTGAGTTCGTAAACTCTTCTGCGGCGGACCACGTCTCTTCTTCTCTCTAGTACTCTGGTGGGAGTTCTCTGGTAGACTACTCTATTGCTGAGACTCAGAATCTTCGATATATCGTTTTCACTCAGCCCTTCTAATACAAATGCTACTACTCTATACGTCTTCCTGGTATTTCTCGTCTTGATCGCTCTCACATACTCTCTCGTAGTTCTACCACTTACCACTATGCGGATCCACGGTGATAGCTCTAAGCTCTGAGAGTATGCACTAGGAGGAATGCGTTGACTAGGGTTCTTTGCTTCGATAACTATCGGTCTACCGTCTCCCAGCATTCTGGCATCCACATCTTCACGTCCAGCTGCGTGTAATACGAGGTCTCTAATATTGAAAGCCTTTAGATATTCTAAGCATAGATCATATATGGATAGCCTATACTTTCTAGATCCATCTTTCTTAAACCAGGTTGCTTGAGATATGTATCTCCCAATCTTCACATATCTTCCTCCCAGCAGGAGAGGCAGTATTCTTAGAGAAACATCTCTACTCACTAGATCTACAACAACTACGACATCTGGATTGCTGAAGTTAGGCGGTATTGACAGCTCTCTAGAGATATACTTACCGATAAATCTCTTAACTTCTCTACGCACACTCTCCCAGGTATCGAGACCTAGTAATCCAATTACTTCCTGTTCTCTCTTTTCGTACTCTGAACCGGCTTTAACACCTACAAGAAAACTAGTTACCTCACTACTCACTTCTCGAAGCTTCTCGAGAGCTCTCTTCCCCAACTCAAGCATAACTCTATCTAGTTCAGACCCACATATATGACACGGTTTTACCTCACTTCTAGATGATATCGGTAGGAGTAGTCCACTATTTACCGCTAAGATCTCGAGTTCTTCTTTACTCAGCACGTTCTCGCTGAGAAACATTGCGAGTGAAGTCTTGACTGCTCTACCTCTCTCTGAGTTATCTAGCCCTCTACCTAGTCTAGCGAAGAGTCTACCTAAACAGCGGTCGCAGAGGGGGAACTTCAGTAAGACTCTCAGAGATGCTTCAAGAACCCTACCGTAGTCTCTCCACCTACTCTCCAGGTCCTCCACCTAGTTTATCTAGGTCTAGTCCCTTGACTCTCAGCTTACCTCTCTTTAAATCTTTCAACATCTTATTCACTAGTTCATAGTAGTCGAGAAGCTCTCTAACGTCAGTAACTCCTCTACCGGACCCTAAAGCTATTCTTCTAATTCTGCCTCTGTCTATCACACTAGGGTTATCGAGCTCTCTATAGGTCATAGAGTCAATTATGTTTATCCATATATCTATCTTTTTCTCACTTCCCTTAAGTATTTCATCACCTATCTTCAGCATAGATAGTCCAGGCACTAGATCTAGTACTTTTCTCAGAGGACCCAGCTTCTTTATGGATTTAAGCTGGTGGTATATATCTCTCATGCTCATCTTCCCGAGAGTTACCGCCTTCTCCAGTCTCTTCTTAATTTCATCACTTTCTTCGATGGCTTTGAACTTCTCTAGAAGACTCTCAATATCTCCTAGTCCAAGTACTCTAGCAACAAACTTCCTAGGATTAAATAGCTCGAAGTCTTCTAGTTTTTCACCATCTCCTACAAACTTTATCTTAGCACCTGTAGCAGCTACAGCGGATAGAGCTCCACCACCTCTAGCCGTACCGTCTAGCTTAGTAATTATTATAGAGCCTATAGGTGTCCATTCATGAAACTTCTTAGCTAGGTCAAATGCTTTCTGACCCATTGATGCGTCTACTACCAAAACTACTTCTGATGGCTTTATTGCTTCAGCTATATCTTTCATCTCTCTCAATAAATCTTCTTCTCTACCGTAGCCGTGCCTACCGGCTGTATCAACTACAACGATATCGCAGAAGTACTCGTTCAATAAAGTCTTTATAGCTTTCTTCGATATCTCTATCGGGTCTCCAATTTTCTCTCCGTAGAATGGGACACCTATAGCTTCTGCTAACTGCTTAAGCTGCTCATATGCGGCTGCTCTATATATATCCGTTGTTGCAAGACCGACTCTATACCCACGCTTCTTGTAGAAGAGAGCTAGCTTACCTGCCGTAGTTGTTTTCCCACTGCCCTGAATACCGACCAACAGCACTATCCACGGAAAACTCTTCGGGAAGGGTTCCAGAGAGATATCGCCCCCCAGTAGCTTCGAGAGCTCATCATATACTATCTTAATAAACCACTCCTTTCTTAAAACTCCAGGAGGGGGTTCTTCTTTAAGTGCTCTCTCCCTGATTCTGGAAGTAAGTTCTGAAACTACTTTGATGTTGACATCTGCTCTAATCATCTCTTTCTGTAACTCCTTTATGAAGCTACCTACAGCTTCTTCATAGCTCTCTGAAGACCTTAAGAAAGAGGAGACTAAGTCTCTAATTCTACCGAAGACTGTGGACATAACTCTTCCTAGTGGTTTCTTAAACTCTTAATACACGCATTATTTTTCTAACTCCCATTACCTCCCAGTACTCAACCTCACTTCCATTTCTAATCTTACTAGCTACATCTGCTTCACTTGGGAGTTCTACTTCGAAAGTCTCGTATGTCTCTAAATCCATTAGCTGAACTCTATCTCCGAGAGTAGCTATAACTTGTGCGGCTTTCTTCACAACTATTGGGACTTCAACTCTCTGATCAGCGGGAGCAACGAGAGTTTTTCGAGAACCACTGAATATACTTATAGCAACTACGTGAGCTTTAGCACTACCGTGTTTACCGGTTTTAGCTTTAGTAATCTCAACTATTCTACAGGGTTCTCCATCGATAACTATATAACTCCCCTCTCTAAGTTCTCCCAGCTCAGCGTATTCGACACTCAGCTAAATCACCTCAACTATGCAGCTCTTTAAAGCTTTTAAAACCTCACTAAATCTATAGTACACGGCGCCGCGGTAGTATAGCCCGGCCTAGTATGCGGGCCTGTCGAGCCCGTGACCCGGGTTCAAATCCCGGCCGCGGCGCTTCACACCTACATCTTCTTAAACTAAGATTCTCACTCTACTACATAGTTGAGTTCTCTGAGGAGACCCGCAGTAGGAGAGCTATTTGTATTAGAGTAGAATATTTAGTTGCTGAGGTCTTTATTTTGAAATAAAGTTAAATAGTTTTCTTAAATTTTCTTCTGAGACCGTGAAGATTAGATGAGAGTAAATAAGTAGGTTATTAGGGGTGTGGGTATGGGGGGATATACTTAAATTTACTGTTATGAGGGGGTACTATGGGAGATGAGAGAAGTTAGATACCTAGTATATGGGAAGCACGTATACGGCAGTCTCTACGGATGTAAGTATGACTTACTAGCTGACCAAGAGTTTCTTAAGAAAGTTGTTGTTGATGCTGCTAGAGTGGGAAATATGACTTTACTCGAAGTTAAGACCTGGCTTATAAGTCCTGGAGTTAGTGTAGTAGCAATAATACTGGAATCACATATTGCTATACATACGTGGCCTGAGTACGAATTCGCCACGGTAGACGTCTATTCATGTGGAAAACACTCAAAACCTGAAGAAGCTTTTAAGTATATCGTCCAGCTTCTTAACCCAAAACGTTTTGAATATACAGTAACAGATAGGTCGTATCTTGAGTAACTGGTTTGAGAGGTAGTTAGGTGAGTAGAGACAGTATTAATGCGAGTATTCCAGTTATCATAGCTATCTTTAAGATAGATCTAACTTTAATTGCTGTTAGAACCAGGTTTGAACTTCTGAGGAGTTTTACAGCAGAGAAAATAACTACGACTACTGTTGCTGTAGCTAGTGGAAGATACACTGAGATATTGTATAGCTCTGAGTATAGAGGCAGTACAGCCAGAGGTGGAACTACTAGCAGGATTATTGAAGCAACTAGTGCTGAAGCTCTCAAACCAATAGTTCTAGGTAGAGACTTCACACCGCGCACTGAATCTGCGTAGTAATCTTCAATAGTCTTAACTATCTCTCTACCTAAAAGTAGAGTAAACGCTATCGATATAGGCACTATAGCAGAGTATAGAGCACTATCTCTCCCAACTTGAGTATAGACTACTAGAGACCCGTACAGTATTGAAGCACTCCCCTCGAAGCTAACGACTACGTTTCCCAGCACTCCCCACTCTTTGATTTTCGCTGAGTAACTGTAGACTAGGAGAGAGTTTAGTGCTACAAAAGCAAGAGATAGATACCCAAACCAGGCTGAGAGAGCTACACCTGCCACACCTAGAGCTATAGAGAAGTATAGTACCTCTCCGAGGCTGACTCTCCCAGATGGTATGGGTCTATAGGGCTTATTCACAGAGTCAACTCTGTAGTCAAAGTAGTCATTAATAGCGTATCCACCAGCAGATACCAGAGCTACAACAGCGATAGCGATAAGTATATCTAGAGGATTCAGCGAGAATTCAGTGGCTCTAGAAGCTGTGAGAACCCCTAAGACAACACATAGAACCGCAGCTACAACGTTGTGAGGTCTTATCAACTCAACATACGCCGATAACTTACTACTTAAGTTACTCAGTCTCCGTTTTTCTTCTCTAAGTGGCTTAATCAAGAGAGACACCTAACCCACTCTTTAATAATGGAGAAACTCTTTAAGTGTCGTAGAGCCTAAATCTACAGACATATATAGCTACCTCTTCTAAGTACTTAGTCCTTAAGCTTAGTTCCACTCAGAAAGTTAAAATATTTAGCTACATCTACCAGTAGCTGAATCACAGATTACTCAAAGAATACTAGTTCACCAGTGTTATCGAGGACTCTATAGCCTGGATACTTAACTATCAATTCTCTGAATTCCTCAGACTTCAAGTAGTTAATTAAGCCCTCGACCGCCGGAGTCTTAATCGACTCTACACTTACAGCTATATCGAATCTCTCGTGAGCTAGAGGTATGAATTCTAGTCCATATTTAGATGCTACATACTTTGCTGCCACACCGACATCAGCTCTACCAGTCAGCACGCTAACTGCCACACCGGTATGTGTCCTAGCTTCTGTATAGTAGCCTTTAATCCTATTCACTAGCTCCTCAAAAGATATACCTAGACTGCCGGCGAGATCCTCCAGTATTGAGTCAACTAGCACTCTTACACCACTGTATTTACTCCTATTTACGAATACGACATCGTCTCTCAGTAAGTCTCTGAAGTCTCTAATATTCTTTGGATTACCTCGAGCTACTACGAGACCAACCTCTCTGAGATAGCCTACTGTGAGCACTACTCTATCCCTATAGCCGAGCTTTCTAACGTAGGTTTCGTTGTACGTTCCCGTCTCTCTATCGAGTATGTGTACACCAGCTATATCTGCTACCCCTCTAGCAACAGCATTTAGACCAGCCAACGATCCAGCTACTATATACTTAAACGAGAACTTCCTACCTAGAGTCCTTAAGACGTCTGCGAGTAAGTAGTCGTGGCTTCCCAACCCAAGAATATCCACGGTTCTGCGGTTACTGAATCTATAAACTGAAATCACACTGCCGGCATCTAAATACGGTACCCCTGCCTTAACTCTTGTAAATCCATCAGCTAGCTGGAGAACGTTTACAGACCCAGAGCGATAGCCTATAGGATAGGCAACCACTTTCCCCGACTTCTTTCTAAGTACTACTGGAACTAATCTGTCAACACCTAAATACCCAATCACTTTCTCAGCCAGTACGGCTTCTTCCAGCTGCTCCAGATAGCTCTCTCTTAAACCCAGGAACCTAGAGACCACGGGCTTCACAAGTATGTTGAAAACCATCATCATAGATAGAGGAAAACCTGGAAGACCGACTATAAGTCTATCTCCAACCAGAGAAGCGAACGCCGGCTTTCCCGGTCTAACCTTCAGTCCATGGAATAGCATGTTGTGACTACCTAGTTTCTCTACTACTCTATAAGCTACGTCACCGACACCAGCTGAAGTACCCCCACTAGTAACTACTATATCGCATTCATCTACAGCTCTGCGTAGAACTTCTTGAAGGTCTTCCTCACTATCTCTCACGATACCGTAGAAAACTACTTCAGCACCTAGCTCTCTGAGAGCCGCCTCGAGATAGTGAGAATTAACGTCGTAGACTGTTCCCGGCTTTAACTGCTCACCAACTCTAACTAGCTCATTACCTATAGACACAACTCCAACTTTAATCCTCCTATACACTTTAACACTGGATATACCAGCTCCAGCTAGTACGACTAAGTCAGCAGAACCTAGAAGGGTTCCTTCAGAAGCCACAACATCTCCAGAAAATAACTCACTTCCACCATAAGCTACGTTATCACCGGGTGCGATGCTGCGGTGGACGTAGATTACATCACCAACTCTCTTAGTATACTCCACTGGAACGACAGCATCTGCGCCTCGAGGCAGCATAGACCCTGTAGCTACTTCGACACATGTGCCGGGCTCTACACGGTAGTTAGGTTCTTCACCTACGTTAACAGAACCCAGAATTCTGAGTTTAGCTGGATTGTCTTCTTCCACACCTTCAAGATCTGATGAGCGAACTGCGTATCCATCTACTTCAGACCTATCGAACGGTGGGTAGTCACCTAGAGCTAGAACATCTTCTGCTAGTACACGCCCTAGTGCTCGGCGGAGATCTACCTCTTCGATATCGAGCTGTTTAGAGAGCAGATGCTTTTCTAGTTCTTTTTGGGCATCATCTATAGTAACTAGCTTATGAAATACTTTAGCCACTAATCAGTCCCCGCAAGAAGCAGTGTGGGAGTGTAATAAACCTATATAGCACTAATGGGAGGTAGTGCTCTAAGTCTACTTACCACCGAAGCCCTTCTTGCTTAAGACTACTGCTAGAACAACTAGAAGTATAACTGAAGTTAGAGCTAGAATGTAGAGTTCTAATCCGTACTTAGGTACTTGAACGTAGTTTGTAACTGTAGCTGTAGCTCCAGGTAGGTAGTAGATCTTCGCATAGGTTTCAGTAACAATACTGGTGGTTACAACTGTAGAAGTCTCAACCGCAGGTGCTAGTGGTAATAGAGTGTTTTCAGCGTATGGATAAGCACTAACAGTAGCTATATCACCATGTCTTGCCGAGAACGTACTTAATATGTAGCGCTGGTCTTCAATTGTCTCAACTAGTATATCGAGTACTCTAGGGAGAAATCTAATGTCCTCTCGACTAACACCGGTATAGACTATGGGGGTGTCTTCACCTTCTACTCCAACTCTAATTAATCTATCAGGTGAAGACTCATCGTACGCAGAAATAGCTACTAAATACCTCCACGTAGCTACATTATAACCCACCGATTCGAAAATTACTACCGCAGGAACTTCAGCTACTATCGTATTGTTTACTACATATAATCTATCTAGAGCTATAGACTCACCGCCAGCGAGCACTAGCTTAGACAGATAGCCGCCGAGATTTGGAGCTACAATTACACACGCACACCACGCATCTACAGCTCTAAGTCTCACATTAAGACCTAGAGTCTCAGTCTTACTGCTACTGCAGTTCCCCACGATATATATGTGAGCTATTTGTGGAGAGAAACCTAGAGGTGAATTAAGTGGGTTAGCAACCTTAGTGAAGCCTAGAGATATCTTAACAACTCCCCCTACGACCTCAATCGAGAAACTCCTTAAATCAAAGTACTCAGCTCTATACGTGTCAGAGACAGCTCGGTACTTGTAGCCCCCGGGACCGTACTGATCTCCCTCGGGGTCTATGTAGCTAATCTTAGAAGGGCTTGAAGCTCCGGAGACAAATTCGAGGAGTCCAGCAATGTTGGCGGCTGCTATAGTAAACAGTAGTAACACAGCGATAGCTTTAGGTAAGCTATTTACGTATACAGCCATGCGACTCACCTACCTCTAAATCCAAGATACCGTATAAAAATCCTAGCTATCTCTCAGTATTGCGGTGTAGTGAGTCTCTGCATCTCATTTACTGAGTTCTCACAACTTTAGATAGTCTTCTTGGTTTATCTACGTCTACCCCTTTACGTACAGCTAAGCTGTAGGCTAGAAGCTGTATAGCTACAGCTATGCTAATAGGCATAAAGTGTCTTTTAAGGCTAGGCACTCTTACCTTAGCGAGAGATGTTTTCTCGTCATTACTTGTGTGAGATATCAAGACTGTCGGACTCCCGTAATCTAAAACTTCCTCTACGACCTTCAACATATCGCTAGCAGCACCTCGTTCTAGCGGCTCTATGAATATCGTGAACATATTTCTATCTAGTATAGCTATAGGACCGTGCCTCAGCTCACCTCCTTCAACTCCTTCAGCGTGTATGTAAGCAGCTTCCTTAATCTTCAGAGCTCCTTCTAGAGCTAGTGGATATGTTATTCCTCTCGACACCACATAGCCGCTTGAGCAATTCGCAATAGATTTAGACGCTTCTTCTACTTCAAGGCGAACTCTATCTAAGTTACCTAGAAGAACTCTATATACTTCCTCCACCTCCCTCCAGACCTCAGAGAGAATTTCGGAAGTAGGCTTTGAGGCTATCTCCGAGACAGATCTCGCCAATATATACAGTAGTGTTAGAGTTGAAGTAAATGTCTTAGTAGCTGGAACAGCTAGCTCCGGCCCGGCAGCAATCGATAAGTAGATATTTGAGAATCTCGTTAATCTTGAGTTTATGTTGTTAGTAACTCCGATTACTGTGGCACCTCTGAGTCTAGCTTCATATGCTGATCTAACTACTTCAGAAGTCTCTCCAGACTGACTTATAGCTAGCACAGCATCACCAACACCTACACTTTCGAGGTAGTATAGTGGGAACTCTGAAGCACTAACTACAACCGGTACCTTACCGGCTAGCTCAGAGAGATAGTACGAGAAAACAAATCCAGCGTGAAGACTAGTGCCATTAGCTATTACGAAGAATCTATTACTCTTTAAAGCGATCTTTGAGGCGAGTTCTAGGTATCTCGCCTGCACTGCGGACGCTGTTCTGAGAATACTGTAGGGAGCTTCATATATTTCGCGCATCATGTGGTGTGGAAATCCATCTACATCTACTAGAGATTCTTTAAGGTTGTAAACTAGAAAACTCTTAGTAATAGTGTTCCCATCAATACCTGCGAACCCGATTTTTCCCTCACTACTTATGAAGATGAGTTCACCAGCTTCTATACTGGTGTACTCTGAGACCATGCTGTATAGACTTGAGAGAGTTGATGAGACAACAACTACATCTCCACCTAAGCCTACGTATACTGGTTGGTGAGATGTGTAAATAGCTGCTGAACCATCTCTAAATAGAGCTGCTATAGCTACTATACCTTCGAGTCTAGCTACTGCTTCAGCGAAAGCTCTAGCATAGCTCAATCCTCCTCTCACATAGTCTTCTACTAGGTGGGCTACAAGCTCGAAGTCAGATTTAGAAACTACTCTATGATCTCTGTCTACTAACTCTGCGTATAGCTCTTCGTAGTTTCTGATAGCTCCATCACCAGCTACAGCAACAACTTGCTCACAGTCTGTATGTGGATGTGCGTTTCTAGAGTCGGCTTTACCATGTGTGGAGTACCTAGTGTGACCGAGAACTACACTCATACGCATATCGCTAAGTGAGTACCTAGTGAAGAGTTCGGAGATTGGGCACGAGTCTTTTACTATACCTACCCTACTGTTCTCTATCCACGCAATTCCACTGCAGTCTTTTCCTCGAAACTCCATTCTGCTTAGCGCTAATTTAGCTAGTGGAAGTACGTCGATGTTCTTATTCGATCTGATAAATATAAATCCCCCCAACTCGTTAAACCAAGTACACTTCGAGAGTATTTAAAATATGTGTAGTATCTTAAACTTCAATAACCTATATTTTCTGGATGAGTGAGATTGCCTCCGCAAGCAGTAACCATCGGAGTTGTCGGTAAGACGAATGTAGGTAAGACAACGTTTTTCTCAGCTGCTACTCTACTAGAGGCTAAAATCGAGAACAGACCGTTTGTAACTATAGAACCCAACGTAGGTATAGCTTACGTTAGAAAACCCTGTGCTCACGTAGAGCTAGGGCTATCTTACTGCAACCCCAAGAACTCTATCTGCTTCAGTGGGTATAGATTCATACCTGTTAAGCTATATGATGTAGCTGGTCTCATAAAGGGAGCTCACAGAGGGAGGGGGTTGGGAAACAAGTTCATGGACGACTTAAGGCAGGCGGACGTCCTCCTCCACGTAGTAGATATGTCTGGTGAAACAGATGAGGAAGGAAACCCGGTTAGACCTGGTTACTACGACCCACTCGATGAAATAGAGTCTATAGAGTACGAGATAAATGAGTGGTTTCACGAAGTAATAGTTCGCGACTGGGATAGGTTTTCCAGAGGCTTAGATACCCTACCTTGGGATGAAGTAGTGGCTAGAATAACCAGGAAGGTATCTGGTCTATCTATAAGAAGAGAGCATGTAGTTGAAGCACTGAGAGAAACCAGGCTGGAGAACACCAAGCCTGGGTCGTGGAGGGAGGGGGAACTCAGGCTACTTACTCGAAGACTGAGAGAACACGCTAAGCCGATAGTCATAGTTGCGAATAAGATGGATATTCCAGAAGCTGAAGATAACTATAAGAGAGCTCTCAATGCTTTAAGCAACAGAGCGATCGTAGTGCCTGTTAGCTCTCTCTTTGAGTTGGCTTTAAGGAAAGCCGCTAGGTCGGACTTGATTAAGTACACACCTGGTGATGCAGACTTTCAGATAGTAGATGAATCTAAGCTAACTATTAAGCAGAAAACTGTGCTAGATAGAATAAGAGACTTCATGAAGAAGTATGGAGGTTCAGGTGTTCAAAAAGCTCTAGACATAGCTGTCTTTAACGTACTTAAAATGATTGTTGTATATCCGGTCGAGAACATATCTAAGTTAAGTGATAAAGACGGTAACGTGCTTCCAGACGCCTACCTAGTTAAGCAGGGGACTACAGCACTAGAGCTGGCTGAATTAGTTCACACAGAGCTAGCTAGAGGCTTCATAGCTGCCCACATAGTAAATAGAAATAAGAGAACTGGTGCGGACTACAGACTATCTGATGGAGATGTAGTTAAGATTGTATCAGCTACAGCTCGCGGTTGAAGTATACTGCTTTACAGTAGAGACTTTCTCTACATAGTGCGCTAATCTCACTGTTTATTAGTTACATAATCTAGAGCTGTCTGGAGCTGGAAGTGAGGCTTAGGTTCTACCTACTCGATGTAAGTTACGAAATCCACGGTGGTGTTCCAGCTATACTTCTGTGGGGTGTGTCTGATGACGGTAGAAGAGTTTTAGTGATAGATAAAAGCTTCAGACCTTACTTTTACGCAATCTTAGAGGAAGGAGTTAGAGAAAGCGACGTCATAAGTAAGATTAAGCTTCTATCTAGAGGAGACTCACCCGTAATCTCAGCTGAAGTTTCACAGAAGAAATACTTTGGAAAACCGGTTAGAGTAGTTAAAGTAGTTACTGTGAAGCCTGAAGCAGTTAGAGAGTATAGAGAGCACGCTAAGAAAGTAAGAGGTGTTGTAGATGTTGTTGAAGCAGATATCAGGTTCAGTATGAGGTACGTGCTAGATAATAACGTACCCCCCTGCCAGTGGTATGAAGCCGATGTAGAGCCTGTGGAGGGAGTCGCTGGATATAGAGTCAGCTCTCTCTATGGATTAGTAGGTAGGTTAAAACCTCTAGATATCGCGATCCCACCGAAACTCAGAGTTTTAGCTCTAGATATAGAAGTCTACAACCCGAGAGGTGCTGTAAATCCATCTCGCGACCCCGTGATCGTAGTTTCCATGGCTACTTCTGATGGAGACTTCAAGCTACTTACAGCTTTAGATGGACCTCAGCCTCAAGATAGAGAGCTTATTAGAGAATTCGTAAACTATGTCCTTACCTATGACCCAGACATAGTTGTTGGATACAACTCCGGTAGATTCGACCTTCCCTACCTAGTTGAGAGAGCTGATAAACTAGGGCTAAATCTAGATATAGGCAGGGTTAGAGGAGGTATTCCGAGGCCGTCTGTTCACGGACACTACTCTATACCTGGGAGACTTCACGTAGATCTATACGACTTTGCTGAAGAAATACCGGAGATTAAAGTAAAGTCTCTGGATGCGGTAGCAGACTACTTAGGAGTTGTAAAAAGAAGTGAGAGAACTCTGATACCTGGTCACGAAATATTTAAGTACTGGGACGATAGAAGTAGGAGAGGTGTACTACTGAAATACGCTAGAGACGACGTAGTATCTACTTTAAAGCTATCTGAGAAGTTCCTCCCCTTTGCGATGCAGTTATCATCGCTAACAGGCTTACCTCTAGACCAAGTAGGAGCAGCATCTGTAGGCTACAGACTCGAGTGGTATTTAATGAGGTCTGCTGTGGGGATGAACGAGCTCATACCTAATAGAGTTGAGAGAGAGTATGAACCTTATAGAGGAGCCATAGTTCTAGAGCCTAAGAAGGGTGTTCACGACAACATAGCTGTTCTAGATTTTACCTCAATGTATCCAAACATCATGATCAAGTTTAACATAGGTCCAGACACCTATGTTGAAGAAGCATCTGAGAGCTGCTATAGAATATCGGGAACTAGCTACTGCTTTAGAAAAGAACCTCCAGGTTTCTATAAAAGTGTTCTCGATACACTACTCAGACTGAGAAAAACCGTCAGAGAGGAAATGCGTAAACACTCACCAGACTCTCCCGAGTATCTAGTTCTAAGTGAGAGACAGAGAGCTTTAAAGATCTTGGCAAACGCGGCTTACGGATATATGGGCTGGGTTGGAGCTCGCTGGTACTTTAAGCTCGGTGCTGAAGCTGTTACAGCAGTAGGGCGAAATATTATCGAGAGAGCTATCTCGGTAGCGAAGAACCTAGGTCTTGAGGTTATATACGGAGATACTGACTCGATATTTGTTTCAAATAAGCCTGAGGTAGCTAAGTTCTTAGATGAAGTTATGCGAGAACTAGAACTCGAAATCAAGGTAGATAAAACATATAAGAGAGTCTTCTTCACTGAAGCTAAGAAGAGGTACGTTGGAATCTTAGATGACGGTAGAATAGACATCGTCGGCTTTGAAGCTGTTAGAGGAGATTGGTCGGAAATCGCGAAAGAAGTTCAGGAAAATGTAGCTAAAATAGTGCTAGAGACAGGTGATGTCAAAAAAGCTGTTGACTACGTAAAAAATGTCGTAATAGAGCTGAAGCAGCAGAAGATATCTCTAGAAAAGCTAGTGATATGGAAGACAATTACGAAATCTCTAGATGAATACGAAGTTAGCGCGCCTCACGTTGCAGCAGCTAAGAAAATGGTGGGTCTAGGCTTTAAAGTAGAGAAGGGTAGTAAGATAGGATATGTCATCATAAGAGGTCAGGAGCAAATATCATCTAGGTCGATACCATACTTTATCGCTAAACCTAGTGATATTGATGTAGATTACTACGTAAAACACCAGATAATACCTGCCGCCTTGAGAATATTGGAGTATTTCGGTATCACTGAAAAGCAACTTGAGACTGCTTCAAAGACTGGAAAAACCCTACTAGATTTCAAGTGACTGTTCTTCAATCATGTTTACGGGAAGATAATGTCTTGATTTAAACTACAAACATGGTTAAGCAGTACTATGGGAGATCCTCACTCACATGCTATGCGATGAGAATATGCGGCAGAACTTCTCGATATGGTATTTGAAGAATCCCACCTTCACCAGCCACCTACCGTAGTCAACTAGAGCCTTGATCACTCTAGCTGCTCTCTCTGGAGATATGTACATGGGTATACCCATAGATTCCGCTTCTTTAGCGTAGGTAGCTGTGTAAGAACCTCCAGTAGCAACACCGACAATAGGGACTACTCTACCGGTTTCTCTAAATACTTTTCTAACTCTATCTAGGAACTTCCTATTCAGCTCCGGAGTTATACCTGGGACCATGTAGTACGGCAACCACATTACAGCATCTATCTTATCGTCTGAGGTAAGCAATATCTCGATTGCTTCAACTAAGTGTTCATCTACAGCAGAACCTGTTACATCAACAGGGTTGTATGGAGATGCGAATGGTAGTAGGACTTTTCTCAGCCTTCCGACTGTTGATTCAGAAAGTCTGGGAACGCTTAGCCCTAGCTCTGAGAGAGCATCTGTAGCCATAACTCCAGAGCCCCCACCGACAGTTAAGACAGCTACTCTACCACCTGCGGCTGGAGGTTGTGTAGCTAACCCTATGGCTAAGTCAAATAATTCCTCCATACTGTAGGCTCTCACAGCTCCAGACTGCTTAAATATAGAGTCGTATATGGCATCTGAACCTGCTAGCGACCCTGTGTGAGATGATGCTGCTCTAGCTCCAGCCTCAGTTCTACCGGATTTAAGTACGATAACTGGTTTGTACTTAGTGACCTCCCGGAGAACTTTGAAGAACTCTCTTCCTTTCTCTATACCCTCTACATAAAGTGTTATTACTCGCGTATCTTCATCATCTCTGAGGTAGAGAAGCACATCTACCTCATCTACGTCGGCTTTATTACCGTAGCTCACGAACTTACTTATTCCTATTCCCTTCATCGCCGCCCAGTCAAGTACAGCTGAACCAAATGCGCCAGACTGTGATGCGAAAGCTATGAAGCCGTGAGCTGGGTAGCCTTGCCTCTCCTTCGAGAGGAAGAGGGTGTTCATACCTGTCTTAGGGACATAGACACCGACACAGTTCGGTCCTATCAATCTCATTCCATACTTCTTAACTATTTCGACGAGTTTCTTCTCTCTTTCAGCGCCTTCAGGACCTGTCTCCTTGAATCCTCCAGAGATGACTATGAGGCCTTTAACACCCTTTCTACCAGCTTCTTCTGCTACCTCTGAAACTCTTTCTGCCGGCACAGATATCACGACTACGTCTACTTCCTCCGGAATATCGAGTAGTGTTGAATAACACGGAACTCCGAGTATTTCTCTAGCTTCTGGATTTATAGCGTAGAGATTTCCTTTAAACAGCTCCTTCAGGTTTTTGAGGAGTTCATACCCAACTTTACCAGGTTTTCTCGAAGCCCCGACGACCGCGACTACTTTCGGTGTGAAAAAGAACTCCACCTGATTCATTGAATCAGCCCCACTACTCGAGAAAATACGTCTAAAAAGCTTTACTCTACAGCTATTTTCTGCATAGACTTGAGTGATGTTGCACAGCTAGCACTTCCTTAAAATCCCTCAAATTTAGGTAGCGGTAGCTTACTCGCGTTTACTAGCTGTAGAGCTAGATTTACCATCTCTTTCTGTTCTCTGAATACTCCTCTGAGAGCTACAGTCATCATAGTCATCGATTCTTCAACTCCTCTTATTAGAGCACACGTATGTAGAGCTTCTTGAAGAACTAGAAGTCCTCTGGGATTAAGTACTTCCTCTAGAAAATCTGCTATTTGCTCAGTTAGTCTCTCCTGTATCTGCAGCCTACTCGAGAGGACCTTTATGACTCTAGCAAATTTGCTAAAACCGAGAACTCTTCCTGATGGCACATAGACTATGTGAGTATATCCAAAGAAGGGGAGGAGGTGGTGTTCACAGATGGACTTCGTTGGAATATTGGTTACCGCAACTAATCCCTCACGTCCTTCATATTCTTCAACTTCGAAAGTCTTAACGTAGGCTAGAGGGTCTACGAAGTACCCCATAGCTAGTTCTTCAATCCACATACGTGAAACTCTCCTAGGTGTTTCTCTAAGTCCTTCTCGCTGGAGGTCTTCTCCCAGAATCCTCAGGAAGTCCTCTACTAGCTTCTCTATAGTCTTCTCCTTCGAGTCGATATCTAACTTACTACTACGTTCCTGTACATATTCTCTCATCTACCTCTCCAGTCTTCAACTTATCTCTTAAAGCAATTATAGTCTTAAGACTTGCTACAAGTTCATCTATTTCCTCTTTAACGTTGTAGACGTAGTAACTCGCTCTAACACTACCCGCTAGACCTAATCTACGATGTAGTGGGTGAGCGCAGTGCATACCTGTCCTGACGGCGATTCCGAACATATCTAGAGCCGTACCCACAGTGTGGTGATTTAACTCTTTAACGTTAAATGCGATAACACCACCTCTGGCTTCAGGGTCTTTAGGACCGTAGACTTCGACTGCATCTCTAAGTTCTTCGTTAAATCTCTTGAAAGTATATCTAACTAGTTCCTTCTCATGCTCTCTAACGGAATCCATACCTAGCTTCATGAGGTACTCTACAGCGGCTTTAAGTCCGACAGCTCCACCGACATTCGGAGTTCCAGCTTCAAACCTCCACGGGAGGTCGTGCCAGACCACGCCCTCTAGTGTTACCTCCTTAATTGTGTCTCCCCCCGTCTTAAACGGCTCTAATTCCTCCAATATCTCCCTCTTTCCCCACAGAACTCCTATCCCCATCGGACCGAGCATTTTATGACTGCTGAAGCCTAGAAAGTCTACTCCTAGCTCGCGGACATCTGTAGGCATGTGTGGCACGTATTGTGCGCCGTCAACTACAACTATAGCTCCATATTCGTGAGCTAGTTTAGCCACTCTCCTCACTAGATCCGCAGTAATTGTTCCGAGTACGTTGCTCATTAGAGTAACTGCTATAACCCTGGTCTTTCTGTTTATGAGTTTCTCGAATTCTTCGTATGTGAGTTCACCACTATCTGCTACATCTACGTAGACTACTCTCGCACCTCTGATCTTTGCTAGCTTTCTCCACGGAAGCATGTTTGAGTGATGTTCCATCACTGTAACGAGTATTTCATCTCCGGGACCTACATTCGCCATGCCCCACGTAAAAGCGACTAAGTTTATAGCTTCAGTTACATTGTAAGTGAATACTATCTCCTCCCAGCTTCTAGCATTAATGAATCTAGCCACGTACTCATGTGCTTCTTCATACATCTGACTTGCTTCTTGTGATAGTAGGTGAAGCCCTCTGTGCACATTTGCGTTGTGCCACAGGTAGTACTTAGCTATTGCTGCTACAACTTGCTTAGGTTTTTGAGATGTAGCAGCATTGTCGAGATATATCAGCTTCCTACCTCTAACAACTCTATCGAGTATAGGGAAATCCTTTCTGATGTCGTATGGATTAAACACTCTACTTGACACCCGAGAGAATCTGTTTAAGTAGCTTAATAATGTCCTGAGAGTCATCTATAGGTTTACTAACCTTCACTCCTTTCTCATATGCTTCAGCCCTAGACTTAAAGCCTCCAATCACTTTCTCGAGCTCATCTATCTTTAGGTATCCATCATATGACTCTCTATATACTTCCTTCCCACTCTTAATGTAGAGAAGAATCGTCGTAGGCGACGCATGAACTGCGTAGTATGTGAATGTATTACTAGCTACTGGAGACTTACACTCACGTGCAAACCAATCACAGAGTGCTATAATGAAGTAGTGGTCTGGAAATCTATGGTAGTTCTGTCTTACATAGGGAAACCAGTGAAGGTCATACTTTCTACACGCAGAACAGCGAGTATTGTCGAAATATATGATATAGTAGCCGTCCACCTTAGGCATGAAAATATCTCCGACATTAGCTGAAAACAAGATCCATACGTCTTTTTCTCTGTCATAGATATAGAGTCCGTGAGGGCAGTCGGGACCGACTTCCTTATACTCAGATAGAAGCTCGGGACTACCCCACATTCTCTCAATCACCTTAACTATATTGCTTTGTTCCATTACCACCACCAAAACACTAACAAAAATTGCGAACTAATATTAATTTCTAACAATCTTCGGTTAAGAGTAAGTAATCTCCTCTAACTTGAAACTTATAAAAACGCCAACAAATAAATCCTGCGGAGCCGCCGTAGCTCAGCCAGGTAGAGCGCCGGCCTCGTAAGCCGGTGGCCGCGGGTTCAAATCCCGCCGGCGGCTTAACCCCCTAGAGAATCAGTAACTTTCAGTAGCATACGGACCCACTATCTTTATTGTCCTTCTTAATGATTACTGAGTGTATTTAGTAGAGTACTACCTCTCTGCCGCCGGCTGCTGTACTTTAGAATACGCTACTGTTTTCGAGAACTAACGCTGGTGCTGTAGGGATAGATGTGAGCATATAGGTTACCGATTCAGACCCCTAAGTTAGTAATCACAAATAACGTAACTACTGCAGACAACGAGACCGGGTTAGGATTTGTTCTTAAAGAGTTAGTAGGTCTGGCCTATTTTCTCCCTGCAACTTCAGCAATAACCACAAGGTCGTAGAAATTCGCAGAATAAATAGTTAAATACTCCATTAAGAGTAAAAGCGAGTACCGTACTGCTAGTCACACACTAATGAACTTCTTAAGCATCCTAGAGTTCTAGGTAATTTTAACTAGGAGAAGCTCTTTTCTCACTGTTTTCTGCTTCCTCTCTAACTCTTCTATATTCCCTAATTATTTCTTCAAGGTCGTGAAGTGTGAGTTCTCTTTCTCTTCGTTCTCTAGCTTTTCTTATTTCTCTAACTCTCTCGACTACTTCCACGATCTTGCTGCGGACTTCTGAATTTACTATAGCTATGTCTTCAACTGAACTATAATCTACTTCTTTAATAGCAGGTATAGCTACGTCGTTAACTACTCTAACTAAGTAGTCATCTGGAAAGCTAGTAGGTAGAACTAATCTTATCTCGAGTTTTTCAATGAGCTGAGAGAATTTCTCTAGATTCTCTACAGCAAGGTTCTCCACGAAGACTAACTCGCCCTGCTTTAGCTCTCTCAAGTTCTCTAATTGCTCGATCGTGCGTATCTTCCTTATTACAATCAATCTACCTTCGGCAACACTGGGTAAGAGTGCGAGGAGTTTAGTGTAGTGCTCTCTAGTTCTCTCATACTCAAATCTTAAGTTATCAAGGTCTCTCACAGCGTTAATCATTCTCTGAGTTAATTCATACACTTTCCGGTCTCTCATTAATTCTCGAGAAACACTTGCTAGCCCTGATTCTAGGAGTGACCGCATTTTAGAGAGTTCTCCTTCTAGTGTCTTTATCCTGGATAGCAGTTGCTGTCTCTCTATTTCAAGTGATTCAACTGTTCTCTCAAGTTCTCTGATTTTCTTCCTCATTAGCTCATTCACTTCAGCCAGAGCTTTAGCTTCATGAACTGCTTCAAGAACTTTATCAGTTGATTCCCCGCTGCTGAGAGCCTCAGCTATTATTTCTTCAATCACAGCTGCTACTGGGAGACCTTCAACAATCTTAACTCTGTATTTCTCTAAGTTAACTAGAGACCTATCTAGATCCATTTCGCTTAGTTCTTCTTCGAGTTCTCTAATTTTTCTCTCGACAGATCTGTAGGCTTCTACAGCAGCAGCAAGAGAGTCTCTCGTGTGGTTATCCTTGACTTCGAAGCCGTAGAGAGCTGCGTAGCTCCTAGCTATAGATTCCTTCTCGTAGACAGATAGATTGCGCTCAGGTGAGTAGACCTTAGCTCCAACAGTAGCAGCAACTTTTCTTATAAACTCCGGAGGCTGCTGCTTATCTGTAGCAACAATAACTACTCTACCGAGACCTCGGAGAAGAGCTACTACATCCTCTCTATCTAACCCTCGAGCAGATTTAAGCATAATTAAGCGTCCACCGAGGTCTAATACAGCTACACCTACCTCAATTCCTGGGTCCAGCCCGACTATCAGGTATTTCTGTTCTTGCTCTTGATGTAGTATCTGCTTTATAGATGATAAACTAACTACAGGTCTAACTCGAACAACTACATCGTGTCCGCGGAGGTTTTTTATTAATCCGTAAAGTCTTTCTCTATCACAATATGCTGTAAAGACTGCTGAATCGACTCCTCCTTTACTTCTCCTCAGAGTTAAGTCGTACTCTATAGAGTTGGCTTTTAAAGTCTCTTCTACTTTTCTAACTACTTGAGCTACGGAAGCTCTCAGATTGCGCTTAAATCTGCTAGCACTAGAACCACCCGCTCTACCAGACCTTCCTCTATGTACGTATATCTTGACTTTCTTGCTGAATACCTCAATCTCTTTTCCAAAGCCTTTACTCGCTAGTAGCGCTATAACTACTGCTGAAAGCTTTGAATCAAGTTTTCCGTGAGGGACCTCGAGACCTGCTTGTTTAGCAGCTACACGTAGGTCTCTCAAGCTTTTCTCATCTACATTTACTTGAACAATTCTAACTCCGGGAGGAATCAGCTTTATGAAATTCGAGACATTTTTAATAGACCCTCCGAGCTCTAGTAGGTTATCTACAGCAAGTACACTAGGTTTTAGCTCCCACAGTATTCTAATTAATCTACTCGCAGAAACTTCATCTATCTTCACTAAACTTCCATCACGTATTAATGCTGCGAAATAGATGAAATCACTCAGCTTGCTACCAGATTTAACTATATCCACACCAAGATAGGACTCAGCACTATATTCCATTAAATAGCCCCTTAACGTAACCTACAGCTCTCTCCAAGTCTATTACAACTCCGTATCGACGCTTAAAAAACTTCAGTAAATTACTTACATCATTTCTCAGATATCCTTCAGATCTCGGATCTTCTCTGTGCAGATACTGAGGCCAGTCTATTATGTAGGGTAGCTCGGTAGGTCCTCTCAGAGAGACAACTACATTGTATTCACTTAGGTCTGCGTGAACTATTCCAGCGTTTAAGTAAGCTACTCTCAGAGCTGTCAGTATCAGTTTAAGTATATTTTCCGGGTCTCTGGCGTCTCTATAGTCGCAGAGGTCTACTCCCTCTATAATCTCCATAACTACCGTGTGTCTACTCCATCCGAATGCCTTTGGAACTAGTTCAGTCTGCTTAGATAGAATTGAGAGAGCTCTATACTCTCTCTCAGCAGAGACCTTGGAAGCTTCAAGCCAGGAGGGCTGATTCACTAAGTAGTCTCTAGACCTCACTACTTTTTTAAAGCTTATTCTACCTATCTTATAGAACTTTACTACAACTACATCACCTGAAGGTGTTTTAGCTAGGTGAAGAACACTCTCCTTACCCGTACCGATTGGAGGACCTATGTGAGATATTACGTCTCTCTCAACTAGGTCTAATAGAGCCAGACAGTCTAAGCCGAGGAAGGTAAGACGGTGTGCTGCTCTAGTTGGGTGTGTTTCAACTAGTTTGAGCTTCCTTAAGTTCTCGATCTCTTCCGCGAAAGATTTCTCGTGTAGTCGTGTTTTTCTAAATAACAGTTCTTCAGGTACATATTCATACACACTGACGTATCTATCTAGTAGAGCCAGTATAGATAGACCACATCTACTTACATGCTTACATACTCTAGCTAGCTTCAAGTAGACTCGCCCACTCTACCTCCAATGTAATCATACTAGACCTCAGTACTATATCTACTTACGAATTCTTAGCAGCATCTATCGAGCTCTCTTAAGTCTTCTCCAGTTGCTTCAGTATTTTTGATATGTATAAACGTGTTGATGAAGAGAGCAAAGATAATAGCTAGAGAGTACTCTAACTACTTGGTGAATTGTTTGAGCACTAAGAAAACCATTGAGTTAGATCTAATTGAAGAATACGTGTACAGAGGTGAAAGTAGATTTAGATTTAAAGTTAGAGGAACCAACTTAATAGTAAACGTTAGAGCCGGCGACGTCAACGAAGCTATAGAAAAAGCTATTGAAGTACTGAAGAGAGTTGGGTATATAAGTAGTTAGCGCTATCACAGCTCGACTACAACCTCCAGGTTTCTAAGCCGCTAATTACTTAAGATACTCTCTAGAATCTCGTAGATAGTTTGGGAGTAACAAAGCTACTTGAAGCGTCACACCTTATTTAGCGGGGACTAGATGGGATATAGTTGAGAAGACATTAAATCCCACTCCATATCTGCTTAAATACATGTTTTAAGTTCTAGATCTAGATTTTCGATTGGTGTGACTGTGTCTGAAAGCGCTATATCTAAATTAACAGTGTGCCGCACTACTCTAGCTAGATCAAAACTCCATTCTGACGTGTTGGAAGTGCTGGAAGCAGGAGTTAGAGCAGCCGATCCTGAGTCTTCTATTCGAAGAGTTATTACTAGGAGTGAGGATGGCGTGTGTGTGCTTAATGAGTGCTTTAACACTCGAAACCGCCGTATTCACGTAATCGGTTTTGGTAAAGCTGGTCAAGGCATGTCTCTGGGCTGTGAGAGCATCCTCGGAGACTTAGTGAGTGGAGGAGTAGTCATAGTTCCCTCAGTAGACCCAGCTAGAACTCCGAAGAGATTAGAGGTAGTTGAAGGAGATCACCCGATCCCTAGAGAAAAGACTCTGCTAGCCAGTCGCAGACTAGTTAGCTACGTTGAAGAAAATCTGAGAGAGGGAGACGTCGTCATAGTCTTAATCTCGGGTGGTGGGTCAGCTCTCTTCGAGGTGCCCTACCCCCCTCTAACACTAGATGAAGTAGCTACTACAACAAATATACTTATGAAGGCTGGTGCTGATATTGTTGAACTCAATACGGTACGTAAGCACCTCAGCTTGGTTAAGGGTGGGAGGCTTCTAGAATTTCTCAGGAAGTCCTATAGAGTATTCTCCTTAATAATCTCAGACGTAGTCGGAGACCCTATAGAGTTTATTGCTTCAGGACCTACTGAAGCTGATACTACCACCTATCGAGATGTTTATGAAGTCCTACAGAGGAGAGATGTATGGAACTCTATTCCGATTAGTGTTAGAGAGCTCGTAATGAGGGGTCTAAGTGGTGAAATACCGGAAACCCCTAAGCCTGGAGACCCTCAGCTATCTAAAGTTAGAAATATCGTAGTCTCTAGCAACATTATATCTCTACTGGAGATGGAGAAGAAAGCTAGAGAGCTCGGCTACAGGACTACCATACTGACTTCTACAATGGTTGGAGAAGCTAGAGAAGTAGGTAGGTTTCTAGGGGGGGTCGCGAGACACGTAGCTAGGTACAAGAAGCCGGATGAGAGAGTAATGCTGCTACTAGGTGGAGAGACTACCGTAACTGTTAGAGGACGCGGTATTGGTGGAAGAAATCAAGAACTCTGCGTAGGTTTCGCTATATCTGTGAGAGGTCTCAGCAACGTAGTTCTAGTATCTGCTGGTTCAGATGGAGTTGATGGTAATAGTCCAGCTGCTGGTGGTATCTGTGATGGAAGCCTAGTCGATGAAGCTCTGAGAGCTGGTTTAGATCCACATAGATACCTGAGCAATAACGACACCTATACACTTCTCAGTAAGCTAGGTAGAGCGATAGTAACTGGACCTACGGGAACTAATGTAAATGACTTAGTAGTTCTAGCTATAGAGTAGGGAACCTCCTTGAATGTAGTAGATATAGCATTAATCACACTACTATCACCACTAGTGCTAATTCTATCTCTACACTCACTGTATCTCATAGCCGGTAGTAGAGTCGACATGAAGTATGACTCTAAACCCACTTCAGAAAAAACTGTTAGTGTAGTTGTCCCTATAAAAAATGAACCTCTAAGCCTAGTTCTCGACTGTGTTAAACACCTAAGTAAAGTTATGAAAAACCTCGGCAGTAGGTCTCACATATACATAGTATCTGACGATGAGGAAGAGTACGTTGAATCATTGAAAAATGAATTGAGGAGTTTAAATACGCCGGTAGCAGTTGAAGTAGTGAGACATGGAGGTAGGGGAGGACGTGTTGGATCACTGAATTTTGCTCTTAGAGAGGTAGTAGATAGTGATACACTACTTGTTCTAGATGTGGACGCTCGACCTAGTGAGGAGTTCTTTGAAGAACTACTGAAGTGTGCTCGAAATCATGATGTTTGTGTAGGCCGCTGGGTTGGGTATTGGTCTAGGAATACTCGAGTATCGGCAGCTCTAGCTTTTTCTACTGAATTAGTATCGGCAGCTCTATATGGGGGCAGGCGATCTTTTGGATTACTTATCTTTCCTCTAGGCTCGGGAACACTCTTCAACGTAAATTCTCTAAGATCTGTCGGAGGCTGGGAAGACGGGACAATGCAGGACGACGTAATCATAGGTATGAAGCTTCACGGAGCCGGCTATAGCATTGAACACTCTCCCAGAGCTGTGGTTAGAGTCTTAGTGCCGTCTTCCTATAGAGCTTTCAGAATTCAGCAGCTTAAGTGGGCTTATGGTTCGCTAGAGAGTTTGAGATATAGCTTTAAGTATCTAAATAGAGACATAGGCTTTCTGAAGTCTTTCGAAGCCAGACTGTACACGCTTCAGTACCTACCCGGTCTCACTGTTTTAGTAGCTTCATTAATTGTACCTAGTCTAGCATTAGCTGTAGGAGTAGATCTAAGTCTACACACTGTACTCCTCATAGGAATACCTACTTCTCTATATGTAGCGACTGTTCTCAAGAATGCTGTAAAGCGGGGGTATAGACCACTTAAAACCCTCAGAACTTTGGGATGTGCCTCAGCTATAGGTTTAGCAGTAGCACCAGTAGTAATTAAGGGACTCGTCATGGGTGCTCTAGGAATGCGTCCGAGAGCTCCAGTCACACCTAAAGGACCTGAAGACCGCGAGAAATTCGGTGAGTATATAGAAGAGTACACTGCTGCCGCGATTTCACTCTCTCTAGGGATATCAGCACTATTCAGCGGCTACTACATGGTATCTGGACTAGGCTTTCTACCAGCTGTAGCTCTACTCTATACGTTGCTGAGAGCTACTAGATAACCTCGCGCACTAAGCTCAAATTACTCTCACTACTTCTTAGAACAGCTAGTCGAGAGAGATCCAGTCTAAGCTAGCTGCATCAAGATTTACAATTAGGTAGCCCAGGTAGTTAGTCTCTATCGCACCTCGAATACTTAGAATAGTGCCTTCAGGCAATTCTGCGAATCTCAGGCGGTGGCTAATGAGGTAGATACTGCAGTTAGTTTGAGCTGAGGTTCTAACTACTTCAGCTTTAATTATTGCTGGAGTTCTGTAATCACTTTCAGATATCTTAGCGATTAACTCAGAGTTTCTCACATCTACGTAAGGTCCTAGGAAGTCTCTTACCCTATCGCAATTCACTATTCTTATAGTCACCTTTCTACTTCGATATCTACCCTGAAGATATCTCTTCGTAATGAAGTATGCGTGTATTTTAAGATCTATAGATTCTGAAACTTCAGCTAATTCTACGACTGCTTCACTGAGGCTTAAGTGCTCCAACACTCTCTCTAGGTAGAGAGAGCGCACTTCACTATATGCTTCAGGTTTATCGAGACAGTGTATATCTATATCTGAACTACTCTGGCTATAGCCCCCTAGGTAAGACCCAGCGATACCGCACTTCAATCCGCGTGATGCGAGTAGCTGGAGAAGCTTCTGCGCTTCTATATCTCCAACTCTAAGTCCATCCAATATCCACCTACGTATCTCCACAATATCTTGCTCTGGGACTATCGGAACTCTTCTCCCAATCTCTCTCAAGTTCTTTAGATAATGGAGGTAGTACCTATTGACGACTTCTATAGATTCCGAGAACCTCTTAAACTTCCTACCGTCTACTACTCTAGGCAGAGCTACATATCCTCCCGGTGGGTGCGCACAGCCTTTTATAACCCATACACTTCCATCTCTAAGTCTCACTATATCGCCCTCTAGTAGCTGGGTGCTCACGAATTCCAGTCCCTCGAGTAGTTGCCTACAGCTAGTTAGATAAAGATAACGTATTCACTCAGTCCTATAAATTCTTCAATGAGATACGTATTCTTCGAAAGGTTGAAAATAAGTGATTAAGCTATATCCCCAGAGACCCGATAAACTCCTTTATTCTTTCTACTCCTTCCTCGATGAGTTTAGCGTCTACTGCGAAACTGAGTCTTATGTATTCTCTACCGGCTTTATCTGGGAATGCTGTCCCCGGGAGAGTTACTACGTATTTACTGTAGAGGAGCTTCTCGACGAATTCCTCAACTGTGAGTTTAGCCGCATCAAGGACTTTCTTAATTCTCGGGAATATATAGAATGCTCCAGTACTGGGCCAGACTTCGAATCCTCTTATCTCACTCAATTTTCTAGTAATAACATCTCTTCGATATTGGAATAGCCTGATCATTTCTTTAACGGGCTCCCACGGACCTCTTAAAGCCGCTATAGCTGCTCTCTGAGCGAAAGATACTGGACAAGACCAAATATTTACAGCTAGTCTAGTCAGTTTTGAAGCTACTTCCTCTCTAACGACTAAATAACCCAATCTCCATCCAGTCATTGAGAAGGTCTTGGAGAAGCCGTTTATGTAGAGCACGCGATCTCTCCAATCACTGAAAGTTAGGAACGACCTAAACGGCTGGTTGTCGTATATGAAGTTGTCGTATATTTCATCTACTAAGACCATGATGTTGTGTTCTCTCGCTATCTCGTATATTCTCTCTACTTGTGTAGGTGTGAAGAGAGCTCCCGTTGGATTGTGGGGATTGTTGACTACGACCGCCTTAGTTCTGGGAGTTATAGCTGCTTCAATAGCTTCAACATCTAGTGCGAATCCTCCAGTAGGTCCAAGCCACTTCAGTGGGATATATACTGGTTTAGCTCCTAGAAATCTAGCTACCTCCGGATAGGCTGGATAGGAAGGTTCCGGCACGATTATCTCGTCTCCGGGGTTTATATAAGCTGAGAGTGCGAGAAATATAGCTCCTTTAGCACCGGGAGTTATTATTATTTCAGAGGGTTTTACATTAGATCCATATCTTCCATTTAAGTAATCAGCTACAGCTTCACGAAGCTCTCTAATTCCAGGAGTCTCAGTGTAGCCTGTGAATTTAGAGTCCAGAGCTTTCTTTGCTTCATCTATGATATGCTGAAATGTCGGAATATCCGGCTGACCTACCCCAAAGCTTATTACTCTATGACCAGCTCTCTCTAGCTCACGAGCTTTAGCTATGTACACAAAGGCTACCTCACCGAGAAGTTCAGCAATTATGGGCTTCATGTCCAGTGTAGAGGGTTTCATATACTACCCCATAATAAGATTACTGCTAATTTTTAAGCCGTAAAGTAGCTGAGATGTGTATCTGAGAGCTACGTGCTTATTTTAAGTTTTGAAACTATTTGCGGGAGACCACTTTGAAACCGAAGGTCTTCATAACGAGAGAACTCTTTAAAGAACCTATAGAGAGGATATCTCAGTACTACGAAGTTGAGGTATGGGATAGATATCACCAACCACCTTACGAAGTGCTCTTAGGTAAGGCTAGGGAGGTGGAAGCTCTAGTATCTCTACTTACAGATAGAATAGACTGCAGACTACTTCAGAGTTCTCCGAGACTCCGGATAGTTGCTCAATACGCTGTAGGATTCGACAATATCGACATAAACTGCGCTACTAAGCTGGGAATATATGTTACAAATACACCTGGAGTCTTAACAGAATCAACTGCTGAACTCACATGGGCTCTAATACTAGCTGTTAGTAGAAGGATTGTTGAATCCGATGTATTCGTCAGATGGGGTGAATGGTATAGATCTAGTACTGCTTGGCACCCCAAGATGATGTTGGGATTTGAGTTGATGGGGAAGACTCTCGGAGTTGTAGGGTTGGGTAGGATAGGTAGGCGTGTAGCTGAAATCGGTGTTAGAGGCTTCGGCATGAAGGTGGTCTACTACGATGTGGTGAGGAACTACGAAGCTGAGAGAGAGATTGGTGCTGAATTTCGAGAGCTGCGAGACCTACTCAGAGAAGCAGATATCGTAACTATTCACGTACCTCTAACCCCTCAAACAAAACATGTAATTAATGAAGACTATCTGAGGTTGATGAAGAAGACAGCTATTTTAGTGAATACTGCTAGAGGTGCTGTAGTAGATACAAACGCACTAGTGAAAGCCCTCAGAGAGGGCTGGATAGCTGGAGCAGGAATAGACGTATTCGAAGAAGAGCCTTTGAGTCCCAATCACCCGCTAACCGCTCTAAAGAATGCGGTGTTAGTTCCACATATAGGTAGTGCTACTTATGAAGCGAGGTACTCTATGGCTGATGCAGTAGCCGACAACTTAATAGCTTTCTACGAAGGTAAGCTACCACCGAACTTAGTAAATAGAGATGTAGTGAACCTACGCTCACCCGGATTTAAGTAGGTACGGTTTCTACGAGCACTTCTTTTAGCTCACCCTCTCTTAGAATCCAGGCTCTAGCTAGACACTCACTTTCATCTACAATTACCCATGGAATCGGCCACAGCCTCATACCGTCGATATCGAGTGAGCTCGGTAGCGCTCCCAATTTGTGGGTGTGGAGTAGAGCAACTACTTCATATCCTGATGCTTCTGAAAACCTAAATGCTTCAACTATAGCTCTTGGATCTAGGAAAAACCTATATTTGTCTTCAGATATGTTCTCGCCTAAAACAATATCTTCAATAAAGATATTCCCGCTTTCAGTAAATCCTACAGCTAGCCCCGCCAGTTCTTTTCCGTAAATTCTTGAGGTAGCACATACTAGCTCGATGATGTATTTAGATACTACCAGTCTGACTATAGGTCTACCCCACTCTAGAGAGAGCTCTTCTAACGTCAGCCGGTAGGTCTTCGTACTCTACTACCACGTTCTTTAAATCCTGGAAAGACTGGTGGCTCAGCAGGTCCCACTCTTCTTCTCGATCTCCAACTGAGTGCCTTCCTTTAAGTGATTCATGTATTACTACAAATCTCCCTACAGATGTAGTTACGACTTCACAAACTCTCTCCACTACCCCCTTTCTATACCTATATACAGCTTCTCTAGCGGCTTTAAGCATATCTACCCCACTTTACGCTGGTAATTGAAATAAAAGCATTGAGACAGAGTTCTAACTAGACCGATGATGTGTACCCGGCAAGTAGGTAGTGATGCCTTCTCAGTGTTACTCTGAGGTCCCAGAGCTATACTTACCTATGTTTCTACACACACTAAGCACTAGAGTTGAGGTTTCCTCATATAGTTCCTCAGGATCTATAGAGCAATCAATTCCTCTAACTATATAAGATATAGACTTCATTTCACCGAAGACTTCAGCACCCTCTATAACGACCCTCCTCCCGGATGGTAGAGTTATTTCTTCTGAATAACAGAGTCTAGAGTCACTCGTAGAGACACTCTTCACACATTTAAAGCAGTATGGAAGCCCAGGGAGATCTCCGACTGCGTGTGGTTCCTCAGAACACACCACTACTACCTTGAGGAAGTCCCGTATCACATACTCCTTACAGTAGGCGTTCACTCACAGACACCTACCTATTCCGCAGACTTCTCGCTTTCACGTCTCTCTCCCAGCCCCACAGTGCGGACCAATGTTGTTAAACCAGTTACTAACTCCATTGGTAGTATTATCTTCGTCGATGGACTTTCAGCTATTTTAGATATAGCTTCTAGATACTGCAGAAAGAGTGTATTAGCAGCCACTCTCGAAGCTGACTCGTTAACTAGCTCTAGAGACCTCGATATTCCCTCAGCTCTAAGTACAGCTGCTTGCTTATCTCCTTCAGCTTTCTTTATCTGAGACTCTCTATAGCCTTCAGCCTCAAGTATAGCTGCCTGCTTCTTACCGTCCGCCTCAAGTATCATCGCTCTCCTATTTCTCTCCGCAGCCATCTGCTTAATCATAGCTTCCTGCACATCTCTAGGAGGCTTTATCTCCTTGATCTCGACGGAGGTAACCTTAATACCCCATCTATCGGTAATCTCATCTAGTTTAGCTCTTAGAGTGCTATTGATATATTCTCTCTTTGCTAATACATCATCTAGTAGTAAATCTCCAACAACTGCTCTAAGAGTGGTCATAGCTATCCCGGTTGAAGCCGTTATGTAGTTACTGACAGATGTGATAGCTAGAGCTGGGTCGAAGACCTTTATGTAGACTAGTAGGTCTATATCTACGGGTGCGTTATCTTTAGTTATACAAGTCTGTGGTGGTATATCTATCACGAACTCCCTCAAGTCTACTTTAACCGCACTATCGATTAATGGAACGAGAACCACTAATCCCGGTCCTCGAACACCGACCATCCTACCTAGTCTGAAGACTATGAGTCTCTCGTACTCGGGGACTATCCTGATACTTCTAGCCACTATGGAGGCTACAAAGACTAACGCCAAAACTACTGTAATTAAGGTGAATATATCCAAGTGCTCACCTGACCTATCTCTATCGATACATATATATATTTCTGCAGAAGCCTGGTGTTCTCCCGATGATCTACGGACTCTGTTCTTCGGGCAATCTCTCTATATATAGAAATAGCCCTCTAACATCTCTCACAACAACTCGGCTACCAGCTGAGATCTTACCACTTAATGAATAAGCAGTCCAGTCCTCCCCCAAGATGTAGACAACTCCGGGAGTGGTAGGCCCCACATCAGTTTTAGCTACTCCCACAGACCCTACTAAAACCTCTCTTAGCTTAGGCTTTCTGAGTCTAATTGCTTGAGAGGCTTTAAGCATTATGAACCCTAGGAAGACCCCTAAGATGCTCAGCGCTACAGCTACCCCGATCGCTAAGGGCTCGAGTGCTGGTGTAGGTCTACTCCTCAGATTTAAATATAGTCCTAGTGTGAGTAGCGCGAGACCAGCTATGCTGAATCCCTGGAGACCTGGACTGAGGAATTCTACTAGTACTAGTAGAGCACCTGACAGCATTAAGGTTAGTACTAGAATATCTGGAGGTATCACACTCATACCGTAGAGAGCTATAGCTATGAGTAGTACTCCAGCTATTGCGTAGCCCTGGAAACCTGTTACCAGTACTTCAGCAACTACCAGGAATAACCCTAGGCTAATAGCTAGAGAGTAGATTAGAGGGTCTGATATTACAGATAAAACTCCATCCCAGAGGTCCTTAGTGAGCAGCTCAGTAGGCTTCGAAGAGTTTAAGTCTCTCAGCACGTCGTCTAATGAATCTACCTTCCTAGCTATACCGTAGAAAGCAGCTTCTTCATCTGTCAGCGTGAGTGACTCAGTAGCGAATTTCTCAACTAATTTAACTATCGACTCGTTTCTAAAAGACTTGCTGGCTAGAGCTCTAAATCGAGAAGCTACGTAGTTCACTACTTTAGGGTCGTCAGGCTGCGGCCTTGCGGCACCTATTACTGAGCCTGAAGCCATGTAGATTCTCCCGCAGGCTACCGCTATGAGGGCAGCTGCAGATACTGCTTTACCACCGGGAGGTATGTAAACCACGCACTCTATATCGCTGGAGATAAGATACTCAACTATGCTATCAGCTGAAGCTAAATATCCTCCGTAACTATCTACATAGAGAATTAAGAGACCTCCCACAGATACTCTATCTACGGCTCTACGCACTAGAGATACTGTGCCGCCGTCAACAATTCCAACAACCTCTACTACAATAGCCTCTGAAAATACGTGCAGCACTGCAGCTGTGAGTAGTATCGGTAAGAGAGCTGTAGAGAGCTTCAAACTAACCCTAGTTGTAGCTTTTCTCAGAGATATATCTATAGCTATTGCTTGAAACATGCTCTAGCGGTTTTCGACAGTGTATGAAGATGTAGGCTCGCCTACCGGCTAGTAAGTGGGCTTTAAGTCTTCCGTGCTGGATCTACCTTAGTGTGGTCTTAGTGTCTGTAAGACTCTACGTATCTCTATTAGGTTAAGTTATCAACTAGAGAACACCCCCAGACCTACGTGTGAGAAGGTAAGGTTCTAGATATACGCATCTCTGGTTTTGTAGAGACTGTAGGCAGAATACGCTAGTAGTCCTAGACCTGTTAGACCGCCGATTAAGAGGAGTGTCAAGAGTGTCGTAACATGAAGCTCGCTCATTCCGTACTGTGATGCTACGTTAGATAACTCGGAGGCACTACTTAATGCGTAAGCACAGTAGTAAGCTATATTCGACAGGATCACTATAGGCAGAGGTATAGTTGAGAGCGCCATCATGTAGCCCATAGCCCTCCTCCTCTTCAGAAAGGACATAGCCATCACGCAGGGGAGAGCTAAAACAAGTGCTGAAACTGCGAAGGGCAGCGAGTACGTCCCGCCTAGAACAAAGAAAATCACCATGCCCCATATATAGCTTCTATAGGCTCTCCTAACCTCCACTATCTTATTCGTGAATTCGTATACTGCGAGACTACATAACCTAACCACTTTCTTCATTTCTTCTGTAGATAGCTTCTGATTCCTTAATGATGGTGCCTTACTGTAGACCTCCCTAACCTTGTTGTTTATGAGTCTAGCGAGCTCGACATTATCATACCTAATATTCTCTATAACGTAGTCGAGAGAGTATCTAGCTCTCTCAACATACTTCCTCACCACCTCTGAGGAGATGGTATTTTCAATTTTCACTAGGAGATCTCGTGCTTCACGCAGCAAAGTGGTGCTCTCCAAGACCATCAGACCTCGAGAAAGAATGTGAGTACGTATTTAAAAAAATTAGAAAAAATGTGGGTGAGTCTTCAGACTTCTTGGACTACCGCTATTTCTTCTTCCTAGCTCCAAATAGCTTCATGAAGCAGTACGCTGTGAGCCCTAAGATGAAGAACCACGACATCGATAGGAAGAATAGTGCGGCGGGGTCGAAAGGCATCTCGCATCACCTACCCAGCAGTAACTAGCTTCCTGTTTTCAGCTAGCTCTCTAGCGTACCTCTTCTTGATGCCGTAGTAGGTCTCTAAAGCCCCCACGATCAATGCTAGCACTATGGCTACTCTAGCAGCAACTACGAGTGGATCAGTCTTAGCGAAGACTCCACTGATGTAGTAGTCATACGTAGTCCCAGCTAAGAGTATGAGAATGTAGATTGGTGTTAAAGTCATTAGAATGTACTTGAATAGAGTGGGAACCTTCATTAAGGCGCCTTCGTGTAGCTCCTTCCAGAGGTTGTTTGGTTTGAAGAGATATACTGCTACAAGCACATCGAAGAATCCTAGTACCACCAGTATGTAGCTACCTACCCAAGTATCGAGTTCGTCGAAGTAGGTTAGTGTTGGGTCGAGTGCTACAGGTAGACCTAGTAGGAAGTAGATGATGAACACTAGAAGCGCGCCGATCTTCCTCTTAATACCGAGATCCTCCTCAAGCATTGCGGTGAGGTAGTTATACATAGCTATAGCGGAAGTCCATCCGGCGAAGAAGAGGAGTAGGAACCACATGGTGCCGAAGACCCTCCCAATACCCCCTAGCGTTGTGAAGACATTCGGCAGCGCCATGAAGGCTAGACCGGCCGAGCCTATTTCACCAGCTCTTATTCCCTCTATGAACTCCGTTCCCAGATAGGCGAAGGCTATAGGTATCGCAATAGTTCCCCCGAGCACTACTTCAGCAAATTCATTCAGAGCTGTGGTAGTTAGAGCGGAGAGTGCTATATCGTCGTCCTTCCTAACGTAGGACGCGTAGTTCTGGATTATGCCCATCCCAAGACTTAAGGTGAAGAATATCTGACCAGCAGCAGCTAGCGATATACGCCAGAAGTTGCTGCTCAACGTGTTGAAGTCCGGCTTCCAGATGTATTCAAGGCCGATTATCGAGCTCCACTCAGGCTTTATAGGTGAACCAGTCGTTATAGATCTTATCGCCAGTATTACCGCGAAGACGTAGAGGAGGGGCATCATCACCTTGTTGAAGGCCTCAATGCCTTTTGAAACCCCTCTATATGCCGCTACGAACAATATAACAACTGGTATAAGCCAGGTAGCTAACACCATCGGTGTGTTAGCTATGTGGTCCAGGAAGAATTTCACTGTGTTAGCACCGTAGTAAGCTCCCGACGCGCTGTAGATCGCGTAGGCGGCTGTCCACCCGATCACGTGTATGTAATATGAGTTCAGTAAGGTAGTCACTGCGAAGGCCAGCATCCCACCGATCATTCCGAAGATTAGAGCTGTCTTCGGCTTCAGAGTCTCTCTAGACATCAGGTAGAACATAGGTCCGAGCGTTCCATGTCCATACTTACCGCCATATCTACCGGTAGCCCACTCAACCCACATTAACGGTATGCCTAGTATTAGGAGTGCTATGAAGTACGGTATCATGAACGCGCCTCCACCGTTAGCTGCGAGAACTCTCGGGAATCTCCAGAAATTCCCCAGACCTATAGCGTTACCGGCCATAGATAATATTAGCCCTATTCGAGTGGCCCACACCTCTCTTTCACTCACTCACATCTCACCTCGACACTCTCGCAGCTAGCGAAAACTTCGCCTTATATTTTTTTCGCCTTATATTTTTTATGGAGCTATATGTTTTTTATAGAACTATTCAACAACCGTTCAGTGTGTCTGAGCTGCTTTGTCTGCGAGCTAGCTAGCGGCACTCTAGCTTCGTGTTGAGGCAGTGTAGAGAACGCTGATGCTGGCTGCTGTAGCCTGGAGAAGATTGGTGGACCGGCCGGGATTTGAACCCGGGACCTCCGCCGTGCGAGGGCGGCGCTCTTCCAAGCTGAGCTACCGGCCCACCGCTATGTGTAGGTCCTCCCTGGTTTTAAGCTTTGAGTTCTCTATCTGTCGGCCTTCTACATCTGATAAGTGAACTTCTTCAGCTATAGATAGACTTAGCGGTGTCTTTCGAGAGTCGACACTGTGTGTGACACCAACTCAGAGAAAATCTCTCTCCTCAATTCTCTATCTGCTTTTTTATATTTCCTCAGCAGCTCTACCGCCTCCCTCCGCAGTTTGATTTCGAGCACGCTGTTGAATATCCATGAAGTTAGTCTGCAGAGGTTTCTCGGGTATTCGGAGATCGCCGCACTCTCGTAGTCAAATATCTTAACCTTATCGTCGTATGTGAGCACTACATGTTTATGTGCTCTACTGAGTTCTCTGTGATCTATTTCGAGGACGTCTAGTCCTCTGCCAGCTGATAGAACTTTCAGTATTAGCGGCAGTCTTTCCTCGTGTTTATGTAGTATCTTTATTACTGGGACTCCTCGGATTAGCTCCATTAACACGTAGCTCCTTCCGCACTCTATAAGCTTGGGAGATATTGGGTAAGCTTTCCTCACAATCTCACACTCTGTGAGTAGGTCTTCTCTCTTCGAGTCTGTTCTCAAGATCTTCAGTGCCGCATGCTCCCCACTCCGTAGTTCTACTTCTAGTACTACTGATGAGTGTCCCTTATCGATCAATCTGACTAGACCTACTACTCCAGCTCTCTCTAACTCGACTAGCCTACTATTGATGCATTCCCGGTTGTAGCTTGGATAGCAGAGGTAGCTGAGGAGATCAGACTTCGACGTTCGCATGGTACTCCTTCATGTCTTCCTCCTCTACTCCAAGTCTATACATTAGCTCTGAGATTACGGAGTCTAGTACTACTTGAGCTACTATTTCGAACTGTGTCCCTAGTGGGGCTAGTGGTTCGTGGAGTCCCAGGAGCTGCCTGATCTCCCACCTATCTTCGTGACTTACTTTAGTTCTCCCCGGTATAGCTACGACTAAATCTGCTTTTTTAGCTAGAGGTGAGTCTGGAAACGATGTAAGTGCCACTACTTTCATACCCAGACTTCTAGCTACTTCCGCAGCTGCTACTACCGCCGCAGACCTCCCGGAGCCTGAGATAGCTATCAATAGGTCTCCAGCTCTCGCAGCTGGTGTAACTGTTTCACCTACTACGTACGCTGAGAAGCCTAAGTGCATGAGCCTCATAGTGAAAGCTCTACCGACGAGTCCAGACCTACCTACACCTACAACGAAAGCCTTCCTATTCTCTCTATAGATAGATTCGAGAACCTTCACAAAAGCCTCGATTTCAGGCTCGGAGATAAAGTCCGCCGCAGCCTCCAAATACTTAACCAGAGACTGATACACCCTTCTGAATACCTTCAAATATCCCTTCAAAAGGTTAGTGAAAAGAAATATAAGCTAAGCGCCGCACACAGACCCTAAAACGCAGCACTACCCACTCTAGAGTAGCTAGCCTCGGGCTATTGGGAGCGGCAGGCATACACCCCCGCCCCATCAAACCCGTCTTCTACGGGTGCCCTCGCTCCCCCCGGAAACCCGGGGAGAGACGGCCGCCTCTTTTCGGGGAGGGTTTCCCGCTTAGATGCTTTCAGCGGTTACCCCCCACGGCGTAGCTGCCCGGCAATGCCCTACCGGACAGCCGGTAGACCAGAGGCCGCGACGCCCCGTTCCTTTCGTACTTGAGGCGCCTTCCCCTCAGGCGGCCCGCACTCCCCGTGGGTAGAGTCCGACCTGTCTCACGACGGTCTAAACCCAGCTCACGTTCCCCTTTGATGGGCGGGCAGCCCCACCCTTGGGGGCGACTGCACCCCCAGGATGGGAAGAGCCGACGTCGATGTAGCAAACCGCGGGGTCGATGGGGACTCTCGCCCGCGACGACCCTGTTATCCTTGGGGTAACTTTTCTGTCATGCCCGGCCCCCACCAAGGAGGGCACGAGCGTTCGCTAGGCCGCGGTTTCCCAGCCGGACCCCTTACTGTCGAGGGTCCGGTCAGGCCGGCTTTTGCC
>JAOAKA010000003.1 GCA_026413885.1 Sulfolobales archaeon
GTCTAAGGAGCTCCTCAAGTTTTTCCTATAGTACTTCACCCGACCTCCAAACTATATCCCCTGTCTTCTCCCCTAAGACCTCGTTGACCGCTCTATATATGGAATATATAACTAGATCTAGAAACTCTTGACTAACCACTCCACACTTCTCGATAGACATATTTAACACCTAGACCCATGTTTTCGAGTTATTCAGCCAGTAATTCTTCTAGTAACGCACCTATATACAGTGAGTAGTGTTAACATGTCTTCAGATACTTAAACTACGAAGTACTGCTGATCTACCTTGAATAGAGTGTTTAAGGTCTGTAAGCCGTAGAGCAACAAGCTAGAGCTACAGCTTTGAGTGCTAGATGAACACAATCGTAACACTCAAAGCTTTTAAGCTTCTAGTTAAAAAATATTCGAAACAAAACCTCTAGGTGTAGGCATATGCCTATCGAAATTAAGAATGCTGAAGAATTCATTAAGATATCTGAGAGAGCTATTGAGTGTAGAGTAGTGAGAAAACCGAGAGAGAACATAGCTAAAGTTAAAGCTAGAACGAAGAGGTATCTATACACTATCAAAATCCCTCTAGACCAGCTCGAAGACTTCCTCAAGAAACTCAAGTGTCAAAATATTAAGGAAATATCTAAAGAGAAAGGAGCGAGCTGAGGAAAGTCCGGTAAGCTATAGGTAGTTTTACTTAAGACTTCTGAGAATTAGTTAGCTATGTGAAGGAAGCTAGACTTTATGAAGTAGCTGGTGACGGTTTAGTTAAGTGCTTAACTTGTGAGAAAACCTGCTTAATTCTCCCAGGGAGGAGGGGAAGCTGTGGTAACTACTACAATATCGATGGCAGATTAACACACCTGGGCTACGGTAAGCTTAGTGCTATTGAGAGTAGGCCGATAGAGATAAAGCCTCTCTTTCACTACTGGCCTAATAGTACAGCATTAACGTACTCAACGTGGGGCTGCAATTTCTACTGCCCGTGGTGTCAGAACTACCACTTAAGTTTCACACATCCTAGTGGTAGTGAATCTATTGTAGCACCTGAGAGACTAGTTGAGATAGCTATTCGAAGAGGTGATGAAGGACTATCCGCTAGTTTTAACGAACCTACTGTAAATTTTGACTATGTAGTAGATGCTTCTGAGATAGCTAGAAAGCGCGGTCTATACTCTATGGTTGTAACCAACAACTACTTCACAGAAAGAGCACTGCGCCTACTAGTTGAGTCTGGTGTCGATGGTTTCTCTGCAGATATAAAGGGGTGTCCCTCTATGAAGAAAGCACTAGTTGGGGTAGACCACTTTAAGGTATTTCAAAACGCTAAACTAGCTCTAGACCTAGGCGCACACGTAGAGATGGTTTACTTGGTCGTAACTAATACTAACGACTTTGAGGAATGCTACGAGTGGATAATAGACAACCACTTAAAGTACCTTGAGAGCTCAACACCTCTACATGTAAATAGATACTACCCAATACACAGGTGGCGCGAGCCACAAACACCTCTCGAAGAACTGCTAAAGATTAGAGAAGAAGCAGTTAGAGCTGGAGTAGAATTTGTCTACATCGGAAATACGGACGTAGCAGAATTTGAGAGCACTAAGTGCCCTAGCTGCGGTAAGATGCTTATAGAGAGGTCTAGTTATAGAGTGACTTACTTCAATCTAGATAAAGCTGGTAATAAGTATAGATGCTCTAGATGCGGTAGAGAAATACCGCTGAGAGGTAGGTATATCTCAGAGAAGAGGTACTGGTGGTGACTCTAGGAGGTAGGTACTTTATCGCGCACTCCACAGGCGGGGCAGTCCGGTCTTTTAACTATTTTTATCTTACTAAACTCCATATTCTTTAGATCAACAACTAGGAGCTGCCCAGCTAGCGACGGCTTACCCCACACGAGTAGCTTAACTACTTCAGATGCTTCTATAGCCCCGAGTACTGCTGGAGTAAACCCTAGAACTGGAATGATTCCAGATGTTTCAGCTGCTCTAGGCATTAAGCATCTAAGACATGGAGTCAGCCCTGGGATCACAGTAGTTACTTGACCGTAAAACTCCTGAACACCTGCGTGAACAAGTGGTTTAACGTACTTTACAGCTAGGTCGTTTACTGTAAATCTAGATGTCCAGTTATCTAAGCAGTCAACAACCACATCAGATATCTCTACGAGTGCCTCGAATTGAGAATCTGACGTACTAATAGCGTATCCCGATATCTCTATAGAGCTATTGAGCTTTCCAAGTCTCTCAGCTGCGGTGCGAGCTTTAGCTTTCCCTAGATCGCTCTCTAGGTAGAGCACTTGTCTGTTTAAATCTGGGAGGTCTACATAGCCTCTATCAACAATTAGCAGCCTTCCAATACCGGCCGCAGCTAGGTAGAGAAGAACGGAACTTCCAAGTCCTCCGGCTCCAACTACGAGAACAGTAGATTTCTGAAGTTTTTCCTGGCCCTCCTCACCGATGAGGGGGAGCTGCCTGGAGTATCTATCGGGAGTAAACTCTTTCACCATCTACGAAGACCTCTAGAACCCTCGTTTTTCTAAGTTCTTCTACATCTACTTCGAGAGGGTCTCGGTCTAATACAGCTAAGTCCGCACTATATCCAGGCTCCAGCTTTCCTAATTCATTCTCCAACTTAAGTGCGTATGCTGAGCCGTACGTATAGTAGTGGAGTGCTTCAGATACATCTAGCTTCTGACTCTCAGAGTACTTAGCTAATTCAACTCCCTCTGCTTCACCTCTCGTTACTGCTGCGTAGATGTTTTCCCAGGGGTCTATAGGCTCGACCGGACTGTCTGTAGATAGAGCTACCTGAATAAACTTACTGAGGTCTCTGAATCTATACACCCAGCTAGCTCTTCTTTCACCGACTCTCTTAATAACCCACCAATCCGTCATAATGAAGTGAGGCTGTACTACACCTACTACACCTAGTTCACCTAGTCTAGCTAGTTGGTCACTTCTGACTACCGATAGATGCTCAATTCTACTCCTCCCCCCTACCCCTCTAAGTCCCTCAATAACTTCATCTATCGCCGCATCCCCTATTGCGTGAACAGATACCTGATAGCCTAGTCTACGTGCTAGATGTGATATCTCAGCTATCTCCTCCCTACTGAGAAGCTTAATACCTCTAGTATCGACCGCATCTTCATATGGTTCCGAGAGATATGCTGTTCTAGCTCCTAGAGACCCGTCGGCGAATAGCTTAACGCCTACGATCTTCATTCTACCAAATGACGCCGGCGCTCTCAAACCTAGCTCCGCAGCAGTCTTAAACGCTTCGATAGTGAGGTACGCTGCGACTTTAGCTGGTAGACGTCCCTCCGTAGAAAGCTTAGCTAGAGACCTCGTAACTCTAGCAGAAGAACCTGTGAGGCCGAGCGCAGTTATGCCGTAGCTGATAGCGTGATTTACAGAGTCTAGGAGGTATTTCTCCAGTGTTTCATCATCTACACTACCCCAAAATCTCTTCATAGCTACTTCAACACCCTCCTCGACCACGAGACCGTTAGGCACTCCAGACGAGTCTCTAACGACTCTACAGCTGGTTGACTCATCAATTGCTAGTTCCCTCATAGCTGCAGTATTTAGAAGAGCCATGTGTCCGCAAACTCTAACCAGTATTACCGGTCTATCGCCGGAGACAGAATCTATATCCCAGCGAGTAGGATATCTCTTCTCTCTGAACTTCTCCTGGTCCCAGCCGCGGCCGAAGACCCACCCCGGTTTTCCGGTTAGCTCGCTTCTTACTAATGTCTTGAGTTCCTCTATAGAGCTTACCTTCCTCAGGTCTAGAGAGTTTAAAGCGAGACCGAGAGACTCTAGGTGGACGTGTGCGTCTATTAACCCAGGAATAATTACTCTATCTGGGTATTCTACTACATTACCACCTAGTTCTACTGCTATCTTAACTGCTTTCTCCACAGTTCCAGCATATATAACTCTCCCACTATAGATAGTTAGAGCTTTAACTACTTTCAACGGTTTAAAGCTAGTGTAGATCCTCTTAGCTACAATAGCTAGAACTCCACTCATAGTAAACAGCTCAGAGCTTCGGTAACCCAGATATTATCTGTGTAACTAGGTCTAGAGCGTTTTCGAAACTAGCATCAAGCGGGTTGTTGAACTCTATAGTTACTGAACTCGCTGTAGTCGAAATTTTCACTTTATCTAGAACTTCCTTAGGTATTGAATCAACTACTTTAACTATACTTACGTTGAATCTAACACACGCTCTAATCTCGTGAACATTGGGACTCCCTTCGTAGATTAGAAATGCTGGACTGCTCTGGCGACATATATGTGAGAGAATCTCAGATGCGAACGGCTTCAAATAGCTTAAGTTGTTGACTACGAACTCATCACTGTGTTTAGATGTAATGAGAGCTACCTTGTACGGACCTATCGTAATAAATCTGTCTTCCTTAATTAGCTCGCTAACTAGTTTAACAGACCTATCGTATTCACCGTATAGAGCTAGAAGCTCCTCAGGAAGCTTCAGATTCTTAGTTGCTATAGAGCTATAAGCATAGTTATATAGTGTGAGTCTGACATTTTTATCGTTTACTTTGAGTTTGTGGACTCCGTAGATAACTCTCCCAATCTTACTAAGCTTGTTGATACCGCCATTATTCATAGCTACTATATCGTCAACTAACTGCTGAGGTATTTCTACAGCAGCACTAATTGTAGCTAGATATTCATTAACGACTTCAGTTGCTGATCTCACTGTGCTCAACTTCATTAAGATCTCGCTGCGTCCATTATCGTCGTACTTAAAAACGTAGCCGACCCCCCTACTCCTACTGTAGATCATTGCTACTGAGTTGAATATACTAACACCACTCTTCGGCTGTATCCCCACGGCGTAGGACTTCAAGATCTTTAAATTGTTGAATTCTTCTCTGATTGGTAGGTCTACATACACTCTATACCCCTTTCTACCAAGTCCTACAGCAAGTGCGGCAGCACCGACTATGTCGTCCCATGTAAGTCCTGCGTAAACTGTCGTCGTCGCTAGTTTAGGCTTTTCTTGTGGAATCTGCACCAAGCTTTTACCACCTAATTGATGTACGCCAGTGCCTACTTTTCACTATAAATATTTAAGCATTACCTCAAGGATTTTGAGCTATAGACAGAATATTAACGCAGTGAGCTTAACTGATTAGGTGATGTCTGTGAGTTTCAGATTGAGACTACCCTCTAGAGTGCGGTCTGGGGAGGTATTTGATGTAGTAATAATCGGTGGAGGTCCAGCAGGTCTATCGGCCGCACTATATGCTGCTAGATTCTCACTTAGAGCTCTACTAGTTACTGAATCTATAGGTGGAACACTAAATGATGCTGGAGTGGTAGATGACTACATAGGTATTCCCGATGTTTTCGGCTCAGACCTCGCTAAGAAATTTGAAGCTCACGTAGTAAAGTATAGAGTTCCAATAGTTATAGATAAAGTTAACAAAGTCGAGAATCTAGGTGAGTACTTCGAGGTACACCTCCAGAACTCCGGGTCCTTCAGAAGTAGGTCGGTCATAGTTGCTGTCGGCAGTGTCAGGAGAAAGCTGGGAGTCCCCGGTGAGGATAGACTTAGAGGTAGAGGTGTAACTTACTGTGCTCCATGTGACGCACCAATGTTTAAAGATAGAGATGTAGCTATTGTTGGAGGAGGCAACGCAGCACTTCAAGGAGCTCTACTGACTGCTTCATATGCTTCAAAGATCTATTTAATTCACAGGAGAGATAGCTTTAGAGCTTTCCCACAGTATGTCGACTTAGTGAGAAGCAATCCGAAGATCGAGCTAGTCCTAAACTCGGTAGTAGCGGAAATAGGTGGTGAGGAGAGAGTTGAGTGGGTTAGAGTTAGAAATGTAGTGAGTGGTGAGGAGAGAGTGTTAAAAGTATCTGGTGTGATAGTCGAGATAGGTTCAGAACCACCTAAAGAATTTTTAAAGAGCATGGGGTTGAAACTAGATGAATACGGCTACGTTACTGTATACCCCGGTCAGAAGACAAATATTGAAGGAGTATTCGCTGCTGGAGACTGCACTGGTGGACCCTACAAGAAGAAGTTTGATCAGATAGTGACGGCTGCTGCGGAAGGAGCTATAGCTGCGTATTCAGCATACGAGTTCATAGTCAGTAAGCGTGGAGTTGAACACGAGCAGGTATGGTAGTCTTCCAAGTGGGTCCAGTAAAGTTATTAAGCATAGGTTTCAGTGCTATTCTGGTGATAAATTGGTAGTAGCTAAGGAGGTCATATATAGAGCTCTAGGCGAAGGCAGAAACAAGCTACTAGAGCACGAAGCCTACGAGTTCCTAAAAGCATATGAACTACCAGTCCCCAAGTTCGGTCTAGCTACTACTAAGGATGAAGCAGCAGATATAGCTGAGAGAATAGGTTACCCAGTCGTCTTAAAGATAGTGAGTCAAGACATAGTCCACAAATCCGATGTCGGTGGGGTTAAGGTAAACATATCTTCAGAGCAAGAAGTGCGTAAGTGGTTCGAGGTAATAATGGGAAACGTCAAGTCTAGAGTGCCGACAGCTAGAATCTCCGGAATACTTATTCAGGAGATGGTGCCTCAAGACATAGAGGTCATAGTTGGAGCTACTAGAGACGCTGTCTTCGGTCCTGTAGTGATGTTCGGCTTAGGCGGAATATTTGTAGAAGTGCTTAGAGACGTATCTCTCAGAATAACCCCGCTGACGGAGTATGATGCTGAAGAAATGCTCGAAGAAATTAAGGCTGCACGCATACTTCAAGGATATAGAGGAGCACCTCCGAGAGATAAGAAAGCACTCGTAGATATAATACTCAAAGTCGGCAAGCTGATGGAAGAAATACCAGAGGTAACTGATGTAGACTTAAACCCGATTATGGTGTTTCCCGAAGGTGCGGGAGCTAAAATAGCTGATGCGAGAATCTTGATTAAGAGAGTGTGATTTTTTGTCTCAAGATCTCTCTGAAGAAGCCCTGCTCAAAAAGATAGAGGAAACTAGAAGTAGAGTAGTTGAGCTTAAATCAGAGAAAGATAGGTTAATTAGGAATATTAGAGACCTTAAGAGCAGTATAGCGTCAACTAAGAGTAGAATAAGAGACTTAGTGAGCGAGCGCAATGCCGTTAGAAATAGCTTAAAATCGGTAATTGAAGAACGCAGAAAACTTGTTGAAGAAAGAAGGAGTCTAGTTACTGAGCTTAGAAAAAAGAGAGAGAAACTCTACGACCTTCTCTCGAGAATCGAAGTAAGAGACAGAGATAAGCTGCGGTCTACTGTCGGTACTCTGAAGACTAGGATAGAGAAACTAGAGTGGAGAATCATTACGGAGTCTCTAAGTCTAGAGGAGGAGAATAGACTCGTAAGAGAGATCGCTAAACTTGAGACTGAGCTCGAAAAAATCTATGAGAACATTAAGAAATCTAATGAGGTTAGTGAACTTAGAGCTGAAATAACGAGTATTAAGATAAACATAGGAGATCTAGGAAAGAAAATAGAGCAGTTAACTCAAGAACTAACGAGTTTGAGCTCTAGAGAGCAGTCGATTAGGTCTGAAGTAGATAAGAATAGAAAAGCGCTCGAGCAGTTAGTAAATGAGTTGAGTTCATCTGTCAGTAGACTTCTCCAGGTGAAAGAAGAACTGCGAACACTAAGCGAAGTACTTAGAGGAAGTTACGAAGAATTAAGAAAACTGAGAGCCGGTAGATCTAGACAGAGAGAGATTGAAGTATTCACTAGAAAGAAGAAGGAGGTGGAGGAGAAAGCTAGAAAGAGTGAGAGATTAAGCTTCTATGAAGCTCAAATATTATATAGCTCATACGAAGATATAGTTGAAGAGGAAAATGAAAAAAGTACTGATTCTAGCAGTTGACTACGATGACGATATCTCTAAAGCAGGAGTTACTACACCAGTAGTTGGCTACGCGAACCTAGTTGACGCAGCTCTAAAGTTTGGGACTGTTTTCCCAGATGACTCAGACCTCAACGTTCTCTTTCATGCTCTACACCTTCATAGAGAACTTAAGGATAGAGGTCATGAACCCGAAGTAGCTCTTATCTCAGGTAGTGATGAGAGCCACGTTGAAGCAGGTAGAAAACTCAGAGAGCAGCTCTCCTCTGTGATAAAGCAGGCAAGCATAAGTGATATAATACTCGTTCTAGATAGTGTTGAAGATGAGCTAGTTATTCCGATAGTTCAGAGTCAAGCTAACATAGTAGCTATCGAGAGAGTTGTAGTTGAGCAGCTTAGAGGTGTTGAAGAAACCTATGTTCTCATAGGGAAGTATTTGAGGAAAGCTATAGAAGACCCGAAGTACTCAAAGGTCTTCTTCGGTCTTCCAGGCTTTCTCTTTTTAGTGTATGCGCTAATAAGTTCTTCACCATATGCTAGATATGCGTGGGAAACTACTCTATTATTCCTCGGAATCTTCATGGTGTTGAAAGGATTCCACGTTCTTGAGTTTGTTTTGAGGAAGTGGTATTCCTCCTCTATCTACAGGATTACTACTGTTTTATCAGTGGCATCTATATCTATTGGAGTATTCTTCCTCATTGGAGCTCTAATAGCTAGAAACTTCTCTAGTGACCTAAGGTCTCTCAGCATCTACGTGAAAACATTTCTACCATTTCTGACACTCTCTCTAATAGTGCCTTATATCGGTAGATTAACGAGTAGATTACTTAGAAGAAGCTTGAGAGCTTGGCGTGATGTTATAGCAGTAATATTCATAGTAGTGGTATCTTTTTACGTAAACAACATAGTAGATATTACATCGAGTTATCCGGAGCTAGATATTTTAACAATACTCTACGATCTAAGAGTATTTAACGTAGTCGCAGTAATCTCGCTGTCTCTAATAACTATCTACGCTATGTTGAGCTACGTTGAAAGGTATATACTCGGCTACTCGAAGAAAACTTAATGTACTGACTTACTTCTCCCCCCACTTCATTTTCGATCTCTCTTCTCAGTAAATCTAGAGATGACTGATCTGAGATGACTACTTCTGTAAGAGCGCTAAACTCTCTCGCTAGACGTAGAGCATTCAGTATTTTAGCTTTAACATACTTTACGGACTGAGTCTTACTGAAGTCTACGTAAAATCTGAGGGAGCTCTCTCCCTCAGGAGCTACCTCCCTCATAACCACATCTACCGCAGTCTTATTTAAGCTGTAGACTAGAGCTCTAGTACTTACTTCTTTTACTAAGCTCGAACGTGGTAAATTCTTTTTAACGAATATCTCTCTGAGATTGCCGTAGTTTATAGAGAGAATCATGTTGGAGCCGTACTCAGATACAAGTTTCTCTGCTTTATCGATACTCACTAATCCGAGACCCTTCAAGCAGTTTTCAACACTCTTCTTACTGAGTCCTAGGATATTTGAGATATCTGATATTCTTAGACTACCCCGGTTAATCTCTCTCTCAATGAGTCCCACGTTTAGAGCTACGTAGAGTTCGTTGCGCCTATAGATAGTTATGAGTTCACGTTCTCTAATTACATTCTCCAGAGTTCTCTCATTACTTACGAAAATCTTTCCGTAATCGAAGACTATGTTATCGTAGACTTCGTCATCTATAACTATTGGAATACCGTCTAACGCATCAGCAAACTTAGCTAGATCGTTTTCTACTTCACTATTAATACCAGAGCTCTTACTGGAGCTAATTCTAACGACTATACTTCCTTTATTACTAAGCTGCTGTGGTTTTCTGTCTTTAGAGTGCTCTCCAATAGTTGCTACGAAATCTATAGACCTCTCTCTATAGTTAATTGGATAGTCTAGCTCGACTACCTTATCAGCTACTCCTCTCAGTACGTCTCTTACCCTTCTAGAGACTGAACTTACGCTCATCTAAGCTATATTTCTCTGGGGGAGTAATAAACATTAAACCTCTTCAACACTCCATCTACGCAATTTATTCCTAGTAATAGATCCACAACAGTGGGAGAAAGATTGAGTGGAGAAATTGAAGTCGCCAGAAGGTCCGCAGCTATTAGAGTATTAGAACACCTAGACACAGCTGAAGTAGTTGGATTAGGAACAGGCTCAACTATTGAGATATTTCTGAAAACTGCGTACGATAAACTAGCTAGGAAAACTCTGGTCACGTCATCAATAGATACAACTCTAGTAGCTAGATCTCTCGGCTTAAAGCTAGTGGAGCCGCTCGCTATTGATTACCTCGACCTCTACGTAGATTCAGCAGATGAAGTAGATCCTCTCGGGAGGATGGTCAAGGGGGGTGGGGGTGCTATGACTATGGAGAAGATACTTGCTTCCGCAGCAAATCTCAGAGTATTCGTAGTTGATGAACTAAAGGTAGTTCCGAAAATCCCCCACAGCAGTCCAGTGCCGATCGAAGTAGTTCCTCAAGCTATAAGCATAATTAAAAAGAAGATTGAGAGTGCTGGATTTGCGTGTCGTTTGAGAGTTCCCCATGGGAAGAGAGCTCCAGTAATTACAGACTTAGGTGGAGCTGTAATCGATACGATACCACCGAAAAACTGGGAACCAGAGGATATAGCGAGATTTTTAGAGAGTATACCTGGAGTAGTCGGGCACGGAATCTTCATAAACTACACAGATATCCTAGTTATCGGTAGACTTAGTGGTCAAGTAGAAGTTGTGTCCTACAGGAGGTAGTTGAAGTTATTTACGTAATTCACTATCAGGTAACTATTGCTACGGCATTAGACCTACTTCGTAGGGACTGTAGTAGTACACTATCTCCCCATCTAGATAGTCTCTAATAATTTTCTTAGAAGCTTCAAACATATCTAGCTCTCCTCCTCTAACCCACCCCCTCAATCTCGCGACTCCAGCTATGATCTCGTATGGATTATCTGATTCTATATTGTATGCCTCTAGAAACGCCTTCTTGTTGTATTTTAAGACCTTGAGCACTAAATCTACAGCCACTTTCTCCGGATTTTCGAGTTCGTCCACGGGTCTAGACCTTATGATAGACTCTACATCACCTCCCTCCGGGGGAACTATGCCCGGAGTGTCGATTAAGTAAATCCCTCCCCCGATGTTGAATAGTCTTGCTCTAAAGGTGTATCCAGGAGACCCTGGATAAGGTGATGTCGAAGCCGAATGTCTTCCTTTGAGGACATTTACGAGTGTAGACTTGCCTACCTTAGGTAGCCCAAATATAGATACTACAATTCTACCTTCTACAGTACGAGATTTCTGGGTAATTCTCTTCAAGTTCCTTCTCAGAATATGTGTACCAAGTCTACTGCGAGCTGATATATAGACAGCTCTATATCTAAGTTTTTTCTCAAAGTATTCTTTCCACTCTTCACATATATCTCTCGGAACTAAGTCTGCCTTATTGATGACCACTAGGAGCGGCTTACCGGAGTTAGTAACTATCTTCTCTAGCCTAGTGCTTCTAGTATTGAGAGGGTCTCGCGAGTCTGTGAGTTCTAGCACCACATGTGATAGCTCAACTAATTCTCTAACTAGTCTCCAGCTAGCGAACTTCATCTAAATTAACCTAGAAAGACCTGGAAACACTGTCTATGCTTTACTCCTATGTCTCAATATAGTGTCTTCACTAATTATCCACACACTCCCAGGACTGCATCTAACACTAGCAAACTCCTTATTAAAGAGCTCGCGGTCTAACATACATGTAAGAAATCCGTGACCGGATTGATCTACTAGTTCTAGCTTAACTGATCTTTCAGCTTCTTGAACTACTATTTCTTTAGGAGCTCTCACTAGTCCAGATACGATCATGTAGAATCTCTTCTCTCCTAGGAGGATAGATAGAAGTGCGTCAAATCTATTATCGTAAGTCTTAAATACACGTTGAATTTCGCTCATATCCACCCTCACCTACGTTCTTATACACACTAAAAAACCTTAGAAATATGTGAGGGTAAATACCCCCGGAAATACTCACTCCTCCACGCTAATTCACTTTAAGAGGTTGTGTGATTAGACTTAGAGTAATATTACTAGCTAGAACTCGTAGTGTAGAGACCGCAATGAACTATCTCGACTACGATCTCCGACTGCTTGAGTCTCTGCGAAGAGTTTATGGAGAGAGCATTGAGTCGTTTCTAGAGAGTGTGAAGTCTCCTGGACGTAGGCTATACGTTAGAGTAAACACTATGAGGATAGACTCCGGTAGATTAGTTGATAGATTGAGGAGTAGAGGGATAGAGGTGTCTCGGGATGAAGAACTAGCTGAAGCCATCTACTTTAGAGTTGAAGGACCGTTCAACATATCGAGTAGAGATAAGGTAGTTGTAGCAGTAAAAGAAGCTGCTGAGTCAGTAGCACTTGGAGCTAATCTCTACGCACCAGGTGTCTTAAAGTGCTACCACAATGTCAGAAAAGGTGATGAAGTAACTGTAGTCACGAAAACTGGAATCCCCGTAGCTGAGGGAGTTGTCGTAAGAGAGTGTCACGAAGCTATCAGCAGCGGCCACGGCTTAGTAGTAGAGATATTCAAGCCTCTGTATAGAGCTGTGAGAGTTAGAGAACTTCCAGAGTTTGATGAGGGCCTCATATACCCGCAGAGTCTCCCAGCTATGTACGTAGCTAGACAGCTAGGTCTAAAGTCTGGAGGAGTTGTAGTAGATCTCTGTGCGTCTCCCGGTGGGAAGACTGGACACGCAGTCGAGCTCTCCCGCGGAGGAGTATTGGTAGTAGCTTTCGATAGGTCTAAAAGTAAAGTAGATAGAATGAGGAAAGAACTCTCGAGACTAGGGCACCTACCCTACGTACAGACTTGGGTGGCTGACTCTAGATATGTACACGTAGACTTCCCCTGGCTGAGAGCGGATGAAGTAGTTGTAGACCCACCGTGCTCCACTCTAGGAGTGAGACCCAAGCTAGAAGATAGAAAGAAATACGAAGATATCCTAACACTTAAAAAATACCAGCTCCAGTTTCTGAAAGCAGCTTCGAAAATAGTTAAGCCGGGAGGAGCTATCGTCTACTCTACCTGCACAGTTACAGTAGAGGAAAACGAAGAAGTAGTTGAAGAGTTGTTGGAGGAAGAAAAGTGCCTGGATGTAGGTGAAGTCCACGTAGAGAGAGCTTCTAGAGGAATCTACGGGCAGTTTAAACAAGCCTACACACGCTTCCACCCACACATACACGATCTTCCAGGATACTTCATAGCGAAGATCGTTAAGAAGAGTAGTTGTTGAGTGTCATATTCAGTTCTCCACCACAACTGATGTGTAGGTAGGATTCTGTCTGTATAGAACAGACATCAGACATAGGTCAGAAACACGAGCCTACATCAATACTCAGACGGCAGATTGTCTTCATCCCGCCGCAGCTCTTCTTTCCTATAGTTTTTCCACTACTTCAGATACCGGCAGATCCTGTCCACATCTCCATGCCATTTGAGTTTTTAAGTTTTAACGTGGATTAGCCGGCTTTAGAGCCGCTTTTTAGCTGCTTCAATTACTCTTCTCTAGAAATTCCATATAACTCACTTCTTCTAGCTTCAAGAAGATTTAATTCCACTCCTAGGAGTTCAGCTGCTGAGATAGGTTTTCTAGTTGAAGACCTGGAGACCTCTTTAAACAACTCAACGTAGTTTAAATCTCTCATTAGGTGGTGGTCTACGACTAGAGTCTCAACGCAGTCAGATAGTTTAACCAGGTTTTCTCTAGCTATCTGAACCTCTCTCTGAGTGTAGGCTCTCCCAACTAGATATGTTGGGGGGCCGTCAACTATAGATACTGTAGAACCACACGCAAATCTAACTACGTAGTCTTCGAGAGGTCCCTCCACATCAGAAGAAAAGCTGAATACATCTCCACTATCTTCAATTCTAACCATAACTACGTATCCGAGTTTAACTGTGTTTCCGTGAGGCACCGGGTTTGAGAAAACTATCTTAGTGCTACCGAACTCGAATGCTTTACCGTCTGCTATCTGAACTCTAGCTCCAGCATTCTTCACTATCTTCAGAAACTTTGAGGCTCTAATCTTCTGGGAGATGTTTATATTCTCCACGGGGTTTTTAATTAGTAGGAACTTTGAAGAATATCTATCAGTAGGAATTCTGTAGCCGGGGTCGTGGTGGTCGTAGTGGTAGTGTGTTACAATAACTACGTCTACATCTAGTAGCTCACTCGCTATTTTAGATATAGAATTCTCTAGCTGCCTCAGCTCTATCTCGTGAGGTGGGAAGCCGTATCTAACTGGAGCTAGAGCTGCTGAAGGGTCTATGAAGACTCTCACACTCTTGGTAGATACTACGGTAGCCATAGACCTAACTCCAAGACTATCGAAAGCTATCGGAACTACCTCGATGTTCTCACATCAATTACGCCGCACTTAGACTAATATCTCATCTTTTAAGCCCCAAATTAAATGTGCAGCGGGTCGAATCTATGTATGAAATAACTAGAGATAGAGCTTTTCAATTACTTAAAAAGCTATCTGAAGCTATAGGTCCTTCAGGATTTGAAGACTCGATACGTGAGATAGTTGTTGATGAATTGAGACCTTACGCTGACTCTATGTGGGTTGATTCTCTAGGGAATGTGATAGCTGTAAAGAAGGGCTCTAGAGGTAGCGGTAGGTTGATGCTTGCTGGACACATGGATGAGATAGGTCTCATAGTGAGTCACATCGATCAGAGAGGATTTCTGAGGTTCCAGCCTATAGGTGGGGTATCTGAGAGAGTTCTACTGGGACAGAGAGTTATCATCAAGACACGTGAAGGAAGAGTTGTAAGAGGTGTCATAGGAAGCAAACCTCCGCATATAATGAAGCCCGAGGAACTCAAACAAGTTCCCGAGATTAAAGATATGTATATAGATGTAGGTACTTCAAGTAGAGAAGAAGTAGAGAAGATAGGTATCTCCATTGGGTCTATAGCTGTATTTGAGAGAGACCTATCCTTCATTGGTTCATCAGATATAGTCACCGGGAAAGCTCTAGACGATAGAGTAGGTCTTGCAGCTACAGTAGAGGCGTTTAAGGCTGTAGACGGTAATGAAGTCGATGTTTACGCTGTCGCCACTGTTCAGGAGGAAGTAGGTCTTAAGGGTGCTAGAGTAGCTGCTTACTCAATAACTCCTGACGTAGCTCTAGCTCTAGATGTCACTATTGCGAGTGATGTAGCTGGTGTTCCAGAGCAAGAGTGGATAACTCAGCTGGGGAGAGGACCAGCGATCAAGGTGGTTGACGGAAGAGCCGCCACAGGGCTAATAGCTCACCCAACTGTTAGAGATAAACTCGTAGAAATCGCTAGACAATACAATATACCTCACCAAGTTGAAGTAGCTCCCGGTGGTACTACTGACGCATCAATTATTGCGCTAAATAAGGAAGGTGTTCCAGCAGCAACTGTCTCTATACCATCTAGATACATACACTCACCAGTCGAAATCATACACTTAAGCGACTTAGTGAACGCCGCTAAACTAACAGCACTCTTCTCCTCTAAGATATCCTCTGAGTGGGCTCTATCTATATCTAAGAGGGTCATTAAGTGAGTAAGAGCGGAGAAATAGAAATAGAGGAGTTTTCGAAAGTAGACCTTAGAGTTGGTGTCGTTAAGAAAGCTGAGAGAGTCCCCGGCTCTAAGAAACTGATGAAGCTAGTAGTGGACTTAGGGATTGAAGAACGACAGTTAGTAGCTGGGATAGCTGAGTGGTATAATCCTGAAGAATTAGTAGGTAAGCATGTTGTAGTAGTAGCCAATCTAAAGCCAAAGAGAATCATGGGCCATCTATCTCAAGGAATGGTGCTAGCAACCTGCGATGAGCACTCTAAACCAGTCTTAGTGACAGTCTCAGAACCTGTGAATCCTGGAGCAAAAATCTGCTGAATCCCGGGACTCCACTCTTTTTTGCCCTACTATTTAGTTCATAGGGTAGTTGAATTGGTTATTGCATACCAACACATAGCGCTCTTAGTGGCTCTTACAGTAGTAGCACAGAGTCTCAGTATGGGAGCTACCGCTATCTGCTATGTTCGAGGTTCTCTAGCTACAGTATCTGTGAGCTTCTATGTCGAGTCTGAGTATACTACTATACCGACTATCGGCAAAGTTCTAGCTATAGTGAATACATCTAGAAATACTTTCGTAGGCTATCAGAGCAACTATCTAGAAGTACTAAGTCTAGAGGTGCCGGCGAATGTTACTATTACGTATCTAACCGAGCTATTCGAATACCGAAGTGGTGAGTATTCTACTGAGTTCTACAATCCTTATAGAGTTCTCGCAATATATCTACCTCCTAATTCAATAGTTGCAGAGGTTTCTAACTTAACTCACTTTCGCAGAGCTGGAGAATACTACGAGCTACTTTTTTCAGAAGGCTATGTTAAACTAGTCTATCTCCTAGTAGAACCAAAAACCGGCGGCGTCTCTGGAGTCAGCTGGGTCTGGATAGCGGTTGGTAGTGGAGCTGCGGCTGGTACTCTAGCTTACTACATCATAGTTAGGCGGAGAAGGGGGGTGGAGGAGCTGGAGGCTTTAGACGAGAGAGATAGAGCGATAATTAACGCATTAAAATCCGGCCCTATAACACCGCAGGAACTAATAGAACTCACAGATATGTCTAAAGCAACATTCTATAGGAGGATTAAGAGGCTTATCTCCATGGGATACATAGAACAAATAAAGAAGGAGGGTAAGGTATACTACAGACTGAAGAAGAGTTAGAGAGCCTGTATAAGCCCTATGGAGACAGTTATCACTGTCAATGCGATAGTAGCCCACTGAACTACTCTATCTAGCTTTTGAGCACCGAATATCTTTAGAACCTCCGATAGAAGTCTCCCACCATCAGTTATAATTAGAGGAGCTGAGTTAAAGATGGCTAGTGAGATATTAACTACGTAGAGAAGTTGGAGCTGGCAGTTAGCGTACAGTAGGTAGCTGGGGGTAGAACTCGAGAATACGTAGCTGTTTGGAGCAATTGTAATTCCAACTCTGTACCCATACTTCTCGACATCTTCAAGATACCTAGTAATTAAATACTCCTCACCTTGCTCTGAAGCTCTATAGTAGCCGCAGATACCTGTTTCAACTAGGGGTCTCACTCTAAATCTAAATATTGCTACATTATCTAAGCTCTTGTTTAAAATCTCTCTAAGCTCATCTAGAGACCTCACTAGACTTCCGTTAATTTCTTCAAGTACAGCTGGATATCTTAAACCAGTTCTACCCGCAGGCATTACCGGGTCTACACCCATTATCAATAGATAGGGTCCATCTAGATATGGAACAAGAGGTTGAACTGTGAATCCGGTGAGAATTAGTGATAGTAGACCAACAGCTACATTAGCCATGATGCCGGCACACATAATTGAAGCTTTAACGTCTAGTTTCGATTTAGAGAAGTTTTCCTCACTTACTCTCACGTAGGCCACCGGGAATATCAATGCGAGACCTACACCCCAGCTCTCCACCGGCACCCCGTTTACTAGAGCCACTACCATGTGAAATAGTTCGTGAACCGCCAGTCCTATACCTATTGAGACTAATAGCGGGATCAGAATGTTGAGACCTAATGTTATACCTGGAATTATGGGAACCATGGGAGATTGAGGCGCGGGACCCCCTCTTCCAATAGATGTAGCTAGATCTATAATGAAGCCGATAACGATATTGTAGAAGAGATACGCTGAAGCAGCTAGACTAGTAACCGATAGAGCTAGAAGAGAGTATCTAACTACTCTACCGACTTTACGTGGTCTAACACTTCTGCCTATATCTACTAGGAGAGCACCTGGTTCTACGAATAACTTTAATCTAGCTAGTCTCTCTCTAAAACTCTGAGAACTTCTATAGCGGTAGTATAGGAGTAGCTCTACTGCGACTACAGCGGCGAGAGTCAGTAGGACTCCTTCTCTAGACACCGAGCTTCCCACTAACCTACAGAATTACAGTTAAATCCGCGAGAGTAGTTACAACTACATCGGCGTTGAGATTAGACACTCTCACAGTCCTACCTCTAGCAACGAGAACAGACTTCATTCCAGCACTTCTAGCTGGAGCAGTATCATACTCTGTATCACCCACCACAATAGTTTCTCTGTTTTCAACACCGGCCTTTCTAGCTACCCTAATGAATATCTCTGGATCCGGCTTACCTCTCACAACCTCGTCTCCACTAACTATGTAGTTAAAATAGTCTAGAAGCTCCAACTGCTCTAGCAGAGGTAGTAACACACGGTTAGGAGATGATGAAGCTAACCCTAGAACGTAGTTACGCTTCTTCAGGTGTTTCAAACAGGGCAGTGTGTCGGGAAATAAAGATACTCTACCACTAGCTAACTGATTGAGGAAGTGTCTATCTTTAAGCCGTCTAATTCTATCGTAGTATTTAAGTCCTTCTTCACCAACAGTAGCTCTAACAATCGAGTCTCCAGGTAGACCTATTAAGCTGATTAATCTACTCTTGTCTACACGAGCTACTCCGAGGTACTCTATTGCGAAAGACCAACCTTCAGCGTGAGTATCGACACTATCGACTAGAGTGCCGTCGAGATCGAAAACAACTAGCTTGAGAGTCAATCCGTCTCCCTACATTATCTCGCGGTCTCTATATCCAGGTTTCCCAGGTTCTTCTCTCCGACTCAGAATCTTAGATAGTACTGCAGCCACTCTCTGCTCAACTTGTTCTGCGTACGTATCTAACTCATCCGCAGCGACTTCGAGACCTAGGTATCTAGCTAGTATTTCAATTACGTGTTTAGCCGCTCTGAAGTCGGCTTCATTTACTTCAACTAGTGGTGCCCATGTCTCCCCTAAGAGAACTGCTCCAGAGATTCCGTAGTACTTACTCCACCCTATTATGACGCCGTTCATTCCACTAATCGTGCCTCCCCTAAGTCTCAGAGCTCCAAAAGAAGTGAAGGTCTCCACAGTTTTCGCGTCGGTTCCAACTACATATACCTTTCTAACTACGTCTACACTAGGCACTACGTATGCAGCTGCAGCTACTACGTGCTTCACTCCTCTCTCAGATAGAGTCTCTATGACTTTCTTAGATATAGAGTTTTGACCTATAGAACTCTGAGGCTGTGTATCAGCTGTAAATACGAGTGCTCTCCCTGTATCGAATATCTTGCCGGTAAACAAGCTACCGAATCCACTCTCATCGACTTCTAGCTGTGATGGGAAATGTACAGAATAAACTTCTCCGACTAGAGACCCACCTAACTTATTTACGAGATAGTTAGCAGTTATATATCCAACTCTACCCATACCTGGGAGTCCTACAACCAGCACTTTGTTTTCAAAGCTGCTCTTCTTCAGCTTGACGTACACACTCATGCTCAACCCACAACATAGGCTACCGCATTAATTTAAGTTGATTGGGAAAATACATGGTGGAACTAGGAGTCCTTAAGATTTTGCTGACTTAGACTATCTGGGGACACCTTCTCGTGAGGCGGCAGTGGAATAGCTGCTACTAGTGAACCATCTACTCGTAGAGTCTCTACTCTAACTCCGTAAACTTCCTCGATAGAGCTAGATGAGAAAATCTCCTGAGGGTTCCCCAACGCAACGATCTTACCTTTGGAGAGCAGAATGACTTTATCACAGTATAGTGAAGCTAGGTAGAGGTCGTGCATAGCTACTACTGTAACTACACTGTATTTCTCTGTGTACTTCTTGACGATGTCCATGATCTCAAATCGATAGCGTACGTCTAGAAACGCTGATGGTTCGTCTAGAAGGAGAATTCTCGGTTTTCTAGCTAGTGATGCAGCCAGCACTACTCTCTGAAGTTCACCACTACTCAGCTGCTCTAGCTTTCTATCGAGTAGGTGCTCTACGCCGAGCTCTCTAGCAACTGTCTCTATAACTTCAATATCTTCTCTACTCTCAAAGTACTGAAAAACTCTGTGGAATGGGTATCTAGAGGTGAGTATAAAGTCTATAACTCTCATAGGTAGAGTTTTAGGTAGATGGGGATCTGAGTAGGAAAATAACTTAGCTATCTCGCTAGCACTATAGGTTCTGAGGTCTTTTCCATCTATGTACACTACACCTTCAACCGGCTCAATGAGTGACGCTATAAGCTTTAGAGTAGTTGTCTTGCCGGACCCGTTTGGCCCTATAAGACAGGAGACTCTACCGCCTTCGAACTCCACTGATACGTTATCGAGAACTCTAACGGCGTCGTAGTTGAAGACTACTTTCTCTAGTCTCACCTTCACTTCTTACCACCTTTGATAACTAGGTAAGCAAGAAATGGAGCACCGATAACACTAGTTACAACACCTAGTGGGATCTCACCTCTAGCGGAGGCTATGGAAACCAGTCTCGCAACTATGTCCGATAAAATAGCGAGTGAGGACCCGGTCAGTAGGGAGAGCACTATAGTAGCTCTATGGTCTGACGTCCTCAATATAATTCTGGTGATGTGTGGTGCGGCAAGCCCTATAAACCCCACGATCCCGACTACAGCAACAGAAGACCCCGCTAGAAGACTAGCTACAAATGCTGAGACTGTAGCTACTATTCTAACTCTATATCCTAGTTGAGCTAGATAGGACTCTCCAAATAGGTAAGCATTTAGAGCTTTAGGAATATTGAAAGCAAACACTATAGCTACTGAGAGTACGAGTGAGATCGCTAGGTAGACTAGGTCCTGAGGTAGAACGCGGCTGGTTGAACCCATGAGGAGGAATACGTATGGATGTCTCAGCTTGTCCTGCACTAGAAAGAGGAGAACGTGGGAAACACCTGAGAAGAGTGCTGAAACAGCTATCCCAGAGAGTATGAGTGAGAAACCAGTTCCACCGGCTAGTAGACTAATAGATGTAGTTAGAAAGTAGCCTAGAAGAGCACCAGCAAAAGCGATTAAAATAGATAGCTGGCGGTAGGCTATTAGTGTAGGGTCTAGCAGTAAGAACGCTGAGAGGGCAGCTAAAGCTGTTGAGGAAACCCCCAGAATGAAGGGATCTGCCAGAGGATTTCGAGATATACCTTGAACTAAAACACCTGATACTGCCAGCATGCCGCCGGTGAGTAGAGCTGCTAATGTTCTCGCAACTCTTAACTCTACGATTAGCCTAGCCGATTCATCGCATTCAACCCTCAGTAAGCACAGAAAGACTTTGTCTATAGGTATCATTGACGCTCCAATGGATACGGAGACTGCTATAAGTGTGAGAAGCATAAATGTGAGTAAGATAGATAGAGTAAAAAACCTGAGTCTAGTCGCTCTAGCTATCTGGTGAGCCATAGCCGCAACCTTTCTAAGTAGAGTATGTGGCTTCGAGCCGCCGCACAGCCGTCTGCACGATACTCACAGATAGCTCGCTGCTAGACTTAATGACTGCCGGGATATCGACTGCTCCGAAGATATCTGGGTATAAGATAGATGCCACAACTCTGACTGCCTGACTCAATCTAGGGCCGGGTCTCATAAGAATGTCGTTAGCTTCTTGATCTAGTAGATATATTTTACCGTTCTTAAACGCGTTAGTTGCTGCTAGAGGACTTTCTGCTATTTCTTTGAGCAAAGCCTTGTGGTCTATTCCGTGAGCACTAACTATAATCACATCTGGGTTCTGCGAGATTATGAACTCGTAGTCTAGCTGAGGCCACCCAGAGAATTTACTGGCGATATTTACTCCACCAGCAGTTTTCAGAACCCACTCTATGAAGGTATTTCCTCCAGCACTATAGAGACCCCAGCTAGGTGGGCCTAGGAGAACTAACACCTTGGGTTTCCCAGTTTTCGGTATTTGAGCTTCTACAGCACTTATCTCTCTCTCCACTCTAGCTATCAGTTCTTCCGCAGCTTTTTCGATCTGGAATATCTTAGCTACAGTTGTAATATCAGAGTATACTTCGTGTTTATCAATAGCACTACTCCCGCGTATGTAGAGAACATTTACACCAGCTTGCTCCAGCTGGTCCTTAAGTCTCAGATGTGGACCGGTGCCTGTTGATCCTATCACGAGATCCGGCTTAGCTGCTAGTATCTTTTCTAGGTCTGGATTCCAGAACCCCCCTATTACCGATATCTTTCCTTCGCTAACTAGCTTAGACACCTCTGGTGGGTAGTTGCAGAAACTAGTGACACCAATCACTCTATTGCTGAGTCCTAGAGCGAACAGTATCTCAGTTATCGACGGTGCTAGAGATATTACTCTACTCGGTGGTTTATCGAATGCGAGAGCCCTACCGAGTGAGTCTACAACCGAAATTCTCTCATGAATTACAGTAACAGGTGTGGCTGTAACTCTAGTTACAACTTCAGTTACAGGTCTAGTTACAACTGCTGTTAACGTAATAGTTGTTGTCTCGCTTACGTAGACTGGAGCTACTAATCTACCTATACCTACTCCAGCAGCTAGCACTATTAGTGCTAGCAGTACCATCGGTAGAGCACTTCTAGATATGTTTCCCTTATCCATCACCGTTTGGACACCCTATTCATACGTGGATACACCCAATATAAGTCTTCAACCCCAGCTCGCCCTATGACTCAAGTCGTATTGTCTTTAACTCAAGCTTTTAAGTAACATCTCCTTAATTGTCGAGGTGTTGAGTGTGGGTAAAACTAGTGTGATCGGTGTAGCCGGCAGGTTTGGTGCTAGATACGGCTCCTCCCTAAGAAAGAAGTGGAAAGAAGTCGCAGAGCGCAGGTACTCAGAATATGTGTGCCCTCTCTGCGGTACGAAAACTATGTTTAAGAAGCTGTCTGTAGGCTTGTGGAAGTGCCCTAAGTGTGGTAGAGTATTTGCTGGAGGTGCTTACCAACCCTATACTGAGGTAGGTAAAGTCATAGTCGTATCCGAGGTTAAGACCGCAGAGCCTCGGGGAAGGTCTAGTTCTTGAAGAAGCTGTTGATAACGACATCTAGAGAGCCTTCGAGAAGAACGCGTAGTTTCGTTAAAGACCTAAGTCTAGCTGTACCACACTCACTTAAACTCAATAGAGGTAAGGCAACCTACGGCGAGCTAGCTGGTAGAGCGTCTTCACTCGGAGCCTACGGAGTTCTCTTGGTTCTTGAGAAGAAGGGGAATCCATCAGCACTACTATTCGCGAAACAGGACGGCTTAGAGCTGAAGAAGGTGTTTCTACTTAGACTAGCTGGAGTTAGCTTACTCAGAGAAATTCTGGGTTCTCAGACACCGCTGGGACTCAGTGAGCTAGTCTTACACACGGAAATGATTCCCGGAGGAATTCCCGAACTCGCAGCTCCCTATTTAATAGAGTGTTTTAGACCGAGTATAGTAAAGAAAGCTGAGAAAAGATCTATCGAGCTTAAAGTACTTAGAGGTGAAGTAGGAGCTACAGTAGCTTTCTTCTGCACTGCGAGTAACCGTGAGTGTGGACCTAGATTTGAAGTCGTGAAGATAGTTGACTACGTAAGACAACTGAAAATCCCTTAAAGCAACTCACTAGTGTATGATCTGCTGCTGAACTAGAGGTAGTGGTGTAACTAAGAAAAAAGCCACTCAGGAAGCCTTGTAGTTTGGAATGGGTTTTGTCTTCCTAGTTATCGATAAATATAGCAGCAACAGTATGACGACTCCAAGCGGGAGAAGTATTAGTGGGTTGAGCACTCCGATCAAGATCAGTATGTAAAGGACAATGCTGACTACAGCAGCTATAGTACCGTAGGGTAGCTGTGTTTTTACGTGGTCTATATGGTCGCAGCTACTGAACATAGAAGACATGATGGTTGTATCACTTATCGGTGAAACATGGTCTCCGTAGATCCCCCCACCGAAGACAGCACCAACTGACGCAGCTGCTAGAGCGAACGCAAGTCCTTGATCTCCGTATTGAATTATAGCTAGTTTCCATGCTAGTGGTACTGCTATAGGCATCATGATTCCGAAAGTACCCCAGCTAGTCCCAGTCGTATAGGATACAAACATAGAGACCAGAAATATGATTAGTGGGGCTGCGTGCGCTGGAACACCTACTGCTACTGCGTTATTTATTACGTAGTCAGCTGTTCCTACTGTGTCTGTAGCTGTCTTAATGCTCCAGGCGTGTAGTAATATTGCGTTAGCGTACAGCATTGTGTACATACCTTTAACTGTGTACTCCATGGCCTTCGTAAAACTCAAGACCTTCAGCACGAGAACTCCAGCTAGAGCTACTATGTAGCCTGCGAAACTACCCCAGAATAGTGCTGTAGCTGCGTCTGAATCCATTAGAGCTTCAGAGAACGGTATAGTCCACCAAGGTGCTTCATATACTAATCCCTCCTCTGCGTAGGACTCTATAATTACTTGAGCACCTGTGTACCACATGCCTAGGAGGGTGATAGCTACTAGAGTTGCTATAGATGTTATGAATAATGCTGGAGGCGCTCTCTTCTCCCTTACTGGTTCTCCTAGAATTGTCTCAGTAGGCATTAGAGGAACAGCTCCGTCTCTGATAACCTTGCCTTCAGCTATAGACCTAGTTTCAGCAGCCAGCATAGGGCCGAAGTGCTTTCTAGATATTATGACTAAGTAGACCATGAGTAGAGCTAAGATCGAGTAGAAGTGATATGGGAGAGCTGATAGCCACATAGCGTATGGACCTACTTCCGGAGCTACTGCGAGTTTTCCAGCAGCTACTTCTTCCTGAAGTGTTTCGAGAGCAGCTCTTATCTGCCCGACTTCGTAACCTATCCAAGTAGATACTAAAGCTATACCTGCTACTGGAGCTGCTGTTGAATCTACTATATAGCTCAGTAATTCTCTACTAACTCTGAGTCTATCTGTGAGAGGCCTCATAGTGTTTCCTACAATTATAGTGTTAGTGTAGTCGTCAAAGAACACTATAGTTCCTAGAGCAGTAGTTGCTAGACTAGCCCCGCGTGCAGTTCTAACTTTTTTCGCTAGAGATTCAGCGAGACTATGCAGAGAACCAGAGACGTAGAGTAGCCCAACCAGAGCACCTATAACAAAGTCAAAGAGGAGTATCGTAGCATTCCAGGAGTCTGTAGCGTTCTCAACTAACCAATTCAGAGTGAGTGTTGTTCCAGCTAGTGGGTTGTAGGCGGATACCATGAGCGCGCCGACCCAAACTCCTAGAAATAGTGATGGAAGTACTTGACCTGTGAGCATACATAGAGTAATTGCTAGAAGTGGTGGGAGTAGTGGAAACGTGTAGTATGGAAACCTCTTGTCTTCAGGCATGTATTCAGCATTAGGTGGAGCTACTAGAGCTAGAGCGATAATTAACACTAAAATCACTATCGCTATGTTTATCGAGAACTTCGCATTCATGGACTACTACCCAGACTCAATCTTTATCTCAAGTAATAAAAATTTACTCTCCACACTTCGAGCTATACCGAGTGATATATAACGCTCGAACAGAAGTTAGAAAATTCAGTTGTCTGCTAGATTAACTTATATTATAGTGCGGTGGAGAGAACTTAGAGGTGGTGCAGGTACGCACATCTATGGAGCCCTCAATTCAGGTGTTGAGAATTGAAGACTGGAGGTTCCTTGTTGAAGACGAGAACTGCATGTTGAATGATTTAAATCTCGGATGGCGTGTTGAGAGTAGTACATACTTTCTCGATATGGCGGAGCTAACCTACCTCATCTATAAAGACCTCTGCAATGTGTATGCTGGAGGTAGAGTACTCGATCTAGCGTCTCTCTACTCTCTATATCCGCAGATGGATTATGCTTGGTCTAAGTTCACAGTACTGCTAGATCTGAGAGAGAGGGGGAGGAGAGCTAGGTCTGGACACTCTGTTAGAGAGCTGCTCTACACTAGAGGTAGTGAGAGAATCCTAGTTCTAGTTCTAGAGGAGAACATATTGATAGAAGCATCGAAAGTTATTGAGTGGGTTAAATCAGCGATAATGCGTGAGTATACTCCAGTGATTGCTGTAGTTGATGCTCACGGAGATGTAACCTACTACTCAGCTAGTTTAGCTAGAGCTGAAGACTTAAGTAGGGTGTATCTAGGTGAAGATCCCTCTAGAACCAGCTAGAGGCACTAGGGACATACTCCCACCTCACTCAGAGTACTACCAGCAGGTAGTATCTAGGTTCTCAGAGATAGCTGAGCTGTACGGCTATAGACTCGCGGTTATTCCGACGATAGAGCACTTCGAGATCTACGAAGCTAAGTCTGGACCTGGGATAAGTAGGAGTATGTATGTTTTTCAAGATAAAGCCGGTAGAACTATGTGTTTAAGACCTGAGTTTACAGCTAGCATCGTTAGAGCGTATTTAAAACACTTAATCGCTAGACCGAAGCCTGTTAAGCTCTACTACTATGGACAGGTCTTTAGATATGACGAACCACAATTCGGTAGATACAGAGAGTTCTATCAAGTCGGTGTTGAATACATCGGTGAACCAAGGATTTACGCAGACATCGAGTTATTTCAGCTAGTTAGAGACTTCTACAGGTCTATAGGTCTCTCAAACTATAGCTTCAGAGTGAACGATATCTCGATCATCAGGGGGTTGCTGAGTAAGTGGAAGCTATCTGAAGAAGCTCAGGACGAAGTCCTCCACTTAATAGACAAGGGGGAAATCGAGAAAGCACTTAACTCGGTGAGTAGCTACGCCGGTTCTGAGAAGTACATATTGGAGGAACTACTTGAGACTAAGGCTCTAACTATAGAAGACCTAAGGCATGTACACCGGAAGCTAGGCTCTCTCACTGAGGTAGTTGCGTCGGGATTCAGTAGGCTTATAGAGCTTTTTGAGGCTCTCCTCAAACTAGGTTTCAGAGTCTACGTAGACTTCAGGTTAGTTAGAGGACTAGCCTACTACACGGGAATTATTTTCGAGATCACTGTACCGGAGTTTAATCTAAGTATAGGTGGTGGAGGGAGATACGACACACTATCTCAACTACTTAGTGGAATTGAAACTCCAGCTACAGGCTTCTCTCTAGGTGTTGAGAGAACTGTACTGGCACTTGAAGCTGAGAAAGCCCTCGAAAACTTATCGAAACCTAGGCCGAGAGTTATGCTAGTATCTATAATACCGGATGTAGCATTCGTAGATAGAGTATCAACTAAAATGCGGGATAGTGGAGTTGTTGTAGATGTGAGATTTACTTACAAGCAGAAGTTATCGGATTTATTGAGTCAGGCAGTTAGATTAGGCTATGATTTCATAGCTATTGTAGGTGAGTCAGAGCTAAAAGAGCAGAAAGTAGCTGTTAAGTACTTGAAGACTGGGACTCAAAAAACTGTTGATGTAGATGCTGTAGACCGACTGATTTTCGAGAGCTACGGTACCGCATCCAAGCAGTAGCGGTGAGTAGACTTCTTAGCTATCTACAGCTACTTCTAGGGGTAGTCAGCTATGTCTAACGAGTATTCACTAGTGGAAGACGTGAAGATAAGAAAGGGGATGAGTGTTAGAGAGCTAGTAGAGGCCTACAGGAGGATTCACGGATTTACAGCTGGGTCTCTTGCTAGAGCTGCTGAAATTCTTAGAGATGGACTTAGAGATTCAGACACAAGGTTTCTCGCATTTACCGGTAACCTGGTGGCGTCAGGTCTGAGGGGGGTGCTGGCTCAACTCATAGACTTAGGGCTCTTCAATGTAGTCATTACTACATGTGGAGCTGTAGACCACGATATTGCGAGAAGTCTGGGTGGTCGATACTATAAAGGTGACTTCGACTTAGATGACTTAAGACTTTCTGAGAGAGGAATGCATAGACTTGGAAACGTACTGATTCCTAGAGATAGCTATGGAGTGGCTATAGAGTCCTACGTTAGAGAGCTAGTTAAGAGATTAGTGAGAGAGAAGTCTGTGTGGGGTGTGAGAGAAATTCTATATGAAGTCGGTAGAGACGTCAGTAACGATGTAAACTCGGTTCTAGGGTCTGCGCATAAATCTAATGCGAGAGTTTACGTACCGGGTATTACTGATGGTGCCTTCGGAACAAGTCTATTTGTCTTCTCCCAGTTCGAGAGATTTCAGGTAGATATATTTAAAGACATGAAGGAGCTCTCCGACTTAGTTTTCTCCTCCAAGAAGAGTGCGGCTCTAGTTATTGGAGGTGGAATAAGTAAGCACCATACGATATGGTGGAATCAATTTAAAGGAGGGTTGGACTACGCAGTCTACATTACTACAGCAGTAGAGTGGGACGGCTCCCTAAGTGGTGCGAGAACCAGAGAGGCTATTTCGTGGGGAAAGATCAGTTCGAAGGGGAAACACGTAACTATATACGGTGATGCGACAATAATACTCCCGATAATAGCAGCCTACCTCATCGACCACATTGAACTCTAGCTAGCTGTATGGTAAGCTATTCGAGTTGAAGCACTCCTAGCTTTTTAAATGACATTACTAGTAGTGTGATATGAAGAGGTAGAGTAGTTCAGAGAGGGGTGGTGATAGTTAGAGAGGAGTTGAATGAAGCATCACTAGCTGTCTATCTCAGGACGTGTCCTAATTGCGGAGGTCTTATTAGTGATAGAAGACTTCTATCGGGTCTACCCTGCACTAAGTGTTTACCGAACGAACTAACTGAAGTTGTAGAGCGAGGCCGAATATTTGAAACAGTAAGGCGCGCCGGCACTATGAAGTACTATGAGGAATTAGAGAAAATAAGAAGCACTTATAGCGAGCTAGCTGAGGTATTCACTAAGGCTCTGGGGAGTGAACCTTGGGGTATACAGAAGCTGTGGCTTATGCGTTTAAGTAAGAAGTCTTCTTTCGCGATGCTGGCGCCGACTGGTGTCGGTAAGACGACTGTAGGTCTTCTAGCAGCAGTCTACTTCACTATGAAGGGAGGTAAGAGCTACATCTTAGTGCCGACTACAGTATTAGTTAAGCAAGCTGAGAAAATCCTGGATAGATTCCTCAGTAAGATAGGTTTTACTGCTATAGTTGTTCCTATACACTCAAAACTCAGTAAGAGTGAGAAAGCTAGAAGAGAGGAAGTTGTTGAACGTGGAGATTTCGATATACTGATTACTACGTCGAGATACTTAATGAAGAACTTCGATAAACTCAAGAACCTCAGGTTTAGCTATGTATTCGTAGACGACGTCGACGCAGTTATGCGGGGTTCTAGAGCTATAGAGATGATTCTAACTTTAATGGGGTTTTCAGATGAAGATATAGCTAAAGGCATTGAGCTCATTAAGCTGAGGAGAGAGATAGCGTATAGAGGCCTTAAGGAGGACCTTCTAGAGAAGCTGAGAAAGTTGGAGAAAGAACTAGAGGAGAAGTCGAAACACATAAACTCGATCCTAGTCGTTGCGTCAGCTACAGGAACTCCTAGAGGTATTAGGTCGAGATTATTTAGAGAACTTCTAGGTTTTGACGTAGGTGCTCGCCCAGAGTTGATAAGAAACGTTATTGATGCTTACGTAATTCCATCTAAAAAACTCGAGGAAGAAATTGTTGAACTCGTAGAGAAACTGGGTAGTGGGGGACTTATCTACATACCAGCAGATAAAGGCATAGAGTACGCTAACTACTTAGTGAGCTATCTAAAGGATGTAGGAGTAAGAGCTGAAGCTCTACACAGTAAGAAGACTGGAGCTCTAGACCGATTCGCTACAGGTGATGAGATCGATGTCTTAGTTGGTGTAGCAACTTACTACGGAGTCTTAGTTAGAGGTATAGATATCCCGGAACGCATTAGGTATGCTATCTTCGTTGGAGTTCCCCGACATAAAGTTAAACTCGAAGTCGAGAAGCTAGATGTTAGAGATGTCTTAAGACTGCTTCCACTACTAGTTAGCTCAGTAAGGTCTGAAGACACTAGAGATAGACTCGAAATCTACCTCACTAAGTTAGTTAGAGCGGTAAGGAGGGCTGGTTCTCTAGTTATCGATAGATTTGGAGAGATTTTAAGAGGTGAGAGAGAACCTGAGACATATGTGGAGAAAGTATTTGTTGAAGCTCTCAACTTAGTTAGAGAACTTATGAGGGACCCCGAGATAGTGAATTCACTGAAGAGAAACCCTGAGGTGGCTGTTGTAGAAGAAGGAGAACTCTACGTGCTCATACCAGATTCTCCGACATACATACAGGCAAGTGGTAGAACGTCGAGACTCTACTTAGGAGGTGTGAGTAGAGGTATATCTATCGTTATCGTTGACGACTATAGACTCCTCAGAGGTCTCGAGAGAAGACTCTCATTCATTATAGACGACTTCAAGTTCTCTAACTACCGAGACATCTATGAAAAACTTCCGGAGATACTGAGAGAAGTAGATGGAGATAGAGAGCTAATACGGATGATACGCGAAGGGTCTATACCAGTCGAAGAACTCTCGAAGCTGAAGAGACTCGAGTTTAAGACATCTCTATTAATTGTTGAATCCCCCAATAAAGCGAGAACCATAGCAAAGTTCTTCGGAAGACCTAGTGCTAAAGAATACGGGAGACTTCGAGTTTACGAAGTAAGCATAGGTAATCAGACTATACTCATAACGTCGTCGGGAGGCCACATCTACGAGCTCATTACTAATGTCGGAGACCTAGCTAGAAACATCGATAGGTGGATTGAACTACACGGAGTAATGATTAAAAACGGCAGATACCTACCTCTGTACTCTACGATCAAGAGGTGTCAGTCTTGCGGTAGGCAGTTTACGGACGAAGGCATTAATGTATGTCCGTTCTGTAGTTCTACGCGAGTTGTTGACTCTATAGACGTTATTTCAGCTATAAGAGATGTCGCGATGGAGGTTGATGAGATATTAGTCGGTACAGATCCCGATACGGAAGGTGAGAAAATAGCTTACGACTTAATCAGTGTTGTTACTCCCTTAAATAGTAATGTTAGAAGGATAGAGTTTCATGAAGTTACTAGAAGAGCTCTGGTCAACTCTATAAGGAACCCTAGAGATGTCAATATAAACTTAGTTAAAGCTCAGCTGGTTAGGCGTATAGAAGATAGGTGGATAGGTTTCTCACTCTCTAAGTTACTTCAGGAGGATTTCTGGCCTGTGTTCTGCCGAGAGGTGGTTCCCCAGCTTCCGGATATATTTAGAAAGAAGACTGTGGAGAGAAAGACTGCTAGAGAGAGATATCAGGGACTATGTGATGAACACCCTAAAGCGTATAGAAATCTATCGGCAGGTAGAGTTCAGACACCAGTTTTAGGTTGGATAATCGAGAATAACAGAAAGTATAGAGAGACTAGGAAGAAGGCTTTAGCTATATCTATAGAGGAAGCTGGGATAGAATTCACTGTAGACCTACCGGAAGAGCTTAGAAAGATAAATGACGGTGATATCGAGTCCATTGATGTAGTTGTTGAAAATGTTGAAGAAGATGTAGTTACTCTAAAACCTGAACCACCGTTTACTACTGACTCTATACTCTCAGAACTTAGCTCTAGATACGGAATTCCTGTAGCTAAGTCTATGGATATACTCCAAGAACTTTTTGAATCTGGTTTCATCACATATCACCGAACTGATAGTACTAGAGTATCTGATGTAGGTATTAGAGTAGCTGAAGAATACTTAAAGCAGGTTGAGGGAGAGAAATACAGAGAGCTACTTAGACCTAGAACTTGGAGTGAAGGTGGTGCTCACGAAGCTATTCGCCCGACTAGACCGATAGACGCAGAAACACTGAGGAGATTGGTAGAAGAGGGAGTAATTGAACCAGTAATTAAGCTACAGAAGATACACTACATAGTCTACGACGCGATATTTAGAAGGTTTATAGCGTCTCAGCTATGTGAAGCTGAAATAGTAACTGCCGGAGTTAAGTATAGAATACTCTTAAAGCTTAAAGACGATCGTGTGGTGAATATTGGACCTAACTCAATCAACATCTATACGTCTATAATTAGAGAAGGCTTCCTCAAGTACGACCGAAAGATCACAGTTAGAAAAACAGTTGCACCAGGTATTTATCGAGCGGTATATAGGTTGTTCTATAGGAGTGATGTTTTACCTCACACAGAGTCTTCTCTAGTTAGAAAAATGAGAGAAACTGGTATAGGTAGACCTAGCACGTACTCAAAGATTGTGGAAACCATCTTGAAGAGAGGGTACGCGACTAGAGCTGGAAAAACCGGCTTCATAGTCCCGAAGCGTCTTGGTGTAGAAGTGTTTAAATATCTTGTCAGTAGATTCGAAAATCTAGTTAGTGAAGAGAGAACTAGAGCTCTAGAGAAGAAGATGGATTTAGTTGAGCAGGGTCTAGATAACTACGAGAGAGTTATATCATTACTTTACAGTGATCTAGTAGATATGGGGTTAGTTAGGTTTGAACGTCAGTGATTCGGTAGTAATAGCGGTCTACAGACTTAACCTTGGAGTTGGAACTAAGGAGTTCGTGAGAGAGGTCTATAAACTCGCTATCGAGTCTAGTCCGGCTAGTGCTTCAATACTGCCGCTACCTCTGAAGCCTCTGAGAGACTTCACATCTGGTAGGAAAAACTACGGGTCATATAGGAGAGCGATTAAAACTCTTACTACAAAAGTCTCAGCAGTAGTTAACTCGGAGAGAGCGTATGTCGGTCCAGTGGCGATGCGTTACGGGGGAAACACCTTTCTCTCAGTAGTTGAAGTTATGTCGGGTGCGGAGATCTCGAGGAAGTTCATTAAGTACGGTGAGGGATTTAAAGGACACATACCGAGGCTACCGAACGTAATTGTCGGCGGCATCAGTATGTGCTTCCTTCTTCTCGACGACGTATTCTACCCGGAGGCAGCCAGATATTGTGCTGAATCTGGTTCTACTCTTCTAGTCGGTATATTTCCTCCTATAGCTGACTTAGACTCAGAGCTAGCGGTAGCGGCTGCTCGCTTAAGAGCCTTTGAGAATAGGGTAAATGTCATATTACTGGGTGGATATGTTAAAGACCGCTCTACTCCTACAGTAATTGTAAAGAGAGATGGTTCTGTAGTAGATATAGCAGATGATACTCGCTCAGAGGTGATAGAGATTCAATTAACTGGAGAGAGTGCTATTAGACCTCGTAGTGAATCTATGTACAAGCGATTTGCGAAAATGTTAAAAATATTGAATAATCTTAATGTATGAATCCTCTACTACTTTCTCTCGACAGGACCTATAACCACAGAACCAGCCAGCTTATTTATATAGTCTACGTCTTCATCTACCATCTTCTGAATCATCTCTACTTCCTCTCCAGTTAAATGAGCAAATCTTCCCTGAGCCCTTAAGTATTCTTCGACTGGAAGACGCTTAGATACCGGTGTTGTAACTCTGAATGAGTCTCCGTCGATTTCATAGTTTACCCATATACCTGTCTGGACAGCTAGCTTAGCGATCTTGACCGTTAAGTGAGGTTCGTACCTCCAGCCCGGAACACAGGGAGCGTAAGCATGTATGAAGGTCGGTCCATCGATTTCAGACGCCTTCTTTAGCTTAGTGTAGAAGTCGGAGATATACGCAAAATTGACTGTCGCTGTGTAAGGCACTCCGTGAGCCTTCACTATTCCGACAATATCCTTCTTTCTCCTCCACTCTCCTCTCCAAACCTTACCGGCTGGTGTGGTTGTTGTCCAAGCATAGAGTGGGGTGGCACCACTTCTCTGAATACCAGTATTCATGTAGGCTTCATTATCGTATAGTATGTATAGAATATTGTGGCCTCTCTCAAGCATTCCGGAGAGCGCCTGAAGACCGATATCTACAGTACCTCCGTCTCCACCTATAGCTACTACCTTAATCTTCTTCTCCGGGCTGATCTCCCCCTTCTTCTTTAGAGCTTTGACAGCAGCTTCAATACCAGACGCAACAGCAGCCGCATTTTCAAATGCTACGTGAATCCACGGAACTCTCCACGCTGTCTCAGGGTAGAGAGATGTTGTAACTTCAACACAGCCTGTTGCGTGAGCTATGATGACGTCTTTACCGAGAGCCTTAAGTAGGTGCCTCATAACGATTGCTGCGCCACATCCCTGACACATTCTGTGTCCGGGGGCTAGGAGTTCTTCTCTCGGTATAGAAGCAATTGTGAATCCACTCATTCTCTCACCCCAATAAAGCTGTAGTGTCTCTCTATATCTCTCATCTTCTTACCAACTAGGCTGTACGCATGTTTGACTATAGACTCTACGTAGCTCTTTAACACAGCTCTACCACCTAAGCCAGTTATATGGTTGATAACTGGAATATCTAGACCTCTCTTAAACATAGTTACAACTATATCGGAGTAGAGAGGTCCGACGAAGGAGGACCCCGCATTCATAGCTCTATCGAGAACAGCTACAACTTTAGCGTTCTCTAGGTGTTTAGCTATCTCTACCTCGGGGAATGGTCTAAACAATCTAACATTCAGTAACCCTACTTTCATACCTGCTCTTCTAGCTTCCTCGACAAATGCTAGAACAGTACCAGTAGCACTACCCATTGACACTAAGACTACATCTGCGTCATCTGTGTAGAAGCTGTCTATCTCTCTATACTCTCTTCCGAAGTAGTGCTTAAAATCAGTGAAAGCTTCAGATATAACCTCTCTAGAGCTCTCAATAGCGTTCTGCAGCTGGACTCTAAACTCAAAGTACCAATCTGGAGACGCTAGAGAACCCATAGTCATAGGTTTCTCTGGATTTAGTGTGTACCAAGTAACTCTCTTTGGAGCATACTTTATTGCTTTCTCTCTCTCAACTACATCTACCGGTTCTACCGTGTGGGACACTATAAATCCATCGTATCCAACAGCTACTGGTATGTGTACTCTAGGGTCTTCAGCTATTCTATATGCGGCAATAATTAAGTCGTGAGCTTCTTGAGCGTTTAAAGCCATAAGCATAATCCACCCAGTGTCTGAAGCCGCCATGAAGTCGCTGTGGTCACACCATATGTTTATTGGGGCTGAAATAGCTCTGGTAGCTATACCCATAACTATCGGCAGTCTAGCAGTGGATGCTATATGCATTATCTCGTACATCAGTAGGAGTCCCTGAGCGGATGTAGCGGTAAATACTCTAGCACCAGCAGCAGAAGCTCCGAGTACAGCTGAGAGAGCTGAGTGTTCGGACTCTACATGTAGAAACTCGGCATCTAGCTCTCCATTAGCAACGAATTCTGCGACTTTCTCTACTACAGCTGTTTGAGGTGTTATAGGGTAGGCAGCAACAACATCTACATCCGCAGCTTTAACAGCGTAAGCAACTGCGTAATTTCCTGAGAGAGGTATTACTTTACTCACACTACCTCACCTCCTCCACCATAGATATTGCTCTAACCGGACATTCTTCAGCACATATACCACAGCCCTTACAGTAGTCGTAGTCAACGGTGTACGTAACTCTATAAACTCTACCGGATTTAGAAGTATACTGCTGGTCTAATTCCAGTATAGCCGGCTCCGGACAGTACGTCCAGCATATTCTACATCTAATACACTTATCCTGATCTATAATCGGCTTTAAAACTCTCCAGCTAGCGGTTTTATACCTAACTGAAGAGCCTGGCTCCAGTATGACTGCTCCTCGCGGTATTTTCCTCCAGCCCGGTAGTGTAGACACTTACTTCACCTCGGTTAATTCGAATGCTTTCCTTAATACTAGCTCGTTGAGTGATGCTAGTCTAGCGCTAAATCTAGATTTAACTGCTTCAACTAAGTGTTCGAGGTCGACGACTCTAGAAGCAGCTGCGAGAGCTGCTGTCATTGCTGTATTCACTATCGGTAGTCTGAAGACATCTAAGGCGATCTTAGTAGCATTGATAGTAGCGTATCTGTAGTCCTGACCTAGGAGATCAGATAGTTCACTCGGTTTTTTAGTTGTGTTAGCTACAACAAATCCCCCCTTCTTCAGTCCGTGAAGTACCTCGCGTCCAACCATGCTGGAGTCTAAGATAACTACAGCGTCTGGATTTAGAACCGGTGACCTATCGTATATGACTCTATCTGCTATTCTATTATACGCAGTTACTGGAGCACCTCTTCTCTCGGCTCCAAACTCTGGGAAGGCTAGCGCGTAGTAGCCTTTAATTATAGAGGCGTAAGCTACTAATTCGGCAGCTGTTACTGCTCCCTGCCCCCCTCTTCCATGCCATCTAACCTCTACTAACATATCACAGTTCCCAAATATGTATGATGATAACTAAAAATACACTGAAATGACTTAAAAGTACTTAAGACTCTGTCAGATAACCCGCTGTCGGAGTAGTGCCTACCTAATCTAAGTACTCCAGTTATTCTATAGCTAGAGTGCTAAGGAAACAACGCCATCTCATACAGATTACCAGAAGGTCTAGAAGTCCGTGGGAAATCTCGACTGTGGAGAGGTTTACGTGTCTCAGACAACTCCATTAAATAGCGAACACTATTGTGGATATATAGCTATCTAGAGCTTAAAGCTATTCTCTCTATTTCCTCCCTCCTAGAGATTGCGTAGCTTCTAGAGTCACCGCTAGCTGCTAGAATTATTTCATCCGCAAGACATTCAGCTATGTGCTTGGTTGACTTGAAGGAAGCTAGTCTAGCACCCTCCGTTATAAATCTTAGTGATAGATCTATCCTCCTCAGAGGAGATACATCTACAGCGACATGGTATATTATACCTCCATACATAATTCTCGTAGTCTCCTCTCTAGGTGCGCTATTCTCTATAGCTCTTACTAAGACCTGCAGCGGGTTTTGACCGGTTTTTTCGTACACTATGTCGAAAGCTACTTTAACTATATTGTAGGCGAGATGCTTCTTTCCAGTATTTCTACCGGGCCGCATGAGCTTATCTATAAGTCTCTCCACTATCGGGATTTCTGATTTAGCGAATCTTCTGTGTTCATGTCTCCCACTGGTGTGTGGAAGATAGTAGGGCCTCAAGCATATATACTTCTTTAGACTCGGGTCTCTTGTCTGAATATTTATGTAGTCCCACTTACCGAACAGCTTTATCTCTACGGGTGTGATTGCTGTACCACTCATACAGACGCCTCAATCTCTAACATCTTACAGCTTTTAAATCTCACAGTCTCACACCAATAGCTTTCGCGCAGAAAGAGATTGTTCGCGTGAGTTCATCCGGTAGAGACATAACTCTACTTAAAATAGAGCTGTAGACCGCTGCGTTATTTGCTATATCTGCTGGGTCTGTATAGTAGAGTGTTTGAGTGAGCTTCCCTAGGGATATGGTAATTGAGCCTCCAGCCACCTCTACGGAGGTGTTTTCGTAAGATATCCTAACAGTATTACTGCTTGCTGAATAAGAGACTACTCTAAGGGGTTTAAACTTAATGAACATAGAGCTGTCTTGAGTCTTAATGAAGATACTGTTTCCACACACCCTCCTATAGCCTAGCTCAAGACCTGTGGAAGCTTCAAGAGTAGATAGATTTTTCGCAACTACAGCAATCTTACTCAATAGCTCGTAGAGAGAATCAAATGCAGCTGCTCTAGATTTCGGAAGTCCTTTCATCGACCTACTTCTTAATTCATCAAACTGCTTGATACGTCCGTCTAACACATCTAGAGCGCTCTTAAAGCTCGTACTTACCACCTCGACTACCGACCACCAATTACGGCGGTATTTTTAAGTGTGAACACTGTAGATAGTAGTACGGGCTAATGACTAAGTATGTATTTGTAACTGGAGGTGTTCTATCCGGTCTCGGAAAAGGAATTACTACAGCCTCTATAGGACTCATACTGAAGAGTATGGGTTACTCAGTAACTGCTATCAAGATAGATCCCTACGTAAATGTAGATGCTGGAACTATGAATCCATACATGCACGGTGAAGTCTTCGTTACAGATGACGGAGGTGAGACAGACCTCGACATCGGCCACTACGAGAGATTCCTCGATACCAGTTTGAGTAAAGACCACAACATAACTACAGGTAAGATATACATGGAGGTGATAACTAAGGAGAGAAAAGGTGAATATCTAGGTCAGACCGTGCAGATAATTCCACACGTAACTGACGAGATCAAGCAGAAGATAAGAGATGTAGCTAGAAAGACTTCAGCTGACATAGTTCTCGCAGAAATAGGGGGTACTGTTGGAGATATTGAGAGTCTTCCGTTTCTAGAAGCAATTAGACAGATGAGACTAGAAGAGGGACCTACTAACGCTATATTTGTTCACGTAGTCCTAGTGCCTAAGCTATCGACAACCAGTGAGTTTAAGACTAAACCAGCTCAGCACAGCTTTCAGGAACTAAGAAGAATAGGCATCCAGCCGGACGTAATTGTAGCTAGGTCGGAGAGCCCTATCACCCCAAGTGTCGTAGGGAAACTAGCTCTCTTCGGCAACGTTAGAGTAGATGAAGTTGTAAACAGCTACGATGTCGACCCAGTATATGATGTTCCTCGCATACTCATGGAACAGGGGCTAGGTAGGATTCTCGCACACAAGCTAGCTCTCGAGCATAGAACTCCAGATCTGGGCAAGTGGATCGAGTTTACAGAGAGATATAGAAATGCGTCTAAAGCTGTGAGTATCGCGATGGTCGGTAAGTATACAGCTCTCCGCGACAGCTATCTCTCCATAATTGAAGCATTAAAGCATGCCGGCACCCATCTAGGAGTTAAACCGAGGCTCGAATGGATAGAGTCTACAGATGTCGAGAGAGGCAAGATAGATGTGAGAGATGTTTTAGAGAATGTTGGTGGAGCAGTTGTACTCCCAGGCTTTGGGTCTAGAGGTGTTGAAGGCAAGATATCGGTAATTAAAGCGTTTAGAGAGAGCGGGAAACCGGTGTTAGGTATATGCTTCGGTCTCCAGCTCATGGTTGTTGAATTCGCTAGAAACGTGCTCGGTCTCGAGAGAGCCAACACTACTGAAGTAGACCCTAACACACCGCACCCAGTAGTTGACTTGCTAGAAATACAGAGATTTACAATAGTTAAAGGCGGGTCTATGAGGCTGGGAGCTCTCTTAATCAAGATATCTGAAGGAACACTAGCACATAGAATCTACCGAACCGACTTCATCTACGAACGCCACAGACACAGATACCACATCAACCCACAGTACTTAGATAGATTCGAGTCTTCAGGCTATATAGTTAGTGGTGTGAGCCCTGAGGGCTACCCAGAGATCATGGAGCTCACTAACCACAGATTCTACTTTGGAACTCAAGCACATCCAGAATTTAAGAGCAGACCCCTCCGCCCGTCACCAGTGTTCACTGAGTTTATGAGGTCTCTACTTCATAGCTAGGGATTAGGTGTTTCCATGATCGAGTGGTTTATTGATTCTCACGCACACGCATCACCACTAGGTCTCGGCTACGATGAAGTAGTTAGGAGATTTAAGCTAGGCGGCGGGAGATTCATAGTGCTTGTTCAGCTTACTCCAGGCGGCTACGGATTTGAAAATGATTTAGAGGGGGTTGTGAAGTCTCTCGAAGCCCATGTAGCTCTCTGCGATAAGGTTAAGAGAGAGCATGGTGGAGTACTCTGCTTTGGAGGTCTACACCCAGCAGTAGCTGATAGACTTGCTAGAAGCACTAGATGTGTAGATAGTGTATACAGCGAGATAGAGAGGGGATACATGAAGAAGCTCGAGAACTTGATCTCTGAGGGACTTCTAGACGGTCTAGGGGAGTTCGGTAGACCTCACTATCCATCTCCACCAGAGTCTTGGGCTATTAACGAACTCCTCCTAGTTAGGAGTCTAGAGACAGCTAGAGACTTAGATGTCCCTGTACATATACATAGCGAGAATGCTGGACTTATAACTCTCAGGAGTTTGAAGCTCTTTGTAGATAAAGTAGGCATATCGCGTGAGAAAATCCTCGTGCATCACGTCCCACCGTCTCAGACATCTATTTACACTAGAGAGGGCTTCTACGTAAGCATAGTTGGTAAATTCGAGGTCGTTAAGACTATAGGTTCTGAGTGTTTGAATGTGGTGATAGAGAGTGACTACCTAGATGACCCGAGGAGACCTGGAGCTGTCGCATATCCGTGGGACCTTAAGCACGAAGTTCTTAGAGCTGTTGACGAAGGATTCATTACTGAGGAATGCGGTGAGAAGATACTCATGCTTAATCCGACAGCATTCTATAGAGTTCCCGGCTAGTGCTTATATACTCATAGCTACCTCAGCTAGGGGATCAGAGATAGGAGTGACTCCCGAGAGAGCTCCAGCAGTAGTAGACTCGTGTCAACCTCCAATGTGTAGTAGCTGCGGCAGGATAGTTGAGCCCTACACTAGAGCTACCAGATTTAACTGCCCTAACTGCGGTAAAATCGCGATATGGCGCTGTGAGAAATGTAGAAAGCTGGCTCTACACTATAGATGTCCATCATGTGGATTTGAAGGACCCTAGGTGGTCGAAGTGGGAAGGGTTGTCGTAGCTATTAGAGTGAATCCTCAGAGCGACGAGGTAAATCTAGAAGAGCTTACCGCCGAGATAAAGCAGTCTCTAGCACCTCAGTACGAGTTCTTGAAAGCCGAGAAGTTCTACATAGCCTTCGGACTCTACGGTCTGAGGGTCTACATAGCGATGCCTGAAGAATATGAAGGTGGGACATACGAACTAGAGAATACTCTGAGCAAGCTGAAAGGAGTTGCTTCAATAGATGTTGAATATGTTACTAGGATCTTCACAGAGTAGTAGAAGTCTACTTGAACACACTGCTTCCGCGTTAGTCTAAGTTTAACACATACTTCCTTAGGTAGGTGAGTATAAACATAGCCTACTGTTCTATCCAGGTTTACATCACAGCTTAATTTAGTTTGGGAATAGTTGTTTATATGTTCTCGCCTAGTGAGTTAGGGAGGGACTATGAGCAGGGTCGAGCTCATCAGATGGAAGCCTGAGGAGGAATTAAGGCTCTTAGAGCTTTGGGAGAGAGAGGGACTGTATAGAGAGGAGGTAGATCTTGCCTCTGAAGAGAATTATGTAGTTATAGACACTCCACCACCCTACCCCTCCGGACCGTGGGGAGTGGCGCAAGCTGCTCACTACGCTCAAATAGATATGGTTGCTAGAGCACTGAGACTCGCAGGCTACAAGGTTCTAGTGCCTTTCTACGCCGATAGAAACGGCTTGCCGGCGGAGGTAGCTGCTGAGAGAACTTACGGTGTAGTAGCTCATGAACTAGTTAAAACTACTGAAGGTAGAGAGAGATTTCTGAAGATGGTTTCAGATCTACTGGATAGGAATGAAGCAGCCTTAGTGTCGATATGGAGGAGATTGGGCTGCTTATTTGACTACTGGCGAGATGGTACAGACTCTCCTAGATATAGAGCTATGACTCAAGCGACATTCATCGAGCTCTGGAAGCGGGGTCTGATATATAGAGACACTAAACCAGTGCAGTGGTGCCCTAGGTGTAGAACTTCTCTCGCAGAAGCAGAAATAGATTTCGTAGAAGAGAAGGGGGAGATGTACTACGTAAAATTCGGTGTTTTTGAGACTGGTGAAAGTGTAGTTATAGCTACAACGAGACCGGAGCTTCTAGCTGCGTGTGGTGCTGTCATATATAATCCGAAAGATAGTCGCTACACACACCTCGAAGGAAAGCACGCGGTAGTACCGATCTACGGACACTCAGTGCCTGTGATGCCTCACGAAATGGCTAAAGTAGAGTACGGCACGGGTTTAGCTATGATGTGTTCCTATGGAGATATTAGAGACCTAACATTCTTTAGAGAGACAGGCATCGAGCCCAGAGTGGTCATAGAGAAAGACGGCACCATGAATGCTCTCGCAGGACCTTTAGCAGGTCTGAAAGTAGCTGAAGCTAGGAGGAAGATAGTTGAAGCACTCGAGGAGAAGGGTCTGCTAGCTAAAAGAGAGGAGATCATCCACGAGATACCGGTCTGCTGGAGATGTAAGACACCGGTGGAGATAGTTCACGTAGAGGAGTTCTTTCTAAATCAGCTGAGCTTTAAAGATAGAGTGCTAGAAGTAGCTGACTTAATGAACTTCCACCCGGAGGAACATAAGGAGAGACTAATTCAGTGGGTTAAATCTCTGGCTATGGACTGGCCCATCTCGAGAACACGCTACTACGGAACTGAGGTTCCAATATGGACTTGCTCTAAGTGTGGCCATACAATACTGCCGGAGCCTGGAGCGTATGTAAGACCTTGGAAGGACCCGCCTCCGGTAGACAGATGTCCTAAGTGTAACGCATCTAGAGAACTTATAGTAGGTGAGAGTAGGGTATTCGATACGTGGTTTGATTCGTCTGCCTCAGTTCTCTACGTGACTAACTGGCTCAACAACTCTAAAGCAGCTGTTAAAGCTCTATCTAGAGCTTTAAGACCGCAGGGATACGACATAATTAGAACGTGGCTCTACTACACAACTCTCAGAGTTTGGATGCTTACCGATAGACCTCCGTTTAAGTGGGTTAGAATAACTGGGATGGGTTTAGACGAGAAAGGAAGAGCTATGCATAAGTCTCTGGGGAATGTGATATATCCGGAGCCGTTTATAGAGAGATACGGTGCTGACGCCTTTAGATTCTGGTCGGCTGTTGCGAGTAAATTGGGTAGTGACTACAGGTGGTCTGAAGCTACAGTTAAGTCCGGCCTCCTGTTCTCCACTAAGATAATGAATATAGCTAGATTTGTAACCTCCTTTGAAGAACAAACTCAGCAAGTAGACCTTAGACCTATAGATAGAGCTATGCTAGCATATGTAGCTAAAGTAGCTAGAGAAATCTTAGAGAGCTATCAAAAGCTAGATGTCTACGAACCAACACTCAAGCTGTATCACCTCATATGGGATGTCTTTGCTTCAAATTACGTAGAAATGGTGAAGCCTAGAGTCTACAGAAAGTTTGCCTATAGTGATAGCGAGGTTAGAGGAGCTATTTTCACTCTATACAGAGTTTTAAGGCTATCGCTCAAGCTACTGTCTCCCGTAATGCCGTTTACTACTGATTACGTGTGGAGAGCGCTTGAAAATCGTTCGATAGCTAGAGAGAGAGTTGAGGAAAGAGAGCTTGATGAGTTTGGAGGTAGCGCCCAGCTTATGGAGAGAGTAGTCGAGGTAAACTCCGCTATATGGAAGTGGAAGAAGGAGAGAGGTATGAGGTTAGGTGAGAAGATAGATGGGGTGCTCTACATCTCGGAGGAACTCAGAGATGTGTTGGAAGATATAAAGTACTTCCACAATATCAGAGATGTTGCTGTAGGTAAGCCTGAAAGCTGGGATTTCGATTTAGGTGGGGGCGTGTATTTAAAGCTAGGTTGAGGAGTTGAAGAAGAGTTTCAGTAAAGTTGATTTTCTAGCTCAAGTTCTCTACGAGGTTATAGAGAGGAGAGTGTCTCTAGATGTAGCATTTAAGAGGGTGTGCAGGGGGAGGTGTGCGGGCTCTCTAGAAGAACGCGAGAAACTCTACTTAGAGTGTAGGAGATTTATCTCAGACTATATAAAGCTTAGATGTATAGTGAAGAAGAAAAAGCCTAGCTATAGACACCTCTCGAGAGTGTGGCTGATAGGTGTAGATACTCGACTGAGTGAGCCACACTGCCGGCTGTCTGTGAGTAAGTGGTTATACGATAAAGTAGTTGGTCTACTAGGTGCTGACGAGACTGAAGCTCTCTTTGAGTCATTTGAAGATAGAGTCTGGTGGTTGAGGTTAAACTGGCTGAAAGCACCTGAGGAGAGAGTTCTTAGAGAACTGGAGACTGAGGGAATAGAGTTTGAAGTACACCCCGAGATTCCCTACATGGTTAGAGTCTTCAAATCTCCGAAGCCTCTGAGACTCTTAAAAACTGTGAAGGAATTCAAAGCTATCCCTCAAGATCTAGCTTCTGCCTTATGTGTAGAGTTTATGGGTGTATGTCCCGGTGATGTCGTAGTAGATATGTGTGCGGCACCAGGGCTTAAGACCTCTTTAATAGCTATGCTTGAAGAAGATGTGAGGATACTTGCTTTCGATATATCTAGAAAGAGAGCTGAGGTAATGAAGCACTTACTGAGAAAAATAGGTGTTCCAGAGCACCGTGTTCAGCTCGTAGCCGCTGATTCTAGGCGCATCAATCTAGCTAGTTCTGTAGATAAAGTTCTCTTAGACGCCCCCTGCAGCAACTCGGGATCTATAGATAAAGACCCCAGCATAAAGGCTACTCTAACAGTTGGTAAAATCGAGTTCTATAGCAAACGCCAGCTAGAGCTCCTACTGAAGTCCGCAGAACTGTCTGAAGATATCGTCTACTCGACATGCTCTCTACTACCGGAGGAGGGAGAGGAAGTAGTAGCGAAAGCGATGAATATAGTTTCTCTGAAGCCAGTGATTCCACCGAGATTCAGAAGCTTTTGCCGACCGGGATACTCACCCTACGGTATCAGTAGTAGTGTGTGCAGACTCTTTCCACATATACACAACTCCGAAGGCTTCTTTATAGCGAGGTTTGAGGTGAAGTAGCTAGTGAGCTAAGAAGTGTTCTTCTCGATAGAGATTCTGCGGTAAAACTCTCGACGCGGTATAATTCCCGTACTAGCTTCAGCGTTAAGGGATTTTATATCTGTGAGTAAAAGATCTTGGTGATAAATTGAGTCAGGAGAGACTGGTTAGAAAGAAAGTACTGGTCGCTAAGCTTGGACTAGATGGACATGATAGAGGTGCTAAAGTTATAACAATGGCTCTCCGGGATGCCGGTTTTAGAGTAGTCTATCTAGGTGTTCATCAAGCCCCCGAGGATCTAGTGAGAACAGCTCTAGAAGAAGATGTTGAAGTCATAGGTGTCTCAATTTTATCTGGAAGCCACGAAGAACTTGTCTCAGACCTCGTAAGGCTAGCTAGAGAGAAGGGAGTGGATGTCCCAATAGTTGTTGGAGGTATTATACCCCCGGAGGACGTGCCGAAGCTGAAGGAGCTCGGTATTTACGAGGTTCTACCACCTGGAACTCCACTAGCTAAAGTAGTAGAGGTTTTTATGAAAGCTGTAGGTGAGAGAAAGTGAAGATAGACCACATAGGGATAGCTGTTAGAAATCTAGATGAGGCTGTTAAGTTCTATAAAGAGGTCTTAGGGCTGGAGTTAGTGAAGATCGAGGAGGTACCTGAAGAAAGAGTTAGAGTAGCTATGTTTAGAGTTGGTGAGTCATATATCGAACTTCTACAGGGCACAGACCCTGAGTCAGCTATTACTAAGTTTATCGAGAAGAGAGGGGAGGGCATACACCACATCTCTATTCACGTTGACGATGTAGATGCTAAGACCGAGGAATTAAAAGCTAAAGGAGTGGCTGTTATTTACGAGAAACCTAGAGAAGTAGCTCACGGTGAGAGAAAGATAAACTTTATACATCCCAAGAGCACCTTCGGAGTGCTACTAGAGATAATGACTAGAAGAGGTGGATATTGATGGACTCAGAGAAGCTAAAGCAGAAAATACTAGAGTGGGAGAGTGAGGTAGTTCTACCTCTAATTAAGAAAGTTCCTGAGAGAAAGAAGGTTTTCACCACTGAGGAAGGACTTGAAGTAAGGAGAGTTTACACACCTCTAGAACTAGAGAGGTGGGATTACCTAGAGAAGCTGGGGCTACCGGGAGTATATCCTTACACTAGAGGAATCTACCCAACGATGTATAGAGGGAGGCCGTGGACCATTAGGCAGTACGCCGGCTACGGGTCTGCTGAAGACACTAACGAAAGATATAGATATCTACTGAGTATTGGTCAGACAGGTCTCAGTATAGCGTTTGACCTACCGACACAGCTCGGCTACGACCCAGACCACCCGCTGGCCTGGTATGAAGTAGGTAAGGTAGGTGTATCTACTCCAGCAGTAACTGAGATGGATATAGTATTCAGAGACATACCTATGGATAAGATCTCTACGTCTATGACAATCAACGCGACAGCTATTGAGACACTGGCTATGTATATTGCTGTAGCTGAGAGCAGAGGGGTTCCTAGAGCGGTTCTAGATGGAACTACTCAGAACGACATCTTGAAGGAGTACATCGCTAGAAACAACTACATCTACCCTCCGGAGCCCTCCATGAGGTACTCAGTCGACCTAATACTCTACACAGCTAAGGAAATGCCTAAGTGGAACCCTATAAGCATCAGCGGGTACCACATGGAGGAAGCGGGCGCTACACCGGCTATGGAGATAGCCTTCACATTCGCCGACGCAGTTGAGTACATTAGGTGGGCGAAGGAGAGGGGTAGGGTCGATGTAGATGCTTTCGCTCCGAAGCTGACGTTCTTCTTCGCAGCGAGAACGAACCTCTTCGAGCAGGTCGCTAAGTTCAGAGCCGCTAGGAGGATGTGGGCTAGGATAATGAAGGAGTGGTTCGGAGCCAAGGACCCCAGGTCCATGCTCCTCAGATTCCACACTCAGACAGCCGGCGTCACTCTAACGGCTCAGCAACCGATGGTGAACATCATAAGAACGACCCTCCAGGCACTGGCGGCTGTGCTGGGAGGTACTCAGTCACTCCACGTAAACTCCTACGACGAAGCGCTATCCCTACCCACGGAGGAGTCGGTCAAGCTATCCGTTAGGGTCCAGCAGGTACTTCTCTACGAGTCCGGCGTGGTCGATACGATAGACCCCCTCGGGGGCTCCTACTACGTCGAGTGGCTGACAGACCAGATCGAGGAGAGGGCTTGGAAGCACCTAGAGGAGATCGAGAAAATGGGCGGTATGCTGAGAGCCGTTAAGCTGGGGTACCCGCAGCGCGAGATAGCTAGAGCAGCTTACGAGTGGCAGCTCAAGGTCGAGAAGGGCGAGGTGCCGATAGTAGGTGTGAACATGTTCACAGAGCCCGAGATACCTAAGGTCAAGATCCTCAAGGTAGACCCGGTAGCTAGGGAGAGAGTTGTGAGTAGGTTGAGGAAGCTGAGGGAGGGTAGGGACAAGATCAAGGTTAGAGACGCTCTCGACGGAGTTAGGAGGGCCGCTGAGAGGGAGGAGGTCAACATGTTCACACCGATATACGAAGCCGTTAAGGTTGGTGCTACTATCGGCGAGATAAGTGGGGTTCTCAGAGATGTTTGGGGTGAGTGGAGAGCTCCGGAGGTCTTCTAATAGCTACCAACACCAAGAAGCCTCTCTCACCGCGCCTGAGAGCTTCGACTAGAGACCTATCTAGGTCCCCGGCTGCCTTACTAGATCTAATCCCTATCGTTGAGTCGTCTACGTAGCTCGACCTCCTAATCACAATCCTCCTACTATCCCTGAAGGTGAGCCTGCCGGAGCCTTCGGCGTAGAGGTAGTCGTATAGTCCGCTAGCCGTAGCTACAACAACCACCAGGAGCCCGCCCCCTCTGAGAACTTCTTTAACGCACTGACTAATCTCTAGCGCACTCTTACTACTCGCAACTCCAATAATGCAGTCACCTCTAGGCGTTAGGTAGCTGTCTTTAGTTACCTCAAGAGTAGACCTATGCAGTGCCCTAACGTTCTCGTGACCCGAGAAAACCACCACGTCGACACAGAAACCCAACCCACCAGCCACACCCTGAAAGTACGTAACCACACACCCAAGCACGGTAGTCCCCCATCAACAATAAAACCACTCGGCGAGGCCCCAGCCCAGCCAGGCGGCTGGAGCCGCGAACCGCCTTAGAGTGCGCGGAGCGAACCACTCTTATAGGCGAGAACACCGCGCCCACCGCAGAAGCTCCCGCATCTTACCCAGTTATCGTTTTGCTATAAAGATAGAACCCCTAACCACTGCGTGTCTTGGAAGAACTACTTGTTATGGTCCCGGAATAAATAGTTGTAGCCTTACAGTTCTAGGAAGTTCTGTTGAGAGAACTTGTACTTATATTGCTAGACTGGAGTACAGAGGTTATTTAGTTGATGAAAAATCGTTAACCTTAAGATGGGTTCACACGAGAATTACTCTATCTGCTAGTAAAACGAATCCTGTTGTTGGAGAAAGCGTTACATTAACAGCTAGATGCGATGGATGTTCAATTGGTTGTAGTGATCGTGGTGATGGCTATAGCATATGTTATGAACTTCAAATAAAGAATACAACTCATATAATAGCTTTTTCATCATCTCTAACCACTTTATCGACATCTATTTCAAGAAATACACCTAGAACAGAGAGGTTTGTAGCACATCTAATCGAATATCTTACACCAACTGTCTGGCCAGGTCCACCAGAAACAAGACCTATACAAAATGAGAGAATAGTTTATGAAAGTAACCAAGTAGAAATTACATGGGGTACAACAACCCAACCTCCAGGACAAACTCCCTGTACAAGAGATGAAGATTGTCTCGACTTCGCTAGAAGATATTGTGCACCATACTCGGCTATGTGTGAGAATAACATTTGTAAATGTCTTTACTCGTGCACTCGACATGAAGAATGTCTTCCCGGTTATTGTTGTCAGTATGTTGTAGATAGAAGTACGAGAGAGTGTAGATCTTTGGGCTATATATTACAACATAATCAAAGACATTATCTTTGTGCTAATAGATAAAATTAATCTCTTTTTCCTATTCTGAATACTTCTATCGTTTGTACGTCTAGTCCCGGTATGTCTACTGCTATAGATTTGAAGTTTGGTTCTACTGGGTTCTGTTTTCCGTATTCATAGTCTTTTAATATTCCATCTAGTGGTGATGTTATGGGTGAAATTCCGTTTCCAGGTAGAATGTAGACTCTACCATACCTACCCTCTCTTAAGGGTTTTAATAAACTATCCGGTAATCCGAAGAAAGCACCATTCTTTCCGGTTGCATATCCTGCTGGAGCGTTTATATAGTGATCGTACTGAACTGCAGGATAGTATACAATTCCAAAAGCTTTGAAGGCTATCGGATAATAAATTAACCGAGTTTCTTTATCCCATCCACCATACTCTATTCCATATCCATGTATGAACTTAATTAAATCCCAGTAACTATAATTCCTAGATAGATAACCTTCTATACCAGCATCGTAGTTTGCTAGTAAATACTTATCTGTTCTATAAAGAGGTATCGGCTCCGTTTTTTCTGCGGATCTAGGTATAATTATTGTTTTAAATTCTTCTGGACCTAAACCACCATACCACTGTCTCATGGCTTCTCTTAGACCGTGATCTCCTCTATCTCCAATCCAGTCGTGATAAATATCTCTATATTCAGCAATCCAGGCCCTAGTATACGGCATGTAAGTACCGTTAGGATAACTCTTTAGCACTTCTTCGTATAGTTTTGGCATGTTTTGTATGAAGTACTTCATTCCTTCTATTCCCCAGTAGTAATCTGGTCCTACCTTGAATCCTGTTCTCCCGTATTCTAGGTTTCCTATGTACCAAGGTATGTGCCAGAATAGTCTTAAAGCAATTATTCTATCGTTCTCGTCGGCAATCATCTCTCTCAATAAGCTCGAGTTGTACCAGGGGAAGACTGTTAGTCTTTGAGAAATGTTTCCTGCTTGAGGTGTCGAGGTGTAGAAGTAGTTCCAGTAGGGTATTATAACTTCTTTCCAAATGATTTCATCGTTTGGTTTATAATATTCTCTCATATCTCTTCTCCAAACATGTGCTAAACCTTCTAGAATATCTAAAGCGTTTTGTTGAACTTTCAAACTAAAACCTAGGTACATTTCTGGATGTTCTAAAACTTCTGGAGTTCTCTTAAGATGCTCAACAAGCATCCAAACATCTCTAGGAATATTCTTGTTTACTATGCATATAGGTGGTTGTTCTTTCATATCTATTATCGGAACTATTCTTATTGGCTTAAAGTAAACTACATCGTTATTTATCATAGTAGCGTTACCAAACAACCAGAAAGCTTCCCGACTGTGTTTAGGTAGTCTTATATTTTCTATTCCTTCTCTTGTATAAACTCTAACCCCTCTATTAACTGCTAGCGAATAGTTTCCTAAAGCGTTAATTAGGTCTCTGGAGATCTTCATGTTTTCATAGCTATCTTTCTCTAAGTTTAAGACCTTAACATAATCTCTGAGGCCAAATTCTTCTAGAAGCTTCGTAGTTAGACTTATTAAGTTGAACTTCTCGGGATACTCTTGAATGTCCTGACTTCTAATGAAGTTTTCATATATTTGAGTAAACGTATCTGGATTTTTCTCGAAGTACTTCAAGCTCTGAAGTAGAGATTGCCTATCTCTGTAGAAGAAGTAATCTACGTAGCCTCTGAAGTTATTTAAGAAATTCCTAGCGGCAGTCTCGGAGACGTTGTTTGTTCTAGCGAAATTCAGAAACACTTCTTCAAAAGTAGGCGGTCTTGGAGTTGTTGTTGGCGTAGGAGATGGGGTAGGTGTTGGTGTCGTTCTAGGAGTAGGTGTAGGCGATGGAGTAAGAGTTGGTGTAGGGGTGGGTGTTGGAGTTGTAGGTGGGGTGGGGGTAGGTGTTGGTGTTGCTGTGTGTGCGGGGGTCGTTCTCGGAGTTGTTGCTGGGGGTGTGGTTGTTGCTGTAGCTGGCTCCGGGGTTGCTATGGTTATTGTAGTAGCTAGTGCCGGGGGTGCGGTTAGTGGCTGGGGGTACGTGATCCTGTACAGTGCTGTCGGTGTGCTGGGGGTTGCTGGTTGGGGGGGTGTTGAGCACTGCGTACTCGCGGTTTCTTCGCTGGGGGGCTCGGTCTTGCTTTGCGGGCCGCTCCTTCCGGGGTTCGGGGCTAGGTAGCCGGCTAGTCCGCTACCCACCAGACCTCCGACTACTAGTAGAGCTACCAGTGCGGCGAGAACCCACCTAGAACCGGGCACTCGGGTCCCGCGCAGTATTTTGCGGAGCTTAATAAAAGCGCTTGAGTAGCTACTTATCACTTCAGCTACCTACTCGATGTGGGTGGAAGGATTTTAGAGGAGGAGAGGAGGAGGGTCGTGGAGTCCTTGATTGCGGAGGGCTACCTACGCACCCAGGCCGTCGTAGACGCCATGCTCAGAGTGCCGAGGGAGGAGTTCGTGCTGCCTAAGTACAGGAGGTTTAGCTACTACGACACACCGCTACCGATAGGCTACGGGCAGACCATCAGCGCTCTACACATGGTCGCTATCATGACTGAGAAGCTGGAGGCCGGGCCCGGTCAGAGAGTTCTCGAAGTGGGGACGGGGAGCGGCTACCAGGCGGCGGTCCTAGCTGAGGTTGTTGGTTTGAGAGGGCATGTGTGGACTATAGAGAGAATTCCCCAGCTAGCTGAATACGCCCTCAATAACCTGAAGAAAACAAACTATGTAGACCGCGTAACAGTAGTTGTTGGTGACGGTAGTGAGGGGTTTCCACCAGCGCTACCATACGATAGGATAATGGTTACGGCAGCAGCACCAGACATACCTAAACCACTAGTAGAGCAACTCAGAGATGGAGGTAGACTAGTGGTGCCTGTCGGCAGTAAGTGGATTCAGACACTTAAAATAGTAGTAAAAGAAGGTGGTAGAGTAAGAGTAGAGAGCAGTCTCTCCTGCGTCTTTGTTCCACTACTAGGAAAATACGGATTTAAAGAACTCAGTGTTGAAGACAGAGATACTTGATGAGTCAGACATCTACTACTGATTTATTAAACTGAAATCTACAGTGCTAATACTGCTGGAATCTCTAAAATAGGTGTTTAAAGAATGCGGGCCCGCCGGGATTTGAACCCGGGACCTCCGGCTCCGAAGGCCGGCGCCCTATCCTAGCTAGGCTACGGGCCCTGCACACTATTCCTTTAAATCCTTTATTTTAGTATACTACATTTCGTTCTTCAGTATCGCATTAAATATTGTATAGATATAGATATTGGAGAGTTATCGATGGGAATTATTTATTACTCTACTTCTAAGCTGCCGGCTATATGTAGATCTCTCTAGTTTTTTGATTCTTAACTAACTCTAGCTGGTGTGGAGATGTAGATGAAGAAGGTACTGTTAGTAACTACTCAGTCAGCTCAGAGTGTGGTATGGGAGATAGCTCAATCTCTTCGAAGAAACTATCAGATAGATATATATGTCTCTAGTGCTGTTGTTGCTCAATTTACTAGCTGTGACGAACTCGCTGTAGAGCTTCAAAAATACTTAAATAGATGTGATTACGATATTGTATTGATCCCTGGACTCGTTCGAGGTTCTACTGAAGCTATAGAGAGAGCTATTGGATGCGAGGTTTATAAAGGTCCCAGATATGCGGGTGATATACCTCTAGCTCTAGACCTGATTGGAAAAGGGTTTAAGTTAAGTAAGGAGGTCCCAGCAGATATTCTTCATAAGGAATTCTTTTCTTCTCACTTACTATCTCGATACAGCTGGGAGGCTCTATCTAAGAAGCCTCAATTTGAGTTGAGAGGCATTAAAGTATTTCTAGATCCACCACCTATGAAACTCCTACTCGAAGTTATGGCTTCAGACGTAGAGTTATTTAATGAAAAAGTTGCGAGAGCTGCAGAATCCGGCTTTAGTGGTGTTGTTATTGGATGTAGTAGTAGATGTAATTACACTGTGTTAGAGAAGTATGTAGATAGAGCTAGAGGAGTTGACGGAGTCCACATAGTTGGTGTGGATACCCCTAGGGTTTCAGATATACCTAGAGACCTACTGGAGAAAGTCGACATAGTTTTCAATGTAACTCACTTAGATATTGAGGGTATAGCTAGTGAATTAAGTCGCGATAAAGCTGTTGTCGTTATACCTTCAACTCTCGAGAGCACTGATAGAGCTATTCAAAGTATTGAAGCAGCAGTATCTGAGTTGAGAGAGGTGGGTTTAGAGAAGATTATCGTAGATCCTCTCATAAAACCCCCGGGCGCTGGATTAGCTGAATCAATTACAAGATTTTACTACTCGAAGAAGTGTTTAAGCTACCCACACTTATTTAGTACAGCGAACATATACGAGCTAATAGACGCCGATAGCCACGGAGTAATAGCTCTACTCCTAGTTCTAGCCCTAGAACTTGGAGCATCACTAGTTCTAGCTACGGAGGAGAGCACTAAGTCTTTCGGAGCTATAGAGGAGCACTCAATAGCTAGATACATGGCTTACGTATCCTACTTCAAGAAGTCCCCACCTAAAGACGTACCTGAAGGAGTAGACCTGCTGGTCGTAAAGGGGAAGAAGCTGAAGAAACTCACACCACCAGAGTTTAAAGGATGTGTGAGATACGTCGATTTAGTAGAACCTAGAGAAGATCCGAACTACTTCGTGAAGGTCTACGTAGACTACACTCAGAACGCCTTAGTGGTTGATGTTTTCAGTGCTAAAAGTGGGGAAATCCTAGAGAGATTCGTGGGGTCCCACCCTACTTCTCTAGCTCGAGCAGTTCTGAGAAAATATGAGTTACTACCTGAACATAGCTCATACCTAGGATATGAGCTATGTAGAGCAGAGCTAGCTCTTAAGTTTAGGAAAGACTACGAGCAAGACCGCAGCGTAGTTACCCCACCGATAGATAGAATTAGAGAATATAGAGACTCTCTAACCTCTCTCCCGTAGAAAAGCTTAATAATTCTCGAGTCAGGGAACTACGGGATAGAGAGTGTCTATGAAAAGAAGAGAAGCAAGAGTAAAGAAGATCTCCGGTAAAAAGAATGTTAGAGGTAGAACCTACACCTACGAATACTACACACTCCCACTAAATCTCTACATACCTAAGTCTATGGTCGAGAAGTGGGGAGAAGAGTACATCATCGAGAGAGACGTAGAGAAAGGCACTATATTGATAAAGTCGAAGAAGTCGGAGTCCGGCTGAGGTCTTGAAGACTATTACTAAAAGAGAAATATTGTTTATTTTACTTCAACTTATCCCTCTCGGAAAAGTTACAACCTACAACTCTCTAGCCAAGATTCTGAAGACTTCTCCGAGAGCTGTAGGGAGAATGCTTAAGCAAAATGAGCAGCCTATAGCTATACCATGCCACAGAGTCATAGAGAGCTCGAGATATTTAGGAGGGTATAGCGTGAACGGTAAGAATATGCGAGACTTCAAGCTGAAGCTTCTGAAGTTGGAGGAAGTTAGCTTCACTGGGTGTAGAGTTAGTTTAGACGGAATTGTTTTGCTAGATTCTATCTTAGCTGGTGCTTCTGAAAAGCGATCTAAGTAATGGGTTTAAGACTGTTCTTCAATACTTCAACTACTTTATCAACAAATTCTTCAGGGCTGGATGTGGAAGAAAGAAAGCTTTCGAGATCCTTAAGTAAAGCACTGTCTACATTGAAGATTTTAGAAAATCTCTTAAGTGTTGATAACGCTATATCTTCTAAACTAGCTACTTCTTTTTCAGGTAATGATATGTTGAGAGATTTCATAGTTGAGTTTAAAACTAGTGCCAGAGCTAGATCGAGAAGAGACTCGGAGGAGGAACCTGGTAGAATTTTAGCTAGACTAAGCTTTGCGGATTCGTAGATTGAGACTGTAATGTTTTTTAAGCTAGCCACTAGTCTTTTAGCGTCTCTCTGAGATATTAACTCAAGTAAGTAGTTCACCTCTCCTTCAACTACACCACCCCATAGTTCTCTACTCGATTTAACTATGCCGGCCAGCTCGTCCGATATCTCAGAGAGTTTTTTCCAGTTGGCGTAGCTGCCCTCATAGAGAGTTAGAACTAGTTTCACAAGAACGGCTGTAGCTCTGCTAAACGGTTTAAGCACCTTACCGGTGATGTCTAAGATAGCTGGGTCTGGTGCTATCGTTAATAGCACCAGTAGACTGGAGATAGTGTCTCTATCGTCCATAGTCTGAGGCTGTATTTCAATGACTTCCTCATTTTTTAATTCAACAATTAGCTTTCCAGAAACCTCGTCAAACGCTAGCTTCTTTATAGAGTCGACCTCTATCTTGAAGTATCTCCAGCCCTTCGACGTAGTTATAGTTATATAACGTCTTTCTGTCTTTATTTCACAAATATACATAATTCTCTCGTCTTTACACAGCACTTTTCTCACCTGAGCCGTAGACTAAAGTCCACAATGAGCGCATGTTGTTCTTGAGTGGGAATACTTCTTCAAACTTTAAACCCTGCTTTAATCCCTCTCTAATATATTCTTCTATGAGGGAACTCATTTTTTCAAACATGTGAAGATACGCTGTGGTAGCGCCGACCGCAGAGAGGGGTCCTATAGTATCGAAAACCACCTTCAATATCAGGTCGAGGTCTCCCACTACATCAATTAGAGGAACATCGGGGTCTTCAAGTCTTGCTAGCGGCTCTCTCAGAGAACCTAGAGAGTTAGCGATAGCTCTATCTACCTCCTCTATTCCGAGTCTCGTAGATGATGCTTTACTGACAGTGAATTTTATGTTGGGTAGAGTAGCCTTCTTTAAATCTACGATCCAGCTGAGTTTACTCAGCAGATCTGAATTAATTATTGAGCGCGCCTGCATGAAGTGGTCTTGGTAGATTCTGAAGAATTCGACTATGTAGGGATTTTTGACTTCATAGACCTCAGATAGTCTAGCTAGCTTGTTAGTCTCTACTGCTAGCTTCTCGAGTGTTCTGAGTACTCTATCTATTTGATTCTCCATCCCGGCGAGAAGAATTGTAGCAAGATTGAGGTGTGACCTAATCGCTCTAATCCCGATATCCGAGCATTTCTCGACATCTCTCAGTGTCGGTCTAAAGCCGAAGAGCTCGTAGTAAGCACTTGGAATAGTCACTAAGAGAGTTCTCTCCATTGCTCTACACTGCAGTCTAAGAAACTCCGAGATATTCGATATAGAGCTGTAGATCGTTTTCCACTCTGCCGCAGTAGACCTCGAGATATCTACTTCATCAAATAGTGAAATGATGTGGGTTTTTGCGAGAGTTTCACTCAAGCTGAAAGACACTTTAACTAGATCCCACAATTCTCTAGCTATAGACTCGAATTTCTGGTTAAGCTTGGAGTTAAGAGCACTTAGTTTTTCATATGTTTCAGCTATCTTTAGATAGCTAGGAATAATCGAAGAGAGTACTCCAGCAGATTCTTGAATCACTGAGTTAGCGTTCTTAATCAGCTCTCTCAAGTCTTTTAATGACTCAAGTTCATCTTCTCTGAGGCGATTAGCTATTTCTTCAAGGTGGGCAATCTTATACCTCAAGACTTCAACAAGTTCTCTTAGGTCGAGAATGTAGCCGTATGCTTCTGATATAATTTCTTGGTAGCTCTTAATCAAACTCATAGCTGATACAAAAACTAGTGCTAGCGCGAAAGTCCACACGAGGCTGAAGGTCTCGACTTCAATGAATATAAACGTAGTTACTGAAACTATCGGGATAGCTACAGTAAGTCTCTTCAGAACCTCATGTAATGTGTTTCTTAGAGTCCCTCTCCTACCCAGTGGTGGAAGCACTCTATAGATAAGTCTAGTAAATGCGAATCCTAGCATGTACGCTGTTAGAGCTACTACATACCAAGTGAATACTTCATAGCCTAATGTCTCCCTACTCATCCTCAGAAACTCCGTGGGTACGGCCTTCAGCTCACTTAACTCAACTACTGAGAATTGACCTACATATGTTGTTAGCACTAGAAGAATAGAATATGTAGCTACAGATATAACAGCAGTTATACCGGAAGACAGAGTTGAGAGACCAGCAAATAGTGAGAAAGAGGCAGCTATAGATCGAGCCCACGTTACAGATAACATATAGACAATTAAATGATAGCATACAACTATAGCATCACCTAGCTCTCTTAGCTTAGTTATTGAGAGGTATAGTGGAATTAAGAATACGAGAATGAGTGAGAATAGAGCGACCTCTGCATAGGGTAGAATGTATCTTACATCTCCTAATGCGTAAGTCATGTAGAGATATATAACCGCAAAAATAATTGAGAAAGCCGGTATAAGTCCCGGATATCTATGCCCGAATACTGCGGTAAGTACGGTAAGTATTACTAAAGCTATTTGAAGCTCGAAGTATATCTCTGGATATATCATGAGAGCTATAACTCCCACAATGATAGTAAAAACAGCCACTGCTACCAGTCTTCTAAGCAGCTGCTCTCGTGTTAGCATCTGTCACACCTTGATCAAGTTTAGATACTTTAAATTTGTTAATACTTCAACAGCTTCACTGAGGGAGGCTGATTTTGCTATAAGGTCTACCCCCTCAGTAATGATGTCTCGTAAGCTAAACTCTACTAAAGCCTTAACATCGAGTGTGTCACTATTTGTATGGCTTATTCTTACTCTATCTACATCTTTCTCTATCTTCAAGATTTCCTCACTTAAACCACTCGGCACAGTTATGCTACCTAGAGCGAAGTTTCCTGTGAGTAGCTTTACACGTCCGGTGAATATGAAAAACACTAGACTGAAAGCATGAATTAAGTCTCGGAACATTGATAGTGGTTCAAGTCTAAAGCAGAGAGGCACGTAAGTCCCTACGAGAGGTCTTTCGTGGAGTTCAGCTATCAATTCAGCTATACACTTCTTTACATAGTCGACTACCTCCATTTTGAGTGAGCTTCTCATTACTCTCTCAAACGAGATCGGGAGAATAGTGTACCTCCCATGAGGAATTAAATCACTAACTAAAAAAGCTAAATTCACCTTGTCGGAGTCATCTAGAGCTATGTAATCAAAGTCTAAGAGTAGAAGGATGTGTGACTCTATTTTCTGGTTTCTCATAGACCTCAGTACTTCACGTGCTACTAGTAGGGATTCATCTCGAGTGTTAGTGACGATACTTACGAAAGACGTCGTCTTCGGGCTCATATAGAAGGTAAGCATTTCTGCTAGTGCTTCATACTCTGAGATTTCGGATCGAGAGATCTGTGATATCTGTTTTCTCTGTTCTAACGGTCTACATCTGACAGACATTAAATTACCAGAGGTTTTAGATTCACCCTCAGGATCGAGTGTGAAGACTGTCGGATATAGATCGAGAGCTTCAGGGAATATCTGAAGATACTTTTTATGCACTACGAATATCTTCTCCTGACTCGCTAAGCTAACCCTGCTGAGCAGATCTAGAATAAAGCTCAGTGCCTTACTCATAATCCCCCTCCCAGATTTTAAAGTATCAGATTAAATAAAGTTGTTGATTGCTTTACCTGATATCTTCGCTGTGTAGCTTAAAGTAAACTTCCTCTTGAATACGAATTTCTGTGTTTCCAGCTAGATCTCTAGTATGTTGCTAAAGATCTAGTTAGAGAAGTAGAGATCTTCAATTTGTGCTAGCACGCTATGTATAGAGCTTTCTCTGAGTGTATTTTATTAAGCAGAGATCGTTTGGGCTTCTACTGACTTGAGTTCTCCACTGCTGCATCCACATGTAGGTAGGTGGATGTGTATGCACTACTGTAGCCGGCTGCACGATCTTGTGTAGAGATAGGTGGGTAGTTACCGCTGCTACAGCTGCTGCTACCAAGCTACTGTCAGCTGTTATTGGTTTAGATGCTTCCCCAACCTCAGGTTTTGAGGTGGGCGCTGCCGGATGTGTTGGTGGAAGAGTAGGTTCTTTTCTTGCTGATGGACGTGTGAAGACCCTAACTAGAGCTGTAATTAGAGCTAGTATTATGAATGCCAGAAGATAGGCATACATCACCGCTAGGATATCTATATTACTCAGCTTAAACCCTAGAGAACAAGAGCTGTGCTCTTAAAAATGTTTCACTTATGTATTCTACGTAGTCTCGGCCGAACAGGATTGAAGTCTCTCCATCTAGGCTTAATATTATATAGCTAGAGCTATTCCCTCACTTCTAGGATCTGATGCCACCTGTACAACGAGCTTAGACCTATCTACCACTGCGGCATGGACCAAGCCTGTGGAGCCGTAGGTTTCCGCTTGTTCAACTACTAGTTTCTCCGTCTGAGAAACTCTCAGTCTAGATTCAACAACGACTCTCCTTCCAGCAGGGTCTGTAAAGATAAATCTAGGTGCATCTAGAGCTTGAGGCAGGCTCATTCTGTATATGAATATGTTCTCATATATTCTCGCGTGGATCTGGGGTCTCCAGTCACCACCAGCGCATCCTACCATGTATCTACGACTTCCATCTTCTATTCCGAGAATTGATAGAGTATGTAGAGGTCTCTTCTTAGGTGCTGGACTATTAGGTAAGCCGGCCTTCTTAGCGAAGCCGTACCCCCTATTCTGTATGGGGAAACCTAGAGCCACTAGTCCAGACCCGAACGGGTGGAAGAGACTCTGTATGAATCCTACAACAACTTCACCATCTGAGACAGTGAAGAATGTTGTATCACTACCTCCGTAGCTAGCGCTCTCAGTCTGCTTACTCAGTAAGAGCTGCTGTGTCTTTCCGTACTCTAGGTGTGAAGATATATCTATCTCCATGTAGTCTGGGTCACCAACGAAGGTGTCGCGGAAGCTGTATGCTACTCTAACTACCTCAGCCCACTTCTCAATTCTACCCGGGTCGTCGAAAGCCGCTCTATCGAGACCTAGTTCGTAGATCGCTGATATCATGTGAAGTGTTGTAGCTCCCTGAGTGTTTGGAGGTAGCTCATATATTACTCTATCATCTACACCTAGCTTTAGAGGCTTTACCTCATAACCCTCGTGCTCCATTAAGTCTTCTAATCCTATATCGACTCCCTGAGCTTGTAGTTCCTCTACAAACTTCTCGGCTAGCTTACCGTAGTAGAATTCATCCCACCCTCGTGTAGCTATAGCTCTGAGGGTTCTCGCCATCTCCTTATTCGATAGCAGAGTACCTGGTTCAACACCTCTATAGTACTTCGACCACTTAAATCTCTCGAGCTCACTTTCAGCTAGTTTTGAAGCTCTAGCTAAGTAGTAGCTTGCGTAGAAACCACTGTAAGCAAGTGATATTGCTGGACGCAGTAGTCTCTCTAGAGGCAGCCTACAGAATTCCTCGCTGATGAATCCCCACAGATAGCTTAAGCCCGGCACAGTTACTGTGAGAGGGCCTCTCTTAGGCATCTGCTTCAAGTATTCCTCAGAGCTGAAACCAGAGGGAGACCTGCCGCTAGACATGAAAGCAGTGACATCGTTATCTATAAACGACAACATAAATCCATCCCCACCGAGACCGCCTGTATGGGGGAGCACTACAGATAGAACAGCACTAGCAGCTATAGCAGCGTCAAATGCGTTACCTCCATCCTGTAACACCTCGATAGCGGCCTTAGTTGCTAGTGGAGAATCTGTGGAAACTCCTTTCACACCAAATAGAGACTTTACGACCACTACTGCTACACCGAGTAAATACATCTCTCAAACATTTAACTTCAGAACTTGAACTCGAGCACATACCTATGAAATGGATTTCAGCGTTAAATGAGAAAACATGAGTAGATTTTGGTAAACAAGATGGGTAGAGTGTGGATTGATGTACTAACGTCTAAGCAAGGAGTTCTCTTCGGAACTCTTGCTAGAGAACTCGAGCACATAGGTTTCGAGGTTCTAGTAACTTGTCGTGACTACGAATATACATGTAGAGCTCTAGAAGCTCTAGATATTCACTACGCATCCGTCGGTAGGTACTCGGAGGGCGGACCCTACTCTAAAGTCTATGAAGACGGACTCAGAGTCTCAGCTCTCGCAGAAATAGTTCAGAGTTTCCAACCCGACTATCTCGTAGCGTATCCTAATCCTTCAGCTGCTAGAGTGGCTTACGGTGTAGGTATTAAATACATAGCTCTCACCGACTCACCACACTCAGTTATTCCCAGCAGGCTCTCACTACCTCTAGCAAACTTCGTAGTTTTCTCAGAGTGTATACCGGTTAATGAAGTAGGAGTTTACGTAAGCGAGAGGTTCACTAAGTTACTCACTTACAGAGGTATAGACGAGGTCGGGTGGGTAAAGAGACTGAAGCCGAGAGAGGAAGACGTCAGGGTGCTCGGACTCAAGCCTTGGAGCTACATAGTCTTTAGACCAGCTGAGGAGTTAGCTACATACTACAGGGGTTTAAATCTCCTGCAGACTGGTGAAGTTTTAAACGTGCTGCTCGAGTTAGGATACGACATCGTTTTACTACCTCGCTACTCTAGACATAGAGAGTTTAGAGGGGAGAGAGTCGTCGTCCCCGAAAGAGGCTTTGTAGGTCCCTCACTAACCCACTACGCGAAACTAGTTGTTACAGGTGGTGCGTCAATAGCTAGAGAAGCAGCTCTACTCGGAACTCCATCAATAACGTATACACCACTAGAGCTGCGAGTAAATTCTTGTGTAGAGAGTTGGGGATTCCCACTCAAAAAAGCTAGTTCTCTTCGTGAACTGGAAGAACTCTCTATCCAGTTTCTGGAGAGTCCGTCCGGCCTCAAGAAGCTCTACATAGATAAAGCTATGTCTCTCGAAGACCCACTTACACTCATTAAGAGTATACTCACAGGTGACTTTACAGATGATTTTAAGGGTGGGAGAACTATTTAGAACTCGAAGGACTGAGTAAATGAAGATCTACTTAACACTGTGGTATAAAGACTTCAGGAAAAGAGATCTCGTAGAAGAAGTAGTCAGCGGGGGCTTCAACGGATTCGAGTTGAGTTTAGACTACCCACTCTGTGGCTATATGAAGATAGAACAGCTTTCACTGATTAAGGACCTCCTGAAATCGGGGCTTGAGGTGAGTGTCCACCTCCCCTGGCGGGAAATCTACCTTGCTTCACCTATCGAAGAAATCAGAAAGTCATCTCTAGAGTATGTGGCTAGGTGCTTCACAGAAGCACTCCCACTGAATCCTACGTACGCCGTTCTACACTTAACTGCAGATCAAGCTGTTTGCTCAGACAATGAGGACCTCTGCATATCGTCTGCGATAAGTTCACTAGAGGTGCTAGTAGAAGTAGCTGAGAAGTACGGTATACCTTTATATGTTGAAACAACTCGAAACTACTGCTGCGGAGGTTTAGAACACTCAGTTAAATATCTAGAGCGAGGTGTTAAACTCTGTTTAGATATTCCACATGCTATTGAGAGATATAGTAGACTACTAAAAAAGCCTGCGGGTCTTAGTGAAGTTGTGATGGATGCTCCACCAGCAGCTCTTGAGGCTGTTGAATGCGTTCACTTCCACGGATACTCTATGAGTAGCTACTACGTCTTGGAGTCACATATCGAGCCGACTAGAGAGTTGCTCGGTGAGTATATCGAGATTTTGAAGAGCGGTATGTTGAAGCCTAAGTATACCGTACTAGAGTCTTTCTTTTCTTCAGCTACCAGGAGGCAGATAAGATTTAGTGATCTAAGGTGGTGTGTAGATGAACTCAAGAAGAATTACAGTAGGAGTAGATGAAGCGGGTAGAGGTTCTCTAGTAGGAGATATGTTCGTAGTAGGTATTGGAGTTGTAGACGAGTATAGCAGACTGCTAGTAGAATCTGGGGTGAGAGACAGTAAGACTCTCAGTAAGTCGAGGAGACGGAGACTTCTTCTAGATATACTGGCTTACTCAGATATTATAGTAGTATGTCGAGTGAAACCAGAGGAAATAGATAGAGAAAACATAAACAATCTAGAAGTTGAAGCACTCAAGAAGATCTTAAAGCACATTAAATTTAGAGGTAGGCAGCCATCTAAAATCCTGGTTGACGAGATAGCTGGACGGAAGAAGGCTATTGAGAGTGTGGTCGAGAACTTGTTTCCCGGTGTAGAGGTTTTAATGAAGCCGAATGCCGATAGAGACTTCGTGCAGGTGTCAGCAGCTTCCATAGTAGCTAAGTGTCTTAGAGATGAATTAATCGGGATCCTCAGTTCTACCTACGGAGATATTGGGAGCGGCTATCCCTCAGATCCACGAACTATAGATTGGCTGAAGTCTATTGAGGAGAGAGGCTCTATACCTAACTGTGTTAGAAAGTCTTGGAAGACTCTGCGGAGAGTGTGTGCTAAGACTTTAGATGCCTACATCGAGAAGAAATAGGTTTGATTCTCATACTGAAGTCAAAATATAAATTAACCCTCTTATATAGATTAGTGAAAAACTATATTGGTAACTTGAGTTGATCTCAGCAAAACATGCTAGAAAGATGTGTCAGTCTGAATATGTAGCTAACAGAGTATACCTCTATGTCAGCAGGCACCTAGTTGGAGGAGCTCTTCGAGAAGCTCTACTTAAAGCATCTACAGACGAGTTAAAACACTACAACTTCTGGAAGAAGCTCGGTGGTGAGTGCCGCAATATATCGACTTTACTGAAGATCTTCTCTCTCACCTTATTCTCCGTACTCTTCGGTGTTACCGCCCTAGTTAAACTCTTAGAGCGAGTTGAGGGAGATACCAGTAGAATCTACGAAGAACTCGCTAGAAGTAGTCCGGAGCTATCCGAAGAACTCCTAGCTATGTCTAGAGACGAGAGCGAGCATGAGTTGAAATTTGCTGATAGTATAGATGAAACTAGAGTTAAGTACTTAAGCTCTATAACTCTCGGTGTAGCTGATGCTATAATCGAGCTTACAGGTATCTACGCTGGAGCTATAGGTATACTCGAGTCAGCTAGAACCGTGGGTGTAGTTGGTTTAATAGCCGGTATATCGGCATCTGTATCTATGGCTGTAGCATCTTACGCACAAGCAAAACACGAGCTGAGAAAGAAGCCGTATTTAGCAGCGGCTTATACCGGTATATCCTACCTGCTTGTAGTATCTGTATTAGCGGCTCCCTACTTCATAGTAGAGGCAGTGCTTTCAGCATTCATCTTTATGGTCTTTAACGCAGTCTTAGTAATTGCGTATATTTCAGTATATGGGTGGGTTATACTCGGTAGAAGCTATCTTAGGGAGTTTCTATCTAATGTAGCTCTCCTACTGGGTGTTTCAGCCACTCTATACACTATAGGCAGAGTTGTAGGTATACTCACACACTAGGGCTATACCAGTGCTGACCACAGGATAGAAGAATCGAGCTAGTTAAGGAAAAACTATTTCGAGTTACCGCGCTCTATATTAGTGTGCTCTATATTAGTGTCGCTAGTAGGCCCGCGATGAAGCTTATTAAAGGTGCTCCTAGGCTAGCTATCCACCACTCAACTATAACTCCAGCTGTGAGAGCCCACTCTAGCACTACTCTCGATATAACACCTAAAACTATTGAAGCAGCCGCTCCCCGCCAGTTGAATCTACTCCAGAAGAGCCCCAGCGTGAGAGGTACGAAGAGACTTGCGAATAGCAAGTCGAATGCTAGAGTAAGCCAGTAGAGGACATCAGCTCTAGCTAGACCAGCAGCTATAGCTAATACCCCTAGAGCCGCTATAGCGTACCTACTCACTTTCAATAGCTCTACCTCACTCATATCCTTCTTGACTAAGTCTCTAACTATGTTTTTCGCTAAAACAATAGAGGGTGCTAGAAGCATGCTGTCAGCATTACTCATTATAGCTGCCATTAAACCTGAGAGAACGAGTCCCGATACACCTACAGGTAGGAAGTACTTGATCATTGTTGGATAAGCCAGGTTTGGATCTGGTAGATTCGGCTCTAGGTGTTTCATTATGACTCCGATAACTATCGACGTTAGACCAGCTATGTAGTACGATACACCAGCCAGTAGAGATGAGTATCTAGCTGTCTTCTCATCTCTAGATGCGTAAACTCTCTGAATTAAGTCTGGAGCCGGTATATCTCCTAGAGATAGCACTAGAAATAGAGCCCAGAAGTTTATGGAGAACAGAATTCTTAGGTCGAGAGCTCCAGCTTCACTAACGAGAACAGATAGTCTATCTAAACCAACGTAGTTTATCCCCATAGCTACAGCAGCTAGAATACCTGTGAAAATCAGTGCTAACTGAATGAAGTCTGTTAGAGCTACAGCCCACAAACCGCCTAACACAGTGTAGAATACTACGACACCACCACTCACGAGTACAGACGTAGTGTAATCCCACTCGAAGACAGTTGAAAGAAGTACCGCACCAGCAACTACTTGAGCTGTAACTGCAAATACGTAAGCGAAGTACATAATCAGTCCGGAGAGTCCACCAATCCAGTTCTTTTCAAATCTAGTGGAGTAGTAATCTGCTAGTGTGTGGAGTCTCAGCTTCCTCAGAGGACCCGCATAGAAGAGTCCCAGCAGGATTAGAGTCGATCCAAACCCTATAGTAGTTCCCCACGCACCTATCATTCTACCAGCATACGCTCTAGCAGCAACACCTATCGTTATGCCGCCACCTATCCAAGTAGCGGCGACAGTAGAGAAAGCTAGCCAGAGCTTGAGCCTCCTACCAGCAACAGAGAAGTCTTCAAAACCTCTAGCCAGCTTCGTAGTAATGTAGCCAACGATTACGAGCACAATTAAGTAAGCTATAAAGATAGCGGCATCAACTACTGCCGGCATAGCCACACCAGGTTTTCAGCGGTGAAGAAAGCTAATAAATATTGATGTTACGACTGAGAGTGCCGGTTAACACCAAAGCGCTAACTATAGTAAAGCAGAGATAGGTCTTAAGAAGATGTTGAACATCTTCATATCGGCAGTGGTGGAAAGCCTTCACCTAGGGGGTCGTCCGGCTCCAATACTGCTGTCGAATAGCTAGTTAGATAGCACCCTCTTATAGCTGTAGATATCTCAGGAACTACAGCACTGCGTTCACCAACAGCTATTTCACTGAGAATTCTCCCTACAAATACCGTGTTTACAGCACTAACAAATTCGATAGACTCCAGAATTCCGGCAGCGCCGATATAGTGTAAATAGGCTAAGTGAGCAGAAGAACCAGTGCCGGACGGTGACCTATCTAGCAGAGGTCTCTCGAGACTTCCAAAGACCAGTATTCCGTAGTATTTCGGTGGACTCCGCGCTATTGCTTTAGAGAACCTAAATCCGTAGAGCTCGTATGGAGATAGAGCTCTAGCTCTCTCGTAAACATATAGCCAGATTTCTTTCGACAGCTCTACTAAGTCTGGTAGAACGCTCATGTTCCACTCAACTCCGAGTTCGTCTAGGTCGATAACGCCGTAGAGGTTGCCGCCGTAAGCTAAATACACAGAGAATTCACCGAAGCTAGCTGACTTAACTTTAGTCACTCCTAGGACGTAGGACGGCACATTCACTAATCTAACTCTACCATCTCGGTCTGTATGTAATCTCACGAGACCAGCAGGTGTGTCGATAGGGACTTCCGCAGAGCCGTTGGAGAAACTTATCAGACCACTCCTAGCTAGATAGCACACTAACCCCATGGAAGCATGACCACACATATCGTGCCAACCACTTGAGTCAAAGAAGAGTGCGCCGTAGAGTGCTTCACCACTAGCAGGACTAGTTACGAGTACTCCGTAGGAGCTGCTGGAACCCCTAGGTTCGTAAGTAAGTAGCTTGCGGAGCCAGTCAAGGTTTTTCTCGCAGAATTTCTTCTTATCTCTCATACTACCCCCAGGAACTCCGGGAGCGAATACCACTCTAACAGGCATTCCAGCGTTGTGAACTTCGATAAAACTGAGAACTTTCACACCAACACCAAAGCCAATAGTTACTTCAGAGGTAAAAATAGGTGATCTGGAGTTAGGTAAGAACTACTCGAATCATTTAAAAATCGATTATATTTCGATTCAGGATTTCGCGCCCTTTAATGCTGCGTAGTAGACTGAGAGTAGCCAGAGTACTGTAGTTATTAGGGCTACTCCGAGAACGAGCCACCAATCAGTTGGGAATGAATGCATGATATCACCTCTTCTCTAACTTCCTAATGGCTTTCTCGTTCTCGATTGCTCGATACCACGTATATAGTGAAGCTATAACGAATAGCCAAGCTATTATGAAGAAGAATATCCACGCCATTCTCTCACCCGGAACTCTTAAGCTGCTTATCTATAGACGCGCTAACGATGAAGTACATTATGGCACCACCTATTATCAGTATCACCATGCCTGGGAATGTGTAGTAGGTGTGTAGTCCAGCCCCCCAACCTCTAATCCACTCTCCATATACTATCCACCATATGAAGAATAGTGGTGGAATGACTATGTTTACCTTAACCATAATATCCCACCACTTCCCCAGCTTTATGAAGGGCTTTATTTCTATATCCATAAGCTTCTCTCTAACTTTAGATATATCAGCGAAATATGAAGTTATCAGAGCTATGAAGACTAGTCCTAGAGACAGGCCTACGATACCCCACACAGTATCGTAGTAGTCTAGCCAGTAACCACTGAGAGCTGTTGGTAGACCACACACAAACGCTAGTACACCGGTTATTAGAGCAGCTAGAGGGGTCTTGAGGCCGAAATCTTTGAGTGGTCTTAGAGCTACTTCGTGAATCGTTATTAAGCTCGTAAACGCAGCAAACCAGAACGCTATGAAGAAGAGTGCTGCGTAAGCTTGTCCTACAGGACCCATTTTCCTAAATAGCTGAGGTAAGACTATGAAGGCTAGACCTTCGCCAGCAGCTTTAATATCTTCGTAGGGTGTAGCTGAAACTGCGAATATTAAAGGTATTATAGCTGTTCCAGCTACCCACGCTACTGCTGTATCGTTCACTACATTCCCGAATCCCACGAACGTTGGGTCATCGTTTTTCCTCATCCAAGCTCCAGCACATATGAAGAAGCCCCAGGCTATTCCTATGCTCCATATGACTTGCGATAGAGACTGCATCCAAGTTGATGGGTCTGCTAGAGCTTCCGGTCTAGGCACCATGTAGAACTCAAGTCCTTTTTCAGCTCCAGGTAGAGTAACTGTGAAGACAGCTAGACCAACTGTAAATATGAAGAGTAGTGGGAACATGAATTTAGCTACCTGCCCTATTCCCTTGATGCCGAGAGCTGTTACGAGAATACTTAGAAACATCATGAAAGCTCCAACAAATAGGGATGTGGGTGTGTAGCCGAAGCCCTTCCAGAAATCAACTGCGTTAAATCCCGGTGTGAAGAATGTTCCAGCTACTGCGTGCAGCATGTAGTAGAAGATCCACCCGGTAACCACCCAGTAGTAGCACATAATCATGAAGTCCGCCCAAGCCATCCACATACCTCCGAAAGCAGCCCACTTCTTGTGTCTCTCCGCTAGATTGAAAGGTCCGTGAACAGGTCCTCCGCGCCCGAGCTTACCTATAGCGTACTCCGCTACAGCTATCGGGAAGGCGACAATTATCAGCCATACCAGGTATGTCAGTAGAAAGCTACCACCACCATAGTTAGCAGCTCTCCACGAAAACCTCCAGTAGTTACCAGCACCTACAGACCACCCAACCGCAGTCATAAGTAGCGCGAAGTTACTCCAAGCGCGTTCGAGAGTTTTTGCTACTAGAGATTGAGAAGAGGCTGCTTTCGACATATAGATACCTCACACATAAATTCAAATATAGAGGTATAAATATTTTGTAGATAGTGAACTTAAGACTTATAAGCTAATGGATGAGCGATTCTTGGTGACCTAGTTCGCCGCACGATAGGAGGATCTGGGAACATCCTATACTATCGTTTCACCGCGGTCGCAAGCTAACGATTCTATTTGAAGGACAGTCTCTCGATGCTTATGAAGGAGAGAGTATTGCTATAGCTCTCTACGCTTCAGGAGTAGACACTCTGTCTTGGAGTCCTAATCTAGGTAGAGCTAGAGGGGCTTTCTGCATGATCGGTAAGTGTAGTAGCTGCTTTATGAAGGTTAACGGCTTACCCAACGTTAAGACATGTAGAGAGCCCGTTAAAGACGGGCTGGTAATTGAGAGACAGGCTGGATGGATTTCACCAGACACCAACAATGAGGAATCTAGCTCAGTAGAACTCCGTGAAATTGACGTAGACGTACTTGTTGTAGGTGGGGGACCAGCTGGACTATCAGCTGCTCTAAAAGCTTCTGAATACGGACTCGATGTTGCTGTAGTTGACGAACACTTTAAGATAGGTGGTCAGCTTCTAAAGCAGACACATAAGTTCTTCGGGAACGTCGAGCTCTTCGGGGGGATGAGGGGGTTTCAAATAGCTGAAGAATACTCCAAGAAACTCAAGTCCAGCGAGAAGATCAGAGTTCTAACTAGGTCTGTAGTTTACGGAGTTTTCAGAGGCGGTCTCGTCGGGGTTATAGGTGAGAACACCCACTACGTGGTTAAACCGAAAGTCGTGGTGGGTTCAACAGGTGCTGCTGAGAGATATCTAGATTTCTTAAACAACGACTTGCCGGGTGTTGTAGGTGCTGGAGGAGTTCAGACAATTATGAATGAGTACGGCGTTAAACCTGGTGAGAGTGCTCTAGTTGTTGGGTCCGGTAACGTAGGTCTGATAGTTGCCTACCAGCTACTTCAAGCCGGTGTCGCGGTTAGAGCTATAGTTGAGATACTACCTGAGGTAGGTGGTTGGTTTGTTCACGCAGCTAAGGTGAGGAGATACGGTGTTCCAATACTTCTACAGCACACAGTTAAAGCTGTCTACGGAGACGGTAGAGTTAGAGAGGTAGAAGTCGTAGCTGTAGACGAGAACTTCAATCCAGTGCCGGGTTCTGAGAAGAGATTTAAGGTAGACCTAGTTCTTCTAGCAGTAGGTTTAGAACCGGATACGAGATTTTTCTCTCAGTGTGGTGCTGTAATGAAGTGGTCTCCGGAGCTCGGTGGTTTAGTGCCTCTGAGGACTCTAGACCTAGAGACATCGGTTAGAAATCTCTACATAGCTGGTGACGCATCAGGTATTGAGGAGGCTACTACAGCCATAATGGAGGGGCAGATAGCAGCACTATCCGCAGTTTCGAAGCTAGCCGATAGGTCGAAAGCCGGCAGAGCTGAGGAAGAGATGGAGAAGATATGTAAGTTCCTGTGGGAGGACTATAGAACCTCACCAGTGCTCGCTAGAGCTAGACGTGGAAAGCAGTTAGTTACTGTGAGTAGAGAGGAGATGGAGAAAATTAGAGTGACTTACCCGCCTCGTGTTTCATTTGGGTGAGATGTGATGTCAGAGTTCCCCTATAGAAAAACTGGGGTTGTATCTCTAGAAGAGCTAGCTAGATTAAACCTCCTACCTCCAGAAGAAAGACTTAGAAAGGGTCCTGTAGCTATTCTAGAGTGCCCTGAGATGATTCCGTGCAATATATGTGTTCCATACTGTCCTACAAAGGCAATAAAAATGGAGAGATTGATAGATGTACCAGCAGTAGATTGGGATAAATGCATTGGCTGCGGTATCTGTGTAGCCGTCTGCCCGGGTTTAGCGGCTTTCGTAGTAGATACTTCGAAGAACGATTTTGACTACGTTACAGTTCCCCACGAGTTTATCCCGGTTCCAAGAGTTGGTGATGAAGTAGTTCTTCTAAACAAGCTAGGTGAGAGAATTGGTAGAGGGACTGTTGTTAGAATCTGGGAGAGAAATAAGACCTACGTAGCTACAGTTAGAGTGCCTAAAGGACTGAGTATGGAGGTGAGAGCTATATGGGTGAAGCAGTGAAGAAGCTCGATAATGTAGTGATAATCTGTAGATGTAATGACGTAACTGTGAACGACATCAAGAAGGCTATTGAGATGGGCATAGACGACTTCGAGTTACTGCGGAAGTATCTGAGGCTTGGGTTCGGTCCCTGCCAGGGGAGAAGCTGTATAGTACTCGCAGCCAGGATCTTTGCTAGAGCTAGTGGTAAGAAGATCGATGAAGTTCTCTCGAACTATAGGGTGAGACCACCGATAGTTCCAGTTTCAGCAAGATACTTCACTAGAGGTGCTGAAGCGTGAGGACCCTAGTTGTTGGAGCAGGTATCAGTGGTTTATTTATAGCTTATGAGCTAGTTCAACACGGTTTAAGAGATGTAACAGTAGTAGACGCTAGCTACCCGGGAAGTGGAGCAACTCTGAGAAATCTAGGATGTTTTAGAACATCTTTCACATCACCGGAGCATGTAGTACTACTAAAAGAAAGTATCCGCAGGTGGCTACAACTTAAAGACAGACTAGATTTCGAGATAACGCAGAAAGGCTATCTATGGGTAGCCCGTAGACCTGAGACTCTAGAGGGATTTAAGAAGCTTGTCGAGTTCCACCATCAATTCGGTGTGCCTACTCGAATACTGAGTTTAGATGAAGTAAAAGAGGTGGAGCCCAGATTAAATACTAAGATAGTGGCTGGAGCTATGTTTGACCCAACAGCCGGTAAAATGCCGATAATTGAGAACTTCGTTAAGCTATATATTGAAGTCAAGAAGCTTGGAGTTAAAGTTGTTCCCTACACTAAGGTTACTAAGCTGGTGTCTAGAGGTAGTAAGATAGCTGCTGCTGAAACGAGTAGGGGAACTATTGAAGCAGATGTGTTTGTAGTAGCAGCAGCAGGAGATAGTCGAGACATAATTGCTACAGCTGGTGTAGATGTGCCGATTGTAGACATACCTAGACATCCCTACGTAACTGAGCCTTACGCTAAAACAATCAATCCAGCACTCATAATCGATTGGGACACTCCGGGCTCACCCCATATGACTCAAACTAAGCTCGGAAGCTTCATACTAGCGAGAGACCTAGAGGATGTTCCCCGTGCCCCCCTACACTCAGAGAGAGTAGACGCAATACCACACATACTGAAACCACTTAAAGAACTCCTACCATTCCTCTCTAGAGTAAATATTGTGAGATATTGGATGGGGTATTACGATATGACACCGGACCACCACCCAATATATGGACCGGTAGCACCATATGAAAACCTCTACATAGCGGCAGGCTTCAGTGGTCACGGAATGATGATGGCGCCGGTGACTGGAAAGCTAATAGCTAGTTGGATCCTAGATGGAAAACCATATATCGACATAGCTAGTAATCTCACTTTAGAGAGATTTAGAGTTGGTAGATTAGTAAAAGAATTAGCTGTTATAGGCTAGAACTCTACAGCTACGTAATATCTCTCCGACTAGATCATCTCTCAGTTTTTCCTCATTAACTATAACTGTAGCTATCGATATACGTAAACTCTTTAAGTTACTGAACTGTAGCTAGGTAGGTCTCACCGTATTGTTTAAAGCCGTAGCCGCGGTCGGTAAGAGATTTTCTATATAGAATTTATCTCTGTGAAGAGTATTTGCGGCAGCAGCGGGTCGAGCAATAATACCACAGGAGGGAAGCAGCTGAATCACTTATTTCTGCCGGTGTTTTACTTAAACCACTAGCTTGTAACCAGATGTGTAGACTACTTCATAGCGAGAATGAGTTCTTTAGGTCTTTTAGTGTCTCCAGAAGCTTGGTGAAGCCTATGCGAAATATCTCAGACTTTAATCCCGCGCTTATTCTCATATATCCCTCCGTATTGAAGCACTCACCGGGTGCTACTAGAATCCCACTATCTCTATATACGTTATAAGATAGCCGTAGAGTATCGGTAGTCCACGGAATTCTAGTCCATACGTAAGCTCCTGCTGGATTAAGGTGTGGATCTATTAGTTCACTTCCCGGTAGGAGAGAATTAAGAATCTCTAGGTTTTTACTAACTATTCTGCGAGCTCTACTTCTAAGCTTACTTACTACATCTGGCTGCAGAATTTTTGAAGATATTCTGTCGCTGAGGGCTGAGGGAGCTATGCTCACGTAGTCTTTAATGCTCCACGCGCGATTAGCTAGAGACCTAGACCCTGTTGCGAGCCAGCCTATTCTCAAGCCCGGGAGACCGTAGGTTTTCGAGAGACCGGAAACAGAGATAAAGCTCTCTGAAGTGGAGATCTGAGCTATGCTTACCTTGGGCTCACCTCTCTCAGTGCCCCAGTAGACCTCGTCAAACACTAAGGTGACACCTCTTCTCTCAGCTTCTAGTGCTAGCTCCTCAATCTCTCTCTTAGTCATATAGCTACCGGTCGGGTTATTTGGATCGGTAACAAAGACGGCTTTCGGCTTTAATCTGCCTAGTAACTCCAGAGCTCTCTGAAGAGGGAAGTTCCACTTCGGCGGTTCCCTCTCTAAATACATCACTCTAGCTCCAACTAACTTCAGTAGTCCCGATACCTGCATGTAGTTAGGGCTATCGACTAAGACTATGTCACCACTCGAAGCCACGGAGAGAACTACTAGTAGATTGGCTTCAGCTGAGCCAGCTGTCACAACGATGTTATCAGGGTCTACACTGCTTCCATATAGTTTCGATATAGCTTCACGAAGTTCTGGAGATCCCTTAGTCCACCCGTAGCCTAGCTCTAGCTTCAGTACGTCTTTAATGCTCACCCCGTAGTCTGCGAGTTCTTCTAAAGTAAGTGGATACACTCCGCTCTCACTTAAATTAATTTTCGCAGCTGTTTCGTGGAGAGACTGCCACCTCTCTAAGCAAAATATTGGTAGACCACTGATTACTTCACCCTCTAGAGAAGACAGGAGCTCTCGAGGTACCTCCAACAATACCCGACATTTGAATGTGACAGTAGATTTAAAAGCTATACATAAGTAAGCTCTCCTTCAACAACTCTAGCACACTTCGTATATCTATGCTCAAACTCGTTAGGCGGCACAATATGGATTACCTTAAACCCTCTGTACAGCAGCCAGTCAGATAGAATCTTTCTGTGGCATCTATAGGGTATCCTCTCACAGCATAGTAGTGCGGCTACTTTATTACTGCATATATCTAGTAGTCTCTTCAGAGCCTCTCTTGCTTCACTAGATGTGAGTATATATGTTGCGTAAGCTCTAAATCCCTCAGACTTAAAACACCTGCCGATACCTACATCCACTAGTGTGGAGCCAAAACTTCTAAAGCCGCCTAGCTCTGGAATCCATATGTATCTAATGCCGTTACGTGTAAGCTCTCTGGCTAGACTCTCGGTTGAGTACTGAGGCATTCTTACAGACTTACCCCATCTTCTCACGTCAACTACTACCTCGACACAGTAGTGGAGAATTATAGCTACAAAGTCCTCTATCTCTAGGGTATCGTAACCTAGAGTGAATACCTCTCGTAGCACAAAATACCTTCTCTGGAAGCCTATTTAATTACACATTGCTGAAGAGTGGTGTTAATATGTGATCCACTATGCTTCTGCGGGCTGTCTAATAGAATTAAGCACACAGGAGTTTGTGTGATAGTTCTACTAGAGTAAGCCTATTATTGCTGAATTCTAGGAAGAACTGGTGGTGGATTGCAGGTCCTACCAGTAGTGCTGGCAGCTATTTTCACAGCATTCATCTTGATGCTAGTCGGAGTCTTAGTCATGTTCATTTCAATGCTTAGAGAGAGAACTGAAGGTAGTGGGAAGAGAGGAGATATCGAGGGTGGTGCTGTAATTATTATAGGTCCTATACCAGTAGTTATAGGGACGAGTCAGAGAGTTAGTAAGTTACTCATGGTTCTAGCTATAGCTCTACTACTAGTCTCAGTACTCACCTACCTAATTCTCTCTCGGGGTGTGATAAGGTGAGTGTAGACCTATTTAAAGTAGGTTTAGCACTATTTATCGCAGGTTTCACACTAGCACTTATAGCTACACTAGCAGCTGCTATATTTCCCGCATTACAGGCAGAGGGTGGACCTACTGGTGTCTCGAGCGGCGGCTGTATTCTAATAATGTTCGTACCTATATGTTTCGGGGTGGGAGAGGCGGCCCTCCCGTTGATGGTTTTAGCAGTAGGACTAGCAGTAGTTCTCTTAATAGTTAGCTTAGTCTTACTCAGCGGTATTCGCAGAACTCTAAGAGAAATAGGAGTCTAACCCTCGAATGCCGCAGACCTCCTTAAGCAATCAACTTTAAATCTGAAGTGCAGAGTGTGTTGGGATATGTATGGAGGTAGCAGACCCTGTATGCGGTATGAAGTTAGACCCAGCTAAAGCTAAGTATAAGAGTGTGTATAGAGGGGAGGTCTACTGCTTCTGCTCTATCCACTGTAAGAAAGCATTTGAAGAAAACCCTGAGTACTACCTCAAACACGGTCCAACCGGTATGCCTAAGTAGACTCTGGATACAGCCACCTACTTCTAACTGAAAACTACGTAGCTACACTCTCCAGCCTACTTAGGACTCCACTTAAGTAGTGTTAGAGAATTTAGAACTACGGAGATGTCGCTGAGTATCATTGCTATAGCAGCTGCCTCAGGTCTAAGGATTATACCGGTACTCTTGTAGAGTGCTCCCATAGCTATTGGAATTAGCAGTAAGTTGTATATGAAAGCCCAAGCAAGATTCTCTAGAGACTTCCTCCTCGATTTTCTCGCTAGCTTAAATAAGTCTATAACTGAGAGTAAGTTATCACTCATCACGACAACGTCTCCAGACTCCTTCGAGATATCTGAACCTCGCCCCATGGCGATACCGATAAAAGCTCTACCTATAGCTGCTGCGTCATTGATTCCATCACCGATAAACATAACTCTGCTTCCACTAGATTGTAGAGACTCAACTAGCTCAGCCTTATCCTCAGGTCTGAGTTCAGCATAGAATTTCTCTATTCCTAGCTCGGAAGCTATTGTTTCAGCCGATCTGCTGGTGTCTCCAGTTGCTAGAACAGCTTCTACACCAATACTGTTTAAGTGCTCTATGAAACTTCTACTCTCATTTCTCAGTCTATCACCAACTTCGAAGATAGCTGCAGGTTTTCTACCGACTACCACAACTACAGCTGTTCTCCCCTTAGAGGATATTCTGTCTACAATCAGTCTGACTTCATCTAGTGTGTTTCCACTAATACTCTCAACTAGTTTAAGTGACCCTACTGCGGCTTCTACTCCATCTACTTTAGCTACTACCCCCATGCCGGGTATTGCTACGTAGTCCGCAGACTCTCTATAGTCTACACCCACCTTAGAGCAGTACTTAACGATCGCCTTAGCTATCGGGTGCTCACTCATTCGCTCTATAGAGCAAGCGTACTCGAGAACCTCCCTGAGGTCTCTACTGCTATCCAGTAGTACGACATCAACTACTTCAGGACTGCCCACAGTTAGAGTGCCTGTCTTATCTAGTAGTACTCTATCTACCTTAAGAATTCTCTCCAGTACGTCACCACGCCTCATTAAGACCCCCAGCTGTACGGCTTTAATTGAAGCAAGAGAGATAACCATAGGTATAGCTATTCCGAGAGGGCAGGGACAGGTAATAGCTAGAACTGAAACAGTAAATAGAAGAGCTCTATCTAAACCAACTCCCTCTAGAAGAAACCAGTAGGTAAACGTCACAATACTCAGAGCTATTACTACCCATGTAAGATAGCCTACAGCTATATCGGCGATTTTCTGAACCCCTGGCTTATAGAACTGAGATTCCCTCACAGTTTTAACTATGTAGGCTAGAACAGTGTCTTCACCGACTCTAGTAGCTCTAATCACTAAGTAGCCGTTTACTAGGAGGCTTCCAGCGAGAACTGGGTCTCTTCTTTCCTCACTCTTCTCCCTGGGGACCGGCTCGCCAGTAAACATAGACTCATCTACGTAACCTACTCCTCCAACAACTACTCCATCTACCGGAAATCTCTCACCGGCTTTGACTTCCACAAGATCTCCGGGCTTAACTTGACTAGTTGAAATTTCTCTAACTACCCCACTACTATCTACTACTCTAGCAGTTCCTACAGCGAGTTCGGCGAGCTTCTTTAAAGCTCTCGAAGACCTATACCTCAACTTCTCCTCGAGATACTTACCTAGAGATACAAATCCTAGAACACCGGCAGATACCTCAAAGAAGGTCTCACCGTGAGTTAGAAACAGCAGTGCTATTATACTGTATATATATGTAGTTAAAGATGAGAGAGATATTAGAGAATCCATCGTGGGGGTTCTACGTATTAGTGACTTAAGACCTTTAGATAGAATATCTAAATTCAGCACTATGACTGCTGTAGCTATCGGAAGGAGTATGTAGGGAGCCCGACTCCAGAGAGGGGGATGTATGCCGAGTGCTCCCATAGTGTAGTAGGCTACTGCCGCAAGCCCTAGTGAAAAAGAAGTTACTTTAGTGAGTAATACATCACTTCTTTCTTCAACTACTAACTCGACTTCATCAGCTAACTCACTAACTTCAGGATATCTCCTCCCTATTTCACTGAGTAGAGAGCTTCTAGACGTAGTTAGAGGATTGAAGAGAATGCTGGAGACCTTAGAGATTGGTGAGTAGCGACACTCAAAAACTCCAGGTAGCTCAGATACGTATTTCTCGAAGAGAGGTATCTCACTATCTTCGAGGTCTACCGCTGCGTAGAGTCTCTCCTTCTCTACATCGTAGCCGGCTTCACGAATAGCTTTAAATATATCTCTCAAAGTCACCCTATAGAATTCATATACAACTACAGCATCTCCAGAGCTCACATCTACCCTAAAATCTCTCACTCCAGCTAGTTTCTCTAAGTTCCTCTGAATAGAGTAAACACACGTCGGGCAGTCTACTCCAAGCACTCTAAGTCTCTCACTACGTGTTGAAGAAGTCATAGAGTCTTCCTCAGACGTGCGTTAAGTCCTCTACTTCTTCCGTAGAGTAGCTTCGTAGTAAGTCTCCCTATTCTCCACTCTAATCACTTCGTACCCACTCTTTGAAGCTACTAGCTTCAGTATATTTAGCGGTAGGTCGTCTATCGAAGCTATAACGAAGACCTCTGGATCGGCGCCTCTATTTAAGATATTTAAAAACTTAACCATAGGGTTATCAGTGCAAGACTTAGAGACACCTCTAAGATCTAGAACTCTCACCATTACTACTACCCTTAGGTATAGTCACTCTTAAATTATAGTTTCTTAAGTGCCCTGAGTACATTCTCTCGATCATCTGCTCTTCTTCTAGAGTCTGCTTCTCCTCAACGGTTAAGTCGTTAGGTAGCCACTCCGGGTGTCTACCTACCCTACTATAGTAGGCTCTAATAGCTCTCTTAAGTGCGCCTACAGCTAGTATACTGCAGTGATACTTAATCGGTGGTAGACCTCCCAATTCGTCAGCAACACTCTTCCATGAAACTCCCCAAGCTTCCCTCAAGGTCTTACCGGTAATTAAGTCCGTCAAAATACTGGCGGCTGCGATATTAGCAGCACAGCCATAACTCTCAAAGGTAGCTCTCTCAATAACCTCCTCTCTACTTCCTGCAGATATCTTTAAATACAGTCTAATCATGTCGCCGCAAGCAGGACTTCCAGCAGACTCCACTATATCGGCATCTTCCATTGGACCAACATTTCTAGGATTCTTAAATATCTCCAACACCTTAGGTGTATAGGGCAGCGGTATTCGCGTACTCATAGAACCCCCTACAGTATATGGCTAGGTTCTTAATAAATCTTTAACACTGTTATAGGTCTTTAATATCTCCCTAATACTACGTCTTTTTAGCCGCACTTATACTTCTCAGTCTAGATACAGCTCTTGGGACTACTTCTAGAGTGTACTCAATATCTTCTCGATTGTGGTATCGAGTAGTCTTAAAGAGTATGCTACCGTGAGCTTCCTCATGTTTTCTCCCAATAGCTAGAAGCACGTGGCTCGGCTCTAAAATTCTTGAACTACAGGCGCTACCACTAGATACATAAACACCGTTAATGCTTAACTCAACAGTTAGAGCCTCACCCTCTACATACAAGAAGCTTAAGTTAGCGTTATCTGGAGCTCTCCTACTGAAGTCTATAGGACCGTTCACTAAGACATCTGAAACTCTATCTGATATACCTTTAATTAGTAGATTCCTCAACTCACTCATTTTAGCTACATGACTATCGAAATTCTCGAAAGCTAACTCAACAGCTTTTCTAAATCCAGCTATAAGTGGGACGTTCTCGACACCCGGCCACAGTTTTTCAGAGCTTAACTGACCCTTTAGAATTGACTCTAATCTAACCCCCTCTCTAGTGAAGAGTATTCCAACACCTCTGGGGCCGTGTATCTTATGGCTACTCAACGTCACCATGTCGACATGCTCTAGCTTCTTGAGGTCTATTGCGAGCTTGCCGAAGGCGTCTGCGGCATCTGTATGAAAAACTACCTCAGAATTTACTTCTTTAGCTATCTTAGAAAGTTCGTAGATATTCTGGATTGTTCCAATCTCATGGTTAACCATCTGAATACTGACTAGTGATGTATTTCTATCTATAAGCTCTTTAAAGACCTCCGGGTCTACGAAGCCTTCACTATCTACAGGCACTCTAACTACTTTAAATCCGAGCAGTCTCTCAGCTTCTTCAGCTGGATGTATGACACTGAGGTGCTCTATAGCTGATACAACAATCTTTCCCTTTCTCTCTCTACTAGCTAGTGCGTAACCTAAGACAGCTAAGTTGTTAGCTTCAGTGCCGCTGTGAACTATGGAGAACTCATTTACACTACCGGTGTTCAAGACCTTAGCTAGCGCCTCCTTAGTCTTATAGACTACTTCGTAAGCCTCCCAGCCCGGTCTGTGGGTAATTGATGGGTGTCCGTAGCCTACAGAGTTGAAGTAGGGGATCATTTCCTCAACAACTTCTCTCGGGACATAGCCGGAGTTCTCGTTATCAAAGTAGACTTCTCGAGAAGGTCTTCCGTGAGCTTTAAGTAGTTCTTCTACGGACACAGACCCCCCTATTTAAAGTGGGGATGTCACTTATAAACAGCGTTAAAGCTGTCTATATAGAGCTTGAACACCTAGTACACCTAGACGAATACAGCCAGCGGTTTTTAGTTCTGACCTCCTCGGAGTACTGAGTGTAAGACTTAACACTAACTAATAGTTGAAGCTACAGATAGCTTTCTACCGATTAATGCTAGTAACTTAACAGTGTGAGAGCTCTCTGCTGTAAGAACTATGTAGCTGTTAGATCTCTACGTAAATTAACCGTGTTTAAGTAGCGATCGCTATATAGAGACCAACAGCTATCAGTGCTATACCTCCAGCTAGCTCAACTAGAGCAACTTTATCTATAAATCTCTCAACTAGCTTAATCAGCCTACTCGAAAATATTGAGAAGACTAGATACGGTGCTGTAAAACCCACTACATAAGTGAACATAAGGAGACCGAGGAGAGCATCAGAGCCTTCAGTAGCCGCCTGAAGTAAGACAAAGTAACCAGCACTACATGGAACCGCACTGAGAGATGATAGTGACCCCATTAAGAATGGGAAAAGCTTACCGAATACCGCTGTTAGACCAGCACTAGGTAGGTGGGCTGCGTCTCGACAGGACCTCCCACCGAGTAAACAGCCTAACATTCCTCTAGAGTGAAGAATCATGTAGGTCCCGAAGGCTACAATTAAAATCCAGCTAAACGGTTTAACAAACCATAGAACTCCACGTAGTCCTACCAATATGAGTGAGTACCCCAGTCCCAGACCGAGAACAAATAAGAGGAGTTTAGGTAGAGGATTCCCTATAGCAGAAGTAGAATACGATAGCACGAGAGCTGTGTAGAGATACAGAATACACGGACTTAAAGCAGACACAGCTCCGAGAAAGATGGCTCCAGCCACCAATCCTGTAGTGCTGTAAGTCTCTTTTTTAATATCTCTCAAATAGCACTCTTCTACGTAGTCCCCGAAGAGAGCCTTCTCCCAGTACGTATTACTGTAGAACACACCTATAGAGACAGCTATAACTGACGAATTTCTGACGACGAAGACTACCGGGACTTCTGTTATGTATCTATCTTCAACAAACCTACTGAGGAAGTTGACTATCTTCTTAAAGAAGTCACTGTGTTGAAGTATGTCTACGTAGGTAAACCTATCACCAGGTAGAAGATTTCTCAAATAGCGCTCCATCTCACCGCACTCCGGACATCCGTGAATGCCGAAGAAGTATATAGCGCTCTCTCCAAAGAGTGCGGCCATCTCTACAGCTAGCTCTCTAGGTTGTTCAATACATCCAACTACAGACCCTCTGAACAGCACTGGAATCCCACGGGATTGAGATGAGAGCTCTGGGCTAAGCACCGTCAGCATCAATACGAGCGATAGGAGAGCTACTGCTCGAAGCTCCATTACTTCCTCCTCTTAATGAAAGCATACACCACTATAGACACTCCTGCGGCGATCAATACTATAGGAACTAGAGTGTATGAGCTGAAGATCTCTGTGGGTGTCGCAGTCTCCTTCGGAGTAGCTGCTGCTATATACTTACTCACTATCTCATATTGCTCGCTGAATGAAATAGGTATCTCGTAGGCGTTTGGTGGAACAACTAGTAGAACCCTCTCCTGAGGACCTCTCGAGGTTAAATTCCTCCAGAACTGAGTGTCTGTAACAGCACCTACTACTATTGCTAGTAGATACCTCCCATCTCTCACTACGTATGTCTGAGGTATGCCTTCGAGATGTTTTTGTGAAACGCCTTTACTTATTAAAAGACTTCTCACAGAGTTAAAACTAGTTCTACAGCTCTCTAGAACATCTACTTTACAGAAGTGGTAACTGCCTGAGTAGGTCTGACTTAGGAATTGATCTAGAGTCCGGCAGTGTGGGCACCAAGTAGCTCCGTAGAGATAGAGATAGATGCTGCTGCCCGAGATTGAAATCGGTAATACCGCAGTAACAACTAACGCAGTAAGCAATACGCAAGCTACCAGAGTGTTTCGAGCAGCCACAGCGCGCACCAATGTCTCTGTGGAATGAGATCTAAAAAGCGTTGAAGTCCTCTACCTACGAGGTGCTTCTGCTATCTCACTAGGAAGTATCTGAATGCCTTAATATTTAGATCAATCCACTCCCTCGACACTATCTCCTCAATGACTTTCTCAATAGCTTCAGGAGTAACTATAGACGTTATCTTGACTAAGTGTCCTAGAGCCACTATATTCGCTACTCTACTACTGCCTATCTCTCTTTCTGCGATATCTGTGTAAGGCTCTAGATATATCCTCCAATTTCTCTGCGGTATGTTAGTGATATTGGATTTATCGAGAAATACTGTAGCACCATCTCTCACTAAGTCTCTATATGCGTCTAACTGGAGTTGATGCATAAATAGAGCTATATCTGCTTTCGCAACTTTAATGAAGTCAGCTTCTTCTTCTCTATCAGCTACTACAAGATCTACTCTAGAATCACCACCTCTAGTTTCAGCTGCGTAGATTTCGCTGCCGAGTACATGTAGATCTGTGTATTTAGCTATCGCCGCACCCAGTATGTGTCCTAGAAGTAGGATCCCCTGACCACCTCTTCCAGCAATCAATACCTCAACTCTCACACCGCACCACCTCCAAATGATTTAGATATATACTCACGGTAAGTATCGAGAAAGCCGGGCTCATCTCTATCTACAAACTCACCTATTACGAATCCCCTACCCCAGTCGTAGTCACTCTCCTCGATAGATGGATTAGTCTTCACGGTAACTTTCTTCTTGAGCTCCATATAGAGGTCGACCGGATTTCTCAGCCCTATATGTCTCCCGAAGATCTCCGGACACGTAGAGAGGACTTCCACGAAGGCTAGTCCACGCTTAGCGAGAGCTTTATAGATAGTTCTCTCAAGCAGTTGTGGATGTGTTATAGAGCTTCTAGCAACGTAGTTAGCTCCTAGAGCTGCTGCTAGTTTAATCACGTTTAACTCTCTCTCAGGGTTTCCGTAGGGAGTGGTCGTTGTATAGAGTCCTCTAGGTGTTGTAGGTGCTAGCTGCCCACCGGTCATACCGTAGGTCATGTTGTTGACCATTATCACTAGGAGGTCTGCGTTTCGCTTTAAAGCGTGCAGTAGGTGGTTCCCACCGATAGCAGCTATATCTCCATCTCCTCCTACAATAACCATCTTCATTTCTGGTTTAACTACTTTAACTGCTATTGCGAATGGAATAGCTCTTCCGTGGATTACGTGTGCGGAATCAAAGTACGGATATAGAGTCATTCTAGCAGTACACCCAATGCCGCCGACGAATGCTATGTTCTCTTTTTTAAGTAGGCCTTCCTCTATTCTTCTATCTATAGCTCTCAGTATAGCACCTAGAGCTATCCCCAGGCCGCAGCCTGGACACCACATTGTCGGTATTCTATCTACTCTCAGGTAGGGGTCTAGTGGGTGTGTTACAGCCACTTATCGACCACCCCAACTACTTCTTGAGGTAGAGGTACATCTAAATCTATAAGTGGAACACTGACTACGTCTCTATCTTTTAGAATACCTCTCAGCTCTCTGTAGTAGAGCCCTACGTTGTTCTCGACTACAAACACTTTCTCGACGTTCTTCAGTAGCTTAGAGATGCCTTCTTCATATATTGGAAATAGTGTTTTAAGCTTAAGTGAGCACGCGCGAACACCTCTCTCTCTGAGTGTTTTAGCAGCTACCTGAGTTGAGAGAGCTGTAGATCCGTAGGAAACTAGAGCTACATCGCAGTCATCTAGATATAGAGATGAGTAGTCGAATAGCTTCCCAGAGCTCTCAGTGATCTTTCTATACAGTCTCCACATAAGTTTTCTCTGGGCGTCCGATCTAGGTGCGTAGTAGCCTCTCTCATCGTGAGTTAGTGACTCTACTAGAACACTATATCCTTCACCAAAGCAAGCCATTGGAGGCACTAATCCATCCACCGGGTCGTAGGGTCTATACTCACTCAATGGTGTTGAAGGCTTGCTGCGGTCTACTATCTCTACCTCACTTCTCTCTCTAATAGCTACTTTTCCATATGTGTGAGCAACTACCGCATCTGAGAGGAGAACTACTGGAGTTCTCAGCTTCTCCGATATGTTGAAGGCCTTAACCGTCAAGTCGTATGCTTCCTGTGGTGTAGACGGTGCTAGCACCGGTATCACTAAGCCTCCGTGAAAACCGTAGGTACTCTGCAGTACGTCGTATTGACCGGACCTAGTTGGAACACCTGTCGATGGGCCGGTCCTCATGACGTAGGCTACAACAAGCGGGGTTTCAGTTATTACTGCTAGACTGAGAGCTTCAAGCATTAGTGAGAAACCTGGACCACTAGTTGCTGTCATAGCTTTCGCGCATGCCCAGGAAGCTCCTACGACAGCGTTTATTGAGGCTATCTCATCTTCAAATTGTATGACGTGTCCTCCGTACTTCGGTAGCTCTCTAGCTAGGTGTTCGAATATATCTGAAGTAGGTGTTATCGGATATCCTGCGTAGAACTTGAGTCCGGAGACTATCGAGGCTTCAGCGATAGCTATATTTCCAGTTAGATACTCGTACCTCAACGCTAACCAGCCTCTACAAATATTGCGAAATCCGGGCAGCTGTACTCACACATTTTACATCCAATGCATTTATCGGGATATGCCGGCACTACATATCTATAGCCTCTCCTATTTCTACTATCACCTCTCGCTAGAACTTTAGTTGGGCATACAGCTACACATATCCCACACTCCTTACATCTCTCAGTTATGACGTTAATTGCGTACTTACTGCTTTTCGTCTTTATAAGCGTGGCTGCTGGTGTACTCAGCTTCATTCACCTATACATCTGTGTCTCGAGAACTTTAAAGTGTGTTTTACTATTTTTACTAAAAGTTAAAAACATATAGATGCAGGTGTCTAGCTGTGTGCTGGGTTTTAGATAAGGTTTGCTTGCTGAATAACTAATCTAAACCTACTTCACCACTGTGTTTGAGGGGGCTGCTGGTTTCTGTACTTGCTATACTTACTCTTAATATGTCTCTATCTACGTAGATAGTGATGTTTGTTGTCGAGTATTTCACCTCTATTTTAAGTAGTCTAGCTTTGAGTCTGGGTTCTATAGATGAGAGAGCTGCTGTAGCTACTGCTGTAGCTTTAGCTATTGAGTCACTACTCTCTATTTTCTCGCCTAGTGTGTCTATTACCTCACCTGTAGATCTGGCTGCTATAACTACTGATTCGGAGAGTTCGAATTTAAATCTATGTGTTGCTTCAGTGCTAGCTGCCTCCAGTAGGTATCACCGAGTTATTGCTTCGGTAGGTCTTTCTTTTAAAAACGCTTATTCGTTGCTAGTCTGGGTTAGGTGTTATTAAGCTGAGGTAGCTATATCTATGTGAGGAGCTGTGTGTTGGGGTGTTTTAGGGAAGCTTTTAATGGTTGACGGTGTTGAAGGTGAAGTTGAAGTTGGGGGGGCTACTGTTAGAGCTCTTGTAGCTATTGATGACGTTAAGCCGGGTGATGTAGTTTTAGTTCACGCTGGTGTTGTTATAGAGAAGTTAGATAGAGAGAGTGTTCTAGCTAATCTAGCTGTATACTACGACTTAGTTAAATATCACTACGTATTTAATGGATTCAGTGAGGGTGAGGCTGGTGAGAGAGCTAGAGAGGAGCTCGCTAAGCTGGCTCGAGATCTAGGGGTTTCCGAGGGGGAAGTCTTGGCGGCTCTCACCGAGGGCTCTGGAAAGGTAGTTCGAGAGAGTATTGAGCAAGTAGAGATTCCTGAAGAAGCCTTCTACATCGACTACACAATTCAGCTAGCTGAAACAGACTATCTTCAAGTAACACACTACAGCAACTACCTGAGAGTCTGTGAGAGAGCCTTCATGTCTATGCTGGCTAGCGCAGGCACCAGCTACAGCAGACTCATACACGAATACGGAGTCTTCATACCTACAGTAGAAGTTAGCGCTAAGATAAAATCACCCTCAAGACTAGACAACACACTGAGAGCATACGTCTGGATAGAGGAAATAGGAAGAAAACACTTAAAATACAGATGCTTAATCTACAATCAAACAACCAAGAAACTAGCAGCAGACATAACCCACATAGCCGTATGCACAGACACAGCAATAACAACAAGCCACGAAATACCGAAAGAAATAAAAACAACACTCGAAAAACTAGCAGCTAAAAAATCAAACACAAAACAATAAACCTTCAATTCTATCATTTAGATTCACTCAAAAAATTGGAGATAGAAGTAAAAAGATTTATAGAACTTTCAATTCTATCGTTTAGATTCCCATGTATGTCTCCGTATGTATCTGTATGTAAAACATATATACTTTCAATTCTATCGTTTAGATTCGCTCGTGGTAGCGGCAGGCAGACCGAGGTTGAACCCTATAGCTTTCAATTCTATCGTTTAGATTCCTGATTAACTACACCATCTAGCTGTAACCTTTCTACGTAAACTTTCAATTCTATCGTTTAGATTCGTGTTTCTAGCTACTAGACCGTTCCAGCAGTCGAGCCTCAAGCTTTCAATTCTATCGTTTAGATTCCAAGGACTTCTTCTCGTTGATTTGGGGGATGCTGAGCCTTGTTGCTTTCAATTCTATCGTTTAGATTCAAGTGGAAAACGTATATAATATAGGGAGTAAGGTAATAACCTTTCAATTCTATCGTTTAGATTCATAACAAAGAGGAGAAAATGAAAATATTCAATAACATCGACTTTCAATTCTATCGTTTAGATTCAGAAAGCTCTTCGGCGGTTATTACACGCCGCGTAGTGACTTTCAATTCTATCGTTTAGATTCCGAAATTATAATTCTCTACATAGGCAATGGTATACCATCCTTTCAATTCTATCGTTTAGATTCAGATCTTAGAAGAGCTCAGAAAACTACTATCAGAGAAACTTACTTTCAATTCTATCGTTTAGATTCACGAAGCACTCGAAGCTGGACTACATCATAACGTACACACTTTCAATTCTATCGTTTAGATTCCCGCTTCGCGAATTAGCTAACTCCGTCACGCGTGTGATTCTTTCAATTCTATCGTTTAGATTCTCTGCAGAAAAGCAAAACCAAGAATGTTGCGTGAAATATTAGCTTTCAATTCTATCGTTTAGATTCGAAAAAGAGAGAGTTGGGGGGGAACAGGAACCGAACACCTCTTTCAATTCTATCGTTTAGATTCGGGGAGGACGGAGTGCTTCAGGTTGGGGGAGATTAAGGAGACTTTCAATTCTATCGTTTAGATTCTGGTGGTGGTATAATTGAACCCTCTGGACTCCCTCAGATTCGACTTTCAATTCTATCGTTTAGATTCGAGCAAGATAAAAACAATGGTGAAGGAGAGATTAAAGGCTAAACTTTCAATTCTATCGTTTAGATTCGGAAATTAATAATAAAGTAGAAAGACTGAGGCTCGTGTTCTTTCAATTCTATCGTTTAGATTCCCGCAGCGAACAAAGACATAATGGGTAATGTAATTGTCGTCCTTTCAATTCTATCGTTTAGATTCATGAACCTGATCAAGAACTTCAGCAGCAAAGTTAAATCGATGCTTTCAATTCTATCGTTTAGATTCTAAGTGTAACACGTTTTTTACATATATTTTCACATACGAGCTTTCAATTCTATCGTTTAGATTCAATACATTTATCTTGGTCGTGAACAGTTACAGTTACCCTTCCGATCTTTCAATTCTATCGTTTAGATTCATAAAGTTAAATGCTCCCTACAAACTGTTACATCTGGTGCTCTTTCAATTCTATCGTTTAGATTCCGTTGACCGCCAACAAGGACGTAGTCACCTACCTCGCGAGACTTTCAATTCTATCGTTTAGATTCAAACATGTTGAGAGAATTGTTGAAGTCAGTTGAGGGCGAGCTGCTTTCAATTCTATCGTTTAGATTCTGGGTGGGGGCACGCCGTACTCCTCGGACTTCCTCGCGTCTTTCAATTCTATCGTTTAGATTCGGAGGCGTAGGCGGTGTTGGTAGGGGTACTGTGATATCCGGCCTTTCAATTCTATCGTTTAGATTCCACAATTCTTCTTTTTTCCGCCCCGTTGGAACTTGATGACTGCTTTCAATTCTATCGTTTAGATTCGCTAAGGCGGGGGTGATGGTGTAGTGCTAGCAGCGTACGGCTTTCAATTCTATCGTTTAGATTCACTCATAACCTCTCTCAATAAACTTGCTGTTAACGTATCTGACTTTCAATTCTATCGTTTAGATTCACTAGGACACAGAGCTCCCTATCTCTAAATAGAGACGGTGGTGCTTTCAATTCTATCGTTTAGATTCAGGTCTACTTTTATCGAGGTGATAGGTGGTGGCTGAGATAAGCTTTCAATTCTATCATTTAGATTCACGCGTTCAGGGCTGCGTACGGCTACGTCCCCCTAGACCTCTTTCAATTCTATCGTTTAGATTCCGCAGTTGTAGACGGTAACCTCCCCGGTCGTCCACACCTCGATCTTTCAATTCTATCGTTTAGATTCTGTGTTTTGTTTTTCTTTCTCTATCGTTTAGATTCTTCTGTGTTTCTAGTGTTTCTGGGTTTATAAGTTTTTATGTAAGCTATTTCCCGGTTTTTAAGACTTGTTTTTAAATTAGTTTACTTAACTTCTCTCGGTAGCTCTCTACATAGAAATCCCAAGACAGACATGGGAAAAACCCCCAGCAGCACAGACCACCATCAGACAGGAACTCGAAGCCAAGAACAGTAAGACTTATTAACTAGAGAACACACTCCCATGTAGACCGTGGGAAAAACTAGGGAGGCTTCTAATGGTGTTTTAGAGGGGGTTTATATGTTTTTCGGTTTTGTGCTCTCATGTGTGTTCCCATGGTGTTCATGGGGTGTTCCCATTTCTTACTTGGGATTTTCTCGAGTTTTTTTGTGTGTGTTCTGTTTTATTTTTCCTATTGCTTTCTTGGGATTTGCTTCTGCTTTCTTTACTGAATAGTTATCTTGTTTTTAGTCTCGGTAGTGTTCGGTGTCTTCGTGGTTGTGAGGACTGAGGTTTTGCTTAAGTGGTTGAGGGTTTTGAGGTCTCTTGCTGAGGGCTACCCGGTTGAGTCTGAGTTGAGGGGTTGGTCCTGGCAGTTCCCACCGGTTAGGCCGAGGTCCTATCTGGGGCTAGCGGTTCAGGACGCGGCTTCCTACTGTCCGACGAAGCGCGATGTCTGGTTGAGGAGAGTTGCCGGTGTTAGAGTTCAGCCTACACCCTCTATGAAGCTGGGTTCAGTTGTTCACGATGTAGTATTCTCAGTTGTATCTGTAGTTAGGAAGTACGTTAGTGTGGGTTTAGACTTCGAGAAGCTCTCTAGAGCTATCGGTAGAGCTATTGAGTTAAAGAGTCGTGAGTGTCCTTCAGATGAGTGTGTTAAGATAGCTAGGAGCATCGGGTGGCTGACGTACTACACAGCTACCTCAGAGTGGCTTTGGTCGAGTAGTGGGGTGATACCGACACCGGCAACAGCAGCTCTCAGTGAGGTGAGAGTTGATGGGTCACCGATAGGGTTGAGCAGCAGCTTGAGAATAGACTCACTACCGATTCCAAACGTAGTTGTCGATATAAAGACAGGTAGGAAAACCGAGGTACACGAACTATCGCTAGCAGCATACGCACTAGCTCTCGAATCAACACTAGAAACACCGGTAGACTTCGGGATACTGGTCTACGTATGGTGGAATAGCAGCCTACAGGTAGATATAAGAGGGGTTTACATAGGTCCAGACTTAAGAAGGGTTTTTCTAGACTCGAGAGATGAGGCTATAGACATCGTGCTATCGAGAAGAGAACCACCGAAAGCAGCTGAGTGCCCTCAGACATGTCCATACCTAGAGGTATGTGAACATGAAAATACTCGTAGTTAGCGGATACGGAGTGAAGATATCGGTTAAGAAAGACTCTATAGTGTTGAAAACTAGGGAGGGAACTAGTAATATATCTCTAAGTGAAGTAGACTGTGTTACAGTAACTACCTCGGGAGTCTCCATAACGTCTAAAGCTATAAGGTACTTCACGAAGCTGGGGGTAATGCTAGTACTTCTAGACTCGAGAGGAATGCCCGCAGCAGTACTCCACCACCCATTCACAACTAGAACAGTAAGCACTAGAAGAGCTCAGTATGAAGCTCTCCACAGCGGTAGAGCTGAGGAAGTTGTTAAAGCAGTAGCAGTTTCTAAGCTGGGAAATCAAGCAGGACTTCTGAGAAAACTGAGGAGAGAACTGAGAGTTAGTGAGCTAGCTGAAGTAGAGCAAAAAATACTGGAGCTAGCTAGTAGTGTAGCTAAAATCAAAAATAAGACATTGAGTGAGCTAAGAACTGAGGTGATAAATACTGAAGCCACATCTGCGAGACACTACTGGTCAGCTCTAGCTTCAGTACTACCGAAGGACCTGGGGTTCGACGGCAGAGATCAGGAGGGCTGTGACGTAGTTAACTGCGCTCTCAACTACGGCTACGGAATTCTGTACTCAGCTATTTGGAGGTACCTATCGATACACGGTCTAGACCCTTACGCAGGATTTCTCCACGCAGATAGGTCTGGGAAACCTGTTCTAACATTCGATGTAGTAGAGGTATTTAGAGTACCAGCGGTAGACTTCCCGGTCGTTAGAGCTTTAAGACAGGGTGTGAAACTCGAAGTAAGAAACTGCCTTCTAGACCGCGAGTCTAGAGCTAGAGTAGTCTCGCTAGCAGCTAGAGCTATGAGAGAAAAATACTCTGCGTATGGAGAGGTGAGAGAGCTAGAGAGCTGGGTAAGTAATTTCACGTCATCACTAGCTTCCTACCTTAGAGGTGAGGTCCAGCTGAAGCCTCTAGTATTTAGGTGGTAGCTGTGAGAGTCCTCGTAGTGTACGATATATCAGATAACTTCATTAGAGAGGAATTCGCTAGAAAGCTGAAGCAGTTAGGGCTGGAGAGAATTCAGAGATCGTGTTTTCTAGGTAGAGGTGGTGTAGAGCTAGTGAAAACAGTGATTAGAGCTGCTGAGAGAACTGTGGAGGTAGGGAGAGACGTAGTTCACGTATTCCTCCTCGACGAGTACAGCTTTAAAAATATGAAGCACGTAGGCAGGCCCTTCAACTGGAGGAGAGTCGAGGGAGTTGATTACGTTGGTGACTACTGAACGTAGATATGTAACATCCTGGGATGTAAAGGAGTACGTTTACTGTCCAGTGATAGTCTGGATTAAACACGTATTAAACGTAGAGGAACCACCGGACTTCAACATGATCTTCGGGAGTTCTAAAGTATACCGCCAAGATATTCTGGAGAGAGTGGGTCTACCGAAGCCCTGGTCTTTCGAGGTCTCCCTCAGAAACTCGTCTAGAGGTATTGCGGGAGTTGTAGATGTTATTGGAGGCTGTAGTAGATATGAGGTAGTAGAGCTTAAAGCATTTCGGAGGTGGAGCTACAGTCACTTCAGAATTCAGCTAATGTTTTACGCATACTTAGTATCTACTACAGTAGGACCAGTTACTAGAGCCCACCTAGTTCTCGAAGACAGAGTGAGAACTTACTCAGTGAATAACCACGCTATAAGAGATGTCGAGTGGGTTATTGAGAGAGTTAGAGAGATCAGAGATTCTGAGAAACCTCCGCAGGTGCTTCAGAGTAGAAAGTGTCGCTTGTGTTGGTATAGAAGGTACTGCCCTAGTGTTTGAGGTGTGTTTATATGTATTGCTTAGAGAGTTCTGTGGAGACTTATGGGGAGAGTATTCATAATGCCGCTAGGTTTTCACGAAGATAGAGCTATGAGGATGTTCATAGAGAACTCAGTTACTGAGAGAGACAGAGTCTACATAATAACTGCGAATAAGACTCTGTCGGTTGTGAGAGCCTATGAGTCACTAGTTGCTTTTTGCAGAAAAATAAGACTCCCAGATCCAGAGCTCGTTGAAGTACCTATGGATTTATCCGGCGGTATTAGCAGGATTCTGCAGATCTTGAGGGAGACTGATGGAGAGGTCGTTGTAGATTTATCGAGAGGTATGAGGTACCTCATAGTGTACACTCTAATCGCACTGCTTCTATCTAATCGAACAGCAACGATACACATACAGCCGGAGAGTGGTGAAGCTACTGAGATAGTGATTCCAAAGCAGCTTCTTGAAGTTGCTAGAAACCCTCCGAGAGGTTTATACATTGAAATACTGAGAGTAGTTAGCGAGAGTGAGGGAGCTTCAGTAGAGGAGATATCGAGAGCACTAGGTAAGTCTGCTAAGACAGTCACTAACTGTCTTACAAAACTCGGTAAGCTCAAGCTGGTCTCGAGGAGGGGAAGAGAGAGAGGCATCTACTTAACCGATCTCGGTAAGTTGGTGCTAACACTTACCGGTGGTTAAAATGATGGTGCAGGTAGTTAAGATAGGTGTTACACCTACTGCGGACTGTGTAGCTCCACCGGCTACTTCTAAAATAATGAAGTACTGCTTTGGAGAAGCTATACCTAGAAAGATCTCCAGTAGCATCGTCAATGTATCTATCTCAATGCTCTTTGAAGGACGTAGAGCACTGTACTCTACAGAAGGAAAAAAGAGTCCGGTAGTGCTGAAAGCCGGTAAGACATATTCCGGTAGAGTGACTATCGTAGATTCTTCAACAGAGTTCATAGAGAGAGTCAATAAGCTGGGACTAGACTCGTTTGTGTGTGATTCTGTCTACGGAGTATTTCACATATCGATCTCGGAAATCGAGGTGACACCACTAGAGAAAGTCGACATGGAACTCCCCAAAGTGTTTAAAGTAGTATTCAACACCCCGACAATACTGAACTCCAAGCTTATGTCACCCCCACCACTAGCTGATAAAGTAGCAGCAACACATAAGCTAATTCCTCAGCCATCCTTTATCTTCTCACACCTCCTCAGATTCTGGAATACCTACGCACCACCAGAGCATAAGCTGGGAAAACCTAGTGAGTGGGCGCCCTACTTACTCGGAAGAATGGCTGACATATCTCTAGTAGAGCTAGACTACAGAGTTAGAGCTGTGACTGCGATAGTAGGTAAAGACGACAGAGGGAGGCTCAGAAAGTCTAGAGGCTTCGTAGGCTGGGTAATATACGAATCGAAAGCCAATAAAAAACTCCACAGCATAGTATCTAAACTACTAGCACTAGCATCGCTCGTAGGCGTGGGAAGGTCTAGAGGAATAGGGTTTGGACACGTCTCTATAGAGATTCCGAGTAAACCTGTTGAAGAGCGAGAGTCCCCATCTGAAAACAGAGCAGATGCAGTGGCTAGAAAGCTGTGAGTAGTTAGCTAAGTGTGTGGTAAAGATAGCGCCGGGGGCGGGATTCGAACCCGCGTGGGCTGTTGGCCCACCGGCTCTCCAGGCCGGCCCCTTAGACCGCTCGGGCACCCCGGCTCCTTGTTGCTCTGGTTTTGTGGTATAAAAATCTTTAGTGTATAGCTTTATTTTAATACCTCTATCTCTATGTATACGTCGTCCGGCACTCTTATCCTCATTATCTGCCTCATGAATTTCTCGTCTGCTTCTACATCTATGAGTCTTTTATGGACCCTCATCTCCCATTTTTCATATACTTTAGTTCCCTCTCCGTGCGGCGGCACTAGGACTGGTACAACCATTTTCTTAGTCGGTAGTGGTACGGGGCCCGAGATCTTTATTCCGAGTTTTTTAGCGTGATCTACTATCTGCTCAGCTACCTGATTTAGGTGAGATACGTTTACACTCCACAATCTTATTCTTACTTTAGCCATCGGTAGCTACCCAATGAAATAGGGGTCTCTAAGCTTTCAACTCTACTTTAGCTGCTACTAGGTCGACGATCGTGCCTATACCGACAGTCTTACCCATATCTCTCATAGCGAATCTTCCGAGCTGTGGAAACTCACTGTATTTCTCAATAACCATCGGCTTAATTGGTTTGAATCTAACTAGAGCTGACTCACCAGCCTTAATGAACTGTGGATTCTTCTCAACTATCTGACCTGTCTTCGGGTCTAATCTACCGACTATCTCAACGATCTTAGCGGCGATAGATGCTGTATGTGCGTGAATTACCGGTGTGTAGCCTACGTGTATAGCGGATGGGTGCCACATAACGAAGATTCTAGCAGTAAACTCTTCAACAACAGTTGGTGGTTTCTCCGGGTGGCCGACTACGTCACCTCTCTTAACCTGCTCTTTTGAGACACCTCTAACGTTTAGTCCTACGTTATCTCCCGGCAGAGCTTCATCAAGTCTCTCGTAGTGCATCTCGATAGATCTAACGTCACCAACGACACCGGGCGGCATGAAGACTACTTTATCACCAATTCTAAGTCTACCTGTCTCCACCCTACCAACAGGTACCGTACCGACACCTGAGATACTGTATACCTCCTGAATCGGTAGTCTGAGAGGTTTATCGACTGGTTTAGGTGGTTCTTTAGACATATCTAGAGCTTGAACTATTGTTGGGCCTTTATACCAAGGCATTCGAGTTGATTGATTCATAACATTGTCTCCAAACCAGCCGGAGACCGGCACAAAGGGTATTTCATCAACTCTGTAGCCGAGAGTTCTCAGGAACTTCTTTAAGACATCTACTACCTGCTTATACCTGGCTTCACTCCAGGACGGGTCTGTTATATCCATCTTAGTTATAGCTACAACTAAGTTCTCAATACCCATAGTTCTAGCGAGAATTGCGTGCTCACGAGTTTGACCCTCAGGACTCATACCTGCTTCAAACTCACCTGTTTTAGCTGAGACTACTAGTAGAGCAGCATCTGCTTGACTAGTCCCCGTGATCATGTTTTTAACGAAGTCTCTGTGTCCGGGGGCGTCAATGATTGTCCAGTAGTACTTAGGTGTCTCGAACTTCATGAATGAAAGAGCTATGGTCAACCCTCTCTCTCTTTCCTCCTTTAGTCTATCTAGGAACCAAGCAAACTTCTCAGACTCCTTACCAGCCTTCTTAGCAGCTTCCTCAACTTCTTTAGCTGTCTTCGGGTCGATCGCTCCCAGTAGTAAGAGCATGTGTCCTACTAGAGTACTCTTGCCATGGTCTACGTGCCCGATTACCACCAGATTCATGTGGGGTTTAGTCGGTCTTCTACTCATCTACTGCTCACCCTGCACCTTTATCCTCCATCTTATCACCACAAAGTATATAAAGCTTACTTCCAATCCGCTCGGTCTAGCTGCGATAAATCTAGCTATATATAGTGAGAGTGTTGGAGGGCTAGCTCTTTAGCTTCTGGAGACTTACTTCGAGAGGTTTTTCAGCAACACCTTTCTCAGTAATTACAGCAGATACGAGTTCTGGAGGGGTTATATCGAAAGCTGGATTGAGTACACGTACTGTTGGAATAGTTATGTAGAGCTTCGATAGAACTGTTCTAACCTCGTCTGGATTTCTCTCCTCTATAACTACTTCCTCTATTCTACTGCTGAAGTCTATAGTTGAAGTTGGAGCTGCGACGTAGAAAGGTATTCTATGTCTATCAGCTAGAGCGGCTATAGTGTAGGTACCTATCTTATTTATGATGTAGCCGGGTAGTACTATTCTATCAGCACCTACAATAACCTTTGAAACCAGTCTCTTACTCATAATATAGCCGACCATGCTATCTGTAATTAACTTCACCGGTATTCCCTCCTTCGTGAGCTCCCATACATTTAATCTAGCGCCTTGAAGCATAGGTCTGGTCTCGGTAGTTATAACCTCGATCTTCTTACCGGCCCACCACGCAGCTCTAATAACACCGAGAGCTGTTCCAATAGCTACAGTTGCTAGAGCGCCTGCGTTACAGTGAGTCAGCACTATATCGCCGTCCTCTATGAGTCTCGCACCTACTTCAGCAATCCTCCTATTTATCTCTACGTCTTCTTCATATATTCTGAGAGCTTCTCTTACTACAGCATCTCTAAGTTCGCTAGAGCTTGTGTAACTCGCTCTAATAACAGACTCAACCCTCTTTAAAGCCCAGAAGAGGTTTACCGCAGTAGGTCTAGTCCTCTCCATCCTCCTAACTACCCGCAGTAGGTCCTGCCTCAGTTTCTCTACGTCTTCACCTCTGGACTTCGTGGCTGCTAGAGCTACTCCTAGTGCTGCTGCTACTCCTATAGCTGGTGCTCCTCTAATCTCCATTCTCTCTATAGCTATAGCCACTCTCTCCGGGTCTTCAGTCTCTACTATCTCCTCTTCCCAAGGGATCTTGAGGGTATTGATCCATCTAACTCTATCACCAACCCACTCAATAGACTTCAACATATCGACACTTAACATACTATGTAAATATACGCTAATAAGCACCTCCTATGGACTCAATACAGCGTATAGATAGAACACATATAGCTGCGGAATAGGTAGCTCTAGAATTAGCTAACTGGTTATTTATTGTGGAGACAGATACGTATCTGGGGGGTGAAGTGGAGGTTAAAAAAGCTGGTGGGATATTCTACGTAAAGCTAGATGATGGAAGTAAGGCATACGTAGCTACTGAAACCGGGAGTGGTGTAGTGAAGATATTGGAGACATACGTACCGGATAAGTACCGAGGCAGAGGCTACGCTAGAATACTTACTGAGAAAGTCATTGAATACGCTAGAAGCAACAACCTGAAGATACTTCCCGTCTGTAGCTACGCTATAGGCTACTTCATGAAGAATAAGGAGTTAAGAGACATACTAGTAGATGAAGTTAAAAATCTCTCAGAGGATGAGTGGGGAAGACTCTATGAAGAGAGAGTTCGAGAAGAAGCTAGAAAGAGAGCTTAGAGATCAAGTGCTGGTAGAAGTAGGGCTAGCCGATTTACATGCCTAGTTTTAATGCGTATCTGCCGGGCTTACTAATACCCATAAGCTTAGCTAGTCTAGACTTCTCTGGGTCGATTACGATTACTATTCCAGACCACGCTTCTGTAAACACAGCTGAGCCGCAGGACGGACATACCTCAACTTCGTGAGGTATCAGTAAGCGGCACTTAGAGCATGCTTTAAATGGTTTTCTCCTTCTACTCACTGCTGCTCCCTGAAGCTATCTTACCTAATCCAGACTGTCTCATTGTGAGAGCTATTCTAATCATAGACGGTCTAGCTATAGATACAGCAGTTATTCTACCACGTACTACATCTCCTTTAGATATCCTCAGCTTAGTTTCCTCGCCCTCGAGAACTCCTAGCTCTTCGTGGTAAACCATTCTATCGTCAGCTATCTGAGATACGTGAACTAGAGCATCCATCGGGCCTATATTTACAAATATCCCAATGCGCTTCACATCAACAACAACTCCATCTACTACCTCGTTAACTATTGGGTAGAATGTCAGCAGCTCTAGAACTGCTCTATGGTATGTAGCTCCATCACCCGGCACGATGGTTCCCTCCGGTTCTACTTCGATATTTGTGATAGCTAGAATGAGTCCTAGATCTGGGTGTAGACTGCCGACATATTTCTCACTAAGTACCTCACTAGCTGTTTTAACTATGTCTTCACCGAATCTACTGGGAGGTATCCTCACTACGTCTTCAACTACTACGAGTCTATACATCTCTAGTCACTCAGTTCTCTATAAGTAAGTCTCGAAAAGTAGATATAAAAGCAGATGTCGGAGGCTTCGAATACTTAGGTGGTGAAGCATGTCGCGTGTTCTAAATCAGTAGCTATTTTTAGATTGAGTGCGGTGACTCTACTGGTGGTGCTACTTGGGTGAGATCAAGAAGATTGAAGTAGTGGATGTTCCGCGAGCTGAAGGAGTTAACGTAATTCTCGGCCAGTCTCACTTTATAAAGACTGTTGAAGACATATATGAAGCACTAGCAACTTCTGTTCCAAGCATTAGGTTCGGCATAGCTTTCTGTGAGTCTAGTGGTAAGAGACTCATTAGATACGATGGAAATGATGAAGAGCTAGTTTCACTAGCTATTGAAGCAGCTAGAAGAGTTGGTGCTGGACACTTCTTCGCTATCTACATAAGAAACGCCTGGCCGATTAATGTAATAGACTCCCTCAGGAAGGTCAGTGAGGTAGTAACTTTCTATGCAGCATCAGCTAACCCTATGCAGGTAGTTGTAGCTGAAACAGACCTGGGGAGAGGTGTTCTCGGGGTGGTAGATGGTGGAACACCTCTAGGTGTTGAAGGAGATGAAGACAAGAAGGAGAGACACACACTTCTGAGAAAATTCGGCTACAAGCGGTGAAGTCTAGCTCGAGGTACTGAATCAAAACAGCATTAGACACCTGAGAGTAGTTGGAGACTGAGTAGCTGGCTAAGCGATAGTAGAGTTGAGACTAACGTGTGTAAGCCGGTGGAGAGGTTCTCAAATCTTTAACGGAAAAATATTTGCACGTAGATTAACCAATTCACATTGAGTGAAGGTCTTATTTTCTTTACAGCAATGTAGTAGTTGCTGTGACTGCTGTGAGTGCCAACGAGACTAGTGTGAGTAATGTGAGAGTTCGATGTTTTAATAGTGTCTGGGTAGACATTGAAGGTGTTAGAGCACTTCTATATAGAGTGGAGCGTGAGTATGAAACATCTCTAGCGCTCCCGCCGGAGTTTAACAGCTCCCCCAGAACACTGAGTGGTGTTGAGGAACTAGTAGAACTCTATGGGCATCTGAGAAAAGCCCTCGGCTTAAGTAGGTTGAGACCTGCTTGCGACTTAATCTACACTGAAGTACAGTATGGAGTGACTCAGATATCTTACCTAGCCAGCAGTAGGAGAGTTAGGTGTGTTCCACTAGCTCCGAAACCAGATGAAGTTAGATCTGTGGAGGTACTGCTGAGAAATAGTGGAGTAGCTTCAGTTGAGGTAGACGCTCTTCAACGCAGTATTCTACTGAGGAAATCGAAGCAGGTAGATCCAGGACTCTACACCGCCTGCCTTAACGGCGAGATAGTGAATTCAGATGTGGTAGCTGTCAGTATTGAGTTACTGAACTATGGTTCAAGAATAATTACAGCCCAAGAACTCAAGCAGACATCGATTACTGAGAAAGTAGTGAGAAGAACCTCGAGGAGGAAGAAAAAGAAGTCGAGAAAGAGAAGAAAATTAAAGAAGTAGAGCTAGTAAAGCTTTCTGTGTGTGTAATCTATTCTCAGCTTGATCCCAGACGACTGAAGCTGCTCCATCGATTACCTCATCGACTACTTCATAACCGCGTTTAGCTGGAAGACAGTGCATGAATATAGCGTCGGGTTTAGCCATAGATATGACTTCTCTAGTGACTCTATAGGGAGATAGCTCTCTGATCTTCTTCTCAGCTTCAGCTTCCTGACCCATGCTGACCCAGACATCAGTGTAGACTACGTCGGCTCCGCGAACTGCTTCTTCTACATCTCTCACGACTTCTACTGTAGCACCGGTAGATCTAGCTCTTTCTTCAGCTATCTTCATGATCTTCGGTGATGGGTCGTATCCCTTAGGTGTGGCTATACTAATTCTAGCTCCTAGAGAAGCTGCCGCAAGTATTAGTGAGTGAGCTACGTTGTCAGCACCGTCACCGAGAAATGCTACTTTAACTCCAGCTATCCTCCCCTTCTTTTCCCATATAGTGAAGAAGTCCGCTAATGCTTGAACTGGGTGCTCTAAGTCACTTAATGCGTTAACTACCGGTATAGGTGCGTACTCAGCTAGCTCTACAAGGTCTCTGTGACTATACACTCTAGCTGCGATACCGTCTACATACCTACTCAGAGTTCTAGCTGTATCAGCTATTGTCTCACCCCTCCCGAGCTGTAGCTCAGTCCAGTTAGCAGTTACAGTAAAACCTCCGAGCTGCTTCATAGCTACCTCGAAGCTAACTCTAGTTCTAGTGCTCGGCTTCTGGAAGATCAGCATTAGAGTCCTGCCCTGCAGGACTGGAATAACTCTCTCACCACTGTAGGCCCTCAGCTTGAAGTCTCTAGATAGCTCTAGAACCCTCCACAACTCATTCGAATTGAAGTCTGCGACAGATATATAGTCTCTACCTCTAAGTCCACGCATATGACTCCCAGGTACGTAATTCATACCCACTATTAAGCTCTATCTCTGGGACTTAACGGTGAGAATCACTCCGGCTGAGACTACACTTTAAATATTCTTATTACGGAGTGCCACAATAGTGAAATCCTGTGTAACATACAGCTGTCCCCAGCTCTCACTACTACTCAGCCGGCTCTAGCCATATAGGACTTAACGGCGGCGCGGCTGCTTTTAGACTACGTGCATTTAAGCATTATAGTACCAGCACAATATGGTGTGTTTACGAGTATGAACAGGAAGATTTGGAGCGAGGTGCAGAACTACGAAAACATCTGTATCTGCGTTAAGTTAGCTATTCTGCGAGGTATTGAGAGCATGTTTCCGGGAATCTACGGCTTTCTTAAATTTAAATCTCTAGCTACCTACGGCTTATCGCCCGATGAGTTATCATTAAACGATTTCGCCGCATTTGCTAGACTACTCAATGAGTTATTTAACGATAGAGAGACCTTAGAGAGCGCGATAAGACACATAATATCGGGGTTAACTGAAAAATCGAGAGAAGTTACTAAAGCTGTTCTAAGTGGAGATGAGAGAGAGCTCTATACAACACTATCTAATCTACGCGATCCAGCACTTCAGAGAAACTGCAGGAAGCTTCTTAAGTGGGAGTAGTATCTACTACTCCCACTACTTATTTACACTAAGCTGAGATATCTCAGCTTAGCTTAGATAAGTCTATAGCTACACAACTCGCAGAGTGTCGATGAAGTTGGTTTCGAGTACTTCTACGAGCTCTATCTCCCTAACTAAATCATTACTTTCGACATACTAAGACCTACTACACCAGTCTTTCTACACACTAGCCAGCTATAGAGTACTTCATAAAACTTATTTACCTCAGAAAGTAGTGCTCTACGGAAGCCGGGTCGTCTAGCGGCCAAGGATGCGGGGCTTTGGACTTCGGCCGCTGCCCCTCACTACAGATATTTCGTAGTTCTTTAGTTAACTGAGTGGAGTGAGTGCCTAGGGATCTATTCTCTCAACAATTTCGTGATGAGTGTTTCTTCTGCAGAAGGGGCACCAGTGATACAGCTGCTTGAAATCACCTAAGTAATAGCTAACTTTAATTACTCTCTCCTTTCTACAGGACCCACAGCGAACTATCCAGCCGCCCATATCTTAGTCACTTACTCTGTAGTTAAATCACTCACTGCATATTTTAAATCTCTCATATTTTAAATCTCTATAGAATCTGTAGTCTTGATGGTGTATATGGGTGTAAATATACGCGATATTATTCCTGCAGAATGTGTTTACGTAGTTAGCGACCTTAGAGAGCTTAGAAATAGAGTAATAGCTATTGACGCCTACAACGCATTATACCAGTTTCTAGCTGCTATCAGGCAACCTGATGGAACACCGCTGATGGATAGTAGAGGACGTGTAACTAGCCACCTCAGCGGGCTTTTCTATAGAACTATAAACCTACTGGAGTCAGGCATTAAGCCTGTCTACGTCTTCGATGGAAAGCCTCCCGAGCTTAAGTCTCGAGAGATCTCCGAGAGAATGGCTGTCAGAGAAGAAGCTAGGAGAAAGTATGAGGAAGCTCTAGCTCAAGGAGACATAGAGACTGCGAGAAGATACGCTCAAATATCTTCACACCTCACTAGCGATATGGTGAAAGCATCTAAAGACTTACTATCAGCTATGGGGATTCCATGGGTTCAAGCACCATCTGAAGGAGAAGCACAAGCAGCTTACATGGTGATCTGGGGGGATGCTTGGGCGGTTGCTTCTCAAGACTACGACTCCCTGCTCTTCGGTTCCCCGAGACTCATTAGAAATCTAACTATAAGTGGTAGAAGAAAGCTACCGAAGAAAGAAGTATACGTAGAGATAAAACCTGAGGTAGTAGAGCTAGATGTTCTTCTAAGGACCTTGAAGATCTCTAGAGACCAGCTTGTAGATATAGCTATACTAATCGGTACCGACTACAATCCCGATGGTGTCAGAGGTATAGGACCTAAGACAGCCTACCAGCTCGTTAAAACCCACGGAAACTTGGAGAAGGTCTTGAAGCTCACGCCGGAAGCTAAATTTCCTGTGCCACCAGACGAGATAAGAGCAGTATTTAAGAATCCACCAGTCACACGAGACTACACACTAGAGTGGAGAAACCCGGACTTCAGTAGGGTTGGAGAAGTGCTAGTAGAAGAATATGAGTTCTCAGAAGATAGAGTGAGAAACGCTCTAGAAAGACTGAGTAGAGCTCTCAGAGATACTAAGCAGCAAGATGTAGGCTTGAGTAAGTGGCTTAAAAAATAGTAGTGCTACGTATAGGACTACCTAGTTCTCCTCCCACATTCACAGTTATATAGCACAAAACCAACGATTTAGAGAATTAAGATGGAGTCTGCGTTGAAGTAGGCTTATGCGGAAATAAAAATAGTGAATACATTTAGGTATCGTGGTGAACTATGAAAATAGTAGTAATTGGTGTAGCTGACTTTGTAGCTAACCTAGTTAGAGAAATGACTGATAGAGGTCACCAAGTCGCAGTATTCGATGACGCTAAAGAAGGTGTTGAAAAACTTGAGGCTGAATTAGACGTTACAGGGGCTGTAGTCGACCTCCTCAATTTCGATGAACTAGAGGAATTCGGTTTCTCTAAGGCCGACATACTCGTGTTAACACACAGAGATGATACGATAAATGTTGTACTCAGTATGTACGCTAAGATGGTGAATATACCGAGAGTCTTAGTTGTCTCTAAAAGTAAGAAAATCGCTGAAGTCATACAGAAGCTCGGTCTCGCATCGAGTGTTTTAACGATTGAGAGTCTTGTAGGGAAAGCTGTAACTTCAGCTCTTTTAGGGGCGGAAACCATAGAGCTCCCAGGAGATAGCTTAGTAGCCGCTCTCGATACTAAAGTCATCAGCCAGCTCGTAGGAATATCTATAGCTGACCTTAGAGACAAGTGGAGACTCACAGTTCTCAGAGTGATAGATAGAGAGGGCATATTGAGAGAACTCGCCGACGAGTACGTAGTTAAAGAGGGAGATATAGTACTCGTAGTAGCTGAGAGAACTAGAATTAAGGAACTGCTGCTATAGCTTTTTACTGTGTTAAGCCCATAATTTAGGGATGTAGAGATTGCCTACCGACTTAGCGACGACTCTCAGCGACTGGCTACCGGTTATATACTTAGTTATCTCTGTAGCACTAGTTTACGCTGCGTACTACGCTGCTAAAGTATCGTTGAGAAAGCTCAGACTGAGAGGAATTATAAGTAGGAAATTTGAGGAGACAGCTAAACTTCTAGTACTCGTAGTAGCTGCTGTAATAGTGGTTCCAGCAGCGATCTCAGTTCTACTCCCACACCCGCTGGTCCCCATAGTCTCTCTGTCTGTCTTAGTTATTGTTGTAGCTGTAGCGCTCTTCTCAGTAGTTGGATACATATCTAACTCGCTATCATATCTGATAGTCGCTCTAACATCTATTGTTAGAGATGGAGAGTACGTGCGGATTATAGTTGATGGAAGAGAGTACGAGGGAAGAGCCATGTTAATTGAGGGAAACTACCTCATTCTTAAAACAGAGCCGGGAGTTTCAGTACTAGTACCATATAGCCAGCTACTTAAATCAGTTGTTGTTAAATTGTCTCAACTACCACTAACACTCAGAATTAGAGTTTTAAAACCTGGAAGCAGTTTAGAGGAGATCGTAGAGAAAGTCTCTGGAGCTATTAAGAAGTCTAGATTAGTTAATAAGGCGGGAGTCTCGGTAAGACCTATCGGGGTTAGTGAGGATGAAGTAGTCTTAATGATAGAAACTGAAGTCGCCAACCCGAAGAGTATTGACGAGTGTTTCGAAGATCTAGCTAAGATCTTGCTTAAGGAAATACCCTACAAGATCTCGATTGAAGTCGTTAGTAGTCGAGGAATTCAGCTGGCTTAACTAAATCTATTGCGTATAGATTTAACTGATGGTAGGACCCGGAAATCCTAGTTCTTCATATCTTCTCCACTATATCTAGACCTAGAAGTTTGAAGGAGTTCTCGATTACCACTCTAGTTCCGTAGACTAGCATGAGCTTTAAATTTCTTAGCTCTTCTCTAGGTTCAGCTAGCACTGGGTCTGTATCGTACCATGAGTTGAATACTTCTGCGAGTCTATTTAAGTATGACACCATATCTTCTGGTGCTAGTTCTATCACTACCTTTCTGAAGACCTCTGGAAATCTAGCTATGAGTAAAGCAAGCTCTCTCCTCTTTCCTATAAGGCCTTCGCAATCGATTTTCGAGAAGTCTACCTCTCTCCCGTACTTACTCATAATGCTGTTAGCTCTAGCTAGAGTATACTGAAGATACGTTGCTGTGCCTGATTTAACTTCTACTGCTTGCTCTAGATCGAAGACTAGGGTCTTCCTCGGAGAGACTGAGAGCATGACGTATTTAAAAGCCGACCTAGCGATTTTGAGAGCCACGTCATCCGCTATCTTTACTCCTCTTTTCTCAGCTAGGTCGCGAACTCTAGCAGCTAGGTCTTCAATTACTTCATCAACAGTTATATATCTAGCTCTTCTACCACTCATAGATAATCCCTTAACGTTAACCATTTCGTACGCGTAGTGTATTAGAGATACCGCCTCCCTGACGTAGCCGAGAGCGTAAAGAGCTAGTCTTAGCTGAGCCTGCGGCAACATCTGCTCAATAGCTACTACGTTATACACTCTATCAGCTGAAAACTCAGAGAACTTCTTTATTGTGTAAGCTATGTCTCTAGTAGTATATAGAGTGGTTCCATTAGACCTCGCGAATATGAGGGGAGGTATCTCGAGATGTTTCGGAATAGCTAGAGCCTCTCTAACTTCTGAATTATTCGCTAGCTTCACTAAATCTAGCGCCGGCGCGTTCTTGTGTAGTGTAAAGTAGTTTGAACTCCTAGCCTTATTGAGTATCTCGTCTACTAGTCCGGAGTAGACGAGGTCGCTCTCGTAGTCCCACTTATCGAAGTGTATCCCCAGTTTTTCGAGAGTTTCACGAATACCGGCTAAAACTCTATCGACAACTTCTCTATGTACATTCACAATAGATCTATCTCCAAGTTCTAGCAGCTGTGTCAGACTCTTCACCTCCTGCTCAACATCTTTCGAAGACCCTACAGACTCAAGAAGAGAGTCAACGAGTTCGGGTAGTTTCTTCTTAATTCTGAGTAGCTCCCCCAGTAGTGTGTCTATCTCTCTCCTAATCTCCTCGCTTTCAGCTTCTGAAACCGTCTCCAACTTCTTCTTTGCTTTAATTATGTCTAGTACTGTAGATGTAGCTGCGTAGAGTAAGCCGAGAAAGTGGTCGTCCTTGTCTGACCCAGGCTTTCTAGGTCTCCCAAGCTTTATGTAGCCGTAGAGTAGGTGGGCTACCTGAAGTCCTAAGTCGTTTACGTAATACCTCCTCTCGACAATATCTCCAGAGAGTTCGTGGGCTCTAGCAATAAAGTCTCCGAGTATAGCGTTTCTTCCAGAGCCTATATGTAGTGGATGAACAGGATTAGCTGATACAAACTCTACAACTACTCTGGCGGAACTCTCTTTTCTGGGGATGCCGTATTTACTGCCTGACTCTGATAGAGCTGTGGCTAGCCTCTCTATTAGGTACATGTTTCTCGTCCAGATGTTTAAATAGCTTCCGACACATTGAACTCTCTCAATACACTCACTCTCAGCTTCAAGTATTTGGGAAGCTAGAGTGCCGCAGTTCTCTACTAGCTGCTTAGATACTCTAGGGATAGGTAGAGCTAGATCACCGAACTCAGGTTTCGGAGGTTCTTGAAGCATATCTGCGACTGCCTCGAGATTTACGCTAACTCCTAGAGATTTAGTAGCTCTAGCTATAGCTCTACCGATACATCTCCTAAGCTCAGCATAGGGTTCACACACACTCAAATACCTCAAGCTCTATGAAATCCGAAAACATATAAATCACTGAGTGAGAACTGAACTTAATCTGCAGTGCTTTCTACACGGAGTGATGTCGGGTGAAATATCTCTACTACAATAGTGTAGGTAATATGTAGAGATTTATATCTTCGACACCCTATATAGAGTCGGTGATCTCTGCGGCTACACAACAGGTAGGGAAGCCTATTACTGCTCTCAGCAACATGCGGGAAGGCATCTTGTTAGTGTTAATCGCGTGGATTCTGTTAAGTATAGGCTTACTAGCTTTAATAGCGTCTCTGTGGCTAGCTATTATCACGACTAGACACATAGAGATAGCAGGTGTCGCACCGAGAGTATCACTACTCGTAGCTGCGGTTTTAGCAATAGTTGGTGCTGTAGTAGGTCTTGTAGGCTTCTACTTTAAGTTCATCCCAGGAGTTACTGAACTAGCTCGCGCAGACTCTAGATTCGATACAGCACGCACTCTAATTAAAATAGGGTATGTGTGGGGGCTGATACTAGTAGTAATTGGAATACCTCTACTTCTAGTTATAATAGGAATACTGGTTCTAGTAGTTGGATATATCCTCCTACTGCTCGGCTATATAGGTGTGATAATACTTAGCTTTAAATTAAACGATGTCTACCCTAACGCACTCTACTTAGCAGCAGCTATACTATTCATAATCTCCATGATCGTTCCAGTTGTCGGAGTAGTCTCCTGGATACTACTATACGTAGCTCTCGGCGATACTATTAATAAACTAAGAGCGTAAACCTCTGAACAGCAGTAAAAATAGCTGGCTTCAGAAAATGGGTTTACATTCAAGTATCTCTTTACTTTCCTCGGCTTCACTGATCTTTTTGTTTATGTAAGCTAGTTTATTTAGAGCTATCTGCAACCTACTTCACTTTTTAGAACTACTCTACAGAGAAATATGGTAATCAATCACACCTCACTCTAGAGTTAGCTTAAATTACAGGCTTACACCATCTCCCGATATTAATCCATATAGTAGTTGCTATACCTCCAACAATATTACCGAGAGATATAGAGAGCCAGAGTCCTGATGTTCCCATACCTAAGACTAGAGATGTCGCGTACGCACATATTATTCTAAACCCCCACATTCTCACTAGAGTTATAGCAGTAGGTGCTAGAGTGTGTCCAGAGCCTCTACCAATAGCTAAACCGATAAAGAATATCGTTAGAAATGGGAGTGTCGGGAGGAATATCTCTAGAAACTTCATTGACTCAAATATAATACTTGGGTCTGAAGTAAATACTTTGACTAGGTTTTCTCTAAATAGTAGAAGGATTATAGATACTAATGCAGTTACTCCACCTAGTAGAATAGAAGATCTCGTAGCTGCTGACCTAGCTCTAGAGAAATTGTTAGCACCAATATTCTGACCTACTATAACAGCGATAGGAGTAGTGGAACCTCTCACAAAAGCTTCAGCTATATCCATAAAGAGAAATCCTATCGTATATGAAGCTGTAGCGATAACTCCAAATGAATTCACTATCGAGTACTGAACCATGATTCCAAAACTATTTAGTGAGTGTCTAATGAACATAGGGCCTCCAGCTTTCACTGTAGTGTGAACCCATCTTCTCTCAATATTCTTAGTGAGCTTCAACTCTATGCTTGAAAATCTTCTACTAAATAAAGCAACTAGTACCACAAGCTTCAAAGCCCTGGATATAACTGTAGCTAGAGCCGCACCCACAGAACCTAGAGCAGGAATACGCCAGATACCGACTATGAGTAGAGGATCTAGAAAGAAATTCAAGAGAGCTGAAGCTATACCGGCTGCAGCCGGTATCTTTGTCTCACCGATAGCGTTAAAAGCTGTTGTAAGAGAAGTACTAACTCCACTTAAAAGTATATCGAAAGCTATTACACTAGAGTAACCAAATGCCTCATCAACCAGTTCTAGAGGAACTCTAACAACATATTTAAGCATATAGTCATTCGCTACCAGGTATACTATAGTAAGAGATGAACCTAGTAGAATAGAGATTGTTAGAAATTGGTGAAATGTTTTAGAAGCTTCTTCAAATCTTCTACCGCCGATGTATTGAGACATTATAGCTAGGTTCGCAGCTCCTAAAGCAATAAAAACAGCTTCAAATAGCATATAGGTAGGTCTAATGAGGCGTGGAACAGCAAATGAAGTCCCTCCCCAAATACTTAGCCAGTAAGCGTCGACAATACTGTAGGATACGTTCACAAGTTCGAGGAGAATTAGAGGAGCAGCTAAGCGAAAGAGAGTGGAGTACAGAGAGCTATAGATCACAGTTGAGCGATATTTCTCAAGACTCACGTCTTCGTTAGGCAATATGTCATTCCCCTACAAAACATAAATCAGCTCTAAGCAAAAAACTCTATACTCATCCTTAGAAGGTAGGTCTAATAGCTATATCTCTACGCAAAACAGGAGCATTAATAAAAAACTCGCTAAGTTTTACTGAGCTATCCGAAAACTACTCCAGCCACCAGCAAGAAGCCCGGAATGAGTAAAGTAGCAAATGAGCAAATAAGACACCAATACTTAGCTCCAGCAGCATATACAGGTCTTCCCGTTAGAAGAGCTAGGACGAAGAGTAGATACACCAGAAACCACGCCCAGCAAAATGCTGAAAATATTAGTAGGCGAGCAATCGCGAAGTAGACCGCGTATATAGCGTCAGCAATTCCTAGGTAGAGGAGGAAGTATGCTAGAGTCTTAGAGTCTAATCCCCTAATGTTCCACAATCCAGCCATGATGAAGGTGACAGCGAAGATCATTACTAAAGTACCTGGGATGGCGAGACCTAGAGCTACATACGCGAAGAGACCCATGATGAATCCTACTACACCTGATGTTGATATTACGTAGCCGGAAGCTCTAGCATCTGCTTTTCCAAAGAGCTGCCAGGCGAACATAAAGAGTACTAGACCGTAGAAGATCATTGCTGTTCCAACAGGTTCTAGAACTAAAGACGTCATTTTTATCGTGCTTTAACTGTTTAGAGAGTTTATAAAGTTTACTACAACTTCACACTAAAGGCTGTCTCTAAATATACACCTAGAACTTATATGCCTCCACCACAAGCTCTTGAGCAGAGTCTGCGAGATTATTGCTAGAATCAGATATCTTGATATATGAGGACTTCTATTGGTGATGGAGTTGCTGCTGCTTCTAGTACCTCTCTAGTTTTAGCGCTAACATACTTCTCTAGGAGTTCATCTGTGAATACTGGCTTCAGAAACTCTCTATCTAGAGAAAGCTCGTCAAGAGCTTCTACTAGTGATGAAGGTAGCTTCCTCTTTCTAAGTGTAGCAGACATCTCGTAAGCACTTCTATCTATAGGGTCTCCGGGATCTATAGACTTCCTAATACCATCTAATCCAGCCATAGCTATAGCCGCCAGAGCTAGATACGGATTCGCTGATGGGTCTGGAGGTCTGAATTCAACTCTTGTATCGAGTTCTCCTCTAGCCACTGGAACTCTAATTGCGGCACTCCTATTTCTATAGCCCCAAACAGCGTAGACAGGTGCTTCAAAACCTGGGATAAACCTTCTGTAGCTGTTAACTGTTGGAGCAACTAGAGCTGTGAGAGCTCTAGCGTGGTAGATTAAACCACCTATGAAGTATCTAGCAAACTGACTGAGACCGTAGCTATCACTGGAGTCGTAGAAGAGGTTTTTTGAGTTACTCCAGAGACTTACATGTACATGCATTCCAGAACCATTTTCTCCGTGAAGAGGTTTCGGCATGAAGACAGCCTTAAGTCCCCTGGACCTAGCTAAAGCTTTCGCAACATACTTAACTGTTTGAACTCTATCTCCAGTATTCGTAGGTCTACCAGCACCTATACTCAACTCTAACTGACTAGAGGCAACTTCGTGATGGTGGCTTACAACCGAGATATTGAAGTACTTTGTGAGAGTGTCCACAAGCTCCACTCGATACTCAAGTAGCTTGTCACTCGATGAGTGATAGTTGCTTAGAGTGCCTTTCCCACCTCTATCAACTAGCTTAATTCTATAGCCGGCTGATGTCGGCGGTGAGAAAAGTGTGTTGAGTTTTTCGAAAACAAAGAACTCTACTTCAATACCGAGTAGGATCTCCATACCTAGCTCTCTCATATATGCTTCAAGTCTCTGAGTGATGAATCTCGGATCTACTGAATGTCTAGCACTACTGCTTTTATAGATATCACATATAGTTCTACTCCAGCCACTAAGCCAGGGGATGTAAGTGAGAGTAGATTCGTCAGCTATTAAAACAGCGTCACTCTCACTTACATCATCTATTCCAATACTACTGCTATCTACTTTAGCTTGAAGCACTCCCGAGCTATAAGGTATTGAAATAGATCTCAGTCTACCAGCCACATCTGTGTACTGCATTTCGACCCAGTCTACATATTGAACGCTTCTACTGTCAGTCATTGTTGTCGACCTAACGATTTCCTAGTAAGTTCTTAGATGGCGGAACAGAAAATAAAAATGATATACAATCAGTAAGAACACTTATATTAGCAGAAACAGGCTCTAAACATGGGTTTAAAAAATGCGTTCTAAACCTATTAGAGAGCTCTTAGACAATGTCGATGTAGAGCTGCTTGAGTACTTAAAGAATAACGCTCGAACAAGTATTCGCGAGCTATCTAGAGCTGTGGGGAGGTCTCCATCTGTTGTTCACAGCAGGTTGAAGCGCCTAGAGAAACTAGGGATTGTGAGGAGCTATACAGCGCTACTAGACTACCGCATGCTGGGCTACGAAGTTTTCGCACTAACTCTACTTCAAGTAGATGGTGAACACATAACTGATGTCGAGAAGATACTGGCTCGAGAACCTAATGTAAGAGCTGTATTCGATATAACTGGAGAATACGATGTAGCTATTCTCACAGTATTTAGCTCTGTCTCAGAGTTAGATGCCTTCATTAAGAGAATGCTTAAAGTTCCGTACATAAAGAGGTCTGTCACAAACTTAGTTTTAAGAGTAGTTAAAGATGAACCACACATAGGTAAGAGCATAACTTAACTAGTGGAACTAAGCTATACGACTTCCGGCATATACTTCTTAATTACGGCGTCTGGGTTTTCTCTGAGTACTCTGACGGCTTCCGGAAGCTTACTTAAGATATCGTCTGGAGTTACTCCGTCTTCCCCCAGCTCTTCCGCAGCTAAATCACCCGCAAATCCGTGAGCTAGAACTCCCATTCTCGTAGCTATACCAGAGTCTCTAAGCCCTATGCCGTACATAGCTGCGATCGTTCCGGTGAGGACATCTCCACTACCGGCTTTAGCCATACCTGGGTTTCCAGTCATATTTACATATACGTATCCATCAGGGTACCCGATGAGACTGTGTGCTCCCTTGAGAACAATGTACGACTTCAGCTCTACCGCTACTTTTCTAAGTACTCCAACAGGGTCTTCCACTACTTCAGCTACCTCCATTCCGGTTAGACGGGAGAATTCAGCTAAGTGCGGAGTAATTATTGTAGGTGCTCTTCTCGACTTCAATACCTCTAGAGTACTAGAGACAGCTGTGATTCCATCGCCATCGATTATAGTAGGTCTTCTAACACTCCCTACAACCTCTCTCACAAACTCCTGTGTTTCAGGGTTTAGAGACATTCCAGAGCCTACAGCTACTATATCAATATCTAGCCTCTCCACTAGTTCGAGAACTCTATCGGTATTCTTCAGCGATATACTTCCCTCCTCGGTTTCCTCTAGTGGTATGTAGACTACCTCACTACAGCGAGCAGCTATATAAGGTATTACAGACTTAGGTGCCGCAAGTCTCGAGTAACCTCCACCGGCTTTAAGAAATGAGTATGAGACATAGTATGGAGCACCATAGTAGTATCTAGAACCACCTATAGCCAATAGCTTGCCGAAGGTCCCCTTATGCCCCCACCTGACTCTTTCGGGAAGTAGAACTGGAGTATTTAACTCTATCTTGATGTCGTCTGAGAGCAGTAGCTCGGGTGGGTAGGAGAGTGTTGAGACGTATAGTTTCCCACAATAGTGATATCCTGGGTAGAGGATATTTCCGAGCTTAGGCAGCCCGAAGGTAACTGTAGAGCTAGACTTAACTGCTACTCCACAGATTTTCCCGTTGTCGCCATTTATTCCAGACGGTATATCTATGCTCACAATCTTCTTGCCGCTTCTATTGAGGGTCTCGATAACATCTCTATATAAACCTCTAACCTCACCCTTTAGACCTATTCCTATGAGACCTACTACTACAACATCAACATCCCTCAGTCTTTCTTCGAGAGTCTTCAGATCTTCAGCTGAGTTTACGTGTCTAGTTGGAATTCTCGATCTGAGGACTATCTCGTAGTTACGTTTCGCAGGCTCTGGATACTTATCTGGGTCTCCGACGATAAATACCTCAACTCTAGCTCTACATGAGTGAAGTCTTCTAGCTACTACTAGAGCATCACCTCCATTGTTACCTGTTCCAGCAACTACTAAAACCCTCAGATCAGGACATCCAAACTCTCTGTTAATTAAGTGATATACTGCTGAGCCAGCGTTCTCCATTAAGAGAAGTTCACTTACACCATACTCGTGTACAGCTCTTGAATCTATCTCCTTCATCTCTCTACTGTAGCAAACCTTCATTCTATAGCGAAGCGTGTTCAAACTCAATTCAGACTCCACAGAATAGTGTGTGTAAAAATTTCTTTACCTCCATACAGGAACTTGAGTCTCTCTACCTTCGAGACTCCCACGAGTTGCTAACATGAGACTATATGACACCTAAACCTCTGAGGCCGCTTAAGATCAGTTCAACAGCTATTGAAGCTACGATTATCGCCATAAACTTTCCTAAGCCCTGCAGTACAGACTTACCCAAATATTTAAGTGCCTTATAGGAGTACCTCAGCATTACGTAGGTTACAGCGAAAGCCATGAGAGCTCCGATAAGAGTTATGATTGGGCCGTAGATTCTGGAATACACAATCAACGTACTCATCGTTCCAGGGCCTACTATTAGTGGTGTAGCTACCGGCACTACAGCGAAGTCCCCACTTTTAACTTCTTCAGTCTTTTCTTTAGCTAGTAGCATATCTACAGCTAAGATAATCAGTAGGAGTCCTCCAGCAATTCTTAGAGACTCTAAGCTCACATTGAATACCTTTAGAACGTACTCTCCAACAAGAGAGAAGAGAGCTAGTAGAAAAAGTATCGCCGCAGCTGCTTTATTTACTATTCTCACAATAACCCTCTCTATACCAGTGTCTTCAGAAGTCGTCAAAGAACCTATATACGATATCAGTGTAGGTATAGCTGCTGGAGGATCCATTATAGCGAAAACAGAAACCGCGATCGTGAGTAATTCTGAGAATTTTTGAGATATATCTAAGACGAAGTCAATCATTGTGAAACACTAGTCGATCTCGTGTTCGGATGGAATATAGGTGATCGTTATTCCTTGGATCTTCGTCGACCACCACTTTAAGTAGTCTTGAATATTTCTTCTCTCAGACGGTGAAACCAGTATCCTCCTTCTGGCCCACTCAACTTCCTCTATCCCTACCACCCCGGAGCCCTTGCTTGCTGCTAGTCTTACCAGTGCGTCGAGTTCAGCTAGAGAATACCACTGAGTATTGCTAACTATGTAGTCTACTACTTTCTCACTCAAAGTCTTAATTCTGTATTTACTGACATTTCTTAGAGTTGCTTTTCTCCTCATATCTCTATCTGGGTAACCGACGACTACTGTTACATCTACTCTACCGGGTCTCAGTAGTGCTGGATCCAGTAGGTCTGGATTATTACCAGTTAATATTGTGAATGGTCTATCGGCTCTCTGTAGGTGATATAGTATCGTAGATAGCTCACTTAAATGTGCTTCATGTATAGTGTACTTTCTAGACGATAGGAATTCTGCGTCATCAATTACTAGAGCTACCTCTCTTCTCTTCTTATAGACTTGATTCAATATTGCGTTGAGCATTTTCTCAGTAGCACCATACCACATCGACCTATATGTAAACGGCTTGAGTTCTACTACTCTCAGCCCTAGAGCATTCGCTATCGCTTCAGCCATGACGGACTTCCCTACGCCTGGAGGGCCAGTTATAAATGTTCCCTTAGTCGCGAATGGTAAACCACTCCTAAACGGATTGATTACTACTAGTTTGAGTTCTTCAACCACCTTAGGCGGCAGGTCTTCTAGAGACCACTCAGGACTTCTAATCGGAATCTTAACTTCACGGTATTCGTTACCGTCACTAACTACAGCTCTTATTTCTTCAACACTAATAACCTTATTTTGAACTACTACTAGAGCTATAGGCTTATAGCCTAGTAAACCTATATTTCTAACTAGATCTAGGTAGTCTCTCTTGTAGATGCCCACAGACTCCTCTAGAGTTCTCTGAGCTTCTCTAATTAAGATCCCTAGAGAGCTAATGGATCTCCGTGTGTCGCGTAGGTAGCTACCGGAAACTACTACTGCTAGAGGCTTGATGCGAGTGCTTGGTGTTATACTTCTGCTGAAGGTAAGTGAGCATGAAACAATATCTTCCGGGTTAAGAGACTTAAAGATAGCTAGTAGAACTGCTGGAGATACTCCAGTTTGACTGACACTATCTACTAACTCAGATGCTATATTCATTGACATGAGAAGATTTGCGTGTGCTAGTGCTCCAGGACTCAGTCTTCTATTGTAGTCGATTTTCAAGATGAGGCCAGAGTTTCTCTCCTGAGGATCTAGCATTAGTTCGTATAGGTCTGATGCGTATTTAGCTAGTATAGAGAGAAGTCTGTAAGATCTGTGGTTCTCAACTACATCGTAGCGCGAGGTAAATATAGTCCTTACCTTATAGAGATTACTCCACAGCAACCGTACGTCAGCAGCTTCTTTCAATCCTTCTCCACACTCCAGTTATTGACGTACTGTAACACTAATAAGCTCGTGCTGTCATAACTAACGAACCTAGTTACTTAGTTCCCAGAAAGAACTAGGTACTCTAAATGTATGTGAGAATTTTTAAGTACACTCTAAAGATACGTAGGGAGTGTAGTGGAGCAAGCTACTATATCGTCTATAATCGAGATCTTATCGAATATGAGGGTTACAGCTATCGCTCTAATACAGTTTCTACTCGGTCTCGGACTCGGCTATGTCTCCGCTAAAGTCTTCAAGTACATTCTAGCGTTCATAGCTATTTTAGTACTCGGCTCGTTTCTATCGGTGTGGTCTCTTGGGGGTTCTCTCGAAAACACCTTAGGACACTTGAAAGAACTGAGTGAAACCGCTAGGAATTTTCTAGTGGTTCTCGGAGTATTGACTGTAGGTCCTGTATCAGTAGGTTTTGTTGTTGGCGTTCTAGTAGCTCTACTTAGAAAGTAGGAGAACCTCCCCTATTTCTAGGTTTGTGTGAATTTTATATCGAGAGAATCTCTAAATGCGTCTTAATATGTCTAAAAGAATCTGGCTGGGGATATAGTGAAGAGAGATGAATCAACAATCAAGAAGATGTCTGAACTCCTTAGGTCTGGAGCGGTAATGCTGGATCTCGCTTGCCCTCTCTGCAGCACCCCACTCTTTAGATTAAAATCTGGAGAGACTGTGTGTCCTACACACGGCGTCGTTAAAGTTGTTAAGACAGATACTGAAGTAGTAGAAATACAGGCTCAGGCGGTACTAGACAGAGTGCAGGCTCTAGCAACTAGCAGGATCAGCATTATAGCTAATTCTCTAGGTGCTGAGAGCTCTGAAAATAGTGAGCGAGAACTTCTAGACCAGCTCGAGAGGTGGCTAGAGATACTAGAAAGAATTAGAAGACTGAAGCTCATGAGTGTGAAGGAGGAGAGAAAGTAGTGCGGGGGGTGGGATTCGAACCCACGCAGGCCTACGCCAGCGGGTCTCCTACTATAGTGCTGGAAAGGTCTTGAGCCCGCCCCCTTTGACCTAGCTCGGGCACCCCCGCCACTGTAAGTCTGAAGTATGAAGGTATTAAGCGTTAGTAGAAGCTTCCAAGTAACCTTCTATACATCTGTATATGCGAGCAAGACTTATATTTAGATGAACAAGTATATAGGGGGCTTGATTGCCTGTCGCAATAGTTCTCATTAACACTGAAATTGGAAGTGAGACAGAAGTTTTCAACGCTCTCAAGTCTATTGAGGGAATTAAAGAAGTATATGAGACCTACGGTATGTACGATATAGTAGCTATAGTTGAAGCTCAAAGTCACGACGTGATTAGAGATATAATAATCAACAAGATCAGGAAGCTACCCCATGTGAAATCTACGACTACTATGATTGTAGTAGAGCATTCAAGAATAAGTTAGTACTTCTCTGTTAAGATCTTTTTGATCTTCTCGATCTCCTCCAAGTTTAACTCCTTCTTTATATCTTCCTTGCCTGCTCTATAGAGGAGTAGATTCTGATCTAAGAATCTTCTCGGTAAGACGCTTTTAACTACATCATCTACACTCGAATCTAATGTCCTCACAGCTTCAAGTAGCCCTATGAAAGCTCCGAACATGTGGACATTTGCTGAAAGCGGGATGCCGAGACTTACAGCACGTTGAGACGATCTAACAGTCAGCAATTTAATCGGTTTTTCTCTGAGATACTTCAATAAGTCATCTTCCTTCAGCTTCACATTCCGCCCCGGTGGAGTAATTAGCTTCTCGTTCACTATAGCTACTCCTCCATCTCGAAGATAGTCTACGTATCTAGCTGCCTCTATGAGCTCCATTCCAATCATAATCTCTGCTTGCTTCTGTGGTATGGTAGGTGCTTTAACCGCATCACCTATTCTTACGTGAACTATAACACTACCACCTCTCTGACTCATTCCATGAGTTTCAGCTACTAGAGACGGTATCCCCAGCCTCAGGAAGGTCTCGGAGATTACTCTCGAGAGAAACAGCTGTCCCTGACCTCCAACACCGGTTATCACTAAGTTAAGCTCTCTTATACGCTCCACTTAAACCACCTAGAACCAGTACTTCAGAGTTTTAGATAAGTCTACAGGTTTAGACGGCTGAATAGCTCTTACAGGACACACCGGCGCACACGCACTACATCCAATACATAGCTCTGGATCTATTGAGGCTTTCTTGTCGTCTCTACCGGCAATAGCCGGGCAGGCGAAGAAGTTGTAGCATATCCCACACCCGATACACTTAGCTAAATCCACTACATATGGAACTATTTCCTCACCAGCCTCTCTTATTTCATCTAGTGCGACGAGAGCACACTTTCTTCTGAATATTAAGACAGCCGTCTTCTTCTCCTTCCTTGTGTACTCGACCGCTCTCAGAAACTCCCTCCGAACGCCGGCTATGTCGTATGGATCTACTATTGATACGAATTCCGCACCAATCCCTCTAACAACGTTCTCTATGGGGATATATCTACCATCTACTCTGGTAGCTGGACTAGGTTGGTGGCCGGTCATTGCTGTAACTAAGTTATCTAATACAATTAAGACCTGCGGGTGCTGGTTGTAGATAGAGTTCACAAGAGCTGGTATGCCTGCGTGATAGAATGTTGAGTCTCCTATAACTGAAACTACTAGTGCGTCTTCAAGAACTCTGGAGAAGCCGTTTGCTAAGCCGATACTACCACCCATTTCAACACATGTGTCCTGCAGCCCGTAGGGTGGGTAGAATGCTAGAGAGTAACAGCCTATATCACCAGAGAATACTGCTTTAATCTTCTGCTGGTTGACCAACCTCCTAAGCTCGAAGAATAGAGGTCTATAGGGACATCCAGGACAGAATACTGGAGGTCTAGGAGGTATGCTGAGCTGAGGTTTCTCGTCGGCAGCTATCACCGTCCTAGAAGTAGTGGGAATATTGAATATCCTCCTCAACATCGCCTCAGCTCTATCTAGAGTCATTTCATAAGCTCTCTCACCCAGCTCTCGGCCATGCACCTTTATCTCTATATCTCTCTTATGCAGTATCGTGCGGACCTGCATCTCTACTAGAGGTTCGAGTTCTTCAACAACAACTACTTCATCAACGCCATCGACAGCTTTAACGAGGATGTCTTCCGGAATCGGGTATACGGTAGTGAGTTTTAATACTCTAACCCTGTTTGTGAGTCTCAGTCTAGAGATTGCTTCAGACACATAAGCATGTGACAATCCTGCCGCAGCTATCAGCACTCTACCATCTCCGTAGACCTTATTGAATGGGAGTGAGTTGAGCTCTTTCTGAATGGCTTCAAACTTCTTGAGTAGCTCTAGTCTGCGAATTCTAGCATTACTAGGTACTAGCACATGTGCCGGTGAGGGATTGAAAGACCCCTTAGTCTTTACTTTAGGTATAGGTCCTAACTCTACCGGACCTCTAGCGTGACTCAGCCTGGTCGTTGTTCTAAGAATAGCTGGATGCTTTACTCTAGCACTAAAGTCGAAGAGTGCTTTAGTTAGCTCTTTAGCTTCACCGGGGCTATCAGGTTCGAAGACAGGTATGTAGGATATGAGTCCGTAAAGTCTATTGTCTTGCTCGTTTTGACTACTCCACATAGATGGGTCGTCCGCACTAACTACTACAAAACCTTCTTCAACACCTGTGTAAGCACTACTCATTAAAGCATCAGCTGCTACATTGAGTCCCACATGCTTCATAGCTGTTATAGCTCTAACACCGGAGAGAGCCGCAGCCCAGCAGAATTCAAAAGCTACTTTCTCGTTAGCAGACCACTCCACGTATATACCTACATCACCAGCGACTTCAGATAGAGACCCTATGATCTCGGAGGAAGGAGTTCCAGGATACGCCGCAGCTACACCTACACCAGACTCTAGCGCTCCTCGAGCAATTGCTTCATTACCCAGTAGAAGTGCTACACCACTGTAGATTCCTAAAACCTTCTTCAAGGACACAGCTTTCCCTACGGGGTATGGCTTCAAATAATTTATATTATCATAACTTATACTTAAAGAGTTTAATCAAGCATAAGTATTGAGGCTAGATATAGAACTTAAGATACGAATGTATGAACTGCTTATAGTGCTCGATAGATTCAGTAGACTCTGAATTCACACCTCTAATGCTGGCTAGAAGAACCGACGCTAATCCAATAACCCACGAGCCGTAGAGTACTGTCTCAAAGTAACCTACTCTACCGACTTCTAGAACTTTGAGACTGTAGTTGAGCTTTCTTAGATATTCAGCAGCAAAATCTGCTAGCTCAGTGAATCCATCTCTAAGCACTACTATTTTCACTAAATCTCTCGGTGTACTCTCCCAGCCGACTACGTCGTTATGGCCCCACTCGGGGAGCACTTCAACCTTGCAGGCTATTTTAGCATTCTCATTCATCTCGTTTTTAGCTCTAATACCTAGTGGATACATGTTCTCAGTAACTACGAATACTGGGAGACCACCTGATAGGAAGTTAGCTAGTTCTCTAGCTGCTTCAGGTCCTTCAACATCCTTCAGAATCTCTACTCCACGCTCGATATCGATTTTGAGGTTTGTGAGCTTATTTAACAATACCACTGTTTTAGCTAGCATTGACGGTAGTGCTACCCTCGGTAGATAGCCGCTCTCTACGTAGATGCGGGAGACTCCGAGTTTTTCAGCGAGCTCCATTAAGCGGCCGCCTGAAGATACAGCAGCAAGCTTAACTCTTCTTCTAGCAGCTTCAGAAAATACTGTGAGTGTCTCCAGAGTATTCCCGGAGTAGCTTACAGCTACTACAAGCCACTTACTATCTACATACTTAGGTAGTGCAAAGCTCTTGACTACAACTACTGGAGTAGCCACCTCTCGCTCTAAGTATTTAGCCACTATATCGCCGATTATTCCAGAGCCACCCATTCCCACAAAAGCAATACCACTGAGGGAACCTACATCAAGTGAAGCTGGATTTAGGACTTCCGCAGTGAGAGCTCTCTTTAGTTGAGAACTCCAATTTAGGTAGTCCTCCAAGATCTTCCGCATGCAGCTACCTCTTCGGCAGGAAGTCTCTTATATAGACTCCGAGAAACTTCGTCAGTGGGTTACTCATAACCATTGTATATAACTCCGTAATAAAGTTTAAGTATTCCCTACTCTCGTGTTGAGATAGTAGGAAGTCCTCTATTTTCTTAAGCAATATGTCTAGAGCTTCAAATAATTCCTCGTCCTCAGTATTCTCTCGGAAGAATAAGACTATACTGTAGACATCTTCAAGTGCCGCAGTAAGTTCTGAATTCATAGTCTAGCCTAAGATCCTAGCTATCTACATCTTTATATTTCTTTCCTGTATCGTACTGACACTAGCCGGCTTCGCCTGTGCTACGACTTCGACAATTTCTATAAAGCCTTTTAAATTAGTTGACTTATTAGATAAGAGGTGTGTGTATTGAGTAATAAGACGTCTCGAATATCTGGGTTCTACAAGCTACCTATAGAGGAGAGACTGAAGATAGTTAGAGATTTTGCTGAATTAACTAGTGAGGAAGTAGAGCTACTCAGAAAAACCGGCAGGCTCAGTCTGGAAGTAGCAGATAAGATGATCGAGAATGTAGTTGGAACTTTCGAGCTACCCTACGGTATAGCTGTCAACTTCTTGATAAACAACCGCGACTACCTAGTGCCGATGGTTATTGAGGAGCCTTCGGTAGTAGCTGGAGCATCGAATGCTGCCAGATGGTGTCGCGAGGGAGGGGGAGTGATGTCTATAGCTACAGAGCAGATAATGATCTCACAGATACAAGTAGTTAGAGTTCCTTCACCACATACCGCAGTTATTAAGATATTGGAGAGAAAGAAGGAGATTCTCGACCTAGCGAACTCAACTAACGATATATTAGTGAAACTCGGCGGGGGTGCTAGAGACCTAGAGGTTAGAGTAGTAGATAGCCCTGTGGGAAAGATGTTGATAGTACATCTCTTAGTAGACGTTAGAGACGCTATGGGAGCTAACATAGTGAACACTATGGCTGAAGCTGTAGCACCTGTAATAGAGGATGCCAGTGGGGGGAAAGTCCTCTTGAGGATAGTATCAAATCTAGCTGATAGGAGAATCGTTAGGTCGTGGACTAGAGTTCCGAAAGACGTAATCGGTGGCGAGGAAGTAGTGGAAGGAGTTATATACGCGTGGGCTCTTGCTGCAGCAGATCCATATCGAGCTGCTACCCACAACAAAGGAATAATGAATGGTGTTATAGCTGTAGCACTCGCTACAGGACAAGACACTAGAGCTCTCGAAGCTGGAGCACACGCATATGCTGCTAGGAGAGGGAGGTATGAGTCCCTCAGCACGTGGGAGACTAATGAGCGGGGCGATCTCGTGGGCTACTTAGAGCTGCCTATAGCGGTAGGTGTTGTAGGAGGATCTATCAAGTCTAACCCTCTAGCTAGACTCTCGCTGAAGATTCTCGGAGTGAGAACCGCGAGAGAGCTAGCTGAAGTTATGGGAGCTGTCGGCTTAGTTCAGAATCTAGCAGCACTTAGAGCTCTAGCTACTGAAGGTATTCAGAGAGGGCACATGAAGTTACACGCCCGCCAGCTCGCTCTAGCAGCAGGTGCTAGTCCTGAAGAAGTCGGCGTAGTTGCTGAGGAAGTCGTGAAGTCTGGTAGAATAACACTGGAGAAAGCTCAGGAAGTTCTCGAGAAAATTAGGTCTAGGAAGTAGAGATATCGCTGAGGCTTAAGTAGTAAGCGTCTTTTTGAACTCTTCAATGGAGAGCTTATCTGTGTTTAAGTCTATCGTGAGTGGGGTTACCGATATGCAGCCTTCTACCTCAACTGCGTATACATCTGTATCGGGTTCACTCTCCAACTTCTTCATGTAGAGCCAGTAGTACGGTCTACCGGCAGGGTCTCTCCTCCCATCGTAGCTCGAGTGCCACCTCACTCGAGAAGCTCTAACTACTCTAACACAGTTTCTGAAGTTCTTTGGGTTAGGTATGTTTACACTAAGAAGGTCTACTCCTCGTGGAAAACCACGAGCAACTACTTTCTCGACTAGAGCTTTAAGGTGGTTCATAGCTATTTTCTCCATCTCTGGTGTAGACACTTCATCGAAACTCTCGACATCAGCTGAGAAAGCTATCGCCGGTATACCAGCGACAGCTGACTCTATTGCTGCTGCTACAGTACCACTATAGAATATGTGTTGTAGCGTTAGGTTCTCCCCTATGTTTATTCCAGATAGCACTAAATCCGGTCTATATCTTAAAACATTTAGAGCTAGGTGAATTACGTCTACTGGAGTCCCATCTGTGAGGTAAATATGTGTGTCACCGATCTTCATTGAGTATACTCTCAGTGGTCTTGAGAAAGTAATTGTGTGACCTATTACAGACCTAGGGCTCTCAGTTGAGAATACTACTGCTCTACCGATGCTGGAAGCCACTCTATACAGTAGGTGTAGACCTGGGCTAGCGTAGCTATCATCGTTTGTAACTAGCAATCTAGCCATAGATGCCCCTGCAAGTATTTCCCTCAAGCTTTAACTCTTGCTTTCAGAAGCCCTAGCAGTGTAGTTAGAGAGGCGACCTCCATAGCCAATACGTAGATGAGTAGTAGAAGCTTATTGCTTGCGATAGTGGAGATCGCGAAGCCTCCGATAGACCACGAAAGACCTGTTAGAAGACCGAAGGTTCCGTATGCGAGAGACCTTCTCTGAGGTTCGACGAAGTCAGCTACAGCAGCTCTCATATTTGTTTCGTAGAGTCCCATAACGATTCCCCAGAGAGTGCCTACCGTGTAGGGTGTGAGAGAACTTTCTGAAGATACTAACACCGTGATTGCTAGAAATGCTACTGGAGGAGCTATAACTAAGCTCTTCAGACCGTATCTATCGTAAGCTACACCTGCTGGTAGAGCTACAATCGCATCAATAGCCATAGCTATAGAGTAAGCTAGCGCTATTTCAGATGCGGAAACCTGAATCTCTGAAGCCATATACATAGACGCGATAGTCCAGTGGATATAGCCTGCTAGAAGTGAAGACATAGATAGAGTGTAGATCCAGAAGTGTTTAGGTAGACCTCTGAATCTAGGGGGTTCTGGGAGACTGCGGTTAGTTGACTCAACTCTAGGATATAGAGCTGCCGCTGTAACTACGAGTGTGACAGATAGTGCTGCTGGGAGAGATAGAGATAGAAATGCGAGTCTATACCCACCAGTGCTAATAGCTAGAGAAACTGCTAGAGGTCCTAGGAAAGCTCCTACTTGGTCCATAACTTCGTGAATCCCGAAACCCTTACCACGCCCTATACTAGAAGTAACTTCCGCTAGTATAGTATCTCGAGACGGTGCTCTCAATCCCTTACCTACTCTCTCGATTATGTAGAGAGTTACTGCTAGCTCCCACCTCCCGACGAAAGCCAGAAGGGGTATTACTACTAAGTTGACTAAATACCCAAATACGACAGTCGCCCAGAGCACTACTGATGACCTGAATACCGTACATATATAGCCTCCGAGAAATCTCGCTACGTAGCTTACGAATTCACCACTACCAACTACAGCAGCTGCTATAGGCACTGCTTCTAGATTCTCTAGAAGCGGCCCACTAATAGATCTAGCGCCTTCGTATGCTACATCAGCAGTAAGTGAGACTAACCCCAAGATCAGGAAGACCAGCAGCTCCCTCCTCACTTGTTTCGCCGATTTACCGGGCGGCAGCTAGTTAAAAGCTTATTAGTTGTCTCCCCTAACTTTCCTAGGTGGGGAGCGTTGCCTATTAGACCAGCAAGATGCTATAAGGGTGTGAATAAACCAGCTTACACTAGGTCTGAGTACATAGATGGAGTTCCACAGCCTAAGATCGTGAAGTACGTTATGGGGAATCTGAAGGGGAGCTACGACTACAAGCTCGAGTTAAAAGCTGTTGAAGCAGCTCAAATAAGGCATAACGCACTTGAAGCTGGAAGAATAGCCGCACATAAATACATGAGTAAAGCTATAGGTGAAGATAAGTTTGCGCTAATAGTTAGAATATATCCTCACCAAGTACTGAGAGAGAATAAGATGATGGCTTTCGCAGGTGCTGACAGACTGCAGGAAGGCATGAGGAGGGCTTTCGGTAAGCCCATAGGACTAGCAGCTAGAGTCTTCCCAGGTTCAACTATAGTTGAAGTAAGAGTCAGTAAGACATACTTAGAGCAAGCTAAAGAAGCACTGAAGAGATTTAAAGATAAAGTCGGAGTTCCTTCAGCTATCTCAATAGTAGACTTAAGTAAGGTTTCTTCTTGACGGAGGACATAGCTGTTCTCGGAGACTACGAGCTAGATCTAGAGAAAGCAGTAGAGGCTATACTCAGAGCTAGAGCTGGGAAAATCCTTGTTCAACTACCTGAAGGACTCAAGAGGTACTACCCAGTAGTGTCGAACTATATTCGAGATAGAACTAGTCTAGATTTAGAAGTCTATCTAGATGCTTCTCCAGCATACGGCTCCTGCCTCATCGACCCCGAGCTAGTTAGAGGCTATGACCTAGTGCTGCATATAGGGCACGACCCGTACCCACTCACACCTCGACCTAGCTCTAACGTAGTGTTTCTAGACCTCGAGTATGTAGGTACTGACTTGAGAGCTATTCTCGAGAAGCTAGAGATGCTTCTGCGAGATGTTGGAGCTGTGAGTATAGCTATCGCAACAACTAATCAACATAAGAAACTCTCTAAAAGAATTAGAGATGAACTCACTTCAGCAGGCTTCAGCGTAGTTGCTGGTCCAGCAGTAGCTCTCGGCTGCTACATACCGCTAGATCTGAGAGTAATTGCTGACGCTGTTGTCGTTGTTGCTGGAGGACTTTTTCACGCAATCAGCTTAGGTATGACTGCTAGAAGTTCTGTAATTATTAGAGTCGATCCGTACACTAGAGATGTTTCTAATGTATCTAGAGACATCTATAGATTTCTGTCTAAGAGACTGAAGAAGATGAGTGAAGCACTAGAAGCAAGAAGCTGGGGTGTACTTATAGGTACAGCAAGTCAGTACAGACCGCAAGTAGTCGATAGATTTGTTAAGTTACTGAGCGAGAGAGGCCTCACCTACTATCTCTACGTAGCTCCAGTACTCACAGTTGAAGTACTTAGAAATCTAGATAGCCCAAATGTAGGGGCGTACGTCGTTACTTCATGTCCTAGAGTAGCTGTAGACGACCTCTACGACTTCGAGAAGCCTGTGCTCACCCCTCCGGAGGCGGTGAGGGTCTTGATGAGGGGGGATGTGAGTGAATACCCAGATAGCTTCCTATAGCGATATCGAGGTAATTCTCAGTGAGGATTAGACTTCTGAGAGACCTCGAGATAGTGCTCGAGCAATTACACGATTTCAGCAACTCTGTTGAGAGATTAGAACAGTACCGGACACCGGGAGATGTTGCAGCAACTCTACTCTGGGACGCCTATCTCAGAGGCGACCTAGACAGACCTCTAATCGTAGACTTAGGCTGCGGTACTGGAGTACTCACATTCGGATCTCTCCTCCTTAAAGGAAATAGCGCTGTGTGTCTAGATATAGACTGGCGAGCTCTAGAAGTTGCTAGAGATAATTTGAGAGAGTTTCGAGGTGCTTACGACCTCGTTGCTGCTGAAGTAGAAAACCTACCTCTAAGACCTCTGGGAGATAGATGTGTCGTTGTAATGAATCCTCCGTTTGGAGTTAAAAACAGAGGTGCTGACCTCAGATTTCTTAGAAGAGCTTTAAGTGTGTGTTCAACTGTCTACTCAATACATAAATACTCACCCGAGAGCTTGAAGATAATCTCCGAACTCGCGAGTGAGATGGGCTTCACTCTCGCTGTAGTAGCAGAAACCACTATGACTCTGAAGCAGAGGCTTCGACACCACAGGAAGAGAGTACATCGATTTGAAGTCTTCTTAATTAGGCTTACTAAAACTACTAGTTAGAGTGGACTGAGAAGTGGAGAAGAGTGAGGAGTTGAAGAATGTGGTCGTGCCGGGGGACCGTATAGGAGTTGCTGAAGAATTCCTCCCAGGTCCCGGTACCTACGAAGTAAACTATCAGATAAGGTCTGCTGTAGTAGGTAGAGTTGTTAGAGACCTACTCAATAAAGTCGCATATGTTAGATCGCTTAAACCACCCAGGATACCGCAGTCTGGAGCTATAGTGTTAGCAGTAATCACTGAGATAAGAGAGGATTTCGCTCGAGCTAAGATCCTTGCGGTAAATAACGTAGCTATACGCTACTATTTCACTGGAGTAATTCACGTAACTCAAGTAATTGAGAAAGTGGGTGAAGCTAAGCAGATGTTTAACTATGTAAGGCTAGGAGATCTCGTAAGAGCTAGAACTCTAAATAACACACCCCCATTCCTTCTCTCGATTAAGGAGTCTAAACTCGGGGTTGTACTAGCTAGCTGTAGTAAGTGTGGAGCCACTCTCAAACTTCACGGAGAGAAACTGAAGTGTCTTCAATGCGGTAACATAGAAACTAGAAAGATAGGTCACGGATACGGAAGTATGACATAGAGCTGCGGATAAGGGTTAAGTCTGCGAAGCCTCTAATCCAGCTTTCTAAGACTTCGAGTAGTTCTCGATAGAATATCGAGTACTCTACTCATACCATACTCAATGTCTCTACCTGGCGATACCTGGTGGATTTCGGGCTCACTAGCGATATTCAGGAGCCCCTCAACATACGATCTAAAGCTTCTAACCATCCCCCTACCGTAGCCGCCTCCGAGAATAGATACTAATCCACTAATCTCACCTGTCTCCAGGAGCTTTCTGAGGTAGTGCCCGATGAGTGAGTATACTGCTTCAGTTACCTGTAGCTGAGTTAGTCTATCTTCTCTATGTGCGTCAAAACCTGCGAAAACTACTGCTACATCAGGTTTGAATATCTCTCTGGCTTTCTCCACTACGTTCACTAAAACCCACGAGTAGTTTTCGTCTCCCGAGTCTGGGTAGAGAGGTACGTTGACCTTAGTTCCTTCAGCACCCCGACCTCCTATATCCTCTATATAACCAGTCCCGGGGTAGATCCACCTCTGATGTATATCTATGTGTAGCACTCTCGGGTCACTCCAAAGTATCTCCTGTGTTCCATTTCCGTGATGTGCGTCAAAGTCGAGCACTAAAACCCTTCGCCCTACATCTGCTAGAGTTATAGCTGCTATAGCTGTATAGTCGAAGACACAGAAGCCGAGTGTTGGTGCGCCCATTGCCGGTCCTCTCCTGCCTGCGTGGTGACCGCCCGGTCTAGCCATTATAAGCCACGGAGAGCCTGTTTCAGCTGACTTAATAGCTGCTTCTCTAGTAGATGCTGCGAATGAAGCAGCTACATCGCAAGTATGTTCTGTTACGTAGGTATCGGCATCTATGTAGTGAAATCCCTTGGAGCACTCTCTTCTAATCCACTCAACATAGTCTGCGTCGTGTGCTAGAAGAACAGCACTGTAGTCTGGGTCTAGCGCTCTAACTACTCTTACATAATCCCAAGCTCTAGACCTGTGGAGTTCGGTCATTGACTCTTCTACACGCCAGACTCCCTCAGGGTGTTTACCCCCCAGATCTCTATGTAGTCTATGTCTTTCATCGTAAACTATAACTAGCTCCACAACGACACCCCAGAATCAGCTCTTTCTCAATGAATTAAGCACTACTATCTAGCTCTCCGAAGTGTCTTAGGGAATAGATTTAGAATCTATTTGAGCCGCTCTACCAGCTACTGGGGGTGAGATGTTGGAGCTACTTAGTGAATCAATTCTATGTAGAGGGAAGAGAGTTGTTCTCACACAGAGAATCTACTCGCATGAGGGGAGGAGGTTTATTCGAGATGTAGTTGTATTTGGTGAGTCTGTAGCTATGCTCCCGGTTATCGATGATAGAGTGATTTTAATTAAGCAGTTTCGAGCACCAGCCTCCGGCTGGATTCTCGAGGTTCCAGCCGGCAGGGTAGACCCTGGGGAGAGTCCTGAAGAAGCAGCTAGGAGAGAGCTAGTTGAAGAAATAGGCTACCACCCCGGCAAACTTGTGAAGCTGAGCTCTATCTATACCTCCCCAGGCTACAGTGATGAAGTTCTCCACATATATCTAGCAGAAAAACTCGAATACGTCGGTAGTAGTCCAGAGCCCGGAGAACTCATAGAGGTCGTTCAGATACCTATAGATGAAGCTCTATCAACCGTCCTCAACTCACCGGTCGCCGACGCTAAAACACTTCTATCACTACTTCTACTACATGAGTACAGTAAGAAGCTTCAGAAAAACCTCTAGATACAGATAAGCTGCTGTAGGTTCACTCAGAGCTCACTGAGTCAACACTACTTAGACTGAGAGCTCCAGAAGTTGACTTAGAGAGCATAAAGGAATTCAGGAAATACTGTAGAGGAGGTAAGCAGGTATCGATATATTCTTCAGACCTAAGTAGCTACGTATCTAAGCTAGCTGAAGATTGTGGATTAGAGTATTTGAAGTAGCTTGCGAAGCTAATATAGGAATCACGGGACTTTCTGCTTATGTGTAGTCTAGGTCTATGTGATACCGAGTTTAAGCCTACATCTGTATCAGACCGAGATGTCGAGAAACTAGCTGAGTACTTAGGTTTTAGAATTCTATGTGAGTGTTATGGTTACAACTGCATGTTAGATAAGTGATTCGGAAGGCATTAGCTACTTGAGGTATCTAGTAGCGGTATCTACTAGACTCTCTAGTTAGTGCTAGTAGTTAAGTGTTAGTATAATAACGTAGATGTCTATGATTACTACTCCGTAGATTTCGAGTAGTGCTACTGAAGGCCAGTCAATCAAGACCGCACCTAAGGGACCTGTGATTAGTAGAGCTAGTGTGGTTAGACCCGGTATCAGCTTTTTTCTAAGTAGGAAGTCTACCGCTGAAGCTACTAAAGCCATCCACATCTGCACGAAAAACCATGTGGATACGAATGTGTGGGGTCTGGTACCACTTGGAAATATCCCGATTAGAGAGAGAAACACTCCAGCAATAAATATGAATGCTGACGCATATATAGATGCCTTCTCTCTAGATGCCGCAGCCAGGTATAGACTGTACGTCGAGGTAACAACACCTGTAGCTACCAGACCTACGTTGTATATCCAGGGATCTGCAGCTCTAGGCCCACCCAAATCACTTAAAGCATGTCTAAACACATCGAACCACGGATTTCTGTACGTTGAAACATAGATAACTACCCATGCTAGCACTACCGCCACCAACCCGCTGAATCTAAGAATCCTCACCAAGCCCCACCCACACATAAGATCTCTAGCTACTACATAAGTCCTTCAAGGAGGCATACATAACTACATCACCTCATGGCAGTGCCTCACATTACCGCAGTCAACTGCGACTAGAGCTAAGCATAAAGAGCAACCGAGAGTAGGTATCAGCCGCGAAAAGAAGCACTACGAAGCGTGTTAACACCCAGCAGAAATTCTTTAAATCTTGTAGAAGAGAAATAGTGAATCTATACACACCCCCAGCCAAAGTATGCAGCTTTTTATAATGGGAATCCATGGAACACCTAAAGCGGGAGTAAAGAGAGTAGAACTAAAAATCAAAAAACCTATTCAACTTTGTTCCCTGGTGTTTGTTTGTTTTTGGTTTATTAGCCTATGTCTAGGTCTACGTATGCGC
>JAOAKA010000004.1 GCA_026413885.1 Sulfolobales archaeon
AAGTTAAGGTTTTCGTGGCAGTAGCTACACTATGGGAACTAGCTAGAAAGACTATAAACGAGGTATGCGAACAGCCTTTCAGACATGCTGATGAGTGTGAGACATCGATATCACTAGCACTATATCCGGAGTTAGTGAATATGGAGAAAGCCGGTAAAGAAACACCACCTACCTTCATAGACCACAAGTATATGGGTGGTACAACGTATATGCCCGAGGAAGGAGGTTTTCCACACCATAACATCTCGGCATTCTACTTCCAGAAAGACACTCTAAAACTCGGTATCTTAGGTGATGCGACTAAAGCATCAGCAGATAAAGGAAGGAAGATAGTTGATGCTGCGGCACTCAAGCTGTCTCAATTCATTAAGGACCTACTCACCAAATTCCCACCTGGAACTAGTCCGTTTGCATAATTAGTGAAGAAGTCGGCTATCAGTAGCTAAGAGAATACGCATTTTTTATTTATAGTCTTACGTTGTTTCTATCTGTGCGCCAGCTAGGACTCTAAACTAATAGCTAGCTAGTAGATAGAATCTAAGTATATCTAACTGCCGGCCATAGAGATACTCCAAAAAACTTCAGTTTCTCTTCTGCTTTCTTCATCACCTCCTCTATGTAGTTCCTCCCTGTAGTGTCTATAGCAACTATTAGGGGTCCGAAGTTCTCTACTTCGAGAATCCATAAAGCTTCCGGTATTCCGAGGTCCAACCACTCCACACTGATAACCCTCCTAATCGCTTGAGCAGCGAGTACGGCGGCCCCTCCTGTAAATATTGCGTAAACAGCTCCATGTTTAGAGCACGCCTCAGCTGTTTTAGGACCCATACCGCCCTTACCTATAATCAGCTTCACACCGGTTTTCTCTACTACTTCGGATTCGTAAAGTTCTAATCGAGTACTTGTTGTAGGTCCAGCCGATAGCACCTCCCATGTGCCGTCTCTTCTTGCTACAACCGGTCCACAGTGATATATAACACCTCCCTTAAGGCTTACGGGCAGTAGTTTACCTGCTCTCAAATACTCAATGATTCTTCTATGAGCTGCATCTCTAGCCGTTACGATTACTCCACTTAAGTAGAGTATGTCACCGACTCTCAGAACTCTTATGTCTTCCTCTCTAATAGGAGTCTTAAGGCTATATGTAGCCATAGCCTACCCCCTACTGAATCACCTGAAAATCACCGCTGGGTTTTACTATAGCTGTAGCACGCCTAGAAGCCCAGCACTGGAAAACTACTGCTACTGGGTAGGAAGCTGGGTGTCTATGGGAGTAGTCTAGATGTACAGCTAGAACAGTTGTTTTCCCACCGAGCCCCATTACTCCTATACCTAGTTCATTAATAGCCTTAGCAAGCTCTCCCTCCAGCACTGCAAGCTCTGGATCCTCATTTAGTGTACCTATCTTTCTCAGAGTGGCTGCCTTCTTTGCTATGAAAATCGCAGTGTCAATACCTCCACCAACTCCAACACCAACTATCGTGGGTGGACACGGCATAGCACCTGCTCGATACACAGCATCAAGAACTACCTCTCTAAGAGCATCAAAACCCCTACCTGGGGGCACCATACGTAAAACAGTTGGATACCCTGAACCACCTCCCTTAGGTACTACAGTAAACTTGAGGCTGTCTCCGGGAACTAGTTCCCAGTAGATCTGGGGAACATACCTCCCGGTGTTATCCCCCGTATTAACGTTCTTAAATGGATGTACACTGTTGGGTCTCAAGGGAATTTTCTGTGTCGCCACTCTAACAGAGTTTATGAGGGAGTCTCTAATGTACCGCACGCCCGGAAATTCGTATCCAACGTCAACATAAAAGGTTATTGTCCCGGTATCCTGGCATACTGGACGCATAGTCTTTTCTGCTAGCTCTATGTTATCCAGTATAGATTTGAGCTGAGCTCTAGCTACATCGTTCTCCTCTTCCTGGTACGCCTTAATTAAAGCTGCCTTAACATCGGGAGGTATGTATATAACAGCTCTCTCAATAGCCTCTACCGCAGCTCGCTCTATTGCTTCTATCAATCTAATACTCAGGCTAGCTCACCACTACTAGCTAAGCTAGTGAATCATTAATATTAATAGGTGAATCCTTCGGGTGAATGTAGTGAGCAATTGAAAATCTCTCTTCAGCTCGCGCTTCACTCAGCTGTGGCTTCATCAAACTTCGCATCTCAGTTCTTGGAATATATTTTAAGTCTGACTCCGAGCTACAAGATATACATGCCGATTCCGACCCCGGCTGAGTCTATTAAGTTGCCGACTATTTTCTCTCACGACTACAGTGTAATATGTGTGAGAAGAAAAAGTCTTCAATATATATCAACTTTACCTTACTTACTCAACTCTGTAGCCGGTAGTGCCGACATACTTCATATATAGCTCTAGCAAGCTACTGTGACTCGAACTAATCTACTACTTCGTGGGGCCGAATCTTGCTATCTCTACTAAGTGGTTGGGCCACGGAGCTAGTGTGTACTTCTTCAACCACTCTTCATCAAACTCTATCTCTTTCAGTCTACTGACTATATCATCTATTAACTCACGCGAAATTCTTCCTGACGATACTGCGGGACAGTCGAGGTCGAGATACACTATCTTCTCCCCAGTATTGAAATCGTAGTATACCATTACAGGCCACAGCCTGCAGTCTAGAGGTCTCCTAGAGTATATAGCGCAGAGTCCCTCCCCATCGAGGTACTGACACGGAATTCCACCTCTAGATCCGACAGCTCTCAGGTTCCCGAATCTCGTACTTACCTCGAAGCTACTCTCTCTAAACTCTCCCTCCTCTTCAGGGAGGAGGACTGCGTAGAAGCGTTTACAGCAGTTTTCACCGCAGTTTGAGCATATAGAGCTGAAGTTAACGAATGCGAACTTATCTGATTTCCTACTCATGGAGGGTCGAGCCCTTGTCCAAGATAAATGTTTAACTCAGGGTATTTAAACAGCGATGCCCTTACTACTTCACAGATTTTACTTAACCGCTACATCGGGAGCAGCCCTCTTCGCTATAATCGACATAAAGATCCTCCCAATAGTTGACGCAGTGAAAACTGCGTTCATAGCAGCTAAGCTAATTGAGGCTATTGAAGCACCCAGTCTCGAGGCTGCGGAAGCTAGAGTGTTAGAGCTAATGTTCAATAACGCTATGAAGTAAACTCTAGAGGCCCTCTTTGGTAGGTATAGAGTGTAGATATTGTTAGCTAAGTGATAGGCCGCCCAGACAAATCCTGAGTATATCTCCAGTGCCAGCTGACCTGGGAGGGTAGGTAGGATGGTGAAGGCAACCGGTATCGGAGATGTAAGTATTATCCCTGTATAAAGGGTTTTCTTGAGTCCGATTATTCTAGATACTCTACTCCACACTCTGAATCCTAGGGATTGACTTAAATTTGCTGCTATAGCCTTCAGAGTTACCCATGTTTCGTTACCTCCTAAAACGTTGAGTAAGTAGTAGTTCCATAGAGCACCCGGTAGATTTACTATGAAGGTAAACACAGTCACAATCATAGTGTACGACGAGTAGTCACTATTTCTAGCTATATCGGAGAAGTCCGCAACTATCTCTCTCAGAGACCTACCGGATATAGAGGGACTTAAGTCTTTAAGCATCAGCAAGAAGACTGAAGACACTATTGAAAACACTAGAGATACTATGTAGGAAGCTATATAGCTATCTCCCTCAGACAGAAAGCTGAAGAAAGTCGTTGCTGTAGCTAATGCGAGACTGTTAGCGACCATGTTCAGAGAGCTGATCGAACCGAAGAACTTCACAGCTCTCTCCTTACCGACGAGGTCAGCTCCTACATCACCAGACGCAACTCCAGCTATAGACCCTGAGAGCTGAGCTACAGCTATATTCAATAGAAATAAACTCACTCTGTGCTGCTCGGGTAACAGGTGGGTAAAGCCGATTGAAGCCCACAAACACCTATTTAAAATACCGAAGAGTTTCCAGAATAGTATCCTCCTAGCTCTAAAAGCTGGAACTAGGATAGAGCCGAAGAAATAGCCGAGGCCGACAGAACCTAGCTGAATGAGGACCATCGTCCCGAGCAAGTTGAGATCGAAATCGAGCACCTTAATTGCGTAAGCTTGAGCCATAGTGGTTGAGATGCCTACTGAGAAGTTGTAGGTAGCCGACTCTACCCTCCAAATACTTAGAATCCTAGCTCTCTCCCTTTCGATAGACAACTAGCAGAACACCAGTAGGTCAGAATTCTACGTCGACACCTGTGTCTCTACTCTTGAGTTCGAGTACTACTTTCTCACATACCTTCTCAACTTTACCTATGTTCATTATATCTATAACTACATCGAATACGTACGAAGACTCCGTTATAGATCTCAAACTTACTGAAGGCTCTGCGATTAAGTCCTCTCTCACGCTTGAGAGTGATGAAGTGACTAGTTCTCTAGCTCTAGCTATGTCGTAGGTTTTTGGAATCTTAACTGTGAGCTTTAGTGATAGTCCGTAAGTACTCATTCTGTTTATGACTGTTGTATGAGAGATCTTCGTGTACGGTATGTATACTCTCTCCCTCTTAAGTGTTTCAAGAATTACTCCGAGAGAGTCCATTCTCGCCACTCTCCCCTGAATTCCGTCGACCTCGATCCAGTCTCCTTCTTTAAACGCCCTCATATTCCTCACATAGAGCTCCGACCCAATATTCCTCAACACGTCTGAGAACATTATCGTAATCCCCAAGCCTACGACTAGAAGAAGTGCTACGAAGACCTGGGGTTCTGCGGCTACGAAGCTTATAGCCATTAATATAGCTATCGCATAGATAACTGCTTTAAAGAACATCATGAATCTCTCGAGAAACTCGTGTTCCTCAGCTTTAACAATGAGGGAAACTGCTTTATCAGTATACTTGACTACTATGTAGGCTACTAATATCACTAAAGCTGCTTGAATCACTCTGACGATATAGCCTTCCAGCCAGCCGGCTAGTATATCCAGTACTGACTCCATCTCTAGACACCCTATCCTGGAGGTCTTCTCGATTCTAGTGCTGTATATACCCTCTCAGCCAGCATAAAAACCTTGCTTAACTTCTCCACCATCGAGATAGAGTCTTTCTCTGTAGGTGCTGCAACTACCAGTAAGTCTCCCTCAGTAAGAGTATATTCACTAGAGGCAACGTAGTGATGCTCTCTATCGTAAAGTGCTATAAGACCTCTAGCACCACTAACTTCACTAGCTAAATCATGTAGTGAGATTCCAAGTCTAGCTTTTCTAAAAACTCTACATACCGCTAGGTTAATGTCTGCGAAAGTATGTATAGGTATCTCAACCCACGTATCCAGACCTATAATAGCGCCGAGAGCTCCCTCAACGAGAGAGCTTATCGAAATGAGGAAGTCGTACCCACAGTTTCTATAATCTCTAAAATCACTAGTGTAGAGAACATAGGCGATCGTGAGTGGAACCCCACCTTTCTTTAACTCTCTACCCAGCTCGCAGAGAGTACTCTGAGACTCTACGTTCACTATAGCTACATCAATATATCTTAAGTCTACTTTCTCTAAGGTTTCCACACCCTCTGAGACTTCACTGGCTAGAGAATCTATCTGCGGGTTGAGTAAATCCTTACTCAGAGCCACCAACTTTACGTATGCTCTACTATCGTACTTTCTAATTGCTTTTACTAACATAGAGATAGACCTATCTTCCGCAATAACTAAGTACCTCATACTCATCTAACTCGATATAGTGAGAGAGATTAAAATCTGTCTAATTAAAATCAATTCATCCTATAGATCTGGGCTGTGTCGTGGGGAGATTCGAACTTAGAGGATTCAGAACACTGGTAACTGCTTCAACCCGGGGCATCGGTAGAGGGGTGGCAGAGGTTCTACTTGAGGAGGGAGCTCGAGTATTCATAAGTGGAAGAAGTAAGGAGTCTGTCGAGAGAGCTCTAGCTGAGTTGAGACCTCTCGGTGAAGTCTATGGATATCCCGCTGATATCACAGTTCGAGAGCAGGCTGAAGACCTAGTTGAAAATGCGTGTGAGTATTTAGGAGGTTTAGATGGGTTAGTTTACGTGACGGGGCCGCCTAGACCTGGAACATTCTCGGAGCTCGACCTCAACGACTGGGAATTTGGTGTGAAGCTACTTACAATGAGTGCTATCTGGATAACTCGAAAAGCTCTACCCTGCATTGAGAAGTCTGAGAGAGGCTCTCTAGTTTACGTAACTAGCACCGCAGTTAGGGAGCCGATACCTAATCTAGCACTCTCCAATGTCTTGAGAGTCTCAGTGCATGGTCTTGTTAAGACTCTCTCTCGCGAGTTGGGGCCTAAAGGCATTAGAGTTAATGCTGTCGCTCCCGGCTACGTAGTTACAGATAGAACTACTCAGTTAGCGAGAGATATATCGGCTAGAACGGGGAAGAGCGTTGAAGAAGTTTTCAGTGAGTGGTCGAGTGAGGTGCCCTTGAGGAGGTTGGGCACCCCTAGGGAGGTGGGGTATGTTGTAGCTTTTCTACTGAGTCCACTATCTTCCTACGTATCTGGAGTTGTCGTGCCTGTTGACGGTGGTCGCACAAGATCTCTCTAACTGTGAGTGCTAGATGCGAAAGTACGAGAAGCTCTTCCGCAGTAGCTACTCTGAGAATCTGTCTACTCTAGTCTTACTTGCTGATGGACTACACTCTCTATCTGCAGAATATGGCTGCAACACATCTGGAGAAGTATCTGGTAGGATTGTATATGTATACTACAGTAACTGCTCTCTAGGTAGCAATCTCTTTGAGCTGGATGAGTTGAGAGAGCGCGGTGTAGAAGTTCGCCTTATCGACGGTGCCGGCGGTAGGTCCGGTAGAGAGCTATTAGAGATAGCTCTCTCCCAAGCGCTTGAAGCACTGAGTGAGTTGAGACAGTACACATATATAACTCTTCAGAGAGGGATCGAGTACAGCTTGCTGGTGTTGAGGAGTGGTGAAGTATACGTAGCTGAAGGCGGTGTGGGAAGGATTTCTCTACCCTACGTGGAGGGAGTGATACTTGAAGCACACACTCACCCACTAGACTGTGCTCCGTCTGAGAGAGACCTAAATACTGCTGTGACCAGGTTCATGGAGGGACTATACACAGCAGCAGTAGTCAGCCCTCTCTGTTCTACTGTAATCTATAGAGTCTCACCTCTATCTGAAGAAGACCTAATCTCCCTTAGAAATATGTCAGAACTATTCGCAGACCTCGAGAAGACGAGGCAGCAGACCCTGGAGTTAGGCGGTATTAGAGTCTTAGTATTGAGGTTTCTCTAAGCATACTTACCTATAGCTGGAGAACGCGACCTCGTACGTCATTGGGTCATTGTCTCTAAACCACGAAGAGTACTAATTCACTGTTCTACCAGATAAAATCTTCAATAGCTAGGACTGGTATGATGTAGTTTTTATCATATCTACCCGCCTTATAGAAGTTAGCAGGAACCATATTCACCGTAATCATGCTCTTTAGTCACAGCTATAATGCACTCTCTATCTCTATACGTAATTACCGGCTCTCTCAGGAGCACTCTACATATTCTACCGTAGCTGTGACACGACTCGCTGTTCTCTACACAGCTAACTGCGACAGAGTATGCGACCGGCATATAGTGCCTAGTTCCATGCATTCCGAATTCTGAGTCTACACTGTATTTGATTATGGAAGCCGGCAGTAGCTGTTGATCAGCTACTGTCTCCCCCGGTTTACGCATACTGCTATAGATCTCTTCAGAGTGTTCCGTAATGATTGATTTTGAGTCCTGCAGGAAGTCTCCTTACAGCGACCGCACAGTACTCAGCATCAACTTGTGGAATTGGTGTGTTCGAGCTTAACCATAAATGCGGGCTCTCACAGTAGTTACTAGCAGAGGCTGTGAGAACTTTTCTATCGCAGAGGACTCCGAGAATGTGTTGTTTAGTAGTTTTATAGGTGCTGCAGCGAACTGCGAAGATCTACGCTCGCAGGGTTTTAGGATATCTTTAGCGATGCGTTCTCGTAGAGCTTACAGCACCTGACTACCTTCAGATAAACCCTGCCGTCGTCATCTATCAGCGATCGAGGACTTCATCAACCACTAGTCTGTAGTTCTCGAAGTTAATAACTACTTGCTGAAGGTCTGACTCACCCAGTAGCTCTTGAAGCTATATACTCGATAGTTCTCCTCACCACCTCCATAATCTGCGGCGGTAGTTTAGGTTCTTCAATGCTTAGAAAGCCTTTAATTATAGCCGAGCGTGCTTCATCTTCTGCGAACCCCTTACTCATGAGGTAGCTAATTAGTTCTTCACTTATCTTTCCGATAGCTGCTTCATGTGTTAAAACAGCTTCCGGTGTTGATGAGCTTATCTCAGGTAGTGACTCGATCTGTGCTTCAGATCCTTCGATAAGGCCTAGACACTCTATGTGGCCTCTGGAAGGCCCCGCAGCACCTTCAATTCTAGATCTAGCGTAGATTGCGGAGTTCTCCCTACCTAAGTTTCTAGATAGTACCTCCCCCGAAGAGCCAGCACCGCTGAGAACTATTGCTGAGCCGACATCGTAGATACTTCTACCTCCACCAACGACTACTGAGTTTAGTGTAGCTCTAGCATTCTCTCTGAGAATAACACGCGGATACGTCTGTAGAGACTCAACCGGTGAGTATATGACGTAGTAGCTAACATACTCACCACTCTCGCGAACCTCGGCGACAGTTCTAGGTCTAACAACCATGTCGGGAGCCCAAGCATGGATCATAGTGTAGGTAAGCTTAGCACCCCTACCTACGTAGTACTCAGAGATGCCTACGTGTAGAGAACCTATAGGTTGGTCGGGAACACCACATCCAGTGACTAAGTTGAGTTCTGCACCATCATCTACCACAACTATATTGTGTAGTAGCTGTGCGTAGCCTCTCTTAGTTATAAAGAGGCAGGTGTATATAGGTTCTCTAACCTTTACACCGGGAGGTACGTAGATAAAGAATCCTAGTTCTCTACCGTAGAGATGTGTAGCTGCGACATATTTATCTCTAGCTGGCTCAATAAGTCTCCAAGAGTAGTTAGAAACCCAGTTCAGCTTTTTTAGAGCTTCATACGTCGGTAGTACTATAGCTCCGTATTTTGCGAGTTTCTCGCTCATAGACCTAGCTACGATAGATTCATTAACCTGCAGGTAGTCAGCCTTCTTGAATACCCAGCTACCGATACCTAGTCTATCCGCAATTTTCTCGACTCCAGGTGTGTCGAGTGATGGAGTCTCAGGCTCACCTATGTTAAATCTATTTAAATCTACGTCGGGTCCGTAAGGTGATGGTTTGCTGAGAGCTTTCAATACTTCATCTCTACTCACGGAGTACCACCTCTAGAAAACCTCAGTGCTAGACCGGAGAAACCGTGTTTCTCCACTAGAGGCACTATCTCGTCGTAGAGACCGGACATTAGAAGAGTGCCTCCGTATACTATGTGAATAGTGTTTACGTAGTCTCTGAGGAGTTTAATCATGTGTAGAGAGTGTGTTACCAGCAGTATTGAGGTTCCGAAGTCGAGAACTGCTTTTAAAGCACTGCTTATAGTATTGAGACTATCTACATCAACACCACTATCGGGCTCATCTAGTAGTGCTATCTTAGGCTTAGTGAGTAGAGTTAGAAATGTCTCAAGCCTCTTTCTCTCACCACCACTCATCTTATCAAATAGGTATCTATCCATTAAGCGACCTACTTCGAGAATTTCAGAGAGCATGTCTACGTAGCTCTTCTTTACTTCAAACCTTCTAGCGAGTTCTTCAGCGAATCTTCCAGCTACTACCCCCTTAACTGCGGGAGGCAGCTGGTAGGCTAGTACCACTCCCTTCCTAGCCTTGACGTGCGGTGGGTCTCTAGTTACGTCTTCACCCATTAGAAATACTCTCCCATTAACTACTTCATACGGCTTAATTCCGACTACAGCATTAAGAAGAGAGGTCTTGCCGGACCCGTTAGGACCTACTAGCACGTGAAGTTCTCGATAGCCTATCTTTAAGTTAATATTCGATAAAATCGTTCTTGAACCAGCAGCTACATCAATATTTCTCAACTCGAGCGTGACTCCCGCTTTTTTCTTATACTCTCTCAGTTTAATAACTCTACTCTCTGTATTTTAAGGAGTGTCTGAACTAGTGAAGTTCAGCTGAAGTTAGTCCATAGAATTCAGTTTTATTCCACTGTGTTAGATGTGTTGTCGGTGTGGATATTGAAGTATTGCAGTGAACTAGAGAACTTATTGAATCTAGATAGAAGTCTGTCATCACTAGGTGTGTTCGTGGTGTACACAGTAGTTTGGACTAGAGAAGTGCGCCGAGTAGGGTTCGAGAGAGAAATCGAGGAGCTAGTGAAGCACGTAAAATCTCGCTATACACTTGAGTCTATAAAAAGCGACCCAGTTTTTAGAGCGTATAGAGATTTCTTCTGGAGGATTGGGGTAGATCCAACTAAGATTAGACCTTCTAGTGAGGCTCTCATTAGGAGATGTTTGAGAGACTTCTTCCCGAAGATAGGTGTCGTAGTGGATGCGGGTAATATTGCTTCAGCTTTCACAGGTGTTCCAATAGGTTTATACGACATGAGTACGTCGAGTCCACCATATACACTAACTCTCAGTAGGGGAGGAGAGGTATTCAATCCTATAGGTGGTAGAAGTGAAGTCTTACCGGGGGGAGTACCTATCCTCGTAGATAGTGGGGGAGTAGTCATGCACTTATACCCCCATAGAGACTGCGTTGAAACAGCTATTCGAGATAGCACAACTGAAGTCTTTGTTTTAGGTGCTGGTGTTCCAGGTGTTGAGAAGGCTAGAGTAGCTGGAGCTGTGAGAAAAGTATTTGAAATACTTTCTTCAGCCGGCTGGAGTTGGTGTGGGAGAGTGTGCGTTAAAGAATATTCTCAGTAATGCGTCACTGAGCTCAACTAAACTACTCAAGTAATTCACTAGGGAATCACCGCCGAGAGTATGTCTCTCTAGTGAGGAAGTAGACAGCAGCAGTTCCTAGAATTGCTAGAGCTAAGCTAACTCCGATGGCTTCACTGTATTTAAGCTGTGGGAGCACAGTATTGAGCACTGCTACACCTAGAAATAGCACTGTATTCATGAAGGCTACCGAAGTAGCTGCTCTAGCTATTCCGTGAGCTTCCCTCATCATTACTGATATAACAATGTGAGGACCTAGAGATATCCCGAGTGATAGAAGTGATATTAGCAGCAGAGGCCTACTAGCCGTAGTAGATGAAACCAGCAATAGAAGCCACGAGAAAGCCATAGAGATAGATGAAATCAGCAGGAAGGGTTTTCTCTCATGGAAAACTTTATCACTTAAGTAACCGAATATCGGACACATAGCCATGAAGACTGCTGCCAGTATTAGTAGGTGAAAACTCACTTCAACTCTATCCATATTGAATGCTCTAGATAGGAGGAGCTGACCCCAGGAGGACTGAAAAGAGAGTCCAGTCCCGTATGTAGCTAGAGCACCTATACTTACACCCCAGCTATGTCTATCAAATACTACTTCCCTCAGATTGGCTTTAGTCTTCGTGAAGTACTCACGCACATCTCCACTAGATCTAACATCTGTTGAAGCTAGGTATACAGATATGGAAATAGCTAGTGTAGTAATTACTAGAGCAGCTATAGTGCCACTAACCCCTACAGTGTCTAGAGCTAGCCTTAGAGGATATGTAGCTACTACAGCTGTGAAGTTGCCCGCGGCAAGTGCTAGTGCTGTAGCTCTAACTTGTTCTTCCGGCTTGTAGTACAGAGATAGAGACCTCTGATACGATAGAAACGCCGCAACTGAGGTAAATCCAACTACCACTCTTCCAATAACCATAACGGTGGGGTCTTGAGGAGCTATGAGTAGAGTCCCTAAGGCGAGTAGTAGGAGGAGAGTAGACCCAATTCTCTTAATGCCGTAGTAGTCTATGAGAGATCCTACCGCGAATTGTGTAAGTGAGTATGCGTAGAAGTACGCAGACGCGAGTATAGAGAGAATCAGCTCTGGGTTGTATCCGTACTGTCTAGAGATTGACGTAATCTCAGCCTCCATAACTCCCGTCATAGTTCTATGGAAGTATACGAGGCTGTATGAAGCTAGTAGCACAGCTAGAATAACGCTGCGTCTACTCTCAGACGCACTTAACTTACGCATCAGATCAGCCTGATCTTCGATTGAGATACCACCACTCCTTAGTTAGCTGTGTGAAGCTAACATAAGTCTTTCACACAGAATATAAAACATACTTTAATAATCAATACATTCACGAAGACGTATAGCAGCGATCCAGTGTTAGTTTAGTTCTGTAACCACTCATAGCTATATATACATATGCTACCGCACGAAGACCTGCACTATTATCTGACTATAGATAGCTGCTAAATCTCCCTATATCATTCATGCTACTGCGTTCTATCCACAGAAGTTGAACCTAGGGGATCTCTCCTGTTGATCTATACCATTCGATTGTTTCCCGTAGTCCCGACTTCAGATCGTGTATTGGGTAGTAGTTGAGTTCTCGCATGGCTTTCCTAATACTGTACGCTCTATGCTTAGTTACCGCATCAACTATAGCTCTACGGTAGAGAATGTTCTCACCACCTCTAAGTCTATCGTAGATCTCAGTAAATGTGAGTAAGGTCTTAGCCAGCCGGGGCGGGATAGAGTACTTCGGCGGATTTCTACCAACTAACTCACTCAGGATTCTGTAGACTTCGGAGTAGGTGTATGCTCTATCTTCAGATACTATGTAGGTCTGACCGATAGATACATCCGGCTTCTCAAGTGCTAGTAGAAATCCTTGAGCAGCATCTCGAACGTGAACGAACTGTACGAGAGTGAGTCCTTTACCGACTAAAAACTTAGAGTATATCCCACCTCTAGCAAAACTCGTTATAAACCAGTATGAGACATCGTCTCTGTTCCCCGGGCCGTATAGCCCACTCGGTCTAATTATAGTGTACTTCAACCCCTTACCACCTAGAGAAGCTATCACGCGCTCTGCTTCTAGTTTCGACCTTCCATACTCAAACTGAGGATTAGGAGGTGTTGACTCATCAGCTGGCGGGCTATCTACTGGACCTATAGCTTCAGTGCTACTACAGTATATCAATCTATCGACACCGGATTTCAGAGCTGCTTCAGCCAGTAGCCTCGTTCCCTCAACATTGACCTTGCGGTACATTTCTTTCTTTCCTGTGAATGTGTAGTAAGCAGCTAGGTGAATAACGGCATCTACACCCTTAACAACCTGCTTAATGGATGACGGGTCTAGTAAATCCATTTTAACAGCGGCTTTCACACCTAACTCTAGGAGAGCTCTATCTTTTCCAGGTGTTCTATAGGTTCCCACAACCTCATATCCGCGTTCTAGAAGAGCATGGACAACGTATAAACCTAGAAATCCTGAAGCACCAGTTACCAGTATATTCAAGGCAGATGCACACCTCTCTGTCTTAAGTTGCTTAATGTCTCCACTATTCTCAAGTAGATCGCTCGAGTAAAGTATTTTGGAATAAACTCGCCGTCGTAAGGCTCTGCGGGGGTTCTTAAGAATGACTCCCCCAGAGGAACAATGCGGTGTATATTAAACTTAGTGAGAATTTCCACAACTTCTTTAAATACATCTCTACTAACAGCACAAGAAACTGTCTGCACTCCATCGACTCCGAGTTTCCTAAGTCTCTTAATCTGTATTTCTAATACTCTATCGAGATCGGCTGGTTTCTCGATGTTCACTATCTCCAGTACTCTCCTGCTGTAAGTACTCCAAGCTAGAGGCACTCGATTGAGTTCATCGAGTTTTCGCACGATTATAGTCCACGGATTACTCGCTGACCTAGAGTATACTACATCCACTCTTCCAAGCTCAAGAGACTTTCTAAAAGTATGGAGCTTATAGAAAGAGCCCTCCGTAAGTTCTACCGGGAATCTATCTCCGATGTCATCGAGAGCTTTACTTAATTTCTTTAAGAAATCTACTAAAGTTTCTCGCGACCCTATGAAAATTGCGAGAGTCGGGGAGCTACATAGCTGCTGGTCGTATAGAACTACGTCTCTAGCTAGTTTTCTCGCGGCATCGGAGTCAGCACTCTCTTCATCCACTAGAGCTATTCCCGTGTAGGGGCCGTTAATGAGTACTCTAGGTCTGTGGGGATTCTTCATAGTCGTAGATAGAACTCTAGACCTACCCGGTTCCCCACCCCAGTAGTTTACTGCAGATATAGGTGCTTCCTCGAGAACGTACTTGAGAGCTGGACTCTCGTGACTCATATAGAGTACGTGAATAGCTCTATTCAGTACTTCAGCATCGTAAACACCAGCAGAAGAAATCTCGGTAAGTAAGCTGAATACCTTCTCTATCGCAGTGAAGTTAGACTGTGAAGGTCTTAAAATAGTCAAGTTACCTGCTAGAAGAGAAGCTGAAGCAGCTAGAATTGGTGGTACTACACTATTCCCAGACGCTATTATGAAGACTGATCCAACCGGTTTATTCCAAACTAACTCTCCTTCAGATATCTCGACCGGTGAATCAATACTTCTATAGCCTCCAACCAGACCGTAGTCAAAGAGATCTCTCAGAGATTCCTCACTCAATACCTCCGAAATCAGAGCTAGATCTAGCTCTATGTTTCTAATACTGTAACCTGTTGACTTAGCGAGTTCTTCAGCAACCCCCTCTAACTCACTAGACGAGAGCTTACTGCGCCACAGTCTACCTATCTCAGCCAGTACTCTAACTCTCCTATCGAACCCTATTCTCAATAACTCATCACTAACTTTCTCACTACTCTCGAGAAGCTGTCTAAGGTATTCTTCCGTAGGCTCAGATGTGGAAGCTTTAAACATTGCGACACCCAGTGAGCGTAGAATGCGGGAACAGCAGATTACGAGCTTCTTCTCATCATTTCCTCTATAGTGCCTCCACAAGCTCGCTGGAGATCCCATCCTTCTTCTTTCGTTAGTCTTCTAACGTATACGAACTCCCTACCGTAGTATCTACTCGATTCGTGAAATCTAACGATATCTCCTGGGAGGAACACCTCAAGCCAGGAGATAGCTAGTGGGTCGTATATTCCCAAGATTCCGTCCCTTCCGGGTGTTGCAATGAGCTTGTATGTCTTAGGGTCTACGAGGAAGACTTCCTGTAGTGGGTGTGGGACCTTGTTCATTACTCCATACCTATCTATTAAAGCAGTAAGTGTTTCAGTCATTCCGAGAACATCCATGAAGGGAGGATCCACTAGCTCTCCTCTCTCGTCTCTAGATCTAAATATATTACTAGAGAGTTTCACGATCTCGCCGTAGGGAGGTATGTCCATGCCTTTAGAACCCCCACCAGTTACTATAACACCCCCACGCCCTAAGTCGATCGGTGGAGTCCCAGTCATTAGCTTATACATCAGCTTCTTAATGAAACTCATTTCGAGCATCTGCTTAGAGAGGAAGTACACTCCGGCGGGAGCTGTAAAGAATAGCTTGGGTTCCTCTTTACTTCTCAGAAACTCAAGTATTCTCCTCTTGTTAGGTACTAGCTTAGTCCACTGAGAACCTCCCTCTCTAACTTCTGTAACTAGATCCATTCCGTAGATTACCGGTATCTTCTTACCTTGAAGTGAGAGGTCTACGAATGCGACGAAATTAAGCTGATTTCTCAACTCTCTAGCAGCTAGAAAGAGTGCCGTGCCTTTTCCCTCCTCCAGTCTTCTTCCGTAGACGTATTCGAAGAGTAGTGTGTTAGCTCTAACCATAATTGCGAGCTCTAGATATGTTCTATAGACTCTCACAGGTGTTGATGATGTCGTCCCACTGGACGAGAAAATGTGTGCCGGCTCATCTAGAACATCGTCAATTAGCAATTTTCTGTACCCATCACCTCTAAGTAGTTCAGATGGTACAGCTAGTTTAACTAAGTCATCTACTCCCGCAGCTCTGGGGTCTATCTCTAGTCTCTCTAATAAGTCAGCGTAGAAGCGGCTCTTCCTAGTGAAAAACACTAGAGAATCTCTCAAGAGGTCCTGTCTGAGCTTAGCGAGATACTCAGGGGATTTTTCAAATAAGCTCACATCACCAGATAGTTCCCAGAGTCTTTTAACATGAGGCTCATTGAAGAGCTTACTCTTAGCTACATAGCTATAGATCTCGCTAAGATCTGGAAGGTCGTTCCTACTCAACACAGCAACCCAAGCTTACTTACGCAACCATATATAAGCTTCTTTTTACTGACTGTCTAACTATCTATTGAGATTCATACCTCTCCACAGAGAACTCAGGTAAGAAGTCTTAGTTGAAGCGCGTATAGAACCTCTACGCTATATATAGCATCTCCAGAATTAGTCAATTGGTGTGAGCTTGAGTGAGAAAAAACAGGTTAGAATGGAGATTCCTAAGAGCGAGAAAGACATAGATGAACTAGTGCAGAAGATACATGGTGAGGAGGAGCATGAGCATGGAGAGCACTATGAAGAACACACAGAGGAACACGAAGCACCTGTAGATACTGCTTCTCTTCTTGCTGGAGCTGTCCACATGCTCTCCCACCTAGATAGTCACACATCGGAAATTGCTAGAGCTATCGAGAATCTGGATAGTAGACTGCAGAATATCGAGCGCTTAATAGGTGTTATAGCTAGAATACTATTACTCCCCGAAGTTAAGAAGCAGGAACTAAGAGAAAAACTTGTTAAAGAGATAGTTGAGAATATAGTGTCTAACTCGAGCTGAAGCTGCTTTGTGCGGACTATTTGGTTCAGCAATCAGTACTACTTGACTAGAGAATTCGACACCGAGATTTGAGTATTGAGTTAGAAGTAAAAATCAGATTGTATCCTACTAGAGTTCTACAGCGGTAGTGCTGATAGTAGCTGAACTAGTGTTGGAGCAGCTACTAGAGTCATGAATAGAACTCCGAGAGATACTCCAAGCTTCCAGAGGGCTCCCGAAACTATGCTAACTACTAGTGTTCCAAAGATCCCGGAGACTTTAGCGTCGTAGTACGACAGCATTAATACTATCGCTATGAAGAGGCCGTATAGAGCTTCAGCAGGAATCCTTCTAAATACTGCTAGAGTTATCCTTCTAGAATACTTGACTAGAATCGGGTAGGCTATGAGGAAGGATATTGCTGTAGCTAGTAAGAGTACTGCTACTATAGTTGGGTAGCTGTAGTTACTGACTATGACGTCTCGAGGTGTTGCTCCTAGAGACTCTAGTTTCTGGAAGAATGGGGCTGCTGGACCAGCGGCCATAGGGCCTGTTGGAACTCCTATTACTAGTAGTGGAATTAGTGTGCCGCCGACATATGTAGCATTCTTGATCGCGTCTCTAACTGTATATGCTAGTACAGCTCCTCTAATTTTATCTTTTCTACTCTCTCTGAGGAGATCTCCGATCAATATAGTCAGACCTACGGGAGACATTACAGTTGCTAGTATGGATGTCACCGCAGACCACAGCGTGCTGTGAGCTAGTTCTTCTCTACTCAGTATCTTGAGTGGGTTAAGACTTATTTCCCCGATTCTCACTAACTTAACTTCCTTTAAGCCCCTCCGAGCGAGTGACTGCCTCAGATCTCTGTGAAGCATTGTGAGTAGTTCAAATAGCATCGGCCCTATAGTTATTCCCAGGAAGAGGCTGATGAATATAGGTCTTCCATATACACTCCTCAAGCCTTGAATAAGTAGAGCTAGTGAGGGAATTGAGACTAGAGCTACAAACTTACTTCTGGAAGTGAGAGCTAGTACTATGAGTCCAGCGAGAACTAACCAGAACCACCTAGCTACCTTCACACCGAAAACTACGTCGGTAGTCCTCAGCCAATCACCGGCCGGCATTAAGTAGTAGGAGAGAGATAGTGTTACAGCTAGAGCTACTACTTGACCAACTACACTAGCAGCTATTCCCTTCCTCAATACTGTGTCAGCGAGACCGTAGTCTTTAGCCACCAGGGCGTCTGGAACTTGTGGAACAGCCATCACACCTCCCGGGATGCCCGCCAGAGCTACTGGGATACTATCAGCCATCTTAAATGCGGCTATACTAGCCATAAACCAAGCTAGAACTACTAGTGGGTCTAGACCTATTAGTAGAAGTGTGAGAGCTATTGGAGCCATAGTAGCTGTTTCATCGGTTCCCGGGAGTATCCCTATGAATATGTAGAGAATAGTTGAAAGAGCTGAAAGTGCGAGCATCAGTATCAGTGTAGCTGGGTCCAAACCTCACACCTCTACCACAACTCTCTTAACTTTAGCGATTAGTGTCGATATAGCAAAGCCTACAGAAGCTCCAATAGCACCGAGAGTTATAGATAGACCTCCCGGCTGCACCCCAGTGATCTGTGCGAGTGAGGGAGCGGTAAAGAAGAACAGCATTGCGAATACTGCCGATATCAGTGTCGATATACCCAACTCTCTTGGAGATATGTATTCTCCATAGAGCTCATAGTAGACTTCGTCTTTCATCTAATCACACAGGCATATATGCACCTAGAGGTTATAAGGATTAAGTCTAGTATTTTAAACTCAGTTATATAAGATGTCTAAACCCGATGAAGTTAGTTGGAATGAGACCTCATGAAGAAGAGACTCTCCGCTTATTAGGGTTGACTAAGGAGGCTGCAGGGGTGTATCAATTGAGGTCGTCTAAGCTACCTCTACTTGCGGCAGTACTTATTATTCTCTTCCTAGTTCAAGCTGTAGCTGTATCTGCAGATCTAGGCAGTGCTTCAAGTGAGTACTTGATTAGCTATGGAGGAAACTCTCTCGCATTAGAGCGTGTGTTAAGCTACGGATGTCGGATGCTAAGAGTTTTCGAATTATTCGATATAGCACTTATTGAGTGTCCTAAATCAGCTGACAGCTTAGTTAGAGGTATTGCCACCCCAAACTTCGAAATAGCGAAAGCAGAAGTCGATTTAAGAGTTCTCGGAAGTATTAGTGAGTTTGGAAGCCAGGAAGGTGGATATACCACACTCTGGTCTTGGGCTGTAAGTAGAGTCAGTGCGGACACTGTCTGGAAGTATTTTAGAGCATCAGGTAGGGGGTTAGTTGTAGCAGTTCTAGATACAGGTATAGACCCTGACCACCCTCTTTTATTCGGTAAGCTCTTCTCAGTAGATCCTGCTGATCCTAGGTATCCCGGGGGTTGGATAGAGTTCGATAGAAGAGGTAGACCTGTGTGCTCAAAACCTAGAGATGCGGATGGTCACGGAACCTGGGTTAGCAGCATAATAGTTGGTGGTGATACAGCTACATACATCTTCGGGGTAATACCCGACGCTATGCTCATGGTTGCGAGTGTACTACCCGGTGGCTACGGGACCTTCGCCCAAGTTCTAGCAGGTTTAGAGTGGGTTTTAAGGCCTTACGACTGCTACAGGAGGTACTTAAATGCTCCAACCCCTGCTGTAGTCTCTATGAGTCTGGGAGCACTAGGCAACTACAGCAACATATTCCTGCCGGCTATCGAAAAACTTCTGCAGGCTGGAATTGTTGTTGTAGCTGCTATAGGTAATGGAGGTCCCTACAGTAGTGCGAACCCAGGCAACGTGTGGGGTGTTATAGGTGTTGGAGCTACAGATTTCGATGACAACATAGCTGATTTCAGTAGCTACGAAGAAGTTGAGTGGCCTACACCACCAGCTAGATGGCCCTTTAAGGGACACTACCCGAGTAGGTACTTGAAGCCTGACGTTGTAGCTCCAGGAGTTAGAGTGGCTGGAGCATATCCGGGGAGTCTGCTAGCCATCGGCAGCGGCACTAGTGCTGCTACACCTATAGTGGCTGGAGTTGCCGCACTAGTTGCGGGAGAATTACGTAGAAGTGGATTAAGCGGAATTAGACTAGTTGAAGCAGTCTACGATATTCTAACTAAAAATACCGCTAACCTAGACCAGCCCGGTTCCGGCTTCGGGAGAGTTAGGTCGTATCTAGCTATGTCCTCAGCTACAGATACTGCGGTGAGGTCTGTCTACGTCTCTACTAGACCGATGAAGACAACACCTGGAAGTAAGGTAACTATTACCACCGATGTTCAGGCTGGAACTCCTGTCGAGGTCTACATCTCTGGTGTGAGAGTATACTCGGGGATGTATCAGCCCACTGGTATCTCAGCTACGATACCGTATACCCACATAGGTGGAAACATTGTTGTAGTAGTATCCAGCGATGGAAAGACCTACGGAGAAGCTCTGATCTCGGTGGACCCCGTAATTACTCTGGATAGAAACCTAACCTCCGGAGAGATGTACGACTTAGTTATCTCAGGTCTCGGCCCGGGCGATACCGTAGTGGTTTACGCAGTCAATACTCTATTAATAGACGGGGCTAATCTTAGAGGCACTTTAAGAACGAAGATTATAGCTCCGTACGTAACCGCCCCGAGAACTATTCAGGTAATTGCGGAGGACTACTCGACACCTGGTGTGTACCTAACTACCTCAGTCTTGGTGAACCCACCGGTAACTAGAGTAGAAATCGTTAGAGAACCGGAGCCCGCACTGAGAGCTAGCGCTGAAGATTATTACGTGGTTGGGCAGGTAGGTACTGTAAGGGTTCTACTACCTCAGGAAGGCTACAGCGTATCTCTAAGACAGGTATATCCCGAGCAAGTGGTGTTGAAGGTACTCAACATATCTCTATATAGAAATCTCGCAGTATTCACAATAAACATAACCAGCTACCCACCTCATGGAGTAGTGTTCGTAGAAGTATCTGCCTGCCTCGGAGATCGGTGTGTGAGAAGTATCGAATCTCTCTACATAGCCTTAATGGACCCTCTAAAACCACTCGTGGACTCGCTCAAGAATGTGGAGAAGCTCGTTGAAGACCTGAGAACCTCCCTAGCTAGTGAGCGAGAAAGGATAGGTAAGGCCGAACTCGAGGTAAGCAAGCTAAACACCGTAGTGAATACTTTGGTTCACAACTTAAGCTACACTAGATCCATTATCTTAGATATGGAAAGGTCCGTAGCCGGTCTCGGCGACCGGGTAGCGTTCGTAGAGCAGCAAATTCCTAAAGTCGAGAAGCTTGGAGTTACCAGCGCTGAACTCAGATATAGAGTGGAGGAATTCGAGAAGTCCCTAATAGAGCTCGAGAGGTCTAGCGCTCTAGCGCTAGAAGACATCCGCAGGCTGGAGTGGCTGACCTACATAGCTCTTCTCACATCTTTAGTAGCTATAGCTGCGTCTCTCAGTCTACTAGTTAAGCTCTTAAAGCGCTCCTAGCTTTACCAATTTTAGTTGTTTCTCCAGGTAAGTGCACACAAAGACTTCTCTTTTAACTAGCACATTTTAACTCTCGCCCTATCTCTATATAGTTAACTAGCTTTGTCGAGAAACTTGCGAGCGGTAGCGCCGTTACCGCAGTACTGCCGCCATCTGAAATGCGTGTATTACTGAAGAGTTATGCTAAAGCATATATGTTGAAGCAGGTTATAGATGGGGGGTAAGATATTGAAGTTAGTGACATTTAATCGCGTTCTACCCATAGTTCTAGTTCTAGTCCTAGTACTTTCTATAGCTCAGCTAGCAGCGGCATCGCAGGTAAGTAGCGATATCAGTGAATACCTGATTGACTATGGAGCCGACCCCTTAGTTCTAGATTCGCTCGTCAATGGAGGATGTCGAGTTGTGAGAGTTTTCAAATACTTCGATATCGCGCTAGTTAAGTGCCCTAAATCCATCGAGAAGCTGAGCTCACGGAGAGTTGCTCCGAACGTTGAAGTGGTGAAAGCCGATGTAGAGTTGAGAGTTGTAGGTAGTCTCAGTGAGCTTGGAAATAGTAGCGATGGGGGATATACTGAAGAGTGGTCTTGGGCTATTAGTAGAATTGGTGCTGAACTCGTTTGGAAGTACCTAGGAAGGTCAGGAAAAGATATCGTTGTCGCCGTTCTAGATACCGGTATCGACATAAGCCACCCCCTACTAGCGGGCAAGTTAATAACAGTAGATCCGAACGACCCTAAGTACCCCGGTGGCTGGATTGAGTTCGATAGAGTGGGTAGACCCGTATGTGTTAAGCCGCAGGATTCGAATGGACACGGAACATGGGTTAGCAGTATAATTGCGGGTGGAGATACCTCGACACACATCTTTGGTGTAATACCCAACGCGAAGCTAATGATTGCTTCAGTTATTCCGGGGGGTTACGGTACTATGGCCCAAGTACTGGCGGGACTTGAGTGGGTTATAGAACCGTACGATTGCTACGGAAGGCGAGTAGATGCTCCGAGACCTCTAGTAGTGTCAATGAGTCTAGGAGCTCGGGGAGACTATAGCAACGTACTTCTAACAGCTATTAAGAAACTACTGGAGCTGGGAATTGTTGTTGTAGCTGCTATAGGTAATGGAGGTCCCCACAGTAGTTCAAATCCAGGCAACGTGTGGGGTGTTATAGGTGTTGGAGCAATAGACATCAACGATAAGGTAGCTGATTTCAGTAGCTACGAAGAAGTTGAGTGGCCTACACCACCAGATGAGTGGCCGTTTAAGGGATCGTATCCGAAGAGATACTTAAAGCCGGACCTTGTAGCTCCTGGAGTTAGGGTAACCGGTGCTTACCCAGGGAGTCTGCTAGCTATCGGTAGTGGCACTAGCGCAGCAACACCTCTAGTAGCGGGCGTCGCCGCAATCGTCGCTAGTGAGTTGAAGAAGAGTGGCCTTAGTGGTGTGAAGCTCGTTGAATCTGTGTATGACATACTGACCTCGACAGTGGTGGCTCTCGACCACCCAGGCGCGGGGCGCGGGAGAGTGAGATCTTACTTAGCCATATCGAAATCTATGAATCTCCGCACCGAGACCGTGTCTCTCTCAGTGCACCCAACCACAGCACAGCCCGGTAAAGAGGTTAGGGTAACCGCCAACGTCTCCGTCGGAAAGTCTGTCGATATCTACGTTTCTGGCGTAAATCTCTACTCCGGCCCCTACCTTCCAGGAGGTGTAGTGGTTACTCTACCGTATACTCACGGAGGTGGCAACACCCTCGTCCTAGTTTCGGAAGATGGTAGAATATATGGGGAGAACCTGGTTTTCGTATCTCCAGCTGTGATTCTAAACACGGTCATGACCTCTGGGTCGACCGTTAGAGTAGTAGCTACTGGTTTCGGAATAGTGGACTCTGTTACAGCGTACATAGCAAGCAACATCCTATTCACTAGATATACGAATCTTAGAGGAACTTTGTCCGATGTCTTCATAGCACCATTTGTCGATGTCGAAAAGAAACTTTCATTCGTCGCGTACTCCGGTCTGGCATACACATCAACAACTATCCTCATTAAGCCTCCGACGGTAGTAAAGATTGAAGTTGTGAAGGAGGTTGTAAGAGAACTGGATATCATAATAAACATAAAGAGCCACTACGTTGTTGGAGAAGTCGGCACTATAGAAGTGCTACTCCCAAGTGAGGACTATAACGTCTCGTTAAGACAGGTCTACCCAGATAACGCGGTACTTCGCGTAATCGGCATGACAAGAGATAGGAAACTTACGGTATTCATTATTAGCGTAACTGACTATCCACCTAGGGGGGTCGCGTTTGTTGAAGTAAGTACTTGCTATGGGAGCAACTGCACGAAAAAGCAGATATCACTCAACGTGGTGCCTACGGATTCAGTAAGGCTTCTATACTATACCGTTAATACGCTAGAAGAGAAAATCGGTTCGATTGGTCAGACACTAAGTAAACTCGAAGCAGTAGTAAGTGAGCACAGCGGTAGTCTAAGTAGAGTCAACTCAATAGTAGCGGAGTTAAGCAGAGCACTCGCCGAATTAGAGAATAAGATGGGAGTAGCTGAAAACAATCTCGCGAAAGTGAGCTCAGTAATCATAAATCTTGTTGGGGCACTTACTGAACTGGAAAGCAGAGTAGCAACAACTGAAAATAATCTCGTAGGAGTCAACGCGAGAATAGCGGAGCTCAATAAAGCACTTACTGAGTTAGAGAATAGAATGACGGCAGTAATTAACTTGAAAATCGCGGAGCTCAGTAAGACCTTTGAGAAGTCCCTTAGCAAGTTATCTGAAGATATAGTGAGAGTTAGCGCACAGACCTCAGACCATAGTAAGGCGCTCGCCGAGCTAGGAAATAGAATGACGTTAGCTGAAGGCGAGCTTGCGAGAATAAAAGCTATGAACTTGGAATCTCGGTTAACGAGATTTGATAGAGAGATAGATGAGATTAGGAAGTCGTATGAAGAACTATCTGAAAGCACTGCGAGAGCCAGCCTACTGGTAGCAGACCTCGACAGAGTGCTTTCTAGTGTGAGAGGTCAAGTCGATGAAATTAGTAGAGAATTAAGTAGGGTCGACTCGTCGGTTAAGGATATCAGCAGAACTTTTGAGAGATCCTTCAGTAAGATATCTGAAGATTTAACAAAATTAGATTCAATTCACCTAACATCTCTTATCGCTCTAGCTATGTCGTTAATCTCTTTAGTCGCATCCGCGTGGAGATTAGCTAGAAGATAGTTTTTTCGGTATAGCGTAACTATCCACTTCTCTAGTTCCGATAGTCATAACGAGGTCTTCAGAAGGTTTTTCAACACTCACAACTCCTCTTACTTTAATTTCTCCTCCTCTGTAGAGGGGAAAGGAGTATAGAGATTCATACGTTACTATCTTAGCTAGTTTGAACCGCTTTAGTAAGTTCACGTAGTCATCCCGAATGATTTTAAAGATCTTTAGGTCTATCACCTTATCTACACTCGATACTCCAGGGTAGAAAAGGGAGCGGCAATCGGCTGAATTAACTACGACATCCGCTTCTGCGAGAGCTACTGGAACTAGAACGCTTTCACCGTGCCTCCCCGGTGTGTCGCTAGAGAACATTAGGTTTACTTCCCTCCTCCTGTCCCGCATGTAGAGTCTCTTATACGGAGCTGAAATAGAGCGAAGCACGTGTATCGGGAGCCTGTACGTTCTAGACATTCCGGCTAGTCTAGCTGCTTCTACGTCGTCCGGTACTCTATCAAATGAGTTAAGTGTTGACTCGACCACGTCTAGCGCTTCCCTACATCCGTACACCACTAGATCTACGTCCGATACTAGGGGGTTGTGTATGCCGATAGCTATAGACCCGCCGACACCTACTCTCCACGAAGGCACTCTGGAGCTCTCTCTCACCCTATCGAACGCTATCAGCACGTCTAGCTCTACTCTGTCGTCCGACCTTCTCAGTATCTCCTCGAACCTCTCCCGGGGTCTATAGACGGTCGCCACATTATTCAGCTTAACTACGGGAACTGACACACCGAGAGATGGCTCGTAAGCTTCTTCCTGAAGCTTCTTAGCTGCACTCAAGACGCTGTCTACTCCGTATCTTCTGATCACTCTCTCGTAACATACTGAGCCGCGGCACCAGAGAGTGCTGCGCTCGGTCGGTACGTACTTAACGTAGGCTATGACTGAATTCGGTGGGTGAGTGTTTCCAACGACTACGTAGATCCGCCCGTCGAAGTCCTCCACCTGGTCGTGGTCTAAGAAGCACTCAGTCGGTTTGCTACTAATCACACATCATCCCGCTCGTGCTTCATCATATCCCTACTTATTTTACCAATAAGTAATGTGTGTAGGGTAAATATATGAAGCTCATGTCTGCTGCGATAGTATTACTGAGTGTGCTCCTGGTAGCGGCGCCTGTGAGTGCTTGGAATGTTCTAGATAGATTTAAAGGTGACTCGATCTACATTATGTATGAAGTAGACTACATAGTGAACGTAACTACCACTACTGGGAGAGGTACTGTATTTAACACCTACACACTTCACGTAGTCATCGAGAAGATGAATAGAAGTCACTACATAGTGAGTGCCCTAGCTGGAGATGTAACTTACTCTTTCACATCTAGCGACTTAGTCTTTCTTCACGCACTAGCAACTCTCTACTTAACTAACTTAAGTAGATACTTCATAGACCTACTATATGTGCCGCCGTCTGAAGGTGTAACGATCAACGTAGTTATACCTAAAGAAGTTGTCACACTTTTTCTAAACTCTATCTCTAGGTGGTATAAACTCGTAGAGAACACAACTGGTGAGACATGCAGAGAATTTAATTTAGATAACATCGTAGTTGGAAGTGGAGTTAGGTATAAAACAGTATCACCACGAGCTGAGCTAATCTACGACTGTCCTACCGGTATTCTAATTGAGTTAACAGCACTGATTCAAGGAGGAACAACTGACGCTAGATCTGATGTTACTATGAAGGTAAAACTAGCTAAACTCAATTTCCTCAATCTTACAAGTATAAGGAGTAGTATTGAATACACACCTCAAGTAGCTGTGGATACACTGCCTATAGTGCTTCTCGCGGTTACTACAGCTATTTTCATATCAGTACTACTGCTAACAATAGCTATAGTAAAGAGACTTAAGCAAATCAGAAACTCAACTAAGTAATATCTATCGAAGTACGGTCTAAGTCTAAGGCTTAAACTACCCTAGGCACACTATGTGAGCTATAGGTCTCCATATGTCTACGTGCTTTAATCAATTCATATAGTAGAAATACGTAGATTCGGTGCTCACACCTATTGAGTAATAGTGCTAGTTGCTGGATTCGAGGGTCTCCGGTGGGTGGAGACGTAGTAATACTCCAATTTAATTCTCGATATAGTAATACCTACTATAACTCCTGAGGACCTTCTCCTAAGTGCAGGTAATACCGATATTTTTCAGTCTCGTATTAAACCTATAGCTGTTTTAACTTTGCTCTAGGGAATATTCTAAGATGGTGACTCTTTGAAACGCTTAGGCTACTTCCTTCATAAAACTCCCTCAGGTAGACTCCTGGTTAAGTTAAGCTCTCTAAAACACCCTAAGCTAGGCTCTAAAATATTGAACTCTAGTGGTGAAGTAGTCGGAGTTCTAGTAGATGTTATAGGGTCTGTAAGATCTCCATACGCAGTCGTTAAGCCGTTTACACAGAACTTAAAGCTGGGTAAGTATGAAGAATTATTCACAAGGTGATCTTATTGAACTGCAGGGAGGACATGATTGTATTCGATGAATTTAGAGGGGAGTATATATGTACAGAAACTGGTGAAGTCCTCGAGGAGAGACTAGTTGACGTAGGTAAGGAGTGGAGGTCATTTGCTATCCCCAGTAATAGAGAGCGTGGTGAAATACCTAACACACTGAAAGTTCACGATATGGGTTTACACACAGAGATTGATACTAGTACTCTAATCGGTAGAAAGCTGTCGGAGCTAAATAACATAAGTAGAGTCGTTACTAGTAGAGAGAGAAAGCTATCTAGAGCTCTAAAGCTATCTAACGAAGTAATCAATAAGCTATCGACACCTAGAGCTGCCGGACTAAAGGAGGAGGTAGGTCTAATACTTAGAAGACTGGTTAAAAACGGTGCTCTAGGGCGCAGGAAGCTTGGAGCTTTTGTAGCTGCTTCTATAATATGTGCAGCTGAGAATCTCGATATTCCAGTAGACTCTAAAAAGATAGTGAACTACTGTGGTACCACTATGAGTGATGTGTGGAATGCTTTAATGAAGATTAGAAGAGACTTTGGAATAGCTAAATCTAGGTCTTACGACCCTAGAACTCTAATACTAACATACACTCAGAAGACTAAGTCACTTAGTCAGGTAGCTACACTAGCTATAAAGATAGTGGAAGCCGGTAGAGCTTCCGGCTGCCTCCTGAGTAAGGGACCTCACGGTGTTGCTGTAGCTTCTCTCTACGTAGCCTCGATAATTCTAGATGTGAGAAAAACTCAATCAGCAATTGCTAGAGATACAGAAGTCTCTGAAGTAACTATTAGAAATAGATATAAAGACATAGTTGAAGGAGTTTCAATTGAGGTAGGTCTGTAGTACTACTTCAAACACCAAACCTCCTCTCTCTTTTCTGATAGTCTCTTATAGCTCTCAGTAGGTCTATAACTCTAAACTCCGGCCAATATACCTCACAGAAGTAGAGCTCACTATAAGCGATCTGCCATAGGAGGAAGTTGCTTATGCGTACTTCACCAGAAGTTCTAATCACCAGGTCTGGGTCCCCCAGTTCGCCGAGATGTGAAGTATAGAGATACGATCTGAATGTCGATTCATCTATACCGCTGGGATCGATCTTTCTAGCTACTGAGTCTCTAGCTATTTCTCTAACAGCTCTCAAAATTTCGTCTCGACCACCATAGCATAGAGCTATATTCAATACACCACCGTCGTAGCTCTCTGTTTTAACCTCTATTTCGCGAATTTTAGATGTTAGTGAAGGTGGTACTAAATCCAATCTACCGAATACCTTTACTCTCACCTTTTTCTCCTTTATTTCTTCACTACTCTCTAGCTCTCTGATAGCTCTCTCTATTAAGCCGAAGAGGTGGCTTCTCTCAACTGGGTCTCTCTTAACGCAGTTCTCTGAAGACATAGCGTATACTGTCACTACCTTCACTCCGAGTCTCCACAACACCCTCAGAACTTCCTCAATCTTTCTATACCCATATTCGTGACCTACATTAGGGTCTAACCCAAGTTCTCTAGCCCACCTCCTATTCCCATCTGGAATTATTGCGACATGCTTAGGCAGCGGACCTGACTTCACTTCCTCCCAGAGAAGTTTTTCGTAGAGCCTGTACGCAGGTCTTAGAAGTATCCTCAGTGGACTTCGAAGCACTCTATTTAAGAGTCCGACCAGCACTTCTCTCACTACTATGCGATAGTTGTAGTAGGCGTTATAAGGTCTTCAGAGAATCAGTAATACCTCTATCTGTAATTACGCTGTATCTCAGCGTGTTTTCTCCTCAGCGGCTGAGCTTATTACCTTATTCACGGGTTGATCGTGGTTGACATATTTGATAAGAGTTAGCGCGCCGTATATAACAGATGACGATATTAAAGCTGTTGTAGATGTTCTACACTCCGGCATGCTTGCGTTTGGTAGAGTTGGAGAAGAGTTCGAGAGAGAGTTAGCGAGATATTTAGGTGTAAAACACGCTGTAGCGGTGTGTAATGGTACAGCAGCTCTATATCTATCTATGAGAGCTCTCGGTGTAGGTCCCGGAGACGAAGTCGTAGTTCCAGACTTCACTTTCTTTGCTACAGCTTCAACAGTCCTCCACGCTGGAGCTACACCAGTGCTAGTAGATATAGAGCCGGATACGTACACAATAGATGTAAGTCAGCTCGAGAGAGTAGTTAGCGATAGAACTAAAGCTATAGTTCCTGTCCACCTATACGGGCACCCAGCGGATTTAGATGGAGTAGTCAGTATAGCTAGAGAGAGAAATATTTACGTTGTAGAGGACTGTGCTCAAGCTCTAGGAGCAGAATTCAGAGGGAGGAAAGTAGGTGGATTAGGCTACGTAGCTGCGTTTAGCTTCTACCCAACTAAGAACATCACTACAGGGGAGGGAGGAGCAGTTACTACAGATGTAGACTACACAGCAGACTTAGTTAAGCTACTGAGGAGTCACGGTCAGAAGTCTCGCTACTACCACGTTGAGTTAGGCTGGAATATGAGAATGACCGATATCGGGGCAGCACTAGGGCTCTCACAGCTGAAGAGAGTTGAGGAAATGATTGAAAGGAGGAGAAAGCTAGCTAGAGTCTACCTAGAGGAGTTAAATACGTTGCGGCAGGTGAGACTGCCCGTTGAGAAGCCGTGGGCTAGACACACCTACAACCTATTCACTATCTGGGTTGAAGATTCTGGAGGAGCCCGCGATAGACTCGCAGATTTCCTGAGGAAGAACGGTGTTGAAACAGCTATTCACTATCCAACCCCTCTACATAGACAGCCGGTTCTCACTGGAGTTAGAAAAGCTCGCGAATGCTGCCGAGTCTCCGATGAAGCCTCCAAACATGTGCTCTCCCTCCCACTACACCCAGGTCTCAGAGAGGAAGATGTACTCTATGTTTCAAAACTCATTAAGAGCTTCTTTAGATATATGTGAGAACTAGAGTGTTATTTGTTTAGAAGCTCTGTAGAGATATGTACTTGTTCTAGGTGGAAAACTTCACTGTAAGACTCAGCACTAGTGCTAGCAGATGCTAGCTACTAAAGTATTTAAGTTGACTACATCAAACACTTACGGCTGATTGAAGTGAGTAGAAGTGGGGAGAAGGTAGTTAAAGTAGATAATGGGGAGATGCGGGTAGTTTCCGAGAGATACAATAGCTTAGTGCCTAGATTAGAAGTAGAAGCTATTGTAAGTCATCAAGGCTCACCTACTCCGAGTAGAAAGACTATAGCTGAAGCTCTAAGTAAGATATACTCAAAGAATCCAGACCTAATTGTTGTGAGAAAAGTTGAGACTGAGTACGGTGCTGGTGCTTCGAGGATTTACGCACACATCTATGAAGACCTAGGTAGACTCAGAAGCTTCGAGCCGGAGTACATCTTGAAGAGACAGGGTGTTGGGGTGTGATAGTTGAGTGAGAAGAGTAAGAGCTTTAGAAGCAACCTCTACGAGATAGACCTTAAGAAAGGTGCTATCAGACTTAAGAATAGAGTCTGCCCTAAATGCGGTAGAGTTATGGCTCTACACGAAAAACCCATTCCTAGATGGCACTGCGGCTACTGTAGCTATGTGGAGGTCGTGAGGTCTTAGGTGATTTAGTGGTTATCGTTCTCGGTGTCGAGTCTACAGCTCATACTTTCGGTATCGGTATAGTTTCAGATGAACCGAGAATTCTAGCTGACTCTAGATTTAACTACGTGCCGGCGAGAGGCGGTATACATCCTAGGGAAGCTGCTGATAGCTTCATAAAGAATGCGCCCAGTGTCTTAAGAGAAGCACTATCTCAAGCTGGTCTATCTATAGACTCTATTGATGTGGTAGCAGTAGCTCTAGGTCCCGGTCTCGGTCCGTGTCTGAGAGTCGGCGCCACTATTGCTAGAGCTCTCTCGATATACTACAGTAAGCCGCTTACTCCAGTCAATCACGCAGTAGCTCACATAGAGATAGGTAGAATGTTGACTGATGCTAGAGACCCTCTAGTTGTCTACATATCTGGAGGTAACACAGTTATTACAGCTAAGCAGGGGGGCAGATATAGAGTTTTCGGTGAAACTCTCGATATAGCTTTAGGGAACTTCATGGATGCTCTAGTGAGAGAGCTCGGTCTAGCCCCGCCGTACGTTGTAGGAGGTATTCACGCTATCGATAGATGTTCAGAGGGAGGGAGATATGTAGAACTTCCTTACGTAGTTAAAGGTCAGGATACGTCTTACTCAGGTCTTCTTACAGCAGCTCTCAGAGCATATAGAAGTGGTGTGAGAGTTGAGGATATATGCTTCAGTGCTAGAGAAGTAGCTTACTCATCTCTAGTTGAAGTAGCTGAGAGAGGTCTGGCTCAATTGGGGAAGACTGAGATACTGCTTGTTGGAGGTGTGGCTGCGAGTAGATACCTAGTGGAGAAGTTTAAAGCTCTAGCAGAGTATAGAGGTGTGGAACTCTACGTAGTGCCTCCTAGATATGCTGTAGATAACGGTGTTATGATTGCTTGGACAGGTATGCTGATGTTTAAATACGGGGTAACTATAGAACCAGAGAATGCCGTAGTTAAGCAGAGGTGGAGGCTCGACGCAGTCGATATCTATTGGTAGAGTGCAGAGAGTCATATATCTAGGTGCTGAAGCCCTCGTAGCTGAAGGCGAGTTCCTAGGGCGTAAAGCAGTCTTTAAGCTAAGACTTCGGAAACCCTATAGAGTTCTAGAGCTAGATCGAGAGATCGTTAGTAGGAGGACTGCTGCGGAAGCTAGGATAATGGCTATGCTAAGAGAGAGAGGTGTAAACGTTCCGAGAATCCTATTTGTAGACCCTCTCTACGGTCTGATAGTAATGGAGAAAGTCGAGGGAGTAGTCCTCCGCGATGCTTTAGGAGTTCTAAGTGGGGAGAAAGCTTGTCGAGCAATGGCTGAATTCGGTAGAGAGGTTGGAGCTATGCATAAACTCGGAGTAGCTCATGGAGATATAACTACCTCAAACGCAGTTTTAAGTAATGAAGACTCTATCTACATCTTAGACCTAGGGCTAGCGAAACACGTGGAAGATATAGAGGACCTAGCTGTAGATCTACATCTGCTAATCAGAGTTCTTGAGAGTTCTCACTATGCTGTTAAAGAGGACCTATTGAAGTGCTTCATGAGAAGCTATCGTAGTGTAGTAGGTGTTGATGAGGCTAGGAAAATCTTTGAGAGAGTGGCTGAGATTAGAATGCGGGGTAGATATATTGAAGAGAGAAAGGTTAGAAAAGTAAATTAAGCAGCTCGGTTTTCCTAGCGTTGAAGTGAAAATTTAAATATCTGAGGTTTATATATCGTAGTGGTGAGTGTATGCCTAGTCTGATACCACTCATAGGTGAGAAGCTTCCAGAGATGATTGTTCCAACTACACACGGGATAAGAAAGCTACCAGACGACTACATAGGTAAGTGGTTAGTGCTCTTCAGCCACCCAGCTGATTTCACACCTGTCTGCACCACTGAGTTTGTAGCATTCGCTAAGAGATATGAAGACTTTAAGAAACTCAACACCGAGCTTCTCGGTCACAGTGTCGACAGTATCTTCAGCCACATCAAGTGGTTGGAGTGGATTGAGAAGAACTTAGGTGTCAAGATACCGTTTCCAGTAGTAGCGGACCCAGGTGCTGAAGTAGCTAAGAAGCTTGGACTACTGCATGCTCAAAGTGCTACCCACACTGTGAGAGCTGTCTTTATTGTAGACCCGAACGGCGTAATTAGAACTATTCTCTACTACCCGCAGGAGCTCGGGAGAAATATTGACGAGATTCTGAGGATTATAGTAGCTCTACAAGTGAGCGAGAAGCTGAAGGCCGCCGTACCTGCTGACTGGCCTAACAACGAGTTAATTGGTGATAGAGTTATAGTGCCGCCGGCAAGAACTGTTGATGAAGCAGCTGAGAGATCGAAGCATTACACATGTTTTGACTGGTGGATGTGCCACAAGGAGGGCTCTCCAGAGCACGCTGAGGCAGCTAGAGCATTTCTAAAGAGAGCAGCCGGACTCTAGTATGTTTTAGTTGGTAGTGCTCTTTTTTCTCCAAGTTCTCGGGTAGGTGTCTCTCTCTAGTATGACTCTAACTGTTTTAAAAGCTATCCCCCTACTACTCGATAGTACTTCTTCAGTAGACATAAGTGCTTCTGCTAGTGCTACAAGTTCTCCCTTGAGTGTGAATATCGCAGTTAGATCTCTTCTTCTAATGCCTTCAGATATAGCTGAAATCCCCGGAATAGCTAAATCTGCTCCGTAGGATATAGCAGCAGCCGCCCCATCGAAGACTAACACCTTCGGTAGGTGGGACACTATATACTCCTGAGGGAGCACTAGTGACTTAAGTCTATCACTGCGGTTGAGTTCTCTATACATGTAGACAGCTTCTGAGAGTTCCTGCATTCTAACACTTCTCTCCTCTCTAAATGGTCCGCTCCTAATCCGGCGTAGCTCTCTCATATGTGCTCCGACACCGAGAACCTCACCTATATCGTGTATAAGCTTCCTCACGTAGGTTCCGTGCTGGCAGGAGATCCTCATCAACGCGTAGACGTCCTCGTACTCCAACACCTCTATCTCATAGATCTCCTTGACTCTGAGAACTCTCTTAACTGAAGATCTGAGTGGGGGTCTCTGATATATTCTACCAATAAACTCTCTAACGACCTCCTCAAATCTCTCTCTAGGTACTTCTGAGTGTAGTTGAGCTAGAGCTACATATTCTTTACTGGAGTGCGATATCACACCTATGAGCTTTGTAGCTCTATCTAGTGCTACCGGCAGGACACCGGATACCTTAGGGTATCCCCACCCTGCGAGGGCTCTAGGGTACCCCCGTGTCCCGCCTTAGGAATGCCTAGGATCTTCTTAACCCACGCAACTACTTCATGACTCGTCGGACCTGGAGGTTTATCGAGATTGACGATACCGTATTTGAGGAGTTCCTCTAAGGTTCTAGCTGTTGGGGTTTTTCCGTAGTTTGGGTCTGTGAAGCCTTCCTTCTTCACTAAGTACCTCCTCTCTACACCGACAAACCTATCTAACTCTGTGAGAAATCTGATAGCCTCCTCCAAACCTCACACCGAGATAGATCGTTGAGAAAGATAATAGGCGGTAGTGAAAGAAAAATGTATGAAGAACTACTCTCTAGAGATGAGGGTAGTTGTTGCTAGAATCTCTCTTCTACTCAGTCTAACCCTCTCCTTCATAAAGTCAGTTAAGCCAGCGGTTTCTAGAGCTTTCAGTACCTCCTCATCACTAGCACTTCTAGATATCTCGACCTTCCTATCTAGTATCTCGATGTGTTTGACGTTAACCTTCCTCCTCTTAACTCCCGTAAGGTTCTTAGGACCTGTAACTACGACGAAGTTTTCGTCAACTAAATCTACTATAACAGCTTTTCTACCAGCTTCTCTACCAGCTATCTTAACGCAGACCCTACCTACCTCAACCACAGGCACTCAGCACCACCTCTACGGAGTGGGAAAAATAGCTTAAATATTTAACAAACCACTAATCCAGGCATTTTGTAGCACATGCGCAATTCTTTTAAACAACTACTACACCCGCAGTAACAACGATCTCGACATTCACATTCGAAACCACTATAGCTATGTAATACAATACTCTAAAGACACATACAGAAATAGAAACAGATTAAGTAGATGTAGTATCCAGTGAAGTCAGCTATGGGAGACAGCGAATACGGCGAGTCTTGGATAGCTAGCTGTACCGCAGTGCTCAAGGAGATCGAGCTTCTGTCAGTAGGTAGTGTGCCTCAACTCTTTCTAACTACGGAGGCTATCTATATAAGATACTGTAAGACACTGTAGTCGGAGTTTGGTGAATAAAGAGTTGAACTGTGATGAGGCTATCTCATCATATAAGAGAACTATAGAAGAAGTAAGAAACTTCGGAGTTCTCGGGTCAACAGAGTCAGCAATCAAAATCGTGAGAGCTGTAGCTCACGTTTTCAGTAACTGCCGCCGACAGCAGGTGGTGACTGTCCTTGAACAACTGATACGTCTAGCTCTAGAAGCGAGACCTACTTCTCAAGCAGTCCGCAACTTAATGCAGATGTTCTTCGAGAAGCTTTCTCAGAGAGTATCTACACCATCTCCCGCAGATATAGATGTAGACTACTTAGTTAGAGAAGTTGAAAAACATGTAGTTAGTGCTAGAGAAACAGCATCTGAGCTAGCTTCTAGAAGGATAGAAGACGGTGATGTGGTGTTAACACATTCATATAGCACTACGGTACTGAATTCTTTAACTAAAGCCTCAGATCGAGGGCTCGAGCTATCGGTCTACGTAACTGAGTCAAGACCTGGGGGTGAGGGGAGGCTCACTGCTTCTTACCTCGGGAAGAGGGGTATAAGAACTCTACTAGTTGTTGACTCCGCAGTTAGATACGTAATGAAGGATGTCGACAAAGTATTCGTGAGTGCTGAAGCTATAGCGGCGAACGGTGCTGTAGTAAATAAGGTTGGGACCTCCGCTATTGCTCTAGCTGCTAGAGAAGCTAGAGTTAGAGTGTATGTAGTATCTGGGCTATACAAGTTCGGAAGTGAGACTATCTTCGGAGACTTAATCACTATAGAGGAGGTAGAGAGACCGGAGTTCGTAGTGCCTTCTGAGAGGATTAGTGAGGTAACTCCTTACTTAGGTAGAAATCTCTACGTTAAAACCCCTCTCTACGATGTCACACCACCTGAGTATATAGATGCTATAGTAACTGAGAGAGGACTGATAGCTCCTCAAATAGCTATATATCTAGCTCGAGAACTCGTCGGATGGCCTAAAACACAGAAAACTCTCGAGTCAACTCTCTCGGAGCTGATGTCTCTATGGAGATAGCTGGCTATAGAATACCGCCTGAAGTAGTTAGAATAAGAGAGGATATTAAGGCAATGAAGATCCGTGGCGCCGGCAATATAGCTAGACATGGAGCACAAGCAATAGCTATCGCTGCTGAGAAGTACTCAGGTGTGGACCTCGAAGACTTCAGGAAGTACCTGAAGACTGTAGCTGATTACGTTAAGTCTGCTAGACCTACAGCGGTATCACTGCCTAACTCGGTATCGTACGTTGTGAGTAGATTAGAGAGAAGCACTCCCCCATCTGTTAGAGAAGCTATTGAGGTAGTCACTACAGCTGCTAGAGAGTTCATATCTTACTCTGAAAGCGCTGTTAAGCTAATAGCTCAGCTCGGTGCTAGAAGAATCGAGAGAGGGGACACGATAATGACTCACTGCCACAGTAGGGCCTCGGTTGAAGTAATAATTACAGCCCACAGACAGGGGAAGGTCGAGAGAGTTTACGTCAAGGAGACTAGACCGATGCTGCAGGGCCTCATAGCTGCTGCTGAACTAGCTAGAGAGGGTGTTGAAGTAGTACTCATACCTGATTCAGCTGTCAGATACTATATGAAGAGAGTAGATAAAGTAGTAGTTGGAGCTGATGCTGTAGCAGCTAATGGAGCAGTAATCAATAAGATCGGGACATCTCTAGTAGCTCTAGCAGCTAGAGAAGCAAGAGCTAGAGTCTACATAGCTAGTGAAACCTACAAGTTCAGTCCATACACAGTCGTTGGAGAACTAGTGCCGATAGAGGTAAGAGAATCAACCGAGGTGGTTGACTCAACGTGGCTAGCTGAGAATCCAGAAGTCACAGTACTTAACCCAGTTTTCGATGCGACACCACCTGAATACGTAGACGCCATCATCACGGAGAGAGGAGTTATACCTCCACAGTCAGCCATACTGATATTGATAGAGGAATACGGAGTTACACCAGTCTCCACAGAGCACCCAGCATATTCTCCAGAGCCGGAGTGAGAAGACGTCGAACACCAGATCTTTGGAGTCTCGTAGAGTGTGATACTATTCTAGCTTTACTTGAAGTAGAGGTGGTAGCTTTATGTTAGAGGAGACCTAGAGTATTTCCACTCATTTTTATGTAAATAGTTAACGGTTTCTGGGCGGTGACTTGAACTTCCGCGGAGTCTTCGTTGGTACTGCCGGTATCCCCAATTCATCGAAGCGTAAGAACACTGTAGACGGTATTAAGCGTGTTGCTGAGTTAAATCTTAACGCTATGGAGTTAGAGTTTGTTAGAGGTATTAACATAAGTCGTGAGACAGCTGCTAGAGCCCGAGAGGTCGCGAGAGATTTAGGTGTAGTTTTAACAGCTCACGCACCATACTTCATCAACTTGCTCTCCGATAAGAGTGACGTTAGGAAGGCTTCTATAGAGAGAATAGTGGAGTCAGCTAAAGTAGCATACGTAGCTGGAGCACGGTCAGTAGTCTTCCACTCTGGATACTACGGGAAGTACGTGTCTGAAGAAGCTATTAAAATCGTTAGAGAGGCTCTGAAACACGTAGTTAGAGTCTTAGAGGATATAGGTGTGAGAATATGGGTCAGACCTGAGACTATGGGTGGACTAGCTGAAGTAGGATCTCTAGGGGAGGTACTCTCCATAGTTGAAGGCATCGATATGGCTTTACCGGCAATAGATTTCGCACATATCTACGCTAGAAGTATCGGTAGGTTAAATAACTCGGAGAGCTTTAGGAAAGTATTAGAGGAAGTAGAGAGAAGACTTGGTTCTGAGGCACTAAAGAACTCCCACATCCATATGTCTGGAATAGAGTATGGAGAGAGAGGTGAGAGAGCCCACCTAAACTTCGATGAATCTGGATTTAACTGGGTAGCAGCTGTAGAAGCAGTGAGAGACTTCAAGGTCGAGGGAGTAATCATATCTGAATCACCTAACCTGGAGGAAGACGCGATGAAGATCCTCTCCATACTTAAGATGTAGCTGACTACCGGTTTAAAGACATTCCTTCAACTTTGAGCACTGAGCTCTAAGCTAACTACCCTGATCTACCCCAGTTTCTAATTCACTTACCACTGAGAAGTCTTTTCTCTTCTTCGAATGAATCTCTTCAGCCGTTCCTCTAGTGACTACTTCGTAGAGCTTCGCGACTTTGCCTGGAGTAGGTCTAAGTAGGCGACCCAGTCTCTGCACGAACTGCCTCGGCGATGAAGTTCCAGCAACTAAGATACCTACACTTGCGTCAGGTATATCTAGTCCTTCGTCTCCAACAGTAGTAACTACTAGAATTCCCTCTCTACCTTCTTTAAATGTCCTCAGTATCTCCTCTCTTTTAGATGCTTCTGTTTCACCGGTTAGGAGTAGGCCTCCGACTTCTCTAGCTATCTCTCGAGCTAAGTCCACGTAGTGAGCGAAGACAATGATCTTAGACCCACTCTCTTTTTCAACGATCTCTCTGACTTTCTCTACCTTAGATTTACTCGTCTGAACTATCTTCCTCATCTCTGTAACTAACTTGAGGGCTTCGATAGCTCTCTCATCCCCCTTTCTAGCAGCTTCGAGAATCTCCTCAAACTTCACGTCACCGACCAAGTTCTTGAACTTCTTCTTAAGCTCTAGGTACTTCCTCTTTTCATCTGGTTTAAGACCGACTTTAACGGTCACTATCTCGTGTCGAGCTAGATATCCTGCTTCTGCGAGTTCTATAGGTGATTTATAGTAGACTACCCCACCCATTAGTGGGAACAGTTCGATGTGTCTTCCATCTTCTCTATAAGGAGTTGCTGAGAGCCCCAGTCTTTTAGGTGCTGGCGATCCGAGTGCTATACGCTTAAACTTATCTGCTGGTAGGTGGTGAACTTCATCTATTACTAGAAGACTGAAGTAGGGAGTTAGCTTACTCATATATCTAAATGCGGATTGATACGTAGCTATGGTGATAGGTGCTATTCTCTTCTGCTCGGAGTAGTAGAAGCCCACGAACTCTAGAGGTATGGTGGAGGTTTTAGCTATTTCTTCGTACCACTGCTTTACGTGGTCCTTAGTTATAACGACTATCAGTGTTCTCTCCTTAGCCTCCACGATAGCCGCTATAGCTATTAGAGTTTTACCGGAACCCGTTGGGAGAGCCACTATACCTCTACACCCGTTTTTCACCCACCTCTCTAGAGACTCTCTCTGATAGTCTCTGAGAGAAACCTTTAGATCTGCTGGAATATCTAGTTTAACTCTACTCAAAAACCCGGTTCTATCAACAACAGCTACACCACGTCTTCTAAGCACCTCCACGAAATTTGTGTAGTACATAGGGTGTAGTAGAAAGACTCTTCCATCGCGGAAGTATCTAGGCTTGAACTCCGAGAGGGCTTCTCTCAATTCATCACTTAAGAAGAAATTGAATTTAACGTACACATAGTTCGATTGATAACTTAATTCAGCTATTCTCCCAGATCTCTGGAGTAAGTCCCTCAGGTATCCCTCATCAAATTCAGCTTCGATATCTGTGAGAAAAGCTACTACATCTTCTAAATCCTCTCCCTCACGCATAATCTTAGCTAGGTTCAACTTGAAGATAGAGCATCTCTCACTGCGACCAATGTAGTCAGCATACTTCAATATCTCTTTAAACTCTTCTTCAGATAGCCATCTACATACACGCACTTCTAGAGATTTCAATCTATTTACCACTAAACCATGTGTACGAGAATTTAATTTAACTACTCAACTCCTCCGCAGCAGAGTTTTTTGCTATTATATCGCCATCACTAAGTAGCACTAGAGGCTCTTCGATTTCGACTTCAGTGCTAGTATCTACAGTAGTCTTTAGTACGACTGTTAGTATTAGGTAGTCACCTACCTTACTGACCTTAACCTTTCTAACTATACTGCGAGTTAGTATATCAGGTAGAACTTCACCATGTTTCAATGATTTCACAGTGTTGTTAGACTTTCTAGCTGCGCTAAGTAGTCTGAAGGACAGTAGTCTACCTAGACTCGCAGTAACTGCTAATACGGCTAGTAGCAATAGCGCTAATACTGACGTGTAATCCAGTTCTAACACCGAGTGAGCTACTCTAGAACATGACTACTTTAAAGCTGTAAGCAAAATAAAGTAGATTGTCTACTCTCAGTAGCTGCCTATAACGGCGGTGCTACCATGAGGTAGCAGAAAAGCTTATAAGGTAATGTTTATTTAACATGTGAAACAAAACAGGTGGTATAGATGAGTGGTCCAACACCCGCAGCTACAAACGTAATCCTAGTAGGAAAGAAGCCGGTAATGAACTACGTAATGGCTACTCTAACTCTACTGCACCAGGGAGTGCCGGAGATAGTGATTAAGGCTAGAGGTAGAGCTATCAGCAAGGCTGTTGATGCAGTGGAGATAGTGAGAAGCAGGTTCCTACCCGACAGAGTAGAAATTAGAGATATAAGAATCGGAAGCCAGGTACTATCTACTAGCGAAGGCAGACAGTCTAGAGTATCTACTATCGAGATAGTACTAGCGCGAAGGTAAGACCTACACGACTCTCTAGTCGTAAAGCTAAGCAGTGTTTTTAGATGAAGATAGGAGACCTAAAGCTCCCCGCACTCCAAGTCGCACTCGACTTCACCTCGATGGAGGAAGCTCTCCGAATCCTATCTGAGATATACGACTTAGAGCTTGGAGTAGTTGAGGTTGGGACACCCCTCATTAAATCTCAAGGAATGAGGTCTGTTGTCGAGATAAGGAATTTCGTTAGAGAGACTCCAGTTCTCGCAGACACTAAGACTGTTGATGTTGGTGCTCTAGAAGCGGAACTAGCTATAAGAAGTGGAGCAGACTTCATGACTACTCTAGCACTAGCTGATGATGTCGTTATCGAGTCTGCGTTGAGAGCTTCGAGGAGTCTTGGTGGTGATGTTGTTGTTGACTTCATAGGGTTTAGAGGAGATATCTTAGCTAGAGCGCGAGAACTAGCTAGCATCGGAGTACGAGCAGTGAACATTCACGTAGGTATAGATGTACAGAGGTCTCTCGGACTTACTGCTGCTAGTTTACGTGATATGGTGAGACGTCTCTCACTAGAAGTAGGCGATCTAGTCATATCTGTAAGTGGTGGTATCAGACCGGGGGACATACCCGCACTTCTAGATTCTGGAGCACGTATCATCGTAGTTGGAGGAGCAATAACTAAATCTCCAAGTCCGAGGAAGGTAGCTGAAGCATGTTTGAAAGCTCTCAAGCACTCTCTCTGAATTCGCTGACTACGGTAGGTATTTCTCCACTTAGTCTACAAATATATTCCTAGTTAGTTACATCTCTGGGTGTGTTTGAGTATGACTAGACTAACTAAGCTAATACTAGTAACAGCAGACCACCACCCACTCCATAAGTACTTTAAAGAGATAGCTGAAGAGTTAAGTAAGAAGTACGGAGTTCCTCTAGAGATTAGAGTTGAAGATTACTTATTCTTAATAGAGCATGGAGATACCGATGAATACGGAATGGCGTGGATACCTCAGATACTAGCTGAACTAGACTCTGGAGAAATATTTAAAGTGCTGACTAAGCCTATTCTAGACTCTATGGGTAATATTAGCAAGGAAAACGATGTCAACGCTTCAATTAAGAGCATAGAGAGTGCTATCCCTAAGTAAGTTAAAAGTGGTGTTTGAGCTTAAGTAGAGTACTTATTTCCATATTTATCTAGGTATACTATCTCCTCGAGAGGCTTTCTCGGTCTAGGCTGAGGTTTCTCAGCTGGGTAGCCCAGAGCTAGTATAGCTATAGGAACGTAGTTCTCTGGAAGCTCCAGAGTCTTCTGGATCTCCTCAATATTTCTAAGAGTTTGAATCCAGACGGTGCCGAGGCCCAGTGCGTGTGCTACAAGCATAACGTACACTGCGGCGTTAGCGCAGTCGACTTGATATGAAAATGGAGATGTATTCTTATCGCATGCTACGACAATTCCGATAGGTGCTCTTAGAAGTGGTATTGACCCTGCGTGAATACCGGCTAGCTTTTCCTTTATCTTACCATCTTTTACTACAACAAAGATCCAGGGCTGTCTATTACCAGCACTCGGGGCGTACCTAGACGCATTCAATATCTTCAGTACGACGTCATCTGGAACAGACTCCAACTTAAACTGTCTTATACTTCTTCTTGTAAGTAGAAACTCCAGTATATCTTCACTTCTACAGCTCAATGCTATCACATATAGATTAGGTGGGTGAGCATTTAAAACTACTGATCACTAGCTATAGTGATATAAAATGGAGAGAAGCCCCTATCTAAGAGATAGACTTGAATCTATAGATGTGAAGTCTAGAAAGCTGAGTGAAATACTTCGAGAGATCTCTAAGACGGCATATCAAGGAAGAAAACTCGGCGAAGTTTACGAGATACTTTTGAAGATGTTCGAGGACCCGAAGATAACTGTCTTCATGGGGTTGGCCGGCTCTATGGGTCCTGGAGGTATGTGGAAGATTGTTAAGTGGTTTGTAGATGAGGGATTCATCGATGTTCTTGTTTCAACTGGTGCTAATATATCTGAAGACATTGTGGAAGCTATGGGTTTCAGCTACTACAGAGGGTCTCCTTGTGTTGATGACTACGAGTTACTTAAACATAAGATAGACCGCTTCTACGACGTCTATGTATCTGAGTTAGACTACAGAGTTATGGAGAATCTAATAGTGGAGTTCGTAAAGACTATCCCAGAAGGTATCTACTCAACACCGGAGTTCCTATACCTCTTCGGGAGGTTTCTAAATGGTAGAGGAATAGAGTCAATAGTTACTTCAGCCTACAGGTCTGGAGTACCTATATTCTCACCAGCATTAGTAGACTCAGGCTACGGTGTTGCTGCCGTTCTAGCTCTCAGAGAGGGAAGGAGAGTTGTGTTAGACATGGTTAAAGACTTCGACCAACTCGTTAAAATAGCTGAGAAATCTGAGGAATCAGCTGTTATTTACGTAGGTGGGGGAGTTCCGAAAGACACAATAAACTTAGTTACAGTAGTTCAAACACTTCTAGCAGAGAGGAGAGGCTCACACGACTACTATAAACCACATAAATTCGCAGTTCAGATAACTACAGACTTACCGCAGTGGGGCGGCCTCTCAGGAGCTACACTTGAAGAAGCGGTTAGCTGGGGGAAGACATCGCCTTGGGGTCTTAAAGCAACAGTTCACGTAGATGCTACTATAGCGCTCCCGCTAATAGCACACGCACTAGCTGAAGAAGTAGTTACTAGAAGACCTAAGAAGAAACTCATTGAGCTGCTGCTACCGGAACTCGGCCGCTAGAATCTAGATCAACACTTACCTACCGCCGCAGGAATAACTTCAATACCGTCTATTTTATGGTGCTCTACACTCTCGATAGCTGTCCGTAGAGAGTGTTTTAGAAACCTTCGGTAAGTAAAGATATGCTGAAATTAGAATATATATTGGGATTTCAACTCTTATTCCCACATCTGCTAGACCTAAACTAATTAGCTTAAAGACGTATCTTACAGCGAAATAAGTGTATATGGGGGACATCGGTGTTTGAGATGGGGATTTCTTATAGATTTCGAACTAGCGATGCTGAATATTTAGCTATGAAAATTCACGAATTACTAAAGAATCTCGGTACATCTGAGCTAGACACTGTATACTTCTCTGAGGTCGTGGGATCTGTTGGTACTACATCTATAGCTCTATATCTATCGAAATCAAGTTTAGGTGTCCTAATTGCTGCTTCCGCCTGCGATAACGAGGAAAAGTGTCTTACCGGACCTACTAGAGAGATAATAGATGTCTCTCGAAAACTACTGAGAGAGATTAGAGACTTAATCGATGTCGTAAGAGTTGAGTATGTTGTTAAAGCTAAGCTAACTCTAGGTAGCGCCATTAGAAACTTAGTGAGACAATTAAAGATGGGTGGAATTGAGGTTTTAGATGGTGGTAGCTACGACGCCGGCTGGTACTCTGTTAAGACTTATAGAGGTAAGTACATAGTCTCTATGAAGAAGCTAGACGTAGTAATTACACTAGTTCAGGAAAAAACTGGTGGAGTAGCTAGTGTTCAAATAAGTGCTTCAAGAATACTGCAGAGAGCTACCGAAGCTTCTGAAAATGAGTTCGCAGACTGTTTAAAAGCTGTTTCCCACATTATTGCTCACATAGTTAGCTAGAGAAATCCTAAGACTCTACTCGCAACTAAGATTGCTAGAGTTGAAATCGTTATTAAGACATTGTCATCCATTAGTGGGGGTATCTCGTAGTGCTCCACAATACTCGCTACTACAGCAGCTATAACTCCCACAGATCCTGCGTAGAAAGCTCCTATGGGGAGTGCGACTAAAAACATCCCTAGATTTCCTATCCAAGACTTCGTTCTTCTCCTGTATACTGCGTTCCTTATTATTCCGGTTGCAGCATCTCCAAAGGACATGAATGCTATAGGTATAACTGCGTATATAGGACTGCCGAAGAGGAGCCATAGTATGAGAAGAGCTAGCCCCCAAGCAAAGCAGAAGTTTACTTCATACATATTATCTCTTACTTGAAACCAGTAGAAAAGTTTGCCGGATTTATGTGGAATATAGGTTATTACCGCTAGAATAAACGCAAATATCGCCGGTATTAGAGGTGAAGTAAATAAGTAAGGAACTGTGAGGCCTATCACACCTCCAGTTAAGATGTGGATTATCTTTCGATTATAGTAGACTATGATATTATCGCTAAGCCCTCTCTTCTTCAGTAGTATGTAAATATACTTAGTGATTGCTAAAATCCCGAGCACATATAGGAAGAGAGGTAGAGCTATTAAAACCTCTGAAAATAGGTTTCTCGGCATGAGGTCACTGTATAAGCTGTCTACCACCTTAATTACCACATTAATCGCATAGGCGGAGTATATAAGTATATTTAAACTAACTGTATAACTCAGCATAGAGATAGCTATCCTGCTTTAATCAATTTCTAGCTCACTCTCACTAAGCAAATTGATGGCATATAGACGTAGACCATCCCCACGTAGAACCTGTCGGACTAACTGGCTAAGAGAACTAGTCCCCAGTATTTTAACGCGGTGTGAGACCTAGGGATATTTAAGGCATGTGTTTAAACATAATCTTTACTCTGTAGTTAGGTTAGGTCTTAATGCTCTAGCGTAGGCTGAATTCCATCTGTAGTCAGCTGAAATCTGACTATCGAGGAGTCAGCCAGAAATTTGTTATGAGTACTTAAATACGTTCTGACAGAGTATTACAGTGTAGGAGAAATCTTGATGATTAGTAATAAAAAACTACTTGCTGAAGCTGAAAAGGTGGGTAAGCTATTAGTCTGTGTTTCATCTCTTATTCAGCAAGGTCTTAGAAGTAGCTACCCGGGACTCAGCTCACTTCTTCTCCTAAGATTTCGCCTACTGGGAATAGACCCACAAACAGGATTGATGAGTAATGTTGATGAATACATTAGAACACTAGTTCAGCTAGTAGGTGATGAAAAAACAGCTGAATACATCCTCTACTCAGTACTTCCGAAGAAGAAAGTTTTTGAAAAAGTGATAAAGATCACGCTTTACGCTAGGAACGATGTGACTGAAGCTCTACTTAAGTTAATGCGAGAGTATGAGAAAGATATTAGAGCTGCTTGCGGAGATTTCTAATAAACTCTCTTAGATAGTCTTACCTACTACTAGCTTCAGATCGAGAAAACTTATGTCTCTAGCCACTAAAGTGAGTTCTCTTTACTCCTATTCTTACTGTGAAGCCCTCTATATCCCAAGTCTTCACGTAGAAGCTCTCTCCAGGGCTCTCCTGAAGTAGATTAGATGCTCTTACTTCTCTTGATATATACTCTCTGAAGGTCCGCAGAGATGTAGCTATATCTTCAGAGTCTGTCTCAACTACAACCTCTATAAACTCTGCTACATCTAGATTCATCTCCTTCCTCATGACCTGTATTCTGCGTATGAGTTCTCTAGCTAGAGCTTCAGCATAGAGCTCCCTATCGACAGTCTTCTGCAGACAGACAGTAATTTCTCCTTCTTGTATGTATTCGTAGTCTCCTCCGAGACATGTGGATATAGATGTCGATAGCTCGACATTCTTAACGTTAGATAGTCTAGATACGACACTTCTGAGGTGCTCTAATCTCTCTAATACGCCTCTCTCAGCTACTACAACAACTTCGCGAAGAGGATACCTTATCTTTATACCTAATCTATTTCTTAGAGATGCCAGTAGTTCAACAACTTTTAGAGCTGTTCTAAAGCTCTCCTCTAGCTGCGGCTCCACTCTACCTCCATCGACCTCATCTAGCTTAGATAGGTGAACACTCTCTAGTTCATCTGGTTCGAAGTACTTTATGAAGTGAATCCAGAGTGCCTCCGATAAGTGAGGTACCGCTGGTGATAGTAGCTTGAGTAGCTGCTTGAGGGTGTAGTAGAGTGTGGAGTAAACAACGAATCTATCGTCACTCTCTTCACTCCAGACTCTCGGTCTCACCAGCTTTAGGTAGGTCCTACTTAAGTCGTTGACTGCGAAGTCTATTAGTAGCTGCACTGCTTTATGTATCTCATACCTAGTTAAATGCTCAATGAACTCCTTTACCACAGTGTTGACTCTCGAGAGAATCCATCTATCTTCAATAGAGAGTCTGCTCGAATATTCCTCGAGTCTATGCACTCTCGGGCTGAATCTATCTAAATCCATGTACATAGCTGCGAATCTAAAGACATTCCACACTATGTTCAATATGCTAGACGAAGTCTTTCTAACTTCCTCCGGGTCGAACATGAAGGAGTCTCCCGGCGGGTATCTATACAGCAGGTAGAGTCTCAATGGGTCTACTCCGAATTTCCTTAACGCTTCTTCAGCATATACAACATTTCCTAGGTGTTTAGACATCTTTCTACCGTATTTATCTAGTACATGTCCCTGAATGAGTATCTGCCTGTAGGGAGCTAGCTCTCTATCGATAACTGATGTAGCTATTAGTGAGTAGAACCACCCTCTGGTTTGGTCTATTGCTTCAGTTATGAAGGTGTAGGGGTATAGCTTATTAAATAGTTCTCTGTTTCTCAATCCATCTACAGAAGCTAACCAAGCAACACCACTATCTATCCAGACGTCAACTACGAAGGGTTCTCTAACCCACTTAGAGCAGTCGGGAGATCTGAGCTCAACAGCATCTATCCAGGGTCTGTGAGTGAGTTTTTCGTCATCTACATCCGGCATACCTGAAGCATAACTCTTTAACTCATCTACGCTACCAATCACCAGTATCTTACTGGGGTTTTCTACACATCTCCATATGGGTAGCGGTGTACCCCATATTCTCGACCTAGATATAGTCCAGTCTTTAACGTTCGCAAGCCACGATTCAAACCTACTCCTATGTATCTTCGGGAATATCTCGACAGAATTTAGAGCTTCAAGTAGTTTATCTCTTAGTTTACTCATAGCTATAAACCACTGTCTATCTGCTCTATAGATCAGTGGTGTTCCACACCTCCAGCAGTGGGGATATCTATGTACAATACGCCCGGATCTAACTAGGAGTTTCTTCTCGTTTAAGACTCTAACAACTAGTTCAGATGCTTCACTAATAGATAGACCTCTAAATACCCCGGCTTGTTCGTCGAACACTCCATCGATATCTACAGTACTAGTTATCGGTAGTCCATACTGAACACCGAGTTCGAAGTCTTCCGGTCCGTGACCTGGAGCTATGTGAACTAAGCCGGTCCCCTCCTCAAGACTTACGAAGCCGGTGTCTAGAACTACGTGGCTATCTCTGTGGTCTCTATGTATTGGTACTTCACTAAGTAGGGGGTGCTCGTATCTCAAGCCTCTTAGCTCAGACCCTCTCACTAAGTTGATACATCTTAAATTAGCTATACCTAACTCCGCACTTACTCTCTCCACTAGCTGCCTAGCTATATACCACTTCTCACCGCCTAAGTCAGCTAGACAGTATTCCGCATCTGGATGTACAGCTACTGCTTCATTATCTATTAATGTCCAAGGTGTTGTTGTCCAGACCAGCAGGTAGTCTCTATCTCCTCCCTCAATCTTCAGTTTCACGTAGATCGATGGAGACTCTCTTTCTTCGTAACCCATATCGACTTCAGCATCACTTAGAGCTGTCTCACATCTGGGGCAGAATGGTAGTACTCTATAGCCTTCGTAGAGTAACCCCTTCTCCCAAGCCTTCTTCACTAAGTACCAGACGTACTCTAAATACCTGCTTCTCCGAGTTTCATAAGCATTTTCGAGGTCTAGCCACAGACCTAGAGCTTCTGTAGCGTAGAGCTTCCAGTAAGTGAGGTAGTAGTCAACTAACTTGTTGCACTCTTCAATAAATCTCTCGAACCCTACCTTCTCTGATATCTCTCTCTTAGTTCTAATACCGAGTTTCTTCTCAACTTCTACTTCAACCGGTAGCCCCTGCTCATCCCACCCTCCTTGAGCCCATACATCGTACCCCAGAATCCTGTGGTATCTCAGGGCAAAGTCTTTATATATCCTACCTCTTAGATGACCTACGTGTGGGTAGCCGTTAGCTGTTGGTGGACCTTCAAGAAAGCTGAAGAGTTTTCTACCAGATAGTGCTCGCCACTTCTGTGGAATATTTCTCTCTCTCCAATATGCTCTAACTTCTTCCTCAACTTTCTTTATACTCAGCGGAGGTAAATCAATAGTGGGTCCCGAAGATAATAGATAGCTACACCTTATAAGCTACTCAAAACGTATGTTAGGTGATTACACATAACCTCGCCGAAGGAGTTGAATATCGCACTCTTAAGATTGCTTAAACCTATTTAGCGAGAGAGTTTAAATCGAATGCTCTAGAATATTCTGGTGCTGTGGATATGCTGGATTTAGTATCAGCTGTCTTCAGCTTAATTTCTATATCTATATTGTCTGCCAACTCTGCAGTAGTGACTCTTGCGTATTTAAGTAGATCGCGTCCAGTAGAGGTGTATCCAGAGAATCTATATGAATACCCTGAAGTAACTATAGTTGTGCCGGCATATAGAGAAAGGTCCAGCATTCACCACGTACTTCAGTCGCTTAAGGAAGTGAGGTATCCGAGAGACAAGCTTAAAGTAGTTGTTGTAGGTGAGAGTGACGATATCGAGACATACCGTGAAATCTCGAAGTTCTGTAAAGCAGGCAACCAGCTTCTCAACTGCGGGGAGGTTGTCGGTATCTACATAGAGAACTCTTCTGGAGTACGTGGTAAACCCGCTGCTCTGAACTACGCGTTGAGATACATTAATACAGATATATTAGCAGTATACGATGCTGAAGACACTATACACCCAGACCACGTGCTAACCGCAGTTAAGATATTGGAAGACAGTGATGTAGTAGCTGTTCAATTTATTAGAGAAGTTGCTAACACGTCTAGCAAGTTGAGTAAAGCTCAAATAGCGGATTTCTACTTCTTCTACGAAGTCTTCCAGCCGTATATAGCACATAAAACGGGGCTCGCAGAAGTCTGCGGGTCTGCGTTCTTTATCAAGGTTCCACATTTAGTGAGCATTGGTGGATTCAATATCTCATCACCGACTGAAGATCTAGATTTAACCTATAGGATAGGTGCCCGCAGGTGGAAAGTCGTACTTGCTTACCCTCCATCGACTACGAGACCTATCTCCCGGTTTTCCAGTCTCGTCAAGCAGAGAGCTAGGTGGATTAGAGGTGGTATACTATCTATTTCCGTTGGGTTGAGAGCGGTGCCTAGGTCTATCCCACTACTACTAATAACTGGGTTTACACCTATTGCTGCGATTACTTCAACTATTGCGGTAGCTGTAGGTTTTGCTGGATTGCTCCTGGGATTTGAAATGACGCTATTCAGGCGGGTTATTCTAGTTCTAGCTGCTGTCTGTGTGCTTGGCTCTACACCAGTTGTACTCGCAAATCCTGGTGGAAGAAGTGCTTTAAAGTACTTGGCCGTTATGTCTGCTGTCTATTACTTAGCTATCTGGAGAGCTGTTTTCGAGCTTCTTACAGCACCTAGGAGTTGGACTAAGTCTGACTTCAAGGCTTGAAGCAGATATTTATTCACTCTTACCAAGAGACTTGGTGAGCTTAAGAAATGAGCTCTAAGATCGAGGAGCTCAAGAAGCTGTATGAGCAGGCACTACTGGGGGGAGGTAAGGAAGCTATAGATGCTCAACACTCTAGAGGAAAGCTTACTGCTCGCGAGAGAGTCGAGTTACTAGTAGACTCGGAGAGCTTTCTCGAGCTGGATATATTTGTTAGACATAGAACCACAGAGTTCGGTATGGATAAGAGGTGGGTGTGGGGTGATGCTGTAGTTACAGGTCTAGCTAGAATCGGCGGTAGAAGAGCTGTAGTTATAGCTCAAGACTTCACCTTCATGGGTGGTTCTCTCGGTGAGATGCACGCAGCTAAAATAGTTAAAGCAATGCAGACCGCGATAAGTCAGGGCATCCCGATAGTTTTTCTAAACGACTCCGGCGGCGCGAGAATACAGGAAGGAGTTGACTCACTGAGGGGCTACGGAGACATATTCTATATGAACGTCATGGCCTCGGGGATAGTGCCGCAGATAGCAGCGATCATGGGTCCATGTGCTGGAGGAGCAGTATACTCACCAGCTCTAATGGACTTCGTAGTAATGGTGAAGAAAACTTCCTTTATGTTCATAACTGGTCCTAGAGTTGTTAGAGCAGCTATTGGTGAGGTAGTAGATGAGCAGCAGCTAGGGGGTCCGGAGGTTCACGCAGCTAAATCAGGTCAAGCAGACTTCATAGTGGAAGACGACAAAGAAGCTATAGCAGTTATAAAGAAGCTACTTTCATACCTGCCGAGCAACAACATGGAGGACCCACCCGTTGTTAGAACCGGCGACCTACCCGATAGAGATATTCCAGAGCTAGATGGAGTAGTTCCAGAAGACCCTAACGCCGCCTACGATATGTACAAGATCGTAGATAGCGTTCTAGATGTGGGGTCGTTTCTCGAGGTAAAAACACAGTGGGCTAGAAATGCTATCACTGGTTTCGGTAGATTAGACGGTAGGTCTGTCTGCATCATAGCTAATCAGCCTAACTATCTAGCTGGTGTTCTAGATATAGACTCATCAGATAAGATCGCAGAACACGTAAGATTCTGTGATGCTTTCAACATACCTATAGTCACATTTGTCGATGTCCCAGGCTACATGCCCGGAACCAAGCAGGAGCACGGTGGTATAATAAGGCATGGAGCTAAAGTTCTCTACGCTTATAGCGAGGCAACAGTTCCTAAGCTAACGATTATAGTTAGGAAAGCTTATGGAGGTGCCTACATAGCTATGGGATCTAAACATCTAGGAGCAGACTTTGTCGCCGCCTGGCCTACAGCTGAGATAGCGGTTATGGGTCCTGAAGGAGCTGCTGAGATAATATGGAGAAGAGAGTTAGAAGCTGTTAAAGACCCTCAGGAGAGAGCTAAGCTACTAGCAAAATTCACAGAAGAATATAGAAGCAAGTTTGCTAATCCTTATGTAGCAGCTAGCCGGGGATACGTAGACTCCGTAATCCAGCCGAGAAACACCAGGCGAGTACTCACTAAAGCTCTCGAAATACTGTCTACAAAGAGAGAGGTAAGAATCTGGGTTCCACCAAAGAAGCACGGACTTACACCAATATAGCGAGTTGAACATGGCCTGAATACCTAGATAACATATCGATCTACCATCTATAGCTACTATATTTTCTTGTATAATACATCAATACCTAAAACGTAGAGACTCAGCTCTCACGCAGTTAAATCTGCTGCATGTGTCTGCTGCTTCTCATCTCTCTCCACGGTCTATAGCACAGCGTGTACCACAGTTCCTCGATTTTCTTTAAGTTAGACTCTAGACTGAGAACTGAGAGTACCTCAGTGAGACTCGCTCTCATATTCTTGAAGAAGACTAAGTCGTCTTCGTAACCACAGGTTAGCTTAGTGAGTAATTCTCCGTATATCTCCTCAATTGCGTGAAGCGAGATTTCACTATATCCTAAGCTATTGAAGAGATTCCTCGACGGAGTGTTCTCAGATCTCGCAGTAGCTACTACTAGGTCTACACCTGCATCTTCGAGTAAGTATTCAGCAGAAGACACTAACACTTTTCCGAATCCTCTACCTCTATACTCCTCTCTCACTACGACATAGTAAATCACACCGAGGCTGCGGTCTAGCTCTAGCTGAGCTGTGTAGAATAGAACCACACCTAAGAGTTTCTCTGAGGCGATTGCGAGGCTGCGGCATATCTTTTGATTGAAGCATGTAGAGGCGTAGTGAGCCTGCCACATCCCCATAGTTTTCTCGACTAACTCCACTACCTTCTTGACTAAGCCGTAGTCTGAAGAATCTACTTCAACTACTGATAAACTATCTTCGCTCACCGAGAAATTCGCCTCTATATGTGAAGCCTACTCTATAAGACTGAGGCTTCAATATCTCTACTATCTTCTTAAATATTTTCTCCGGGTCGTAGTCTCCAGTTACAAGCACATCTAGAGTTGCGTATCTATACTCAGCCCATGTATGGATAACTAAGTGTGCTCCCTCTAGGAGAACGATAACTGAAACACCCCCCTTCCTACCCCCAAAGCTCCAGGACTTAATCTCTACGGGCTCTATCCCCTCATCTCTGAGTGTGTTCTCGATAGCTCTAACTAAGCTAGCTTCATTAAATAGTAGCTCGCGATCTATACCATAGAGATTAGCGTAGATATGCTTACCTACTGGAGAGCTCCCAGAAACACCCGACACCTACGAACACCCACTACCTACCGCCGGATTCACTACTTAGTGACTTCATCTTGCTGGAGATAGTGTATAGTGTTAGAGCTATAGTTACTTGAGGTGGTGAGTCCACCGGGAGCTCCGGTATAGAGAGAGCTTCTATAGGTGCTTCACTCCTACTGTACTCTTCTCCGATGAAGATAAAGGCGTACTTCGAGCCTCCTATTTCGAGGTCTTCTAGCTTTCGCAGACCACTCTGACCAGGTAGAACTATGTAGACTTCGCTAAATCTAAAGTACTCGAAAACATCTTTAAGACTTGAGAGAACTACTAGAGGTTTACCGTATTTGAGAGCTACCTTATACGCTTCCGGTATACCTACTTGCGACGCTAATCCAGTGGTTTTAGTAACTATGAACATATCGACACTAGCTCCTCTAAATCCGTAAGCAACTTTAACTGATTCTACTAGTCTATGTGGAGAAGTAACACCTGAGAGTACTACAGTAATCAATGAAGAGCCTCCTCTATATGTTCGTCATCCAAGCAGCCGCACTTTTTCCACTGGTAGATCTCTTAGACATATATTTACCTATAGCTTGAGTAAAATCATCTATACGGACAGAGCTTGCTCCTCTCCTTATGGCGCTATAACCAGCTTCCACACATATAGCCCTAATATCAGCACCACATAATCCATCAGTTATCTTAGCTAACTTCATGAGATCTACATCACTATCTAGAGGCATCTTAGATGTATGTATCTTGAATATCTCGTATCTACCCGCTAAATCCGGAGATGGTACTTCTATTAGTCTATCGAATCTACCTGGTCTAAGGAGTGCTGGATCTATAACATCAATTCTGTTTGTAGCAGCCATAACCTTGACTTTATCTAATGAGTCAAAGCCGTCGATTTCTACGAGGAGCTGTGAGAGTGTTCTATGTATTTCTCTCTCACCGGAGGTTCCAACATCTACTCTCTTAGCTCCTATAGCATCTAGTTCGTCTATGAAGACTATTGCTGGAGCTCTACGTCTAGCTAGTCTAAAGACTTCTCTAACTATTCTGGCACCCTCACCAACAAATTTCTGTGCGAGTTCTGAAGCCGCCAGCCTAATGAATGTAGCTCTAACTTCACCAGCTACAGCTCTAGCTAGTAGTGTTTTCCCGCAGCCGGGAGGTCCGTAGAGTAGGACTCCCTTAGGAGGCTCGATACCTATCTTCGAGAAAAGTTCGGGTGCTTTAAGTGGGAGTTCAACAACTTCTCTTATCTCTCTTATCTGTTCGTGGAGTCCCCCGATGTCTCTAAAGGTTACCGTAGGTCTCTCATCTATCTCCATAGCTTTTACGTAGTAGTCTTCTACTATTGGAAGTACTTCAACGATCGCGGACCCTCTCTGATTTAGTGCGACGTGAGCTCCAGGCTTTAGTTTAGAGGTGTCTACGAAATTACCTATGTTGACAACTAGTGTCGGACCAGCACTACTCCTCACGATAGCTCTTCCATCTTCCAGTTGCTCTAATAGCACTGCTTCAACAAGTGGTGACGCCATTAACTTATCGATCTCTCCTTTGTAGTAGTTGAGCTCTCTCCTCAGAAACTCTACCTCCGATTCAAGCTGGTGAACTCTCTCCTCCAGATACTTAGCGTACTCAAAGATATTGCTCTTCTTGTCGCTACTGAAGTGACTCAAGACATCTACACCACTGTCTTACTAGCTACAGAACTTATTTATAAGGATTAAGATGCCGGATGTGCGGAGCGAGTAAGATGTGGTGCTCTCAATGCTAAATACAGCTTCAACATCTACTGTTGAGTAGCTTATAACATATCTCACAGTCGAGTAGGTCGGGTATGCGAGCAGTGAGTGCCTTAGTCGATTCTCACATACATCTCTACGAATATGGAGATAGCTGGGTAAAGTACTGTAGTGGTAGGTACTCGATGATAGCTGTTTCAGACGATTTAACCTCTAGCTTAGAAACTTTTGATATATGTAGAAGGTGTCCTCACGCAGTGCCGGCGGTAGGAATTCACCCATGGAACGCAGGTAGAGTGAGTGTTGAAGATTCTCTAAAAGCCATTGAGAAGCTCGTGAGTGAATACAATATCTACTTCCTAGGTGAAGTTGGGCTAGATAGAATATTCCACCCAGAGACATTTGAGATACAGCGAAAGCTGTTTGAAGGATTTCTGAGAATCGCCTCCGAGCATAGACTCGGCTTGAGTATTCACGCAGCTGGAGCTTGGAGAGATGTGTTAGATTTGCTGAGGAAGTACGAAGTAGCTGCGGTTGTTTTCCACTGGTATACAGGCCCTCTAGAACTAATTGACGAAATCGTTAATGAAGGATTCTTCATCGGCATAAACCCAGCTCTCTTCATACAGAAAAAACATGAAGTAGTTGTGGAAAAAGCACCTATTGAAGCGATACTCACAGAATCAGATGGCCCATATAGGTATAGAGGACTCTCTCTCGGACCAGAGCTCCTCAGCGATCTACTGGAGAAAATCTCTCAGTTAAAGCATGTAGGTGTAGATGAAGTCTTCGAGCAAGTAGCTAGAAACTTCAGCAAGTTGGTTTCATCTGTCAGAAGGTAGCTGTGACATTCTTGAACTTCTCGATGTAGAAACACTTATAAATCCCACAGATACTGAGAAGAAAAATGTAGACTCTGCTTATTTACAATATCTACAACTTCCTGAGGGCATCTATGAGCACTCGAACTCCGAGAGAAGCAAGATCTGCTGGAAGGCTGCTAGAGCTATCTACGGCTTCAGCTCTAGTAGCCTTATCACTAGTGCTTCACATATTTAAGCTTCCATACCCTCCGGCACCGTTTCTTAAATTCGACGGTGTTGGGATACCACTAGCAGTTCTAGCTCTCTACTCTCAAAAAATGTCTCTATTAGTGCTACCGGTGGTCTTCGTCGGACTCCACTTGATGGGTGCGGACTTCGTTGGTGCGAGTATGAAGATAGCTGCTGAAGTATCTACCTTCCTACCTATATCACTACTCTACAGCCACCTATGTCTAAAGAGAGCATATACTAGGTGCTACATCGTATCTATAGTTGTCGGTATGGTTTTTAGAGTCTTCACAATGTCTCTTCTCAACTATCTAGTGACGCCGCACTGGTTGGTCTTAGTATATGGGTGGACTTACGATAGAGCCTACTCAGTAACTATAGCACTACTACCACATATAGCAGTTTTTAACGCTATAGCAGCTTCATATATTGGAGTTCTATCAACTGGAGTTTTTAGAGTAGTATCTAAAACTCTAGGCGTCAGTGGCTTCAAGAAAATGTGAATAAAATGGCTGACAACACCTCCCCGATTATTTCAGGAGTTCGAGACGATTCAACTCGACCATTAGTAGTGAAAAACCTCTGGTTTCGCTACCCGACATCATCTAATTGGGTCCTTCGAGGAGTAAATCTCTCCGTAGGTCCTGGTGAAGTAGTTCTAATAGTCGGTGCTAGTGGTTCCGGGAAGACTACCCTCTTAAGATCTCTAACTGGTGTTGGATCGTGGATCTATAGAGGGGAGGCAGTAGGTGAAGTACTACTTGGTGGAAGAAGAATAGAAGAGCTAGCTATAGAAGATCTTCGAAGGTTAGTTCAAGTAGTAAATCAGAATGTGTATACTCACTTTATAGAGCACGTAGTTAAGTCAGATCTCTACAATACCTCTATCGCTATTCACGGGGTAGATAGAGGTAGAAAGATGTTTTGGAAGGTAGTTAATATATTTAAACTAGAGAAACTACTGAAGAAGAAGTTCTTCGAGCTCTCGGGAGGTCAGTTGAGGAGAGCAGCTATCGCGAAGGCCATGCTGTGGGATCCGAGTGTAGTGATATTGGATGAACCACTAATGTGGCTTGATGATGAAGGTCTTGAAGAAGTCAGAGAGCTCATTACAACACTTAAATCTATGGGAAAGTCTATCGTAATCTTTGAGCACAGATTTGTTAGTCTACTAAAGCTGGCTAGTAGTGTATACTTACTGAAAAGTGGGGTTCTCAAGATGATGAACCACGAGCAGCTTAGGTATCCTAGAGACATCTCTCTCAAGGTTCTCGTGAAGTCTGATGAAGATACTGGAGTAGGTAGTTTAGATAGCTATGTAGAGCTGTTGGGAGTTAGAGATGTGTGGTTTAAGTACGATAGAAGTGAGGACTGGCTTCTTAAAGGGGTTAATCTTACTGCTTCTAGTCGGAATAGCACTATAGCTATATATGGATTAAACGGTAGTGGTAAGTCTACTCTACTCAAGTTGATAGCGGGATATCTCTCTCCGTCAAAGGGAAGGATCGAGAGATCCTCTAGGATTAAGACTATCTATATTCCACAGAACATCTACCTATTCTTCACTGAAGAGAGTTTAAAGAGAGAATTTGAGGTAACTTGCTCTAAGTATCTCGAGAGAGAAATCTGCCTGGAGATTGGAGTTAAGAAGCTGAGGAGTTTAGGAGTAGATGTAGAACTCGATGCATCACCATTCAATCTATCTTGGGGGCAGGCTGTAAGAGCTGCTATATCTATAGCTACTTCCGTAGGTAGCGACACAATTCTCTTGCTAGATGAGCCGTTTACTGGGTTGACCTACGCAGATAGACTCTCACTAGCCTCACTCCTCAACAGTATAAATTCTCCTAAAGTCATAACCGTCAGTAATAGGGAGACTATATCTCTAATACAACCAGCGAAAATATATGAAATAAGAAGCGGTCTCTTGTTCGACTTCAACTCTGAGGTTGACCTAGAGGTTATCACAGCAGCTGAAAAATGCAGAGAGCTAGGTATGTAGGGTGTTTAGTATTGTCAACACTCAGAGATTTCGCTTACGTCTTCATAGTTTCCGATAAGGCTGAGAGCTTCGGCTTACTCACCAAGGTTTTAATCCCAGTGCTACTCACACTATCACTGTCTCTACCCTACATATTTCCGGGTGTTAAGATTTCAGCTGTACAGACACTAGTAGCTTTACTCTACGAAGTAGCTATCGCAGTCTATCTCGCAGGTTTTAGAAGATTTGTAGGCATGTTGAGATTTATCGGGTTATTCATACTGTTGGGTTTCACATTAAATATTGTTTCAGTATTCATGGGGGCCGAGCCCTTCGATCCTATCTATATAGCACTCGCAACTCTTCGAGTAGTTGCTGTAGTATTAGCTATAACACTACTATTTCAAATGCTATCGATCAGTGAGATTAGATATCTCCTGCTGAAACTCAAGCTTAAGTACTACTCGGAGGTGTTTGCTGTAGCAATGGCTCAGCTCCCGTCTACATTCATATCTTTCTCAGAAGCGTATATAGCAGCTAAGTTGAAGCTTGGAGGTAGAAGTATCGCTTCACTTATAAAACCTCTAGTAGTAGAATCGATTTTAAACAGTAGATATGTAGCTGAAGCTCTCTACATGCATGGACTACCACCAGTTGCTAGGCCTAGACTACTCAGTCCTCTGGACCCAGTACTGCTAGTTCCAGCGGTTGTAGTCTCCCTTCTACACCTTATGGTGACTTAATCGAGACTGAGTACTCGCTCACTAAGTAGGAGCATTTAAATCACAGTACTTAATAGAGTATGTCCGTGGATCGTATCGAAAACTTGAGGGTGAATACATGTACGTAGTAGTTGAAGTAACTGGTAGTAGTGGACTAGTACTAGCTCTCAGATTAATTGAAGTCCTCAACTCCATGAACTATAGAGTTGATGTAGTACTCTCTAGAGCGTCAGTTAAAGTAGCTGAAAGTGAGTGTGCTTCATCTGAGTTCTTTACGTCTAAAATACGTGAACTCGGTGCTAGAGAGGTCTACTGGGAGGACGACCTCGACGCACCTCTATCTAGCTCTAGCTACTTAATCTACGTGGACTGGGTAGCTATAGTACCTGCCTCTATAAAGACTGTGTCATCAATAGCTCATGGATTATCTGATAATTTAGTTGTGAGAACAGCTATGAATGCTTTAAGACTCGGTAAGAAGGTTATCGCTGTTGTTAGAGAGTCACCACTGGGATATATCGAGCTACGCTCTCTCTATATGGCGGCGAGAGCTGGTGTAATAATCGTCCCAGCTGTAGTAGGTTTCTACACAAAACCAAGAACTCTCCGCGACGTAGTTGACTTCATAGTCGGCAAGGTTCTTGATGCAGCTGGTGTAGTGAGTCACTCTCTCTACACTAGGTGGCCTCACTCTCGAGCTACAGGTGAGGATCTATGCTCAATGCTCTATGAGAAGAGTAAGTAGACTTCGTTAGAGACCACTCGAGTGATGAATTAAGAAGATCGAGAAGATAGCTGCTGACTGAGCTATATTTCGTAGAGTACTTCACGGTTTTCTAGAGCTTCCTGTAGCACTTTCTTAAGTAGGTCCAGGTTGATCTTTTTTAAAGCAGATGTCTCGACAACTCTATATGGCCACACCCCCCGACTTACTTCTGAATCAACTAGAGACTTCAACCTAGCTACTCTATCACTGCTAACTAAGTCTAACTTATTTAGAACTACAACCAAGGGTTTACCTACATACCCTATGTTAACTAAGATCTTCAAAGACTCTCTGAGCTTCACATAGAACGCTCTATCTTCATCTGAGCTATCCATAACTAAGACTACTGCTGAAGAAGTCGATATCTCTCTTAAAGTCGTGTAGAATGCTTCAACTATCTCTGGAGGTATATTCTTTATAAAACCTATAGTATCTATAAAGACAGCTTTCAAGTCATTGAGAGGAACCATCTTTGCTTTCGTTGATGTAGTTGTTAGTAGTTCGGGTCCTGTAGCTCTGCTTTCACCAGTTAAAGAGTTGAAGAGAGTTGTTTTTCCAGCGTTTGTGTATCCAGCTATAGCTATGTGGATAAGACCGCTCTCTTCTCTCCTAACTCTCTCGTAGTCCTTAATCTTCTTAAGTTTCTCCAACTCTCTACGCAGTCTACTGATTCTCTTTCTGACATGCGAGTAGTAGGCATCTATAGCGTAACCACCCGGCCCGAGAAAACCGGGTAACTCACCTATCTTAACTCTATTTATCCAGTCTCTTAGTAGAGGTATCTGGTGCCTTAGTCTAGCCATCTCTATTTGAATCTTTGCTTCTTTAGAACCTGCGTGTTCCGCTAAGACACTGAGGATCAGTAGAACTCTATCTTCAACAATAACTCCGAGTTCCTTCATTAGATGGCTTACATGTCTGGGACTAAGTGTGTCGTAGATGTAGACTATGTTGTGCTGTCCGCCTTCAACCTTCTCTTTAACTATCTTCAGCCACTTAGGTGTTAGATATGTTGATGTAGAAGCTCTATATCTTTCTGGTAGCTCTACCGCCTCTACTCTACTATGGAGTACTCTAGCTAGTTCGAGAGCTTCAGCAATGTCTTCAGTTTTAGCGATAACGAGTGCTGTAGTCAACTATTTCTCACGCTTCTTTAGAGAGACTACATCACCTAAAGTTAGCTCCTTCATTTTAGCTGGATTCGGTAGGCGGGTTTCCGCAGCATCTACTACCGGCTCTAGAAGCTTAACGGAGAGAACTTCTTCAAGTCTTCTAGCTAGAGCTATTGTTGGTACCAGCCTCCCGGACTCGATCCTCTTTATAGTGTTCTCACTCTCTTTAATCATGTCTGCCAGTGCTTTCTGAGTTAGTCCTAGTCTCTCTCTAGCTTGCTTAACTCTTTCCGCATAATCAGGTACAACCTCATACTCCTCTAAAACTCTCTCTTCACTCTTCTTTACAGACTTCACACTGGTTCTCGGAGGCCGGGTTTTTGCGGTTTCTTCTCTTATCTCTCTCGCTACATCACCTCTAACTAGCCTACTATAGCACGATGAACAGACAGATAGCCTAACGTTCTCCACATACATTACTTTCAGTTCGCGCTTGAGTACTGACCTGCCACACATCTCACAGTATCCGTAACTCAATTAAACACACCTCTAAGAGAATTTACCGACAGCTCTATTATTTGTGTGAATCATTCCTTAACGCACTAAAGACTAGATTCGAGAAGAGGTGTCCGACCGAAAGTTAAGGTGGGAAAGCGTATTTATAATAGATAAATCTTTTAGAGCTGGAGGATATCGCTATATGAAGTGGTATTCACACGTAGTTGAAGCACTACTTAAGTGAAGGTGATGAGAGAGTTTGAGAGTGCTCAAGATAGCTTTAATACTTGTGTTATGCTTCATACTCTCATTCCTGGTAGTAGTATCTGTAAGTATACCGAGTGCTGGAGTTGGTGGTGAACTCAGAAAAGCTTGGGAGAGTGTTAGAGGAGGTGTGGAGATTGAGTCTCCTTCAGTTATATATGAGGGAGTAGTGTCTCTCGGTCTGTTTCTATTTGTAATAGCGGTGCTCACTCTAGACATGAGATATAGACACTTTCTAGCAATTCTAGCGGTATCCGCAGTAGTGTTTATGGGTGTTGTCCCGCCTCAGAAGCTTATCGAGAGTGTTGACTGGGCTCTAATAGTCTTTCTAGTTGGCTCTATGGGTTTCGCCGCTATTCTGAGGAAGCTCGGAGTGTTCACGTATCTCGCAGCTCATATAGTAAAGATCAGTAAGGGGAGACCACTACTCCTCCTAACTCTACTCTCAGTGCTTGCTTGGTTTACCGCTATGGTTGTAGATGAAGTTACTAGCATAGTCTACGTAATCATGGTTGTCCTCGAATTGAGTAGGATACTCAGGATAGATCCAGATGAGTTAGTTATTCTAGTTGTTCTAGCAACTAATACGGGTAGTCTAGCTCTCCCCGTTGGAAACCCTATAGGAGTCTACATAGCTTTCACAACTGGTTTCACACCAAGAGACTTCATACTAGCGGCTCTACCTCTCTCAGCAATATGCTTTCTAGCTACTGTAATCCTATTCTCCACTCTCAGAGTGAAATACGTTAGAAAGCTTGCGCTAGCTATTTCATCTAGGTCCGATATGTTAGAAGCCTTCATTACGACTAAGATCGTTGATGTAGCACCTAAGGAGAGAAACGCCAGAATCTATGGAGTAGCACTCCTCCTAGCGTTCTTAGGGACTATCTCAATTACTCCACTACTCGCTGAGTTTTTGACGTCTATCTCAGGTTTCCATGTAGACTCTAACTCCCTACTGGCTCTGGTGCCCTACCTCTTCATCGCGCTCACTCTCCCAGTCACAGAAGCTCCGGAGCTCGGAGAAGTGATAGCAAAGGGTGTTGAGTGGCCATCGATAACGTTCTTCATGTTTCTCTTCATGCTCGGCTACAGCTTAACGTGGAGTGGTGCTATGGTGAAAGTAGCTTACGGAACTATAACCCTATCTCAAACAATAAACCCAGGTCTTCTCTCATTATTCATAGTGTTAATGTTCTCATCAGCTATTCTCAGTGCTTTTCTCGACAATCTATCTCTCGTAGTAGCTCTCGTACCGGCTATAGAGCTAGTAGTAGGAGTCACAGGTGCTAGAGAGTTGTTCTGGTCTATTCTATTTGGAGGTGTTCTAGGCGGTAATTTAACACCAATAGGGTCTACAGCAAATATAGTTGCTGTCTCCATATTGGAGAGAAGACGTAAAGTAAAGACAGACTGGGTAAAGTGGTTGAAGATATCACTACCAGTTGCGGTAGTGCACTTGATACTGACTTCTGCTTGGAGTTTAGTCCTACTTGAACACGGCTTACTGTGAGTGTAGAGTTTTCGACAAGACTTACTTTAGCACTAAGCCAGTGTTTCTCTTACTAACTAACTTTCTGAGGATAGGGATAGCTTCAATCTTCTCGCTCTCTAGGTACTCCCATAGAATACCTCTCGGTCTTCTCTTCTCACTTACACACCCAATCGCTCTCGTAGGTGTAAATACGAAGTCTACGGTTACATCCCAAGGTGCGAGTGGGATCTTAAATTCAACTACCTGAATATCGTGCACAGTTGTAGCTATAGGGACTTCCTCCGATAGTTTTCCGTACTCAAATAGAATTCCGTACTCTAACTCAGAGTAGCCCTCGCCTTTACCCAATCTCTCTCCGAATTTACTGACGACGACCGAGCCGGCTACTACTAAGTCTACCTCTGGTATCTCCTCTGGATCTACTTTAGTACCGTATCTAAATGAGCCCGGTATAGTGGAAGCTTCTCTATATAGCCAGCTAGGTATTTTCTTAGGGTCTAGAAGGAGAAACCCCTCCGATATTCTAGGGGTTGGCACGATCAGCAGCTTACCTGCCTTAAGCACTAGTTCTCTAACTCTTCTCTGAGGGGCGTCTGGATTTACTTTAACTACTCTCGCTTTCTTAAATAACTCAGAGTCAGCCAATCTAACTGCGGCAGATTCTGCTCCAACGAAGTTCGGTATCCTCCCGTAGACCGGTCTAGGAAACGCAGCTATATTTCTCTCCTCCATTAGCTTCCATATCGCATACCTTAACTTCTCTCTATTAACTTCCTCGGACATCAGCTGCATCCACTAGAAATCGGGAATTAAAGTCTAAAATCTCCTGGTTGTAGCTGTGCGCTGCGGAGATTCGTCTCTCCTTAACTTCCACACGCTTTCTATAGCTGTAGCTAACAGTACCTGCTAAAATTATTGACCCACATATAGCTGCTAGTGTTATTACTATACCTATGAATGTTGGGTCTATCTCTGGGTATGCGATAAGTGGTAACACTCCTAGACCTCCAATAGCACTAGAGGCCAGGCCTGCTCCTAGAGCACGAATTCTACTATCTCCAGTGGTGCTTCTAGCTAGTAGTACATTCATTGATGTATCTATAATCGGGTAAAGCGGGAACTGCCATATTAAGATAGTAGCTAGCCCCCCTAGAGAGATAAATAGCCAGTAGTTAGATATGTAGAGAATAAAGGAAAACAACAACATTAAGTGGGGGTCGTATCTATCGACAAGATAGCCGACTAGGATTCTCGTAGGTACTGAGAGAAAAGACGTGAGACCCCCGTAGAAAACACCGAATGCGATATATTGATACTCCTCCGATATATTCGGTAGTATCTTCACTATTTCCTCACTAAGTTTAACTGGGGCTACTGAGTAATACGCTTCTCTACAGAAAACTAGGAGAGCATATGATGTGAGAATAGGTATCAGACTTCGGACCGCTGTTATAGTCGGTCTGCTGTTTTCTTCACCGACTGCTTCTCGAATGCCTGGGTAAAATATGTAGAAGATCAGGTAGGATATTGCGTATAGAATCGAGCAGGCAGTGAATACTAGTGGAGCTCCTCCAGCATAGTAGAGCGCCCCCATAGCAAAGGAACCTAGGCTAAACCCGAAGCCTGTGCCTATCGTGAAGAGGCTGTACATTTTCCCGAATCTACCTTCAGCTTCTGAGAACACTGTTGACATAATTGTAGGCCATGTTAGCGACCACGTTAGTGATGTAAGACTGAGTACTAATGCGAGACTCACTGGGTCTCTTATAGGTGGTGAGACTAGTAGTGGTACTGAACCTAGAGAGCCTAGTAGAATCCCGTTTCTTCTACCTACGAGTCTAGAGATTCTGCTGGAAGCTATAGCTGAGAAGGCGTACAGCCACTCTAGGCCGGCGATCAGGAGTATAGACCTAATGCCTCCCTCTAGTTCTACTCCTATATATCTACGCGTAAACGAGAAGTAGATACCCCACGTTGCGGTATTTATAGTAGCAGCTATAGAATAGAAGATTCTCCACATAGCGACACCTAGACATCTAGAACCTCGCGATAGGTGGGGGACCGATTGCGAGCTTCCTCTTGTGTTCACTAGCTGGTATCCTGGAGACTATTGTCTTCACTGCCTCTAGATCTACCTTTGTAGCTCTAGATATCTCCTCAACTCTGAGTCCTCTATCTACGTATAGGTAGAGAACCGGGTCTATAATGTCATAGTCAACTCCAAGTTCGTCGACTGCTCTATGCCCCGGCCACAGGTCGGGAGACGAAGGCTTCCAACATATATGTTCCGGCACTCCTAGGTAGTCACCCAGCAGTCTGACCTGGGTTTTGTATAGATTGATGAGAGGGTAGAGGTCGGCGGCTCCATCACCCCACTTAGTGAAGTAACCGATCAACCATTCAGACCTATCTGACGAACCTAGAACTAAGGAGTTAGTCTTATTGGCTAGATAGTACAGCATCACCATTCTAAGTCTAGCTTTAACATTACCTTTAGCTACTCTCGGAGCTATTTCGTATGAGTCCCCAAATGATTTTAAAATAAATTCAATACTGCTAGTTAAGTCTAGCTTTACAAGTCTTAGTTTAAGTAAGCTAGCTATAGTTTCAGCATCGTGTGCACTCCTTGACGAAGTTTCTTTCTCATACATGAATAGAGCTGTAACTCTATCAACTCCGAGGGCTTCTACAGCCAGTGCAGCGAGAACTGAGGAATCCGTTCCCCCACTTAAACCTAGAACTACGCCTGAGGTGTTAGTTTTACTGATATAGCTTCTAATGAAGTCTATAATAGCTTCAGCCGTCCTAGCTTCATCGATTCTCAGATAGCTGGGGACTTCATACCTCATCGAGCGACCCAGATATGTGGCTGATTAACGATAAATAGCTGTACTCTATTTAGCAGCAGTTTACTATCGATATCTAGCAGTAAGTTTTCTTTACATCAGATAGCACTAAAACATTGGGTAGAGGCATGAAAGTCAGTAATACAGCGTTTTTTGGTGAGAGAATATCACAATATGACTCTCTCGAACCACCTGCCTCGAGATAGGAGTTCGAAAACTCGTTGAAGAGCTTCCGGAATTTCTCAGTGTCTATGTAGCTGGCGAGAGATATGAAGAAAGCTGCTACAGCTAGGTCCCAGCTACCCATATCTTCTCTGAATTGAGTTGACTGCTCTGCGTCTATAACGTACGGCACACTACCACTGATTAAGAAATTACTCGGTTTGACATCTCCCATGCTAAAGCCTCGGTTATGTACTTCTGCTAGAACCCTCCCTAATATACGTACATCTGCCAACTTATCACATCTAACGATCTTTCCTTCAATATACTCTCGAGTAATTACGAGTTCACTCTCATCTACACTCAAGATCTTTGGAACTCTGAGCTCACTCCAGTCTTTAAACTCCATAAACCCTACTTCACGCTTAAATCTCTCTCTCGGCGTTATTGTGAAAGGATAGCTAGCTCTGAGGAGTATTGCTGGAGGAAGCCACTTCAGTAAACCTATTTCACTCGTAAACTTCTTGATTACTAACTTTTTTCCACCTATCTCTCTAATTTCAGATTGAGTAATTAGAAAATCTAGGTTCTCTATAGCGAATACCTTCCTGAGTTCAGCAATCACCTTACTTACTTCTGAAGATATCTCTCTAACTAGAGACATACCACCACCTACTCGTATCTTAAAGCTACTGCTGGAGGTATTCGAGCTGCGAGATATGCTGGGAAGAATCCTCCGATTAAACCGACAGATACTGTTAATCCAGCTGTTGTTAGAATGCTGTCGAGAGATATCTCCGGTCTCGCAGAAAGTACTAGACTAGCTGTTCCAGCTCTTATAGTTAGACCTATAGTTGAAAGTAGGTGAGCACCTACTACTCCGAGAGATATCCCGACTAATGCTCCAAGAAGAGACATCACTAGAGATTCAGATATAACTATATATACTACCTGCTTATTTGTAAATCCTACAGCCTTCATTACACCAATCTCTCTAGTTCTCTCGATAACGGAAGTTATCATAGTAGCTGAAACTCCCGCTACCGCAACCGCGAACGCGGAAAGTGAAGTTACATAGTTGATAAAGGAGACTGCTGTAGCGATACTAGAGACAGCATCCGCTATCGCAGCAAACGACACTAGCTCTACATTTCCTCCGTAAGACCTCCTCATCTCTCTAACAAAGTCTCTGACGTACTCAGAGCCCTTTAAAACTACGAATATTCCAGACCACTTCTTAGCTCCAAGCACGGTTCTACCTGACTCCGTATTTACTATAACCATCTGGTCTGGACTAAGAAAGAACGCACCTCCATATTCTTCTAATAGAGCTGATGCAACGAAGTTTACACTTCTTACGTTCTTTATTCTCCCACCCTCTACCTCAGCGATGTACAGCGAGAATACATCACCCACGTCTAAACATGGCTTCTCATCGACTATAGATACCCTATATCCAACAACAGCACTAACAATGTCGTTTTCTAACGGTGTATAGCCTTTTCTAATTTTTAGGTTCCCCATAGCTTTGAATATTATGGAGGGATCTATCGCGTAGACCTGCACGGAGACATCAGACCCACACCTTCTAGCAATACCCTGTAGAGCGTAGAATGGTTCTGCCGAATCTACGTACTCAATAGATCTCACGAACTCTAGATCCTGCTCCGACAGATCATAAGCTCCAGAAGGAAACACTACTACGACGTTTTGACCGAGTAGCTGCAGTTCTCTTAAAACATAGCTGCTGTACCCACTGACAACAGAACCCATCATAATCATCATTAGTGGTCCAACTACTATACCAGCTATAGTTAGTGCTGACCTAAGCTTTCTCTCACTCAACACCTTAACTGACATAGTAAAGGAGTCTATTAGAAACCAGAGTAGACTCATGGAGGAGGTACCCTCGAGATAGCTTTTAACTTCCTATTGTAGCTAGCTACCACTCTATATATCAAGTATGCAACTCCCACTAAAAATCCTGCTACAGTTGCGATAATAATCCATCTCTCAATAGTATACTGATTTTCTACCGGAGTAGTTGTCTGAGTTGGAGTAGTAGTCACTGTTACAGAAACTGAAAATTCAATATGCTGTAGTTCGTTGTATACATTGTAGTAATAGATAGTTAGTCTAACCACGTCTAATAGGGGTACCGCACTCATAGTGACACTAAAAGCTCTCTGCGCTCCAGACTCTACATCACCTATGAAACTCTCAGCACATCTCCCCCCACTTAAACATACTCGAGCTCCCGCTCTATATGCAGAAGCTGATCCGTAGTTAACTAAAACTCCGGAAACCCGTAGAGTATCTGTGACTATCGTAGCTTTTAAATCTCTCAGTGTTAAATCTACAAAAGGTTCTACTACAACAACTGTCGACGTATTGAAGGTTTTTAGTCTACCACCTACATCTCTGTAGACTACTCCAATGATTAAGGGCACAGTACCGTAGGAAATAACTGACTGTGTACCACCAGCAAAAACTCCCATAGGGTTGTATGCTAGTGTCAAAACAATCTGTGCTTCGCGGTCTGGGTCCAACCTATCGATGTAGTGTACTGAAGGTGAAGCTAGCACAACCGGCAGCTGTGCGTAGGGGAAGACTGCTATGTAAACATTGTATGCTGGACTACTACCGATATTTCTTATCTTTAAAACTGCTTCAGTAAATCTCGATGAAACTCTCACCGTACCTCCATCAATGTAGACATCGACATATCTAACACTACCGAGGACTGCTAGCGGTAATCTAAATTCACACCGTCTCGGAGTACCCCAGCTATCTATGTAGTGTATTACTGCGTCCGCAGTATAGCTTCCAGTAGTATTTACTAAGACATTTAAAGGAACTAGAAAGTCAATCATACTTCCTCTGCTGAATGGTGAGCTAGGTACCGCCGGCCGCAGTAATTGAGTTAGAATACTCAACTGAGGTGTGCCAGCACTCAGTACACCTTGGAGAATCTGTTGAGAGATCGGGGGCACTTTAATAGTGCTAGAGTTATCTATCGAGCTAAAGACACCGGTTGGAAGAGCTAGCTCTAGAAACACACCAGCCATACCATCTACAAATCTATTTCTCACAACTACGTGTAGTAGAGCTCCATATGTTCCAGGCTCTACTGAACCCTCGACCCAGCCGGCACTTATGAGTTCCACAGACTCCCTATCGTCTACTACAGCTATCTCGACTTCGTGTTCTTCAACTAGTCTATCTCCAGGTCCTCCAGATTGAACTATATAGTCTAATCTAACGATAGCTCTATAGGAACCCGGTTCCACTCTACCCACAGAAACTCTGAAGCTAATAGAAGCTGTTGAGTAGCTTCTAAGTGGACCGTCTAGATAAGCTGTTGAGACTCCACCTCTACTTCCCCTAAAACCTCTCGGTAGGTAGAGTTCTGCTAGAACTCCGACCACGCTGTATGGCAGTCTATTGGCTACTGTAATTACGAATGTAGAATTCTCGGTCTCGGGAAAGACGTTATAGTTATTGAGCCAACCCCAAGACACCGGCTTTAGTGATCCTCCAAATAGTGCTGTGGATTCTATGTAAAGCTGATTAGTGTGCTGTCTTGAAACTCTGGCGTGAGTTCCAAACACAGCTACGTAGTATTCTAATACTACATCGAACGCTATGTAGCCTCCCACTGAACTCGGTATGTCGAAGTAGAGTACTGCTGAGCAATATGAACCTGGTGGTAGTCTCACTGAACACTCAGCTATATTTACGACCGGATTTAGATTTACTGAGCGAGCTCTAACAGTTAGACCTACAGCGTCGTATCTACCGATATTCTGAAGAACTACTGTTACCGGCACATATCTCGAGCCGGAGAAAGCTGGTGATGGCTGCTGTAAGCCCCAGAAAGCTCTGAGTACTCTCACCTCCGGTACGTAGTTCTCTAGAGAATCAACAGCAACCGGTATCGATAATCTCTCCGAGCTGTAGAGAACCACTCCAGATACCTGCTTAATGTACTCCACACCGATCTGAATAATGTATGTAGATGGTTCAACATCTTCTTGAACGTGTAGAACTATATCCAGACCACATGTTCCACCACTAGTTAAAGTGACTCTCGAGCAGTCTCCCCCAACACCAAGTATTCTAAAGCCTCTGGGAGCTTCTACGTGAACTCCCGATATACTGACAGGCTCCGGTCTTACGTTAGTTAGTAGAACCGCTAGTCTCACATCTCTAGCTGTAGGAAGAAGCGGTGATGGAGCACCACCGTACTCTATCTGGAACCGTGAAATAGCTAGATTTCTTTCAGATACCACTGGAATTCTTACTTTAAGTCTCTTAGACGCGTTATAGATAGTGTCACCGTAGCGTATAACAGCTTCGACGTAAAGCTCTATCTCTACTGCGTCTTCTACCCCCTCTGCTTCTAGAGCCGGTAATCTAACAGTTAGAGAAGAGCCATAAGAAATAGATTCTCTTGTAGAAACAGTAGACTCTATACCTCCACCGGATAGTCTCGCATTTAAGGGCTTTACCCGTATGTAGGTATGCAGTAGAGTATCTCTAGTGTAAGATGTTAATATAACGTACGGTATTAACCTACTTGAATTACGATAAGCTATTCCGGATGTCCAGCCGGCGTCAGCTATAACTACGTTTAAGGTAGGAGCTTCTACATCGATCGCTAGGTTGTACATCAAGTTCTGCCAGAAAGTGGCTCCAGATATCTCTCCTAGGACCTCTACTGATAGAGTGCTAAGATAAATACCAGCACTGCAGGTGATACCGATCTCGGGATATTCTAAGGTAACCGTAGATCCGTAGGGTAGTGTAGCACTACTTACGAAGGTCTTTCTAAGGTTGTCCACAGAGAAGCAATCTGGCAGCTCTAGAGTAGCTCTCAGACTTCTAACTACGATACTAGGGTCTGAGTTTCTGATGAAGATCCTCATCGAGTTACCTATTGATTGACTGAATGCCTTACCATCCACCCATCCATAACTTACTACCTCTAATCGCGGCTGTGGAGGGTCACTGACATTTATAGATAGGTAGACTTCCAGTAGAAATATGTAGACAGCTCTACCAGACCTTGCGAGAGAATTAACTGTAAGTTTCAGCGAATACGCACCGGGGGCTGTAGACCTGGGTATTGAAAGTCCTCGAAATACTAGTGTAGCTCTACTTAGAGACTCAACTGAGAACCCACTTAAAGTAGTTTCTCTGGGTTCTACAACATCGAGTAGTAGCTTTACAACACCATCGTATAGCGAGACATAGTCGTAGTTCTCGACTACCAGCACTAGGGAGAGTTCGGAGCTACCTGGATAAGCCGGTCCAGGACTCCAGTAGGTTGAGACAACTCTAATATCTATGGAGGGATTCTGCACTACTATAGGAACTCTATAGACTTGAGTAACCCAGAATTCTGAACCGTCTCTAACAGCTAGAATCTCTAGTACTAAGCTTGCTAGCTCAGTAGATGAACAAGCTAGAGATATGTCGCTGAACACTAGCTCGAAGACTTCTCCGTAGCTTACCGGTCTATTTAGATAGGTGACAATAGTTCTACTTCCATTTATAGATTCAGCACATTCAGGAAGCTTCAACTCCGCGATTAGAGAGGAGATTGTAGAGGGGTCTTCAGACCTCACTAGCACTGAGTACTCCAGTGATCTACTACCACTTGGAGCTCTAGACTCCCTCCACCCGCTACTCACTACTCTCAGTTGAACTACTGGTGGACTACCGACTTCTACAGATACCTGAAATGAGGCTGATGCCTCGTGCACCACTCCATCATCTGTTACAGTCTCTGCTTCTATGGCTACACTGACTCTATATACACCGGGATTCAATTTCTTATCTATATTGACTCCAGATACCGAAACTGTAAACATTGATTGCCTGCTTACAGCCCCCAGATTTCTCTTAATAGTACGGGGATAGAAGCCGTCCGGTAGTTCTACTCTAACTAAGGCGGACCTAATTCCAGTCCTACCGAGCTTGAAGACTAGGAAGAGAGTTGTTTCTGAAGTACCTGGATATGCTTCAGGAGACCAGTATGTATTGAGGAATTCAACCTCCAAGTCGGGATATCGACTCACCTCAACACTGAAGACCAGTACCTCCGAGATCACGGAAGTACTTACTCTACTAGATACGTTAAGTGTGATCAAGTATATTCCGGGAAATACAGCCTTATCTACATTTACTACATACTCGAAGTATACTACCTCACCATACTCTACGGAGGTCGCATACAAGCCGTCTATACCTCTAGCTCCTGAACACAGATATCTAGCTGAAAAACCCGGTGGGAGTTTTAGACAGCCGGTAGTAAGGCGAGCAGTTTCAGATCCCAGATATCTGACACCGATAGCTAATCGAGCACTAGACGAACCAGGATATACATCTCCACCTACTGAAGACCTAAAGCTGACTTCCTCAATCGAAAAGAGAGAGCTGGGAGTTGCTAGTAGAGCTATAGAAGAAACTTGAGAGAGTACCACCAACAGTACGGCGAACACCACACCGAATTTCTTCATTATCCACTACCGATAGATTTAGGTTGAGTGTATAAAATATCTTTCTATACCTACACCATCTAACGACTGAGTGTAGACTTCCACATAGTTTAAATACTTAGATAATATGTAGTGGGAGCCGCATGTCAAGACCTGAAGACTACCCCGATGAAGTACGGACTCACACCGCTCTCCACGTTCTCAAAGGAGCTGTAGTGAGAGTTCTAGGCAAAGACGCTATGTGGACTGCTTCAACATATGTAGAGGGAAAACACGGTAGACTCGTAGTTCAGTTTAATAGAAAGCCACTAGATAATGAACTCAGAAGCATTGAGGAGCTAGCTAACTCTAAAATCTCCGAGAATCTCCGCGTAGAAGTTGTTGAGGTAGCTAGAGAAGATGCTGAGAAAGTCTACGGTGAGGTTATATATGACTTATTTAAAGTTCCTGAAGATGTTAAGGTGTTACGCATAGTAGTAATCTACGATACTTCGGGAGAGATATGGAATATAAATGCGTGCAACAAGCAGCACTCCGCATCGACTTCCACTATAGGTAGGATTAAACTCGGTAAAGCTAGATTTAGACAAACAAAAAACCTGCTTGAACTCCCGTTTGATATAGAGCCTTAGAGCCGTTATACCTAATCTATCAAAAGTTCCACAACATAGGCATTAAAACACTAGCGGGTTATCACTCAACTTACCGTGCCTCAGCTAGAGCTATAACTCTACCTCTAACTTTAAGAACATTCCATGTTTCTGCACAATATTAAATAACAGCTTGAGGCTTTCATGTTGAAGCCCGGTGTAGGTGTTGTATCTACCTCTTTAAGAGGTCGCTCATAAGTTTGCTTCAAGCAGATGTTTGTGAATGAGTTAGGTGTATATCTAGAAGCTCTACAGATAGAATTCCTCTAGGTAACTACTTTGTGGAGGCAGTCTTTCTCGACACACTCTCTTATTTCTTCAGCTATTCTCCACCCCATGCTTACAGGTCTACCGAAGTAGAGCTTTGAGTACTGACTTCCTAACCCCATGTAGATATTTGTCCCTCCTCCAATTCTTAAAGCCACGTCGAAGACCACGGCCTCCATGTCTTTAGTGATAATTAGCTGAAGAGTAAATGGCCCTACAACACCTGGAGGCTCGATTCTTCGAGCTGCCTCAGTAAATCTATCTCCAATTTCGAATAGTTTCTCTAAGACACTCTCGCGTATTGTGGCTGGCTCATGCCCTATTTCAATCATTTCCACATCTACGAATTCCTCTATCTCTAACTGCACACTAGCTGGGAGTTTGAGTAGTCCATCGAGACTTGTCTGTATTCTCCTATCTATGCTGAGAAGTTCCACTCTATCTCTAGCTACTGAGTAGAAGTAGTTTACGTTAAAGTGTGCTCCTACGATTAGCTCCTCTATGGAGGCCTTAGACATATCTTCTTCTCTCACAATACCTCTGCCAGCTAATTTAGTGAGCTTCTGCTTGAGATCATCTCTATCAGAAGCAACAAAAAACCCCCTCTCAACTCTCTTTCTAGCGTGAGGGATTTTAACTATAACTGGTCTATCGACTTCGTCGACTGTTTTAAAGACCTTCGGCCTCCTGATTCCGGCTTCATCTAGTAGTTTGTAGTAAGTTTTCTCTCCAGCTCTCTCCTCGTATCTAAGTAGGTATCTATTGCCGAAAATTGGTACTGGAAATCCTTCCTCAATCCCGCTGTACCCGACGTAGACTGCGAAACTTCTGTTCGGAATGAATACAGCCGAGCGCTCTCTAAGCTTACTTACAACACCTGGATCGAGAACATCGGAGAACTTCCTTAGAAGTACTACTTCGTCGACTACTCTACTAAATCTTATGTAGGTTTTTTCTCTACCTACTTCACATACAGCGATAGTGTTGAATCCGACGTCTTTAGCCCCATCGAAAACATCTAGTGCTGAGTGACTAGCTATAGTAGCTATACTCAAGCTACTGATTCTATATCCCTCCAGCAGTCTACCTGAATCATATCTCGATATAGCTATCACCCCTCCAACTCAGCTTTATCTTAATAGAGCCGGACCCATCCTCGATTCTCCCAAGTACTACAGGTTTAAAACCCATTTCTACTGTGAGGTCTAGTAACTCCCTCATTCTATCTGGGGGTGAGGTCAGTATTAGACCGATACCCATATTGAATACTCTATATGCTTCATCTAGATCTATATCGCCATGTGAAGTAAGTATTTCAAATATCTTACTGGGTTTTGGAGCTTCTAAGACCGCGTCTAGCTCACTGCCGAGAACTCTCTTCATCTTCGTCCACCCCCCGCCAGTTATATGTGTCGCAGAAGTTACGTAGCCTAACTCAATTGCTTTAAGTAGTAGATTGTAGTATATCGCTGTAGGTTTAGCTAGTTCAACACCGAGTTCAACACCGTCAACAACCTTACTGTAGCCCCCTATTCTTTCTTCAACTACTTTTCTCACTAGACTGTAGCCGTTTGCGTGAAGACCCCAGCTTTCAACGCCTACAGCTACATCTCCAGCTTTAGCTCTATTTGAGAACTCTCTCTCTGCAATAGCAGCTGTAAAACACACGACATCTACACCGCTGAGAAGTCCTGGAAGGATAGCTGTTTCTCCAGAGACTATAGGTGTGCTAACAGCTTCAGCAGCTTCAGCAACACCCTCTACAACCTCGCTGAAGATTTCTTCATCAGCTACACCCATAGCTATGTAGTCAGCTATAGCTACTAATCTAGCACCACCGCAAGCCACATCGTTTGCGTTCATAGCTACACAGTCCCAGCCGGCTACCTTCATAGCTCCGAGCTCTCTGAGAACTACAGTCTTAGTTCCAACTCCATCTACGTGAAGCACTAGCTTCTTTCCAAACACTTTTATACCCGGGGTGAAACCTCCGAGTCCACTGATGTCCGCACCTAGCTTTCTCGATAGAGCCTCCGCCGTTTTTAGAGCTATAGAATGCATCTTTCTATGTCTACCGAGGTCTACACCAGCTTTTGAGTAGGTTAGCTTCTCCACAGACACATCACCTCGAAAACATCTTCTCGAGATCGCATACAGCAAGACCTGGGAAAGTATAGCGACAGGAGAAGCAAGCGTGGCAGACTCGAGGTAGGTTAACGGATTGCTCAAGAGCCTTCAGAGAGTTATAAGCCAGAGAGTCAGCTCCAACCGAGTTCTTAATGTCTTCAATACTACTCTTACCCCAAGCTAGAAGCTCCTTCCTAGACGCAATATCGATACCCATATAACACGGACATATAAAAGGCGGGCTAGCTATTCTAACGTGTACCTGGCTAGCTCCACTCCTGCGTAGCTTATTTATCAGAAACCCCATAGTTGTCCCTCTAACTATAGAGTCATCAATTACGACAACTCTCCTTCCTTCGATAGCTGGTTTAACAATCCCGTACTTAATTTTCGATAAAGCATCTCGATCTCGCGGGGTTGAAATAAAGACTCGCCCAACATATTTATTGGCAACTATACCCTCAACTAGAGGTATACCGCTAGCTAGACTATAACCTACAGCAGCTAGTCTACCACTATCAGGCACTGGGACTACTGCGTCTACTGGTGCCGGTGATTCTCTAGCTAGATACTCACCCATCTTGATTCTAGAGACGTGGATGCTGACTCCGTTGAAGTACGAGTCCGGGCGGCTGAAGTATACGTACTCGAAAATACAGGGTGACGGATCTGGAGCTACTCTCGAGGACCTCGATTCGAGTGTAGCTCCATCGAAAGAGATTATCTCCCCAGGCTCTACCTCTCTCCACTCTAGTTCGAAAACCTGGAGAGCTGATGTTTCAGAAGCTACGTACACCTCTCTATCTCTATATGAGAAAGCTAGAGGTCTGAAACCCCTGGGATCTCGGGAAACTATAAGTCTCGGCTCAGACGTTAGAATAACCATACTATACGCTCCAATAACGTATTCCGGCAGTCTTCTCAGTGCTTCAACCACATCCCATTTCTCGTCTCTAGCTAGTGCGTATATGGCGTAAGCAAGAGCTTGTGTATCATTGTCTACATAGTTAGGTAGTGTATCTGGAGAAAGCTTCTTAGCATGAGAGAAGAGCTCTCCATAATTCGCTATAGTGCCGTTGAAAGCTACGGAAATCTTGAGTTTCTCACTACCAACTACTAGTGGTTGAGCTAGTGATGGCCCATACTCCCCTGAAGTAGAGTATCTAGTGTGTGCTATACACCCAAATACCTCTCGATCTATACCGATCCCCGAGCTCGGGAAGTCTCCGAGAACACTGAATACTAGTGAACCACGCTTTATGGAGCTAATCGAGCCTTCAGTATCGGCGACTGCTAAACCAACAGATTCCTGACCTCTGTGCTGTAGCTCCGTGAGTATGAGGAGAGCGTTTCTAGCTGCTTGTGTAAAGCTGTGCGGAATACTAGAAGCATACGCGGAAATCCCACACATACGTTTACACCATAGTTTTGCGTAAGCTTTCTTCGTGTAGCTCTCTGAGGTAGTCTAGGTGTTTCTCGATGACTGTAATGGAGCCCAACTTAACTGTATAGAACTTCCTACCAGTGGTTTTAGCAACTACTGCCGCAGTAGTACCGAGTGCTGAAGCTAGTTCTAGAGCTTTTTCCACTCTCTCTGGTTTGACTTCGATAAAGTATCTAGCTTGAGTTTCTGAAAACAGTATTTCATCTAATCTAGAGCAGCCTCGGTGAGGGATCTTTTCTATATCGATTTCCACACCTATATCGCTGAGTACAGCCATTTCAGCAATAGCTACAGCTAGACCGCCTAGTCCAATATCGTGCACGGAGAGAGCGATCTCATCATCTATGAGTTTAGCTATGTATGAAGCATTTCTTAACTCACTGGACGGTCTAGGTGTCGGCACACCTCCAGCCTCAATTCCGTGAACTCTAGCTAGATACTCAGTACCTCCTAGCTCCGGATATGTAGTTCCTACGACGAGGATAGTCGATCCTTCGTGCTTTAAGTCTATAGACTTGACTCTACCTACGTCTTCAATAGCTCCTACACCAACTATAGTTGCCGTCGGCTTTACCTGTCTACCGCGGTAGTCCTCGTTATAGAAACTAACTTTTCCACCGACTACAGGAATCCCTAGCTCATTAGTCATCCAAGCTATGCCCTTCACCATCATCTCAAAGTACCAGAAGTGCTCTAGTTTCTCCGGGTTTCCAGCATTCGGCTCATCAACAAACGCTACTGGAGTAGAGCCTACCGCAACTAGGTTTCTATAGCACTCTGCTACACTGTTAGCAGCACCGTTAAATGGGTCTATAGCTGTATACCTAGGATTAGCGTCTCCCTTAACTGCGATTCCCCTCCTATCGCCGGTGTCTAGCCTGAGGACTGCCGCATCTCCAAATCCAGGCTTCAGTATGGTTCTTATACCAACTTCGTGATCGTACTGCTCGTAGATCCACTTCTTCGACGCTATATTAGGTGAGGATAGTAGTGAGTCTAGTGCTTCAGCTACTGATACAACTGGAATATCGCTAACTGGATTCAGCAGTTTTACTAGCTCTACTGGAGGTCTAGAGAGTCTCCAAATATCGCGAGGTTTAGCCAGCTCTTTAGCCGGTATATCCGCAACTAGCTTGTTTTCGTAGTATGCTTTAATCCTCCCGCTTCCATCGAAGAAGCCTATTAGGCTTCTCGGAACATCGTACTTCTCTAGAACTGCTACTACATCTGCCAGCTTCTCCTTGTCTACAACCAGCATCATTCTCTCCTGACTTTCTGATACAAGTATCTCCAGAGGTGTTAACTCAGTTCTCAGATGGAGTCTATCTAATCTCAGCTCAGCACCGAGATCGAAGTCTGCGGCTACCTCTGCTACAGCTGTTGTAAGACCGCCTCCACCTAAGTCTTTAACAAACTTTACTAACTTCTTTCGAGCTAACTCTAAGATCGAGTCTATCAATATCTTCTCCATTAGTGGGTCTGCGACTTGAACCGCTCCTATGTCTTCACTCGGGTTATCGCTTAGAGGTTTTGACGCGAAACTACTACCCAGTAAGCCGTCTCGGCCTGTAGGATTCCCTATCACCAAGATCGCGTCTCTTGGAGCCGGCCTATCTCTAACTAGTTCTTCTGTTTTCGCTATCCCCACACAAGCTACGTTAACGAGTGGTTGAGTATTAAATGAAGAATCAAACCACGTGTCTCCAGCTACAGTTGGAATCCCTATTCTATTACCGTAGTCACTTATTCCCTTCACAATTCCTTTCGCTAGCCATTTAGCTCTACTATCTCGAAGATCACCTAGGTAGAGCATATCGAGGAGAGCTATAGGTTTAGCTCCGAGAGTCAGTATATCCCTTACGATACCTCCGATACCTGTCGCAGCTCCATTGTATGGATCGACAGCAGATGGGTGGTTATGGGATTCTATCTTAAAGACTACCGCAACTCCTGGGAAGACTTCAACTGCTGGAGCATCGCGTCCCGGACCTATTAGCACGTTTCTACCTGCAGTTGGAAGAAGTCTGAGGAGGCGTCTACTGCTCTTATAGGAGCAGTGCTCACTCCACTGAGCTTCAAACATTGCGAGTTCTTCGAGTGTGGGTTCCCTGCTGAGAATGCTCTTTATCTCTTCAATCTCTTCTCTACTTAGAGGCATTACTCACCACCCAGACTTGAGAGAGTAGAGAATGCTTCTGAAGATTACCTCACCACCGGGTTTGAAGCCCCTCGGTGTTAGTAGAGGGTTTACAGCTCGCTCAGGGTGAGGCATTACCCCGAGAACGTAGCCGTCTTCAGTGCCTACCCCCGCAATATCGTATGAACTTCCATTTAGGTTATCGTTCGGTAGGTAGCGTATGAGCGGACTGGAGCTAGTGATGGATTTGTAGTCGCTTTCTTCGATGTAGTATCTTCCCTCACCGTGAGCTATAGGCATGTGTAACTCGTCACCGTTTTTAGCGAGAGAGAGCCAAGGACCTTTAGGATTATCGACTCTAAGCCTTACCCACCTGCAGATAAATCTCCCACTCTCATTAGGTAGAAACGCACCTCTGAGAAGACCTGCTTCTACTAATATCTGAAAACCGTTGCATATGCCTAGAACTGGAACACTCTTGATGGCTGCTTCAGGTAGCTCCAGCACTGCTCTACTTCTCGCTGCTATAGCTCCAGCCCTCAACCAGTCGCCGTAGCTAAAGCCGCCCGGCACGATGACTGCGTCCCATCCATCAGCTAGTCTGAAGTCTTTATGCCAAACTATTTCTGCTCTAACTTCTCGGCCTACCTCTCTGAGAGATTTTAGGACGTCTTCATCACAGTTAGTTCCCGGAAACTTTAGGATAGCTATTTTAGGCATGTATAGTCACGTAGAGTTCGTGTATCACTGGGTTGTATATCATGAGTTTATCACAGATTTCTTTAACGTAGTTAACGGCTCTCTCAGGGCTTTCAGCTTCAACTAGTAGTGTAAACTGCTTACCCACTCTAACCTCCTTAACCGCGCTATAACCGTGTCTGAGTATAAGGTCTCTATAGATCGTTTCTGCTTCAGGGTCTTTAAGACCTCTTCTGTATGACACTACAGCAACTACTCTATAGAGCCCCATAGTAGTCCCTCTAGCTCCTACAGAGGTGAAGTACTCTAATCGCTAAGTAAGCCGCGTTTTCAGCGTTATCTATACCTACTGTAGCTACTGGAACACCACGCGGCATTTGAACTATGCTTAGTAGTGAGTCTAGCCCACCTAGAGCGACATTGAGGGGTACACCTATTACCGGGCGCCGGGTTCTCGAAGCTATGAAGCCTGGAAGGTGAGCCGCTAGACCAGCCATAGCTATGAATAGATCTGCGTCTGATGTCTCAATATATCTCTCCAACTCCTTCGGGTTTCTGTGAGCACTGAGTACCACAATTTCATGTTCGATACCATTTTCCCGCAGTATGGTGGCTGCTCTTTCTGCGTGGGGTCTATCTCTCTCACTTCCAATAACTATTGATACCTTACCCCTACACGGCATATTTCCACCCCTATGCATGGATGGAAACAAGTCTGACAGCTGCTCTAGCCTTCTTTAAGGCTTCCTCAACAGAGTTTCCTCTAGCTAGAACAACAGCGATTCTTCTTCCTGGATATGTGTTGGGTTTTCCGAATACTCTAATATCTACTCCCGGTGTTTTGAGGACTTCCCGAAGTCCGCAGATTTTCGGACTCCACACATTGTCTAGGTTGGTATAGATAGCTACACTAGCTCCCGGTGAGATGATCTTCGGCCTAGGGGCTGGAAGTCCTAGAGAAGCTCTAACGTGAATAGCGAACTCACTTAGCTCTTGGGTGATCAGAGTTACTAAGCCGGTATCGTGGGGTCTCGGAGCTACCTCGCTGAAGAGTATTCTACCATCTCTAGCTAAAAATACCTCGACACCGAAGATTCCGATGCCGCCTAAACCATCAGCTACTCTTCTCGCAATTTCGGTAGCTTGCTTAAGTATTCCAGCATCTGATTGAGGAGGCTGCCACGACTCTATGTAGTGGTATTCACCATATCTCCACTGCTCTATTGGTTCACAGACATCAGTTACTACTCTCTCTCCGTCTAGGTGTCTGTAGGCTAGTACTGTGTACTCTAGGGCTAGATCGACATATTCCTCTACTATAACTCTCCTACTCCTACCTCTAGAGTGTGATACCGCGTAGTTGTAAGCTCTAGCAATACTCTCTATGGAGGGAGAAGATATCTTTACGTGTCCGTGACCACTGCTACTCATCTCAGGCTTTATAAGACATGGAAACCCAACTCTCTCACAGGCATATGCCGCTTCTTCCGGGTTTTCTGCGAACTCAAACTTAGTTGTCGGTAGTCCTAAAACCCCAGATGCGAATTTCCTCAACTCAACTCTATTCATAGATATCTTGACGGACCTAGCGTTAGGCACTACTAAATAGCCTTCAGACTCCAACTCCTCTAATGCGTCTGTAGATATAGCCTCTATCTCCGGTATAATAACATCTGGGCTCTCCCTTCTAACTACAGACTTAACAGCTGCGGAATTCATCATATCGATTACGTATCTTCTATGAGCTACATGCATTGCTGGAGCCCAGTCGTATCGGTCGACTGCTACTACCTCTACCCCGAGTCTCTGAGCTTCGATAGCGACTTCCTTACCTAGTTCTCCACTACCTAGTAGGAGCATCTTTATCGAGTCCTCGAACATAGGGGACCTAACGCAATCACTAATCTTCATGTTCCCACCCCAAGGGTGACAAAAGAGGGTTCTCTACTACACCTCTGCCGGGAAGCCAGACTGTGAAGAACTCTCCGAGGGTCCCTCTAAACTGTTTACTTCTATATACTCTGCGAACTCTCTCAGCTTCTCTAACTCTCTCATCGATGAGTCTGCCGGACCCTATATCGCCTCTATGGTAGAGAGGCCAGCCATCGAGAGAAGTTATGTAGCTAGCGGCCATCTCTGATAACCTATAGGCTTCCTCGTAGCTATCTGCGGAACAAACTACTTCGAATGCTCTAGAACCTCTAGTGTACATACGTCCATCGCTTCTCAGCTCTACACTCGCATAGAGTAACTCACAGCCTAAGCTTCTAATTCTCTCAACATCTGCTACTACCGGATGCCCCTGTGCTTCATCTTTAAACACAGGGTAGCCAGCAGGAGCTACTGCTTTCACAACACCTACAGCTTCTTCGGAAAAATCTATTTTCACTCCACTTAAAGCCCCTCTAGCAGCTCTATCGAATACCTCCAGAAAGTCTGACTCTATTCGCGGGAGGAGACATGAGATCTCCGGGTCTCCGAAGCGGCTGTAGTACTCTATAACTGTTGGACCCCACAGACCAGTCAACATCATCTGACCAGCGAAAGCACCTGTATACCTATCTCTAACTTCTTCCTGCAGCTTCTCTAGTACTTCCTTCACTATTTTCTGCGTAGTTTCGTATTCTTCGTGAGTTATGAAGGGTAGGAGGTGTTCTGGACCGGAGATACACCCCATGCCTCCCGTTTCATAACCGAGGTCTAACTCGTAAGCGTGTGGGTAGTCTTGGACAAGTGGGAGCGGGAGGATAGAGCTTCCATCAGTTATTACTTGAGCTGTGTATTCTACACCTTCGACTCTCTGCTCAACTAAGACGACGTAGTCTATGTCTCTATACTTATTGATTTCCTCAAAGGTTTTAGCTATTGACTCACTCTTAACTTGGTGCCTTACCTCAGAGAGGAAGGCCTTAGTGTCTTTAATTACTCTCACACCCTTACCTCCAACCTGCCTGGCTGGCTTAACAACAACGTCACCCGCATACTTAGCGAATTCTCTAGCCTCTTCAAGAGACTTAAATGCTATGTAGTAGAGTCTTCCGGGTATATTATATTTCCACATGAGATATCTAGCGAAGACCTTACTTCTCTCTATTGACGAACACCTTCGAGAAGCTCCAAATACGTGGAATCCCCTCTCTTTTAGGCAGTCAACAACACCGTGAAACTGAGGTTCCTCCGGACCTACAACCACTAAGTCTGGTGATACGAGTTCAGCTATCTTTACAGCGTTTTCGGGAGAGGTCGTGGCTGCTGCAAATAACTTACCACCAGTTATCTCAGACTCTCTCGCTAGTCCTGGGTTAACGTAATCAGAGAGCACGTAGAGCTTGACACTTGCTTGTGAAGACGTGATTAACTTAGCTAGTGCGTGCTCCCTACCTCCGGACCCGACTAAGAGAACCTTCATCTGCTCTCACCCACAGCATCTCTTCCGAAGCAAGTCGCACATAGACGCACTCTAAAGAAATCAGCTACTGAGTCTATGTCTTCATCTCTCAGCCAGTGTAGACTATCTACATCGAGGTACTTCTCTATAGAGGAGTCATCGAGATAAGCAGATATCAGAGTCCCCGGATCAAGTGCTACAACATCGTAGGGGCAGGTATCGACTAGCTTAGGTGAAGCTATAAATACGTGAAGTTCTCTAACACCTATTCTGTATCTAAGAAGTTGTGCTACTGTCTTCAGTGTAGAACCAGTCACCATACTGTCATCTACTATAGCAACACTCTTTCCTTCGAAAACTCTCCTAATTGGGTTGAGCTTTAAATGCACAGCTATAAGTTTATCTCTAACACCTTCTCTAAGCATAGATCTGGCCTCCCTAGCTGTATTAACAAAGCCGAATTCGAGAGGAGTACCGGTGCTATGTGAGAGACCTACAGCATAGGGTAGAGCTGTTTCTGGAACACCTATGACAACATCTACTCTACTCTCCAGATACTTCCCTAGCTTCTCTCCTAACTTCTTTCTAAACTCGTAAGCACATACACCATCTACGATAGAATCGTGTCGAGCTGTGTAGAGTAGTTCAAATAAGCAGAGTCTACACTTACTCGACGGCTCTGAGTTAAATAGCTTCACCCTCTTCCTAGTTAGATAGAGACCTTCACCAGGTAGAAGATGTTTTCTGATGTCAGCATCTAGCACCTCTATTACCGAGCTCTCAGTAGATGCAACAACCATATCGAATCCATAACCTCCAATAGCCAGTGGTGTGAGACCTGTGTTAGACCTCCAAACCACGACTTCTTCTCTAGGTGAAATAGCGGTAAACGTAGGAATATCGACATCTCTAAAGACACTCAAGTGTTTAGCTAGATCCTCATACGGTTTTGTAGACGTGAATGCTTTTTCAACGATATCGGCTACTTCATCTGAATACTTGCTTGGTCGATCGAAGACTAGAGCTAGTCTATCTCTACTGACGACTTGCTCACTCACTTTTCTGCTATCTACTCGCGTAGCTAGAGCTACTCCACTATGTGATAGATTCTGCGGTTCACTATTCTCATATTTTTCACACGCCACTCTATCGTTTTGTCTCCAGCAGACTAAGTTTAGTGAGCCACCTCTATGCTTCAGTGCTGATAGTCCGTAGTCTAAAAAACTACGTACATCCCACCCAGACTCGAAGAAAAGTATTGAGAAAAAGCCGGTCAATACTTCTTCAACTCGCTAGGCGGTACTTCCAGCTTCTACATTAAGTCCGAGTCTTAGAGCTAGGTCTCTATATGCTTTCAGCAATACATCTATATTCTTTGTTTTTCTAAATACTTCTTTATCTAAGTGCCTTCCCTGCTCGTCTAGAGCTCTAAGTGTATCTCCAGATATCTCGTCCGCGAGAACTAAGTCCCCCGTCTGGTCGTAGCCGAATTCAAGCTTTATATCTACTAACTTTAGGCCGACAGACTTAAAGTACCTACTTAAAGCATGATTTACTAGTATAGATAGCTCGGTGACTCTACTTAAGTCTCTTACCGAGAGAACTCCGGCTCTCAAAATGTCTTCTGAAAGTATTAGTGGGTCGTGGAGAGAGTCGTCTTTATAGTGAAACTCTACTAGCGGGGGAACTAAGGGCTCGAGCTCTCTATAGAGAGGCATTCTCTTAAGTAGAGAACCATAGGAGAAGTTTCTAACTATCACCTCTATCGGCACCATCTTTAGCTTTTTCACAGTGAGTGTTCTAGATCCATCGTATTCGATGAGATGAGTTTTTACACCGGCGTCTTCAACAACTTTAAATAAGTGAGCAGAGACTACGGCACATAGATAGCCTTTACCAGACGCAGAAGCCTTTATCGCGCCATCTCCAGCTGTTACTTCATCTTTAAACTCCATTAGGAGTTCATCTGCGTTTTTTACGTAGATACGTTTACTTTTTCCTTCGTATATCAATTTGTAGAACATCTACGCCACCGTTTGCACATATATACGTGAAAATTTAAGCATGTTGCTCTTAAGTAAGCAACGTAGTTTTTATTTATTTAAGTTAAATTAGCTGGCCATGAGTGTTTTTTAACTTATCTGTGTGAAGTAGGTTTGGGAACCGTGAATTCATCGATAAAGGAGGTGCTTGAAAACTACGAATCCGACAAACTAACTATAGCAACTCTCGCTAGTCATAGCTCTCTCCAGATAGTTCACGGAGCTAAAAAAGAGGGCTTGAGAACTCTTCTAATAGTAACTGAGAGTAGGACCTCTTTTTATAGGCAGTTTAATCACTTAGTTGACTCTATCGTCGTAGTTAGAAAATGGAGTGACCTCTGTAGAAAGGAGGTTGTAGAAACTCTCCGTAGATATAGCTCAGTACTCGTACCTCACGGAAGCTTCGTCGAGTACGTGGGACTCGATTGTGCTTTAAATGTGGAGCTACCTATATTTGGTTTAAGAAGGCTACTTCAAGTAGAAGCTGACCAGCAAGCTAAAATGGACCTACTAAGAAAAGCTGAAATTCCAGTACCAGTTAGCTACTCGCTCAGCGGTGAGATAGATAGATTAGTTATCGTAAAGCTCCCCGGGGCTAAGGGCGGCCGCGGTTACTTCTTGGCGAGTTCACGACGGGAGGTAATTGAGAAGTTGGAGAAGCTGAGGAGTAGAGGTTTAGTAGATGATTTCAGTAAGGTGATAATTCAGGAGTACCTAATTGGAGTAAACGCCTACTTCCACTACTTCTATAGTCCGGCTCTCGAGAGATTAGAGATTACTGGTGCTGACATTAGGTATGAGTCAGATGTAGATGGTTTAAGAAGAATTCCCCCGGGAAAACTCACTGAAGTCAGTGTTGAACCTACATTTACAGTTGTTGGGAACATACCTCTAGTGCTTAGAGAGAGCTTACTGCCTACGGTATACGAACTCGGTGA
>JAOAKA010000005.1 GCA_026413885.1 Sulfolobales archaeon
GCGCATACGTAGACCTAGACATAGGCTAATAAACCAAAAACAAACAAACACCAGGGAACAAAGTTGAATAGGTTTTTCCTTTATAGGTCTCTGCGTAGAGCCCTCCTAAGTAGGGAGGGTCTCATAGTTCTACTAGCCTTTATTCTCACTTTAAGTATTTACGGAACCATATTCTATTCTCTCACATCTAGCTATAGAAGAGATTCTACGAGTATCAGTAGGTTTAGTGGATCTATAACTGTATACTTCAGTGAGGGATATGTGTGGAGGCTCTATATTTCCCTTCCTCAGGATTTAAAGAAGTCTAAATTATCTGGAGTAGCTGTAGTGGTAGACGGTGTTGAATTTACTGCGAGTTTTCTAGACAGCGAAATATCTCAGGAAGCTGTCTCTGCTAGAGGGTCTCTAGTGACGTCACTAGCATCTGGTGTAGCTAATGTAGATGGTTTAGGGCCTGTAGATCTGGTGGTGTTTATCGACCCTGACGGTAAGCTCAGTGTAGTAGTAGATGATGATTTCGATAGTTACCTCGACGACTCCTATCTACTTAAATTCGTGCAGGGATTTAAGAGAAACGTAGAGCTATGGTTAGATAGAGATGCTGCGGCATCTGTAGCTAGAGGTTCTTCTATACCTCTAGAACATCTGGACTTAGTGTTAGCTGCATCAACTAGTGCTAGACCTATCATCACGGTTTACGACTCAGGTAGAGTCTACTCTATACCGATACTCGAGATCTTGAAGAACCTTAAGAAGGTTGTAGCATATAGAGTTACTACCGATAGTCTAGATGGTGTAATCTTAGTTCTACCTCTTAATTTATGTAGAGGGGGGTCTGAAGTAACAATTAAGTTAGTGGGTGAGGGAGTTACTCTAGAGACTTCTGCGAAGCTACCTACAGAATTAGTAGGTAGTGGTAGAATAGTGGTGGCAGCTAGGTGAGTAGGAGAGCTGGGCTAGTTATAGCTATATACGTACTACTGGGGTTAGTACTAGCAGCTACAGGTTTCCTCCTCTCTTGGGGAGGTAATACCGGATTACTCGCAGAAAGCTTCGAGATAAGGCTTTCCTATATAGTTGTGGGCTTCATACTCATGTTCATTGGTGTTCACATTGCTATAGCTGGTGTAAGAAGTCTGAGAAGGACTGCCGGATAGATATATCGATAGATCTATCTAGAGGTAGCTGTAGAGTACCACCTCTATACGTTACTGAGTAGCTGAAGCTATCAGTGTTGCTATGCGATTATATATTGTTCTATCCCCAATATTGTTGGGTATTGGATTAGTGAGGTGGGTATGTGATTGCCCTATATGCCGCACACTCGTCCACCCCATCCTAAGCCGGATATCCACACCAGAGTCTGCTACTCGGGTTTCTTCTAATTCAGTAGAGGAAGCAGTTAGCACCGACCTAGGTGTTGAAGTAGCTACCTCAGAAACTAAGGAAGCTACCCAGCCGGCTGAGGCGGGTTCGACTCCAGCTACTCCAGCACCTGAAGTAGGAGTTAAGCAGCAGACAGTTAAAGTTGAGATTCCTGAAGAAGTTCTAGCTAGAATTTCTCAGCTAGAAGAAGAAATAAAGAGAGTTAGAGATGAAATTAATGTAGTTAGCGAGGGATTAAAAAGTGCTGTACTAGAATTCAAAGAAGCTATCGCTGAGATTTCCTCACCATTTAATGCTTTGAGAAATAGTGAAAGCGGTAATGGAAACCATCGTAACGGTAAAGCAAAAATGAACGGTAGTCTTAAAATAGCGCCTAGTACATTTGTAAACATGCTTAGAGTTATCGATAGTATGCTTAACGAAATAGATAAGGAGACTGTCCGAACTCTACTCTCGAGTTACACTAAAGCAGGTCTTATAAGTGAGTCTGTTAGTTCTTCTCTCCTAGAGATAGTTGAGCTTGTGTACATATTGAAGAATAAGGGTATCAGTATTGAAAAACAGCTTCCATATCTGTATGCTCTAACTCAAGCACTTAATATAGAGGACCAGTCTCTCGCTGCGGTAGTGCTTAAGGAAATGATTAAGCGTGGTAATCTTGGTTAAGAGAGGTATATCTAACGTTATTGCTGAAGCACTACTCATAATTGTAGGTGTCTCTCTAGCAGCCGCACTCGCCTCCACAGTTCTCTCTAGAGTTTCAATTCTCCAGAGTAGATTAGCTGGGGTATCCGCAGATGTAATTCAGAGTTTTTCTGAGAGATTAAGCTACGTCTACTCCTACTATGATGACTCTATGAAGTGCTTTACTATATACGTAAAAAACGTAGGTAGATACCCTATCTACCCCGTAGACCAGTTCACAGTCTTCTTTGGAGATACATCTCAAGCTCTCTACTACAGGCTAGCTAGAGATGCTTCAGCTGGATGTAGCTGCTGGAAATACGAGGAGTTAGGCACTAGCAACGGGGTCATAGAGCCGGGTGAGTTAGTAGCTATCTACTTATTTAACTCATCTATAGTTAGAGCTCCACAGTACTTCAAGCTGGTTACAGCTAGAGGTACAGCTCTCGAAGTAGAGTTCGTCTCGAGCTAGGTGGTGTCTACGGCGGTAGCGTCAGTTATAGCTTCATCGGTATTTTTTCTAGTGGCAATCATTCTAGTAGCGGTTTTTGGAAGTGTCTTAATGCAGTACTCTAACACACTGGCTAGACTCTACGAAATGAGAAAACAAGATCTCGAGATATCGAAAGCAGTTGTCTTAATTGAGTCAGTAACATACAGCAATAACTGCCTACTAGTGAGTCTAGCTAATAGAGGTCCGTCATCACTCGTAGTCGACGGACAGACAACTATCTTAGTAGACTACACAGCTACTACCGGAGAGAGACTGGTTAAGATACTTCAACACGGTATCTCATGGCTGATTGAGGAAGTCACAGTAGGAAGCTACAGACACCTAGAGAACCCCTCTGCCGCAGAGTTAAAACCTGGTGCGAAAGCTATTATTAAGATGTGTCTAGACCCACTACCAGAAATCTCTAAGCCGGTAGTTATCGTATTCGTAGGTAGGTATGGGGTGAGAGCTGAGTATGTCTACACACTCAGCTAGCTCTAAGCTAACTACTGTTACATCAGGTAGTGAAGAACTCGATGTAAGACTCGGTGGAGGGATTCCGATACCCTCTCTACTCGTTATCGAGGGAGATAACGGCACCGGCAAGACCGTGCTCAGCTGCCAGCTGGCTAGAGGGTTCCTCATCAGCAATATGCGCGTAATGTATGTAACAACTGAGAGCACTGTAAAACAGTTCTTAGAGCACGCAAAGAATATAAGTATAGACTTAACTCAGCCGTTTCTAAAAGGCTATCTAAGCATCGTGCCCGCACTAATTGAAAACGCTAGATGGAGTAAAAACAGAGTTAAACCCCTCATTGAGAGATTCGTGGAGTACTTGAAAGAGAGATCTGAGAGTTATGGAGTAATCATAGTAGATTCAGCTAGTTTACTACTACACTACGTTGGTGACTCCGATATACATAGCTTACTCAGTGATGTAAGAAACATAGTTAAGAAGGGAACTACCTTCATTATGACTCTCCATCCAACCATAGTTTCAGATAGAGTAGTTAAAGAACTTACAGCAGTATCGGATGTCTACTTTAAGCTAACGATCGGCGAAATTGGTGGGAGAGTTGTTAAAGTAATTAATGTTGTAAAGATACGTGGTGCTCCAACTCTAGCTGAGTCTTCAATAGCTTTCGATGTCGATCCAGCTTTCGGTCTTAAGGTAGTGCCGCTCGCTCTAGCAAAAGCTTAAGGTGCTTAAACTGCCCCCGCCTAGGTCTACTGAGAATAAGAGTGCAGCAGCTCAAGCCGGTGAGATGTCTAAGCTTCTCGTGAAATATCCTTATCTAGCTAAATACCTGACCCAGGTCTCCAAGAGCTTAGGTTCACCGGAGTACTTAGGCCAGGATATCTCCTCACTCCTCAAGAAAGCTGTAAAAATCAACGCACTATATCAAGTCGATGAAGGAGTGTTTATACATATCTACACACCTCCTCTAGGAAGCTCCAGCGGCTTCAGAAAGTATGTGATTATCGAGCCTTCCAGACCTCCTCAAGAACTAGTTAAGCTAGTTGAAGAAAAAATAGCTTCAGTACTCACGGAAAAAGATAGAGCTGAATCTATAAGTGAGAGAAGAAATATTCTCTTGAGAGCTCTACAGAGAGTAGTGGAGCTAACTAACACACCAGTTAACTACAGCACTCTACTTCCTAAAGTCAGTAAGCTCAATAGGATCCCCGTCTACTCCGGGGACTTCAACAATCTTCTATACCACTTAAATAGAGATAAAGTTGGTTTAGGTATTCTCGACCCTCTTCTAAAAGATAGATATATTGAAGATATATACTGCAATGGAGTTGGATATGTATACATAGTCCACAAAGTCTTCGGCCCGCTAGAAACTAATATCTACTTTCCAACAGAAGAAGACCTCAGTAGATTCGTTTTAGAGTTAAGTGAGAAGATAGGTAAGCCCGTAAGTCACGCACGACCAATCGTAGATGCGACTCTACCAGACGGCAGTAGAATAAACATAGTGTTCGGAAGTGACGTCAGCTTGAAGGGAAGTAGCTTCACTATAAGAAAGTTCAGTAAGGTCCCTATGAGCGTCATCGACTTAGTCAACCTGGGAACTATGGATGAGTATGTAGCTGCTTATCTATGGATGCTTCTTCTTGAAGGAATGAGCGGCTTTATCTCGGGTGAGACAGCGAGTGGTAAGACAACAACACTCAACGCTATAGTAGCGTTTATAAGACCTGTAGCAAAGATAGTTTCAATTGAAGATACAGCAGAAATTCAGGTTCCCCACGAAAACTGGCTGAGAGAGCTAACTCGAGATACTGGAAGCATTGAGACAAGTGTAACACTATTCGACCTCCTGAAGGCAGCTCTAAGACAGAGACCGAACTACATAATCGTAGGTGAGATCAGAGGGGCTGAAGGCAATGTAGCTTTTCAAGCAATGCAGACAGGCCACCCAGTGCTCTCAACTTTTCACGCAGCAAGTGTTGAGAGATTAGTTCAGAGACTTACGTCAACCCCTATAAACGTACCTAAGACACATCTAGACAACTTAAACTTCGTTCTAATTCAAAGTGCTGTATATAGAGAAGGCATTATGTTGAGGAGAGTCATCAGTGTGAACGAACTCGTCGGCTACGACCCTAGGTCTGATACTACTATCTACATACCTATATACACGTGGGACCCGGTTAAAGATAGGTTTACGTTTAGAGGTAGGGGGACTAGCTATCTACTGGAAGAGAAGGTGGCTACGGTAAGAGGTATTTCAAGAAGAAATATGAGTATAATATACGACGAGCTCGGGTTGAGAGCGAAGATCCTTCGGGAGCTAGCAGCTAAGAAAGTAACTAACTACTACGATGTTTTCAAAGTAATTACACGGATCTACAGCTTGATTGACTCAAAAGCAAAAGCTTCTTCTAAAGAAGACACTCCTTATGTCGTTGTTGAAGCTCTCGAAGAGTGCCTACTTAAGCTTAAGTCGGGTGAGTTGCTGAAGTGAGTTTGCTGAGAGATAGAGTATTTCTGGCTTCTGTGGTTTTCACAGTAGCTCTACTAGCTTTCTTTAGACAGCTAGAACTACTCCCCCTCACACTAATACCGGTATCAGTAGGGTTGGTTAGAGGTTTACTACCTGCTCTAAGACGGAGAGTTAAGTACTCTAGTATAGACCTACCTCTACTCTTTCTGCTACACCACATGTATGCTGTATCTACTGGTAGACCTCCTAGGAAGAGACTCTTCGAACTTAACTGCTTAGCTGGAAGCTACGGAGAATATGATAGAGTTCTTCGAAAAATTTCTTCACTAGCTGTAGACTGGGGGTATGGATTTATAAGAGCTATTAGACTCGTAGCTTCTCGAGACGTTAGAAATAGAGTTTTCGGAGACTTTCTTCTGAGATTAAGTGAAGTTTTAAGAACTGGAGAAGACCCCAGCAGGTTTCTAAATGTAGAACTCTCTGCTATGAGGAGAGGCTATCAGTCAAGTTACTTTAGATCTATCGATATAATGAGAATTACTTTAGGACTTCACACAACACTTACTAGTTCTACAGCTTTTATAATTACAGTTATGGCTATACTTATGCTATTTACCGGTGGGTCTCTTCAGCCGTACGTTTTATCTATCATCGGCTCTGCTCTAGCTGTTGCTTTCTTCACTGCTGTTCTCTATCTGCTACTACCGAAGGAGAGGTTGACACCACAGTTAAAGCCGAAACCTAGACACCTCTTCAGAGTCTACAACCTATCTACTGCACTATCTACAGCAATCTCGCTAGCAGCTAGTCTCACAGTATTTTACCTAACTAACCAGTTAGAATACGTACTTCTAGCCGCCGGCTCTCTACTCACTATTCCAGGTCTAGTAGCAACTAGAATAGAGAGTAGGTTAAAGAGAATTGAGAGCTTCTACTCAGTCTATATAAGAGGTTTTGGACTTACGTACTCAGTTATTCCAAACTACGCGAAAGCTCTTCACTCTCTCTTAGCAACAGATTTCGGTCCTCTAACTAAACACATAGCTGTTTCATACGCTAAACTGAGCAATGGTATAGACCCTAGAGTAGTGTGGAGGCACTTTATTTACGATACCTGGAGTGATTTAATAGCTAGATCTACTAACGTTGTTGTAGATGCTGTTGATAGTGGAGGAAATCTCAGAGAGGTCGGTATAACTCTCAGTGAAACAATTACGAGGATAATGGATTTGAGAAATCTTAGAGAGAGAACTGCGAGAACATTTGAAGCTACAACATACGTAGTTCAAGCTCTCGCATCAGTAATCTCTCTAACCGTTGTCGAGATCTTGAGAGCTTTCTCTAGCTTTATTCAGCAGCTAGCCGTAGGGATAGAGATGGCGGTTACAGAGTTGCCGTTTCTATTTCTATCACCTGAAGAGCTAACACTCATAACTAACATAACTATACTGTACTTAGTGTTTCTAGCAGTAGTTAACGCTATAGCAGTTAAGATAGCTAGAGGAGGCATGATTGAAACATTCTGGATACCTCTATCACTAATGTTAGCAATAACTAGTGGTTCTTCAATAGTTGTGAGACTACTCGTCTCAGCACTCTTTGGAGAACTACTAGTCCCAATTACTGTACCTACCTAAACAAGATTGGGAGAACTTACTTTTAGATGTCTAGTGTATTTTAAAGTATTGATTTCGTAGCACTACTAGGGTATGAGTAGTTGAGGGCAATACAGTGTATAGCCATACTCACGCTAGCTATTTGCTCAATTTTCTCTATATCAGTAACTGAGTCTTCAGATATCAGCTACCCACCAACATACTCGAGAAGAGCGGTAGTATGGCGAGATGGAGACAGCATATGGATACTTGATGTAGTTGCTTACTCTGAAATGCCTTGGTATATCGGTAAGCTGGAAGAAGTAGAGATCTCAGTTAAACTTACTAGCTACACATCGAGTAGGGAGTTCGAGATTACTCTCATTGCTAGACTGGCTATTGGTCAGCGAGAACTTGTATCGAGATATTTGGGGTCTATCGATGTAAGTAATAGGAGTATCTCCGATAGAATCAGCCTTATAGTCTCCCCACTCACATTTCCGAGAACTCACACCTTCCCAACCACGGAGAACCTCACGATAACTATAGAAGGATATATATTGGGCAGACAATATACTTACGTATTCAGTATACCAATAGTAATACTGCCTCAGAGTCCAGACATAGGAATAAGAGTTTCAATCAACAACACCGAAGACTACTACTCATGTACAGATACTCTAGCTAGAATAAACTTCACTGCGATCGTTAGCAATACCGGTAAAGACGTAGTTCTCGGAGGAGTTGTGAGAATATATCTAAACTCAACACTCATAGGTGAGAAGCCTCTAATGCGGATGTCTCCCGGAGAGTCTTCGAGCTACGAATTCTCTGTCTTCCAACTGTTTAATGTAGGTGTCTACTTTGTTAGAGTAGCTGTAGTATATACACTACCTGGTGGTATTCAGAGAGAGGCTTCGTCAGCAGGTATACTGGAGATTTTAAGGCAGTACGAGGTGTTCGTAAGTATTGAGAAGTCTCTAGTAGTAGAAGGTAGTAGTGTAGCTATATCGGGTAGAGTAGAGCCTAAGCTAGATGGTGTAGCTATACTGGAAGAATATACTGGAACAACTTGGGTATCTATAGGAGTGACACCTATTAGCAAAGGCACATTCCGCTTTCAACTAAAAGCTGGAGAAGTCCCGATATGGCGGGAGTATGTAGTTAAAACACTTAGAGTTAGAGTACCGCTTTCACTAGTTGGAGGTAGGGCTGAAGCAGTCAGTAGATCTATTGCCCTCACTGTCTTCTCGCACGATAGAGTTCTCGACATGGTTACAGACATTAGTTTAGACCTTAGAAACAACTACATTATCTCTGGGTCTAGTCTTCCAGTAGGTGTTAGAATAAGACCGCAGCTAGCGGTGTGTCTACTCGTAAAAATAGCTTATAGAAGTATTTCCACACTAAGTTGGGTTGAACTCGGAGACCTAGAAGTTTGTGAAGGATATGGTGTAGTAAACTTAACTATAGACTTTCCAGCGGGTAGGTACCTCGTTAAAGCCATAGCTATCTCGAAGTACAGAGTCGTAGAAAGTCTCCCCAAAGAACTAGTAGTAGTGACACTACCACAGATATTAATAGAACATCCTGAGAGAGTCATATACGGTGAGCAATTTAAAGCAGTTGTAAAAGCAGTAAACACTATAGTTGATGTCTACGGGTTTCTCGAAGTTAGAGGAAGAAACAGAGTACTCGATAATATAACACTAACCTTCTCTGAAGGGAGAGCTGAAGTAATTACTTCAGCAGTAGACGAAGTTATGCAGCTACGAGCTTGCGTGCGAGTTTTAAGCTATACACTCTGTTCTCAAAGTAATGTTACAGTGATAAAGCCATCGATCTCTGTTTCACCACAGTCTGTAACGGTTGAAGTAGGTCAGACCTACACTATTTCAATATCTGCGACCCCGGGACAGGTCTACCGAGTTAGACTAGCTACCTTAAGAAATGGTGCGGAGCTTTCTTCTGAAGAAATTATAACAGATGCATCAGGTAAGTCTACTGTAACTCTTCGTGCTCCAACTACTGTAGGTAGATATATTCTGAGAGTGTCTTTAAAAGACAGCAATGTATATAGCGATGTTCAGCTAAATGTAATAGAGATCGTGAAGTCTGTAAATATAGAGTTACTAACTAAAAATGTTAAACCTCTAGAGACAGTGCTTCTTAGAGTTAGCATAACGCCGCAACCACTAACTCCAAAGCAGTTAGTAGCTCTACTGCTATCTGGAGATAAGTGGCTGCCGGTGGCTTATGAAGTCGCACACGGTAGAAGTGAGATTCAGATAAGTTTTAAAGCACCTGAATCTGAGGGGACTTACTCAGTAAGAGTTGAAATACCTGATATAGCGCTAGTTAGCAACACAGTCTACTTAACAGTTAGTCGGGGGGAGATACTGTCTAGAGAGCTCATGTATGCGGCAATAGCGTTAACAGCTATTGCTGGAGCAGTTACAGTATTTTTAAGAAGAAGGAGGTAGCATGATCCTACTTCAAGTACTTCCCGAGTTCTCTCAGAGTCAACTAGTCGGGCTTCTACAGCTTTTAATAGCAGTAGCTCTAGCTATAATTGCTACAGCAATACTAACACGCACGAGATCTGTAGGAACAACAATTGAGGTGAGACAGATACCTGATGTAGTACCAGAAGAAGAACCAGTGGTAGCTAAGCCGGCTGCTGTAGATAAAGTAACTACTAAGATAGTCTCAATACTCGATAAAACTGAAGCGGTACCGCTGGAAAACATTAAGCAAGAACTACTAGACTACGAATCTGTTCTCGGAGATGCTGTAAATACCTTAATCGAGAGTGAGATGGTTCAGATATCGGGGGGTATGCTAGTTCTAACTGAAAAAGGTAGGAGAATGCTGGAGCTAATGAAGGAAAAGAAGTATAGCAGGTGAGCTCTCAGACTATGCCGCAACTTCAGTAACTTACTGTTTGAATAGTAGGCTTCTGATACCTACTGATTGATAGTTCCAGCAATAATCTCCGCAGCAGTAATTACATAGTAGTTAGCTAGCTACACATATTAGAGTGACACCTAGTTCTTAATCTGGGATTGAATGAAGTGCTTAGATAAGCACATAGAGTACTACGGAGCTTCAATAAAGATCTCGATTACTACATTAACTGAAGCAGCGTGCGGTGAGATATTAGATATTGAGGACTTCTCGAAGATGTTTGAAGTCGTGAGAAAACATGGTGGATGTAGAATTACGTCTGAAGACCCTCTGAAGGTAGCATCTGTAGATGGAGAGATAGAGATATCGGCAGAACCAGAAAACCTTCTCGCAAGAGCCTACCTCGGCATAGCCTTAGAGAAGCTTAAGAAACTGTGTGAAGCTAGAAGTTAGCATATAGCAGATTGCTGGAATTATTTAGATGTAGATCCATGTCTACTGAAGTACTTAAATATAAACTAAAAATACGCCTTCGGTAACTACGTAGGGATATATCTATAGAGTGTGTGGTTGCTCTAGATATAGATGGAACGCTGATCCCGATGCTCGTGGACTTCGACGAACTTAGAGCTAGAGTAAGAGCTATTCTTAGTGTAGATCACCCCCTCAAACCACTCGGTGAGAGTCTAGCTAGACTAGCTATAAGTGAGGAGCTTAAAGCGAGAGCCTGGAATGTAATAGAAGAGGTAGAGATTCAGTCAATCGAAAAACTGGATATTAGTGCTGTAGCCGAAAACGTCGACTACGTGAAGAAGCTTCTATCTCTAGGTTTTGAAGTAATATTCGTTACAGCTCGCAGTAGTAGAAGCACTGAGCTAGTGCTATCGAAACTCGGACTAGCGAACCTAGCTAAAGCAGTAATTACACGAGACTCCACTCCATTCAGGTTGGAGCAGCTGAAGCAGGCTAAGGCACTAGCCGGGGGAAAGAAGGTGGTCTTCGTAGGAGATACCCAACACGACGAGGAATCAGCCAGGTCTCTAGGAGTAGACTTCGTTATGATCGGCAGCTACAGGGAGTTACCCAGCACTCTTAATAATATAATAGACGCATGCATCTAATCTCAAGGTACTGGGGGAGTAGTGCTAGGTTTACATCGTTATAGTAGCATCGAAGTTAAGTATTTGATTTTCTGAAGATAGATTGATCTGCTGGAGAAGAGGTCTGGATGGGCTGAACTACTACTCTCTGACTAAGCGTCTTAGTAGTGCTACTTCTTCAGTGACTACGTCGCGAACGGTGGGAATTCTCGGTAGTCCTACGTCGACCTGCCCTTTCTCGAGAACTTCCACTACTTTCTGAGCTAAGCCCTCTACGTCGCCTTCGTCAACTAGAAATAGACCTTCGATATCTCCGTAGTTTATAGTTAGAGCCGGGATTCTGTAGGCGACTACGGGAATACCCATAGTAAGAGTCTCCGCGACCGTGTATGGGTAGGCGTCTACGTGACTCGGATATATCAAGACCCTAGAGCTCTTCCTCAACTTAAGGACCTCAGTTCTAGGTAGGAACCCGGCTAACCACACGTTTTTCTTTATATCGAGACGCTCAATGAGCTTACTTACGATAGCGTCCACGTACCAGCCAGCACTTCGACCTGTTATGATCAGCTTAAAGTTAGGTATGTTTCTTCGAATAAGTCTAGTAGCTACTAGTGCTTCAATAATGCCCTTAGATACATCGCGGCGTGATGAGTAAATCGCGCACGGTTTTTTAGTATCAGCAGAGCCTCTAATCTCGGTTCTAAGCTTCTTGAGAAAGTTTAATTCGGCCTCTTCAAAACCTATTCCGTTCCTTAGAGTCACGATGTTTTTACTAGTAACGCCCATATCCATCTCAATAGCCTTCGAAACGGATATAACGAGGTCGAAGCGATCGATCAAGCGCTGGATCGTTTTAACGTAGAGCCACTCAGTGGTTGAATCCAGCCTTCTCGCTGCTAGGCGAGTCAAGTATGATGTGTTATCACCGCAGCTCCTAATCATATCTAGGTAGAGTCTGTACGCATCCTCTATTCTTCTCTTCCTGGTGGAGTTGCCATAGTATAGGGGAAGCTGTAAGGTCAGGACCTTCTTAGAATTCAAGCGGTCGGAAATCTTTATGGTAGCCTTAATGCACTCTAAAGTCTCGTGATGCCCAACTACAACGTCTATGTTGAACCGGTCACTATGGTGAAGAAGGGTATTTATTGGGGTTATGAGAGAGACCCATCTTCTATAGATAGACGCGAATCTCCGTACGGGCAGTGCAAATTGAGCGTAACCTATAGGTGGGCACATCGAATATGAATACGTAGCAGTCTCATCACGAACGCTGGCGTCGAGAACTACAGAGTAACATTCGATTCCTAGAAAACCTCTATATCGAATAACTTGAGAAGCTCTATGCGCACCTCCAGCACCTGGACTTAAACTTACTACTTCGATAGTTCTCACTTCAGCTGCCCTGATAATTATGACATTCAATATTAAAGTTTAGATGTGTTGGGCTGTTTCTATGTTTTCGCTAAGATGGCGATAGCTCGACTTCAGCACTATCTTTTAAGTATCCGGTAAACAAATATCTTAGTTTGTATGAGCCATGATCTGAAGAACTATTTTATTAATATGTGCATATGCTTATAGAGGATCGCATTCTAACGCGAGTTTAGATGCGTCGAGGTGGAACATTGATGCCCAGTAAATTTTGAAGGAACGCTTTTAAGATCGCTTTCACTAGCTATAGGGATGTGAGCGACATTGACAAATTACTCAGTAGTAGCCCATCACTTCTGGGATCAGCCGGGCGGCGGTCAACTGATTTGTGCGGCCGCTGCCCGAGTTCTAGATGTAGCTGGATATAGACCGATCTTGGCTTCTGTCGCTAAGTTTAGTAGCGATAAGTACTCTGAGTGGTTTGGAATAGATCTAAGTAGGTACAATGTATTCTCGTTGTTTAACTTTAGATTAGCTATGTTTGGTATATACCTCAGACTATTGATGCCTATTCTCGTAGAAAAGGCCGTTGAGAGATACTCCCCAGAGCTAGTTTTCGTAGATATAGCTACCTACAGGCCCGCCGGAAAGCGCATTAAAGAGCGAGTTAAGCTCATAGAGTACATACACTTCCCAATTGAAGTATCTATAGAGCCTAGGTTTAGAGGTAGCGGACTGTACTACGGCGAGGACCCTTACATACTTGAAAGATACAGCTCACCGATTATGAGAGTCTATTGGTGGTTATACACTAAGCTACTCCCAAGATATGTCAGAGAGAATCCATTTGAAGTAGCTTCAGCAGTTCTAGCGAATAGTAGGTGGACAGCAGAGGTAGTTAAAAAGTTGTATGGGAAAACCCCCTGGTTCTGAATCCACCTATAGCACCCAGCACTCAGATAGTTTATGAGCCAGTCGATTTCAATCTTAGAAGCAGCGCGGTCGTACTGCTAGGTAGGTTCTCGGAGGAGAAGAGGTATCACTGGGTAGTAGAGAGAGTTATACCTAAGTTAATTAGGGAGGTTAAAGGAGTGGAAGTATATATAGTTGGCAGCGCAAGAACTAGAGCGAGTGCGAGCTACTTAAACAAGATCGAATCGCTATCGAGAAAACTAGGTCTCAAGGTCTCTAGAGATCTAAGACCAGGTGTTAGTATTCACCTAGTTTCAGATGCTCCTAGAGAGGCAATAAACGGAATTATGGACGCATCCAAGGTTTTTCTACACGCAACTATCAACGAGCACTGGGGAGTAGCCGCCGCTGAGGCCATGGCTAGAGGTCTCCCCGTCGTGGTCCATAAATCGGGCGGCACCTGGAGTGACCTCGTATCCAAAGGCTTATTCGGGCTCGGATATGGATGTGAAGACGAAGCGGTAGATGCAATCGCGAAGCTGTTAAGTGATGAGAAACTCTGGAGAAGATATTCTAAAAAATCCCTAGAAAGAGTAAGAGACCTGGCGTTCGAAAAATTCGTCGAGAAATTCTTAACCATCGAGAAAACTATATGAGGAACTCACAGCCAGTAGATGCGGAGCGATGCGGGTCTAGCCGGCGACGGCTATAATTAGAAGTTCGATAGGTTCTGCCATCGAGAAAGATAGGTAATACTATAGAGTCCTCCAGCCCGGAAGAATGTAGTACTACTCCTATTGCGCGGCAAAACTTTATGTAAAATCTACAAAAGATTAGAGTTTTAGAAATGCTTCAGCTAGAATTTAGATGAAGTTCTTGAGTCTACGGCATGAAACTACTTAGATGAAGACTTACTTAAACTATAGACTATCATAAAAAGATCGATAACTACACTACGAACTAAATTTCATTCAAGGAGAACCTGTATACAGTTATTATGTCACTGACTTTGCGGACTAACTCATGCCGAAAGCCGCAGCCCATCATCTTGTCGATTATAGCTAGCGGTGGGCCGTGTACTTCAATTACGTACTCCGGGCACATCCTCAGGACCTCGCAGGGTTCGATTAGGATAGCTGCCTCACAGCCCTCGCAATCCATCTTCATGAGGTCTACCTTCCCCTCTGCGCTTACTACGCGCCTGAGTACGTCTCCGAGCTTCATCACCTTGATTCTGACCTTCCTATCACTCTCGCATAGTCCGCTCCCGATACCGCAGTACGAGATCTCTAGTTCCCCGCTCCTGATCCAAACCCCCGCCATGATCGGAACTACCCTCGAGCCGTGCTCGTTCCTCTTGAGGTTCTGCACCATGTAGTTGAAGTGCTCCGGAACTGGCTCTAGCGCGTACACTCTGCGAGCTCCGTACCACGCGAACATTAGTGCCGTATCGCCTATGAAGGAACCGACATCCACGACGACGTCTTTAGGGGCGCCGTCTCTCGGTAGGTACATCTCCTCCAAGGATTCTGTCACAACTGATAGGAGGTTGAGGTCCGAGTGCTTAACGGCGAAGGAACCGAACGGAGCTGATACCTCTAGCCAGTCGTCTTCACATCTAATCTTCAGCCTACCTGAGGAGCTCTCCGCGACGAGCCTCCTCAGCAGCCTGAACTCCGTAGATGACGAGACTTTGACGCAGAGGAGCTTGTAGCTTACGCCGGAGAGCCTCCTAAGGATTTCCCTGAGGCCGACGTACATGCCTAGGTACTTAACTGTTAGCAGCATACCGGAAACCTTCATAGCCATTACCACAGACCTCACTGTCGCCGCGATCTACGTCAGCTAAGTTGTCAAAGTAGTGTCTCGGATTCCGAAGCTCGTAGTGCGAAATTAATGAAATATAGATCAGGTCGGACACCCAGTATAGATAGAGTCGACCATAAAAGTTAGGAAAGCCAGCGCGCTCACTGCCGCCGAGCCACTCACTAGTGTAGGGATATCTTCTCGAAACTCGAGATAATTCCCTAAGTGATTCGCTTAGCGATATACTCACTGTCTTGAGCTCGAGCATCGCCACTGAGACCGTGCGGGTTAATGCTTGAAGATCTGTGATGCTATATTAAGCAGTTATATATTCTCGAGTGTGTAGAGCGGTGGGACGTCTTATGAAGATACTGGCATCTCTTAGAGTAATCCCCGTGGGAACATCCTCGACAAGTATTAGTTCCTACGTTGCCGAGGCTGTCAGAGTCCTGGAGCGGAGGAATGTGAAGCACGTCGTGACCCCCTTCAGCACTGACGTGGAGTTGAGCAGCCTATTGGAGCTTGCGGAGGTTGTTGAGGAGGTGGTTGCTAGGTTGAGGTTCTTGGGGGTCTCCAGGGTTCTAGTGGATGTGACGGTGGACTTCAGGTTCGATAAGGAGGTGTCCCTAGAGCGTAGAGTCAGCTCGGTCGGCGAGAAGCTTGGGAAGAGCTAGAGGCGATCTAGCTACAGTCCCTCCGAGAATAGCCCCAAGGCCCTGTATACGGTGATGTAACTACCTCTAGTCAGGCTCGTAACCCCCTTCGCGAGAATCGCGAAGCCCCGGGAGCTCAAAACGGTTTTTATACTGTAGGAGGGTGTCTCCACTAACTCCACCTCCAGCTTCTCCTCGTCGGTGATTCTCACGAACCTCACCCGTGTGAAGCTGGAGAACCTACCCCTGTACTCGTAGTCCGATGTCAGCCTGTACAGCCCTATGGGGTAGTGAGCCCTCGGGCTGGAGCCCTGGAGGCGCTTTATTAGGGGCTGCAGGAGGAATACGGTGCCCGATATAGTGGACTGGGGGAGGCCTGGGAGGAGTACCACCGGCTTACCTCTAATCCTGGCTAGGGAGGTGGCTCTACCGGGCTGCACGGCCACTCCTCTAACTAGGAGTGCGCCACCGGGTAGTGAGATTGCGGCACTCACGGTGAGGTCCCTCCTCCCGAGGGAGACTCCCCCGATGGTCACTACTACGTCGTATCGCTCGACACCACCTCTAAGTACTCCCGAGATCGTCTCGACGGAGTCTTCGACCGGCTCAGCTAGACTAACAACACCTCCAACAGCTTCACACATAGCTTTCACCAGTAGACCGCTGGACTCAACCCTACCCTCTCTGTTTACGAACTCCGAACCTGTGGGGATTACCAGTATTCGCGGTCTTCTATGAATTCTAACCCTCTTCACGCCTAGACTGAGTAGAGCCCTAGCTAGGGGTGGTGTAACTAGCTGACCCCTACTGCCGACTACGTCTCCCCTCAAGAAGTCGGAGCCCCTCCTAGCGATCTCGTGGCCCCTCTCGTAGACCCTCGGAATAACTATGCCGCCACCGGAGACTCTAGCTGACTCTACCGGAACTACTGCTACAGCTCCCTCGGGGACCGGCTGACCCGTCTCTACGTAGCTAGTCTCACACAGATTCAGAGATGGTTTACTCACGAGCTTAAACAATAGACTGTCGCACTCGGAGATAGCGTATCCGTCAACTAGAGATACATCGAACTCCGGCAGGTCCTTGGGGGACACTATGTCTTCAGCTAGAAACCTACCTACAGCCTCATTAACTTCTACGGATTCAGTCCCCAGTGGTGTGGCTAGCTCAGCTATGAGCTCTCCCAACCGCTCTAACTCTACGTACTTAAACATGGGTTGACTGATGGACTCCCCCCAGGCTACTACTGAAAGAGGTAAATAACTCAGCTAGAGTGCGCTCTCAAGCAACATTAGGAGCCGTCTCGGTAGTGCAGCGGGCCCGCCGGGATTTGAACCCGGGACCACCGGCTTAGAAGGCCGGCACCCTATCCTGGCTGGGCCACGGGCCCTTCCTGCAGTGATTCACTGCTAAGTTTAAAACTGTTTCGAGAGTGTGTTAGAGAGGGTGTCTCGGAGCTATCTTTACGACCGCGGGTTTCTCTAGGTTCTCACTGTACTCTACGTCAGTCTTTAATACTTGCTTCACGAGCCAAAGGTTTGTGTATACGTGTAGAGTTAGTTTCGAGATACCGATCAAACTGACACCTCTCGCTAGAGCTAGATACGGCACTAAGATATCGGCCATATGTCTATCGTAAGCCATCCCAGTAGCTAGCTCTTCGAGAAGCTTAGAAGCTGCTTCAGCACCAACAACTTCAGCCGGCTTACCTCTCTCACCGAGAGAGTCAGCACCTAGAACGCTATTCTCTGTTTGAGCCCACAGAACAACTCCGGAACCAGGTCCTAAGTGGTAGTCTTTCTCAGGTTCATACCACTCTAAAACTACGTCTACACTAGCCCCGACTCTGTGCTTTCTTAACTCTTCAACTACTGCTCTAGCCTGTCTCTCAGCTACGTGCTTAGGAAGTTTGACACAGTGTGAGATGCCTTCAACTTTCTTGAGAGGTCCAGCACTCACAACATTCACAGATTTGAAAGACTTAGGTGGTTTATCTACAGTAACTCTAACTACACCACCTCCTCTAGGGTAGTGCCCTCTCCTCACCAACTCTACTCTAAATATGTAGCCCAATCTCTCGAGATGGGGTTTGACGACATATCTTAAGTAGTCTATAGGAGGTGACCACGGGACGTCAGTGCCTCCCCTCACCTCGATCGTCACTGGAGAATCAGCAAAAGCCGCTATAGGTAGTAGTGTTTGGAGAACTAGAGTTACAGAGCCGGCCGTACCTACATCAAATTCATACCTACCCCCTCTAATAGAGCCGGGCTTAAACACTACTTCAGTAGAGCCGACTGAAGCTCCTTCAACTACTGCGTTACATATTTTAGCAGCTGCTAAAATACCGGTTAAGTGCTGTTTCTTAAGTCCCGGCTCAGGTCTCTTAGCTCTTATATTAACTACTCTAATATCGATACCAGCTATAGCTGAAAGAGCTACAGCTGTTCTAAGTATCTGACCCCCTCCCTCACCGAAAGACCCATCGACCTCCAGCATACTCCCGCCTTCAGTCAGAGCCGAGAACCTCTCTGATTCTCTCAACACCACCGATCTCATCTATGAATTTCGCGACTGAAGAAGGTACGTACGACCTCCAGCTCTCATTACCAGCAGCCATGAGTCTTCTAATCTTAGTTGACGAATACTTCCCCCTCTCGTATGGGGGCGGTACGAGCACCTCGTAGCCAGCCTCCCTGAATAATCTAATTACGAGAGGGTTTCTCGCAACTCCGTACTTAAATCTAGGTACATAGAGCTGTACGTAGATAGGCCAGACAGAGTTCATCAATATATCTGGAACTGGTATTATGTAAATTCTACCGAGGTTCAAGCCGTACTCCTCTAGAGCTAGCTTCAACATCACTACTCTCTCACCAGCAGTAAATGGATTAACTATTGTGTGAGATTCTTGAGCTGTTCCAATAGCTATAATTAACTCGTCAACTCCACTGAGAGCCCACTTAATAACCTCTACATGACCTAGGTGAACAGGCTGGAACCTACCTGGATATACTGCTCGAACTACGTCATTCCAAACCATAGACCTTCCCTAACCACAGTAATCAAGAAGCATATAAACCGAGAGACCCTATATACAACTACTAGCGAGAAGAAGCTCGAGATAGGACTCACTAATCAACTCACTGCCGTCGAGGTCGAGATCGCGTAATACCCTCCTAACTTTAGCTAGAAAGTCTTCTGCGGACTTCGGGTTTACTTCCTCAAACTCTATGAAGCTACCTAAACACTCAACCACATCTACAGACAGATTCAGCTCTACTCCAGTAAAGTAGGACCTCTTCTTTCTAACAACTATGTCCCTCAAGCCGAGCATCTTGAGAATCTTTAAAACACTGTCATCTCGCAATTCCGTCTCAAACTCTTCTCTAGCTTTTACATCACGCAGTAGCATAGGACTCTTATAAGTTAGCTTAAATTCAGCTCCAGAATCACTCTCAGTTTTTCTAAATCTTAGTACAGCACCCTCTCTATAGCCGGGACACCCTCTCAAATCAAAGTAGTGGTCTTCCTCGTAGACATCCCCACTCCTGGAGAAACCTAGACTAGCTAATCTACCAGTAATCTCACTTAATCTTGCTTCAGGTATTCTTACCTTAACTTCGAACTCAGCTCTACGCAGAGGTCTTCCACCACAGTAGTAGTTTCAGCTACATGATTAAATTATAGTGAGAGTTGGGGGTTAAATCTAGGCATTAAACTATAGTTAGCGGATTTAAAGTGGTTGTGAGCTATACAGCTCTACTAGGAGACGTCTGGAGAAAGATCTCGGAGTCTATAAACCCGACCGCGAGAGAGCTAGCTTCAAGATACGGATACTTAGATTATGCGGTAGCTAGATACTACGAAATCCTCGGCGGCTGGGAGTATGTGAAGGAACTACTAGAGGCTTTTGAAAAACCTCTATCTAGAACCATCAGAGTAAATACTCTAAGATTTAGAGACTCTCGGGAGGTTTTAGAGAGATTAGAGAAACTCGGATACGAGTTCTCTAAGATTTCGTGGGAATCCTTCTCCTATATAGTTACGAAAACTGGGAGGATTCCACTAGGTGCTACCCACGAGTTTCTACTAGGCGGCTACTACCTCTATAGAGGTGCGGCTTCACTTATTTCACCACTAGCTCTACTCCCTAAGCCATCAGATGTAGTCTTAGATAGTGCTGCAGCACCGGGAGGAAAAACTACACATCTCGCTCAGCTAATGGGAAATAGAGGGGTGATCGTCGCTGTGGATGTCAGTAGAGAGAGGTTTAGAGCTCTTAGATCGAATCTCGAAAGAATGGGTGTGGAGAACGTGGTCGCACTAAGAATAGATAGTAGAAAAATCCCGGGAATCTTTGGTGAACACTTCACTAAGTCTCTACTTGATGCGCCATGCACTGGTGAGGGAATAATTCAGATAGACCCCACGAGAAAGACAAAGACTTCATTCGAAGACCTGGTGAGAGCACATAAGAGGCAGGTAGAGCTACTGACAGCAGCTATACACTCTACAGTACCCGGAGGTTTAATAGTGTATTCAACGTGCTCTATAGCACCAGAGGAAGATGAATTCACAGTAGCTGAAGTATTAGAGAAGTTGAATAACGTGAGAGTAGTAAAACCCTCGGTAGGGTTAGACCTCGAGCCGGGGGTCACAGAGTACTTCGGGATTGAACTACCGGCGCAACTTAAGTTATGCGGTAGAACTTATCCTCATAGACACGGCTTCGAGGGATTCTTCATATGTGTGCTCGAAAAAGTGTAGAATGTGTTGTAGGTGAGGATGAAGCTTTAAACCACATAGCGAGACTCTACGGCTCTAGAGCACTAGAGGCTCTCAAAGAGTACATACCTCTACACTGTGTTAAACCACTTAACGAAGTCTATCTACTTAAAGCCGAATTTCTGAGTACTATCGAGAAAATAGTGGAGAGTGGTAGATACCCGTATCTCGCTGGTCTCTACGCTGGGAGACTTAGGTCTAGTAAGCCGAAGTTCATACCATCCCACATACTAGTAGATAAGATATACAAGTACATCAAACACCCAGTTAGAGCTGTAAAAATTTCTGAGACCGGAGTTAAGGTAGTTCTGTACGGGAGAGACATCCTAGCTGAATCTGTTACTGAGTGCTACGAACCCGTGGAGATCGGTGAGGTACTGTCTATATTGGGGCCGAACGGCTACGTCTACGCAATAGGTCTTTCCACTATATCGAGCTGCGGAGAAGTTCACAGACTGAGAGAGAAAGACCTAGTAGCTAAATCGGTGTTCGACCTCGGGTGGTATCTGCGGGGTGGAACAATACTGCGAGAAGCTAGATACAAGATATAGCTTTTAAGTATAGGTCTCTAACAGTAGCTCAGGTTTTAATGGTTTACTGTAGGGATTAGCTGGGTGACATAAGTTAAGAACTAGAGGGGAAATCGGAAGTATAGCTCTACCAATACTTGTAGGCTCGATACCTGACTCAGTTATAAGTTTAGTGAGTATGGTAGTAGCTTCTAGAATAGGTACTGAAGTAGTTGCTGGAACCGGTCTGGCGTCTTACCTCTTCTTCATATTGAACGCTGTTATGTCTATCTTCATGGTCGGACTCCTCGTATACTGCTCTCAAGCTTTTGGAGCAGGTAGGAGAGACTTAATCGAGAGAGCTGTAGGAGAGTCACTACTAACATCTATCACAATATCTGCTGCTGTAATTATTTCATCTAATATATGGATACATAGCTACACAGAAGTCCTCTCGGGAGGTCAGTCAGGTGTCAGCACTATCGCCTCTACTTACCTAAGTTTCAGAATTCTATCGGTTCCAGCACTAATGGTGAGCTCTATTCTAGCCTCCTCCTATAGAGCGGTAAACATGCCGTGGATACCTGCTTATTCTTCAATAGCTACTGGAATATCGAGCGTTGTACTCATACCATCACTCGGACTCGGCTATCTTTACCTACCTAGAATGGGAGTTGAGGGATTGGGTATAGCCTCTGCTCTATCTCAATACGTAGGTCTAGCTCTCTACGCACTCTTTAAACCGCCGTTTAAATTACGTATTAAGCTCTTCTCCAGCGTATTACTAAAAGTATTAGCTATCGGTATTCCAGCATCTATAGAGAGAATAGTCGGTAGCCTCGGACAGAATATCTACATAAACGCTGTAGCCAGGTCTGGTGTGAGAGCACTAGCAGCACACAACATAGGGTTAAGTATCGAGAGTATACTTATAAATCCTGTTTTCGCTGTGAACATAGCTGCTTCAGCTAGAGTAGGTCAGAGAGTTGGGTCGAACGAGGTAGAGAAGCTAGATCAGCTGGTGAGAGAAGCACTGAAGATAGGTCTCTCGTGGATGGCTATAGCTACAGCTCTACTAATCGCAGTGTCACCAATTGCTGGAGGTTTCTTTACTCAAGACGTAGATATAGCTGGATTAGTTACTGTATACCTAGTTCTAGCAGCTATATCGGAAATAGGATTCGGAGGATCTCTAGCGCTATACGGAGTTATTAGAGGTATGGGTAGTACGTGGGTACCTCTAGTAGTGAATTCATTCACAGTTCTCGTACTTCGTGCAGCACTAGCTCAACTGCTGCAGCCGCTCTACGGAATCTATGGTGTGTGGTTTACCCAGATAACAGATATGTATGGTAGATTAGCGATATCTTACGTGTTATACGAGAGGTTTAAATCAAAACTACTCGTAAAGTTAGTATCGTAGATATCCACAGATTACATATACATCTTAACTTTACTTTCAGCTTCTTTAACAGCTTCTTTAAGCATTTCTTCAGCTTCTTCTACTAGCTTCGAGTGCTCAGTAAGTTCTCTTACGTCAATAGAGATATTCAGTAAGCTACCGATCCTCTCCACAGCTACAGAAGCTGCTTTCGGGTCGTACTTGCTCGGGTCTGTGTACGGGAGAACTATGAGTGTTGGAATGCTTCGTATTTCTAAAGCCATAGTTAGAAGAGCTAGTGGACCAACTATGTAGAGTCCCTTCGATAGAGGAGGTTCTGGAAGTTCCCAACCACAGTTGTTTATACAGGCCCACGAGAGTTCTTCATCACCTACTCTAAACTTTGAGTTTAGTCCTCCAACTAAGATTGCTCTACTCCCACCTATAGAGGTAAACCAATCAACAACAGCTTCTACGAAAGCCTGTCTCTCCGGGGTGTGAGGTATTACATTGTTTAGTAGGAACACTATGCCTCTCTCAGGGTGTGCGAATAGTTCGAAGGGGGTAACTATACCGTAGTCATCTATAGCTGTGAAATCAGGCATGTATCTAGTGAATATGGTCCCGATTTTAATTGCTTCGAGTTTCTTCACCATATATCTAACTGCTATAGTGCCGACGTAGCCGAATCCCGGGAAGCCTGCTATAAGTAGCCAACTTCTTTTTTCTCTCAACACTTTCTTACCTTGCTCCGATACCGCTATTTTAATCATTCTCACCACTTCGACACGCCCTTATTCTAACAGCGGAACCTCTAATAAAGTCTAGGATCTCTGTTGGTGATAGCTTTAGAGTGCCGACGCAGAGAAGTCTATCTAACTCGTCTACTACTAAGACTTCGTCACCAGATCTTAGACCCTCGTCGATGTAGAGAACGTGCCTCGAGAAAGCGGATGACCTGTGTTCAACGAGGTCACCAGCTACTTCAGATGCTACCACACATCTAAGCTTGGGATACCTGGTAGCTCTATGAACAAGTAGAGCACCATAGATAGACGGTATCAGTGTGTGAGTGTATGCTCTAATAGTAAACAAGATCCTGCCTCTCTCATCTAATACAGCTCTAATCCTACCAGTCGCTTTCGAAATTCTCAAATATATTGAGTCAGGTATAGATCTCTCTCCAACACCAAGTCCGAACTGATAGTCAGCTATAGACCTAAGCACTGAGACCTCACTCTTCACAGCCGGTCTCGTCGTATACACTCAGACCACCTGCTGAAACCGCAGTGCATCACCGCTTACTCAAAGATACTCTCTGATGCTGTGTCTTTTAATTGAATATACAGCTGCAAGTAGAATAAACGACTCAGACATAAACAACACTCAGCTTAACTCCTGGGAATTCTGTTGTTGAAGTATGCTATACTTATCTAGCAGATCTCCGTGAAGCTCACTTTAGAGCAATCTGCTAGTGTGCACACTCTCTCTTTAACTAAGTCAGGCCTAGACCAGTAGTACCTGCTGCACGTAAAGACTAATACACTACTTCCAGTACTACTTACTAGCTTAGCTATAGCTCTAAACATCTTATCGAGAATCTTCCTAGATGAAGCATCTGAGATCTCACACTGAGAGTACGGGTAGGTGTACGAAATTTCCAGTGGGACTAAATCAAAAAACGGTAGGTATACCAACTTTACGTAGTGGTCTGGGTCTTCACCCTCTTCACGTAGTACTTCAAGTACTCTTCTATAGATCTTGGACTCAATGAAAGGCTTGTCTCCGATGTCTCCCGGGAAGATCAGTAGTGGTTTAGTAATGCTACTCGAAATTACGTGTCTGCAGTATTCTTCTAGAAAAACTCTATGTCTAACTAGCTCCGGTCTATAGTAGGAGGTATATTCAACGAGGAATAAACCTCTGCCGGCACCTCTGAATCTACTATCTAACCTCTCTATCCAGCTAACGTACTTAATTAATCTCTCAAAAGCATCTCTAGCTGCTGGGTGAGATCTAGCCAACCTCTCTAAAAGCTCCCACAGCCTCCCCTCCTTAATAGCTTCCTTAACCTCTCTCACACTCTTAGCAATAACACTGAGATTATGTTCAGCTAGTAGTCTAACTCTCTCTTCCTTACTCATATCTAGTAAGTCTCTTGGTTCATACCTACTACATACTGAGCAACTGCAGGGGAAGTAGCTTAAGGCACTGAGTTTGAGAGTTCCATACTCAGTTATATATCTACCGCCTTCAGCGTAGAGAATATAGGAGGCAGAGTCGAAGGAATCTATCCCCATAGCTACTGCGAATGGAATTAGCAGGGGGTGTCCACCACCAAATAAGTGAGTAGGTTTATCTACAGGTATCGTAGATTTAACTGTAAACACCATATCTATAACCTTCCCGAAGTCGTATTTCTCGAGAGCTCTAACCGGGCTACCGACTGCGTATATATCGTAGAACTCCGATAGCTTTCTAGACTCTAGAGCACTCCACTTAAGTACGTCTAGGTGGATCCCGCCTTGAACTGGGAGAACCCAAGCGATCTTATCGGAGCTACGTCTAACTACTTCTAGTGATAGATAGGCCCTTCTGAGGGTTTCTTCAACACTTAATCTCGCTTCATCTCTAGTTGCTGTATCACTAGTTGGAATATCTACGATAACAGCTATATCCGGCTCTAAGACTTCCTCATATTCCGCTAGCTCTACCGGGTCTATTGCTACCTTATCAGCACCGTAGACAAGTAGCTGGTAAGCCCCGGAGTCAGTCATTACTACCCCACTAAAGTTCAGTACTTCATGCACTCTAGCTGCTCTACTCTCCAGCTTCTTTTTGATTATGTAGGCGTTAGTTATAACTTGCCTAAACCCTAACCCCACTATCTTCTCTAGAGGTAGGTCTTCAGACTGCTTAAACGGGTGAACTACAGGGAAAAAGACCGGGGTTTCTAGAGTTCCAGACCTTAGCTCTAGCTTAGCTATTCTGCCGGCTAGGTCTTTATCTCTGAGCTCGAAGTTCAACTCCCAGACGTCCTCGGCTTAGACTTACTCTCCAAATACTCCTGCCAGACACTGTACAGCTTCTCAGCAAATGGCCCGGACCCCTCAACACCTTTCTCACTAACTACATATCTATCTAGAAATCTCACAACATTAGATATCTCATCTACTTTAACTGCGTCTGGTCTTACTTTAAGTCTATCTACAGCGTACGCAGCAAATTCCTTAGCGTTAAAAACAGCTTTCTCCTTCAGAATTATTTCAGAGATCCTACTCCCACTAACAAATACCTTAGGTAGCTCACTACCACTAGAGTCTCTAACGTCTTCAAGCACTAAATGTAGTGTTAGACCATCTACATCAATACCCTTCAGTCTTCCCTCATATCTAGTTCCATCAGACAGTCTTACGAGTATTACATGATCTAGTAGTGAGTATAGCTCCTGCCTCAGTCTTCTAGTGGCTTCACTCATTTCCGCTACCCAGAACTAGCTGTAGACTATATTATATGCTCTAACTAGGTGGAGACGCCGAGAGTTGACTTCAGATCCCTCACTTTACTGAGTAGAGCATCACACTCAGCTAGCCCTCTACACGCTACTTCAGCTACAACGTAGAGAGGTTTTACAGCTGCGATAAACTCTGCTAGCTCGCTAACTCTGAGAATACCTCGACCTGGGAGGAAGTGTTTATCGGAGAGACCATCGTTATCGTGTAGGTGTACAGCTCTAACTAAAGCTCCGAGCTGCTTGCGGAATTCTTCAATAGGTACTCTAGCCACTAGAGCGTGTCCAACATCGACACAGACTCCAACGTTTGCTGTATCTACCGATCTTAAGATTTCAGCTAGCCACCTCGGTGAGCTACCTATGTGTACCGAACTAGTGGTATTCTCGACTAGAATAAGTGAGTTACCGCCTACTGATTCAGCTATGTTTTTAATAAATCTAGCTGCTGTGTAGATAGACTTTTCAGATGCGGGGAGTTCCGGGAGGTGTGTAACGTAGAAGTTTACACCGAGTCTATCGAGAATCCTAATCCACTTGAAGAATCTACTTAATGTTGAAGCCAGACTTAATTCATCAACACCAATTCTATCGTAGGGGAGGTGAATAGAGAACACCTCAAGAGAGTGTCTAGATACTACTTCAGCAACTCTATTTAACTCAGCGAATTCTCTAACACTATTAACTAGGAAGTTAGTGTAGCTTACCTCAATAGCTCTAAAACCTCTCGAAGTTAGTCTCTCAATAGCTTTAGATGGGGGAAGACTTAAGTACACCATAGTCGATATACTAAGTTTATACATACTCCCACTCACATCGCAGTCTACACTCTACGCCTTCTTAGCGAGCTTCACTGCTTTCCTCCTAGTTCCAGTAGTAGCTACAGGCACTACGATCACTTTAACCCCACCGATATCTCTAATTAGCGATAGCACTAAGAAGACGTGGTTTCTCCACAGGTGTTTAAATCCTAAAATACCTACGCCCTCAGATTCATCGTAGTATATGAGAGAGGGTCTTACAGACCCGTAGCCTAGAAATCCGAAGAGGTGCTGGCTCCTCATTTTTATTGCTTCTTCAACATGGCTCCTCTTAATGTTAGATAGCTCTCCGGAGATAGCTATAATTTCAAATACTAGATACCTCTTTCTAGGTTTTACGAGCTTACTCTTACGTATACTGAGAGCAGCTCTAACTATAGCCGCGGCTTTCTTTGACTTCAACCACGAGGAGATACTGAAGTATAGAGATAGAAGTGAGAGAGCTAGAGCCGCAGAGACTACTAGTAAGACTTCAGACAGTGTTTACCACCAGCTCTCTAGGTACTTTAAAAACAGCTTTAGCAGCGAGACCTTCAGGCACACCTAGAACGGAGATCAATGCGTGCATAGCTGTTGGATGCACTAAGCTCGGTAGGTCTACAGCACCACTACACACGTAGACCTCTAACTTACCGCGTGTGTAGAGTCTCAGCAGTAGGTGGTAGTAGTCTATAGAGTCTCCACTGAGTATTCTGCGGAGTACTTCAGCGAACTCTATCTCTACCGGGGTCTTCAAACCTATCACCCTCCTCAGAAAGTCCTTACTTAAACTGGTAAGTTGAGTGAAGTCTATCTTAACACTGTCTATAGCTCCAGAAAGCTTTGGATAGAACTTCAGGTCTTCTCCAGAGCTTACGAGTAGCACCTTAAGCCCTCTCACATTTCGATGTTTATCTACAGTGTCTCTAGAGAGTTCGTATCTAGGGACGACTCTGACCCCTCCTACCTCCCTAACTGAATCCACTTCTCTAGAAGCTATTGCTCTATATCCAAATCTATAGGCGTGTTTAGCTACAGCTTCATCTACTACACCTCTAAAGCAGAGATCAGCTGTCACAACTCCCCCCAATATCCCTCAAGACAGCTCCTAGCTCTTTATAGCGCACGCCTTCGAAGGAAGCAACTACTTTCACTACATCACTTCCTTCACTCAGTACGTATTTACCTAGGTGGAGGTCTTGCTTACTCAGTCTGAAGTGGAGTCTAGCTCTCCTCTCTTCGACCCTGCTTTCAAGTGTAGTAAGCAAGATATCTCGGTCTACCTTACTTAAACTACAGAGAATGTGCTTCAAAACCTCTGTAGCTACATTCTTACTTATCGACAGCTTTACCTGCTTGATAATATTTCCATAGTAGCCTTCGAGTATCTGAGTTCTTAAGTGTTGTGCGAGTACTTGTCTGAGATTAGCTGGTACTACGTTTAGTAGAGTTTGCAGGACTTTTTCATCATCTTCCGTTGAGTGTATGAAGACAGAGAGCTCTAGAGATATCTTCACCATAACTTTTCCGCTACTTTTCGTAGCCTAAGTCCTCCAGTAGTTCTTGAGGAACTATGAGTCTAGCTCCTCTAGATGCTTCATGTCTCTTCTTGAGATCTCTCTCTTTCTGCTTCTTCTTCCACTTGTAGTGGTGGGTTTCCTTTAGACCTCTACTCTTCAGTAAGCCCCTCATTCTGCGGCCGGCCATGGTCTTACCTCTAAAGACTCTACCCCTCTGGCTCGAGTCAGCTACCCATCTAATATCTGGGTCTGCTAGCACTGATGGGTGGTGGGGGTCTACGAGTACGACTTCGTAGTACTTATACATACCGTCTTCTCCTACGTAGTAACTTCCGAGCACCTCTAAGTTGGGAAACCTTCTATTAGCTCTTTCTTCAGCCACTAGCTGAGTAGACTTCTCTGGAGCATATCCGTAGACACCCATCCTCTTAGGTCTTCTGCCGGAGCTCGGTCTCGGTCTATTTAGACCTCCCTTCCTTATTCTAACTCTAGCAACTACGAAGCCTATCTTAGCTTCGTAACCTATAGCTCTAGCTCTATCTAACCTAGTTGGCTTCTCCACTCTAACAACCGCCGGCTCCCTCCTCCACTTAATCAGTCTCTCCTTCATAACCTCAGCTAGAAGACCTTCGTAAGGCTTCTTCCAGTATTCAGCGATATAGTGATACATAGATCTTGCCATCTACGTTGCCTAAGTGTAGAAATGCGGAGCAGCTTAAAAGCGTTCAGAAACCGCCTTAAAGAAAAGCTAGTTCAGCTTCTCAAATACTCTACTGGGAGAGCCTGCTGACATAGCCCGGTGAAGACATGTTTAAGAATGTAGAAGTGGGGAGACCATAGCCTGCTTCCTAGAGGTCCGAGAGGTTTAATCAACCCTAGTTTTATACTTCATAGAGTCAAACACTTTAGAGTCAGTGTTTTCTTATTCCCTTCTTAAAACCCATAGAGTAGGGAGCTATCTGTCTGAGTGCTCGATAACGTGGGAACAAGCTAGAAAAGTAGTCTCTCTACTGCGGGACATATCGCTGAGAGATGTATTGGAGGTTGAGAAAGTAGATCCTCAATACATATCTACAGCAGCTATCTGTGCTTCAAAAGGTATTGACGGTGCTATCTCAGTTTTTCTAGCAGCTCTAGCTGCGTACCAGCTGAGGTGTAGTGGAGAAGAATACTGGAGGAGATTTGCTGAGCACTACGTAAGGGAGGTAGGCGTTGAAGACCCTATTGAGAAGGTTTCAAGTTTTATACTTAAAGATAGCTGTAGTTCTTTTCTACGCGACGTTAAGGTAGCTAGAGTAAAGAAGTTCACCAGCTACCTAGGTCGTGTAAGCGAGCTAATATCTAGCTGTAACTTCCATCAGCTGTGGCATCTGACGGCTAGAGTACTTAATTCAGACTCTGAAAGTAAGACAGTAGTATTTGCTGTAAAGATGGGGTACTACAGTGGGAGAGCGCTGGAATTATGCAGAGATCCTCTACCAATGGATATACCTATTCCCGTGGATTCTAGAGTAGGTAAAGCATCGCTAAACCTCGGACTAGTTTCAGCTAGATCTGTAGAAGAAGCTATCAGTAAGTGTAGACGCCAGATTGTCGCTGTGTGGAGGCATATAGGAGAGATGCTGAAGATACCTCCAATCCACCTAGACACACTAATTTGGGCTCTTCAAAACTCTGAAACAATGAGTAGTGCTCTAACTAGAGTGAGTACAAAGCAGGCGGCAGAAGCTCTACTGAGATTTCAGAGAGCTATTCTCTCCAGGTAAGTGAGGGGGTAGTGAGCGTGTCGTCGAGCTCTAGGTGGTAGTGCTTATAAGTTAGATATAAATCTCTTAATTAACGGATGCAGCGCTATGGGTGCTCAAATACGAGAGATTAAGCCGGCTAAGAGAGTAGTAGAAGTCGGTCTCCACAGTCACATAAGAGGACTGGGACTCGACGAGAAAGGCGATCCTATAACTGTTGCTGACGGACTTGTAGGGCAGATTGAAGCTAGAAGGAGTGCTGCTGTAGTAGTAGGACTCGTAAAGCAGGGTAAGTTTCAAGGTAAGGGTGTTCTCTTAGTAGGCCCACCTGGAACCGGTAAGACAGCTCTAGCATACGCTATGGCTAGAGAACTCGGTGAAGACACTCCTTTCGTCACACTTCACGCCTCTGAGGTATACTCTCTAGAAGCAAAGAAGACGGAAGTACTAATGAGAGCTGTTAGAAAAGCTATAGGTATTAGAATACGGGAAACACGTAGAGTTTACGAAGGCGCTATTAAAGAAATCAAGATAGCGTATGGGAAACACCCCTTTAACCCATACCTCAAGATACCGAAGGAGAGTAAGATAACTCTAGAAACTAAAGACGATAATCTCACACTAACTGTAGGAGAGGAAATCACTTCCCAGCTACTGAAGTTAGGAATTAAAAGAGGTGACTTAATATGGATAGACGCTGAAACAGGTGTAGTCCACAAGGTAGGTAGAGTTAAAGGTATTGAGAAAGCTAAATACTACGATGTTGACGTGTGGGAAGTATCTGAAGAACTACCTGGAGGTTCTGTAAAAAAGGAGAAGGAGATAACGAGAGTGTTTACGTTCAACGACCTCGATGTGGCTGTTGCCTCACAGAGAATATCACTAATAGGTTTCCTAGGGGTGGAGTTGGAGAGAGAGATAGATGAAGAAATTAGGCGAACTGTTAATCTCCAGGTGAAGAAGTTAATAGATGAAGGAAGAGGTGAGCTAATACCGGGAGTTCTCTTCATAGATGACGTGCATATGTTGGACTTAGAGTGTTATGCGTTTCTATCTAAAATTATGGAGAGTGAGTTTGCCCCAATAATAATTATGGCTACTAATAGAGGTATAACTAAGATCTACGGAACAGATATAGAGTCACCACACGGAGTGCCTCTCGATATACTCGATAGACTACTCATAATCCCTATGAGACCCTACACCAGAGAAGAAATAAGGGAGATAGTAAAGATAAGGTCTGAAGAAGAGGAGGTAGCACTAACTTCAGACGCACTAGAAGCACTCACAGACCTAGGAGTTAGATACAGCTTGAGATACGCGATCCAGATTCTAAGACCTGCTAGTATAGTGGCGTCTAAAAAAGGTCGCAGTGAAGTTAAAGCAGAAGATGTTGAAGAAGTAAGTAAGTTATTTATAGATACGAGGAGAAGTATAGAATTCATAAGAGAATTTGAAGAAAAACTACTCAAGTAGCACTACTCTTTACTCCACCGTAGTTCACAAACCTACCTGAAGTAATTTAACTCAATGTATTTCCGCTATAAAAGTCTTAGAACACACTATGCTCTATAGCTCTACATATTTTATTTCCTCAGATAGAGAATTCTATATATCAGAAACTCCCTTCATATATAGGTATAGAGTAGCTTCTCTATAGCCGAGTGATACTCTCGTTATATGTATAGGTCTCCACCCAGGTATCTCGAAATCTAGTGTGATAACTCTAGCACCAAGTCTCAGCTCTTTCTCCAGTTTCGGTTTGAGAGCTCTATTAACAGATGTCAGCAGGTACATATAGACTATTGTAGCATCTCTAATACTCACGTTAAAGAAGTCATCGTTGACGAATGTGACCTGATCGAAGACCTTTAGCTTTTCAGCATTCTCTTTAGCTTTTCTCAGGAGTTCCGGATTTATTTCAACACAGACACCTTTAGCACCGTGTAGAGCAGCCTCAATAACTACTCTTCCATCACCACAGCCCAGATCGTAGAATACGTCATTCTTCGTCGGCTTAGCTAACATGATTATATACGGAATAATTTCCTCTCTCGTTGGGACCCAGGGAGCTTGCGCAAGTGGGTGTGAGTAAGCCACTCCTAGTAGCACCCAGAGATCTTTAATCTCACTTAGACTTTTAAAGACGTCTTCATCCACGTAGCTCACCTCACTCTCGAGTCGTACTGAAATCTGTAGTTACTACTAGCAGTATGTTCAGTATCCACACCACTACTAGCAGTAATATCTAGCTTACTTAAGCTAGATATATTATCTAGCTTAACTAGCTAACTAACTCGAGAGTATCTCACTGTAACTGTAAGGAGATTAAGTTAGAACGATATGTCTTACTTTTATTTTATTCGTCTCTAAACCGTTATCTTCGAGATATCTAATTAGAGCACGCCTTATTATCTCAGATCTACTGAGACCTGTGTTCTTAGCTACCGAGTCTAGAGTAGATAGAAGAGATTCATCTATCTTAAGTGATATGACTCTCAGCCCGCTTCACCAAAATACCGTAAGTGACCGGCTTATAATTGACGGGAACTATTTGAGCATATGTACGGGTTTTTTAGTAGGTGTACATATTAGACAGATAATTTTATAAACCTCTATTAGTACTACTCTTGGAGGGTTCGTACATCCCAACAGTTCATGTATCACTACCTGAGGGTGTGTATGAGGAACTTAAGAGAGTAGCTAGTAGTATGGGTATACAGATTACTGACCTCATAAAGATGTATATAAGACTCGGACTACACGACTCACTCATCTCGGAAAATAAACTCTATCACGGCGAGAACTTTAAAGATATAGTAGATAGACTTGTCTATATTGAGGGGAAGCTGGCGGTTCTCGACGAAACTCTCAGAGAGACTGTGAGAAAACTACAGGAAGTAGAGGAGAGAGTTAAAGAACTCGAGTCTCCGATACCTCCCGCAGTAGTTAAGAGAACTGGAGGCAAACTTAAGTAATTCTCAGAAACTAGATAGTGGTTCTGCGGGGTGCTCCGAGTCACGGAATTTTATGAGGTAGGGAGGGTTGCCTCAACCCTCTCTTACTTACAGAGCTAGCTGATTAAGTAACCAGATTTTTCTTCTGTATTTAATACTTAGCAGCCTTAGTTACTAGGAGCTATCCACATGGATGTAGAGTCTAAGTTGAAGTTAGTACTCAGAGATGTTGAGGAGGTAGTAACTGAGGGTGAGCTTAGAGAATTAATTGAAGTAGGAGGTGGAAAGGGGTATTTGGGCTTCGAACCTAGTGGATTATTCCACATAGGGTGGTTGATATGGGCCTATAAGTTCAAGGAGCTAGTTGAAGCAGGTTTTAAGATGACTCTTCTAGCAGCTACATGGCACGCTTGGATAAACGATAAGCTCGGCGGGAGTCTAGAGTTAATTAGAGCGGCTGCTCAACATGTAGTAGATGTTCTTAATGCGGTTGGTCTCGAGAGAGGATTTCAAGTTGTCTATGCTGAAGATTTAGTGGATAGTAGTGACTACTGGGCTACACTCATTAAGGTAGCTAAGTCTACATCAGTCGCTAGAGTTAGAAGAGCTCTTACTATAATGGGGAGGAAAGTTGATGAAGCAGAATCAGACTTCTCTAAGTTAGTCTACCCACTAATGCAGGTTACAGATATATTCGAATTAGATGTAGATATAGCACTAGGTGGAATAGACCAGAGAAAAGCTCACATGCTGGCGAGAGATGTAGCTGAGAAACTGGGGAGAAAGAAAGTCGTAGCTATACACACACCACTACTACCATCACTTCTAGGAGTTACGAAAATGGAGGTAGCATCACTACCGAGAGACGAAATGATGGCCGAGATAAAGATGAGTAAGTCTAAGCCTGAGTCAGCTATCTTTCTAACAGATTCAGATGAGGAGATTAAGAGTAAGATTGCTAAAGCCTACTGCCCCCCAAGAGAAGTTGATGGAAATCCAGTGCTCGGAATAGCTAAACACCTGATTTTCAGAGGTTCTGAAGTCGAATTTCAAATCGATAGACCGAGTAAGTACGGAGGACCAGTAACGTATCTAAAATATGAAGAGCTAGAGAGAGACTACGCCGACGGCAAGATCCATCCGGCAGATTTGAAGAACTCTATCGCAGAGTACTTAGTCGAGAGAGTAGTGGGGCCTATAAGAAGTTATGTAGTGAGATCAGAAAGAGAGGAACTTCTTAGAAAAATAGCTACAGCTATTACGAGGTAGACCTAGGAGTACTGAGCACGTACACTCTAGTTTTCTGTAGTAGAGCTAGCCCTTCAGAACTTACTGTGAGTTCGTTGCTGTCTACTTTCACTACTTCGTATGAGTCTTTCACTATATCTATAAAGATATCTACAGGTTGAAGCGGTAGATTCAACCCCTTAGTCCAGTAGTGCATCGGTATTACAATCTTCGGCTCAACTAGCTTCACTACTTCGAGAGCTTCTCTAGCATCTATTGTAAATGTCCCACCTACCGGCACTAGTAAGATATCGACAGGCTTAAGCATTGAGGCAGCACTCTCTTCAAATACGTGTCCTAGGTCGCCTAGGTGAAGAACTCTAACTCCATCAATCTCAATTCTATAGATGACTACCTCCCCCCTCCTCCTTCCTTTCACCTTATCGTGGTATAGTCTGACTCCCAGTGATCTATGTTTTCCACCAATCAGAAACACTCCCTCCTTCATAGAGTATCTTTCAGCACCTGATTTCGCAATAATACTATACGCATTGTGGTCGAAGTGTTCGTGAGTTATGAGAACAGCATCAGCTTTAAAAGCAGGAGGCTTCAAACCCAGACTAATCCCGTCGTGAGGATCTAGAGCTATAGTAAAACCAGTGTGGTCAACGAGTTCAAAACACGCGTGACCGTGCCACCTTATAATCAAATATCTCACCAACTAGATCTACTTCGCAAGTAAAAAAGTTGAAGATAGAATTCATTGGAAGTTTCAAGTAAACCCTCACTAACAATCAAAGACTTCTTCGCGGCCCTACCTGGAGAGCTGAACTAACTCATTTAGCTATATAATTATTTAGAGGTAGTTCAGTGTCTCTGGGTGTTAGATGATGTTGGGAATTTATGTGATCCAAGCTATAGGTAGAACTACTTACATGATGATAAAAGCTAGAGATATAGTAGTTAGCAGGAAGTCTAAGTATCAGCAGATAGACGTAGTAGATACAGAAGAATTTGGGCGAGTTCTAGTTCTAGATGGACTAGTTCAAAGTACTGAAGTAGATGAATTCTACTATCACGAATTACTCACACATCCAGCAATGATACTCCACCCAAATCCGGAGAAGGTTTTAATACTCGGTGGTGGAGAGGGTGCCACACTCCGGGAAGTCCTCAAGCATAAGACAGTGCGGAGAGCAGTTATGGTCGATATAGATGAAGACGTTGTGAACATCTCGAAAGAATACTTAACCAGCTGGCATGCGGGAGCTTTCAATGACCCGAGAGCTCAAGTAGTTATTGAAGACGGTAGGACCTTCGTAGAGAGAGCGGGAGAGAAATTCGACGTCGTGATTATGGATCTAACAGATCCCTACGGACCTGAAGTAGCTAGAGCTCTATACAGAGAAGAATTCATCAAGAAGCTACACGACATCTTAACCGAGTATGGAGTTCTCTCAACTCAAGCAGGCACATCATTCTTCTACCCAGTAGAATACAGTGAATTAAAGAGAAGTCTGGAAGCACTATTTAATGAGGTCTCGAGTTTCTCAGCTTGGATTCCGTCTTTCGGCTACTCCTGCAGCTTCATTGTGGCATCTAAAGGTGAGGGACTCAACGACCTATCAGAAGAAGAAATAGATGGAAGACTCAAGTCAAGAGAGGTATCAACACGCTTCGTCGGTGGGAAGACCCTGAAAGCTCTACAGGCTATTCCAGAATACCGTAAGCACATCTAGTGCTAATCATTAATAGTGCCGCACACACTAGAGAAAAACTCTTGAGAGATATCTTCAGTGAGTTAGCCGACTACTTCCTCAAGCAGGATCTTGAGGTCGCGCGTACTCGATACATAGATCATGGGAGTCCGCACGCCTGACTTGCTACATTTAATCACTCTGCTACCTACAACAACTGGAAATCCTACTATATCAAAAGCACTGCAGTCCCACTCACTATCCCCGACATACATTGTTTCAGCGAGGTCTACTCCACGTCTTCTCGCGATGTTCTCTACTACTATGTTCTTTTTTAGAGGATTCACGATTTCTACTCCATAGGGTAGGAGTCTCCCGCTGCCGTCGCAGAGTAGCTTATTTGAGTAAACTTCATCTATTCCTAAATCACTAGCAACTCTTAGAGCTAGGTTCTCAATTCCAGCGCTTACAATAGCCATCCCTATACCCCTCTTCTTGAGGTATTCAACAAGTTCGCGAGCACTACTTGTAGTAGAGATTCTGCTGAATGCTTCATCAATCTCTCGACAGTAGATAGTGCCTCGACTACCTATCATGAGCTCTAAATCCAGCTTCATCCACTCGGAATACGTTATTAAGCCGGATTCGAAGGCCTTCGCATAGTTAGCCTTCACAGCGAGTTCATAAGTGCCGAAGACTCTGTGGAGATAGCTCCAGGAAGACCTCTCTTCAACTAGAACTCCATCTAAGTCGAAAACAACTAACCTCAATCTCTGCGACACTTAACTACTACCTCTTCTACGGCATTTCTGAATAACTCAACTATAGATTCTCTGCTAACTCCAACTAGAGTTAGCTTATCTAGTACGCTAGAGACAGCTTCAACTATCTCTGAAGCATGTTTTCCGGAGACAACTCTGCCTAGAGAATCGAGAACCTCCGGAGGATATGCGAAGAAGTCTCCAGATACTATCAGCTTTAAAACTCTACATGCTTCGTCTACCAATAGCTCGACACTAAACACCTTGCCGAATTGTTCTTTAACCTCTTTTCTAGTGTACACTAAGATCACCTAGTAAATAGCCACTCTCGAGATCTATATTTCCACTCTAATTCTGACGCTAGTCTCAGTTCAATCTCTGTGTAAGAATCTTCACGTAATTCTACTCCTAGACCTCTCTTAAATCCCTCAACTAAAGCTCTAAGAGCTTCATCTCTAGTAACTGTCCTACCTAGATACTCTGAGAGAGTAGTAACTCTCTCTCTAATAGGGCCTCTCAATGAGAACTTCACTCCACGGATCTTCAAGACTTCAGAGAGTTTATCTAAGTCTGTAGCATACATAAGTGTTCCATGCTGTAAGACAACTCCAAATCTCCTAATTTGTGCTTGTCCTGAGAACTTCCTGCCAGCTATAACTCCATCGTTTAGCGGCGCGAATTCGGCTGGAACACCTAGAAGTCTCGCTGCTTCTATAACACCTGAGGAGAGGTATCTGAAAGACTCTACGAAATCTCTCGGCACGTAGGCTTCCGGCATAATTACTGAGTAAGTAATCTCTCCATGTGGGTCGTGATACACAGACCCACCCCCGGTCACCCTCCTAACGACGTCAATACTGTCTCTATAAGCTAGATCTAGATCTACAGATTCCTCAATCTTCTGAAAGTATCCTATAGTTACAGTAGGATTGCTGAAAACGTAGAGTCTGAGGGTCGGCGTCCCACCCATAGCAACAGAGTAGAGTAGGGCTTCATCCATAGCCATAAGGTAGTGTCCCACACCCTCATCTAAAACGAGTCTAAGCATCAATTTATATCCCAGGTCGATCGAGTGCTCAGATAATTTAGATATGTAGGCTGATGCATCACTCTCTGAGAAGGTGAGTAAAAGTCTATCCGTAACGAGGTGGATAATAGTTTTCTATGAAAATATGTGTAGCCAAGAGATTAGTGGAGGTTGGTGAGGCAGAGTGCTGATTAGAGCATCGATAGGGACTCTAGCAGCTGTAGGTAGAGTTGACGTGAAAATCCTAGTTAAGCCCGACATAGCTTACCTACTTCAGTACAGTGAGAGAGGGTGCTCGGCTGGATGCCTATTCTGCACTCAGTCCTCCAAGTCTGAAACCAGTAAAGACTTTCTCTCCAGAGTCATATGGCCGGTAGTAGAGCTAGCAGACATAGCACCGAAGCTAGTAGAAGTATTTGACAGAGTCTGCGTGCAGTCCGTTATCAAGCCTTACTTCGTAGAGGAACTCCACCAAGTCGTGAGAACGCTTTCTCGACATGGTTTAAATTTATCACTATCTACGACACCAATATCGAGCACAGACTTAGAGGTATTTAGATCGGAAGGTGTAGACTTCCTCGGTGTAGGTTTAGACGCTTTTACTCCAGAGATAGCTGTAAGAGTAGGTAAGCCCTATCCGTACGAAGTCTATCTAAACTTCGTAGAGAAAGCTGTGGAAGTCTTTGGTAGAGGTAGAGTGGTAGTTCACTTAGTGGCTGGTCTCGGTGAAAGCTTCAGAGAAGCTGTAGAGACTATGAAGAAGATATACACTCTAGGAGCTAGAGTGTCTCTATTCGCGTTTACACCTGTAGGTGGTACGTTAATGGAGAAGTGGCCTAGACCCTCTATGAGATACTATAGAATACTCCAGATAGTTAACTACCTACTATCCAGTAACACATCAGTCGAAAAGTTGGTAGACCTCAACAGAGTCTGCGTAAAGACGTATGCCGGTGTCGACTTAGAAGAACTAAGTAGAGCCCTACTAACGTCTGGTTGTCCAGGCTGTAATAGACCATACTATACTGAATCACCTGGGAGAGAGCTCTACAACTATCCATCTGCTACTCTACTGCCTTCAGTCGACGAAGCACTAAGAAAATTATCCTGTGAGAGTAGCTAGGCAGATCTTCATACATTCGTTAACACAGTCTAGGTAGTTCTGATTTCCGATGTGAAGACACCTCTCACGGCACACCTCTTCACATTCGATGAACTTAGACTTACTCGATGTCGACACCAACAGTATTACTGAGGTAGCTATTTTAGGTTTAGCTAGCTCGTCTGAAGCTCTATAGTTGAGGCATAGGCTTCTCCCATATTGGTCTTCCCTGAGATGTTGGAGGTGTGAGCCAGTCTACTATTTCGTCAATTCTATCAGATACTATTAACACTCTTATAGGGCCCAGTGGAGACTCTTCATCGAAAGTCACTAGAGATATATATCCAGCGTAAGCAGCTTGCTTATGTAGCTTCAGCTCGAGGGTGTTTCCCCTACGGTTCTTCACTATGTATGCTCTAGCTGAATCTAAGATCCTCTGCTGTCTGAGAGCTGCATGAAACTTTCTTAGAGATTCTACATTCTTTGACTCACCAATAAGTAGCTTATATCTCTCCGATAGCTCTACCTCCTTAACTTCAACCTCAAAAATATTTCTAACCGCTCTTACAACTTTCTCTAAGTTCTCGGTAGGTCTTACTTCAACTTCAACTCTGAGTAAGAACACTATTCAACACCTTTTGAGTTTTTCTAAGTGCTTCTTCACAGACATCTACTACATCTCTCTCCTCATTTACGACTACTATATCTGCAAGAGCTATAACAAACCCTAAGCCTAGCTCCAGCTCTCTGCAGTCTCTCTCTAAGAAACCACTGTAAGCAGATGGATCGTCTTCTCTACCTCTCTTCTTCAGTCTCTCGAATCTAGCTTTAGGAGATGCGTGAACAGCTACTACAACTGTGGGAGCTATCTTCGAGAAGTACCTGACTTCATCTAAGCTTCTCACACCATCAACTACTACAACGCTGCTCTGATTTGTAAAACTTTTCGATACTTCTCTGGCAACTACGTCTAGTCCGTGCTCTCTTCTGAGTTCTTGGGCAAGTCTAGCTAAGTTGTCTGAAGTTATTTCAATACCGAGTTCAGCAGCTCTAGACCTAACTACATCCCCCATATTTACATAGGTGCCTAGGTAGTTCGATAGACATCTAGCAATGGCTGTCTTACCGGAACCCGGCATTCCAGTAACACAGACTACAGCTCTAACCAACTTCAGCGCCCTAGCAGCTTGAATCTTATTACCTTCACTTCAGTGGAGTCAGCAATACTTCTTCCGTAGATATTTCTTAGTTCTCTCAGTAGTTCCTCCCTACTGCGGAATCCGTCGAGTTCAGCATCTCTATCTGTCAGCTGAGAAATCTTCTTAACTTCCACACCGGTTATTACAGCACTTCCAATATAGTTTCTTCCAGCAACTACTTCTACTACATCACCAACTCTTAAATTACTATTCAATCTAATTGTAGCTACTTTAGCACCTAGAGCTATTTTCTCTCTATACATCTCTTTAAACATCAGCTTCTTCCGCTTAACCATCACTTAAGCGATGCCTTCAGTAGAAAATAAGCTTAGAGTAGTACACAGTGTAAATCACAGTGCTAGTGCGGGAACTAAGCAACCGAACTATGAGACCACAGTAGCTTAAGTCTTCAAGTAGTTAACTCCGAGCTCGAAAGCCGCTAGCGAGCTCTCAAGCCACTTAGAGGGAACTACCTCTGAGATCGCCTTCTTTATCGAGCTACTGCTTAACACACTCTGAAGTCTGTGAAAAACACCGAGAACGACCATATTAGCTGCTCTGGGATTGCCTACTTCAGCAGCTAGTTTCTGTGCCGGTACGACTACAGTGCTCACACTACCGCCTATAGCCTCCAAGAGCTTGCTTCTGCTGTAAACCTCTCTGCTGAGGCTGGCCGATATCGGTGGTTTAACTACGTCAGAAACGATCACTACTCCCCCAGATTTCAGTAGTCTGAGAGCTCTGACGGTCTCAATAATCTCTAGTCCGAGTATATAGTCTGCTTCACCGTCTGAGAAAGTCGGTGAGAAAACTCTATCTCCAATTCTGACGTAGCTAACTACGGACCCAAATCTCTGAGACATTCCCAGAGTTTCACCAGTTCTAACTGAGTAGCCATCGAGAACTGCTGCTATAGCTAAGACTCTCGAAAGCGTTAAACCTCCTTGACCGCCTACAGATGCTATAGCTATATTTAGAACTCTACCCATAGCTAACAACCTCTATTGCTTTATAGGGGCAGAATCTAGCACAGAGGCCGCAGCCTAGGCAGTCCTCTATATCTACTCTCGCCTTAGATCCATCAAAGTATATTGCTGGACAACCTGTTGCTCTAATACAAGCCAGACACCCCGTGCACCTATCTTCCACGACTCTGTGTCTGACTCTAAGACCTCCGGCTCTCGCCTCTACGAGTGCGCACGGATGCTTACTGATTAAAACTCTAACCCCTGGTTTCTTCAGCAGGCGCTCGAAAGCTTTAACCATGGCGTCAAGGTCGTATGGATCAACTACTTCCACGTGGTCTACCCCTACGGTTTTCACCAAGCTCTCTATATCGATAGACTTTGCTCTTCTTCCAGATTCTAGTGCGGACCAAGCAGGTGTTGATTGATGTCCTGTCATAGCCACAATCGAGTTATCTGCTATGACGACGAGAACATCCACCTGCTTGTGAATTGCTTCAATTAGTGGCTGTATACCTGCGTGAAAGAAAGTTGAGTCACCTATGACGGCCACTACGGGCTTGTCGTATCCAGCTACTTTAAGACCCATAGCCATAGATATTGATGCACCCATAGAGTGCTCAGTCCATATAGCTTCTAGAGGTGGTTGCACTCCTAACGCGTAGCAGCCTATGTCTCCAAAAACCGGTACCTCACTTCTTCTATAACCTGCTCTAGCTATTCCAAGCAGAAGAGCTACATACATATTTCTGTGGGGGCACCCAGGACACATAGGTGGAGGTCTCGGAGCTACTTTAATTAGTTGACCTAGTTCAGCAGCTCGGGGAACCTCTCTAGCTGCTCTCTCGGTAAGTATTGTCGAATGGAGAGCACTTCTAACGATTTTAGTGTTAAGTTCCCCTTCCATAGGTATATGCCCGCTGCTTTTACCGTAGATAACAGTGTTCACATCTACTTCACTCAGTATATTCCTAGTTACGAACTCTAGATATGGGTCAAGCTCTTCTATCACTAAAACTTTCTCACAGCCACTTAGAGTTTCTCTTAGAAACTTCTTCGGTGGAGGATATAGAAGTACTAGCTTTATCACTTTAATCTCACTATCTACTTCTCTCAAGACTTCAGTGACGTAGTTATATGCGGAACCTTCGGTGACGACACATACTCTACCGGAACCCTCCACTCTATTGCGAATAGCTGAAACTCTCTCAAATGCTTCTTCAACTCTATTGAGCTGGTTGTTCAACCACTTATGTCTCTCGTAATTCCAGACCATACCAGCTCTAACAAATCTCGGAAGGTCTCTCTGAACTGCGGAAGCTCTCTTAACGCTTCTCACAGGTCCGAGAACTACATCTCCAACAGTGTGATTAACTCTAGTAGTTGTTCTTAAAATAACGGGTAGCTTGACTTCCTCACTTAAATCGAGAGAAGCTACTGTAAGGTCTTTTGCTTCCTGAGGACTCGATGGAGATAAAACCGGTAGCTTAGCTAGAAAACCGAGCCATCTATCGTCTTGTTCTGTCTGTGTCGTATGAGGTCCTGGATCATCAGCTACTAATATCATTAACCCACCTTCAACGCCCCCATACGCTGAGGAAACGACTGGATCTAGAGCAACGGAAGCTCCTGGAGCCTTCATAGTTACAGCAGCTCTAGCTCCACCTATTGAAGCTCCGTAAGCTACTTCAAAAGCTACTCTCTCATTGACAGCCCACTCAACGTATATCTCACTACCAACACCAAACTCGTGGAGAGTCATGATGACCTCACTCGAAGGAGTTCCAGGATAGCCGGATACAACTGAGACTCCAGCTTCTACAAGTCCTCTAGCGATGGCTTCATTACCCATTAAAGCTATTCTAACCCCCTCAGGAGCTTTCAGTATGTTAACCATCTTCAAGCTCCGAGATATTCTCTAGTTCTCACAGAAATAAGTTAGATGAGTATAGAGAGAATTAAGTTGAATTCAGTGAAGCTCAGCTCAATCACAGATCATAGCCATCGCCACTCATCATCTCATACAGAAACTTCTGTAGAAGCTTATCTACGTTTCAACTCTAGACTTTATCGAGAGATTCTCTCTGAGGAGCTCTCTAAGGTAGATAGTGGCGTATGAGCCTCTACCTAGTTTAAATGAAAGTCTAAGCACACTACCAGGCGATGTGTTAACAGATAAAGCACGCACTCTAAATACTGTCTCTCTGACACTCTTAGTGAATAATTCTTTATTCAACTTCTCGACTGCGGGGCCTAGGTCTTCCAGTAAGGCGTTTCTAGAGAACCTACCGCAGTCTTGAGTAGATGTGCTAGGTCTCGGAAGTTCGATGACCTCGCAAACTCTCTCAACATCTTCAACACTGCCTACAGCACTCACTAGCTGACTGAGAGCTTTATTGAATAAGTACGACTGGTAAGCTTCAACGAAGAACTTGACCATAGATTTCGGTAGTCCCTTAGTGATGGCGTCTCTAGGGCTTCTAGTTTCAATATATTTGCGTAAGACAGACTTCTCTATTACGAAAGCTCTGGGAAACACTCTCAGAGACTCTCTGTATCTACCTTCATTAAACAGCTTTCTAGCTAGTTGCACTCTAGGTAGCTCTAGCTCTGAGTAATGTCCTAGTAGGACCTTCAGAGCTTCCTCCCAGTCTCTAGTGGCTATAGCTCTACCTACTAAGTGAGTTATAGGTCTCACACTTCCAAACCTCTGGTAGCCGAAGTAGTTCAGAAGCGAGTAGTTCGTGGAAGATTGAACTATCTCTAGGAGGTGGGCTGGATCTTGCAATCTATGGCTTAATATAACTTCAAATAGATTACCAGATATATGGTATCTTCTAGCAACGAACTCTCTACTCACAGACCTCAGCGGATATATCTGAATCCTTCTAGCTACACTAAGAGGTAGCTCAACACTTCGCAGACACTTTAAAATCACGAACTGGCAGGCTTCCGCCTCAGAATCCTTCAGCCCCCAGTACTCTAGAGCTATCCCAAGATATCTCATAGCCCAGGCAGCTTCAAGAGTACTAATACCTATTTTACACATAATAGCTAGGATTCTCTCGTTCGGTGAACAAAGCACTTTAAGTTGTTGAGTGTCTACCGGTTTCGCTACACCTAAACCGTAGATTTCCTCGTAGACTCTGAATGTCTCAGGGGAGATCTCTAGATACGCATCACTACCTATGTAGAGCTCAGGTCTGGAGTAGTACTCTATCCCTAGCTCTAGATCTAGAGAGCTACTAGACTTAATCAACACATAGCACCCACAGATACACAGAGCTACATATACATTTATTCAGAGAGCGACAGCATTTATGACGTATTAGCAAGTATAGAGCTGGGTTTCAGATATAGTGGCCGCACGCGGATGTATCTACGTGGAGCTCGATAAATCACTAGCTTTAGATGAACTCTGTGAAGAAGTATATAGAAGATTTCTAAGCCTCCTAGGTAGAGGTTTAAAGAATGTTGTGATATATATTAGCTCAGCTAGGTCTCCAGACTGGATGAAAGTATCTAGCTGTGTTCTATCTCGAAATATAGTAGCGACAGTTGAGGTCTATGCTTCTGATACCTTAAGCAAGGAGAGTATTCTAGAGAAATGTGTAGAGGTAGTAGAGGTCCCAGTCGCTCCACCTACATCACATGTCAGAGAGTGTCGTTAGGTCATCCCATATGCAGAGTGAGTCTCAGGAACTTATATCTTTAGATAATTGTGAAGTATGTTGGTCTGAGAGAGCTAAATACGTGTGCAGACTTTGCTGCAGAGTTGTCTGCTCTAAGCACTACGTGGCAGAGAGAGGCATGTGTGCGATATGCTTTAAGAATCTATGTGAAATCTGTAGAAAAATAGTAGCTGTAGATAGCTGTATAGTGTGTAGTAAGCTGGTGTGTAGGTCGTGTTCGAGAGAGCTTCAGCCTGGAATTAGAATTTGTGAAAGATGTTTAACCCACATCCATGAATATGTAAAACAGGATGTTAGGTTGAGCTATATCAAGAGATATCTGGAGAAGTCTACCTCTCTCTGAATTGTAGTCTACTGTATATAAAGCTCTAGCAATCTCATAGTGGGACTATACGTGCGCTCCGTACCTCTATTAGACCTACATAGAAGTACAGGTGGAAATCTAGGTGAGTTCGGCGGGTGGCTGACCTCTCTCGACTTCGGAGACCCCGCTTCTGAGCATATCTCGGTTAGAACTTCAGTAGCGTTCTTCGATGTAAGCCACATGGGGCGCTTAATTCTCAGAGGTAAGAGAGTTCTCGATTTCCTACAGAGAGTTGTAGGTAAAGATTTATCTAAAGTCCGCGAGAGCTTTATGAGCGGTCCCGCACTACTACTGAATGAACGAGGAGGAATGATCGACGACATAATGCTCTACTACGTGAGAGAAGATACTTGGTTCGCAGTTGTAAATGCGGTGAACATAGAGAAAGACTATCAGTGGTTAAACATGTGGAAGAACAAGCTCGGCTACTCAGATATCGAGATCGAGGATGTAACTCAGAAGAGTGTGCTCATAGCAATTCAGGGACCGAAATCACTTGAAGTACTAGAGTCTCTCGGTGTGAGAGATGCGGGAAAGCTGAAGATACTTGAATTTAGACTTGATGTAGAACTGGAAGGCGGTAGAGCTACTCTACTGAGTAGATCCGGCTGGACAGGTGAAGAAGTAAGGTCCCACGGATTTGAAGTTTGGTGTTCTGTTGATGTAGGAGCTAGACTATTTAATAGACTAGCTAGCTTAGGTGTTAGAGCGGCAGGTTTAATAGCTCGAGATACTCTAAGACTAGAGGCGGGATATCTTCTCTCAACTGTAGACTTCGATGAATCTATAACCCCCCCTGAGGCTAGATACTGGATGGCGTGGGACCTAGAGAAAGAAGGTTATATAGGGGCCGAAGCAGTAAAGAAGAAATACATTGACGGAGTCGATAAAGTTAGAGTTGGATTGCGCTTTAAGAAAGGTGAGAGATTTATTCCAAGACACGGAGACCCAGTAGTTATTGGAGAGAAAGAAGTGGGGTATGTAACTAGTGGAACATACTCTACTTACCTAAATAGAGCTATAGCTGTAGCCTATGTTTCCACTAGGTACGTCTACGTAGGTGGGACAGTGTTTTCGAGGAGCCGTGGAAGACTCTTTGAAGCTAAAATAGTTGAACCACCATTCATATAGTGGTGACTGAATAATGGTAGATAAACTGATTACCGTTAAGACGAAGATCGGAGAGTACCTAGTTAGAGAAGACCTCCTATACACAGATACTGATGAATGGATTCAGATAGCAGGAGACGTAGTTACAATCGGTATAACAGATTATGCTCAGAAAAAACTTAGGCATATAGTAAATATCGAGCTCCCGGAGGTAGATAGAGAGGTTAGGAAAGGAGAGGTCTTAGCTACTCTAGAGTCAGTTAAGGCTATCGCAGATGTTTATGCGCCACTCGATGGAGTAATAGTTGAAGTAAATGAAGAACTCAAGTATTCTCCTGATATCATAAATAAAGACCCGTATGGACAGGGCTGGATAGTTAAGCTGAAGAGCACCGGCATTTCTCTTAAACTTATGCGCTCTAGTGACTACTTAGAGTATATTCGGAAAAGAGAGGGGATAGGCTAAATATCTATGGGTTTACCCAAGCTATCTATCCCTCCTAGAGTTAAGGTTTTAGAAGCTCTAGGAGCTCTAGCAGATGGGAGAGCTAGGAGAGTTCAAAGCGATTTATTTGAAGTTACGTCATCAGATAGCTCGAGAACATATCGTGTCTACGTGAAGAGAGTGGGGTTGAAGGAATACATAGTCTGTAGTACAGATAATGGAACTGTTTATAGAGGCTACGTAGGATATCCAATAATCGCAGTTATGGCTCTCAATGGGTATCTAAGTAGAGATAGAGATGTAGAAGAAACTCTATCGGGAATTCCTTGGAGAAAGCTTAACGAAGAACTAAGGAAGTACGTACTAGTAGAGTCTGAAGCTCTTAAAATAGCTTCTTCGAGAGGGATAGATCCGAGAGTAGTGAGCTCTACCGTAGAGAAAGTTATAGAGGAGCTAAAGAAGCTGACAATATTCTTCGATCCCTCAGCATGTGGTGTTAGTCATGAAGAGAAGGAAATTACTGATTAGGAAAGGTTTAAATCACCTACTAGACCTCTACATAAAGTACAAACTAGAGTTACTCGACTACAACGAAATGATAAAGAATACTGGTTACTACATAAAGCCTATACACATAGCGTATAGAAGCAGTGGTGGAAGTAGGTTAAAATACGTCTACTTTGGGCGGTACTGGTATAGAGTGAGTAAGAGAGGGGGTAGGTTGATATGGATATATTTAGGTAAAGAAAAACCAGAACCATCACTCCCAGACCCCCCACTCAATCCATTCGAGGGAATATCAGCTATAGTAGTCAACGATGAAGATATAGAGGTAGAGCCTGAAGCACTGAAATTACTAGCAAAAATAGAGCTATCTCTAAATCAAGGCGGGATCTTTACTAGACTAGCCTCAGAGATCTCCTAAATAGCGTGCTCTACGTTAATACACAGATATCTACAGACACCTTTGTATTGGGAAAAGAGTGAAGCAGCTCTGCTCTAAGTACCTACGTAGTTTCTCTGATCTATTTCTCGCGATACGTGGTCTACGAGATCTAGAGGTATGTATGTTAAACCGTGTTTTTCTATTCTTAAAACTAGTTTCTTAACTGTGCGAGATACGTCGTCCCTACTTTTTATCTCGTCTAGTGAAAACCATCTAGCTTCTGACGCATCACCACTAGCTGTAAGAGTGCCGCGCATCGAGTTGCTATCGAAGAAAATATCAGCTATCAGGTAGTGGTACTTAACTTTTCCACAGGTATCGAGCACTATGTTATTTAGAATCCAGAGAATTCCAAGCGGCTCTGCTTCTAGTCCTGTTTCTTCTTTCAGCTCTCTCCTAGCTGCTTCTATAAGTCCCTCACCAGATTCTATAACTCCTCCCGGTAGAGACCACTTACCGATTGCTGGTGGATACTTTCTTCTTACTAATAGTATGTTACTATCTCTAAGTAGAACTGCTGCTACAGCAGCTATAGCGTAGTGGGGGTACTCTCTCACCAACTCACACCCGCAACTACTGCAGCATGTGTAAGCAAAATTGGTTTAAATTGAAAACCTCCTACGTGTTTTGAGTTCGCAGTGAAGCTAGCTTACTACTCTCTTAAAACAGCTATTCCAGCACTATTCTTAATTCTAACTGTGGTAGTTCCCCATATTCTATACATGTAGAACCCGTTTTCAGGACCTATGAACTCAACTTCAGAGTCTGCTCCAACAACTATATCTAGTACCGATGGATTTGATGCTACTACCAATGCTATGTTATCAGGTATTTCAGGTGTAGGCACTACGTCTTTCACTAGTGCTTTAACTCTAGTGAGCTCCATAACCCCCGTTCTCTCATATACAGCAACCAGCTTTGCGTACTTAGACGGACTCACGAAGAGTGTAAATGGGGGTATGTTGCCGGCTTTAATTAATTCAGCAACAGCTTTCGTGACGTCTTCCACGGGTTTTCCTGGTGTGTCCCAGTTGCTTAGTGGGATCTTCACGCCGCCCGACTCAATGAGGGCTTTCGTGATGTGTTCATTTTCTTTCTTTGCGAGTTCGTATGCTGCTGCCTGAGCAGTCCCTAGATAGACTGTGGACTTCAGTCTTCTAGATGCTTCTAGGTCTTGGAGGGATATTCTAAATTTAGAGCTGATCTCCTCAAGTCTAACTAGCTCGGGTGTAGCTACTCCCTTAGGTACTGTTAATACACCTTTTCCAACATATGCTATCGGTAGGTACTTTCTGTAGATTCTGCCGAGATCTAAAACCTCTCGGATAGCGTTATTTAGAGTTTTCCACTCTTCCTCACTTAGAGGCCCTATATCGACTTCTATCTTACTGTTCTGACTTTGATTAGGAGGGTCTTCAGCCTTCAATCCCGTGAGTTCTTCTATCTCTCTAGCTCCAGCAGCAAGTTCCTCTACTTGCTCTCTGTCTAGTGTCTTGAGAAGAGTTAGAAACTCTCCAACATGTGTTTTTTCTTCTTTAGCTATGTCTTCAAATACCTTTCTATATCTCTCATCTTCAACTCTCTCAGCGATCTGGAGGTATAGGTTTATAGCATCTAGTTCAGCAATTATAGATAGTCTCAGAGCTTCAGCTAGCTCACTTCTACTTAACTTACGCTCTTTTAAAACCTCTAATGGGTGTTTACTCAACATAGCTAACTCCATAGTTAGTATTATAGTGCTGTAAAAAAAGCTTCATTTAAGTTAAGAATGTAATAACACGCTGGATTGACGCATGGGTTCAGACCCATATGAATACTTTGAAAAAATTGAGGACTCTAAAGTAGTTGAGTGGGGGCTGAGCGAGAGTAGAAAATGTGTTGAAAGTCTCAAACCTCTAAGTGACTTCGTCTACGAGAAAGCTCTCAAACTATACTCAATACCAGTAGTATACAATGTCAAGAAGAACTCTGCTGGAGTATTCTACATAAAGAGAGATCGCTCGTATAGAGTAGTCCTAGATAGAGTAGGTGAAGCTACTGACTTAGTAGATAGCCATCATCTAGGAGAGGAAGCAGTAATACACAACTACTACATAGATGGTGGTGGAAGATACTTCGCCTACTTTTACTCCACTAAAGGTGCTGACGTCGGCGAACTCGTGGTGGTGGATCTTAAAGACTTGAGCACTGTAGACAGAATTCAGGGCAGTATATCGGATGTAGTGCTTCTAGAGAATGGAGATTTCTACTACACTAGGTTCTTTAGGAGTGGTAAGTGTCCCGACGGAGTTGAAGCACCTTGTGAACGTGTATATCTGAGGAAATCAGGTAGAGATGAACTCGTCTTCGGAGTCGGACTAGAGAGAAACTACTTCATATCGCTATATCCATCAACAGATGGAGGCAGAGCTCTAATATCTGTGAGCTATGGATGGGTGAAGGACTCTCTATACGCAGGACCTCTCGAAGACCCCAGCAAGTGGGTGGAGATATTAAGCGGGGACTTCAGGTCTTTCTTTATAGATTCAATAGGTAGAGACTACCTGGTAGCCACCTACGACTTAGGTGGATTTGGTAGAATACTTAGAGTTAGAGAGGAAGGACTGGTGTCTGAAGTAGTTCCAGAGCTTGAAGTAGCTCTACAGAGTGCTACTTTAGTCGGAGAATATGTTATTGCGTCATATCTTAAAGACGCATCTTCACAAATAAAGATCTACGATCTGAGTGGGAGACCGGTCGGTGAGTTAGGCTTTGAGGAACCTGCTAGTGTCTTCAGAATGTATTCATATGGTTCGGGAGGGTTTTTGGAGATTAGGTACTTTACCAGACCTTACCAAATACTAGAGATAGCTAGTTCGAGTGGGAAAATAGATTTCAAGAAATTTACTGAGCACCCGAAGGTAGTTGAAGCTGAAGTTACTGAGGGATTCACCGAATCTTACGATAGCACTAAGATACACTACTTCTGGGTTAAGAGCTCTAGGAGCAGGCGAGCAGCAGTAATCTACGGATATGGAGGATTTAGAATATCTCTAACACCCTCGTATAGCCCCTGGATTCCTCTGCTAGTAGAACTAGGAGTAGATGTAGTAATCGCAAACCTCAGAGGCGGCTCGGAATACGGTGAGGAGTGGCATAGAGCCGGTATGAGAAATAAAAAGATGAACGTATTCTACGACTACATAGCGGTCGCAGAGAAGTTTAAATCTGCTGGATACTCAATCGCTGGGTTCGGTAGAAGTAATGGTGGACTTCTAATGGGTTCTGTAATCACTATGAAGCCGGACCTCCTAAAGGTTGCTGCTATAGGTTACCCAGTTCTCGATATGTTAAAGTTCCACAAGCTCTACATAGGTGCTGCATGGATTCCTGAGTACGGAGATCCGGAAGACCCAGCCGATAGAGAATACTTACTGAAGTACTCTCCCTATCACAACGTTAGAGAAGGAGTTAAATACCCACCTACAATAGTATTCACCGGTCTCTACGACGATAGGGTTCACCCAGGACACGCACTAAAGTTCTACGCGAAATTAGTTAGCTACGGAAACAAGTCATGTCTTAGACTAGAGACTTCTTCCGGCCACGCAGGATCTTCTCCAGAGGTTCTAGCTAGAGAAATAGCTGATGTCACCGCCTTCATACTCAAGCATCTCGAACTTAAAGAGAGACCTACTTGAAGAAATACTAATGAGGGATAACACTCTCCTACTTTAAGTACTTATTTATGCTAACTTCCTATGTAAGAAGGTGTTTTAATTGGTGTGTGCTACACCTCCGGAGGAATTCTTCGGGTTTAAGATAGGTGAAGATAGAAAGCTGGCACGATGGGATAAAATAGTAGAGTACTTCAAGTCGGTGTCAACTCAATCAAATAGGGTTTTAGTTGAAGAAATCGGGAAGACGACTGAAGGCAATCCATTCATAGTTGCCTTCATATCCTCTCCGGAAAATCTATCTAGACTAGACGAACTCAGAAAGATATCTTGCGCACTAGCAAATCCAGATGCTCACCTAAGTCCGGAGGAGGTAGACAGACTGGTTGAACTAGGGAGAGCCGTTGTTGTTGTGACAAACAGCATGCACTCAACTGAAGTAGGAGGCACTCAGATGTCTATAGAGCTACTGTATAAGCTAGCTACCTCTAGTGATCCCGAAGTCCTCGAGATACTTAAAGAAGTAGTAGTCATACTTATACCATCTCAAAATCCAGACGGCCAGATAGCTGTAGTAGATTGGTACTACAAAACTTTAGGGACAGAACACGAGGGAACAAGCCTCCCGTGGCTATACCACAAGTACTGTGGACACGATAATAATCGTGACGCGTACGCGCTCAACTTAGTGGAGAGTCAGTATATGGCTAAGATAGTTTACAGAGAGTGGTGTCCTCAGATATACCTAGATCATCACCAGATGGGTCCTTACGGAGCTAGATTCTTCCTATCGCCTGAGATGGACCCAATATACCCAGAGGTAGACCCACTAGTCTGGAGAGAAACACAGTTTCTCGGTATGTTCGCAGCTGCGAGACTAGAGAAAGAAGGAGTAAGTGGTGTTGAAACTGGGGCACCGTTTACACCAGACTTCATATCCGCATTTCAGACTCTCGCCTACACAATGAATATTGTAGGCATACTGACTGAGTCTGCTTCAGCTAGAATAGCTACTCCAATATACGTAGACCCACATCAACTTCGAGGCTACGGAAGGGGGAGGATCTCTGATAAGCCGTACATGAACTACCCGAATCCCTGGAGGGGAGGTTGGTGGAGGCTGTCTAACATAGTTAGTCAGCAACTTCTATCTACTATGGCTATATTATCTGCTGTAGCTAAGTTCAGACGTGAATTTCTGAGAAATATGTACGTAAAAGCTGCGAGGAATATCGAGAAAGGTAGGTCTGAACCACCGTACGCATATGTCGTACTCAGAGAGCAGCACGATTATCTAACAGCACTCAAACTCATTGATATCCTACTAAAACTCGGGGTAAAGGTTTACGAGTCGATAGGCCCTATAAAAGTGGGGTCTACGACCTATCCCTCCGAAGCTTTTGTAATACCACTTTCACAGCCTAGGAGAGCTTTAGTGAGGAAGCTGTTGGATAGGTTCTTCTACCCCGACGACGAGACAACCCGAGATAGAGAGGGAAGACCTCTCAAGCCTTACGATATAGCTACAGATACCCTAGCTGAATTTATGGGTGTATCAGTAGTTAGAGTAGATGAACTTCCATCAGCCGATCTAAAACTCGTAAGTGAGGTTGTGCGACCGGCGATAAGTGTGGGTGACTTCAAGTTCTACGTGATAGACCCCAGATTGAATGACTCATACTACGTCGTAAACAAGCTGATATCTGCTGGAGGAGAAGTATACAGAGTGTTTGAATCTATCGATGTAGGCAGCCTCAGACTACCTCCTGGAGCATTCGTAATTCACAGAGCCGGCGATGTGGTTGGAGTTCTATCGAAAACCGCTAGTGAGAGATCTGTTCCAGTCTACGGACTCAGCGAACTACCTCAGGTAGAACTAGCGAAAGTAGGACTTAGGAGAGTAGGTTTGTATGAGAGATACTACGGAGGCAATATGGAAGCCGGCTGGATTAAATATGTCTTAGATAGCTATAGCTTCCCCTACGTAGAGCTGAGAGATGAACCAATAAAGACCGGCAGGCTTAGAGAACTCGTAGATGTGGTCATATTTCCGTCAGATCCTCTACCGTTTCTAACTGGTGAAAATATTGAGGAAGAGTTAGCTAAGAGATGGGGGAGACCAGTTAAGCTTCCACCTTATCCACCAGAATACAAGAGTGGATTCGGTAAGGAAGGAATTGAGAAACTCAAGAACTTCGTGGAGAGTGGGGGAACAGTTTTAACTATGGGTGACTCGGTAGAGCTCTTAATAAAGGGCTTCAACCTTCCACTTCGCGATGTAGCTGAAGAAATTAAAGACCCGAAGCAGTTCTTCTGCCCGGGATCAACTCTAAAGATCCAGGTAGATGTGAATCACTCACTAGGTTTTGGAATGCCTAAGCAAGCAGTAGCACTATTTCTAGATAGACCTATACTTGAAGTAGTTCCATCACATATGAATGAGAAATTCAGAGTAGTAGCGAGATTCCCCGAGAGAGACATACTGCAGAGTGGGTGGTTGATAGGAGAAAGCACTCTAAGTCGTAAACCAGCTCTACTAGATATAGAAGTGGGGAGTGGAAGAGCTGTAGCTTACTCCTATAGACCGATATTTAGAGCTCAGACACACGGTACGTTTAAGACACTATTTAACGCGCTTTATAAGTACTACAAAGAGAATTAGCTCACCACCCCAGAGATATACACCAGTGTCCCGCTAAAATCCCTTAAAGATATTAAAAATCTTAAACACTACTACCGGGGCCCGTGGCCTAGCTAGGATAGGGCGCCGGCCTCCGGAGCCGGAGGTCCCGGGTTCAAATCCCGGCGGGCCCGCATCCCTGCCGCATGCTGTAGGGCAGTCCGAAGTGCGTTGTTTAGACGGTGTATCTGTGTAAGTAGTGAGCATGAAGTGTGTGAGTCCGTCGAGACTTCATACCTACTTCGAGACAGAGATCATATCGTAGAGTTAGAGTGCTTCATCACTTCCTAGCAGTAGTAGAGATAGCAGCTCACTCGAGAACCGATATGAGAAGCTAGAGGAAGCATGTAGATCCGCACATGGCATCTACTTGCGGCAGATTCTCTAAACCTCTTTAAACACTAATTTCCCTCGAGATTAATCGAGATCGAGTGGATTTAAAGTCTATCGAGCTTACCTAAATGTTTAGATACATATACATAGCGAGGAAGATGGCTTATCAATACTCGCTAACTATTCCCTCGTAGTTCACGTAGAGCATCTACGAGTTCTCTAGCACATTCTCTAACTTCACTCGCTGTCATGAGATGTGGGCTATATCCTTTCCTCCATAAGTAGGCGGTCCAAGAGACCTCACTTGGAGTTTTTACACAGTCTATCCTAGCTATAGCATCTGCTAGACTAGACTCGATTCTATAGATTTCATCACTTATGTAACTAGTTAAACGAACTGCTACTATCTTTAGGTTCTTCAAGTAGTTAATTTCATTAAAGAGTTCACTAACATAGGTCTTTAAGTCACTAGCAGCTCTCGCTACTTCAACTCCGTGAAAAGCTACGATATCTGGTTTTTCTTTCTCTATAGTCTCTAGTTCTTTAATTGCCAGCTGACTCGTACTGTAGCTAAATGGGTTAATACTCACTATCTTGAGGTGCTTACTTAGTAATGCTCTAGCAGTGTTTTCCTCTACTCCATACTCGATTAGTTTACCCAAGAGAATTTCTTCAATAACATTCGGTGGGTATCTGTAACTAATTAGTAGAGTCTTTACCCCATAGACAAGAAATTGCAGTAATATCAAGACGGATATATCTGGATATCTACTATCGGGAGGATAGACTATATTGACTACTTCACCTCGTCGAAGAGATTTCCAAACTCTTCTCAGAGCTTCACATCTAAAGTGTAGTTCTTCACCTTCTGAGGCTACTTCACTTAAAACTGGTGGGATCCACACTCGTAGCCCTATTTTCTCTTCTATAGAGAACGGGACCACAGCGAGTGTAATTGGAGATCCCCGTGCTTTTCTAATCTCCATAAACCTCACGAGAAATCTATCTTCAATTCTCTGCTTTAGAATTACTACAGCATCTGATACAAATTCAGCTACTCTAATGGTCTCCAACTCATAAGGGAATTCAACCACTATTACTACTAATCCATTGATTGTCTGTGCTAAGTTATAGAAGAAGTTAGATAGCCAAGCCCTCCTAGAGTGACTCTCTAAGACCTCGAAGACAGGATTTATTGAGTCAAACACTACGACTTTATGTGAATCGCTTGAAATTATTGGAGTTAGAGTCTCTATAAAGGTGTCGATATTTGATATAACTGGTATTCTAATAAAGTTAAGTAATCCTTTAGATTCAACACTCTCAAGATCCAGACCTAGTTGCTTCATATATCTGAAGAGCTTCTCCTTCTGCTCGTAGAAAGTAACATAAAGACACTTTCTACCACTTAAAGCATTCTTATAGCAGATCGTTGACGCTAGTGAAGTCTTTCCCGAACCTGGACTTCCAGCGATAAGTAGAACATAAGGACTTGAGACACTACCTACAAGTCTCTCTAGCCCCTCGACACCTAACTCAATATTTTCGTCGCTAATAGTCTCCCCCTAGGTACTGTGGTATAAATATATAATACTCTTAAAGTAACACCCCCTTGCTGAACTCACTCTAATCTGAGTAGAGTGCTGCTTCCTCGATCTTACTAGTACCGTGGAAGCTCTCGACTAAGACGACTTTATCTGATATCCTAGTTACAGAATCGTCATGTGTAACTATTATTAGCTGTCTAAGAGACTTACCGAGTTCTCTAATAATGTGGAATATTTGCTCCCGCCGCTCACTATCTAGATATACTGTCGGCTCATCAACTACTAGAGCTGTCGGAAGTCTACCCATTACTATTTCAGCTAGAGCTAGTCTTAGTGCGAGCGATATTCCAACCCTCTCCCCACCGCTCGCATTCTTAATAGGTACTTCACCACTATGTAGCTGAAGAGATATCTGAAAATCTTCGTTTATTTTTATCGAGGGTAGTCTGAGCTCACTTAGAATTCTATTAGCTTTCCTTTCAAGACCTACTCTAACAGCTTTAGTTAAGTTCTTCGCTATGTTGCCGTCCTTACCTAGATAACTACTACTAAAGCCTTCTAGAAGTTTGAAAGCCCCAATCTTCTTCTCTAACTCTCTAATGTTTTTCTCTGCTTCTAATATATCTCTCCTCAACCTCTCAGCTGCTTCCTTCTTACTCTCAATAGATCCCTCTAAAACACTGATCTTATTTTCAAGACCGCCTAACTCCCGCCTTAAATCGTTTAGGTTTTTCTCCAACTCTCTCCTCAGCTCTCTCAAGTCTACGTTAACAAGTCTATCTAGAGTCTCTAACACTAGGCTACTAGATATAGACGTTTCTAATGCTTCTGAAATAGCGGTAGGTATAGATATTCCAAGCTTACTTAGAGCAGTAACAAGTTCTTCTCTAAGTCTCTCCGGGAGAGTGGCTTCTAAGACAGCTCTAAGCTGGAACTGGGCTTTCAGCAGCTCGAGTTTTGCGAAGTCTTTTTCTGCATCTGCTTTAAGTCTATCTAGAGATTCTATACAGGCTTCAGCTGATTGAAATTCCGCACCGATTGAGCGGCATATCTCTATAGCTCTGATTTCTATTTTCTTTAATTCTTCCCCTAGTTCCTTAACTTCTCTCACAGCACTTTCTACTCTAAGGCTCAAGTTCTGTATAGACCTAAATGCCCCGGTGAGAATCTGCTTCTTCTTCTGTAGAGTCGCTAATTCAGACTTTAGCTCTCTTAATTCTTCTTCAATACTGCTGATCTCACTACTTAAACGCTTTCTTACTGCTTCCGAATCAGATATGATCGAGCCGCAGATGGGGCACCTACCACTAAGTTCAAACTTAGAGAGTATCTCCCTCAGTAGTCTAACGCGCTCTCCAACTTCTCCTTCCTGTTTTTTAAGAACGCTATTTCTCTCTTCAATCTCTTCGTAGTATCTCTCAAATCTATCGGGAGACACTCCAACAGCTCTCTCGAGCAAATCTAGCTGCTCTCTATATTCTTCTTCAGCTTTACGCTGTTCTTCTCTTTTTCGAGATAGCTCACGCAGTAGTCGTGTATATGAGCCGGTGTCCCAGTTCTTCAATACCTCTAGGAGCTTGGCCTTATTCTCAAGTTCTTTCACTGCTTGCGCGATTAAGACACTCCTCAGAGATAGAGCTAGATCTGCCGCGGCTTCGATTAACCTAATTTTCTCTTCATACAGCCTCAGCTCTTTCTCTACTTTCTCTTTCTTCTCACTTAGACTCTTCTTAGATTCCTCTGCTCGGCGAATCTCTTTCTCTAATTCAATCAGCTCTTCTCGCTCTCTGTCGAGACGCTCTCGCAGGCTGTCATACTCACCCTCGAGTCTGGAGATCTCTTCTCTAACTACTTTCTTCACATTCTCGAGAGCTTTCTCGAGGTAGCTGAGACCTAGAAGAGATAGAATCCACTCCTTTCTCTTAGAGTCCTCTATATCTATAATCTCAGTTAACTCATCTTGAATAGAGAAAATAGTTGCTCTCACCAATTTCTTCACCTCACTAGCACTATAGGTAGGTAGTCTGAGCATTCTGCATACTTCTCCAACGACATCTGGAACTCCGCGCGCCTTCTCTTTCTTCAGATTTCCATCAACTTCGTAGAGACGAGCCTGAGTAGGTCCGGAAACACTGATATCTCTCTCGACAATGTAGTATTTTCCACCTACTTCGAAAACAACAGATATCCTCCCCTCGTTTCTCCCCTTCATAACTATGAATTCTTTTTTACCCCCTCTGATATCGGGTTTCACATCTGAAAATAGAGCTATGTATATCGAGTCAACTATAGAGGACTTGCCGGCTCCATTAGGTCCTACAATAGATGTAACTCCATCCGGAAACTCTACTTCGGTATCTTCATGAGATAGAATATTCTGCAGTTTTACTTTCCTAATTATCATTTCCTAACCACCAGCTTCTCGAGTTTACTGAGGAGTTTCTCGTCGCCAGTAGCTTTGTGGATGAGGTTCTTTACCGCATCTACTTCCTCACTGCTTTCGAGAATCTTCAGTAAGAACTCAGCTACTTCAGAGTCTTTCAGTACTTCACGAACAACGCGGTCTAGAGTTAGAGGTCTATCATCTACTTCAACATCTACATCCACTCTCCCGACTTCAGCTATTTCCGGGGGTACAACTCTATACTCGAGAATAAGTTTTTGACGCACTAACTCAGCTAGTCTGGCCTTAATTCTCCTCTCGTCTATGCTGTAGGTATCTCTGAGTTTACCGAGCTCTACATAGAGTATAGGCGGCTTACCACTACCCCCGAGGTTGAGAGCAGTGAGAGCTCTAGTGAAGTCATCGAAGTTTCTCACGTTCTCTAATAACGTCATCTTCCTAAAGCGGCTTAATTTAACCCAGTTGACGACAGTCTCTCTACTACTTAAATCTACAATAGCAACAAATCTCTCATCACTTCTTTCATCGATTTTAAGAGCTTCGGGAGAACCTGGGTAGACAACTGGAATTCCTCTGTAGATATCGCTATATCTTCTGTGGAGATCTCCTAATGCTACATACACGTAATCCGATACATCGAGCTCGCTAAGTGATATATGAGACCATGGAAAACCGAGTTCCTTAACTAAGAGATGAGCCATCAAGATGCTCTTATTAGCTTCAGGCTTCTTGAGCTCTCTAACCCACTTCTGGATTTCCTCCGGTTTTTCGTGAGGTACTGCTGTCACTCCTAGTTCACCACTACGTAGTTTCAACACGTGTGCTGCTGGCCGTGCTATTGCTAGCACTCTAGCTACACCTACTTCCTCTAAAACCTTCAGTGGGGGAATGTCCGCCCGCTTAGGCTTATCATGTTGGCCGGCGATTACATAGAATTGTATATCGGCACTAGCTAACTTCTTGAGAGATCTAACAGCGTGGTAGTACGCTCTAGGATGAGGGTCTGGGTTATCGAAGAAATCTCCACAGTGAATAACAGCATCCACACGTTCATTCTTAGCGATATCTACAACTTCATCAAAGACTTCGTAGAAATCCATCTCTCTGGTTCTAGAAGCCTGTAGAGGTTTTGAAGAACCTAGGTGAGTATCTGAAACATGAAGTAAGAGCACGTCAACCTCCCTCCCACTCTTTCTCCAGGGACTCCACTTCTTCAGTTCTCGACTCAGCTTTCTCCATACCTCTCCAAACTTCAATAACGTTTGGTGTAGCTCCCACTCTCTTTCCTCCATGGAGGTCTATCTTAACGTATACCGGGTACCAACTGACCCACTCACCTACAAAGATTCCATGACCTGGCGGTAGAGTTGGGAAAATATTTGAGTATTCGTCTCCTAAAACGTCGGTGAGTTCCATAACAGCGGATCTATCGGCTTCCTGAACCAGCCGTAGAAATGCGAAATTCTGAACTTGAGATGCTACATCGGTGTCTAAAGCTCTAGGTCTCTGACTCACAATTGCTAGCATGCCGCCGAATTTCCTCCCCTCTCTAATAAATCTCTGAAGAGCTCTCTTAGACATAGTTTTAAACTTCCTATTTAGGAAGATATGAGCTTCTTCTACAACAAGAAGTGTAGGCGGTATACTGCGCATTTTAAGTGATGAGAGCAGGTCGTCAGCTATTATTCTAAGCACGTAGTCTCTATCTTCATCACTTAATCTAGACACATTTACGACAACGATCTTATTGTAGTCAACTATATTGCTTACTCTAGGAATCTGAAGATCTACTATATGCCACTCAAAGAAGCTATCTATCTTCTCTAGAATACCATCGATAATTTTTTCAATATCGCTACTTCTACTTGAGGTTTTACCGTGGTTTCTCAATTGCTTTATCTCTTCAACATACTTCATCAAGAGCTCCTTATACATAACCGTTAAATCGAGATGTGATGCTGTTGATCTACCGACTTTACTCTCATATAGATTTCTAACGGCTTCTAATACAGGTAGCTTCCTCCTATAGACCTGCTCTCTTATATCGCTCACTAAATTCTTTAAAGCGTTTCTAAGTATTCTTCTCTGTCTTCTCGCCGCCGGTTCCTGTATTACTATGTCTACCAACTGACTTATAGGAACCTCGTTTGGGTTTATAGCTGCTTCATACTCTACTACCTTGACCTCACGAGATTCAGATTTCAATCCCACGTATTCTCCGTGAACATCAAATATTACTACAGAACCTCCTATCTGAGCTATTCTATCTGCGATTACAGCTATTAAATTACTCTTACCGGACCCTGTGGTTCCAGCTACTAATAGGTGCTTCGGAAGCGCGTTAACGTTGACAAATACTTCTAACTCACTAAAACTAACTAGGCTCCCTACTTTAATTCCTGAATCACTCCCCCACCTATACACTCTCCTTAGATGTTCTGGATTAGCTAGATATACAGGGGTTTCCGGTGGTGGTGGATACTTAGGGAACTCAACACTATTGCCAGTTATGTCTGCTACTATTATAGCTATCATGTAGCTCTCTCTCTTTAAGTCACTAGAGTAGTTCTCGAATTGGTCTACTAGACTGCGGTTTATTCGACTTAAGCTAGGTGTCGCAAATACTGATACAATAGATCTGTAGATAGTTGACCCAACGATCCCGACAACCTCTCTAGTTTCTTCTATATCTTTCACCGGGTCTCTAGCTCTAAACTTAATGTAGACGTAGGTTCCAGAAGGAACTGGATAAGCAGCTTTAACCTCCACTTCTGTTGGTGTAGACTGCTCTCCAACTACACCTATAACTCTTGAGCTCAAATATATTCACCTAGAAGCTCTCTCCCAGTCGGTATAGAAACACCTAGCTTTAGAAGCATATTCTTAAACTCCTGTTCCTCTATTCTACACCACTTATGAGCAATTCTGAGAGGGTCTGGATAGCCGGAGTGAGAGTATGGATAGAGAGAAGACACTAATTCATTCAGCTCCTCCCAACCCCATTTTCCAGGAATTGTAATTTGATATGGCTGAGCTACTGAATTGAAGACAACATATGTAACTGTAATAGGGACTAGTGGTTCTATAAGTGAGCGGTCCTCACTTTCGAGGGTATCAAGAGGTCTCGGTAGATCCTCAACTCTCTCTATATAGACCGGCTCCAGTAGAAACATTCCACTAGGCAGTACACCACTCCACCGTAGAGTGTTTATTAAGAGTATGTCGTTGATTTTAGATCTAGGTGATATCGTAGAGTCCGACTTACCTACTTCAAGAAACTTCTCTAGGTAGTAGCTCCTTCTAATACTCTTAGAAACGAATATCGGAGTTACACCAGACTTAGTGAGTGAATTTATGGCTTTCACTATATCGCGCCAAATATCTCTGAGCTTAATCGGTCTCTCTTTAAGTGACTTAAGACTCCGAGGGATCTTAGGGTGCTTACTGTACCATAGGAAGTAGAATAGAGAGCCGTCAAAGAGAGCTAGTTCCACATCTCTAGAGGCGTGAAGTAGTGTGGAGACCTCTAGTTTTCTCGAGAGAAATCCTATAGACCTACTAATTATTTCATCAGAAAATACCTCCTTAGTCTTAGGTGATACAATAAGATAGCCTGCGTCTGCTTCTACAAAGAATCTATCTTCAAAACCACTAAAACCGACTGTAACTGCTACAGCTTGAATAGCGTAGACAAACGCCATCGAGTAATTTACGAGTATTCGACTTGAGTCTCCAGCTGCTACAACTGGAGGTCTACCGGCGTTAGTTTTTAGCTTGAGTACCCCGATATCTCTCCTCACTTTACTCAGGAAATCTTGAACTTCCTCTAGCTCAGAAAATAAGTTTACCGCAGCACTACTTAACGTCTTAACTAAGCTATCGTGAATAGGCACATCGCTACACCTAAGACTGCTGATACGTCGAATATTCTACCTAGGTGATATCCTAGCGCAGAGATTAATAAACTAGTGATCTAGCACTAACATATATTGCTTAGCAACGAGCTATAAAGAAGTGTCAGCCTATGCGTATGGTTCAAAGTAGCGCTACAGCCTACCTAAAGACAGATCTAGAGCTTAGATGCCGAAATAGTGGTTCAATAACAAGTATCAGCTCGCCTACTCAAACAGGAAAATCTAAGTCATTAAGTCTCAGAAACAAATAAAGTAAAAATATACTAGCTTGAAGGTCTTGAATATGTCTTCCTACACTCTAACTCGACCTCAGCTTCATTCCAACTATCCTAGTAATTAAGACTGAGCACGCGTTATCTCCAGATACGTTTAATGCTGTTCTAAGTGCGTCTGCTATCGGGTCTATCACTAGCATTATACCTACACCTTCTAGTGGTAGTCCAGTTACACCTAGAACGAATGCCAGCATTATAGTTCCACCACCCGGGATTGCGGCTGTTGCTACTGAACCTATAACTGCTGATGCTACTGCTAGACCTATGTGTAGTGGGGTTAGTGCTATTCCGAAGAGTTGCGCCACGAAGATAGCTGAGAGTGCTTGATATAGGGCCGTACCATCCATATTTACTGTAGCACCTACCGGTAAAGTTATCTGGTAGACTTCGTCGGGAATGCCCATTTTCTTAGCGGCCTCCATGTTGTAGGGTAATGTCACAGCTGAAGACCTAGTTGTAAACGCTATTAGGAAGGGTGTTGACTGAATCTTGAAGTACTTGAGCGGGCTTAAACCACCGATCATAGTTACGATACTGTAGACGATGAAGAAGTGTATGAAGGAGAGTGAGTACTGAGCTAGTAGGAACTTACCGTAGGCTCCCAGCATCTGGGGACCGTAGACAGCTATGAGCCAGGCAGCGTAGCCGAATATAGCTACTGGTGCGTAGTACATTATAACTCTAACCATCGTTATCATGACACTTGAAGCTAGCTTGAGGAACGAGTAGAGCTTCCTCCCCTCATCACCGAGGAGTGCTACAGCTATACCGAGAATTATTGCGAAGATTATCATAGTCATAGCTCCACCTACAACGAGGAGACCACTAAAGTCTAGCTGGAAGAAGCTCAACAATATATCGATAGCTGAAGGAGGCTTAGGTGGTGTATAACCAGCTGGAGGAGTTAGACCTACTCCAACACCAGGCTGAAATACTTCTCCAGCTACTACACCTAGAATTGATGCTACTAAAGACGTACCTATGTAGAGTACGAACATCCAGAGAAGAACTAGACCCAGCTTCCTTAAGTCAGCTATAGAGGCTACAGCAGCCGATATAGTGAAGAATATCAGAGGCGGTATGACTATACGTATGAGTCTAACAAAGATATCTCCCAGAGCTTTAAGCCAGCTAGCAGCTTCTGTTCTAATAGCTGATGGAGCATATAGTAAAGCAAAACCAACTACTAACCCTATCAAGAAGCCGATAGCGATAGCAATAAGAAGCTTCATCCCAGTAGCTCTAGTCGACAACTATATATCACCTCAAATTAATTAATATGTCTCAAAGCTAATAAATCAGCTATATCTAGATACTACTCATCTTCAGCTTCCTTAGAAAACCGTACTAGAGTTATTGTTTAAGTTCTCTATACATAGAGAAAGTGTGACTCTAGTTCTCGACAGTAGTCTGTATAGGTATTATTACTAGGATTTACCGGGTTTTTCTCAGACTCTCAACTGCGTGTTTGAGTACTTCTATCAGGTATCCTTCTTCACCAGGTAGACCTACTAGAACTAGCTCACTCTCTACGTATACCTCTGGTTCGATTAATTCATCAGAATGTTCTTCACGTATCTCCACGTCTTCACTAAACTCACTCGAGAGGATATCTAAGACTTCACGGATCCATGAGGCGAGAGTGCGGCATTTATAATCTCCTCTACAGACAATTCTAATCTCCACCTGCCGCAGCCCGAAGATCTGTGAATATAAAGAAAAGTGCTTTAATTAACTTACTTAGGCTTTAAGTATATCTTGCCGCCTATAATTGCTGAATTCGGAATTAGTACCTTAACTTCATCAGCTTTAACCACCACGGTATAAAGAGTCGATACATCTTCAATAACTCCGTCTTCACCTGCTATAACTACTTTATCACCTATCTTAAACGGTCTAGCTAATAGTAGGAATAAACCCGCGATTGCTTGACCTAGAACTTGCTGAGAGGCAAAACCCACTACTATCCCTAGGAAACCGCCGAGAGCTACACCAGCTGCTCCTCCAGCAACACCACCAGCTATTGCTGCTGCTAGTGCTCCTATACCAACTATCCTAACTACATTTCTAACTGCTGCTGCTGTCGGGTGGTCGTATTTCACTCTCATAAACCAGTAGAGTGTGCCTGCTATGCCGGTCACTATGAGATAACCAAAAGCAACAGCTAGTAGTATCTGAATGTAGACTGAGTACTCAGCTATAGTTACTCTAAATACTGGGAGGAGTTCAGCAAAGATATACTGTACGGCGGCGGCTGCAACAACGTAGAGCACTACGTAAATCACTGTCCTAGTGAATGATCTCGAAATTTCTCTGGCTGGAGAAACCTCAGAAGACATGTTCCTTACTACACCACTATTAGCAATATCTGTAAATATAAATAAACTAGATCCAGTAGCAGCGAGCTCCCGAAGTATCTGAAGGCGAGCCCGCAGATAGGCTGGTTAAGCACAAATTTGCTTTGACCTACAGTATTGCAGAGGGTTAAACTGTGCTTGTATTGTTTATGAGGCACGCTAAAGCCGTTGAAGCTAAACCCGGTGAGAGAGATGAGGAGAGAAAACTGAGTCCGGAAGGGATCGAGGAAGCCGTTACCACATCTAGATTTATTCCTAAAGTAAAGATTGTCTACTCAAGTCCTCTCAGAAGAGCTATTGAAACAGCTGAGATAGTTTCTCAAGCCCATAGAGTAGAGTACAGGGTGTTAGAGGAGCTGGCGCCGGGGCACTATCTGAAGGATGTAGAGCCCTACTTTACCGATAGAGCTCTTTTAATCAGTCACTCACCCTATGTCGAGGACTACGTAGCTGAACTTACGGGATATAGACCCGTAATTCCAACAGCTGGAGTAGTAGGCACTAGGAAGACGGGAGGTATTTGGTTAATAGAGTTCTTCATTACTCCTCAATACGCTAGGGAAATAGTTGAGAGGATGTCGCGCTACTACTCTACTGGGCGTAGTGAGAAAGAGCTTCACTCTAGCGGTCTAAACCTACTACGTTAATGTAGCCTCTTCTAAAGTAGTGCTTTACTTCTCTAACTTCACTAATTAAGTCAGCCATATTCTTTAGAGTATTCGGAACATAGCGACCAGTAACTATTGCGTGAAGCTCTCTATCACCAGTAAATCTCTTTAGAACTCTAGTAGCTGTTCCCTCATCTACTAGTGCTAGATGGACGGCGAGTCCTAGCTCATCGAAAACTACTAGCTTAGGCTTGTAGTTTCTCATGAGCTTAGGTAGCTCATATCTTAGGAAAGCGTATGCTTTAGCCATGTTCTCGGAAGCTGCTTCTCCTTCGTAGTCACCCGGCTTAACGAACTCACGTGTTCCCAATACGTATACTTTAACCGGGAGCTCTAGCTTGCGTAGTAGCTCTATCTCACCACTATCTCCAGACTTCATGAAGCTCGCAACAACAACTCTCCAACCACGTCCGAGGGCTCTAATAGCGGTACCGTAAGCTGCGGTAGTCTTCCCCTTCCCCTTGCCGTAGAATACTAATAACATGAGCTACTCCCTAACTATGTAGCCGGCTTCTTCAGCAAGACTCAGTATCTCGTTGAAAACCTCTCTAGGAACCTCAACTCCAAGTTCTCCAGATACCTCAAAGCGGAGTTTCTCAGAGTTCTTACCGCCTTCTCTGAGGTAGACTCCAGCAATTGCTAGAGTAGTCATAGAGTACTTAAATTTATCGGAGAGCTCTCGAATTCTATCTAGAGCCTTCAGACCTACTCTATATCTCAGATATAGTGAGGTCAAGTACCCACTTAGAGCTAGCTTAACTAGGATGCCACCAGATGGAGGTTCGACACTCTGAATCCCAGCATCTATGCCGAGTTCCCGCGATTTCCTCCAGTAGAGGTACTGTCTAGCACTTAGCGGTAAGCCAGATGTTCTTACGGTATCTAGTCCGTACACCATGTGGAAGTAGGGCTCCACTCTAGTATCATCAAGCTCTAGTATCGCTGAGAGAGCAGCTACTCCAACACTGAAAACTAGTCTCGGACTCATCTTATCTAGAGTATCACCACTGCTGTGGTAGTATCTATCCGGCCACTGATTGATCATTACAGCCGGTATCCCGAGAGACACGTAGACATCGTGGTCACTCCCAGTCTCATAGTTTATAACTGAGAACCTCACCATAGGGAACTCTGCGGGAGAGGAGAAGCTAGCTGACTTAGGAAGAACAGACAGAGTCTTCACATATGTGGATGTTTCAAGCCGGCTCAAGAGAGCTATTGGAGGTCTAACGAAGTTAAGAACTGACTTAGTTTTACACTGTTTTTCACCAATCATATCTAGATTTATTGCTCCAGCAACTCTTCTTCCTTCACCTAGAACTACTCTAAGGTACCTCACTGTTCCGTGGTGTTCTGGAACTAGAACAAACTTAATGGATTTCTTCACAGAGAGTCTACTCTCTCTAACGGCTAGAGATAGAGATCTAGCTGCACTAAGAACACCAACAGAACCACTAACGTTATCGTTGACTGTAGCCCCAGGGTGGCAGTAGTGAGCAATAAGATGGTACTCTTCTTGAGCGTCTCCAGCAGATGCTTCAATAACTCTAGCGTAAGCTTCACCTCTATATCCAGACTTCACGTATCCCTTAACAATGACTTCCTCACCTTTCTCTAGACTGCCTATGATCTCTTCAGCAATCTCTCTGGGAGTAGTTAGTGCTGGTATCTTCAGGTAGTTTAACTCAGGTTTAGTTGGAAATATACCGAAATAAGGGTAGGAACTCGATGGAGCATTCTTCCTGAAGACTATGATTGCTTTAGCTCCGGCTTCAGCAGCTTTAACGTAGGTTCCGAACCCCCAGTCCGAAGTTAAGACCACGCTATCTCCACATCGAGCTATATAGCTATAGGTAGGAGCATAACATATCTTTCCCTCAAACTCACCTGGAGGGGAGTGAGCTACTACAGCAGTCCACGCATGTTTTAGTGATGAAATAATCCTTCTCCTAGGTTTAACTAGTTCAGCATAACCGTCAACGACAAACCAACCAACTATAGGTGCTGAAGTAGGTGGGGACTCCTCATCGTATGGGAGGTCGTATACTCTTACATCGAGACCCCAGTCTGTGAGTACATCGCGAATAAATCTACCGGCTTCCTCTAGTCCGGGACTCCCCTGGATTCTGTGATATCTTGAGAGTTCTTCAGCTAGGTGCTCTACTTCTGCTCTAGAGAAATACTCAGATAGAACCTCTAGTACTGTCAGAGAGAGCACCTCGAGCTATAGCTCAATTCCCAGTCTCTTCGCGAAGTTGTAGATAGTTATCCCAATGATTCTACCTCCCTTCATTCTATAGCCTACATCGCTTTCAGTTAAGATAGCTTCATCCGCCTCCTCAGAACTCTCTCCGAAAACTATGTTTAGAGTATCGGTGTTTCTATCATACTCTATCCATACTCTGTCTATGTCTTCTAGAACGAAAGCTCTCCTGCTTTCCGACACTAGACCACCTAGCTTAAGCTCACCTCGAAATTAAAAACTTTGAGCTAAGTCTGCCGAGGACTTAGCTGATTGAAGTTCTTCTTTAAGGTCAGAAGTGTTGCGGTATCGAAGTGTCCTAGGAGAGGTTCGGAAGTCTTGAATACCGCACATCCAGACCTCACTACGTGAGACTTTATTAGAGCTACTCTATCTGGAGCTAGTTCAAGAATTCTCACATATTCTTGGGGCACATCCAGCATCTCTAGATATTCTCTCACACTTCTAAAGATTACCTTAGTATTAGTGAGCTGGATCACAATTTTATGGACGTCTTTAGGTGAGTGAGTACTGAAGACTATTCCCATCCCTCTAGACCTACCGAGTCTAGCTATTCTCGCGATGAAGTCCGCTAGGAGCTCTACTTCTTCTGCTGAAGTACCTTCTGAAGGAAAGAATCTATGTGCTTCATCTAGTACCACTACAGCTGGTCTCGTAGTTGGGCCACTACTCTTTTTCCACTCGTAGAGAGTTCTGAGGACTTCGTAAGCTATGAGATTCGCTATGAGGAAGTGAGTACCCTGAGATATAGCGTAATCTAGGTCTAGCACTATAGGACTGTAGAAACTCTCGCTCAGTGCTTCGGGACTAGGTATCCCAACTCGAAATCCATCTATTTGTACATCAACACATTCAGAACTAGCTATAAAGCTTACAGCTCTCTCAATATTATCTAGAGTACTCCTATGTATCTTTAAAATTCTCTCAATATCTCTCCTCTTCTCCGTTAGAGCAGAAGATAGGTGTGTGAAGTTCGATATCTGACCGAATTCCTGCTCAACATAGTCTACGACGTGGTGTAGGTAGATCTTAGCTTGACGGGAGAAGATGGGGAGAGCGTCTAAGTGATTAGACACCTGCATATAGCTTAAAGCTATAGGGATTACTGAGATCTCTAGGCTACCCCAGCTACTCATATCTACTCTGACATGTGCTCTAACTATCTCTGAAGTCTTAACTACTGAGATATTTATCTCTGGGTTGACTCCGTGATATACTCTAGCAACTGCTGAAAGCTTCTCTCCGATGTAGTTCCTCACAATATCGGAGAGATCTCTTGCTGTACGTACGACTGGTAGAAGCACGGTGATCTCCCTCAATCTGAGTGTCTTGGATTCTAGACCACCTGTAAATACGTTTGAATCGGCAGGTTCTCTAATAGGTGGTAGCACTATCTGTGTGTAGTCTCCAGCAGCATCGATAACTACAGATAGGACTTCCGGGTAATGTGTTGTTAGATACCACAGTATGTTTTTCACGAAGGTGGTCTTCCCAGAGCCGGTGGTACCCATAACTAGGATGTGCTTAAAGAATTCTTGGAGAGGTAGTCTAGTGGGAATACTTCCACCAGCGACTGGAGTAGATCCTGTGTGAAGGTGCCCTAGTATAACACCTTCCTCGGGGAGACCGATTACTCTGGATACTAGCTCGGGATCTTTAGGAATGAGTACTGGAGATTGAGGTTCAACCGGAAACATGTAGGGTAGTCCATCTTCATCTAGTAGTGGAGATGTTTCAACAACTATTGGTGCGAGAAGACCTTCAGGAGATACTCCAAGACTTACAGAGAGAGGGGTCTGCAAGTCTGAAGCTACGTCAGACCTCCTTATTGAAGTAACTCTAAGTCCTACAGCTCTGAGCGTTCTAATATCGATGGCGACTAAGTAGTTTCCCACTTCAAATGCTCTAATGTAGTCGTAGTATGTCTGAGGTAGTACCTCGATGTAGACTCTACTAACACTATCAGAAGACGAAGAGTGTGTTTTCCTACTCACATACCCTACAACCCTACCGAGACTAGATGCTTTTGAATAAGCACTCGATATTAAGTTAGATATTCTGTCGATAGGACTATCCATACATGTACTCACCTGGAAATACCGTATATATACCTCTAGACCTAGCCGCTAGCTCCACTAACTCCACTAACTTCCTCACTAAGTTCTTAGATACTCTATCTGCGACATAGAGTCCGTAAGGTACTGGCAGTGCTAGACTGAAGCACGAAGAGTAAAACATTGAGAGTAGCTCAACTAGCTTAACTGACTTAAGACTTTCTACAGTAGCACACGGAATTTCTACTCTACCGAGAGAGTGTAGATAGCTCGAACTCTCCGTAACTATATAGAATGAACAGATATCCACCAGGTCCTTAGTGACTATAGGCCCTATAGCTGCGGGCCTACCTCTAGTTAAAGACTCGATCTCAGAAATATCTATTCCAACCCTCTTAACGAATCCCACTACTACTCTATCCTCACTTAAAGTTCTACTAATATACTGAACTCTCTTACTGTTGAATAGAGATACTTCATCAGCCCAGTAACCCAGCTTCAAGTAGGACCTTGCCGGCGGTAGAAGTGGTCCATCGATGAGTATATACCTAGCACTGGAGTCGAGAGCTACACCGAGACCGTACAGCTCTAGAGATAGTCTCACATCAGACTCTAAGACTAGGGAGTCTATGTACTGGTCTTCTTCATAAGGTATGCCGAGCTCGATGTATCTATCTGTAATACCTGAAACACTCGCTTCTAGCTTTCTTAGTGAAGAAATAAATGGGTGTTGAAAGCGGTGTCCTGAAGATATTGGAGGGTAGACCAGCAGTCTATTAGATGAAGCCACGGAGACCCCGGCGATGCCCACATAGTTACCGTTGAGGTATAGACTAGCTGAAGCAGCATCTACAGAGGCTGAGTTAAGTAGTATATTTGAGTGGTCTACAATCTTCAACTCTACTACATCTAGTTCTCTACTTAATCTATCAATAGTCTGCCTATAGGTAGAGCCGCGTCCTCTACTACTTACTTCAACTAACTTCTCAACTAACTCTACTACCGTCTTCCTCCCTGAGTCATATATATGTTAGACTAATAATAGAATTACGTGATTAGTGAGCTCTCAGATGCGGTCGCGAAGTCTCTACTTGATTTCTCGGGCTAGGTGTTTTAAGCAACTCTCGTGAACGTAGTAGTCTTCCATTCTTACGAATTCATCTTCTAGTTCCGGGGGGTTTAAATACTTAGTGCAGTCAGGTATTCCAGCAGCTTTGAATGCTCTATGTCTATTGAAGCAGCTCTCACATTTACCACAGTGGTATTTCTCTGAGAGATAGCAGCTCCAGGTCTTGTAGACTAAGCTTCCTAGGAGGGAGTAGCATGTAGCTAGGTTTTCGTGTTTTTTAATTCCCTCCCTACTGGGACTCCATATCTCTAGCTTCCTACTCTCTCTAAAGTGGCATATTCTAACGGAGGTCTCAAAAGACTCGATGCACTCAGGACTGCAGTCAGGGTACCTAGGCTCCCAACTATCTTCTCTAGGAGCTACGTCATCATATTGAGCACCAAACACAACGTAGACTCTCTCACTACTTTGCTCCTCTAGAACTGTGTAGGCGTATGCTGAAGCTATAGATAACATCACTATATTTCTAACCGGTATTACGACGGTAGGTGTATAGTGTTCCTCTACTTTCGCAGAGGTATCTGTCAGCTGCTTACCTCTCCAAAGCTCCTTCATAAAGGAGATATCTACAACTCTATGTTCAGCGATCTCACCCCACCCTCTATTCTTAGCTAGCTCGCTCAATTCTGTTAGTAGAGACTTTAGAGCACCTACTTCAGCAAACCCCTTCTGCCCGTAAGCAAAAGTTAAGACGTGTGCTACACATCCTTTAGAGAGCCAGCGAGCTAGGTAGCAGGTACTATCCAGTCCTCCAGAGACTACCGCAACTACTCTACACATATCTACTCCACGCAAACTGATGGAATAGTCAAATAAGCTAGAGCAACCACCAACTTCTACATCTGGGTCGAGCACTAAACTAGAGAAGTCTTTCTGAGTTAACAGACTTAATTAGGTGGACCTAGCTTGTTCAACAGGGTATCAGAGATAGAGACACCGTATCACGCTGTAGGGATAGATGAAGTAGTTCAAAAGCTTGGAGTAGATGTCGACCGCGGACTGCTGGAAGAAGATGTTCGGAGAAGGCTGCAGGTACACGGTAGAAACATTATTGAGGTTAGAAAGATTAGTCCACTCAAGATGTTTCTAAGACAGTTCACCAACTTTCTGATAGGGATACTTCTCGCTGCTACAGCTATATCAGCAGCTCTCGGTGAGCTTGTTGATGCTGCAGCTATAGCAGTAATAGTAGTTCTCATGGGTGCTATGGGTTTTGCTCAAGAATATAAAGCTGAGAGAACTATGGAGGCACTCAGAAAGCTCGCAACCCCTAGGTGTAGAGTTATTAGAGGTAGTCAAGTAGTTGAAGTCGACTCTACGGAAGTAGTTCCCGGTGACATCGTCCTCCTCAAAGAGGGAGACCTAGTTCCAGCAGACTGTAGGTTAGTTGAGGTAGAAGATCTTGAAGTAGATGAGTCATCACTAACCGGTGAGTCTACTCCCGTAGAGAAATACGCTGATAGAGTACTACCACCGGAAACACCAGTTAGTGATAGAGTTAACATGGTCTTTAACGGCACTATGGTTGTTCGTGGTAAAGGCAAGGGTATTGTAGTAGCCACTGGAATGAATACGGAGTTAGGCAGGATAGCTAGAGTTGTATCTGAAGCTAAGGAGGAGAAGACACCTCTCGAGAGAGAACTAAATAGATTCGGTAAGAGGATAGGTGTTGTAATCATAGCTATAGCTGGTATAGTTTTCACTACATCTCTAGTAGAAGGCTATTTAAGTGTTTTAGAGTCCTTCATGACTTCAGTAGCTCTAGCTGTAGCAGCAATACCTGAGGGACTACCAGCAATAGCCACCGCAGTTCTAGCTATAGGCGCCTATAGAATGGCTAAAAAGAACACACTCGTGAGGAGACTTGCCGCAGTTGAAGCGCTAGGCTCAGTTGATGTTATATGTAGTGATAAAACTGGGACCATTACGAAGGGAGAAATGTCTGTTAAAGTTGTGAGACTAGCTAACTCAGTCTACGAAGTTCACAGT
>JAOAKA010000006.1 GCA_026413885.1 Sulfolobales archaeon
CAGCACTAATAGCTTGGTCTGGTGGGTGGATATACTACATAAGACAGCTAGTAGTATCTGAAATGGGTCAAGACTACGTAACAACGGCACTAGCTAAAGGACTTGACGAGAAGTCTACTCTGAGGAAGCATGTAATACCGAATGTTAGACCCCCCATCGTGATATCTCTAGCGTACACAATACCTGGTATATTTGGTGGTGCTATAATATTCGAGATCATCTCCAACTGGCCTGGTGTAGCTTACTTCTCATATCAAGCACTACTCAACTGGGACTTCCCAGTGATGTCAGCTTTCTTCACCATATCGGCATTCCTAACTGTTGTCTCACTATTTGTAGCTGAGATGGTGTTAGTAGCTATAGACCCTAGGATAAGAACAGGTGGTTAAAGTGGCTCGTACCGCGGGTGCATCGCGAATAAAGTCTAGCACCACACTCGGACTAGCTAGACTTGTGGAAATAGCAGTACTAGTCTTCAGAAAGAAGAGTGCTGCAGCAGGTATAACTCTAATAGTCGTATTGGTACTCCTGGGAGGTCTAGCACCACTACTAACTCCATACAGCCCAGTACTAAGAGATGTAGTGGCTGCAGATTTTGCTATACCGGACTGGGCAGCACTACCCGATACACCACGCAACATAGTTGAAACACTCAGAAACTTCGAAATCAAGAGTAGAGTCATTAAGGGAGACGTGGAGATAAATGTAGTACGAGCAGAAGAAGGCTTCGAGATAGAGTTTACAGGAAGTGGTTACGCTAGCTTACTACTAGTATCTAAAGAATACATAACATATCCATATAGACCAGCCAAATCTCTAGATACGAGAATAGCGTTCAACGTAACCTACCTGGAGGGTAGGTCTGAAGCTTGGTACAACGTAGATACCTTGATACTCAATAGAGAGCTGCTAGAGAGAGACGAAAAGAGAGTTCTAGAGGTAGTGATGCCCGGAGGTAGAGTCACTAAAGTCGAGATCCCTAGAGGAGTATACTCTCTATACGATATAGTCACAACTAGAATTGGGTGGATATACCAGTACTACAAGGGAACTATAAGAGTTTCAGCAGCAGCAGTACTGCCCAACCCAATGAGAAACATGCTCCAGCCGTACATACTGTCAATCCAAGACGTAGAGCTGAGGGAAAGGGCTAAGCAACATTTTGGTGAAGTAAACGCCGCACGCGACCTCGTATTGGAGAAAAATACTAGACTCTATATAGCAGTAAATATAACTTACTACTGCGACCCGATGGACTTCCTGATGAGGTGTAAAGACGGCTCACTCAAAATAAGCTACGCCCCTGTGAGAGTGTTTATTAAGGGTGACGCATTCGGGGTCCTAGGCACGACGGCCTACGGAAACGATGTCTGGACTCAGTTTATCTATGGGGCTAGAAGTGCTGTTGTCCTAGGAGTAGCTGTAGCTACTGTAACTACTCTAGTAGCACTAGTCTTCGGGCTGGTGGCAGGCTATAGAGCTGGAACACACACAGATCACTCGATAACACTACTCACAGATATAATATACTTCATACCAGTAATTCCACTAGTCATGATTGTTGGTCTAGTATTTGGGAGAACCCTGTGGAATATCTACGCAGTTCTAATAGCCACCGCCTGGCCGGGTGGTGCTAGAATCATCAGACAGTGGACTATGACTCTGAGAAGCAGTCTCTATGTCGAGGCAGCTAAAGCTCTCGGAGCTAGTGAGTGGAGGATAATGATAAAACACATAGCACCACAGCTAGTGCCGTACTTAGTATATAGAATTGTGATGTCTGTACCTGGAGTAGTGTTCTTTGAAGCAGCAATACAGCTGCTAGGCTTCGGAGACCCAGAAGCAGCTACCTGGGGTAGAATGATTAATGAAGCCTACTACCAGGGAGCTCTACTAATGAACGCATGGTGGTGGATAGTTCCACCGATTGCCGGTCTAATAATGTTAGCAGCAGGATTCGTACTCTTCGGTATGGCTCTAGACGAGATCGTTAACCCGAGACTGAGAAGGTAGTAGACTACCGCCTACTTATACAATAACACCTACAAGCTTTTTGCCTATATATCGCTCACCTACGAGTATCTCAAGGTGTACTAGTTGGAGGACCTCCTGATACTAGCTGGGATAGTGGCTCTAGCTGTTTTACTTATGTATGTGTTCGAGTACTACAGGCCTTTAATTCTAGCTATTCTACTAGCCTACCTATCTTTCCCAATATACTGGTTCATAGCCTCTCTCGAGATAGACCCCCTACTGAGAATAGCTCTGCAGATAGCTGTCTTCATGGTCATCTTCGGCTCCGTACTGTATATGGTTATAAGCTACCTATATAAGATAAGAGCGAGGACTTATGAAGCTAAGAGATAGTGTAGCAACGACTCTAATCTGCACGGCGCTACTAGGGCTTACAGCTACACTACTCAGTCACGTAATCTCTGAGAGAATATTTGCACCAGCAGTAGCTGGAGTTATAGCAGGTCTCACACTAACATATCTAGTTATTAGACTTGGAGGAGGATTCACAGATATAGCTGTAATTGGAGCACTAGCTTCACTAGCGGGAACCCTACTCTCAACGCTAATCTACTTCTTGATAGTGGGACTCCAGTGGCAGGCGATGAGCTACTGGACAGCTCTAGAGTACCTGACCATGATGATTAGGTCCGGGGTATTCATAGTTCGCTTTCTAACGGACTTCATCATCGGGTCAGCAGCTCTCTTAAGCTCTGCTGGACTAGTAGCCGTTATAGTTGTCGGTGAGTAGATGTATAGCACACGTTAAAGCCAGGTCTCCCTACTTATAGGGCACTCACTCGGAGGTAGAGTAGAGATAGTTCCATCAGACTTGACGACACTGCACGGTGGGATATCTTCGTAAAGTACTAGCCCGGGGAAGACTCTGGAGTAAGCACCTATCTTAACGCCCGGATTTATAGATACGTTAACACCTGTCTTAACGTATCCACCCACTAGAGCACCGAGCTTCCTCCTACCTGTAGACACCTTCACCTTCTTAACTGCTACTTTAATCTCTCGGTCATCGAGTCTCAGATTAGCTGTGATAGTTCCAGCACCTAAGTTACTGTGCTCACAGATTATGGAGTCACCTATGTAGGATAGATGTGAAGCATGAACTCCCTCCATAACTATACTCTCCTTAACTTCAACAGAGAACCCTATTCTAGCTTCATTCATCACGATAGTACCTGGTCTAATGTAGGCATTAGGACCCACTCTAGCTCCCTTACCGATGAACACCGGTCCCTCGACGTAGGTACCAGAGAGAATCTCAGCATTCTCACCTACGTAGATAGGACCCCTAATTCTAACACTCTCTTCGATATCGCCGAAGATAGCTGTAGTCTTCACCTTCTCGTAGAGAATTTCCTTACAGAAGTCTAAGTACCTCCAAGACCTACCCAAGTCTCTCCAGTAGGTTAGCTCTCGAACTCTGACTGTAGACCCTCCCCGCACTAGAAGTCTGAGAGCGTCAGTTAGCTCATACTCACCTCTAGGACTTAACTCTATCTTCTCTAGGTAAGTAGCTATATCGACAGCTAGTCTATATATTCCAGCATTAACGAGGTTGGATGCGGGCTGCGGCGGCTTCTCGATAACTTCCTCTAGCTCTCCAGTAGACTTAGTCACTAAGACACCGTAGTCGCGTGAGTCTCCTACTCTATATCCAGCAACTAGATAGGGGTGGGAACTCTCAGCTATCTCCTTGAGGTCGTCAACAGAGTACGCAGAGTCTACGTAAATCACTAATACATCTCCTCTGCTAACAGTCTCTAAACCCTTCAGAAGTGCGTGACCACTGCCGAGAGGTGCCCCTTGATCGACCACCTCGATATCGAAGGGATATCTGTCCTCAACAGACTTCAGTTTCTCTCTAACTTTTTCCATCATGTAGCTAGCTACAACTACTACTCTCTTTATCGTGCTGACTTTGGTGAGGTTATCTAGGTGGTACTCTATGAGAGTTCTATCGAGAATAGGTATGAGTGGCTTAGGTCTCGTATGCGTTATAGGCTCTAGACCTCTACCAAATCCAGCAGCTAGTATCACAGCCTCCAATACTTGAACCTAGACGTACAGTAATTTAGGAGATAAATAAAATAGCGACAAAACACAGCTAGCTTAAGGAACTTGAAGTCCCATACTCTTTAAAATCATCCTCAAAGCAATGAAGGTTAGTGCTACTGAGAACCCTCTCTTCAGAGTTCTCGAGCTAGCTTTCCTAGCCAATCTAGCACCTATTTGAGCTCCAACAACTAGTGAGGGAGCTAGAGCAGCTAAAAGTAGGATATCGACATTCCCGAGAGTGTAGTGAGTTACTGCAGAAGTTACTGAAGTTAGAGTTATAGACATAGAGGAAGTTGCGACAGCTTGATGCATAACGACTCCAAGATACGTTAGTAGAGGAACGTTTACGACCCCTCCCCCAACACCGAAGAGCCCAGAGACCAGACCAGCTAGAACACCACCTCCAAGTAGCAGAGAGAGACTTCGATTACCCCACTCTAACTGACTACGTGTTGACGCAGTATTCTTTTTATTTTCAGCAACAGCTGTTCTAAAGGCTACCACTAGTAGTACTACTCCAAACATTAGTCTCAGCGTATTAACGTCTAAATACTTAGTTAAGTGAGCACCTAAGTACGCTGAAGCCACCGCCGTTGTAGATATGAGAATCCCCGCTCTATACTGTACATATCCGTACTTTGTGTAAGCTATGGTAGCAGATACCGCGTTGAAAAACACAGCTGCGGCTGAAGTCCCGATAGCTATCTTGATGTCAACTCCAGCTATGTTTAGTAGAGGCACCATGAGAAAGCCCCCACCGAGTCCTAACATAGATCCAATAGTACCTGCAGCAAGACCTATTAGAGGAGCAATGAGATGTATCATCATTATCTACACACACAATATTGAAGTATCTGTAAATAAGCATCTATACAGATAGTGAGCGCACTAAAAACTCCAGAAGATCGTCATAGTAGAAACGTGAAACTCTAGCGATCGAGGAGAGACTCGAAGTAGTTACTCTAAGAGATCTAGCTAACTCAGCTAGGTCATCGGCGGAGGGCTCGCCTAGAGTTACTCTGATAACCTCCGGTGACACTAGGGTGAAAATAGGTTCGTGTCCCAAGTTCCTCACGATGTTGACTACTATTCTTCCAGCAGCTATATCTACATCAGACTCCGGCTCACCTAGGTATATGACGATGCTTCTACCGGGAACCTCAGATAGTAGTTTAACTGATGTCCAGAGTGCTGATCTATAGGTTAGATAGCGGTTTCGAGATTCTTCACTCCAGCTAACGTAGGAAAAGTATTCAGCTAGGTGGGCTAAGTCATCGATACTTCGAATCCTCACAAATACCGGTAGAGGTGGATTCTGCTGTGAGACTACTGACACAATAACCTCTGTTCCTCGCCTAACTAGCTCAGCCACTATCTTTAAGAGCTCGCTGACTAAAGCATCAAAAGCCTCTGAGAACTCCCTGAAGAATCTCTCCGATATCGGTATAACTAGAAGAACCCTCCTGAAGACCTCTCTCTCAAATGTCTTAACTACGAGTCTCCCAGTTCTCGATGAAGCCTTCCAATCTACGTGTCTGAGTTCGTCTCCAGGTCTATACTCTCTATTACCGTAGAACTGAGTGCCGGACCCGATTCTACCTGTGTAGCTCAAACCTATATCGTAGGGGACTCCAGCTCTAGAGAGAGACACAGCGGCATCAACTCTAGGGACAACCCTCAGAACTAAGTCTGCTTTAACTATAACCCTGAAGACTAATGCGAAAGCCTTCACTCTAGCCACCAGCTGTACATCACTAACTCTGTGTAGACCTACTCGAGCTAGAGCAGCTAAGTCTACACGTAGAGATCCCCCTCTCCTGGAAGTCTTTAAACTGACTATCGAGACACCCATACTCCCAGTGAGTTTAGCTTCTGAGACATCGACTGCGGGAGATAGCCACGAGGTCAAAACCACTGAGATCGTAAACGACTCACTAGCTACTAGTAAATCTCTCTCAACACCCAGAAAGCACTCAGCTCTCGCTTTTGGAATAACTCTCTCTAGTACTACAGATAGAGATGTGTATGCAGTTAAAACCGCAAGCAGGTATCTAGCAAGAAAGCCTTCAATATATATAAAGAAAACAGAAAAACCAACTAACACCGAGAGTAGCGCAATACTTAGAGATCTCTCGATTACTATAGTTGAGGAAGAGGCTCTCAACTCTATGGTCTCGGCACCTCGGTCTTACTTAAGACATCTCTCACTAGTGACTCCTTCCTCATAGGACCATTTGAAACTAGCTCCGGCTTTATCACAATTCTGTGAGGTATTACGTACATCGACGCAAGCTTGACGTCATCTGGAATAACGTACCTTCTGCCGTCAGATAGAGCTAGTGCTCTAGATAGTAAGAGCAGCATAGCGGCCCCTCTAGGGCTGAGTCCAAATCTAACTGCTCTATGGGAATTGAGGTTTTCTGAAATCCTTATTACGTAGTCAATCAAGGAGTCGTCGACCCAGACTTCTCTAAGCTCCTTTCTAGCTTCGAGAATTTCCTCCATACTTACTACAGGCTTGAGGTTTCTAAGTCCTTCCTCAATTGCTTCGATGTCAGACTTCAGAAGCTTCTTCATGCCCTCCCGACTCAGTGAACCCATAGGTAGCCTCATTAAGAATCTATCTAGTTGAGCTTCCGGCAGGGGGAATACTCCCTCAACCTCTATAGGATTCATAGTTGCTAGAACCGTGAATGGATTCGGCAATGTAAATAAGTCACCCTCTATAGTTACCTGTCTTTCCTGCATAGCTTCCAGAAGTGCTGACTGAGTTCTAGGTGAAGCTCTATTTACTTCGTCAACTAAGACTATATTTGCGTGTATAGGTCCTAACAACACCTTGAAGTCCCCAGACTTCTGGTCGAATACCTTGCTTCCAACTATATCAGCCGGCAGGAGGTCTGGAGTCATCTGTATTCTACTGAACTTCAGACCCATAGCTTTAGCAGCTGATTTAGCTGTGAGAGTCTTAGCTACTCCCGGGATTCCTTCAACGAGAACGTGGCCTCCAGCAATAACCGCTAAAACCAGCATTTTAACATGCTCTTCTCTCTCGACTAAGAAGCTGCCGCAGACTTCAGCAACCTTCTCAACTACGCTTCTAACTCTAGTCATATATCTTCATCCACGCGGGTAATCTAGACTTACTGAACTCCAAATCTATCTCTAAGATAAATAAGCTCTAAAACTTTAAAGTAGGGTGCTGAAGCTAGTGAAAGGTGTTCTACTACTAGTCTTCATCGTGTTGAACATCTTCCAAGCCGCATCGAGTAGGCATTTAAATAAGTCTCCAGAAGAGTATCTGAGAGATGCTGTAGCTCTCGAAGTCCTGAACTCGTGGCTGAAGAAGTGCCTTAACTTAAGCTTTGAGTTCTCCACACCTACAGCACTCACCGAGCGGAAGCTACAAGTACTACTCGAGACCTATATAGAGATTATTGCCAGTAGCTCTAGACTAGAGGTGCTTACCGTAGGAGGTGAGCATCTGAGAGCTCTACAAATACTTGTAAATAGGTCTGAGGAACTACAGCCTAGCTTACTAAAGAAAGTTCTTTCAACATCTATCTCTAGCTTAATTCTTAGTGGAGTACCGTACGACCTAGTAGATGAAGCTACGAGTAATCCATCAGTTAGCTCGATCTTAAAGCTCCTCGCCTACGTCAGCAGGCTCTCGGAACTAAGCTCATGTTTAAAAGATGTAGTCACCGGGGTACTCTACTTCGGACTTCAGCTAGAGAGAGGAGATATCGAGAAAGCGAGAACTGTAGCTGAAGAAATTTTAAACACTAGGTCCATATTCTTAGGCACCATTCTCGTATTTACACTGGAATACCCACCTCCGAGACTTAGAGCTACTGCTAGACCCATAGATATCTCAGAGGAAGTTGTTGAAAAACTCGTGTATGTTCTCAGCAAGTACGATGTAGATATAGGTGAGTTTCTAGCAAGATACAGTATTTCCGAGCTCTTAGAGTTATTTGAGACTGTAGGCAGTATCGAAGACTTAGAGCTAGTTCTACGTAAGATAGATTACAGTAACTACAGCTCTACTTCAATTAATTACGAACTCCTGGGGGATATAGATGAAGATGTGTTTAAATACCCACTAGGTGGAGATAGGTCTTCACAGAGAACTGTAGGTGGAGGTAATCTCTCAAGCAATTCTAGCGTAGTAGAGATAGATATTAGTGTAGTACGATACGATGTAGATAAATTAGTGAGTAAAATACCGCAGCGTGTGCTAGCATCGGCTCTTGATACAATAAGTAGAGCTACTCTCAGTCTGGATGAGAGTAAATACAGGCAGTTAACTAGAGATAGAGACACTCATCACCTGGAGGTACGCAGTAAGTCTCCGGAGTGGGGTACAGCAGCTGTGTTACTAGCGGCGGCTGTTTTCCTCGGGCTTCTATCTCTATACGTACTCCACAGAGACTTAAGTAGGTCCTCACTCTCCAGTAGAGCAGCGAGTAGAGACATGAAGACGAATTCTACAGCTAGCTTAAACCCTGCGGTAGAGTTATTCTGGAGTACTGTGACATATCTAGCAGCAGCTACTAAAGTAGAAATTCTGCCTTCTGAAACCCACCGCGAGATAGTTGAGAAACTAGAGTCTCGTGTAGACAGCATCACCTCAGCTGCTTTAAGAAAGCTGGGTAAGCTGTATGAGTTAGTTAGGTTCTCACAAGATAGAGTGCAGCACTCTCTCGAGAGAGATCTAGAGGTTTTGGGGAAGATTCTATGGAGAGTGAAGACTTCTCTAAAGTAGCTAAGCTACTGAAAGTAGTTCGAGCAACACTCTTCTCTCTTCCAGTAATAGTGCTATCGATATCTGTTTTAATGCCTGCGGGAGCTCCCCAAACAGTTTTAAAAGTAGCTATAGGTATTCTCGCAGTTATAGGTTACTACGAGGTGCTACCGCATCTAGCTGGATATTCACTGAGGGTAGAACCTGTGATTCCCCTAAAACTCCCTCTGAGAAATCCGAGTACGGTAAAACTTCTGGAAAGCGTATCAACATTCTTCACGACGTGGGCTATTCTCAGACTGTTCGACACTCTACTGCGGGGTAACTACGTGCTCTTCGCGATATCAGCTACAGCTACCTGGTACTTAGCTATGAGAGTCCTGAGGTCTATACTCACGAAGGGAGGGCTTGCTGCAAGAGCTACCGCAGTGGTTTTTACAGCACTAAGCTTGGTATTAGTGCTGGTAGACTCCGACTTCAAGTATATCGAAATCCTGCTAAAACTAGTCGAGGAGGTGGTTCGAGATACTCTATAGAAGCTCTAGATATCTCGAAGTACTCGCTATTACATCTCTATTAGCAGCAATACTACTAGCAGTGGTTGAGCGCTATGTGGCTTCAGCCATAGCTCTAGTTTGCGGTATAGCTATGCTCTCATATCTATCTGAGAGAGGGTCTTGCTGTGAAAGCTAGAGTCCTCCTGATATCGATACTGGTGATTCTAGTTTTAGCTTCTCTCGCTATCGAAAGAGAGATAGAACTTAGAGTGCCTTCCGGAGCTTCCCCATTCAACACAGGTCCTGACGGTACGTCGGATTTAGTGCGAGTTCTCACAGAACTAGGAGTTGAGGTAGTTACTGTGCGTTCATGGACCAATATCTTAAGTAATTTTAGTTCATGTCTAGTTGTGATAGTATCTCCGGAGGTTTCTTACTCTAGCTCCGAGCTAGAAGCAATTCGAAAGCTGGCTGCTCGAGGGTCCAACATTCTGATAGCTGATGAGGGGCTCTACTCAAATAGTATTCTAAGCTATCTCAACGTGCCAGTCAGAATATCTGGTAGAGTACTACTCGTAGATAACTCACCTATCTTTACTGCTGTCACTAGAGTTAGTGAGAGAGAGTTGAATGTAGTTTACGCATATACATCTACTTTAGAGATCTGGGAGACCTCTAGTGAAAACGTGGAGGTGTTATCTACTACAGGTAATAGCACTCTAGCTGTTCTCTATAGAGATGAAAACTACAGCATAGTAGTAGTAAGCGATGGAACTATCCTCACGAACTCTCTCATTAACCCAAAAAACGTGTTTAATCCAAACTACCTCTTTATCTACTACCTGGTTAAGAACTTCTGCTCGAAGGGGGTCGTGCTAGTTGAAGGCTCTAAATACGAGTTAAGACCTCCAGCAGCTGATGAAGTAGGAGCTCCCGCTATCACCCTCCTAGGTCCTCTAAGTAGAGTACTGGCATTATCACTCCTAGTATTAGTTGTAGCTCATACAGCTACTCTAAAGAGAGTTTCTTTCCCGGGAAGAAGCGAAAAACCGAGTAGAGAAGCTGTGAGGTACTACGAGATAGCTAGACTTCTCTGCAGAGACAGAGAGTTATCGAAGTATATTGCTGAAGAATGCCGTCTATTCACGAAAACTCGCAGAGCTCGGCGGCTTCTGAATGCTGTAGTTGAAGCTATGAAGAAAGATAGGGAGATAGCTGCTGCGGTACTAAGAGCTATCTCGGGTGAATCTCAAGACAGTAGTTTTGAAAAGAAGGAAAAAACTGAGTAAGTTATCTCAGAGGTATTTCGATAACGTACTTTAACTCAGGTAGAGAGTAGATAACTAGTTTATCTTGTGATACTACGTATAGTTCTTCACCTACATATAGTGCTCGCTGAGCTCCATCAACTTCCAGAAGCTTTTTAAAGCTTATAGAGTCTCTATCGTAGCTTACTATAGAAATCCCGCTAACATATGGATAAGAGCAATACGATGAAATCGGTAGATAGATAAACTCAAAGTCCCGATCTATAGATATAGCTCTGTGGTCACTTAAAACTGGTGTCCAAGAACACTCGACCAGTATCTTAGATATCTCAGACATTTTAGCTGGGTCAGATACATCGAATAGAGATAGCTTTAAACTTCCTTCCTCTAAACCCACTCCAAGCAATCTATCTTCATAGAGTGGATGTAGGTACTCACTAAATCCGGGAATCTTGAGGTAACCTAAGACCTCGGGTTTCTCCGGGTTTGAGAGATCTATTGCGAATAGAGGGTCTACAACTCTAAATGTAACTAAGAACAGTATGTTCTTTATGAGTCTCGCAGAATATATTCTCTCACCTTTCGCAAGTCCTCTCAGCGAGCCGACTTCCTTAAGGTCCTTCAAGCTAATAACTGACACAGAGTTTTCTGATTCCCCGATTACCTCGGGGTTTACAGTAAAGAATCTTGTCTTTGTTGTGCTGGCTTTAGTTGCTGGAGTGTAAGTCTTCGTAATCACTGTACCGTTATCTTGGCGCTCCACTATAGTAATCGGCTTAATACTCGATACATAGACTGCTCTATATGTGTAGACTCTCAGAGAGCTAGATGTAATAGTAGTAGCTACAGTAAAGTAGCTGCCCATCTCCTCCATAGAGAACTGGTCTAAGACCATTCCAGACACTGAGAACGAGCCGCTAAACGAGATATTGAGACCTGAGATACTGAACACGTAGAATCTTGTCTCATCTCTAAACACTATCTTCTTCAACTCCTCGTTAACTCGGGAAATGATCTCGTCGAACTCTCGATCACTTACACTATCTAGGTATCTACGAGCAACTTCAAATGCTTCACTTACACTACTAGATGTCAGTAACTTACTTATGTTGTCAGCTACTTCTTTAGGTAGGTACTTTAATAGTGCTTCAAGAAAGAGTCTATACGTAGTGTTTGTTGTTAAGTATTTTGAACCACCTACATACAGTCTACCTAGAGACATATAGACCCAGCTGCCGGAACCTGTTAGAAAAGAGTAAGCAGTATATTCGTAGTCACTCAAACTCACTGCGACAACAGTTGTGTAGGAATTTGGTTCATCATCTACTAGCCCTATACTACTCGGCGGCAGTGGTGTATTGTCTATAGCAGGTAGTTCTAGAGCTTCAATAGACTGAGTTACCAATACGTAGACATAGCTACCGATAGTTCTAGCAGTCAGTAGAGACCCTGTAACAGATATTTTAAGTTTAAGCTCGGGTTTTCCCGCATTCGATACATCAACGACCCAGACAGTAGTGGAAGACTTCTGAAAAGAGATTGGTTTAGTTCTCGATGAAGGCTCTAGAGCTAAGCTATAGAATTTAGCACCGTGAGATAGAGCAACAATTTTCTTATCCAGTAAAAACAATCCAGCAATGCTTGAATCTGCTGTGAAGCTACTTACGACTCTCTTACTTCGGGTATCTACTATATAGATAGTGCTATCTACCGCAACAGCAATTATATCGCCGTCTGTTTTAACTATATCTGGTTCGTCAACACCTTCTACCTGAATATTCGTCTTAGAGAATCTAGTGTCTCTAGCGGTTTTAGTAGGAGTACCTAACGTAACTGCCGGCATCACAGCCTCTCTTAACGCAGTAGTTTCACCAGCAATCTGTCTTAGTTTGAGAAGTTTGTTTAAGTATTCGAGAAGCTCCACATAGCTACTGAAGGTTCTCACACCCTCGACCTCGGTTTCTCTATAGGTGCCGGGGACTTCTACCTCTCGGTCTCTCTCAATTTGAATGCTGGGGGTCTCTACCTCTAGGTTTACCGGTGGAGATTCATATACTCGAGTAATATAGTGAGGTATAGCTGACACCAGTACTCCAACTACGACTGCTATAGCGACTAGAGTGAGAGTCTTATTTATCGCCTACACACCTCGATAGGTGTATTTCTTCACAAGGATTTAGAGCTATCGGCTGAACATCTTTGTTCAACTACTTGTACTTTAAGCTTATTCAAATAGTTGGTTCGGGGTTTCAGTGAGTGATGAAGAGCTTAGAGGTGCCTCACTAAAGATCTACCTACACCTTCTTCTAGCAGATGAACCTAGAGGTGTGAGAGATCTATCGAGAGACCTAGGCATACCGGTCAGCACGGTACATTACCACATTAAAAAGCTGAAAGAGGTGGGTCTGATCAGAGAGCTTCCCGAGGGTTACACTGTCTCTAAGAGAGTGAGAATTGAAGGCTTCATATACCTAGGCAGAAAGCTGGTTCCCAGACTAGCTGTTTACTCAGCATTCTTTCTCGGTATAGCAGTAGGTCTCATCGGTGTGACAGTACTGTGGAGAGAGGTTAATGTAGATAGATTGATTGCTATAGCTTCTTCCGCAATATCTTCCGCAGCTACAGCTGTAGAAGCTCGTAGAGTAAGCAGGAGTTTAGCTTCTTAAGCCCTACTCTACTAACTACTTCAATAAGCATTCAGAAGTCTAAAAATCGAACAAACTCTATAAACGACCGGTAACTAAGATTTTCTCTAATCGAGCTAGATAGCCTCTATCGAGGTCTAGCTCCCGGAGCTTTCTAACCGTCTTCATCACGTCGTACTCAACCCTCCGAAACTCGACACTCCAGCTACCGGTCTCTACGATAGCGTAAGCAGCTCTCGGATCTCCATCCCGAGGCTGCCCGACACTACCCGGGTTCACAACCCTTATGGAGTCCACCCTGATGTCGAACTGTGTGTGGGTATGTCCAACAACAACTATATCCGCCTCTATCGGTTTAGGTCTAAGTGAGAGTACTGACGGAGTTAGAGCTAGTAATATCTCATTTCTAGGTAGTGAAGGCTTTAGGTAACCGAAGAGATTATTTCTAGGAGATCCGTGAGCGGCATAAATTTTTAGACCTTCAACAACATCGCTCCAACTCTTAGGCAGATTCTTTATCCACTCAAGCTGATTCTCGCTTAAGAACTTCGCAGATATAGCTTGACGTGTATAGATACTTAAGTCACGTATTTCTTCAGCACACATACAGTCAGCACCGTAAGCTACAGCATAATCGTGGTTACCCATAACAACGAAGTCTGGGCTGAGGTCCCTAATGGTATTAACCACAGTATGTGGTTCAGGTCCGTAATCTACTAAGTCTCCAAGTACCCATAGGTAGTCCCAGCTACTAGAGTGTTCTAGAACGGTCTTAAGGGCTTCATAGTTTCCATGAACATCTGAGATGACGAGAATTCTCACACGTCCCCTGAACAATTATGCAGTAGAACATAAATATATAAATATCATCTCATCTATTCCTACACTTAATTAACACTTTCAGGTTTCTCCAGATGTGGGTATTAATAGATGAATTCTCGATCTATTACCTACCCACTCACACACCGAATATTGTAGATGCGGCGGCCGGGATTCGAACCCGGGATCTCCGGCGTGGCAGGCCGGCGTCCTAAACCAGGCTAGACTACCGCCGCCAAAATCTATGTATAGCTGAGTATTTTAACTCTCTTCTCCACGGTTTCAAAGAAGTTTCTGCGGAAGGTTTTCTCCGAACTTGCGGAGCCAGCCATGTACGGTGCGTGGAGTCTGATTCGTGAAGTAGTGCTTTCACACCACTATCTGCGAGTAAGCCAAGTTTTAATAGCTAGAGCTAGTAGTGCTATTAGAGCTGCGGTCGTAGTTAGTAGGACTAGTCCTACAGTAGCTGTGTTTAGGGGGGAACCCACTCCAGGTCTATCTACAGTGGAAGTAACTACCTCAGTTTGCGTGATTGGAGGCACTCGGTCTTCACGAACTCGGAGACTGAGTGATGTGTTTACGTAGTTTTCTAGGGACTCCACGTCTTTAAGACGTGGGTCTCCGGGACTTAGAACCGCCATGAACTGCCTTCCAGCGAGCTTCATGTGGAATTCCTCAACCTCTTTAACAACCTCCCGAGCTATCTCTACGTTAGTAGTTGTTCCCCAGAAAACGAATGAGTAAGTTAGGAGAGAGCCGGCTAGGAAATCTAGAGAGACCCACCCATGCCCAGAAATATACGCTAGTACGAATGCGTGAGACCCTCCCTCACTGAAGACATACTCGAAACCTCCGATAGAAGACCTCATAGAGAAGCCCGGAATAGCGACGTATCCGTAGGCGATTACAGCCGGCACACCGTACGACCACAGTAGAGCGGCTAGAAGTCTACTCATATCATCGCAATCACCCTCACGCGACTTAAGCACGTCCTCCAGTGTCTGAGGAAGTAGGTGGGCACTGTACTTTATGTAGCCGGAGTTGTATACAAATCTCGCTGCGTAAATTGAGACTAGTAGAGGTGCTCTAGATAGGTTATCGATAAACCTATACCAAGCAAAATCCCTCAACCAGTCTTCGAAGGCTCCCCTAACTTCACTTTTAACTACTTCAGGAGGCTCTCTCAGAAACTCGGTAGGTATCTCTTCCCCGTAGTATGTTGATTCTCTAAGAACTTCAATTGGATTGATGAGTGCTTCTCTAACTAGAGCTAGAGCTGTGTTAAAGTCCTTAGAGCAGGTGCGTACTTCAAATACTACGTAAGCGTACGCAGGCACTCCTTGAGTAACCCTAACAGTGGGCACCCCGCTCTCGAGTGTAAGTCCTCGAGATAATGCTATGCGGACAGTCTGATTTATACCTAGATACGTAATGTTAGCCGGACTCTCTAGGTACAGCAACCCACTGTACTCACTACTAGGCTCTATAACTACCGAGTTGATTAAGTAGTTAACAACGCAGACAGTGCTGAAGCTACTTGAGTAAGCTACTACAGCTGTAGTAGTGATTAACACAACAACTAAGTACGGTAGTATCGAGTCTAGAGACCTCACTAAGAGCTTTCACCAACTGCAGTAGCACCTAGTAAGTATATATCGCAAGTAAGTTGGGAGACCTAGGTTAAATAAATGAATACCTCACTTAATCCCACAGTAGGTTAAACTACTTTCGAGCTCTACGTAAGTATCTATCAACTAGGTGTGCTAATGCGAACACCGCGAAAGATAGAGAGACCACGACAACCTCCTTAGGAATCCACAGAATCAAGCCTCTGGCTGTTGTAAGATATAGAGATAGCGGGAGGCAGGTAACTGCGGTAGCTGTATATGAGAACTTACTTCCATATCCGTAAACGGAGAATAGGTAAAGAGGTAGTAGAGGTAGTAGAATCGCTGATGAAGCAACAGCTAGGTCAACCACGAAAGCTGGTGTTGTAATTGCGAAAACGTAGATCACGAACGTGAACAAAACTATGAAGACCTTCCCTACGGAGAGCTTCAACTTCTCCGGGACCGGTGTATCGTAGGATATCATAGAGGAGAGAGTCAGTATTATGGAGTTTATAGTCGATGTAGCGGCTGATATAATCGATATCACAACTAGTACGGCGAGAGCTGAGTGTGTGTACGTTAGAAGCTGCGGTGTTACCCTGTTCCAGTCGGCTCTACTTCTAATATCTACCCTCAGGTCTATCGCACCCACCTCTCTGAGTCCTCTCGCGAGTAGTCCTATGGAGACCGTGATGATCGTGTAGAGCAGGCCGAAGATCGAGAAGTAGAGAGCCATCTTCGTGTAGGCCTTCCTATCCTTAGGTAGGTACAGCCTCTGAAATACCTGAGGATTAGTTATCGCGAAAAATATCCACGGCGTTGTATACGCTGAAAACGTCTGCGGTGTCCAGAAGCTATTGGCTGGATTGAGTAGGTCCAGCCTACCTAAGGGTTCGGTAACCTCCGGCGGTGTTTTTAGGAGTAGCCAGAGTACTAGTGCTGTAGCTGAGGAAAGCATTACCGCTCCTTGAACTGCGTCAGTCCACGCTACAGACCTGAGACCGGCGGTTACAGTAGTAAGGAGAACTACAACCACTATTATCGTTAGAGCTGTGTTGTAGTCTACAGAACCCCGGCTAATGCCTGTTAGAATCGTAGCTGGACCAACCATTTGAACAGCTGAGTACGGTATTAGCGCTACAGCCGTCATAAACACTACGAACACCGTCGTCCAGTAGGAGCCGTATTTCTCTCTGAGGAGTTGAGTTGGTGTTACGTAACCCTTCTCTCTGGATAGCTCCCACACCTTCACACCGAACGTAGCTAGAATCGCTACTGTAGCTACTAGGTATGCGAGTTCAAATGCTAGAGCTCCGACACCGGTTGCGTATGTAAGTCCTACTAAACCCACCATCATGAAGGCGCTGTAGGTTGTTGCTGCGTAAGTCATAGCTGATATAAAGCCCGATAAACCCCTACTAGCTATGAAGTAGTCTATAGGGTCTCCAGTTCTAGTTCTCAATTTACTCCAGAAAGTTATGAAAGCCATTATAGCTATATAGCCTAGTAGTGCTATAATTAGTTCACCCAACTCTAGACCACCTCTTCAATCTGAGAGCAGCTGTCGCTACCGCTGCTACAGATAGAAGTACATACACTGTGAAGGTCGTTAATCCGCGATCTCCCGCTAGCATGTAGGGTAGTATAAGAGATAGAACAACGTATACGAGGAGAGCTAAGTCTAAGTACTTCACCGCATCACCAAAGAACATGTGTTCGTTTAACTTTTAAGCTTTAATGCTTTAAAAGGAAGGATTATGTGTGGAACTTGAAGTAAGAGAAAAAATACTGAGGATACTGGAAGAAGCCGGTAGAAGCGGACTCAGCCAGGGAGAACTAGTTATAGAAGCTGGTTACTCAAAAAGTTGGGTTTCGGAAGTCTTAAGAGAACTCGAGAAAAAAGGACTGATAGCTAGAGTTCCCGGACCCGGTAAAACTAAGAGAGTAGTCCTATCTAAATATCTCGATCCCTCGATAGGTAGAACCATTCGGGTCGGGTTAGTTAGAGCTTCTGAGTACATATATCTTCCGAACTTCATTAAGTACCTCAAGACCTACGGATATGAAGTAGAGATCGTTCTATTTGAAAATGTTTCAGAAGCAACATCAGCACTAGCTAGAGCTGACGTGCACGTATCTATAACCCCCCTATACACTCAGGCGGTCTATAGAGCTCTCGGCGCTTCAATAAAGACATATAGTGGAGGTGCTCTAAGAGGTGCATCTCTCATATATAGAAATTTTGGGGGGAAGACTTTAAGCAGTAGAGCGTCTACAATGGAGATAGCTGCTATAGCTATACATAGAGCTCTCCACTATGGAGACCCGGAAATACTCTACTACGACGAACCCGAGAGCGGTATTAAAGCATTTATACGTGGAAGTGCTGACGCTATAGCTATATGGGAACCATATGCTAGTGAACTCGAGAAAATGGGGTTCAGGAGAGTGAGACTAGCAGAGTACGTTGGAAGCTACTACTGCTGCACTCTAGCTAGACACGAAAACCTCAACTACGAAGTCTCTCAGAAAATTGGAGATGCGTGGGAGAGAGCTCTTAAAGATGTAAGAAGTGGAGTAATAACTCAAAATCCTCTACAAGCAATAGGTATAGAGAACCTCCCGATGGAGAAGACACTGAAAGAATATGAATATACAGAAGAACTCATATGGGATTACATTAAAAAAGTCTTAAGCTATGTCTCAGGTTTTCTACTTAACTTAACTACTATTAGAGAGCTGTTAAAGAACTGAAGGGTCTTCGCCCTTCGGTATTCTAACACCAGTCGTACCGATCCCGCTGCCGTTTAGGATTGTAGATATAGCTAGCACTACTATTGGAGTGTATCTGGCCATCTTTAATAGCTTTAAGTATCTACTGGTTTTCACATATTTCACCGAGCAGCTTACTGAAAAATAGAATATCAATCATAATTACAAAGCTGAAGTACCTACCGGCTTCACTACTCATCAGTTACTGTAAATAAGATTTCAATACTTCGAGCATGAGCGTCTCAACACTAGCTGAAATAAGGACCTTGCATCTATCTATTTACCTCTACCCTTTATATACTTGAGAGCCCTTCTAATACTCTTATTAAGCCAGTCTCTAGTGATAGGAGAATACTCGAGTTCTCTAATAAACGGTGCGGTAAAGTTTACTAACGTCGTAAGATCCACTAGGTAAGACTCAACAAGTTCCAGATCGTAGTCTAGTGAGGCTTTCTTTAAAGCCAGTGCGATATTCCTCACTGTGTCAATGTCTCCAGGAACTAGTACTTGAGTCATAGCGAGTTGAAGATCGCTCGAGACTGCTGCTGAGATACTAGTTGGGTATTTTAAAATAGAGTTCACAAGCTTCAAAAGATGCCCATCTCTACCGGAGATAATGGCCATGAATGCTGCTCTAGAGACATTCATTATGCTCCCTATCTTTCTAATTCTAATCCCTCTTAGAATACTTTCAACATGCTCTATGTGTTTACTTAGTAGCTCTTTCTTCATGTCGAGCTTGACATCTAGACTTACAGTAGTCAGTGGGTCGAGCTCTATAGAACCTAGTATTCTCAAGTCCTTATTATCTATTTTAGACGGTATTTCAATACCTCTAACCTCACTTCCTAGTTTCAATATGTCTTCGCTATTACTACCTCTCTTTAATTCTTTAGTGAAGTGTTCTTCTAGTTTTTTCTGGCTGAATAAACTGAGTGGATTCTCAGTTATCTCGTTAATGTAGTACCCAATCTCTGCTTTACTGAATATTCTCTCGTAAAACGTATAGTGCCTTACCCCAACATCATCAAGTTCTCTAGGTCTGAGGTGCTTTGGGCAGTAGAAAGTAAGTATAGTCCCAGTAGGTATGGTGTTCACACAGCTCCTTAGAAACGGTATCGTTTGAGGCAGTTTCACACAGTCAATGTTTTTAGTTAAGTATACGACCTCTATACCTAGTTTGATCATGTGGATGTAGTAGTCCAGTCTTAAGCGAATAACGTCTTCTTCATGAAGTTTCACTATAGTTCTCAGTTTCTGAAGTGCTGATGTCCTTCTTCTAATACCTCTCTCCACTATGTCCTTTAAAACTCTATAGAATCCAGCTCTCCTCACGCTATAGAGGACGTCGTATATTTCAGCTACCGACTCTATCTCCTCTCTCACACTAGTTGTACTACAGCCTTCAGACATCACATATAACTATACTTTCTAGCTATATAGACTTAAACTACATTTAATACCTTCAATTACCTCAATCTCTCTAAATATATCCTCAACACTCTCCGCTATTTCTAAGTTTTTCGTATTATAGTGCGGTCTCATAACTCTGATACTGAGTGTGAAGCACCGTATCGACGTTCTCACCGCAGTCTACACCAGCTCTGGGAGATAGTTCTTCACTCTCTATCTCGTTTTCAGAGCGAATTGTTTAGAACTAGCGCTCTAGTGTTAAAGCCAGCTCTATAAATGTCGGCACAATAATTAAGATTGCGACATAGGCTAGTGCGATAGTGAATAGAGCGTATTTAAGCATAGGTTTTCTTACATACCTATTGACTAGAAGCACGAATCCTCCGTATCCGTGAATAGCTACTAGTACTGAAGCTATATATCTCAAAACCGGGTGAGTGTGTATATAGATGGAGAGTCTGTAGTTAAAGCCTAAGACCGCAGTCACTCTAGGAAAAACCATTCCATACCCACTGAGCACGTAGAACATGAGTAAAATAGATATTGGTAAAGCTGTTAACTCAACGATTCTGAGCCAGATATATGCAGACTTAGCTCTCGTAATTCCCTCACCACTCGAGGTCTTTGAAGATATTTAAGAACTTCCTCTGAGTCTCTCGTAGAGCTTACCTAACTCTTCAAAAGTTGTCTTGTGAGGTTCTTCGGGAACACCTACGGGAAAGAGATACAGAGGTCTTTCGTTTCTAGCTGATGAAATTATTTTAGCGACTTCTTCATCATAGAAAGCTCCTATAGCTACAGTTCCTAGGTCGAGAGCTGTTGCTACTAGATATATGTTCTGACCAACGTGTCCGAGCTCCATGTGTACATATCTTATACCTCTCTCACCATATCTACCGGTAGTTCTCTCGTAAACAGCACAGAGTACGATAGTGACTGGAGCATCTCTAACCCAGTCCTGTCTTAGGGAAGCTCTCCAGAGGTCTACTCTAACATCTCCTTCCTTAACTAACTTGATAGAGTGCCTCATGTAGTCATACTTGTAGACACCGGCTTTGAGGAACTCCCCATCGACCTTAACACTTCTATTGCCTACTACTACGTATACCTCTAGAGGGTAGGTAGCTCCAGCACTAGGAGCTGATCTTCTGTACCACCCAAAACCAGCGTCTTCAACTAACCCCTGTGACGCCCAGAGAAGCATCGATAGCTGAACAATGGTTATAGGTTCTCTACGCCACTCTCTAATACTCTTCCTAAGGAGTATCGCTTCTTCAACTGTTAACTTAGTGATCTTAGAGGGTAGAGGTAACAGCACTTCATCTCCCACTACAATAGTGTAACTATTACTACTTATTTGAGTAGTAAAGAATGATATTAACACATACGCAATTAAACCAGCAGTTAAAGCACTCACAGCTATAAATATATGCAACTTCATACGCAACCCACACTCTATGATTTCAGAGTTATTCAGCTGCTATAGCTACTTCCTACTACTTACTGTATCTGTATATGATTGCGTGAATATGTATCAACACAGGAGCTTCTAGAGTAAAAGAATAGAATTAGTGTTGTATAGGCTTTACACTACTTCGGAGGCCAAGCTCTATCGAAGTATATGTTCTTGCTTGTAGCACTGAGAGGTATTCCTAAGACTATATCTGCGTCTAGGAGATTGAGTTTCTTAGCTGCTATACCTATTGTATACATTATCCTGTTGTCTACATTGAGTATTGAAGCTGTCTTAACCGCCGATCCGATAGCTATACCTAGATTGATCAAGCTCATTGCTAGATTAACGTCTACAGCTGTCTCCCTAGGCTGCTTCAACTTGAAGTCTACAACCCTACATCCCACTAGTAAGACAGCTTCCGACCTTCTCACTCCGTAGGCATCTCTAGCGAAGAAGTCTCCATAGTCTCGAGATAGCTCATCCATAGCTGCGGCTAAGCTCTCTAACTCCTCTTTTTTATCCAATATTTTAACTAGGACGTTGTCTACACCTCTGCCTTTCGGAGCTGTTAGCGCGCTAAGAGCCATCAACTTAGCTACTTGTACGACTCCATCTTTCACAGCTTCAGATATCTCGATCATTCTGTAACGCCAATATGTAGACTAGGCTAGAAATAGATAAGATTTACTCGATGTAGCTAGAACACCTACAGAGCTGAGAAAGAGTTCTCAAACCTGCTCTACGGCAATTATTAGGAGAGCCTAGATTATCTTGGGTTGAAAGTGAAGACTGTAGTTACCGGTGGTGCGGGATTTATTGGAAGTCACTTAGTTGAAAAACTAGTTAGTGATGGCTATGAAGTCACTGTTCTAGATAACTTTAGTAGTGGTTTCCTGGGGAATTTAAGTAGAGTTCGCGATAGAGTGGGGTTAGTTGTTGGAGATATTAAGGACTTAAAGACGTGTTTAAATGTGTTTAAGGAAGCTGAAATAGTCTACCACTTTGCTGCGAATCCCGAGGTGAGAGTAAGCTCTATAGAACCTAAAGTTCACTTCGAAGAGAACGTATATGGAACATTTAATGTTGCTGAAGCCTCCAGAATCTCGGAAACAGTTAAGACAGTAGTTTTCGCGAGCTCTTCCACAGTCTACGGAGATGCTTCTGTAATACCTACACACGAGGAGTGCGGTCTGAAGCCTATCAGCATCTATGGGGCATCGAAAGCAGCTGCTGAACTCATACTTCACAGCTACTCCACACTATACGGTCTGAGAGTTGTTGTAGTTAGATACGCAAATATCGTAGGACCGAGAGCTAGACACGGAGTAATACGCGATTTCCTCGTGAAGTTGAGTAGAGATAGCTCCATCCTCGAGGTTCTCGGTGACGGTAGACAGAGAAAGAGCTATCTCTACATAGATGACGCTATTGAAGCCACTCTACTCGCAGCTACTAAAGCCGAGGCTTCATACAGTGTGTTTAACGTAGGAAACGAAGACTGGGTAGAAGTATCGGAGATAGCTAAAATTATCAGTGAAGTTCTCGGTATTAAACCTAGAATAGTTTACTCGGGAGGAACTCGGGATGGGAGGGGGTGGCCTGGAGACGTTAAGTTCATGCTTCTATCTATAGATAAGATCAAGTCTCTAGGCTGGCGACCTAGATATACAAGTGCTGAAGCAGTTAAACTGGCAGCTCGCGCTGTAGCTCGAGAGCTAGGGTTACTCAGGGAGTAACTTAAGTGTTATACCGCACTCCTTCAGCATCCTATATATATCTGAAACCACGCTAACTAGAGATTCGTGATTCGAGCACTCAATTACAATTTTTACAGCACCTGCGTGTGTTACTTCGTGGACTACGTGGTGAGGTCTGAGTACTTGTGGTGAAACCTTAATTAAGCTCCCACCGTATGAACATACAAACGATGTGTGTGTTCCCACACAGAAACCTCTAGAAAATAGATACTCACCTAATCTCGTTAAACAGGTAATTTCTTCGGGAAGACCTTTCAGCAGTACGTCGTATATAACTCTATGCAGTTGATACACCCAAACTAAACTCTGTAGAAATTAATTAGAGTCAACTACTTCACTACGGAGTTAGATGCTGAACTCGCTTCACAGTTAACTTCCCTGAAGTTTCACTAGGTTAAGTGGTGTATTTAAAGCTATCGCAGCCGCCCCAATTAAGACAGCATTCTCACCGAGTGGTGTTAGAACGATTTTCGGCATTCTATTTACTGTGTATTTAGGTGTCTTTCTCGCTATCACTTCGATGAACCCTGGGTTTCTCAGAGCTATAGACCCCCCTAGAGAGAGTATCTCCGGGTCGTAGATGTTTACCACTGATGCCACACCGGCGGCATTGATTTCAGCGAGGAAGTTCACCAGATAATCAGCGAATACATCACTGCGAGATCTATATTGAAAGAGTTCTTCAGAAGTCATCGAGCCCTCCAATGCTTTTCTATAGGCTTCTGTGTCTGGACCTCCCCACTCTCTCGCTAGAGTAGCAGCAGTTCTCGGTATATTTGCTCCTGAAGCTATCCCCTCCCAATGTCCGATACTCCCGCAACCACAAACAAACCTACCGCTGCAGTCTATAACTACGTGACCAACCTCGTGTGCGTTACCGTCTTTTCCGAGGAGGAGGTGGTCATCAACTACTACACCACACCCGATGCCTGTACTGAGAGTCACATATACGACATTACTGAAACCTCTACCAGCACCAACTATATACTCTCCCCACACAGCTGCTACACAGTCGTTTACTACGTAGGTCTTGACACGCATGACCTCCTCTATAGGTGCCTTCAACCTAAAGGTCTTCAATCTAACGTTTGGAGCTCCAACAACGTCACCGCGGCGGATATCTATAGGACCTACGGTACCTACTCCTATAGCCGCTATCTCTCTATAGGGATCTGAAACTAGCTTGAATATCTGTGAAATAACTGTGTGAGCAACTACTTCATCACTACCTTCCTGAGGAGTTGTAGCAGTAACAACTTTAAGTAGCTCACCATCTAATTTAAATAGACCGACTCTAGTCTTAGTAGCACCTATATCTACTCCTACTACATACCTCACAGAGCCACCACTCACTACCTAGGTTTAAATCCTACTTTCTCTCTAACTTAAATGGTTCTACAACACTCCCGTACCTAGCTCTCAGGTCTTCAAGCTTTCTCTTCTGCTCTGTGAGTATTTCAAATAGTTTCCGCGGTGTATCGGGAATTTCTGAGTATATACTCCAAATCCTCCTGGTTTTCTCTAGGTACTGGTCCACTCTTATGCTGAATTCCTTTAAGTATCTCTCCTCGCTATATGTCTTTCCAAGATATTCATCGAACAATCTAGCTAAGTCACTGTAGGTGGGTATATACCCTACAGGAGTTTCAATAGCTTCTACATCTCCGTGAACTCTGAGCTCCATCCACTTCAGCCAGGCTTTCTTATCTACTTTATTCGCTATGTATCTTCCGAACTCATCCTTCAGGAAGTAGTTGACGCTAAAGACCTTAGGCTTTACTGTGAGATTCTCACCGAACTCGAAGTGTAGCTCTAAGAACTTTCCGGGAGATATAGAGAGAAAGTCCAACATAGCGAATGGATTAAACTCCATCTCACCTACTTTCTCTAGAACAGCAGCTGTCTTCTCTGACTCAAGTGAAGCTCCAATAGTCACTACTCCGTGATCCCAGTTGAATGCCTCTAAAACAGGTGGGAGGGTTCTAGGGTCGCGACCACCGAAAATCATTCCGTGTATTGGGACACCCAGTGGGTGGTCTATTCTAGGGTCTAAGTTCTTTAGATACCTAATAGACGTAGTAAATCTAGCGTTGGGATGTGAAGGCGGTATCTCCAGACCACTCCCATCCTTCATACCGGGCCACCACCTACCTGCGTAATTTAATCCAGAACCTAGCGCGCTCTCCTTACCTCTCCACCAAACCTCACCACCATCCTTCAGCAGCACATTTGAGAATATCACTTCGGTATCTGGTGATGTGAGAATCTCATATATATCTGGGTCGTCGGCGGGATTCACACCGTCTATAATTCCAAACATTCCTACCTCTGGATTCACCCCTCTAGCTAAACCACCCACATTCTTAATTATAGCTATGTCGTCTCCAACTACTGTATCTGCTGAAAAAACTGTTGATGTTTTCCCACATCCAGCGGGAAACGCACCAGTAAAGTAGGTAACTCTGCCTCCAGGACCTCTCACACCAGCTATAAACATGTGCTCACACAGCCACTTCTCCCTATAGCCTACGTACACACAGAGTCTGAGCATCAGCTTCTTCAAGCCTACAGAATTTCCAGCGTATTGAGTATTAACACTGTATACTGTGCTATCTTCAATATCTATGAATATCCTCCTTCTATCTACATTCACACTCCAGCCGTCTCGATCTCTCACACCGGCAGAGTGAAAGAATTTAGCGTATCTGAGATTCGACGCTTTCTTCACGAATTCATCGTAGCAGTTTCTATACAGTATATTCTCGCTGTGGATAACGTACGCAGAATCTGTTAGCTGAACTGCGTACATTGTGAAATCGGAGTCAGGCGGTCCGAAGCAGTAGAAGGCTATAAACATCTCTCTGCCCTCCATAATACCTCTCGATATTTCTCTAATCTCTCTGAGACCTACATCTCTATCGTAGGTATTTACTAGAGGTATCGGAGTTCCTCCTTGTGTTAACACTCTAGTATTCTTTCTATCTCTAGCTAAGTCTCTAGGTCCATCGAAGTGGGCTGTATGTCTAGGAATATTGGTCGGAAGTTCCTCACCTCTTTCCAGAGACACTTTCGCGACATAGGCAATGTCTTCACTACTATTCGTAACAACGTAAACTGATGAAGGTCTGGCTAGCTTGACCATATCGGTAATCCACTTCAGTATAGACTGGTCATTGATGGCGGCGAGCTTCCTGTAAGACTCGGGGTCGAGAGTCTGCTGAAGATATGTTAAAAATTCGGCATCGGAATTTAAATTGGAACTGGAAACCATTCTTCTAACTCCAAAATACGTCTAAGCAGAGCTAAAAAATCTATTAACACCCACATTAGAATTAAGTTACACAGTTTAGAGGGCGGTCACTCATATAGTGCTTTAAAAATCTTTTACGTATTAGTAGTTTAGTGAGTAGCTGTGTCCTCTCAAGCGAAGGGTGAGAATCCCCTCAAGATACTTAGAACAGGTATTGCGAAAAATATATTGGTGAAGGTAAAGAGTGGTTCAGCCTATGTTGGAAGATTGGTTATGGTAGATAGCACTATGAATGTAGTTCTCAGTGACTGCAGAGAAATCACGTGGAACAGCGGAAATCTCGAAGTAGTAGCAGACTACGGCACTGTCTTGATAAGAGGCAGTCAGATAGTGTATGTAGCTATAAACTACGAATTTGAGGGGCAACCCTAATTCGACTGCACTCAGTATAAAGAATTTAACTGCTAGAGTACTAGAACAACATAGGTGATAGCTATAGACTACGAGGAGCTTAAAATATCTGTAAATATCTTAAATACCACTCCAACTCATAGACTACCAGTAGAACTAACTGAGAGGAAAGGCTTAGGACATCCAGACTACATAGCTGATGCGGCAGCAGAAGCTTCTAGTGTAGCTCTATCTAAGTACTACCTCGAGAGATTTGGTGTAATTCTCCACCACAATGTAGATAAAGTACTTGTTGTCGGTGGTCAGTCTAACCCAGTATTTGGTGGTGGTGAAGTCCTCCACCCAATATACGTAATAGTTGCTGGAAGAGCTACCGAGTTTGTTAATGTCGGTGGTTCTCTAGTGAGAATCCCGATTGGAACAATTATAGTTAGTGCGGTTAAAGAATGGATAAAGAGGAACTTCAGGTTTCTAGACCCAGATAGACACGTCGTAGTAGACTATATGATTAGAAGTGGGAGTGCGGATTTAGTAGCGACATACGAAGCTGGTGCTAAAAGTGTTCCTCTAGCAAATGATACAAGCTTTGGTGTGGGTTTCGCTCCCCTAACTTCTCTAGAGAGACTAGTTGTCTCTATCGAGAAAGAGCTTAACTCCCCAAGGTTTAAGAACGAACTTCCAGAGGTAGGTGAAGATATAAAGGTTATGGGGATGAGAACAGGCAGTAAGATTAGAGTAACTATAGCAGCAGCACTTATATCGCACTTGATTCCAGACCCAGATCACTACATATCTGTTAAAGAAGAGATCAAAAACCGCATGCTAGATTTAGCGGTAAAGATAGCCCCAGGATTTGATGTAGAAATAGATGTAAATACCGCAGACAACCCTAAACTCGGCGCATTCTATCTCACTGTAACTGGTACATCTGCTGAACACGGAGATGATGGTGCGACTGGTAGAGGTAATAGAGCCTGTGGTTTAATAACACCTATGAGGAGAATGAGTCTTGAAGCAACTGCTGGTAAAAACCCTGTTAGTCACGTAGGAAAGCTATACAACGTCTTAGCGTATAGAATTGCGGAGAAAATAGTTAAAGAAATACCGAAGGTTCAAGAAGCATATGTTGAGCTACTATCTCAGATCGGGAAACCAATAACTAAGCCGCAGATAGCTAGTATATCTCTACTACTTGAAAATCCGGCGGAGGCGGAATCAGCAAGAAGATATGCTGAAGCAATAGCACGGGAAGAAATAAGTAAGATAACTTCTCTGACAGATCTAATAGTTAAAGAACAGGTTCAGCTATTCTAACTTTTTCCCTGATGATTGCTGGAAACCGGGTCTGAGTGTGATGAAAGGCCGGGTTATGAGGGTTTTAACTTATTTAAGCTCTCCAACACTGCGTCCTACTTAAATAATATTCTGTCTCCTCTACTATTTCTAAAGTTAATATAGGGGGTCTAAATTCGATATTTGGCTGCAGAGATGTATGTAAAGATGGTTGATATCGGCGGTAAGGACGAGGTTACTAGATCAGCGAGAGCTGAGGGATTGATAAAGCTAAGTCCTTCAACTATAAAGCTTATTAAAGAGGGGAGAGTAGAGAAGGGAGATGTCTTCACAGTCTCTAAAGTAGCTGCTATCTCTGCTGTTAAGAAGACTTCAGATCTTCTACCTCTATGCCACAACATACCTATAGCTCACGTAGACGTAGCAATAGAGATTCTAGGTGAAGATAGTGTGAGAGTTGAAACTATAGTTAAGACAGTGGCTAGAACAGGTGTAGAAATGGAGGCCTTAGTAGGAGCTACTGTAGCTCTACTCACTATATGGGATATGGTGAAGAAGTATGAGAAAACTGAAGACGGTCAATATCCTCACACTAGGATAGAGTATATAAGAGTGATTGAGAAGGTTAAAGAAGTAGGGGGCAGCAGCTGAGGTCCAGAGCCCCGCATCCTTGGCCGCTAGACGACCCGGCTACCAAATCAACTAACATAGAGACCTTTATAAATTTTAGCATTGTGACGGAATCTCGCTGAAGGATTTATCTAAAAACACTTCGAAGACAGATATTTCTCTCATCTTTAACTTCACTATCTCTATATATCTACAGGCTTCAGCAAGCTCGTTCTTTATCTCTATTAGACGTGTCTCCGAGCTGTGTTGAAATATGTGGATTAAACACTCTTTGATTACTTCATAGGTTAGAGCTCAACTAGCTGACTGAAGAAGTTTAACTAGTCGATCTGAGGTTTTAACCTTCTTTGTCTGAAATATATATCTAACACGGATATCTACTAAGTCTTCGTGTGAAGCTATTTTCTCGATAGCTCTAGCTAAACTCACATCATCGGGAGATACTACTTTAACTAGTAGTGGATACTCCCCACTAACTTCGCAGACTTCTACAACTTCTACTTGATTTAACACATGCTGAAATACCGCACCTAGAGATTGAGGTTTTGGTTTAATTTCAACTACTGCTTGAGCAGTCATACCTAGTTTTGCTAGATCTACTTCTACTGTAAATCCAACTAAGACCCCCATAGATACAAGCTTTCTTATTCTCGTGTACACTGTTGACACACCTAGGTTTAGCTTTGAAGCTATACTGCGTAGAGATGCTTTCGAATCTCTTACGAGTTCTATCAGTATCATTCTATCTACATAGTCGGGTTTCTTAGACACTGTGTCACCTACTTGAGATACCTATGTAAGTCTTTAAGTAGGGTAGTCAAACACTTAGTTGTAGGTTTAAAAATATAGAAGCCGGCCTCACCGAGCAGTAGCTTCCTCTAAGTCGACGTATATTCTCCTGCAGAGAATGCAGAGAGCATCTCCAGCATCAACACTACCTTCAACAAGCTTTTTAGCCCATCTCCTTAACTCAGCAACATAGTCCTCCCTACTTAAGAGTTCTTCATACACCTTCTTACTCGATCTACGGCGTGACTTGTAGTTGCAGATAGCGGCTGGAGTAACTCCGAGAACTTTAGCTATTTGATATATACTTAATCCAAATTCCTTCTCCAATATAGCTACTAGAGCTGTTCTAATAGCTGGGAGCATGTATCTAACCTTCAGTTCGCACAGAGGCTTCTTCACATACTGCACCAATTTAACACAGTTAATTATGTATATAAACTCTAGTGCTGCTAGAACAGTAAACCAGTTAAAGAAGTGGAAATTAAATACTTATAACTTTTAACACAACTATTTTTGGAGCCGGGGTCGCCTAGCCTGGCCAGGGCGCCGGCCTGCTAAGCCGGTGGGGGAACACCCCGCGCGGGTTCGAATCCCGCCCCCGGCGCTAATTCAAACCGATTTACTCAAGTCTTTACTGTGGTGTTCTAGTGCAGCTTCTAGGTTAATTCATGGAACTTTACGTAAGTAGCGGTAAGCTCTTCTAATTGTTTACGAGGACTAGAGCTCGGATACAGCTTCACTATATACTCTCTCGATCTGTGGGACTACTATATCCCATGAATATCTTTCTTCAGCTACTCTTCTTCCAATCTCTCCACAAGTCTCTCTAAGACTGCTATCACTCAGCATTATCGAGATAGCTTCACCCAGCTCTCGCTCGCTATTTGGAGCAACTAAGAATCCAGCTCTACCCTCTGAGAGGACCTCTGGAATCCCACCCACAGACGTCGCGATTACCGGGACTCCGGAAGCCATTGCTTCTAGAATTACTAATCCAAATGCTTCTGCTACTATAGATGGTGCTACAAATACATCACTCATTCTATATAGCTCTGGTAGAAGGCTATCTGAAACATAATTCATGAATATAACTCTGCTTTCCACTCCTAAGAGCTCGGCTCTCAACTTAAGAAAAGGTAACATATCTCCAGAACCAACCATTACGAGAACTGCTCTACTATCGCTAATATTCGCAAAAGCGTTTAATAGTACGTGAGGACCTTTTCTATAGCTCATCCTACCTACATATAGAACTACACTTCTTCCAGACAACCCAAACATAGCTTTAATAGACTCTCTATCTCCAGCCGGTCTAAACACTCTCGTATCTACTCCATTAGGTATTATAGTGATTGGAGCGTCAGTGAAGTGCTTTATGAAAGTCTCAGCAGCTCTACTGACCGCAATCACTCTATTGGGGTACTTAAGGTAGGAAGAAAACACTGGAATAGTTAACCCAACAACATCCCAGAGCTCTGAATCGTGTGCGAATGAGATGCTGTGTGTCGTAAGTATGCTAGCTTTCCTCAAGATCCTCCCGGCTTTAACCGCCTTCAGAGCTAGTGGTGTAAATGCGTGATGCGAATGTATGATATCGAAACCTCTGAGAAACTCTGCTAGATCTCTAGATGACTTCATACTATACGTAATATTTACATCGAATATAGGACTCACAAAGCCGGGGACTTTCACTAACTTCACACCACTTTGCTTCAACTCACTTTCCCTTCCTGTCGCTCGGTCGTTTGTGACTACGGTGACATCGTGTCCTCTATCTCTCAATTTAATTGCTAGATTATGCATATGTGTAGCTACACCACCTATCTTCGGGTAGTACCAGTCACTAACTAGTGCTACTCTCAGAGACTACACCAATACATCTATAGAACCTATAGAAATGGGGTTGTATAGCTATTCTCTGCGGACTCCATTTTAGAGTGAGAAAGTTTAAGACGGGGATGTACTTAAATACTCGATCTACAGCTAGATCTGGAGAACTGAAGACCTATAGGTAGTTTTAATCGTGCTAGCACTATCTAGTTGTGTACAGCGGTGTATGTTAACAGTACCTCACTAAAGCTGCTTCTAAGACACAACTACTTCTACCTACTCTATCGAAGCACACTGTTCTTCAATAGGGTTACACTATCTACACGCTCTACTATAGGTAGACTACACCACATACAATTCCGCACTGAGTTAAGAAGGTTCTTTAGGAGGAGGTTGTTTAAATTCATCGCAGTCTTCACTGCTGTAGTACTCACTCTAGCTCTCATTCCGATTCCAGAAGTAGGGCTACCGGTAGAAGACATAGCTCTACCCAACAGTAGATTCGTAGTTGTAGATGGTGTTAAAATTCACTACCTAGATGAAGGAACTGGAGACTGCACACTACTACTACTCCACGGTTTTGGATCTAGCACTCTATCTTGGAGATACGTCACAGGTTCTCTATCGCGCTACTGTAGAGTAGTGGCTTTCGATAGACCGGGCTTCGGTTTAACTGAGAGAGTAGATCCAGGAACTCTCTCCTACAATCCCTACACACATGAAGGAGTAATAGAGCTCACGCGTAGATTTATGGAGAAGTTAAACATCACCTACCCAGTGGTGATCGGTCACTCAGCTGGAGGTGGTTTAGCACTATCACTCGCAGTAAGACACCCAGAGCTAGTCGGTGCTCTAGTACTTGTAGCACCAGCATGGAAGCCGAGAGTAAAGCAGTGGTATGAAGATATACTCACCAACATGCCTCTATCAGATAAGTACGGACCTATCTTAGTGAGAGGACTTGTAGGAGTGCTCGAGCGAGTACTGTGGAATGCTTGGTACAATAAGAGTCTACTGACTCCTGAAGTAGAGGAGGTGTATAAGTACCCGCTGAAAGCGAAAAACTGGGATAGAGGTCTCTACTGGATCTTGAAGTACTACGTATTTCCAGACCTTGAGAACTCTCTAGCTAGTCTCAGAACACCTACTGTAGTAATTCATGGAGATAGAGATGAGTTAGTGCCTCTCTCAGATAGTGTTGAGTTAAGTACTCTCGTAAACTGCTCAATCATAGTTATGGAGAATATCGGTCACATCCCCCACGAGGAGTCTCCGGAAGAGTTTATTAAACATCTGACTGAGTTCTTGAGTAATCTGAGCAGCACCAAACTTCGGTAGTGTGTAATACCGGATTTATGTGTTTAAACATACTTCGGCATCAGCATATATCTAACTAGTTTAACACCTCTCAGCTTCTCTAACTCATTAGCTAGAGCTTTCACAACTCTAGAGCAACCTCTGACAGATACTATTAGAAGGCAGTGTCTCAAATCTAGGTGTATGTGTAGTGTAGATACAACAGTCTCTAAGTACTTGTGTTGTATATTTGTTATTTCCTCGTCTACGTGTTCAACTTCGTGGTCATATATCACTCCCAGAGCTCCAACGACATCGCCTTCAGTCACCCAGCTGTGTTCAGCTATATACATCCTAAGGCTTTCTTGAATGATTTTCGATAGAGATTCTACTCCGGAGTTCTTCATCAACTTCTCTATTTCTCCAGCTAGCTCACCCGGAATGTAGACACCGATCTTCAGAGACTTCAAGTACTCAAACCCCAAATCACACTAGCTACAGCTAAATTAACAAGTATTCACGAATATACCCCATATAAACATTTCGAGAATTGAGTTAAACCCACAGCACTACGAAGGTCTAGTGAATACAGTAGATAGGTGGTAAAATAAACAATTTTCTCGAGGTAGGATACATCTCTGGAGTAAAACAGTGTCGGAAGAACTCCATCCGGAGAGCTTGAGGTACATAGCCTCCAGCAGTCTCGAGTATAGAGTTAGAGTCGGTCAGTTCTTTACCCCCAGAAGCCTCAGAGAGGAAGTTCTATCTAAGATTCCGAGATCTGTTCAGCCTAGAGTTCTCGACCCAGCGTGCGGTACTGGAGAGTTTCTCCTATCTGCTAGAGACTACTTCATAAATCCAGAGCTACACTGCTGGGAGATAGATCCGAAGCCGGCTGAAGTAGCTAGTAGAGTAGTTCCTGAAGCACGTGTAGAGGTGGTAGACTCACTTACTAAGCCCTTCAAAGAGGAGTTCGACGTAGTGGTTACGAACCCACCGTACTTTGAGTTTAACCCTGACGAGAAGTTGAGAGCTAGATTCAAGGAGATCCTCTACGGTAGAGTTAACGTATACTCTCTCTTCGTCTATCTAGCCCTTAAGTTGGTGAAGGCTGGTGGATACGTAGGTCTAGTAGTTTCCTCCTCTATGAATAACGGAGCCTACTTCAAGAAACTTAGAGAGTTCGTTGTGAAGACAGCATCTATAGAGTACTTAAGGGTAGTGGAAGACTCACACATATTTCCAGAAGTAAATCACGTATTTCAAGTTCTAGTGCTGAGAAAGTACCTACCCGGAGAGCAAATCCGCGAGAACTACGTACTCAGATATAGAGGTTTCACAGTACTCTCCGAGAAAGCGGGAGAACTCACTAAATTACTCGAAAACTCACTCACTCTCGAAGACCTCGGCTACGAAGTCGTTACCGGGCGAGTAGTTTGGAATGAGCATAGAGATAAGCTAACTAGAGACAGTGAGAGCGGGATTCTCCTAATATGGTCACACAACATAAAGTCTGGTAAGCTAGTGCTCGATAACAAGCCTGAGAGACCTCAATACGTGAAGTGGCCTCTTGAAAAAGCTTTTAGAGGGCCTGCCATAGTGGTAACTAGAGTTGTTGGACACCCGAAGAGAGCCAATCTAGAAGCAGCGTTAGTCCCAGACGGAGTGGTTTTCGTCGCAGAAAACCACGTGAATGTGGTAATCCCACCGAAAGATGCTGTAGTAGATGAGCTAAGAGAGATAGTTGAGTGGTTAAACTCCGAGAAAGCTCAAAGCATTGTGAGAGCTCTCACAGGAAACACACAGCTATCTAAAAGCGAGCTAAAACACTTAATACCTATACCTATCGACAAACCTATAGGTAGAACAGCGAGAAATCCGGGAAAACACGTATGTTAGATATGGTAAGGCAGAACATGAATTAGCTAAGTAGACATGTTCTCGATAGAGAATACCTCATCTAAGAACTTTTAGTGTGGGAGTGGGATTTCAATGATCATTTTACTGGTAGAAATACTTTAACACATGAGCGACTTCCTGAAGTGTTTATTAGCTGCTTCTCTTTATCTACATTTCCTACTCAATTTTAGTTCTCACTGAAGGCTTTCCCCAAGTATTCCTCCTCACACAGGCAGCCCCTCTAATCGAGCTACTGCCGAACATTCCAGCCGACTTCCACTGTTAAAGCCGCATCTTCTATGAGTTAGACTATGTGCGGGGAAGATAACACCGGAACCGTATTGAGCAGCTCAACTACCTCAGCTATATTTTTGACTCCTCCCTCCTCCATGTGCTTTCCTGCTTTTTCCAAGTTTGCTCTTCACGTCTTTAACGTTTATGTCCTTGAGTCACTCCGCTTTGAGCTGGTTTCATACACAGACATTCGCAGAATCTGCCTCCAGCAGAGTTCCTCCTGAATACTTATATTTACTGTGTAAATTTCGTTAATGGGGTTTGTATGTATAGTGTCTGGAGTGAAGTTAGTCAGATAGTGGTTTTGATGATTTATTGCCGGCTTCAGATTCGCTAGTGATGTTTTTCAGTGGGTGACTGCGGTGGAGAGGCGCTTTATCGAATCTATTAATTTTCCTTTTGGTGTAATTAGTGAGGCTTCTGCTGTCGAGAAAGGTCCTGGGAGGCCTCCCCACTGGGAGATGGTTTTCTGGTGGACTCGGAAGCCCTTGATTTCTGCTAGGGCTATTATTGCCGGTTGCTTACTGCCTGAGAAAACAAGTGTTAACGAGTTTCTATATAGTATTGGTATCAGGCGGAAGGGTAGGCGGGCCGATGGGCGGATTGTCTTCGATGGAGCACCTCACAGAGCTAAGCCTCTCTACCGCTTCAAGGGCGTTAAGCTACTGGATCCTTTCGCCGGATTCGGCTCTATTCCTTTGGAGGGGTTGAGACTTGGTTTAGATGTCACAGCTGTCGAGCTTCTGCCTGTGGCTTACGTTTTTCTGAAGGCTGTTTTAGAGTATCCGGCTAGGTACGGCAGGCAGCTCGTGCGCGATGTGGAGAAGTGGGGTAGGTGGGTCACCGAAAGGCTTAGGGAGGACCCACTCATACGAGAGCTGTATGATGAGGATGTAGCTGTCTACATTGGCTCCTGGGAGATTAAATGCCCGCACTGCGGGCGCTGGACCCCGCTTGTTGGGAATTGGTGGCTTGCGAGAGTTAAGGGTAAGGGGGGCTACGAGCGCTTAGCTTGGATGGAGCCCGCTATAGAAGACGGCGAGGTGAAGATTCGTGTTGTCGACTTAAACAAGGCTTTGGGGAATAGGGCTGTTAGAAGTGCGAGGATTTCCAACCTAAAAGTCGTAGCCGATGGTAGAGAGTTTAGAGTCCCGGAAAGCAATATTGAAGCACGACGTGAAAAAGCGATCTGCCTGCTCTGCCACCAGCCGATAATGCAGGTAGATCCGCAGACCGGGAGACACTACACTGAAACAAGAAACATACCTAAAGAAATCAAGGAGAGGCTTGAGGGCTACGTGAAGTACGCAATAAAGACCTACAGCCAGAGCTTAGAGCGAGAAGGCATAACGCCCCTAGCAAGGCAGAGACTGCTCGTCAAGGTGAAAGTGAGGAATGGCGACCTAGAGTTCGAACCATGCATAGAAAAAGACCAGGAAAAACTCGAAAGAGCGAGAAAAGAAATAGAGAAAATGCTTAGAGAAGGAGACCCAGACATACCAAAGGAAGTGCCACCATCTTATGATACGAGGAACATATGTTTCACTATTTATGGTTTTGATGAATGGTATAAGTTGTTTAATCCGCGTCAACTCCTAACACTTGTCAAACTTGTCAAGCTAATACGCGAAGCAGGCAGGAAAATTGAAGAAGAAAAACAAAGAGAAGGACAAACTCCTGAAGAAGCGCATAAGCACGCTGAGGCATTATCAGTATATTTCGCAGTAGCATTGGCGAGATATGCTGACTATAATTGTTACAGTACCATGGTTGATGTGGCAAATCCGTGGGGAATAAAGATTGCTCACGCCCTGAGTGTTAGAGGCATCGCAATGCAATGGAATTGGGGAGACACAAATCCGTTGCAAGGCTCCACTAGAATCAGCGGGACCATACAAGATACAAGCTCTGTTCATAAGGCTTTTGATAATATCGTAAAAAGCACGAGTTATCTTACTCTTGCTATCTCTAGTAGCTCTAGTAGGCCTCACACGTTGCTTGACGATGCAGTTTTACTCCATAAGCTCGATGATAATAAAAAGTTTAATTTGATTGTCACTGATCCGCCTTATTATGATGATGTTCCTTATGTCGAGCTTAGTGATTTCTATTATGTTTGGCTTAAGCGGGCTTTAAGTGATGTTGAAGGCGGCAGGCTTGTTCCGCGTTTTCTGCCTGAAGCCTTCTTCGAGGGGGTCGGCGATAGCTGGGTCGAGGTTTCAACTCAGTGGGAGAAGTATGCGTTAAGTGAGGTTAGTCTTAACCCGCCTAGGCTTGGTGCGAACGCTACTTATGAGGATGGTGTTAGGCATTTTCAGAATCTTCTCAATTCTTCGTTTATCGCTATGGCTTCTAGGCTTGAAGATAATGGTTTACTGGTCACATATTACGCACACACAGATCCAGACGCTTGGAAAGCCCTTCTAGAGGCTGGATGGGAAGCGGCCGGCCTTATGGTTACAAACGCTTTCCCAATAACTACTGAGTCAGCTCAAAGCGTGGTGAAGAGGGGGAAGCTCTCCATGGACACGAGCATAGTTGTAGTTTGGAGAAAAGGCTGTCGAGGCTCAATTGAAGCCTCGGAACTCTACGATCAGATGGTTGAGGAGTCAGCCGAGAGAGCTAGAGAGCTCATGGATATCGGCGCAACCGGTAGAGACTTAATTATTGGAACATTAGCCGCCTCTCTGGCGGCAGCTACGAAATACTGTGAAATAAGGGCTATGGGTAGAGTAGATATGAAAACACTGGTAGACAAGTACGTCTACCCAGCCGCGTATCTGGGTTTAGCAAAAGCTCTAGCAATAAAAGCCGAACTAGAAGAAAGTGTGAAGCAGCCGGACGCCATGTTCTACCTACTAGTAAAGTCCGTTCTACCCGGAGCTAGGAAGAAGACTCTTGAAAGCACGGACTTGAGGTTGTTCTCAATAGGCACATCGCTAGACCTCAACACAGCGATCAAAACATGGAAGATCTTGAAAGGCGAGGCGGAATCCGGAGCTAAAGTAGCAAGAGCTAAAACATACAGCCTAATCGAACCGCCCTCCACGGAACGTTCGAGCCTCGCTGAAATTCTTGAAATTAGAGGCATAAATCCGGAAAACCCGCGAATAAGGTGTGTAGTAGACGCTCTACACGTACTAGAGTACTACGCAGTAACGTTCTCGAGGAAGGAATTTAAACGCAAACTTGAAGAATTGAATAACAACTATCCAGCATATGTGGAGGAAGCCCAAACACTAGCTAAGATCCTGGCGAAAACCCTTCCAAAAGAAGACCCAGAGTGGGCTTTATGTAAACGCATAGTAGACTACCTATCTCCAGAACAGAAGCTCCCCTTCCCTGAAAAAGGTGAGTAAAATGGGGATAGTAAGCTACATAAAAAGCGGCTTGATTGAGGTATGGGACGACGTATACGATGCGAGACTAGACGATAAAGCAGCTCCAGACTTAGGCGACTTACTGAAAGGTGAGGAAGAAACCATATACACGGACCCAAAAGAATTCTTCAATAGAACGTATCTCACGAAAGCTGTAGAAGACCTCATAGAAGATGTAGCTGAAACCCTCAAAAACGGGAAGGGCGGAGCTATATACCTTCTAACCTCGCTTTTCGGTGGGGGGAAAACCCACACTCAAATCGCGTTGTACCACGCATTCAGCAACCCAGACACTCTGAAGGAAATAAACACACGCTTAGCCGCGAAAATAGCTGAGGCTGGTAAACCGATAATAGTAGTTATGGATGGAAGCAGGGCCGACCTCATCCCACATCCGAAAGAACCCTACAAAGCTGAGGGATTCACGATAAAGACGATATGGGGTATGCTAGCCTACAGACTAGGTGCCTACAGCAAAGTGAAGCATCTCGACAGCGAGAAGGCCCCCGCACCGGAGGTAACTCTCCTAAAAAACGTACTGTCTGAAGTAAGAGAGCCGGTCCTTATCTTAATGGATGAAGTAGTCCACTACGTCTTCAATGTAGGCAAGTCCGAGGATCTTAAAGACTACGCAGGGAAAGTTCTACTATTTCTAGACTACCTGGGAAGAGCGATTGAAGACACACCGAGAGCAGCCCTAGTTGTATCTATACAAGCTGAATATAGAAAGGTGGGAGGACAGAAAAAGCTCTTCGAGGAGGAAACATTCGAGGGTTACGCAGGAAAAGTTTTAAGGAGCTTAAGCCGGGAATCAACAAGAATAGTTGTTCCAGTCTCACCGGACGACGTAGCGAAGGTCCTTCAAAGAAGAATATTCAAAAAAATCCCAGAAGAACTAGCGCGGAAAGCAAGAGACGAACTTCACAAGAAGTACCGTGAACTCCCAGAGCTCTTCGGTGTGGAATCAGACTGGCAGTATTCTACTGAAACAGGACACGTAGCCACAGCAAAGGACACATACCCATTCCACCCGAAATACATGGAAGTCCTACAAGAATTCGTAACAAGAAATAGAGACCTCCAGAAAACAAGGGACGCAATAAGAATAACGAGAAAAGTAGTTAGGAGGCTCCTACGCATTAAAAAAGAAGCGAGCTTCATAATGCCGTGGCACATAGACCTAAGAGATAGCGACATAAGGACCAGGGTCCTAACAGAAGGTTACAGAGAATTCAGAGACGTCGTCTCAAGAGACATAGTTACAGAGGAAGGACGTCTAGGGTCGGTATCGGAGTGCTCAAAAACTGAGTTAGCCTATAAAACCGCGGTGGCGGTCTTCTTAAAAACCTACACCTACGAAACCTTTAAAGAACCCCTAAAGGTCTTTCCAGATACAAAAGAAGTCGCTCTAATGATTTACGACCCAGAAGCCTTCGCAGCTGAAAGTTTTACACCTCTCGACATAAAAGACACGTTAACAGAAATGGTGAGCAGACTACCACACTTCACCTCGGAAAGCGGACGCTACTGGTTCACACCATATCCACCCGTAATAGAATACGTAGAAAAGAAAGCCGCAGAGAAACTCCACGAGCCGAGACTAGAACTCTACAAAACCATAAAAGAATACACAAAAAACATACTCATCAGAAAAGATAGAAAAGGCGTAGAGGAACGTGGTGAAGTATTCGACGAAAAAAACACAACAGTAATAGGCTACGGCGATCTCCTCGAAGAAATCAAAATAGACGACGGGCCGTATCCGCAGCTAGTGGTTCTCGTAAAACCTGAAGTAAACGAAGACGAGGTAAGAAATTTAATCCTCATGAGAGGTAGAGAGGGCAGGAGAACTTACAGAAACACGGTAGTTGTCGTGTGTCCACACCAGCGAGCCGACTTCAAAACCCTCCTATCCTTCGCCGCAAAAATAGAATCAGCAAAAGAAGTCATGGAGAGTCTAACTGAGTACTACAAAGACAGAGACATAAGGAACCTGCAGGAGAGGAAGCTGAAAGAATACATACAGGATAACTCGAGGTCGTTATACGAGCACCTTCTTTCAGCGTTAACAAGAATCGCCTACCCAGTAAAAGAAGCTGGAAGAGACGAAATAAAGTGGATAATAATAACAACATACACATATCCAACCATAATCCAGCAAGTCGAGGCTGGATTGAAGAACCACGCCACCGGTCCAAAACTAAGAACAGACATAAGCTTCAAAGACCTAGTGGAATTCTTTAAGATGAACCAGAACTGGGACCTAGTCGAGGGAACGAGTAGATACACATTCAGAGATATATTGAGCACGTTCTACACAGTTACGTCCGCCCCACTTACCACACGCTATGCCATTGAGCATGCGATAAAGAGGGGTGTAGAAGCCTTCGACATCGGAATATTAATGGACGGCGAACTCTACTGGAAGCAAGTTGACCAAGACGATGCGAAAGTACCTCCCAAAATCAAAGACGAAGCAGAAATTCTTCCATATAGAGTAGCTGCAGCAAATTTGAAAGACACTCTTCTAGCGGAAAGCGGACTTAGAAAAATAGGCAAGGAAATGCGTGAAGTATGGTATGAGGTTAAAGTCCAAGATAAACGAGTAAGACTTGAAGACCTAGTCCATCAAAGAGACTGGGAAAAAGTGATGAAAATTGGTTTAATACTTAAAAGAGAACAGGCAATCGCATCAGGCTTCATATTAACTCTGAAACCGAGCTCGATAACGATAAAAGCAGGTGAACAGGTAAAAGTTATGGCTTCTATAACGCCGATAGCCTCCTACGACCTTCCAATCGGTGTAGAAGTCGATAAAGGGACAGTCGCACCCAGCCGGGGCAAGCCCCCCTTAGAAGTAACGTGGGATTTAGGAACAATAGAGGAAATAGGTCATCATGAATTCAGAGTTAGAGCTGTAGGCGAAGACGGTGTAGAATCAGTAAAGACATTGACGGTCGTTGTAGAAAGCTTAGAGGAAGAAATTGACGTTGAAAAGCTTGACCCAACTCACGTAGGTGCGAAGCTAATTCAAATAACACCTAAAGACTTGATCGCTCTGCAAATTGCGGCGGATACCCTCTCCAGGCTTAACCAGGAGGCTACACTACCGCAGCTCATCATAGCTTTCGGGGAAAACATTACGTTCTCGTGCAGAGATATAGACTCGAAGCTCGCGAGCTACTTCGCCCAGAAATTCAGAGACATTGAAATGACGTTGAAATTCAAAGAAACGAAATTCGTAGGAACACTGAAGCTGAAGCAGCCGGTAGCCCTAGACAGCTCAAAGATAAATGCTTTTAAGCTGCTTTCGGGGAAGGCTGTGTTCAGGCTCCAGGTAATGAAAAAATGAAGACCAGGGCCTTAAAGCGGGAACCCTCAGAAACAAATTACCAAATCAAACTAGCCGGAAACAAGGCAACCTTCATATGGGGTTCAACACCTCAATCGCCATTGAAAAGCTCGATCGACCTAGTAGCGAGAATAGATCCCCGAGAACTTCTTCTACTCGCAAAAGAATTAAACATTCCGGTAGCGAAGAATAAAACACTCATTCAAAACTTGGAATTATACAATAGGCTACTCATATATACCTGTGTCAGATCCTCTATAAGAAAAAACGTGGAGAGCGTACGTAAACTTGAAGAACGAATATCTAACATGACGAGTTGGGATGCCCACTACTGGGCATCAGCCTTCAGAGAATTATGGTGGAAACACGGAAAACACTCAAAGCTTCGAAGCATTGTCAAGGCGTTTAAACTCTTCTTTGAGATAAAGTAGGTGGAGAATATGGAGCTGAGGGAAGCTGTGTCAATCCTTCTGGCAAACGTGTTGAATCAGTTGAGCTATCACCCGCTATTCGCACCGTATCTAAAAACTTCAACTGAAGACCCGCCGCAACATTACCTACATCAATGCGAGATCATTGTAAGACTAGCTCTTAGAAAACCCATTAGAGTATTAATCGGTGACGAAATAGGTTTAGGGAAAACAGTAACAGCTCTAGCCGTAGCTAAATACCTGGAAAGCACTGGAAGGGTGAAGAGAACCTTAATCGTTGTCCCCAGAGTTTTAGTTTTACAGTGGCATAAAGAACTCGTACGAATGGGTATTCCAACATCAAAAATCAAACACTTAGAAAGTGAGAACATCGAATTCTACAGAACGCGGGGCTTCCCAGAAGGCTACTATATCGCTTCAATGGACCTTCTCAAAAGAGAGGAAAGAATATCGAAAATCGTGGAGTCGGAGTGGGACCTTATAATAGTGGACGAAGTTCATAAGTTCGGCTATAGGACGAAGAGATTTTGGAGAATAGGGAAGATGTTGATTGAGGGCTATCCATCCCGGAACGTCATATTTCTATCTGCAACTCCCCATCGAGGCGATCCTAAGGATTACATATATCGTCTGCGACTGCTCGATCCTCATCTTGTTGAAGACTGGAGAAAACTTGACAAAAGACTGTTTTATGAGGTTACCCATGGTTCCATACTATTCAGGAGAACTAAGGAAGACGTTAATAATATCTACGAAGAGAAGAAAGTTTTCACAGACGCTAAATTCTATGCCTGCCTGATGGCGGGAAGAGATGATGAAAACAAGTTTGTAAAGGAACTCGTATCATTCCTAAGAACTAAGCTAACTGAGTTCGCACGTGAAAAAGACTTAATAAGCGAGAAAGTAATTCCACTCTTAATCATCTTGATATTTAAAAGAGCAACATCAAGCCCCTACTCAGCGTGGACAACGCTTCAAAGGCTCTTACTCAAAAGAGTTGAACAAGATTTTCCAAAAGAACTTGTGGCAAGCGTTGAAAGCTTTCTAAGCGTCGGTTATGAAGACTTTGAATACGAGGAAGATCCAGAGAAAATATTCAATGATTTCCTGGATAGGGCATCGTCTCTTCTAAGCGCCAGCGATATGGAGAAAATAAAGGAGCTTAGAGATATGGCGCAATTTATAATGGAGAAAGGCGATACGAAACTTAATGCTATAACCTCCCTCCTCGAGAGTGTGATAGCTGAAACCGACTCCAAAGTTATAGTATTCACAGAGTATAAGGACACTCTCGACTATATAGTTAACAATTTAAAGAAAAAACATCCAGAGTGGAGTCAAAGTATACTAAGCTTAAGCTCGGAAGAAGTACGGGACGAAAAAACTTTCAGCAAAGTGCGTGACGCCTTTGAAAAAAACCCTAAAGCCAGAATTCTAGTCGCTACAGATGTCATTGCTGAAGGAGTAAACCTTCAAGTAGCAAACATAGTAGTTAACTACGAAATCCCGTGGAGTCTGATAAAGCTTGAGCAGCGGATCGGCAGAGTTTGGCGACTAGGCCAGAAAAAAGATGTTGAAGCCTACACCTTTTTCATGGACAACATCGCAGATAGAGCAGCTTTAAACTCCATGTATCAAAAACTATTCAACTTGAAAAAGGCGGAGCTCCAGCCGAGACCTATAACAGGCCAGGAAGTGTTATTCTACTATGCTGAAGCGAAAGATATAAGAGAGCTTCCTCCCTCTGTGGCATTAGCGAGGGGGAGAAAGAAATTTGTCAAAGTAACTGAGGCTAAATCCATAAAAACCTATTTAGAGAAGGATGAAGCAGGCCTTCAAGAGCTGGTTCGTCAGATCGTAGTGGCTAAACAAGAAATAGAAAAAGAAATCTCATCCAAAGGAGTTCTCTACAAGCCCCGCTCAAGAAGAGAGGTGGAAGAAGCTATCAAACTAACTGGTTTTGAGAACCATAAAGAAATTTTCAATTCGTTGAAGAAACTTCTCAAAGCCTCAGCACCGATAATAGGCTTAAGTGTTGTTGAAGAAGGTGAAAACGTCAAAGTTTGGAAAGGACTGGAGATGCCGACTTACGTCAACACGTTGGACGGTTTTTACGCAAATCTAGCTGGAAGGAGCAGCACAAGCGAAGCAGTTTGCTTAGTTGCCCGGGGAGACAGTGAAGCATTGATAACTCTAATACCGGTTTCAATCAGAGACCGAAGAGACGGCACTCTTCTATATGCCGATTTAATTGGTGTTGATTTAACAAGTAGAAAAATCTTCACAGGGTCCTCTCTATTAAACATAGTTTCTCAAGCAATCGCGAATTGTGTAGGGACTGAAAAACTCGACGATAGAGTTAGAGAAAGAGAAATAGATATTTTGATTCGTGCCGACGTCATTGACAAGATAAGAGATTTAGCTGAAATCCTCGATGTTACATATATATACAAATCTCGACTCGAGAACTGCGGGCTGAGAGTCTCTGAGAAAACATGGATTAGAAACTCAGATATTGATATAGTCACATCTGACGCAGTTGGATGTCTACATTTTGTAAAACTTATATCGAAACCCCCTGAAGACGTGCCTGAAGACATTAAAAGAGAAGTAGAAAAGAAGGCTATTGAGAAAGTGTTAGCTGATGAAAGAGCTGAAGGACGTCTACCCTTTCTAATGCCGGAAAGAGAGCATTACGACATAAGAAGTGTGAATCCATCTACAGGTGAGGTAAGACTAATAGAGGTGAAGGGGCATAAAGGTCTAGAAATTTATGCGGAACTCACTGAGGATGAGGCTAGGGTAGCGTCAAGAGAAAAAGAGAGGTACTGGCTCTACATAGTTTACGATATAGAAAGCGGGCAGCCGAAAACATTGAAAATTCAGAATCCACTAGAAAATATGGACTTACAAGTTTTTGAGAGAATTCAAAAAAGATACATATTGCGACCTAAGACCTGAGGAAGCAGCAGTGTAAATCAAAATTCTCGACAACTCAACAAGCTGAGTGGAAACTTCATCATTGATTGTGTGTCCAACCTTCATCAGACCTTGTCATAGCTACCAACAGAAATAAATAAAGTCCAAGTATCTGTAATTTGCTCTTAGTGCGGGGGGTGGGATTTGAACCCACGCAGGCCTACGCCATCGGGGCCTCAGCCCGACCCCTTCGACCTAGCTCGGGCACCCCCGCCACAGAAAAACTAAGGTAAAAACATTATAAGTTTAAGTGGTAGTTAGTGATGTGCTGCTTTTACGGCTTCTTCAAATATTTCCAGACCTAGTTTAGCTTGTTCTTCAGTAACTACTAGTGGTGGTATGAGTCTAATAGAGCTCTTTCCACAGCCGAGTAACACTAGTCCTCTTCTAAGTGCTTCATAGACTACTCTATTTCTTGTCTTAGGGTCGTGTTCCTTAGTTTTCTTATTCTTAACGAACTCTATACCCCACGCTAATCCTATGCCTCTTACATCACCAACTGCTGGATATTTATCTTTGAGTGGTGCGAGTTTCTCACAGAACAACTTCTCCAGCTCTGAAACTCTTGGTATTAAAGTCTTAGTTACCTCGATATTCTTAATAGCAGCAACAGCAGCTAACGCATGCCCTCCGAAGGTATTGCTGTGAGAGCCCGGCTCTGGATCTAGCTCTCTTCTAAATACTGTAGCACCTATAGGTATGGCACCAGCACCTAGAGCTTTAGCTAGAGTCACTATATCTGGTGCTATACCGAAGTTCTCTATAGCAAACATCTTCCCAGTTCTACCGAGACCCATCTGAACTTCGTCGTCAACTAAGAGAATACCGTGTTTATCCGCAAGCTTCTTCAGCTCGCAGAAGAAGTTTTTCGGCGGCACGACGTAGCCTCCCTCTCCTTGAATAGGTTCGAAGAATATCGCAGCTACCTCCTCCGCCGGTATCTGGTGCTCGAACACCCAGTACTCAATATAGTCTAGAACTCTATTCACTAGCTCATCTGGATTTTCGTAGCCGTCTATTCTCCACGGATTTCTGTAGGGATTGGCGTACGGAACATGGATAACTCCCGGCATAGTCATGTAGTACCTCTTCTTATGTACGGGTTTACTAGCAGTTAGACTTAGAGAACCCATAGTCCTACCGTGGAATGCCCCTATAAACGATATGAAGTACTTCCTATTCGTCGAGTACCTGGAGATCTTGAGGGCTGCTTCATTTGCTTCAGTACCACTGTTCGAGAAGAACACCTTCTTACCGAAGTTGCCGGGAGCAATAGAGGTCAGCAGCTCGGCTAGTGTGACTTGATACGGATTGTAGAAATCTGTTCCAGCTGCGTGAGCTAGAATTGAGAGTTGCTCATTTATCGCTTTAGCTACTTCTGGGTGTGTAGGGTAGCCCAGATTGTTGACCGCAACAGATGAAGTAAAATCTAGGTATACATTGCCGTCTACATCTACAAACCAAACACCTTCAGCTCTCTCGATGACTAACGGGAGATCCTCTGGGTCGTGAGTTGATGTCATAACGAGTTCGTGGTGTTTCTTCATTATCTCTCTAGCTTTAGGTCCGGGAGGTTCGACTTTAACTAAAGGTCTATCGTACGGCAAGCAGTATCCCCCGATAACTCACAGACTTCGAATAAAAATTTAGAGTTCTAGAACGTTTTACAAAGAAATCAGCCGACTCTAGAGAGCTTTAACTCAGCCCCCGCTAAATATCTGCAGAGGTCGTCAACGAGTACACCGACATCGGAGTAGACTCTGATTTCAGCCAGTCTTCTCTCGTCTATGTAGGGAGCTAAGCCAGCAAATCTATCTGTCGGTAGATTACTCATTAGTAGAAACACAGGCTTCCCTTCAGTGTAAGCTGTAACTAGCTCCTGTGCTGTACCTGAAGCACCACCTAAGACAACAACAGCATCAGAGCTTCTAACCATCGCCACACTCCTCAATCTGAAGCTGAGGCCTGTCCTAAGAACTATAGCTCCATCAGGGAACTCAGCGTCTTCTCTCTCCACAGGTGGGAAAACAACTACCTTTATACCGCACTTTAGTGATTCATCTATAAGAGTCTTCATAAACCCCCAGTAGCCTCCCACTAAAATAACTATAGAGTCACTACATCTAGACTTCAGTGATTTAACGAATGCCTCAATAGCTTCTACGTGAGTCTGACTCGGAGGCTCACTGTGAGCTGCGACAGCAACTAACTTCACGAGAATCCCTATATTGCTACTAGCTCTACACTAAATAAGGAAGAGCTCGCAGCCACCTGTAAAATATGTTGATACTTCAATCTCTAGCTATATGATTTTAGCACATTTATCACTAATTGGGCACTGATCGCATTTAGGTTTTCTAGCTCTACATATGGTTCTACCGTGTTCAATCAGGCTTAAGTGAGCTTTCATTAAGTACTCGGGGTCTCTCGGAAGATATTCCTCCACAGTCTTCCGGATGACTTCATATTCATCTCTCACTCTAACTATCCCACACCTACTCAACACCCTCCTTATGTGAGTATCTATTGGAAACACTGGGAACTTTCTATACATGAGGAGAAATACGTCAGCTGTCTTATACCCAATTCCCGGAATACTCAGCAATCTATCTCTCAGCTCCTGCGGGTCTAGATTAGATAGCTCATCTACACTAATAGACATAGCGAGGTTAACTATAGTTCTAGCTTTAACGTTCTGCATCCCGGAGACTCTAATAGCTCTAGCTAACTCATCTACACCCAGTTTGAGAATGTCTTCCGGTTTCATAGGGCACCCAATTCTCTCAGCGATAGATCTATAGGCTCGAGTAGAGTTTAAATCGTTAGTATTCTGAGACAGCACTATAGCTATTAAAATAGATAGAGGGTCTTTACAGGTATTGAAAACTGTAAACTCACTTAACTCTAAATCACTCCAGTGATACTCGATCACCGCATCGAATAGATCTCTAGGTCTGTAGGTCATACCGAAAGTAATATCTGAAGCACTGTTAAATATTATCTGGGCTTCAGATGCTATCGATTCTGCTTCTATCTGATGTACACGGTAGGGTGTCCGTACTGAAGAATATAGTTAGGAGTGCTTCATACGATATAGCTCTCGTAGCTGGTGATATATCTAACTACTCAGGTGGTGCTTATAGAGAAGTCCTCGAGATCTTATCGCTAAATATACCACGATCAATTGTCGTGCCCGGAAACGTAGACCCTCACGAAATCGCTGAACTAGACATAGAAAACATCTCAGTGATTCACAAACAGATAGTGGAGGTGTCCGGTCTCTACGTAGTAGGTATAGGAGGAGGGATAGGATTCTCCTTCTGGGGAATTCCATATCTAACAGATATTCAGATAGAGTTGTTCATTAAAGATATAGAGAAAACCCTAGCGTCTAGGTCTATAACACCGCACGTACTTCTAACACACACCCCTCCTAAGGCGTCTGGTTTAGATAGAGTCTACAGTGGTGAGTACGTCGGCTCTAAGAAGATTAGAGAGTTTGTAGAAAATCATAAACCAGTGCTTCACGTATGCGGCCACATACATGAAGGTAGAGGTGTAGTGCGAATTGAGAGAACAGTAGCTGTGAATCCCGGACCAGCTATGGTCGGCTACTACGGTATTGCTAAAATCAGTAGCGATAAACAGGAAGTTACAGTTGAACTAAAGCGTGTCGAGATGTAGATATTTGTGCTGCATGTTTTTCTCTAGTGCTATTGAGTTACAGTGCTGCTAGAACTCTCTCGAGAACTTCCTCAGATAAGCTGTACTCGCATAGTTTTAGCTAACTACTCAGATATATCAAAATCTGAAACTCTAGCTGTAAATTCGCTGATATCTTTACTTGAGATAGCCTTGCCGAACTCTAGGTACTTTAATACAACTAGGTACGACCTAACGATTCTCTCATATGGAAGACACTCAGTTTCTAAGAGTCTACCATCAACAAGCTTAACTCTAAGTCTAGACTTCCTCACCGACTTGCTCTCACAGTCAGCTAGCTCAGCTTCCTTCACAAACCCGTTTAACGCTAGACCTTCAACATCTAGTGGCTGCAGGTAGGTCATCTCTACCCACTACAACCACGAACTCGAGATTTTAAGTAGCACTATCCAAATCACAACATCTGCTCACTCAGAAGAGATATGACGTATACGTCAGAACTACTATAGCAGCAGCCTATCTAGTAATATACGTAGCTAGATAGCTGTCTTCAGATTCTATGGACCACCTAGAGAGATTTGGGATTTACTTCTTACTAACTATTCTAACCTTACCCGGAAGTATCTTAGCTATATCGCGTGCTGTGAGACCGCGAACATCGGAGCATTTCTGAATGAAGTAATCTCTAATTTCTTTAGCAGCTGATTCTACACTCATATCTCCCGGAGCTATAGCTACACTTACTACAGACTTTCTCTCTACTAGATCTGGTGGAGCAATAAGTAGGTCGTAGGAATCGTCTAAGTAGATCAGTCCGATACCTAGGACTAGCTCGACGCTTCTTATAAAGTTCTTCTGGCCGTAAACCATGAAGGAGCCTTTAGATAGGTATTCACCCGGAGGTGCTGAAAGCCCTACCTGCTCACCTCGAACCCAGAAGACATCTACGGACTTCAATCCCGCTTTCCACGCTTTACTATAGGAAGCAGCTAGCTGTGCTACCTCTCTTAAATCTCTCTCAGGTATTTCCACACCACGAGTAAGTATAGCGAATACTGAAGCTCCGTGGATATCAGCGTGCATAAATATGTCTCTAGGCCCGAGATACCTCCTCACGATCAACTCATTCTGAGATGCGTCTCTACCTCCAATAGCTAGAAAACCACTGGAAGTTTCAATCCACAGAAATCTACTGAACCACGCAGTTCTCCTAGGCCTCAACTTCAGTGACTCGAGCATCTGCTTGCGCTGAGATATATCCTCTAACTTCACTCTAAGGTCTTTAATGACCTCTCTAGCTCTAGTTAATTTATCACTTAGGTGTTCGTACTCTCGTTTTAACTCACTATACTGCCAGCCGACATCTTTATAGAGTAGAAGCTCTACTACACCCTCCGGTAGCTCTATCTTTACAGACCCCTTCTTAGAGTCGGCTTCAACAACTCCACACTCACTGATAGAACTCCACCCCTTCTCTTTAACCACTCTTCTACAGTTAGACCAAGCGACTTCGACTTCATAGTAGTACTTCTCCAGGAGGTCTAGAGTGCTTCTAACCTCACTCAGTTTCTTCGATATCTTCTCTAAGTTTTCTTCAGCTTCACGAAGTGTTTTCTCTATAGCTGCTTCAGTTTCTCTAATTCGCGCTAGCTCGGGCTCTCTCAGAGTAGCTTCATCTAAGTGTTTGAAGTAGTAGTCTAGGAGATCACTCATAGAGCTAAACTCAACAATTCTAGCACTACTGAAGGCTTTAGACGGCTTAAAGGAAAAGAAACCGATAGGTAGATCTCCAGCTAGAACAACACATGGGGAAGGTTTTTCTACTGTCTGTTTTACAAACTGACGCACTCTACTTAGAAGTTGGGGTATAACATTCAGCTCTAGCTGAGAGAGCTTAGTTGACCTCTCCTCCTCACTAAACACCTCGTTAATGAATTCTGGAGGCACACCCAGCGATCTCACAAAAAACTGTGCGAGAGTTCCACTAGACTTCTCAGCTAGCTTAAGTACCTCTACATCACTTAACTCTACGAAGTTCGGGGGGGATGGGGGGAGAACGTAGGTAAGACCTACAGCTACAGATCTATCTCTAGCTACAAACTTCTTATTGACTGCCACAACTCTTCCTTCCTCATTAACTAAAGCTACAACTCCTCTGGGTAAGAGCTCTACATAGAGACTGTAGAGTTTAGCACCTCTTTTAAACTTAAGTATTACTACTCTCTCGAAATCTACTTGAGAGACTTCAACTAGTTTAGACCCTTCTAAGAGCTTCTTAAACGGTCTAACCGTCTTAACAGATTCAGACGTATAAATACTCTTAGCTACATGTATTCTCCTACCTCCCTCAGCTACGAGATACTCCATCTCGCTATCTCTAACTAACTCGAAGATCAGTGTGTCTCTCGTCGGCATAAATACAGTTCTAACTAGGTAGTTCTCTAAGTTCTTCAATTCTCTAGCTACTATAGCTACATCTACTACAGTCATACTTGCCTTAGGCTTTAATTCACGCACACTCTGTTCAGACATCAGAGAGAGTATCTTGGTGAGGCTATATACTTATTTCTTAAACTCTCGGAGACAGATCTACATCTAGTTGAGGATATAGCTAAATGAAAGCGAGGTCTTGAAATCTTAGGTTTTAGTGTAGGATTCAGGAATCTTTCAACTGATGATGTGCAGCCTGCCTCGAGTCTCTCAAGTCTCACACAGTATTTTTATATCTCTACTTCCTGATGTCGCAGGTGGTAGCATATAGTCAGCACTCTCAGGATGGCTTACCGTAATCTCGCAAAGAGGAAGTTGAGATTCGGTCTTACAGCAGCGGGAATAGCTGTTGGAGTAGCTTTAGTGTTTTCACTGCTATCTATTACAGCTACAGCAGAACAAGCTGCTATACAGCAATTTACAAGACTTGTCGGCTACGATATAGCTGTTTTTAACGGTAGTTTGAGGCAGGGAAGACTTCAGACGCAGAGACAGCAGATCTCGTGGGGTGGAGCGATACCTCAGTCTCCAATAGCTGAATACGTAGTTGAAGCTATATCGAGTCTCCAAGGAGTCTATGCTGTATCACCCGTTATCGCGGTTCGCGGTATAGCTAATGGTACGGTAGTTACTGTACAAGGTTTAGTTCCCCAGACGTATGTTGAGGTAGTGGGAGGGATAAACATCGTTGAGGGAGAGATGTTCTCCTGCGGTAACTGCTCTGAAGTTGTAGTAGGTAGAAGCTTAGCTCTCGAGTTAAATGCGACGGTGGGAGGTAGACTCAACCTCTCTATAGGTAGCAACACCAGCGAGGTCATAATTAGAGGTGTGTTTGAGACTGGTATAAGAATTCAAGAAATGGCTGTATATGCTCCACTAGGCCTCATTCAGAGGCTTACCGGCATGAACGGCTACGTCACTCAAATTTTAGTTAAATGCCGGAACCCCAGAGTTGCTGAAGCTGTAGCTAACGCAATTAAGTCAGTATTTCCAAGTCTTTCAACAATATCTATGGCGGCGACTCTTCAGAGAGTTGAAGAAGCTATAAACGCGATGACAGTATTCTTTCTCTCTATTGGTGCTGTAGCTCTAACTGCGGGGGGCTTTGGAGTTATGAACACAATGTTTATGGCTGTAGTTGAGAGAACTAGAGAGGTAGGCATACTGAAGTCTATAGGAGCTACAGATAGATTCGTATTTACATTATTCATGACTGAGTCGATACTCATAGGCCTCACTGGAAGCCTCACTGGACTAGCTGTAGGTGTAGGTTTCTCACGTCTGATACCGGCTGTCTTCACCGGGGGAGTTCGTTTTTCCGGTGTTAGAAATCCTCAAACATCTATAAGCCCGAGGACTACCGAGCTAGTGATTACACCAGAGGTAGTGCTGATTTCAGTAGCTATAGGTATAGCTATAGCAACTATTGCGGGATTACTCCCCGCTTATAGAGCTGCTAGAATGAAGCCGGTGGAGGCTGTGAGATATGTCTAGTGAGTTAATAGTTGCAGTTAAAGATGTTTATAAAACCTATAGGTACGGTAAGAACTACGTAAGAGCTCTCAAAGGGGTTACTCTAGAGGTAGTTAGAGGTGACATAGTCTGTTTAGTAGGTCCATCGGGCTCTGGGAAGACTACTCTACTGAATATCATAGGTGGAATAGATTCTCCAGACTCAGGGTCGGTAATAGTTGATAGAATCAGTGTGAGTAAGCTTAGAGGTAGAGAGCTATCTGACTACAGACTAAAGAAGGTGGGGTACGTCTTTCAGTTCTACAATCTCATACCGGTTCTGACAGTGGCGGAAAATATTGAACTACCACTCACACTAGCCAATGTAGATAAGAAAACTAGAGAGGAGAGGGTTAAAATACTGCTTGAAGCAGTAGGACTAACACATCTAGCAAGTAGAACACCAGATTCTCTGAGTGGGGGTGAGCAGCAGAGAGTAGCTATAGCTAGAGCTCTAGCCAATAACCCAGCTATAGTCTTGATGGATGAACCATCCGCTAATATCGACGTAGAAAACACTATAAAGATAATGAAGCTCGTAGAAAAACTAAATAGAGAAATAGGTCAGACATTTATAATCGCAACCCACGATACGTTAGTAGTTAAATCCTGCTTTAAGATCTATAGAATACGTGATGGAGTAATTATAGGTAGATACACAGGAGACGATATAGCTAAAGCACTTTCGAGTGAGGCTTAACCCACTGTCTCAACTGAAGATATTGAGTCAGCAGCTGTAGATGGAGTAGATACCTATCTATAGAGGGCAGCCGGCTGTAGATTCTATTTTAGTAGTTAATTCTCGACTTAAACTACTTATTTCTCTCAGAGTGATATCGATATAGGTGGTATCGTGAAGGTGCTTGAACCTTCTAACGCGTTAGAACTCATCCCCCAACCACTCGCTATAGTTACCGCAGGAGACCCTGGTAAACCTGGGGAGAGAGGTGGTATGACTGCCGCCTGGATTTCAAGAGTTTCCTGGCATCCGCCTCTAGTAGCTATTGCTATGACTAGAAAGAGACATACGTATAGCCTAATAAGGAAATACAGTGCGTTCGCAGTACACGTAGTTTCAAAGAAGTTTGTGGATACCGCTATAGAGGTATTCGGTTCTCTGAGTGGTAGAAGTGTAGATAAGTTTGAGTTAGCTGGTATAGAGCCGGCTAGAGCTGAAACAGTTATAGCTCCGATAGCACCGGGTTTTCCAGTGGTGTTAGAGTGTAGATTAGTAGCTGAGTACGAAGTTGGAGACCACGTGTTAGTTATCGGTGAAGTAGTGAAGGGGTATATCCAATCTGATGAGGAACCAGTAGTCTGGATCAACTCGTCAGCTAGAGAGATTAAATAAAACTAGCTGAATCTATTTGAGTGTAGGAAATACCTGTCTACTCGAGGTATAGTGCTAGCCGCCTCTTTAAGTAGACACACACTAGAGCACCAATTAAACTGACTACTGAAGCTATTGTTAGAGCTACTTCATATCCTCCAGTTATATCTCTGATGTATCCACCGAGAGCCGGAAAGATCAGCCCGCTGATACCCCAGCCGGTGAAGATCAGTGCGTAGTTCTCAGATAAGTGCTTTAAGCCGAAGAAGTCTCCAGTAGCTGCTGGATATAGTGCTAGAGTGGAGCCGTAGGCGAATCCAGCTACCGCGACTATCGGGTATATCTGGAGGGGGTCTGCTGCGAAAGCTAGTAGTGCAAATAAGACTGCTTGAATTGTGAATAGAGCAGCCATAGTTATAGGTCTTCCGTAATTCCCCAGCCTATCTGAAATCCACCCAGCTGGTGGTCTTCCTAAAGCATTCATTAGGGAGAATAAGCTGATTGCGAGAGCTGCTTCAGTTACTCCGATCCCACGTGTTTGAACAAATCTAGCTAAATGCCCTATCAGCATTAAACCAGCACCACTAACTAGTAGAAAGCTTAGCCACAGAAGCCAGAAGTCAATTCTTCTAGCAGCTTCTCTTGGACTCATATCTCTCTTCGGTATAACGGCTCTCCTCTTCGAAAACTTCGAGTAGTAGCTGACTACCTCCTGAGATGGGTCTCGAATTATGAGAGCGGCTGGAATACCTATCGCAAGAGATGTAAGACCTACTGCGAGAAATGTCATCGCTATTCCGTGTAAGTCTATTAACACAGTCTTAACTGGGGCGAACACTATAGCACTGCCGCCGTAGCCCAGTATTACTACTCCAGTAGCTAGTCCAGCTCTATCGGGAAACCATCTTCTAGCTAGAGCTACTGCTGGAATATATCCTAAACCGTTCCCAGTGCCGACTAGAATTCCGTAGGTGAAGATAAGCCATAGAGGGCTGACTACCAGCTCTACTAGAGCTGAGAGTAGGAGTCCGGCCGAGGTTGTCAGCATACTAGATGTAGCAACTAGTTTTATTCCCTTCAGACTGTAGAGTCTGCCGCCTAGAATACTGGTTAGAGCGAATACAGCTATCAGTACGGAGAACGGAAGTGAAGCGTAGAGAGCACTCCCCCACAGTCTCTCTAGAGTAGATATGTAGACACTGTAGGCGTAGGAGCTACCTAAAACTGCGGTAATCATCGTGCCGGCGGCCAGCGATATATATCCATATCTACGGTCTACTGGATGTAGAGTAGATGACACCTGAACTATCCCAGTTGGGATTCAACTTTAGAATATAAACACATAGACATCACTAAGCTATCTCTGAGCTATCGCTGTCTCCACAGCTCTCTAGTCCACAGTCTCTCTGAGAACTCTACTGATGTTTTCGTAGGCTATTTTAGCTATATCTATATCAGACAGACCTCTATCGGCTAGTGCTTGAAGAAGTACTTGAACTCTATCTATAGACTCAAAGCCCTCCGGTGCCGGTAGCCCCAGGAGTCCGAGGAAGTCTGTTCCTATAGCTAGTAGGTCTGAGCCAAATGTCTCGTAGACGTAGATGAAGTGTTGAATTAACTCTTCTAGTGTCGGCTTAGCTCTACTCGATATGAGAGGCCCTATAGCCGAGATCCCCACCACACCCCTCTTTCTGTGTAGAGCTTCGAGAATTTCGTCATCCAGGTTTCTAGATCTATCTACGAGTTTCCTAACATTTGCGTGACTCACTATAACCGGCTTTCTACTTACTTCAATAGCTTCGAGAGCTGTTCTCTTACTTGCGTGAGCTACATCAACAACAATCCCCAGCTTATTGGCTAGTCTAACCAGCTCCTCACCCTCAGCTGTCAGCCCTATATCCTTCTTAGCTATACAGCCGGAACCGTACTTGTTTGTATAGTTCCAAGTGAGACCGAGACTCCTTAGACCAAGCTTTCTAAGCAGTACTAGGTCATAAGGTTCGTCAAGTGCTTCAGCACCCTCTAAGTGAAGTATGAAACACACACTATCACTCATCAAACACTTTTCAAAGTCACTGAAACCCTCAACTAGCCCGATTCCGTAAGTCTCAGAGAGCTTGTAGTAAACCGATACGTGCTCCCAGAGAACTGACTGAGGGACTCTGTAGCCAACAGCCGGTAACCACCTGCCATACAACCTTTCAAGAACTCTAGACTCAGCAGGTCTGAAAGTCTCAACACCCGGAAAGATAGAGGCGAAAACCACTCTCACAATACCCCGCCTGTACTTAGGGAGATCAGCCTCCCTACCAACTACGTCCTCAGTAAAATCACCGAGAGGAGAACCACCACCGTGATAGAAGAAGTAGCCGGAGACATCCTCGTGGAGATCTACAACGGGAAATCTACCGATAACACCCATGTAGATCACCAACACACAAACACAGACAGCAATAAAACAGCCGCAGAAACCATTAACATGTAGACCAGCTAGAACCCTATATAAACTAAAGAAAAACTAAATCAAAAAGCTTATACACACCAGTTAGTAAACCATCGTGGAGTTCCCTAGTTTTCCCCCATGTGGTCCTTGAAAGTGTGTTTTCTAGTTAATAAGCTTTATTGATATAGACCTCAAATCTCTATCTGATGGTGGTTAGTGCTACTTGGGAGTTCTTCCTGAATCTAAGCGATAGAATTGAAAGACGGTCCGCACGCGGGGTTTGCTGGATTTGGACGTCTGCTGGGTAGTGTCGATATCAGTCTGAAGAGTTCATCTTCTACGTATACTTCGCTCACTCTCTCTATTCTCCCGCTTCTCCTCTCTACGACTACGAGGTCTCCCGATCTCTCGTCGACGGTCCCGATCACGCTGGCTTCTATTCCCTCCTTTCCTAGTGTCTTCAGAGCTTCCTCGGCTTTGTCGGGGGGTGTTGTGGCTACTAAGGCTCCGGAGCTGATTAGTCTTAGGGGGTCTATCCCTAGTGCTCTCGAGATGGTCTCAGTTTCCTCAGCTACTCTAACCGCGTTCTCTCTGATGTAGATAGTCGTGCCGGATGCGTAGGCTATCTCTGCTAAACCACCGATCAAGCCTCCCTCAGTTGGGTCGTGCATTGATGTCACTAGTCTGTGTTCAGCTAGGAGTAGTGCTTCTCTAACAACACTAACTCTCTCAATGAATCTACTGCTGCGTTCAATAATTTCCTGAGGCACTCCCAGCTCTTGGAGAACTTCTCTGAAGTCTGTAGAGAGTATCGCAGTACCTTCAACACCGGCTGACTTAGTCATCAAGACTAAGTCACCGACTCTAGCACCTCTTGTTGCCACATACTCACTTCTCCCAGTGATACCTATAGCGGTCATTGAAATCAGGGGCCTACTGATACCTGGTGTGAACTCTGTGTGACCACCTACAACAGCAGCCTCCAGCTCTCTAGCTGCTCTATCTATCTGCTCCGTAACTCTATCTACTAAGTCCTCACTAGAGCCCTCCGGTAGATATATAACAGGCAGGAGCCACCTAGGTCTAGCACCTCTAACAGCGATATCGTTACAGGGTATGTGTACAGCTAGCCAGCCCAAGTACTCAACAGCACCAGTAATAGGGTCTGCGTGAACAACGAGAACCCTCCCATCACCTAAATCAATTATAGCTGCGTCCTCACCTATAGAAGGACCTACAAGAACAGATGAATCTAAAACACCAACTCTACTAATAATGTATCTCAACATAAGCTCCGGCTCGAGCTTACCAACCAATTCAAACACCGCAAGTAACTAGAAAGAAAGCTTTTCTTAGCTAAACTACAGCAAACCCCCACACAAGCTAGCTAACACCAGCACCGAGACACTAAACACAAGCAAGCACTGTAGATCAATAGATGCTTCAAAGAAATAGCTAGTGAAGCTAGAATAACCCAACAACAAACACAACCAGCACGCTACAGCTCCCCCAGTACTCCAAAACCTACTTAGAGAGCTGAAGCCTAAAAGTACGACTGGTGGTCTAACTCTCTCTACCAACCGCCCGTCGACTGGTGGCCGAATTTCGGGTAAGTATTTAACTAGGGGTTTGTGGAGGTTGTTTCGGTGGGTTAAATGAGAACCCCCAGGTCTCTGGTTAGGAGGTGTAGGAGGGGTTTAGTCGGTATTGAGGCAGCTATAGTGTTGATAGCTTTCGTACTAGTTGCTAGTGCTCTAGCGTTCGTAGTGTTGAATATGGGTATGTTCACAACACAGAAGACTAAGGAGGTAATAGCTAGAGCATACGAAGAAAGCACTAGAGCAATAGATATAGCAGGAAACGTAAAAGCAAAAACAGCCACCAACTACGGCGCACTAGATCTGGTAGCAATACCAATAAAACTAACAGCAGGAGCAAGACCAATAGACCTCAGTAAAACAGCAGTAGCAATAACAGTAAT
>JAOAKA010000007.1 GCA_026413885.1 Sulfolobales archaeon
CAACGCTCTAGCTCTCCCCGGATCGTACGGATAGAGCTTCTCGAAATCAGCTTCCCAGTTAGCCCAAGCACCGTGTGCCGGTGGGAGTAACGTAGAGCACTTTATTGCTATTCCTCTCAGAGGAGATTCCGAGATGATTTTATCTCTATTCCATAAATGAGCTAAAGCCGCCCTAATTTCATAGTATTTAACAGGCCAGTTCTGAATGTTGAAGTGTAATCCTCCAGCAGTACTGAATCCTATGATATAGATGATATGAGCATCTGGTCTATTTGCTCTCAATCTCTCTAAGTGCATTGGGAGTATTGCTACCATAGAGAGCTCGCCTGCTTCAAACGCTAATAGCCGCATAGTATAGTCCTTCATGACAGGGAACTTCATCCTATCTATGTATGGTCCATATCTATACCAATACTCTTCAAATTCTCTGTGAGTAGCTCGAATTGGTTTAGACAACGATATTACTCCTAGAAGTGTTAACCCTATGAGGAATAGTACTAATATACTTGCGGAAGACCGCATATTTCACGCCATAAAAAGCTCTACTTCTTAAGTTTATAAACTTTATAATAATGATACCCTCAGTTCAAGAAAGCATCTGCTCAATTTTCGTTTATTGAGCTAAAGGTTTAACCAGCTGGTGTCTCAGTGTGCAAGTAGGAGTAGTTAATTCTCGATGTTAAAGAGTTATTTACTTGAGGTCTACTACACTTTGGTGTACGGTTTAACACATGTGGTTGATGCAAAATAACCTCCTGAAATCTTCATCGTAGTACGACCAAAACACATGAGTAGTCTAATTAAGGAGCTAATTACCACCTATAACCGGAGTTAATAACATGGAGAACTGGCTACATGATTGAAGAAAACGTATCTGTTCCAATATGCTTAGGGATCATATGCTCAGACCTTCCAGTTCCACATATGTTCACTGACCCGACAAACAGACTTAAACTCAGTCTACTGGGTATTCAGAGTCTTTAGTGATCTTGATTACCAGAACAAAAAGCCTATTATATGCCTACTATAACCAGCTATTAGAAGCTTTCAAAGGAAAGTTCTTCAAAAATACAGCCACATGTCGACAGAACAGTTACAGAAGTGATATGGTATTTAAGGTCCTGGAGATCATAGAAGCAGTGTTAGACAGTCTTATGTAGCAGTTTGACTCCGTTGTTTAGATGTTTAAACATTTTGTTCAGGTGTTAAGTCTATTAACTCGATTTCCGAGATGTGTTGGTGTAGTAATGCGTAAGACAGCTATGTTGGTGGTAGCTGGTAGTGTAGCTTTAGCTGCTATTACTATCGCACTAGCTTTAGCACCCCTACTTGAGGTAAGAATTGAAGGAGTGGTCGAGGTGTCCTCAGCTCTAAAGACTGTAGATGTAAATCTAGTTATCGATAGTGAGGAGGGCTCTCAAGATATCGATCTAGGAGAGATTAAAATTCCGAAAGGAAAGGTAGTTACTAGAGTTGTGTTACTAAGCCGTGAAGGAGAATTTAATATTTCAATTAGTGGTTTACTGGTTTTAAAATCTGAAGACCGTAGCTACAGGATACCTATGCCGTGCGCTATATCGATAGGTGAACCGTGCTATAGAGTCATGGTTATCATACCGGGATACGACGCGCCGATGTCGGTAGAAGAGGATACTTACAGAGCTACTCTAGAGCTAAACTGGAGAGCTCGAGGTAGCGGTAGATTCAGTGCTAGACTGTATCTAGAGAAAGTCGAGTAGTAAAGCCTGGAGAGCATACTAGCATAGTTGAAAACAGTAAGCTGTTTTCCATCAATACTTCACTAGAGCATAATCTAAGACTAAAACATCCTTCACTAATTTTTATAAACCAGTTTACTATTATAAGATATTGGATGTTGCGATGAGTTTTATATTTTCCGTAGGTATTGAAGGACTTGATAGAATACTTGGATATATGAAAACACCGTATTTACTCGTTATAGCAGGACACCCAGGTGCTGGTAAAACAACACTTGCTTCAACTATATGCTATAAGAATGCTTTACTAGGGAGAAAGTGTCTCTACATATCGTTCTACGAAGATAAAGAGCGATTGTATAGCTATATGTCTCACATAGGTATAGACCTAGCTGAAGCTGAATCTAGAGGTTACTTAAAGTTTGTGAGACTTCCAGTTGGAGTAAATGTTCAAAACTCTACACAGGCCATACTCTCGGCTATTTCAGAAGATTCCTACGGAATCGTAGTTTTAGACTCTATTAACACGCTTCTAGAAGGAGTTATAGACGATGCAGAGAAGAGGGCTTGGTTAACTAACTTCTTCTACAATATTCCAAGCATAATCAGAGGTCTCTGCATCCTAATCGCTGAGCTTCCCTACGGTTCTGAGAAACTTGAGATAAACGGCCTAGAGTTCGTAGCAGACGCAGTACTAATACTAAAGCAAAGAATTGAAGAAGGCTTTCTAGTGAGAACTCTTGAAGTAAGAAAAGCTAGAGGTGCTCCAGTAGTGCTAGCAGATATCCCGTTCTCTATAGTCGAGAACGAAGGTGTAAGGCTGTGGTTACCACCAGTGATAGAGCACATAGACGAGAGAAGAGAAGTAATAGAGCTGCCGTGTGAAGCTCTAAGAAGAGTGTGGGGACATATTCACCGAGGATTCGTAATTAACGTGGTGTATCCGCAAAATCCTGACTACCGCGACCTACTTGTCCCTGTCCTAGCTACAGCCATGACTCACGGTCTAAGAGTGCTTATGATAAGCTATAAACATCCTCCTCACTCGATACGGGAAGCACTCGAATATAGACTCGCGAAGGTAGGTGTAGATAGAGAAGTAGTAGAGAAGGTAGTATCTGAGCACTTTAAGTTTATGAGTATTAATCCATTTAGCTATAGCTTGACTCAGCTTGTCATACGTGAGAACTCTATTATAGACTCAGAGAAACCAGACGCTGTAGTCTTTCACGGAGTCGAAGTATCTAGGTTAGGAGTTCCACTACGCAGTCATATCGTGGAGCTATACAATCAGATGAACTACCTCAAGAAGATGGGGGTCGTAGTTATACGTATAGGTTCTTACACGGGTAGAAAAACATATGATCTAGAGTCGAGAGTTAGTGATGTCGTGCTTAGATTCTACTACGGCGATAAGGGGAGCGATGGAAGTTTGAGTTATAGAGCACTAACGTGGAGAAGACATAGTACACCTAAGATTCTCGATCACGAGGAGCTAATAAAATGTGTTGAAGAATCCTCTGAACTCATAAAGAAGCGACTAACGCTGAAATAGCAGACATCTTCATAGAGAGTAGTTTTTTTAAACTTGGAGAGCTCTGAGAGATCGCATACTTAGTTCTAAAGAGATATTTTACTCTGAAGAGATAGTTTGTTGGTGATCTACTTGACTAGGATTTACGTATCTATCGACGCGGAAGGACTGCCCGGAATTTTCCACCCCTCTCAGCTAACTGTTGAAGGTAAGTTATTCACTGAGCTCAGAGAGGTTATGGCCGAAGTTGTGAAAGCAGTTGCTGGAGAGTTGAAGAGGTACGGTTACTCTGAGATCTGGGTAGCGGATAGCCACGGGTTTATGGGCAATCTCCCGTATCTCGAAGTTCCAGAGGATACCTACCTCGTTAGAGGTTCTCTCAGACCTACCTCAATGGTCTACGGGATAGATGGAGGCTTTGAGGCAGCTATGTTTCTAGGTTACCACAGTTCTGCTGCGACACCCCGTAGTTTAGCTGAACACACCTATAGTGGACTAGCTTTCTATGAAGTGAGAGTTAATGGTGTTAAAGCTAGTGAGTTCTACATAAACGCCCTAGTTGCTGGATACTACGGAGTTCCAGTAGTCTTAGTTGCTGGAGACGATAAGCTTAGAGACGATGTTCTAGAGAGAGCTCCGTGGACTGTTTACGTAGTCTTTAAGGAATCGGTATCTAGGTTTTCAGCAGTTATGAAGCCTATGAACGTAGTTCTGCGAGAGCTTAGGGAGGGTGTGGCTGAAGCAGTGAGGAGAATTAGGGAGGGTGTGGCTAGACCGCTAAAGCTAGATGGAACACTAGTTATGGAGTTCCATATGAGGAAGTCTGAGTATGCTGACGCAGCAGAAGATATACCGGGTGCCGTTAGAGTTGGTGCTTATACAATAAAATATGTCGCTAAAGACCCTGTAGAAGGCTACAGAGTCATGAAGCTCCTAGCTACACTATCTTCAGCTGTAGACTACACGTATAGAGTCTAGGTGGAGACCTATATCTGAAATCTAGAAGACTGAGTAGTGAGTAGCAGGTGTGGAAACTCGCAGTTAAAGACGGAGTCTACGTATTGAAGTTCGTAGTTGGACTGCTAGACACTAACATGTACTTAGTATTCGACAGTAGATCTCGTGACGCTCTCTTAGTAGATGTAGGTGGTGATCCATCTGAAGCCCTCTCCTGGGTCCAGAGAATGAATTTGAAGCTGAGGGCTCTACTAGCAACACACGGACACTTCGACCACGTGATTGGGTTACCACAGCTAAGAGACTTTAAGCTATCGACATATATACACAGAAGCGATCTCGATACTGTTAGACTAAGTGTAGAGTGGTATTCAAGATACACTCAAGCTAGAACAGAGATCCCTGAATTCAACTCTCCAGTAGAGGGAGACACAGAACTGAAGATAGGCACTATAGAGCTAGTAGTTCTCCACACTCCTGGGCATAGTCCAGGCTCTACATCTATCTACATACCTTCAGCAGAAGTTCTACTATCTGGAGATACACTATTTGCAGGCACTGTAGGTAGAACAGACCTACCCGGCGGATCTGAAGAAAATCTACGGGAAAGCATTAAGAAGATCTATGAGAGGGTTCCCCTAGACGTAGTTGTCTACCCAGGCCACGGACCACAGACAACACTTAGAAGAGAGTTGAGAGCTAACCCATTTGTTGAAGATGCTCTCGGATATCCCCCCTAGTTTTATATGCTAAATCTACCTGTAGAGAAGTCCACAGTAACTCTAACACCGGTCTAAAGCGAAGTACACGTTTTTAAGACTATCTCTAGTAGCTTCACTACATTCTCGTAAGTAGCTTTCTTTCTCGTCTTAGTAACGGACTTCTTTAACCACCTACAGTTCTTCACTAAAGATCTAGCAGCTGATTCAAAGACCTTCCGTCCTTCGGAATTTAGGTAGCCGCTACTATCGAAGAAGCTACTGTAATCTTCAACTAGCTGCCGTAGAAGTCTAACAGCTTCACTATGCATAGACTTCACTAGGAGAAATACTCGAGTGGCACACGGTCAGTAATGCGAGGTTCAGCCACCTACAGCTAGGCTTCACATTCATCACTTAAGCCGGAGATAGCTTGCTATCTAAAGCTAATAACGTCTACCCACCTTTAAGTAGACGTAGAACGCGTATCTCCCCTATATCACATGTCGTAGCTTTAGGTGGTAGAGGTCTTCCATCAGGTAGAGTCGCGAGGAGTTCGTCAACTGAGAGAAGCTCTCCTCTAGACCTTAAGAGTTCTTCGAGAAATGCGAGCACATCTCTACACTCACTTACTTCAAAACAGAGAGTAGAACCGAGAGAAGCAGCTAGATTACCTAGAAAGTATATGCAGAACACTAGGAAACACCGAGTTCTCTGCGGAGAGTTTTCACAACATCTACCGCGTCGTAGAGTCCTAGCTTCCTTAAGGTTTCTTCAGTAGGTATTCCATAGCTATCCCACCCTAGTTGCTTGTAGTATTCAGCAATACTATTCAATACCTCATCTCTGGAAACTACAGAGTTAGTATATGGTCCAGACGGTAGAGGTTCGTAGAACCTAAGCGGGTTGTCGTCGTGTACTCTAGGGTCCCACCTAACGTCGGGTCCGCCGAGTAGCAGGAGTATTCTCTGTAGCGATAGTATTCTCAAGCCTATAGTTCTGTAGAGCTCTTCTTTAGTCACACCCCACCCTGTGACCGCGTTTAAGAACTTCAGCACAGTTTCCTCCTCAACAGAAGTAAACGAGCAGACAACAGCACTATCTAGGAAGGCGGACGATATCTCAGATTCCTCGCTATCGGCAGGTAGTCCAGCGACAGATGTATGGTCACCTCCTTGAACAGATGCTGCGTAGGCAATCGGCTGTGGGTAGTCCTTCCGACTTCTAATACCGTGAGCTCCCACACCTATCCCCTTTACCTGCACTGCATATTTTAACACTTCCTCACTGGGCAGATTCCTTCTCTTAGCTACTTCAACAGCAGCTCTATAGGTTCCCTCAGCAAGTACACCTCCAAACCCCCTTCTGTAGGCTATATCCTCCATCAACCTCTTAAGACAGTAAAAATCACCCCACTTTAACTCGTATCCAACATCCTCTCTCGTAATCAACCCTCTCTCATAAAGTTCTACTGCGAAACCCATGGTGTTACCTGTCTGAATGCCGCATAGACCTAGGTCGTCAGCTAGTGCTGAGAGAGCTATGACTTTATCTACTTCAAACAGACCGAGGTTTGAACCTAGATAGGCACCCATCTCGTAGTCTGGTCCATCAGTGTAGTAAGTAACTCCATCTACAACTGCTTTACTCACTTTCATGCAGGCTAGAGGACAGCCCCAATCAGCCCACGGATTCTTGATCCAGTACTTCTTCTCTATGGCTACGTGACTAAATTCCTCTCTATTGTGCCACTCCTCCACCCAGTTTCTAATCGGTTCAGAACTGGTGTCGTGACCAACTCTCCAGAGTCCGGAGGTAGTGCCCCACACTCTAAACGTACTTCTAGCGGCAACCTTATCTATGACTTCGTATCTAAGCTTGAGGAACTCATCTCTACGTGCAACTGGTGGTAGAGGTCCCGAACCTTCAACAACTATTGCTTTCAGTTTCTTAGACCCCATAACAGCTCCATAACCGCCGTATCCAGCTGCGTGAAACCATCTAGCCATAACGGCTGCTGTTCTAACTAAGTTCTCTCCCGCTGGTCCTATATAGAGTGATGGTGCATCTCTACCTAGCTCACTCCTCAAAGACTTAGTGAGCTCTAGCCCCTTCAAACCCCAGAGCTTACTCGCGTCACGAATTTCAACTAAGTCGTCTCTTACGTAGATGTAGACCGGGTCTCTAGAAGCTCCTCTAACTATGATTCCATCGTATCCAGCCGTCTTTATCGAGTAAGCTACGTGGCTACTGATAGCTGACCCAACTACTCCACCACTCTGAGGACTCTTACCAGATACCACCAGCTTAATTCCCGGATAGTACCCTGTTAGAGGTCCTGTGAGAATAGTGAGCATGTTTTCAGGTCCTAGCGGGTCGACACTCCCCCACTTCTTCCCGAGCTCTCTCCAGAGTATATATGTTGCGAGACCTCTACCACCTACAAACATTCTATACGTAATTGGGTGAATTCTCTCCTCCGACGTCTTACCGGCACTTAAATCTACACTTAGTAGCTTCCCCCAAGACCCATAGATCTGCATGAGTACCACCTACATGTAGATCTTTCTCCCGAATTCTTCAGCTACGAGTTCTGGAGGCTTAGCGTAGTGCTTTATACCAGTGTTTGAAGGTTTTTTCACAGTCTTCAAGGCGTTATAGCCGACTCTAGAGCACTCCCTCACGCATGCGGGGTCCCCGAAGCAGAGGTCGCATATTAGTACGTGAGACTTACCTCTAGTAGTCTTCGGGACTTTTCCGGGGCAAGCTTCAACACACTTTAAACACAGAGTACATAGTGAAGGATCTACAAGTACCGCCCCAGTCAACTGGTCAACACTGAGAGCTTTAGTTGGGCAAGCACTTACACAGGGGTAGTCTGGGCATTGAATACAGTAGTGGGGTATTGGTGCTCCTGGATAGTACTCGTATATCGTTATTCTAGAAGCAGACGGCCACACCTGTCCCTCATGTTTAAGACTACAGGCTATTTCACAAAGTCTACAGCCGGTGCAGAGACTGTGGTTAGTAAGTATCCATATACGCTCTTGAGTATGACTCATACAAGCTCCCAGACTTTATCGAAGTTAAGGTATTTATTTCCAGAAACTAGTTGAAGTATACTACCATAGTGTATCAGGTAATACCCACCGCTCTCAGACTAGTTTTAGGACTCAGTTTTTCTACTAAATATTAACTAGAGAGTGACCTCTACGTGCAGTGTGCTCTTCACTATGAACTCCATAGCGGAAGTACTATCTAGGTATGGAAGTAGAGCATACTACGTGCTTAAAGCAGCTATTGAGGTAGCTGAAGAAAATAGAAAGCTTAGACTAGCAAAATTCGGTGATTTTGACTATAGATCTCTCGTTTCTAAGCTGAAGTCTTGGGGTATAGAATACAATCCGTCAGGTCTTCTGAGAGTTTTAGAGAGAGAGTATGGAATTATAAGAACTGTCTACAGGTCTTCAAATCAGAGGTGGTGGGTTTTTAGTGATTTAAGCTTAGTGAAGCTAGCGCTAGGTGAAGGTAGAGAAGAGGAAGCCCTCACTCCAGATGAAGAACTTCTAGATATCCAGGTCGCAGTGTTAGATATAGATAGTGTAATAGCGGAGTTATCAAACATCATATGGAGAGAGAAGGTAGAGCCTGCAGATAGTGATAAAAAACTCAGAGATATAGTGCTCAATGAGCTACCAGTAATTGTTGAAGTATATAAGAAAGCTCTCAGACAGGGGGATAGATACTCAGAGTTCGTAAGTAAGGTGAGAAAGGCTTTCGAACTAGCTCGAAAAGCCGCTCTCCTCAGGAATGAATTACGTACTTCACTCAAAACTGCTTCAGGTCTAGGTGGTGAGCAGAAGTTAATCTCGCCGGTTAAAACCTACTAACTAGCTTGGAATTTCTTGTGTGGAGGCTACTCCTTTCTAAAGTAACTGCATTAAATATCTACAACTTGTTTTAACATGATTAACGACTTCATAATAAGCATCTAGAAACTAGTGATCTGGTGGTCAAGGAATAGGCGTCTCGATACTGGTTGTTGGATTTGGTTCTGTTGGTTCTCTCATAGTATATGCTCTAAATCAAGTAGGTATTCAACCATCTGTAGTCACTAGGTCTGCACTCAGAAGTAGAGTACTTAGAACTCCAAGTGAGATTTCTGTAGAACTGAAAGCTGAGTTCACTCGGTGGGAGAATTTAGGTAGCTACTGGGACTACGTCTTAGTTACTACTAAAGCTTACGATGCCCTCAACATAGTGCGTAAGCTGCGCGACATAAGCTTCAGATTAGCTGTCTTTACGCAAAACGGTCTGGGGGTGTTGGAAGCAGCTGAAGAAGCTTTAGGGAGAAACTCTGTTGCTCAGCTGGTTCTAAATCAAGGTATCTTCTATGATGACGAGCTAAGAGAGTTTGTCTGGGTTGGAGGCTCGAGAAGCTATCTAGGTATGAAGAAAAAGTCTCAGAGTGCTCTCTACGAGTTAGCAGAGTATCTCCGAGTTCTCGATGTAGTAGTTGTAGATGACATCGAGCCGTATAGATGGCTTAAGCTAGCTGTTAACGCAGCTATAAACACTCTCACAGCAATTCTAAGAGTTCCAAACGGTTTTCTAGTGAAGACTGTGGAGTTAGCGGATATAGTGAGGAAAGTAGCTAGGGAGGTTTCCGAAGTAGCTGGAAAGCTCGGTATAGATCTTCCCTCAGACCCCGCAGCCGAGGTTTTTAGAGTAGCTGAGAAAACCGCCGGCAATATATCGTCTACACTAGCAGACATAAGAAAGTGTAGGAAAACTGAGGTAGATTTCATAAACGGAGCTATTGTAGAACTCGGTAGAAAGCTATTGATTCCAACACCCTACAACGAGCTTCTATATTCTCTAGTTAAGAGTTTAGAGCTGGTGTGTGGAAGTGTCTAAAGAGAAGCTAACTCCATACCACTTCATAAAGCTCAAGAGGGAGGGCAGGAAGATCGTGATGGTTACTGCTTACGAGTACGTACATGCTAAACTAGCTGATGAAGTCGGTATTGATGGAGTACTCGTAGGGGATTCTTTAGGTATGGTGATTATGGGCTATAGATCGACACTCCCAGTAAGCTTCCGTGAAGTAGCTCACCACCTCAAAGCAGTTCTATCGGCTAGTCCTAGAGCTCTAGTAGTTGCTGACATGCCATTTCTAACCTACGAAGTAAGTCGTGAGGAAGCAGTGAGAAACGCCGGTAGGTACATAAAGATGGGTGCTGACGCAGTCAAGATCGAGGGAGGTGTTGAGGTAGTAGATAAAGTTGAAGCTATGGTTAAAGCCGGCATTCCGGTTATGGGGCACGTTGGGCTCAATCCGCAGAGATATCTCGTGCTAGGTATGAGGGTGAGAGGTAAGACAGCTGAAGATGGAGTAAAGCTATATGAAGACTCTAAAGCTCTAGAGGAAGCTGGGGTGTTCTCGATTGTAATAGAGTTTACTACAGCTGAAGTAGCTGCGGAAGTAACGAAGCTACTGAGAGTGCCTACTATATGTATAGGTGCTGGACCGTACTGCGATGGACAGATACTAGTATTTCACGACTTAGTTGGTTTAAATATAGCTCCACCACCATTCGTTAAGAAGTACACAGATGGATACGAGGTATTCAGAAGTGCTTTAAGGTCTTACACTGAGGAAGTTAGGTCTGGAGTTTTTCCAGATGAGAAGCACTTCTTCAAGATGGTTCCTGAAGAATTAAAGAGATTCGTAGAGCAGGTAAGTAAAAGAAGAGCTGCTACTTCTGAGAGGACTCCTTAATCCATGGATATAGATCTACCCACTTACGTAGCCACGGTCTGTACGCTTTAATGTAGGGTTCCCCAGTGGTTAACCTCTTTATTAATTCCGCGCTTCTCCTATACTTAATTAACTCTAGTGAGTCACTTCCCATTTTAGCTTTCCACTCATCTAGAGGCACCATATACTTCTTTTGTACATAGTCTCTATATACATCACTCATAACGTTGAATGTACAGAACGGTATTACTCTACCGTCAGGCATTAAGTAGTGTACGTTACACCTCATAACTCTCTCTACATCGTAGTTGTAGAGATCCATGAAGTGCATCATTCCAAGAAACAGCATTCTGTAGTGCCACTCACCGAGAGCTTCGTAAGACCTCTTTATGAATATGTTAGCGAGAATCTTTGGTAGAACGCTTCTGAGCTCTCTAGGCACCTCACTCCATTTTACGTACTTAGAGATGAGGTTAGCTATAAGCTTCAACCCGACTATAGACCTCATTCTGCCTTCTCGCAGTTCCTCAGATTTCTCAGCTAGGTAGTCGAGGAAACCGTATATATCTATAAACCTAGTTATCGGTATGAATTCTACTTCAGCTGTATCTCTATCTATAACTCTAGTGTATACGTAGGTAGCTACACCGCAGTGTGGGTGATTGGCCATCTCGAACTTAAACTCTCCAGCTAAACTCTCTATGAACTCAGATATTGGAACAGATGCTGGAACCGGGAACCAGTCATCTCTCTTAATCTGTCCGTTAGTCTGCTCTTCAATTATTCTTACAGCATCAGATATCGTTATTCTGAGTTTTTCTCGCTCAGCTCTCTTAATCATCCCAGTCAGTGAGATAGGCTGGAAGTTTACTCCGCGAACTATATCTTGGTTTAGAGCCGCAAATTTAACTATGTCACCGAGTTCATCGATATTCACACCTCTTATTATTACTGGTACGAGAACTACACTAGTCATATCACCAGCTCTAAATACTTCTAGAGCGTAGGGGGCTTCCCAGTGATTCTTAGGGTTAGCTCTAGGTGAAACACCATCGAAGCTCATATAGACTGTGTTAACACCTCTAGATCTAAGGTCGCGAGCATATGAAGCAGCTGAGTCTAGACCTCTCTCTAAGTATAGTTTCGCGAACTTTATTGCGTGTGTGTTGAGCTGCACGTGTTTAACATTCATATTCTTAAGTAGACTCACTATCTCCGGTAGGTCTTCTCTAACTGTTGGTTCTCCCCCAGTTATCTGTATTACTGGAGCTACCCTCTGTTTAAGTAGTTGTTCAACCATGTGCTTAACCTGGTTTAAATCTGGTTCATATACGAATCCACTCTTCTCAGCGTAGAAGAAGCAGAACCAGCAATCGAGGTCACATCTATTTGTTGCGACTAAGTTAGCTATAGCAGTGTGACTCATGTGAATAGGGCAGAGACCACAGCTGTATGGACAGGGAGCTGTGAGATCTGTGTAGACATATCTAGGGCCTCTACCGTCTACAAAAAACTTCTCTAAGCGTTTAGCGTACTCAGAGTCTCCTTGATAGATATCTTCTATCTCACCGTGTTCTGGACAGACTTTTCTAATAAACCACTTCCCATCTCTCTCGATTACGAGAGCTGGGAGGAGAGCATTACAGTAGGGACAGACCGAGTTAGTGTGTCTTACGAGTTTCTCACCGCTCTTAAGCCTCGGCAGTGGACCGCCGACTCTTATCACTCTATCGGCGATCCTGATGACTCCCTCACCAGCGGAGAACTCTGATGCTCTTATTACACCCATGTGAGACCACTAAATATAATTAACTCCGTTAAAAATAAAAGCTAACTATGAGTAGAAAACCTATTAACAAAGTCTTACTCATGAATAGTGTTGAAGTAATTAAGCAATATACTTAACTAAAATATTTATTATATCTAGTAACTTACCTACTGGGAGTAAAAATGTGTGGAGAACGTGGAGAGGCAGAAGAGCGTGAGGAGTTCTGTACGCATCATGAAAAACATCATAGACATCACTACCACTGGCACCACCACAAACACTTACCAGTGAGAGGATTACTTCACTTACTGCTTCTTAAATTACTCGATGAGAAACCTCTACATGGAAGTGAAGTTAGAGAGATATTGAAGAGTAGGTTGAATCTCGATATTCCGAGTTCAGCTATTTACACAATACTCTCAATACTCGAAGAGAAGGGGATGGTGATCTCTAAGTGGGAGACTGCGGAGAGAGGAGCCGCTAGAAAACTATACAGTATCACTGAGTACGGAGTTGAATATCTGAAAGAAGGAGTAGAGGAGCTAAAGAGATTTAAGAAGATACTTGAGTTTCTAACTTCGTAAATTCAGTTCTTTTTCCTAATCTACTTACTGAGAGCAGGTCTTAGAGATTTTTAATCCGTATATGTACTTGTGGGGGGCGTACTCCAGCACTCTTCTAACTTCCAGTAGTTTAACTCCTTCTGGAAGTCTTGGGGTATGTAGTTCCTCACCACCTATTGAGTATAGATGTATAGTGCCTCTACAGCTAACTACTCTGAGGACTGAGTCTAGGTATTCGAAAGACCTATGTGGTAGGTCTACTATAGCTCTATTAAAGTAGTTCTCTTCAGCTAGATCTAGGAAGTCTTCTACTCTCGAGAAAACCGGCACTATTCTTCCCTTGAGCTTATTTAAACCTATAGACTTAGCTAGATAGATTGAAGCCCACGGATTAGAGTCTACAGCAAAACATGTCGCAGACCTCTTTAACGCAATATGTAGTGAGTAGGGACCGACACCAGAGAAGAGATCTAGAACTACTTCACTATCTCCTACTTCTTCAGAAACTCTCCAGTGCTCGTAAGAAAGTGTGGGATTGAAGTACACTTTCTCTACATCTAGAGCTATCTTCACTCCATACTCTACATGTATCGTCTCTGTTACATCCTCACCCCAGATCTTCCTTAATTTCCTAACTCTGAACTCTCCCTCAGTTGTGAGTGAAGTATATACAGCTCTCACATTCGGTGATACTCTAGCTATAGCTTCACCTACTACTGAACCGTAACCTACTAAATCTTCCGGAAGATGAATTATAGCTATACAACCAATATGCTGATAAGACCTCGGAACTCTTTCTAAGACGTCCCCGGGGAGAACGCCCCTGAGGAAGTCGGTGAATTTCATCCCTCTAGAGCTAACTTTAAATACATCTACACACGGCTTAGACGGAATTCCACCGTTTTTAAGCAAATCTACAGCAGTTTTAGAAAAACTGCTGTGTATAGGTATTCTAACTACTTCACTAACTCTATCAATCTTAGCAGCAGCATTCGGCAGCAGGATTCCAAGGCTTCGAAGCATATTCAAAGCCTTCTCGGCATAGAATTTCTCTACTTCAACACACTCAGTTAATCTACCTGCTTCACTTATTTCAAACACCTACCAAACAGCGAAATAGGCAGTAGCTTAAAGATTTAGAACTCGCAAGCTGTTATATCGTAAAGTAGCTAGTGAGACCAGTACTACCTACTAAGTCTATATAAGGCACCGCCGTGATCTAATTTCGATGATGGAGCTGTGCGAGCTGAATCTCGAGGGGGACTAAGTCTAGAGTTCTCATCTAGACCTCTAATACCTCACTTCGAGATGACTCAAGTAGAAGTTACAAGCTCTGAATATGAGGGAGGCCCACCGAGTTATAGTAGAAAATACTCACAACTCAAACTAGAGCGGGGTTGAAGCTCTGGATAGTACCACAGGTGTTAGAACACTGGGAGTTGTACCTAAGCTAGGTAGCCCCGAAGCTCTAGCATTATCTCTTAAACTGGCTGACTACGCTGAGCGCCAAGGTCTGAAGACATACATGGACTCACGTGCTAGAGGGTCGGTAGACTGGTTACGCTACTTTATTCTGGGAGTAGATGAAGTAGGTGTAATTGCGGTAGTAGGTGGTGACGGCACGATATTGAGAACCACACACTTACTTAAAGATGCTGATACACCAGTAATGACGATTAGGTATGGAAAGAGGGGGTTTCTAGCAGATGTGCCACCACATGACTACGCACTAGCTATAGATAGACTATTGAGTGGGAGGTACGTACTACACGAGTACATGAGACTACTAGTTCAAGCTGAAGGTGTTAGTGACGCGCCTTACGCACTCAATGACGCAGTATTGATTACGTCATCAGAATTTAGAGGTAAGGTATGTAGACTTAGAGTCATGAAGCACCACCAAGGAGGTGTGCCGGAGAGAGTACTAGGTGCAGTAGGTGATGGTGTTATAGTAGCTACTCCAGTAGGCTCAACAGCTTATAGCTTAGCTGCTGGAGGTCCCATAGTAGACCCACTGATGAAGGCTATAATCATCACACCTCTAGCCCCTATATCACTATGCTCGAAACCGGTGGTCTTACCAGATGACGTAAAGATAATAATCGAGATAAGAAGAGATTCCTATCCAGTAGAGCTATACGTAGACGGAATTCTCGTCTCGAGACTTGAGCCAGGTATTTCAGCGTCCGTCTCTAGAGCACCTAAGCCCGCTAGAATTGTTAGATTCTTTGCTGAAGACTACTACTCCAAGGTATTTGAGAGATGTCTATAAACTGTGGTAAGAGCACTATAGTGTTAGATTCGGCTGCTATGTTCGCTGGGATAGAGCTTAGCTACGGAATCTTCTACACGACAGAGGGAGTTCTAAGTGAAGTACTCGATATCAATAGCAGAATGCGTTTGGAGTTCGCTATAGCTTCCGGAAAGATCGCAGTAATTACACCACCTAGAGACTACGTAGCGATAGTGAAGTCTGTAGCTAGAGAACTCGGTGTTCTAAGAGAGCTCTCGAACGTCGATATAGAAGTTCTAGCTCTCGCGAGCTACGTCAAGAAAGCTTGCGGTAGCTCTATACTCTACACAGACGATAGATTAGTTCAAGACGTCGCAATAGCTCTAGGTATCGAAGTGAGGGGAGTCAAGTACATAGAGAAGAATAGATTGAGCAGCTACTCATATAGATGTAGAAGCTGTGGTCTCAGGAGCAGCTTCCCCGGGACCTGCCCGCGATGCGGTACCACACTAGAGCTGGAAGTTTCTAGATAGCGAATTCACCAGAAACCTCGATACCGAGCTCACCGAGTTTTCTAACACAACTACGGCAGAAAGCACGCGACTTCACATCAACTTCAAAAACACTGTTGCTAAAACTCATAACGCATTTTCTGTTTCTACAGTGTTTTAATCCGAAGACGTGTCCAAGTTCGTGAAGTACTTCCTTAACTACTCTCTCGACGTAGTTAGCTCTATCGGTCCACTGTCTCAGTCTCCTCAGGAAGACTGTTGCTACTCCTAGACTAGGTGCCGCTAGACCAAACACAAAGTTAAGTCCTGGGACATATGCGTCAGCATCAGCTACTAATAGTCCTATAGCACGCTCACTTTTACGATAAGCAACTAATCTAGCAACGGCTTCAGCGAGATATTGTCTTCTAGTGGAGTCTAGTATCTCTTCTGGTATAGCTAGATGTCCAGCTAGGCGAACTTCGAAGCCTAGAGCTCTCGGTATGAACTCCTCCAACGACCTCACTACATCACTTTCTACATACTCAAATACATAGAGCTCAACTAGCTTATACGCGCTAACCCCACGCGAATATCTTATAAAATGAAATAACTAAGTTAGCGAGAGGCTTTATGTCCACTCAACCAGGTTTCAGCTATAACTTCTTTAAAGCTTATATGTCTAGGGCTACACTCGAGTTCGGTAGTTTAAGCATGGATATAGAAGCTTTAGTTTCATCAATACTGACGATACTCATTCCTCTATACATCACGTCGTTTCTCCTCTACGTAGTTCGAGTAGTTAAGGGACCAACTCTACCGGATAGAGTGTTAGCTATAGATTCTCTAGGATACGATCTAGCAGCTTTCATGGTAGTTCTCTCCATATTAGTCAGATCCCCACTCATGGTGGTATCTGGACTAGCTCTAGCTCTATGGGTTTACGCACTCGATATCTACGTAGCTAAGTACCTAGAGGCCGGAGAGATGGGTGATTGAGTTGATCGACCTCGCTCTAGTTCTAGCTGGACTAGCGCTCATAGCTATCGGAGTTTTCTACGACTTTATCGGAGCTATAGGACTATTGAGACTCCCCAATTTCTACACGAGGCTTCACGCAGCTACAGCTGGTGCTATAGGTGGTGCTGTTGTTCCAATGATAGGTGCCGCCCTTGTAGCTCTAGGAGCCGAATACCTAGGGCCGCCCAGATTCTTTCTAGCTGGTGCTGCTTTTGCTAGTAGTATTCTACTCATGATACTGGCTCAAGCCGGTTCACACGCTCTCGCGAGAGCCGCATATATCTCTAGTGAAGCAGTAAGAGAACCAATCCTCTATGACGCACTCAGAGAGGAAGGTGGTGATTAGTGGAGTTAGTGCCTATATCTATCGCAGCTATATCTGCTCTTCTATCAGTAGTAGCAACGTATCTCGCGGTTAGATCTAGAGATATGATGTCTGCTGTGGTCTTCTCAGCTATTCAGAGCACCGCTTACGCATTAATCTACTATGTGCTAATGGCTCCAGATATAGTCTTAGTCTACGTACCGGTATCTGTAGGAATACTACCAGCGGTAACAATACTCTTAATAAAGAAGACCGAGAGGTATGAGAAATGAACTTCCGGGAGGTAGTTATAGCTGTTTCAATAGCTCTAATGGTGCTACTTCTAGCGTATGTAATTGAAGCAGGAGGTCTCGGACCTATAGCACCACAGAGACTTAGAGAGCTAGCTGCTTCGTATTTACTCAATACTTATAACCCCTGGAATATAATTCAGAGTGCTCAATCTCTAGAAGCCGTAACTGCGATAGTTTGGGATTACAGAGGAATAGACACTTTCTTTGAGACATCTGTTCTCTTCATCTCGATAGTAGGTGTGTCCCTACTCTTCAGAGGCTATAGAGAGAAAGCTGGAATCAGCAATAGAGGTCTCTCAGAGATAGTTAAGACGTCTACTAAGATACTCTCACCACTCATATTGATTTCCGGTTTATCGATAGCAATACACGGACACCTAACTCCCGGGGGAGGCTTTCAGGGAGGGTCATTCATAGCTGTCTTACTGGTGCTTCTCTCAGTAGTATTCTCTCTAGATTTTGTTGTCGAGAGAGGACTGAGTACTAGTAGACTACTAGTGCTGAGGTCTCTTGGGCTACTGGGAGTACTAGCGACCTCAGTAGCTCTTCTAGTAGTAGGATTACTGACCGGAGTTAACGCCTACATATTTCAGAATATGGTTAGAGAGGGGGCCTCTCTATCGATGCCTCCGTGGTTTCTGGATCGTCCAACCGGAGGTACTCTACTATTCTTCAATGTCTTTGAAGCTCTAGCTGTAGCTGCTGGTCTATCGCTAGCCTTCATAGTGTTGTCTCTTAGAAGAGAAGAAGTTGAGGAAGCTTTAGAAAAGGGCGAGTGGTATGAGTGACCCAGTTTCCCTACTGTTCACAGTTCTGATACTTTCACTAGTTGTCAATATAGGGATATCTCTCTACGGTGTTTTCACGAGACCATCTCTAGTGAAGAAATTCATATCTCTAACTATATTCTCAGATACTCTCAACAGCTTCGCAATAGCTCTAGGATTTAGAAGAGTAGTAGAGGGATATCCGTCGATAGCTGTTTTAGCTTCTATTCCGGAAGACGTAAGTGAGCTAGCGGTAGTAGCTAATACAGCGGTAGATCCGGTACCTCAAGCACTGGTTTTAACGGCTATAGTAATTGGTTTAGCCGTCTACATGTTTCTCGCTGGATTGATTGTGATGTACTACAGACACTACAGAACAACACACGTAAGACCGGCTGGAGGTGGCTCTATTGAGTAGAGCACTGAGCTACTTAGCTGTATTCTCTATGACCTACTCTTTCTACATAGTTTTCTCCGGCACTACGTCACTATTCAGTTTAGTTCTCGGGTCGCTGGGATCTATATTAGTTACAGTCTTAGTTAAGAGCTTACTGATATCGCGAGAGTTGAGTCTCTCAGATATTCGGAGACTCACTTACTTAGTGCTCTACTACATCTACTATATGGCTGTAGCAGAAGTTAGAGCACACATAGATATAGCTAAAATCGTACTCAGTAGGAAGATAAATATATCTCCAGCAATCGTTAAAATACCATACTATGTAGAAACTAACTACGGCATGACTCTGGTAGCTGGCTCCATTACTAATACACCTGGAACTATAGTCATCCAAGTAGATACCGGCAGAAAGTACTTCTACGTTCACTGGCTAGTAGCTAAGACATTCGAGCCAGCTAGAGCTAGAGAGGATATATCAACATCATTCGAGAAGTACTCTCAGAAGATCTTCGGGTGAATAAGTTGCTGGCTGTGGGACTGCTACCACTATTTCTCATGGGCTCGGCCTTCGTGCTCCCGGGCCTCTCACTTGTCGTTAAAAACCAGAAGTTCTATAGAGTTTACGCTCTAGCGGTATCGCTTATAGGACTCACTATAGCTTCTACTGTGTTTCTAGAGACTCTCAGGGGTGAAGTCGTTACTTACTGGTTCGGTGGTTTCAGACCTCCTCTAGGTATAATTTACATAGTTGACCTATTTGGAGCTACACTAGGTCTTCTATCTATGTTTATACTAGTTCTCTCTATAGCCTACAGCAACTGGATGGTGAGATCGCGTAGTGAATATCTCTACTACACCTTCATGCTATCTCTTGGAGCCGGATCTATCGGCTGTCTATATACTGGAGACATCTTCAACTTCTTCGTCATGCTTGAGGTACTCTCCCTATCGGCTTACGTACTAGTTTCCTTCTATAGAGACAACCCAAAGTCTATAGAAGCCTCCATACGCTATGCACTGGTTGGTATGGTAGCTACATCACTATACCTATTAGCAGCATTCATTATCTACGGCTCCTACGGAACTCTGAACATGGCTGATGTAGCTCTAAAATCGAGACACCCAGGTGTTTCAACTGTCTACAGTGGTGGAGTATTCGGCAACATAACTTTCTCATCAGCTATAGCAATAGCTCTTTCAGTTTGGACATTTACCTTTAAAGCTGCGATATTCCCCAACCACTTCTGGCTTCCCGACGCAAATCCGGAAGCACCAACACCTGTTTCAGCTCTATTTGTTGCTGTGATTGATCTAATAGGTGCCTACGGAATTGTAAGATTTCTCTTCACTATCTTCGGAGATGGGAGTGTAGTTGATGCTTTAAGATACGATATACTATTCGTACTTCACCTGCTTGGGGGGTTATCAGCTGTAGTTGGAGCTCTACTCCTACTAATTCAAACAGATGTTAAGAAATTCATTGCGTACAGCACTATAAGTCACATGGGCCTCGCCTTTATGGCGATTACGGTAGGTACTGAGAGAGGTCTGGCAGCAGCTATTCTCCAGTTGATCTCTAATTCACTAAGTGAAGCTCTCCTATTCTATACGTCTGGAGTAGCTATAGTGGCTGCCGGAAGATCTATTGAGAGTATCGGTTACTTGAGGAAGAGAAAGCTAGAGTCTGCAGCATTTTTAATCGGCTTACTGAATCTATTCGGTATAATCCCATTGCTCGTAGGCTTCTGGAGTAAGGTCTTCATGTTCATGGCTTTTCTTGAGGTAGGCTACTTAAGTAGTGCTATAGTGCTAGTTACTTCCACTGGTATATCTGGAATAGGTTACGTTAAACTGATGAATAGCCTCCTCCGGGAAACTCCGAAAGCTAGAGAAGACTCTAGACTAGGGAACACTACAGCTGTAAAGTTAGTGATAGCTACCACAGTTATCACTCTTCTAGCTCTCGGAATATCTGTAGTAGCTCTCCCAAGATTTATGTCTATCGTTAGTGAAGCTGGTAGAGCGGCGGTAGATTACCTAGCCTACGTGAGAGCGGCGCTCGGTATGTAGAATATTGTGTTTAAACAATATAAGCAGCAGTTTATCGTGTTTTAAATATTTTAGAACCCTCTTACTAGTGGGAGAAGATGAAGTTTGCTTTCCTCTGTCAACAGAAGCCGGGTTTATCTAGACAGAAAATAGCTGTAGTAGGTGCTGGTCCGGCAGGTTTGACAGCTGCGGGCTACCTAGTCTGTAGAGGACATGAAGTAGATATATACGATAAGCTACCGATTCCCGGAGGTATGATGACTTTTGCTATACCTAAGTATAGGATACCGCTAGATAGCATTATGGAGGGTGTTGAAGAACTTAGAGATAGATTTGGAGTTAAACTAAACCTATCTACTAAAGTCACATGTGGTGAAAGACATGATGAAGGAGATGAATTAGCTGTGAATACTGTAGACATGCTCAAACTAGTTGAAAACTACGATGCCACACTTATCTCTACTGGAACCTGGCGCTCTAGGAAGCTCGGAATTCCCGGAGATGACGCTAAGAATGTCATGTCCGCACTCGAGTTTCTACTCGATATACACATGGAGGAACTAGGGCTAAGAGCTAGCCACCTAGGTTCTTTCAAGAAAGTTGTAGTAATAGGTGGAGGACTTAGTGCTGTAGACGCAGCTGAAGAAAGTATTTTGAAGGGTGCTAGTGAAGTCTACCTAGTCTACAGAAGAACAATTAAGGAAGCACCAGCAGGTGAGTATGAAATAAGGAGACTCAGCAGACTGGGTGTAAACTGGATCGAGCTAGCAGCTCCTAAGAGTGTCACTATAGAAAATGGTGTAGCTCGTGGAGTAGTATTTCAGAGGATGAAGCTTGGGGAGCCAGATGAATCAGGTAGACCGAGACCTATTCCAGTGCCCGGTAGTGAATTCGAAGTAGAGGCTGATATTGTTGCTGCAGCTATCGGTGAGATACCCACACCACCAATAGCGTCGGAGTGTGGTGGTATAGGTAAACACGTAGGTAAGGACGGTAAGATAGCTGTCGACAAGAGCTTCCGCATACCCGGTACCAACATATTTGCTGCTGGTGACGTAGTCACAGGGCCCTCTAAGATAGGTCAAGCCGTTGGACAGGGATTGAGAGCTGCTAAAGAAATAGATAGGTTTTTGTCTGTTAAAGTTTTAGTTGCGAGGTGATAGATGTGTCCAACCCCGGTGTTCTCGTAAGAGTGATAGATTACTCAAAATGCATGGGTTGTGAAACATGTGAAGTTGTCTGCGGATTCATTCACGAACTCGGACCTTTCATAAGGCTCTACGACCTCGGTGGAGGTGTTAAGAGACCTATATCGTGCTTCCACTGTAGTAAAGCTCCATGTGTTGAAGCCTGTCCTACAGGAGCTATGAGGAGAGATAGTCAGGGAACTGTTTACATAGAGTTCTCGAGATGTATCGGCTGCATGGCCTGCCTATACGCGTGTCCATTTGGAATACCAGACTACAGTGAGACCACGAAGACTTCGATAAAATGTGACTTATGTAGGCTGCTGAGAGGTGATGGATTAATACCCGCATGTGTAGCTATGTGCCCAAGTAGAGCTATACTAGTAGGACTACCTAAAGCAGTTGGAGACGAGGTTAAAAAGCGTGCTCTCACACGCATCGTTCAACTAGGTGAAATTAAGTGAGCGATGTTTTTAGATACGCTGTCTACGCTATTTCAATAGCTTTTCTCTTAGCTGGAAACGTAGCCTTCCTGAGAGCTAGAAAAACTGGATTTACACTTAGAGCACTAAGCTACTTGGTTCTCCTTCTACTACTCTACAACTGGTATTTAGAGGTGTTTCCGTCGATTCTCTTAGTAGTTTCTGTTGTAACCGCCTCATTAGTCACTCTATACACACCCAGCTACTCAACGAGAAAGTACGGTGTGAATACTCTACAACCACTAATAGACTTTTTTACTCTCTCCACAGTCTTAGTCTTTACTTCAAAGTACCTAGTGGAGATAGTGGCTTTCTGGCTTATCGCTGAGATACTGGGATTTTTCGTAGTAGTATATGACGCTATGGTGGGAACAAATCCGAGAGCTTGGTCTGCTGGACTTAGATACCTAGTTGTGTCTATGGTTCCCGCAGACCTCTCTCTACTTCTGCTACTAGCTCTAGCAGGTCTTGGACCTTCAATGAGCGTTCCAGTAGACTTACTCGAGCTAGACCTAACTTCACCTGTGCTAACAGCTGTAGCTATGCTGGGGTTTATGGCTAAAGCAGCTGTAGCTCCACTCCATTTCTGGCTACCCGACGCTCACTCTATGGCTCCATCGCCTGGTTCAGCTGTTCTCTCCGGACTCATGGTTAAGATGGGTCTCTACGGACTATTTAGACTAGCTCTACTGCGAGCAATAGACATAGGCACGGCTGTTGCTATATGCTTAGTATTTGGTTCTCTAACAGCTATCTATGGGGGGCTCCAAGCACTAGTTCAATCCGATATTAAGAGAATACTGGCTTACAGCACTATATCCCATACGAGCACTATAACAATACTCGTAGGACTCTACATGTACTCCAGGTCTCCAGAGTTCTTAACAGCCGCCGCGATTTACTCAGCTGCTCACGCGATCTACAAGTCTTCTCTGTTCATGGATTCCGGAGTAGTAGAGCTTCTAACTCACACGAGAACGCTTGAGAGATTAGGCTATGTATCTAGAATACTGCCGGCGGAAACTCTCTCAGCTCTACTCGCAGCTCTCTCATTAATAGGAGTACCACCAACTCTAGGATTTCTAACTAAGCTAGTAGTCTTCATGACTTTAGCCAGCCACATACCGCTATCCTGGGTTTACCTACTGATTACACTAGTAATAGCATTTGAAGTAGCTCTATCTATCGGCTACAGTGTGAGGTATTTACTAGCTCACATGGGAAACCCAACATTTAGATACGAGGAGCTAGACCCTAGTAGCGCTAAATTAACACCATACGTACTCACACTATCAGCGTCTTCACTAGGACTAACGTACTACGTAGTCGGGAGTATCGCGTCGACAACTCTAGCTAACATGATGTCTCAAATACTCTTACTACTCGGACTCTTTAGCGCGCTCTTCGCTATAGCTGGCTGGATAACTTACACAGTTCTAAAGCACGGGAGAAAGGACGAGGTCTGGCTAGGTGGTGCGAGACCTTGAGCCACGTTAAGTCTAGTGTAATTAGAAAGATGGAAGAATACGTCAAAAAGTTGATGTTTGTAGATAGTCTAGTTATTTTCGACCGAGTAACTGAACTCAGCGGACCACTTGTAGAGCAGAGGAGATCTAGAACTAACTACTATTTCTCTAAGATACTCAAGTCTATAGTAAACATGCCTCAATACTTTAGCATCGTAGAGTTCGACGTCAGGAAGTATACGTCAACTGTTGTAAGATACTTAGAGTGGTTTAGGCAGTCGCTAGAGACATCAGTAGCTTTTTCATCACTACTAGCTGGATTATTAACAACTATAGCCATGCTAGTAGTGGTGGTGTTGAGGAGTGCTTCATAGTATAGCTATAGCTATTCTACAGCTAGCTCTAGCACCAGTATACGATGGAGTAGAGAGGAAAGTTAGAGCAGCTATACACACTAGGATAGGTCCTCCAGTGCTTCAGACATGGTATGATTTAATCAAGCTATTCTCTAAGGAGGTAGTCATACCTGTAGGCGGCGGCTGGTATACCTTAGTAACAGTACTAGAGATGTTGACTTTAGTAACTGCTTCAATACTACTTGTTCACGTATCTACTGTTGGTCTAGCTCAAGCAACTATATTTGAAGCAGTTATCTTCATAGTGCTTACTGGTATAGCAACTACGCTAGCTATAATGAGAGCAGTATCTCAAAACAATGTCTTCTCAGTACTCGGTGGCTTCAGAGAATTCTCTCTAGTTCTTTCAGCAGAACCTTTTCTAGCTGTATCACTACTACTCCTAGTTTCTGGTGTTGAAGCAGCTGCTTCAAGAGCTATCGCTGCACTCATCTTACTTATAGCTGCCTATGTTGTAAGTGGTAGAGTACCTTACGATATAGCAGAAGCAGAACCGGAGCTCGCGTCTGGTGTTAATATAGAGCTCGCAGGACCATTACTAGGTGTTGCGACAGTATCAGCAGTCTTAAAGAAGTTTATTTCAGCTACACTAACGGTACTCGTTTTCGTGTTGTTAGGTGGTTTGAGTGGTCTAACTTCCCTCACTGCTGTAGCTCTTCTAACACCACTTACTTGGATAACTCACACTGTGGTAAGCACTCTACTGGGGAGGAGTAGGGTTGACCTAGCTGTGAGATTCCTCTATACTACTCTCTTTATTCTTTCGTCTATGTTACTCGTTTCCTATGGGTTGGGAGTATGAAGGATGAAGTAAGAACAATCGTGGAGAAAATCGGTGGGGTAGTAGAGGAAGTTAAGAAATCTGAAATCTATGTTAGGATCCCCCAGCAGACTGTGAGAACGGCTGCTAGACTACTATACGATTCAGAAGCATACTTCAAGACTTGTGTTGGTGTAGATGAGAGAGAGGTAAATGGTTTTTACACTATTTACCACATCTTCGGTCTGGACTCTCAGGGTGTAGATATAGTGCTGAAAGTTCTAGTGCCTGAGGAAGATCCGCAGACTTCATCTATAGTCTCGGAGGTTCCAGCAGCAGATTGGTGTGAGCTAGAGATTCAGGACCTCCTCGGGATAAAGTTCGGTGGGAGACTAACTAAGAGACTGGTCCTACCTGAAGACTGGCCTGATGGCGTATATCCTCTAAGAAAAGAGTTTAGATACGATGAGAAACCCTCCAGAGTAATTAGAGAAGAACTACATGAAGAAGCCGGTATTCCGGTAGGACCATACCATCCAGCCCTACACGAACCAGAGTACTTCGAGCTCTACGTAGAAGGTGAGAAAGTTGTAGATGTAGCTTATAGAGGGTTCCACGTACACAGAGGTATCGAGAAACTAGCTGAATCACCTAGATTTACCTATAAGCAGGTGCCCTTTTTAGCGGAGAGGATATGCGGTATATGCGGCTTCGTACACTCAACTTGCTACATTATGGCTGTCGAGAAAGCTGCGGATATAGAAACACCTGAGAGAGCAGAGTTCATAAGGTCCATAGTCCTAGAGGTCGAGAGACTCCACAGCCACCTTCTCTGGATTGGTGTAGCAGCTCACCTACTAGGTTATGACGCAGGATTTATGCATGCGTGGAGAATTCGAGAGCACGTCATGGTCTTAGCTGAGTATCTAACTGGGTCTAGAAAGACATATGGAATTAATGTAATTGGTGGTGTGAGAAAAGACTTAAACGTAGATAAGATCGATAAAACTATGAAAACCATAGCGCAGGTGAGAGAAGAATTTAAGAAGCTAGCGGATGCCTTACTATCTATTCCTCAAATTAAGTCAAGAGCTGTTGGCACTGGAGTACTGACTAAGAGTGAAGCAAGAGCTCTAAGTGTTGTCGGCCCAGTTGCGAGAGCTTCAGGTCTCTACAGAGATGTTAGAAAAGACTACCCGTATCTAGCATACGGAAGAGTGTCTTTTAGAGTACCTCTATATACCGAAGGAGACAATCTAGCGAGACTACTGGTGCGAGTAGAAGAAGTATTCGAAAGCATTGAGATAGTTAAGCAATTAGTCGACCTACTTCCAGGCGGTAGTGTTGTTGTTGAGGAGTATGATATACCTCCCGGGAGGAAGGCTGTAGCAGCTATTGAAGCACCTCGAGGTGAAGACGTTCACTTCGTTATCACAGGTCTTGGGAGACCTTATAGATGGAGAGTTAGAGCTCCAACCTATCAGAACATTCCGGCTCTAAGAGCTATGTTGAGAGGTACTCCACTAGCTGACGCACCACTAACAATAGCTAGCATCGACCCATGCTTCTCCTGCACCGATAGAGTCTTAGTAGTAGATATCGAGACAGGTAGGAAGAGTTTTATCAAGCTAGTTCGAGGTGGTTAATGTGTCGATAGCGAAGATACTTGAAATAGCTCTTAAAACCGGTAGAGTCACTAGAAAATACCCCTACGAACCCCCCCTACTAACCTCAGAGTTTAGAGGTGCTGTACGTATAGACCCATCGAAGTGCTGGGGTTGTGGTGCTTGTGTGAAGATATGTCCACCAAACGCTTTAGCTCTCAGAAATTCAGGTAAGGAGGCTACTCTCGAATACTTCGTAGGTAGGTGTATATTCTGCGGTATGTGTGCTGAAGTATGTCCAGCGAAAGCTATCGAGGTCACTAAAGAGTTCGAACTGTCGTCAACATCTCTTGAAAACCTTAAGTCCAGAGTTATACATAGATTAACCCGCTGCTCAAGCTGCGGTAGTCTCGTCTGGACTGAAGCTGAGTTAAAATCTGTCGTTAAATCCTCACCTATAGCTGAAGAATACGCAGTACTCTGCCCTAAGTGTAGAAAGAGTAAATTCGCTAGAGCAGCATCAATTAGAATAGGTGTTGGAAGTGAGTAGTGTAAATATAGCTAGAGCTCTGAAAGCTATAAAGAGGAGTATATGGGTATATCACCTCAACAGCGGGTCCTGCAATGCTTGCGATATCGAGATTCTAGACGCTCTGACACCCTACTTCGATGTAGAGCGCTTCGGAATTAAGCTAGTGGGTTCCCCCAGACACGCAGACTTAATTCTACTTACCGGTCCAGTTACGAGAGAGTCTCTACCGAAAGTTGTGAGAGCTATAAAAGCAATGCCGAGACCTAGACTAATTCTAGCTCTAGGTTCCTGCGGTGTTGGTGGAGGCATTTGGTGGGATACGTATTCTACTATAGGTGGATTCAAGAAGCTGGAAGATATACTTAGAGAAAACGGTGTAGAAGTAGATAGAGTTGTATACGTGCCCGGCTGCCCTGTGAGACCTGAAGCAATAATATACGGGATACTCCTGCTACTAGGTGTTGTCGAGCAGAAAGTGAAGAAAGTGGAGGTGGTGGCTTCTGAAAGCTGAAGTATACCTCTGCCGCGTAGACCTACCAGATTTTTCGACCTATAGACATGTCTACGTAGCAGTCTCAAACTGTGTCTCTAAAGGTGTATATGACATAGAGAAGATCCCAGCAGATTTAGCGGAGAAGCTATTGAAGCGAGGTGAACTCCTCCTAACCGACTTAGAGGAAGACCTATCTGAGTTATTTGGAGTGAGACACCTCGAGAACTACCAGTACCTGAGGGTAGTTCTACTTAAAGACTGAAACATTGACCACTAAGTAACTGGACTGCTTGCTTCTCAATCCACAATCAACTGCTTATTAGAACTAGGGATATGAAGCTATAATTGACGCAAGAACATGTCCTATAGCTGAAGCTGCGACAACATATTCTATTCCGCAGTATGAAGCTACAACACCCCCGATTAAGGACCCGACAGCACTTCCTAATTCAACGGCTACCCCGTAGAGAAAAGCTCTCTGACCAGCTGTCGAGTTTATATAGGAGTCATAGTTTGAGGTATTAAATATGTTGAAGAGTACTGCTGTAGATAGAATATAAGCGATAGCATATTCTACAGAAGATATACTTAGTATAGAAGGAATTATGATGGATCTCGCAATTCCTGAAGCTAGAGTAGTGCGTGTACCTCTAGTAGAAATTCTTGAAATAACTGCTAGAGCAGCTGCTGAAGCTATTGAAGACAATCCGTAAACTAGTAGCGTGCCTTTACTACCGATATAGCTAGAGATTAGTGTGGGAACGAGAATAAAGAGAGCATCGGAAAATGTAACTATAGTGAATGCTCCTAGAAGCGGCCTATAGGTAGGTAGTTCTTTCCCAGTCTCCCACCTGATTTCTAGGGCTCTAGAAGCATTCAATCTATCTTCCAGGAGCTCGGGGAGTATCGAAGTAAACTTCACGTAACCATAGACTTTATCTAACCTCTTAGATAGCTTAAATAGAGTTCTCTCGAGTGGTATTAATATTTGAGGTAGAGCTATCGAGAATATAGTTGATATAGCTATAGTTAACAGTAGAAATGACGTCGTTGTAAGATAGTTTAAGTATCCCGCTATTAGTAGGAGTCCTCTCGCTATGAGTGTTATATAGTTGAAGAGGTAGTTGTATTTAGACCAAGATTCGTACTCGACGTACTCGAGTAGAGTTACGTTAGCAGCAACACGCCCTAGAGAGGTTGAAATAGCGTGAAGTAGTGAATAAGCTGCAACTACAACTACGATGTCTTCTGAGTTAGTGATAACGTATGTAGATAGACATAGTAGAACTGAAGATATAAATGCGGCGGACTTATTGTATCCTCTTTCAACGAGTTTTCCGAACACTAGGTTAGATGCTATAAAGAGAAGACTCCAGCCAGAGCTAGCTATACCGAGAGTAACCGGATCTGCTTTAAGTACGAGAGCTAAGTAGAGAAAGAACCAGAGGTCTGTAAACGATAGAAGTGCCAGATATGCAGCTGAAGCTATTAGCCACACTCACGACCCTGAAAATCTCTAGCTTTAGCTCGATATTTAAGCTGAGAAACCTGTAATTTGACATAAGTAAGGAAGACCTATCCGAACTTATGTTTAAGATATTGCATTTCAGATAACACTCGTGACTCTCGACTGCTGAGTCTGAGTGAGCTCGTTTTTCAATGTCTGAATATGTTACCAAGCTTATTAATTTATGAATCTGCTTGCGGCCTTCTCTAGTTTCGCCCCCGCTGTTAGAGTGTTTCCGTGTCTCTACGACTGTAATATATGAGGCATGGTAGAAGGTTAACTCTCTCTGTGAACTACCTAGAGTGTCGCCGGAAACCCGGCTTCGTAAATCTTATTTAGTTAATAACGCCTCCTAAAGCTAAGTTCTTTATCGCCGATGTTGCTTCACTACGTCTTCTATGAGATATCGACCTCAATAACATTGACACTGCATGATATGTTAAAGATTTTTAAGGTAGTTGTCTGCTGCAGAACATTTCTAGCTATTCCACCACTTCATGCTCTCTTTATATCGTCTTACATCTTCCTCTTTTGTCGGCTTTCTGAATATGAAGAGGTGTTCGTAGCTGAGCAGATAGAAATCCATATAGTATCTTTTGTTTTTATCTATGTCTACCCAGTACTCATCTGCTACTTTTGTTAATCCACTCCACTTTTCCCTCGTTGTTTTGGTCTTCCACTGATGCTTTATCACATCCTCTCTGAGGATGAAGCCCGCATCAAGAAAGGCCTGCATCGTTCTGAAGGCCACTGGAACGTGGTGCCTCCTCCTCCTAATATCTCCAACGAGTATAGCGCAGAACCTCCCAGGCTTCAACACTCTGTAGCTCTCCTTCGCTATCTCTCTCATTCCATCTACGTACTCATCGATACTACGTACTGCTGACAGATCTCCCCATATTCTCCCCTCTTTGTCGTAACGTACAATGTTTACGTACGGTGGGTGAGTAGCTATGAGGTCTATAGACTCGTCTTCAATTAAGTCGAGATTTCTCGCATCTCCAACATACGTCTTTATCTTAGCTTTAGGGAATTTGGGATCGAGAGGACTGTACTCAAAGTTTAGCCTATCGAGTGTTAGCATAATGCAGTTAATGTTTATGTCGACCCCAACAGCGTTTCTCCCAAGAAGCTTACACTCTATTAGAGTAGTTCCCGACCCACACATCTGATCTAAAACAGTTTCACCAGGTTTTGAATACCTAATTATCACGTTTCTCGCTACTTGAGGAGGCCAGTTTCCTCTGAAATCTCCCCGGTGCGTAGCCCACGCACCTCTCTCCGGAAAAGACCAGACATTCGTAGTTTCAAGTTTGAATTTTTTAGGTTGAAATTCCTTGATTACTTTAGGCTCCCCGATTTTAATCTTTACGTTTTCTATTACTACCTCTCTGTGAGTTTTTACAAACTCTTCATAGTCTCTATAGGTTATTTCTCTCATGCTCATGTACTTTTTAGACATTCTTAATACCTTCACTGTTCTTCTGCTTTCGATCACGAACCATTCCTTCAACAGCCTTTTTTAAAAGTCTTCTTCCAACTTCAAATTCTTCTATATCTACTCTTATCAATCCTCTTTCAGGGTTGTCATATGCCTCAAGATTTATTTACTCATCTCAACCACTATAAATACCTTTCCCTCCGCATTTGAGTATTCTCAGCGACACCTAAGTAAAAAGATGGGGTTCCCATGGAGATACTGCAGACAGGCTTGACACGTCTAAAGTCTTACGAAGTTTACGACTCGATCAATACGTAGAAATGCGCGGGGGTGTGAGGGGAACTATTGTTTCAGCGATTTACCACAGACAGAAATTGTCCTTGGAATCTTGCCGTCGGTTTGGAGATTTGAGAAATAAGTTTTATCTCATGCATGTTCATCTAATATTTCACTTATACTTAAACTTAAAGCGGCTTTTCTAATGAAGAGGATTTCGTCGACTTTTTATGTGTTTGAAAGAGTTTATGACGGTGATGATCCCGAGGTTTTAGCTCCTGAAGCCTTGAAGCTAAGTTTTTCAATGAAATTAGATGACCCTGGCATAATTCAGGAGTTAACTTAGCTTGTCTTTCTGGAGAATTGCTGTAGGCCTCAACAAATCCATTGTGTCGACATAATCGCATGCTGTCTTATTGCTTCTCATAGTCGCTAACTAATTATTAAATCTAAACTCCTCCACCAACTCTCACATGTTTTATGAGTTTGGAGAGATTCAGTTACATTTTCAAAGAAGGCTCATCAAGAGAAGCAGGATAGAGAGAAATATATAAGTGTTCAGAAAGGAAAGTCGGGCCGTAGTCTAGATAGAGGTATGCGTATGTATAAGTATCTACTCTTAACCTCTAGGACCTCTAGGTGTCTAAAGACTGTTTGCTATACGATATCGACATTATTCGCAATTCTACTAGTTACTGGTGTAATACTAGACGATGTCTCGATTTGGAAGCTATTTTCAGCACTAGGTGAAGAATTAGCGTACATAGGACTTACGCTGGCTCTAACGTACTTACTCGACCCAGAGCTCGGTATTCTAGCACTAGCTTCAATACTGCTCTCCGGTTCTCTCAATGTATTTCTCAAATACTTCTTCAATATTCCGAGACCTCCACCAGAACTATGGAGAGTGCGAGCGTCGGGACCGGGTTTCCCCAGCGGTCACGCTCAAATTACATCTACATTCTGGTCTACTGTAGTAGTCAATGTGAGAGTGAAATACTTATTCACTATATCGCTAGTTCTAGTAGCTTCAGTGGCGTACTCTAGAATAGGACTTAGAGTACACAGTGTAAGTGATGTAGTGGCTGGAGTTGGTGTAGGAGTAGCACTAGCTCTAGCGGTGAATGCATTACTGAGATACGCTGGCTTTGAGAAAACTATTCTAGCAGTATCTCTACTTAGTGTCCTACTATCCTATAGAAACACGGTATTCGGTCACGAGAGCGGTGTATCGATACCACTTCTAGGACTCAGTGCGAGTTTAGCTGTTTCACTACCTACTCTAAAGAGAGCGATGAGAATTCTTAAAAACACTTCTCTCGCAGAGAGAGTAGCTCTACTCACTACGATGTATACTCTGGCACTCACTGCTACAATCGTTTCGAGAAGTCTTCCACTAGAAGGTAGATTTCTCGCATACTTTACTTTAGGAGTGCTAATCACATCTATACCGGTGGCTTGGAGAAAAATCAGTAGTTTAGTAAATACGTACTTTAAAGGAAAGGTGAAGTCAGTAATGCGGTGGTGTAGCTGTGATAGTGAATATACGGACACTGTCTGAGTACAGGACCCCCAAACCTCACGAGAGGAATTTAAGAGTTGTCCTGGACCCTAGATTAGGTAACTACGACAAAGCTACAGTACTCTGGGTCACTATAGAACCAGGTAGCAGCACCGGACTCCACCAACACGTATCTGATGAAATAATATTTGTAGCAGCTGGTAGAGGGCTCTCCACAATCGTGGAAGGAGATAAAGTAACGAGCACTGAAGTAGGAGAGGGCAGTGTAGTAGTTGTGAAAGCCGGAGCTAAACACGAAACAAAGAATATTGGATGTGAAGTACTTGAGCTATACTGTGTATTCATACCTCCATTATCGACTGAAGGCTACTTCGGAGAAGCATTAAAAGCAGCTATCGAGAAATCTAGAAGTACATCGCAATAGAAAAACAACACTTTATTCACATATTACACTAAGTAGTGTGTGTTAGAGCCGGCTTATTTCCTTGAGTAAGTATTCTATAGACCTCTCTATCTGATGTAAGAATTGAAACATAAGCTTCTATAGACTTTGAGATCGCGTCATAGTTTTCCTCTAGATACTTGAGTATACTACCGATTTTCTCATCTACCCCGAGACCTTGAATAGGTGTGTAAGCTACTCCCTGCGAGATCTTCGCAGTAAACCACAGTTTCAGAACTTTGTAGCTGATGAACTCCCTTCTTATACCTCCAAAAGCTACCCACATATCTCTGAGAAAGCTATGCGCAGTAGACTTCACAGAACTCTTACTGAGTTCCTCACCTACTTCACTACTTCTAGCTAGAAGAGCGTTTCTTACATACGCATCGCTCAACCCAGTGAAGTAAGTTCTTACAGCGGCTCTAGCAAACTCTGTATCGACCACGTCTTCGAGATTTAGACCTCCTAGTAGTGTGTGAAGCATTACGTAGCTACTGAACTTAGCCGACTTCACGAATCTCTCAACTATCTCACCTTCATCAACAGGTACGTAGGTTCTAAGATCTCTACCTAGTAGGACGCTCTCAACGAACTCAGGTTCTAGGGGGTCTATAGCAACAATGCTTCTACCGATAACTAGAGCTGGAACTGACGGAACTACTCTACGCAGAAACACGGGGTTCTCCGGGTTTAGTGGAACTATCTCCAGCTCGTCTTGAAGACCTCTGTCAAGTAAGTGCTTGACGAGCTGATAGCTAGAGCGGCAATACGCATGAACTAAGACCTTCAAATCCGTGAGAACCACCTCGGAGTGCAGTAGCTACATGTGCAAATAGATGCTACTTGAGTGGAACAAGTTTAACTTCATGGCCAGGCCCTATCTCTAGCTTGAAGATCTTCCTGTAGTGGTTAGTTATTCTAAGCTTCTTAATCATCATATACCTCCTAATTTCTCTGGACTCCTCCCAAAATAAGGTTTATAAACCCTCAGACAATAGAAGTAAATCGAAAATATCGACAACCACTATCTGAGGTATTTCCTAAGATTCTCGTGAACCAGATAATGTTGTACATGAAGTAGTTCTCGAAGTCCATGCCGAGTTGCTTAACCTGCCTAACTACGTCCTTAAACTCAGCTTCCGTAGTTACGTAGTCCGTCGGACCACAGCCTCTAATACCTGTCCAAGCGAAGGTGTGTACAGAGAATAGACTTACCCACATCGGGTTCTCCTGTAATAGCTATCCACGGCCCTCCAGAGACGCTACCCTCTAGAGCATCATCAAGTCCCTCTATCCCAGTTGAAATTCAAGCGATATCTTCACACGGTTTAAGCTTCTGTAATATTCTCTCAGTGACTAAGTGTTTATCTAGGTAGATATCAAAATGCGAGAGTTTTAAAAGTATAAAACTCGTAGCTACCTAGCTATTGGTGTTTGCTTGAGTAGTAGTGCAGCTGTGGATGTAGATGGCTTAGTTAAGGTCTACCCTAGAGGTGTTAAAGGTGTTGATGGTTTAAGCTTCAGCATATCGAGAGGTGAGATATATGGTTTAGTTGGACCAAATGGAAGTGGGAAGACTACTACACTCAGAATAATAGCAACTCTACTTAAGCCTACTAGCGGCTCTATCAGAGTCTTCGGAATAGATGTTGTCTCAAAACCCTTCGAGGTACGCGAGCTCCTATCCTATCTCCCAGAGGAGGCTGGAGCATATAGAGACTTAAGTGGGCTTGAATTCATAAAGTTCATGTTGGGTATGAGACTTAGAGGTAGAGAGCTAAGTGAAGCTGTAGAAGAAGCCGTAGAAATAGCTGACCTCGGGTCCGATATTAAGAGACCTGTGAGAAGCTATAGTAAGGGTATGAAGAGACTTCTAGCCCTCTCTACCGTACTGGCGTCTAGGTCAAAGCTAGTCATACTAGACGAACCTACGTCTGGACTCGACGTCGAGCGTAGTATAAGAATCCGGGACCTCATAGCTGAGTTCGCTAGAAGAAGCAGTGTGACCGTACTCCTCAGTAGTCACAACATGCTCGAAGTAGAGTATCTATGTGATAGAGTTGGAATACTCTATAAAGGAAAGATGGTTGCTGAAGGACCTCCGGAGGAACTTAAAGCGAAGTACTTAAGTAGAAACTTAGAGGAAGTTTTCGTAAAAACTGTGAGGAGGAGATAGATGTCTTTCAGTAGGCTTCTAAAGAAGGAGGTACTCTCAGTACTTAAGAGTCCAGCGTTTATTGTCAGTATTCTGTTTCTAGTAGTTTACTTCGTGGTTTTAGGTAGAGTCATAGGCACTGCTACAGAGCAAGTAATTCGCGGAGCTCTTGAAGCTCCGGTCGGTGTGATTGTTGAAGACGAGAACACGTTAACAGAGAAATTACTGTACCTAGCTAACGTAACCCTTAAGGGTAGATTAGTTCTAGTTAAGACTGTTGAGGAGGGGTTAAGTGTATTTCGAACAGTGGTACTAGTTCCGGAAGGGTTCGGAGACTCTCTATTCAGACCTGGCGCAATTACGTACGTTCAGGGCTATATTTCTCTAGATAGAGTATTTGGTTTACAACAGACAGAAGCGATGTTAGTGAGTTCAGTAGCTTCAGTTTTCACTGAGGTGTTGAGATACCTGGTAGCAGTAGAGAGCGGTATAGATGTAGGCGCGTTTAGTAGGTCTGTCACAGCGAGAGTTGAAGTCAGAGTTGGAGAAAGAGTTATTGATTTCAATGTTCTATCGGCGCTCTCTACTTCGGCAATGATGTTTACAGTACTCATCGGAATTCTCGCTATGATGACTCTAATCTTCAGTGCTCAGGCAGTTGCGAGTGAGAAGGAAGAAAAAGCTTTTGAAATGCTGTTAACACTACCAATAGGAAGAGCTACTATAGCTATAGCTAAAATAACTGGTGCTGTCGCAATTTCTATTCTAACAGCTCTAGTGTACTTCTTTGGTTTTTCATATGTACTATCATCACCTATCTCGCAGTCAGAGCAAGCCTCAGGAACGGTAACTACTCTATCTCTATGGGATGTCGTCCGGTATCTCGGCAGTGATGGAGTTCTACTTCTAGCAGCGTCTCTCGGGCTGGTACTACTTTTCTCGGGAGCTCTCGGAATTCTCATAGGAGCTCTTGTAAGCGATACGAAAATAGCGGGAGCTGTTACAGGTCCTATTGGTGCTGTACTCTACGTAGGACTCATAGCTGTTCAGTTTATTGGGATTCCACTTAGCACCGGACCTCTCGCTCTTGGAGCAATGGTCTACGGACTACCTCTAGCTGTAGTCATAGCATACGTAGTTGGTGAGAAAATACTTGCTCTACTAGCTATAGGTGTGTCAGTAGCTGTCACCATGATACCACTAGTTGTTGTAGTCCGCGTCTTCGAGAGTGAGAAAATACTCTTAGGTATAGTTATCCGAAGAGCTAAAAAGAAGTAGTACCACTCCATAGCGAGTTTTTACGTAATTATTACAAATATGTGTGAAGAAATTAGAGAGTGATCGAGCAGGTTTTTTAAGAACTAAATCACGCGCTTTTATATTTCTAGAATTAAAAAGTTAGGTGGGATACTGCCGGCAACAGTAGTGGTTGGCGGGTTTTTCGGTGATGAGGGTAAGGGTAAGATAGTAGCCTACTTATCACTTAGAAGAGACGTAAAGCTAGCTATCAGATGTGGTGCTATTAACGCTGGGCACACAGTAGTCTACATGGGGAAGACCTGGAAACTTAGGTCGGTGCCTTCAGCCTTCGTTAATCCTGCGGTATCACTAGGTATAGCTGCTGGTGGCTTAATAAAAACTGACGTCCTCTTAAAAGAGATTGAAGAAACAGGCTGTGGAAATAGACTGTGTGTAGATAGTAGAGCTGGAGTTATTGAAGACGAGCATGTAGCACGCGAAAGATCTTCAACCCATCTCACTAGCACCGTCGGTTCTACACTTCAAGGTGTTGGTGAAGCTATGGTTGATAGAGCTAGAAGACTCTTAAAGCTGGCTAGAGATATTCCCGAACTCGAGAAATACGTGTGCGACCTCTCTGAGCTAGCTAATGAATACATAGATAGAGGATTTGAAGTCCTCATTGAAGGTACTCAAGGTACTTTCCTCAGCTTATATCACGGAACCTACCCCTACGTTACAAGTAGAGATACAACGGCATCCGCATTTCTCTCCGAAGTCGGCGTAGGTCCGAAGAAAGTAGGTGATGTAATTGTCGTCTTCAAATCCTATGTTACAAGAGTAGGTTCAGGACCTCTAGATAACGAGATGAGTTTTGAAGAAGCCTCTAAACTAGGGTGGATCGAATATGGAACTGTCACCGGGAGACCCAGAAGAGTGGCACCTTTCGATTTCGATTTAGCTAGGAAGGCTGTAGTGCTGAACTCAGCGACAGCTGCGGCTATAACTAAGGTCGATATTATCTTTCCGGAAGTTAGGGGTTTGAGAGATCCCTCTAAACTTCCGAAAAGCGTAGTGAAGTGGGTTGAAGAAATAGAGTCAGCACTGAAGATCCCGGTTATACTCCTCGGTACTGGAGAAGAAGTTGAAGATTCTATCTATCTAGGTGGTGAGAAATGAAGTTCTTTGATGTAGCTATTGTCGGTGCGGGTCCAGCAGGCCTTTTTGCTGCGTACGAGCTTGCTGAGCATGGAATTAGAGATATAGCTATTGTTGATGCTGGTAAAGATGTGAGATATAGAGTATGTCCACTAATATCAGCACATAGCTCGAGAGAACTTGGTGTTGCTTGTGCTGGATGTAGACCCTGCGGTGTTCTATATGGGGTGGGAGGCGCCGGTCTCTTCAGTAGTGGTGCTATAAATCTACATCCTCAAGTTGGAGGAGATCTAGCTGTTCTATTGAAGAGCTACAGCAGAGCTGAGGAAATGATTAAGTATTTAGACAGCATACTGAGGAAGTTTGGTGTCTCAGATGAAACACTTAAGCTGCCGAACCCGGAGTTAGTGAAGGAGTGGGAGAGAAGAGCTGCTAAAGCCGGTGCTAAACTCATAGCTCCGTCACAGAGAAGGCTAGGTACTGAAGAAAGTATTGAGTTTACTATAAAGCTCGCTGACTATCTCGCTATCAACGGAGTAAAGATACTTACTGAAACAGTAGCATCAGATATAGAGCCTGCTGGAGATAGGTTTAAGCTACCGACAAACCGCGGGATTATCGAAGCTGCGAGAGTGATTTTAGCGCCGGGTAGGTCTGGAGCAGCTTGGTTTTCAGAAATATCGAAGAAGCTGGGAATTCAAACAGCACCTGGGCCACTAGACATTGGTGTAAGACTGGAGGTTCCAGACTACGTTATGGAGCCTCTTGTTTCAGTAATTGAAGACCCGAAGATAATAATGTACACTAAGACATACGACGATAAAGTTAGGACCTTCTGTGTGAACCCCAGAGGCTTCGTGGTAGCTGAGAGATACAACGGCTACGTCGCAGTTAACGGTATGTCTTACAGAGAGCTTAAGTCTAGAAACACTAATCTAGCTCTCCTAGTGACAGTTCAGCTTACAGACCCTCTAGAAGACACTATAGAGTACGGAAGACAGATAGCTATGACAGCTACAAAACTCGGTGGTGGTAAACCGCTGATACAGAGACTGGGAGACTTGGTATCCGGTAGGAGGAGTACTTGGTCGAGAATAGATAGAAGCTCTGTTGAACCAACTCTAAAAGATGTAACACCTGGTGACATAGGTATGGCTCTACCCTATAGAGTAGTTACAGATGTTGTAGAAGCTGTTGAGAGGTTAGATGACATGCTTCCGGGGATAGCATCACCGCAGAACTTAGTTTACGCGCCTGAGATAAAGTTCTACAGTGTGCGAGCTGTTGTTGATGACTGGATGCAGACTAATGTCAAAGGACTCTTTGTAGCTGGTGACGGTGTGGGTCTATCGAGAGGTATAAATGGAGCAGCTATTACGGGTGTGCTAGCCGCTAGAGGAGTGTTGAAAACACTGTGAAGACAGACCTACAGCATTTACTTAAGAACCAGACCTTCTGAGTAGTTCACTAACTACTGCTGAAATATCTCTAAGACCGGTTTTCTCCGCGAACTCAGCTAGTTTAACAACTGTCTCAACTGGGAGGTCTACACTGACGTAGTCTGCTCCTTGAAAAGACCCGAATTCATCAATAACTTCAGCAACAGGCTTCAGCCTACTTCTATCGAAACCCACGTCGTCAACTACCTCGATCCCGGAATTCTCGAGTTCTGACCTGATAGTACTCGGCACTACCGCTCTTGAAACTAGAAGAGCTCTCTTAGGTTTATAGAGAGAGGTGTAGAGCTGCACCAACTTGTACTCCTTAATTCTGAGAGACCTACCTCCTTCAATGCTTTGCTTAATCTCACTCTTCTTAACTCCGAGAGCATCAGCTAAACCGGTGTATAGTCCTCCAAGCCACTTACTCCTCCACTCTTCAGCAGTTAGAGGTGTTTTCTTAAAGTAGCTCTTGAGGTCTCTAGAGCGGTCGTGCCAGTCAGCGAGTTCCTTAAACTCTACTAAGATATGTGGTCTTCTAACTGGTGGGTAGGAACCGAGTTTAACTATATCCATAACCTTGCCGGAGTAGACGAGTAGGTCGGGTCTGAGAGTCGTATATAGAGACCAGACTACCCGGAGGTCCTCACTATCTTCCCAAGATAGAGGCCTCGGAGCCTCGTAGAAGAAGCTTATGAAGCCTCTCCTCGGGTTAAAAAGGACTATATTGGGGGGTATCTTACCTGTTTTCTGCTTACCAGCTCTATCGATAGTTAAGTACCTGTGTTCTGGAAAGTGCATTGTGAACTCATTTTCAGATAGATAGTTCAATATAGCTGTAAATCCCCAGACCTGGTACGCAGACCTCATGTTAGTTCTAAGTGAGGTGTAGGCCGCAGATGAGCACTTCTTCACGAGATCCTTGAACCCGATCTTCCCTCGAGCGTAGTCGTAGACGTATATGAATATCTTCTTCTTCAAGTGAGACAGAGGGTCCTCCTTAAATGACTTAAACTCCCGCGGTAAGCTGAAGCCTGAGAGTCTATATCTTCTCACTAAGAACTCTAACTCAGAGTCAACGTACTTAAGCCACCGCCCAGCTTCTGCGAGCTCGTGCTTTAAGATATCGAGTATAAAGCACTCTCTGAACCTGGAGATAAGCTCGGATATCTTAGTATCGCGAATAGAGGGTATGAGAGCGTCACTAGAAGCTTCAACTAGCACTAGCTTCCTTACTTCAGTGAGTATCTCTTCCCAATTACACTCGGTACTCGACATAGCGTCCGCAGAAATAGTGAGCTAGAGATTTAACATCCTGCTGCCTCTATACTCAATAGCTGTGTAGAATTCAGATGTTTTTACTAAATCTTGAAATAATGAATACTGGTATATATCTAGAATATCTTAAAGCAAGTCTATAACCTAACTAGGTCTTACTCGCCTTGGGTTTTTCGGGGAAACTACTACCCCATCTATAGGTTTATCCTCTAAAAAGTTTATTATTGCCTCTACTACTGCTTCATCCATTCCTCTAACTCCTTCTTCAGTGTGTGCGGCTATATGTGGAGTGACTATGACGTTGCCGTACTTCAGCAGTGGGTGTTCAGAACTTATAGGTTCTCCTTCAACGACATCTAGAGCTACTGCTCTTACCTTACCTAGCTTTACATACTCAATCAAGGCTTCTATATCTATTAGCTCACCTCGAGCTGTACTCACTATAATTACACCGTCTTTAGCTGTAGCTAGGATTTCTCTGTTAACCATGTGATAGTTCTCGCTGGTTAGAGGTGTGTGAAGAGTTAATATATCCGAGACCTTCACAAGTTCTTCCAGTCTGCTTGCGTACGTGTATCCCGACTCTTCTATTCTCTCTAGGTATGTAGGGATCATAAACAGCTATTTTCGCTTTAAATCCCTTCGACAGTATTTCAGCTACTCTCGATCCAATGATCCCAAAGTCTACGACACCTACTGTAAGACTGCTCAGCTCCCTCCCTAAGAATTTTACTCTATCGTTCCAGCGTCCCTCTCTAACGGTTTGAACTGATTGAGCAACATATCTGAGAGCAGCTAGTATTAGAGCTACAGTATGTTCATCAACAGCTTCTCTCTCCCGCCAGCCGGGAACTCTAGAACTCTCCTATAGACTTCCTGTCTTACTTTCTGTGGTAGTATTACTCCCTCACCGTAAGTTCCAGTTAGAAATAGACCACCAACACTCCTGCTTATCTGAAAGTTTAGTATAGATTCTAGACACTCAACACAGAGTTCACCGCTTCTCGCTAATGGAGTAATTAGAGCAGTCACTATTCCTTCTACAAGTTTTTCCATCTTAATTACCATTACTAGAATCTCTGAAAAGAACTAAATACTCGTAATAAAACCTGTTCCATCGTAGTTAAATCAACTAAGCCAACATTAAGTCGGTAGCAGGCCGGTCTTTCTGAAGGAGATCATAGATGGAGATGCCCACTACGTGTATGCGGCAAATCCTAGTTAGATAAAAGTAGTCTTAGGTTACTGAGTAATTTGCTCAACTACCTCTCTTCTGACGACATCTGGAAGAGACTCTAGTTTAATTATCTTTGCTGTCCACGGAACTCGACTAGTCGCTCTTGCTACTACTTGATACTTCTTCGGGCTATCGTCAGCTTTACTCTTAATCATCCTTACTTTAACAAAGCTTCCTGGAGCTATCTCGATATACACATACTTCCTCTTCTTTAATCCCACACAGACCACCCCGATAAAGAGGGCGGAAATAGAGTTATAAGCACTTGATAATACTGAAATCAGTTGTGGTAATCGGCATCGTCAAATAATTACAGAGTGGACGAAGCGATCTCGCAATGCTCTTTAACATGATTACAGATAAGCTGTTACTCACGCGAGAAATTAAGAAAGAGTGAAAAATACTTCTACGGTTATCTATATAGCATAGCTATAGTGTGTCTTAGTCTTCGAGTGCTTCCTCGATTTGAATTAATTTCTTAAGTTGGTATACTTCTATAGTTGGGTATCTACTAGACTCTCTATAACCTAGATATCTACCTGCGCAAGACACTATATCTCCCACTGATAACGAGACTCCCTCCAGCTTACTCAGATCTAGAATGAATAAGCCTACTTTCACAGCAACTCTTCTCGGAAATCTGAGATTAGCTTCCTCGATGTATACCGGCTCTAAAGAGACCATCTTCACTGTCTTCATTATACCGAATGCTAGTATCTGATTCTCCACACTTACGATAACTCCTTTAAATATGACTTCACTTCCTATTTCTGGGCAAGTGACAATCTTCGGTAGAGAGCTCACCATTATATAGCCCCACTTAGCTACAGCAGATAGTTGTGTGACAGTAGCTAACTCTAAACCTCTCTGAGGTATAGGCAACATCTTTGACGGTAATCTATTACTCAATTCTTTGAGTACATCCGTTAACATTTCTCTAACCTCCTTAAGTGAGTCTTCGTAGCTTTCTTCACATCTCAACATCTTACCGACTGTTTCATTGAGCTTTAATAGAGCGTTAATTAACTTATCAGCTACATCCTTTAGGTCCTCGGAAAGTCTGCCTCTGAGCTTCTCGACGAAGCGTATCTTAGCTTCTATAGCTTCAATTAGTCCTAGAGGTTTTAGAGGAACCAACTCTTCCAGTACTCCTCCTAGCTCACCACGGAGGAGTGCTATAGATTTCTCACTCAAGTTCACTAGCTCTTCATCGAGTTCTTTAACTGAGGTATTAACTCTATCTCTAAGTTTTTCATATGTTTTAACAGCTCTTAACGCTTTCCCGATGGTAGAGAGGTTTTCAGCTTTTCTGAGTGTTTTCGCTAATTCCTCAACCAACTTTTCTTCGTGAACTCTCGCTTTTAGAGATGCCTCAATTTCAAGTCTAGCTTTAATTACGACAGTCTTTTGTGTTTTCTCCTGTTTGAGCTTAATAGCTTCTCGAATTTCTTTGAGCACTTTAACTGATTCGTTTACTAATCCTCTAGAGAGAAGTTTTTCAGCTTCTCTAATCTTCAACTCTAATTCGGAGTCTCCTAGTTCCTTCACAACCCCCTTTAAAGCGGCAACCTCCATTAAGATGCCGGCGGCGATCGGTCTCGGAGCTCCACTTACTTCTCTTATTCTAGAGCCTGCGGATACTAGTGCTAGAAGAGCTAGGCTTCTGGCTCTACCTAAGTCACCTCTCTCGAGAGCATCACGTGCTTGCGTGAGTAGTTCTTCAGCTCTAGATACGTCTACACCCATCTCCTTTATCTTAGCTATAGTGGTGGAGACAGCTTCTAGAAACTCTCTAACTCTGGCTCTACCTTCAGCAACTGGTTCTACTTGAGCGGTAGCGATCATAGCTGGTGGTATACTAGATGCTAACACTGCGGCTACCAGTAACACATAGATCAGCTGACTTCGAAGCATTGTGTCACCTCACCGTAGGCTTCTTGACTACAAATTCTATAAATACTACTGTGAGACTTACGAGAAACTCGTGAGACAGTGTTCAGTAGCTAGATTTCTCAACGAGCTCGATGTCTTCAGGTCTAAGTCTCCACCCCATAGACTCTTTGAGCTCCTCTACGTGTTCTACTCTCTCAGCTTTCGGTATAGCAACTACTCGCGGTCTAGAGATGAGGTAGTTTAGAGCTATCTGAACAGGTGTTTTACTGTATCTAGATGCAAGTTCTCTAGCAATTCTAGCGTTTACTATAGCTCCTTTCTCGAGGGGGCTGTATGCCATTATAGTTATTCCGAGGTCTATACAGAAGCTCAGGAGGTCTCTCTCAATCGACCTATCTAGAATGCTGTACTTAACTTGATTAACGACTATCTCAAACTTCGTGGTTGACTCAATAGCTTCCTTAATCTGCCGCAAGCTAAAGTTGCTGAGTCCTATGTAGCGGGTTAAACCGTGTTCAGCTATAGCTTCTAGAGACCTTATCTGAGCTCTAATAGGTGCTAGATCGTCAGGCCAGTGTATGAGGACTAAGTCTACGTGTCTAATTCCTAGTCTACGCAGACTTGATTCAGCTGCTTTAACTGCTCTCTCCGGGTCTCGAAATCTGTGTGGATATAGCTTAGTCGTCACGAAAACAGACTCCCTACCCACCTCTCTAATAACTCTACCTACGAATTCTTCAGCCCTACCGTTACCGTACATTTCCGCAGTATCAACTAAATTCATGCCGAGTTCTACAGCGTGTATGAGAGCCGTTCTAGCCCTCTCCTCGTCTTTAATTCCCCATGTCCCCAGTCCTATCGCACTAACGAACTCACCAGATCTCCCGAGAGGTTTTCTATCTAAATAGTCGACAGGAAATCTAGACACAACAACTCTCCGAGAGAATATAGCTTAGTGATTTATAGCTTTTACTCTCTAAGTTCTCCAGCTACGGGATAGTGCTAGAAGCCCGTAGATAGCTGTAAGCACTAGACCTCCAGCAACTGCTGAAGTACTCACTTCTTTAGTCATGATATACACTAATACAGCTATAGACGAGGAGAACATTATGAGTAGTAGCGTGAAATATAAGTCAGATCTACCGGTTGATACAGGACCTCTAATTCTGCGGCCAAACCAGTCTACCCCCCTCATAGTCAAGCTATCTTCGATAAGATGTAGAGTGTATGATAGTAGAGATACAGAAAACACTGTGGTAGCTACTCTATATATAGAGAACTCGAAGTCTGTGTTCCACAGGTCTACAGCTGTTTTCAGTAGGTAGAACAGTGAAGTAACTATAGCAGAACTAGCACTAGAGACATAGATAGCCGCCCAGAGGGAGTGGTACCACCCTCTATGTGACTTGAGAAATGGTTTAGCAGGTATGTGAGCTAAGTACCCAAGTACCGTGCCTCTGCACAGTATATCGCAATCAGGTGCTCTAGCTATATCTATAAAGACAAGTATAGCAGTAACTATCTCTAGTCTAACTAGCGACTTCAGAGACCTGAGAAACTCTTCGAGCGAACTGGCTGAAGCAGCTAATGCATCTCCGTAGAGAAACATTAGACTCAGCAGAATGTAGTACACATGTAGAGCTACGTGAAATATACCTCTCACCGTACCTCCCACATCTCTCTAGTAGTCTAGGTAGAAATAGCAGTGGGTAGACACTCTACTTGACTACACATCGAGAAACCCGCCGCCCTCGATCTAGCTCGAGGCGGTAGGTTAGTTTAAAACCCTACACAATCTCAGTATTGGTGAAGCATCTGGTGACTGAAGTAAAGTATGTTTACACGTTTCACGAAGGTGACTGGAGGGATAAGAAGCTACTAGGAGGGAAAGGCTCATCACTAGCCCAAATGACTCAGATGGGTCTACCAGTGCCTCCAGGCTTTACTATAACTACTGAAGCCTGCCGCGAGTTCTACACCCCCAAGAAGTCTGAGATAGATTCAGTAGTTAAAGAACTTGAGCGCAATCCTCCTCCAGCAGTTAGAGATGAACTCATCAAGAGAGCGTGGAGTATTATAGACTCTCTCGAGCTCCCCGGAGGTCTAATGAAGCAAGTAATAGAGCATATGAAGTGGCTTGAAGAAGCTTCTGGAAAGAAGTTTGGTGATGTAGAGGGAATACCACTACTAGTATCAGTCAGGTCTGGAGCAGCAGTCTCGATGCCCGGTATGATGGATACGGTACTCAACCTAGGGTTAAACGATGAAGTAGTTAAAGCACTTGCGAGAGCATCTGGTAATGAGTGGTTTGCTTACGACGCTTATAGAAGATTTCTGCAGATGTTTGGACGTATAGTTCTCGGTATAAGTGAGAAACTCTTCGATGAAGCATTCACTAGAGCTGATGGAGAATTCAAACGCATTACCGTCGAGAAGTACTCAAGTGAGTTAAGCGCTATTAGAGAAGCATACCCTAAGTACAGTCTTAGACTCGATGCTCAACCACCTAGAGATGTAGCTCCGAGACTCTGGGAAGAATCTCTGAATTACATTAAGAAACTTGTGGAAGAGTACAAGGAGATAATTAGAGAGAACTGGGGTGAGTTTCCACAAGACCCTATGAAGCAGCTAGAGCTAGCGATTAAAGCAGTGTTTAGGTCTTGGATGAATCCGAGAGCTATATTCTACAGAATAGCCAACAAGATAACACCAGAAATAGCTGATTGTACAGCAGTCAATGTAGTCACTATGGTGTACGGCAACATGGGCTGGGACTCTGGGACCGGTGTCTACTTTACGAGAGATGTAGCTAACGGCGAGAACGTGCCTTACGGGGAGTTCCTACCTAATGCTCAAGGAGAGGACGTTGTCGCAGGAATAAGAACACCACTGAGTCTAGATGAGCTAAAGACATCAATGCCCCACCTCTACGAGCAACTAATTGACGCTGGTAAGAATCTGGAGAAGATAAACAAGGACGTTATGGATATCGAGTTCACTATTGAGAGAGGTAGGCTGTACTTCCTTCAGAACAGAGCAGCTAAGATGACACCTCTAGCTAGAGTAAAAACCGCTGTCGATATGGCTAAAGAGAGAATAATCAGTAGAGAAGAAGCTGTTCTCAAAGTATCTCCTGAAGCAGTCCTCAAGCTACTATACCCAATGATAGACCCTAGGGCTAAAGCGGCACCTATAGCTAAAGGTCTAGCAGCATCTCCTGGGGCTGTCAGCGGTCAAGTAGTTTTCGACCCAGATACAGCTGTTGAGTGGGCTAAGAAGGGTAGGAGAGTTATATTAGTTAGAGTTGAGACTAAGCCGGACGACGTACACGGCTTCTACGCTGCTGCCGGCGTACTGACAGCAAGAGGTGGTTTAACCTCTCACGCAGCTGTTGTTGCTAGAGGTATAGGTAAGCCGGCTGTAGTAGGTGCTGAATCTATTAAAATTGATTACGAAAGTAAGTCTTTCACCGTTGGTGATGCGGTAGTTAAAGAAGGTGTCTGGATAACTATTGATGGAAATACTGGGAGTGTCTACCTAGGTGAGATACCTACTGTAGCTCCAGAAGTCAAGGGGGAGCTAGAGGAACTACTGACTTGGGCTGACGGATTTAGAAAGCTAGGTGTTAGAGCTAATGCTGACGTACCTGAAGACGCAGCTATAGCTAGGAAATTTGGAGCTGAAGGTATAGGTCTTCTAAGAATAGAGAGAATGTTTAGAAAGCCCGAGAGACTCGAGTTACTTAGGAAGGTGATTCTATCTGAGAGTAGAGAGGAGAGAGAAAGATATCTCAGAGAACTATCCAAGATGATTAAGTCGGACTTCAAAGAGATGCTGAAGATTATGGATAGACTTCCAGTCGTAATTAGGCTTATAGACCCACCTCTACACGAATTCCTACCAGCACCTGAGGAAGTCATTAAGGAGCTCTACGAAGCAAGAGCGTCTCTTGCGGAAGTGAGGGGTAGAGGAGTGAGTGCTGAAGTAGTGAAGCTCGAGGAGAGAGTTAAATACCTAGAGTGGCTATATAAGAGAGTTTTAACACTTAAGGAGCACAACCCGATGTTAGGTCATAGAGGTGTGAGAGTTGGAGTAACTCACCCGGAGATCTACTACTATCTAGCTAGAGCTATGATTGAAGCTGCTGCTGAACTAAAGCTAGAAGGTAATCAACCAGTACTCGAGATAATGGTTCCCCAAGTAGCTCACGTAAACGAAATACTATTCGTTAAGCGGAAAGCTATACTACCGGCGCTGGAAGATGTAGAAAGAGAATACAGAGTAAAGCTCGACGTTAAAGTAGGTACTATGATTGAAACCGTGAGAGCATGTCTGACAGCACGTGAAATAGCTAGAGAAGTCGACTTCTTCAGTTTCGGAACAAATGACCTTACTCAAGCAACATTCAGCTTCAGTAGAGATGATGCTGAAAACAAGTTCCTCCCTCAGTATCTAGAATTCGAGGTGCTGAAGGAAAATCCGTTCGAGACTATAGATACGTACGGTGTTGGAAAACTAGTAGAGATAGCAACTAGAGAAGGAAAAGAGTCTAATCCGAGTCTAGAGGTAGGAATATGTGGTGAACACGGAGGCGACCCGAAGTCTATAGAGTTCTTCAATAGAGCCGGACTAGACTACGTTAGCGCATCACCATTTAGAGTAGTTATCGCTAGGCTAGCAGCCGCACAAGCAGCGCTGAGAGAGAAGTTTAAAGTAGAAAAAGGAGACTGATTTAACCATTAATAACTTCGGCAGATAGTACTCTATATAGCTCAAGCCGCTCAAAGCTTTCATAAATGCTTATAGGTAACACTTGAAAATACAATACGGTACAAGTTGAGACCGATATATGCTGGATTTGCAGCTAACGTACTACTGGTTTTACTCAAGTATTTGGCGAGTGCCAACTCTGAGTCCGCATCAGTTAACGCAGCACTTCTCCACTCGCTAGCAGACCTTACCTTCTCAGCTCTAATACTCGCAGGCACTCTCTCGCTTAGACTAAAGCCATCGCTTAGATACCCGTTTGGATACGGTAGAGCTATATACGTAGCCGGATTCGCAGCTGTTCTAGTTGCGGCAACATACCTTTTCTATAACGCAGTAGACGAAGGACTGAGAAAACTAGAGAATCCAGCTATAGAGGTATCGAGTATATCGCTGATACTGATTGCTACATCACTCTCTGTAAACTTACTCGTCCTGCTGGACGCATTAGTGAAATCTAGAGAGAAGTCGCATCCAGCACTTCTAGCAACAATAGCGGAGAATGCGGCGGACGTAGTTGGAGATTCAATAGCTCTTCTAGCGCTAGCTCTAGGCAGTCCGTACGTAGACGCATATGGAGCTTTCGTAGTCGCATCAGTTATAGCTGTTTCTTCCGCAAGTCTAGGCTATAAATACGTAGTTAGCTTGATCGGGATATCAGCTCCAAGAGATATAGTAGGTAGAGTGATTAAAATAGCTCTCTCAGACCCTAGAGTAATAGATGTTAACGACGTTAAATCCCTGATGATTGAGCCGAACAAGTACATAGTGTTTCTCCAAGTTGAAGTAGACCCAAATACGAAAGTGCGGGAACTAGAGGAGATACGTCACTACGTAGAGGAAATCGTGAAGTCCACTACAGAGTATGTGGAGAATGTCGTAATAGAGTTCACAACACCGAAAGAACCTAGGCAGAGCTTTCTCTCACTTCTAAAGGAAGTAGTGAATCTACCTAAGGAAGTATAGCGAGCTTCACTCAAGCTGTAGTGCTAGATACATATAGTAGCGATATTTTACTAGCAGTACTAGCCATACGGTGGTCGAAATGTTCAATATAGGTCGGGTCTATCTATTCAGAATACCGGAAGATGTTGAGTTAATTCAGTACCTAACGAAATTCGCTAGAGAGCGTGGGATTAGAGCAGGACTTGTAAGCGGTATTGGAGCTCTAAAGAACTGTACTCTCGGATTCTACGACCAGAAGGAGCAGAAATATGAGTATATTAAAGTGGATGAGGAAGTCGAGCTCTCCGGACTTCAGGGCAATATAAGCATAAGAGAGAATGAGCCTTTTATCCATGTACACGCTATAGTAG
>JAOAKA010000008.1 GCA_026413885.1 Sulfolobales archaeon
CAGTAAGAGTCACATTAAAAACAGCAGTATGTCCTACTCCGATAACTCCAACACCAACCCCAACCCCGACTCCAACACCAACACCATCACCAACGGTCGTTACTGTAGTTACTCCAGTTACACTAATAGTGACTACTACACCGCCGGCTCCAGCTGATTATACGTGGGCTGCAGTTTTAGCTATAGCTATAGTTCTAGTAGCTCTACTCCTATTACTGCTAAGAAGGAGGTAGCTAAACCACTAAGGTGTCAGTCTTGAAAACTTTTTTAATTAGAAGAGTTTTCTCCTCAGTTATTACGTTCATCGCTATTATTACAGTAGTCTTCCTACTTGCTCGAATGACTGGCGACCCTCTAGCCGAGCTAGAGAATGATCCTAGAATATCTCCAGCAACTATAGCAGCTATAAAAGCATCATTTGGTTTAGATAGACCGCTATACCAGCAGTACTTAAACTACTTGTTCAATCTATTTAGAGGAGACTTTGGATACTCTCTCCACTATAAAGAGCCGGTTGCGAGCGTCATAACTCAGAGACTACCGTATACTCTAGCACTCTTAATTCCATCAATAACTCTCTCCAACTACCTAGCTTATGCAGCAGGCATAGAACTCGGTTGGAGAAGGGGGAGTAAAGTAGATTCTATACTCATGAGCATATCTATGTTCATTAGATCTACACCGTACTTCTGGCTGGCTATAGTCTTCCTCTACGTCTTCTCGGTAGTGCTTGGAGTAACACCACTATTTGGAGCACTATCTCCGGGTAGGAGGTTCTCGTGGACTTTAGACAGCATAATCGACTACCTATGGCACTACATACTCCCGTTTACAGTTCTAACACTGAGAGGATTTCTAGCAGAACTCATCTACGTTAGAAATGTAACAGTAGATATCTTAGGTGAAGACTTCATTGTGACGGGAATCGCTAAAGGACTCCCGGAGAGATACATAAAGAGGAGGTATGTTGCTAGAAACGCTATGCTTCCAATAGTTACAGTACTCGGTATGAGGTACGCCTTCATTATAGATGGAGCTATTCTAACGGAGACAGTGTTCTCCTACCCGGGAACTGGTAGGCTGGTCTACCAGGCTATATTCAATAGAGACTTCTGGTTACTTCAGGGAGCTGTCGTAATTATAGCTGCGAGTGTTATAGTAGTAAACCTAGCTATAGATATCCTCTACGCATATCTAGACCCTAGGGTGAGATATAGATGATGTCACTCAGACTGCAGAATATGAGAGAGAAGCTATCGGAATTCTGGTCTGTATATAGGAGAGATAAAGCAGCTGTAGTTGGTTTAGCTATATTTCTAGCCATACTAGCTGTCGCTATATTCGCAGACTATATAGCACCACACAATCCATACCAGAGAGTTGGTCTCCCATACCAGAGACCGAGCCTCAAACACCCACTGGGAACTAACGACATAGGTCAGGACATATTCAGTGAGGTAATATACGGTACTAGAGCATCTCTCTTCATCGGCTTTCTAGCAGCTATTAGCGGTACTTTAATCGGCACTATAGTAGGTTTAGTCTCGGGTTACCGCGGAGGTAAAGTAGATGAAGTACTTATGAGAACAACCGACATATGGCTCTCCATTCCGACACTCCTCTTCGCAATCTTTCTAGTGGCTGTCATAATTAGAACTGGCGGCATCCCGATGTTCTACTCAGTCATACTAGCTATAGCTCTAACTTCGTGGCCACCTGTTGCGAGACTTGTGAGATCAGCGACACTCTCAATTAAGGAGAGACCCTATATAGAGTCCGCAATAGCTCTAGGTTCTTCAGCGACTAGAATAATGTTTAAACATATAATACCGAATGTAGCACCAATAATTCTCGTAGAGGTAGTAGTGAGAACAGCTATAGCAATGCTGACAGAAGCATCTCTAAGCTTTCTCGGACTTGGAGACCCAACAGTAAAAAGCTGGGGCACCGTTCTCCACTTCGCAATGATCAAAAACGCTCTCATATTAGGTCTCTGGTGGTGGTTCCTACCGCCTGGAGTCATGATAGCTCTAACAGTGATGTCGGTAATGATGATAGGCAGAGGGCTAGAGCTATACTTCAATCCACGACTAAGAAAATACTAGAGCGACATACTTAACTACGACAGACTCTTTTTATGTTGCACGATTTTTTAGAGAATTCTACGTGGTTGAGTTACGCAGAGAAATAGATCTAGAGGGTTTTACTCACCGACAACCTCTGGAGCAGATACTGCAACAGCACATCCACCTCAAAACACTCGCCGGTTCTCGAGCTAGCGCCCTAGCCGCAGGTACATCTATAGAAATACGAGTGATTCCCCATAGCCTTACAGCCCCGACATCTACTTCATCCACGTGAGCTCTCCCAAAGAAACACCTCTACCTGTTATTCCGTGTAGAAGGCGTTATCGTAGAGACTAGTGTTGCTTATGTAGAATCGCGTGTCTGATATAAGCAGACGGAAAGTATAAATGAATTACTTCTAGTTGCGGAATCACCACATAGTGCCGTCAATGAAGTTACTTCAAATCTTCGCGGAGAGCTTAGCAAATGCAGCCCGGAATTCCACGAGGGAGTTCGGGGATGCTACTTATTTTTAGTTCCCCATAGTTTTATGCGGTGATGTATTTTGGGTTCTTTGAGAGGGAGAGACGTACTATCTGCGTTCGATTTCAATAGGGAAGACCTCTTCAGGCTCTTCGATCTCGCTGAACGACTTAGAGGGGAGATTTCGAGTAGGGGCATTCTAGATTACGCTAGAGGTAGAGTCATGGTCACTGCGTTCTTTGAACCCAGTACGAGAACTAAGATAAGCTTTCAGTTCGCTATGGCTAGACTGGGTGGCGAGGTAGTAGACTTCATAGAGGAGGCTTCAAGCATTAGGAAGGGGGAGACAGAAGAAGACACTATGAGGATTCTAGATGGCTACAGCCCTGACGTAATAGTTGTTAGACATAGTAGGCCCTTCTTCCCTCATAGTGTTAAAGACATCGTTAAGGCACCTATAATAAATGGGGGTGATGGAACTAACGAACATCCAACTCAAGCACTACTCGATGTCTATACTATCTGGAGAGAGTTCGGTAGAGTTGACGGCATCTGCATCGGAATATTGGGAGATCTGAAGTACGGGAGGACAGCGCCGTCTCTCTCCTACATATTAACTAGGTTTAACGATGTGACTATCTACTATATAGCGCCGAGACAGCTTCAAGTAAGAGAAGAAGTACTTAAAAAAATTGAGGGCAGAGTAAGATATCACTTAGTCGAAAGCGTTGAGGAAATAGCTAGCAAGCTCGACGTGCTCTACGTTACTAGACTGCAGAAAGAAAGATTTGAAGACCCGCAGGAGTACGAGAGATTGAAGGGGTCTTATATCATAACGAGAAACATGTTGGAGAAACATAGAAAGATTCCGATGATAATGCACCCACTACCGAGAGTAGGAGAGATAACTACCGATGTAGACACACTACCGCAAGCTAAATACTTCGAGCAAGCTAAAAACGGTATGTATGTTAGAGCGGCACTTCTGAAAGAGGTCTTAGGAGTCTAGAGACATACAGATTGAAATAGGTATTCAACATAACGTGTTTTTCCTATAATCAAATCTTATGGATGTAGCCTACAGCTGCTTCAATACTTGAGAACCTCTTAGCTTCAAGCCAGTCTTTAAGCTTATCTAGTAATTCCTCCACATATTCTCGCGGTTTTCTCGCTCTCATTAGAGATGTCACTATCTGCACACTCCTAGCTCCAGCTAAGATATACGAAGCTACATCCGTCCATCGCCTAATGCCTCCACAACCTATTATCTCAGCACCAAACTCTCTATATACCTCGTAAACAGCTCTCAAGCCTATGTAATATATAGGTGCTCCTGAATATCCCATATCACTTGACGATAGACTATAGCTTATCTTCTCAGGGTCTATAGACACCACCTTAATAGAGTTGATCAGAGTGATAGCTCTAGCTCCTTCTTCAAGAGCTTTCCCAGCTAGCGAAATTAAGCTCTGCCTAAAGCTCACCCCCAGTTTAACAATAACCGGTATCTTCAGCAAACCGACTACATTACTAACTATACTGCCTAATGCGTGGTACTCCGATGCGAGATCGAGACCGTAGCCCTTAGCAGTTGGACAGCTTAAGTTGAGTTCCACAGCGTCAGCTCCTGCTTCCTCCGCAATTGAGGAAACCTTTAGGTACTCTTCTAGAGAGTTTCCACCAACGCTAACTATCACAGGTATCCCACAGGATTTCGCCTCCTCAACTAGCTCGAAAACTCCACTCGCTCCGGGATTCGGTAGACCTAGGGAATTCACGAGAGCATTTACATCGCTTAAATAGATAATGTTCGGCGGCTTTCTCATAGCTCTTGGGCGCTGAGTTATCGTTTTTGTCACAACAGCTGCTAAATTCCATGAAGACAGTATTCTCATCTCCTCTCTCGTAGAACCCAGTAGACCGCTTCCATTCATTATCGGGTGACGCAATCTTAAACCACACACTGTAGTGGCCAGGTTGCTCATGTCTACACAGTTTTGTTGGTGTGGGAGTGTTTATAAACTTAAATGTTATGACGTGCGTATTTATATTCGAAAAGTTGTTTATACCTTACCGAGGGGATCTTTCTGAACGAGGAATACCGGCCGCCTAAATTATTCAAGTATCTGTTAGTCCTAGGGATAGCGCTGTGGTTCTTAGGGCTCTTCTCGTTTCCATTCTTAAAAGAAGTCAGCACCGCTGGAGGCATACCTTCAACACTACTCTATATGTGGATTCTCCAAATCGCGATGTGGACAGTAGCCGTACTGGGCATAGCTAGCTGGTTGAAAGGTGGTGCGTGATGTCAGGAGGGTTCGAACAAACTGTTAACGCGGTCATGGTCTTAGCCTATATGTTTTCCATGATAGTAGTCGGGTATCTAGCTGGTAGAGCTACCAAGCCTACGACTGAAGACTATTACTTAATGAGTAGAAACGTGGGATTCATTCTCATGATGTTTACATATCTAGCCACTCTACAGAGTATGGTAGCCTTTCTAGCCGCTACCGCGAGCTACATGACTCACGGAGTCGCGTACCTCATTCTACCTCTTTCTCAGGGGATGTTAATGACTTTCCTATCTCTACTCCTAGGGTGGCGCTATAGAGAGATCGCTAGAGAGAATGGGGTAATATCCCAGGGAGAGTTAGTATATTATCGCTATGGATCTAGAGTAGGTCAAATAGTAGTAGGTTTAGCTGGGTATCTATTTAACCTAGCATACATAGGGATACAAGTTGTAGGAATGGCTTACATACTTTGGGCTCTCGGAGTCTTAGATTACTACACAGCAGTCTTTCTTGTTGGAGGTATAACTCTAGTCTACGTGTTGTTGGGAGGACTTAGAGCGGTAGTGTGGTCAGACTTAGTGCAAGGCGTACTGATGTTGTTATTCTTCTTAACAGTAGGTATATTTATACTGGTACCTCTAGGAGGTATTACAGGGGCTTTAAGTCTAGCCTACAACTTCAATCCCGACATCTTTAAGTTACCGGGACCCGCGAAGTTCTACACAGACTCTGTTTATGTATCTACCTACGTAATACTTCCTCTAGGCATATGGCTATCACCACACTTATTCATAAGACACTATTTCGCAAGAGATAGGAAGTCACTGGTGGGAATACCGCTAGGTGTACTGCTGTCTCAAGCAATAATGTGGGTCTTCATAGCTCCTCTACTAGGATTTGTCGCACAAGCGGTCCTAGGTCCTGTTAGTAAGTGGCCGATACCTAGAGCAGACCTAGCTATACCCTATCTCCTCATGAGGTACGCTCCCTGGTGGTTAGTAGGTCCTATTCTCGTCGGCGCTATGGCAGCCGGGATGTCCACTGTGGACTCTCAAATGCTCGCAGAAGCTCAGTTATTAATCAGAGATGTGATAGAGCCTATAGCGAAGAGAAGGCTTACAGATATGGAGACCATAAGGTATGGAAGAGTAATAATAGCTGTAACCTCAGTAGTAGCCTTCATAATAGCCCTATTTCCACCACCACTAATAATAGATCTAATGGTTGGAATAGCTTTCGCGGGATTCGCTCAGTTCTTCCCCGCTCTAGTTCTAGGAATACTCACAAGAAGAGTGAACAAGTACGGAATGCTAGTAGGTCTAGTAGTAGGTTTAGGAACAGTAGTAGCTATACAGACATATCAACTAGTGTACGGAATCAGACCGGTCGGCTACTACATGGGGGTGCACAACGGCGCCTGGGGATTACTGCCCAACCTAGTCTTAACCTTTATAGTATCTCACGTTACTGAGAGCAGACATCAACACCCAGCCCGGTAGCAAAGAAATAAGCTCACGATATAGCAGCCGTACTTTTTTTATGTTGTAGACGTTTTGTACTCAGCTAGATCTATTTCGACATATTTCTACGGAGAACCAGCGTGTAGAGCAGAAAGCAGTGATGTACATCTCAACTAGCTAGTACGCTAACTATGCTTAGTAAGGAATTATGTAGCATTAGAAGCTAGCAGCCGCTTCGGTTAGAGACCGATCACTGTGTGTGGATTTTGTAACTACGTAGAGTTGTGGTCAGTCCCGCAGTTATTCTACTCTCTCCAGTCTAGTTCCTCTAGACTTAATTCCTTCAACTATGTAGTTAAACGTTTTTAAGTCTGCACCGAGGTGTTCGGGAGCCACTAGACCCTCTGGTACAAGTCCTTTAATCAGCAGTTCGGCTATCTGAACTGCTGTATAGCCTGTTACACGAGCCATAGAGGAGTACCCACTAGCTGCTTCATCGTATAGGATGTACCTAATTCTCCTACTACCGACCTCTCCGACAACTTCCATTATCGATACATCAGTTGCTTCGTAAGCCATATGCTTCTCTAAAACCTCGAGCATCATCTCTAGGTACTGCTTATCAAGCAATCCGAGCTCCTTGAGGATCTTCATTCTCTCTAAGTGTCCCGGCCACCTCAGTGTGTACTCAGCCATATTCTCTGCTCTAACTGTCTGAAGCATTGTTCTAAGACCATCCGTTGGAAATCTCTCTAGGTAGAAGTCGAGAACTCTAACTCTCTCTATAGTACTGAGAGGATCTACCTGTATAACTCTGCCGTTTCTAACTATTCTCGCAGGCCTGAGGTATTCATCTACTAGGTCTACTGGGGAGAAGAGAATAGCGTGGTATAGAGGGGGTCTGGGCTCCTTAGGCAAGCCTCCGACATTTATCTCGACCTTACCTAGAGAACCTAACTCACTCTGAATTCTGCCAACCACAATGTTGCTGAGGCCTGGAGCAAATCCAGCATCTACTACAGCGGTAACTCCTGTCGATGCAGCTAGGTCTCTAAGTTGGAGAGGGTCTTCAGGCATGAACGATACGTCCACTATATCTCTCCTCGCTTTAATACAGGTCTTTAACACACTATATCCGAGTTTTCCGGGGAGAGCGTTAACTACGAGTTCGAACTCTCTAACTAATTCGGAGAGTCTCTCTTCACTACTTAAATCGGTAACAACTGTAGATACTCTACGTTTCAATGGTTCTAGAGCTCTGCTACTTAAATCTGCTACAGCAACATCGTGAGATTTACTTAGCTCTAGAGATACTAGTGAACCTATCCTACCCGCCCCCAAGACAGCGATTCTCGCGAATGCTATCACCATAGCTATAGGTATGCTAAAGATAAATTCACAGAGTTTCTTAGCTATACTTTCTCCAAACAACTATCGATGATTAATCTCAGGCACATTTAGTAGAGCTATGAAGGACTGAAGTCCCACATGTTTAAACCGCTAGTGCTAGCCGCACACAGACTTCAACACATCTTAGGTGTAGTGACAGACTCTAGGTATGCTCTCCTAACTCTTTCGATAAACTTTGAAGCTCTTGGATGCACTACGTAGTCTACTGATGTACCGCAAGCACTTTTGATCTCCATATGCTCTACGAGATCTTTAAAACCTCCGCCAGCAATCCCAGACCCTAAAGCTGCGTATCCTTGAGCAGCTTCTTTAGAGCTGAGAGATCCCTTCAGACCTGTAGACTCAATTACGTTTAAATCTTGAATCAACTCAGAAATAGCTCTCCTCACTACAGAGTTTCTGGCGTGCCTACCGGATAGAATTACGGCATCAGCTCTAGGTGTAGACACCAGCACTCTGTGTATGTCTTTAACTACGCTCTCAATAAATAAATTGAAGACTGAGAAGTAGGGTTCTACGTATTCAACATATCCACTCACTACTTTCTCGAGTTCATACACTCCAAGAGTGTTGAAGAGACCTCCGTGAAATACATCCCACCTCATCCACGCCCCAGTGTTGACAACAACCTCTAGGTCCAGTGCTCCAGCTGTAAGTGTTCCTGTTGAGGCGTAAGTCCCACCTACGCCATCTACAACTCTACCTCTCTCAACAGCTATAGCAGCGTTGTAACCGTACCCTAACTCGACAACGACTAGATTCACATTCTCGTAGTCGACACTGTACTTCTGTGAGTAATTGTAGATAGCTGTAAATGTAGATGCTAGCTTATCTACAGTGCCCATATCTACCTTATTGATTTTTCTGTATTTCGGCACAGTCCTCAAATGCACGACTCCGGGAAGAAAGAGAACTCGACTACGAAACTCTCTCACGAGAGTCTCTACGACCTTTGCTAGCGCATCGTAAACCCATATTCCGACCTCACCTTCCGAGCGCCCAGTCTCTATATCTCTCTCAGTGCTGAGAAGTAGCACTTCAACAGCGAATCTCCTAGGGTCTACTACTTCATCTCCACGTGTTACTGGTACACCGTATCCGGAAGGCGCTACAATGTAGTCTGCTTGAGTTCTACTTAAGAACTCGACTAGTGTTGCGGGATTTCTAGCTACTTCAAATGTCTCAAAGCTTTCCTCAAGAACTACTTTTCCCTCTTCAACTACGACAGCGTCGAAAGTCTTAGTACCCGGATCTACACCAACTACTCTCACTATGAGCCACCTACATAAACCAACTAGGAGTTTATTTAAAACACTCTCGCCTGGCCTAACCTAAGACATCTCGGAAATATGTTTGAAGCATAGCTAAAGCACGTAATCAAAGAGACATCACTTAATCGAGAGAAGCACTAACGCTATTCGTACTCTATAGTAGCCGGAGGCTTCGGTGTTATATCGAATCCCACCGCCTTAACTTTATCGATCTCGAGTATTTGAGAACCTACTCTAGATAGTATATCAGGTGACGGCACAACGACTTTAGCTGTTATGAAGTCTAGAGTACCTATAGCTCTTACTGAGACAAAGTACTTACCGCTACTACGCTCAGTAAGTAGAGCTACTAGTCTCGAAACTCCAGCTCTTTCTGTAAATTCAGATATCTCACTCTCGCTGAGGTCTACAGACTGCTTAACGAGGGCTACAGGAGCGTAGATCCTCTTCCCATCTCTAACTCCAGTGCCTAGAGTCTTGAACTTGTAGAACTCTAGACACCTACCGGAGCTAAGACATAGAGTGTTCAGTCCTCCTACCTCATACTCCCACACAGCAGCAAAGTACTGGCTGGCTCCCGCATTACTCAAGAGGTCTTCAACTACTTTCGTAGCTTTCTGAACTACTCCCAGCTTCTCGAGAGTGAACATACCTACAGTTCTCACGAGAAGTCCAGGTCCCGGAAACGGCTGTCTCTTCGCTATGGAATCGGGAATTCCCAGATATTTAGCTACCTCTCTTACTTCGTGCTTGTAGAGTTCTTTTAGCGGTTCAATTACTTTGACTCCGTAGCTTCTCTGCAGCTCTTCACTAAGTACGTTATGCTGTGTTTTAACACCTCCAACTGTCTCAACTATATCCGCTTTTATAGTTCCTTGAACTAGGTAGTCACATCTATACTCTCTAATTAGCTCAGCTAGAACTCTGTAGAATACGTCTCTAAACGCTATTCTTTTTTCTTCAGCATCTCCTAGACCGAGAATCGCTCTGTAAAATCGCTCAGATCTATCTACTATGTCTACATCTATAAGACCCTTCAAGCTATCTGCAACAATTCTCTCTTCTCCAAGCCTCATGAACCCGGTGTTTATGTATATAGCTCTCACAACTCCTCCTAGAGCTCTTCTAACTAGTACAGCAGATGTAACGCTATCGACACCACCACTAATAGCTGCTAACACTCTCTCAGCTCTTCCATGTGCTTTCCTTAACTTCTCTACTTCTTCTTCTACAAATCTAGCTGGGTCGAACATTTCTCTACCCTAATGTTTTTACTCAAAATAAAATAAAATCTACGGCGCTCGCATATATTCGAAGTCGTAAAGTTTAATATGTTGAAATTATATTTTTGAGGGCTCGCTGTGACGGAAGTAGTTTACGTAACGTGGAAAAAAGCAGTTCAACTATGCTATCGCCTAGCGAAGAAAATAGCTAACTCTAGGTATAGACCTGATGCTGTAGTCTCTATTATGAGGGGAGGAGTAGTTCCAGCATTAGTTGTTAGTGATATACTAAACGTAGACTCCTTCTACGCTGTAAGAGTTAAACACTGGGGTATAGCAGAGGAACTATATCCAGTCCCAGTAATAGAGCAACTGCCTCAGGGAAAGATCGAGAATAAGAGAGTGCTTCTAGTAGATGAAGTCGCAGATACGGGGAAAACTCTGGAGGTAGCTCTCCGCGAACTCTCCAAGCTAGCTCCAAGAGAGATAAGAACAGCAGTACTTCATTTAAAGCCGACGTCGGTAGTAACACCAGACTACTACGCAGAGAAACTAGAGAAGTGGATTTGGATCTTCTACCCATGGTCACTGGCAGAAACACTTATCGCACTATCAGTTAGAGAACTCAAGAGTGGAGACGCAGCTGAGAGTGAGCTTCTAGAGGCTTCAATTAACCTAGCTAGAAAACTCGGTATTAAAGCTTCTGTTACAGATATTTTAAAGATGTCGATAGAGTACTACGCGAGAGAAATTAAAGAAAGTAGGAGAAAGTAGAGCTCATGTAAATACCTGCCGACATATCCTACTTTTCCAGTAAGACACTGAGGTATCTGAAGGCTGAGTCAGGAGCTATAGTAACTATAGTACTCTCCGGTGGTAGGGACTTAGCCACTAGTAGTGACGCATATACGTTAGCACCAGCAGATATACCGGCCATTACCCCTTCCTCGTTCACCAGTCTTCTAGCCATCTCTATAGACTCCGCTCTAGAAACCTCGACAATGAGGTCAACAATGCTTCTATCGAAATTCCGGTAGACGTTTTTAGAAGCTAGTCCATCGATAACCTCGGTACCCGGTCCTCCAACGACTCTAGCACCCTTTGGAACTACAGCGATGACTTTGATCTTCGGAGACTTTTCCTTGAGAAATCTTCCTACACCAGTTATCGTACCGCCGGTTCCTACACCCATAACGAAAGCCGTGATATTCTCTCCGAGAGACCGCCAGATCTCTCTAGCTGTAGTCTCATAGTGAGCTCTAATGTTATCCGGATTCTCGTACTGATTTAGAAATACACCACCTCTCTCTCTTGCTACAGCTTCAGCAATTCTAACGTAGTTGCGAGGTGATGTTGGGTCACTACTCCCATAGAGAACTTCAGCACCTAGAAGCTTGAGCATAGAGATTTTTTCCGAGCTCGCTTCTTCATCAACAACTATTACCGGTTTCAACCCGAGGTTCTTGGAGACGAAAGCTACCGATATAGCTGTGTTACCGCTAGAAGCTTCAACAACTACATCACCTTGCTTTAGTCCGTATCTCTCTACGGCATCTTTTACCATATATAGAGCTATTCTGTCTTTATGACTACCCGTTGGATTTAAGTACTCTAGTTTAACATATATATTAGTATTGGGAGGAGATATACTCCTTAACTTAGCAAGTGGAGTATCACCAATTAAATCAGTTATGCTATTAGTCAATAATGCAGCTCTCAAAGTGGCACCCAATCTACATTAGAATATCTAAAACTTATATTGTGTCTACACTAGCCGTCTACTACATCTCGACGATGCAGGCTCACTCACATAGAACTGAGTTTTAGATGGAGAACCTACTATTGGTTTATGCGAGGTTAAAATAAGTTTAGAGATGAGTGTGTAGAGAAAACACTTACTACAGCTTGCTCAACACGTCTCTTACTTTAAGTCCTAGCTGAATGCCGAGTTCTCGCGCTTTAGAGGTAGCTTCAGTAATTTCCTTCTCTAATACGTCTTCTACGCTCTTTACACCTGTTACGCGGATACAGGGAACACCTAGTTTCTCTGCTAGCTCTATGTTTAAGTAACCACACGCAACGAATGCTCTCCTACCTATAAGGAGTACCAGCGGTGGGGAGTTGGGTAGAGTGATTTCCATTCCTATAACTCCATTTTCTAGCTTCTTAAGTTTAGCTATTTCCTGTGTACTCACTTAGCTCACCAAGTACATATGTTAATCAATTTAAGAAGTATCTAGTATCTTGAGTTAAATAACTCTAACATCAGAAGTTTTTCTAAAAATGTGTTGGAGACATTTCTCTAGCTCTTAAGTATTCTAGTGAGAAAGCTCTCGAATGTAGCCTTAAATAACTCAACCTCACTCCTTGAGTGAAGTAGTGACGGCAGCAAGTGCACCAATTTCTCACTGATGTATAGCACACCATTTAGTCTCGAGTATAGGTGGTAAGCGTGTTCTACTGTTTTACTCCACCTGTGTTCGTAGACCTCTCTAGCATTTCTCGGTTTAAGTCTGGTGAAGTGTATGCCGACCATACTCCCAGCTCCTGTAGACCAGCAGATTCTTCCATATTCTTCGCAAACTTTATCGATACTTCTTCTAAACTCACTCCAGAGAGAATTCGCTGTCTCATAGAGAGATCTATTCTCAGCTAGGTATTTAACTAGAGTGTAGCCGGCAATCATGTTGACTGGGTTGCCTACGAAGGTTCCACCGTGAAACGCTCTCAATCTTGGATCGGGATACTTGAGGTGGTCTATCAACTCCATAACATCTGAGCTACCACCGAATGCTCCAGCACCAGCGAAGCCCCCACCAATAATCTTGCCTAAGACCACTAAGTCAGCTCTGACATTGAAGTATTCCTGACCACCACCAGGCGCTAGTCTAAATCCTGTAATCACTTCATCGAATACTAGTAGTGAGCCGTATCTATAGGTAAGCTCTCTCAATTCCCTGAGGTAGTTGCCGGTAGGTTCTACACAGCCTCCAGCACCTAAAACAGGCTCCACGAAAACCGCTGCAACTGGATACCTCTTCAATACTTCTTCAGCAGCTTCTACGTCGTTGTATGGAATTGAGAGTGTGTACCTTAAGTACTCCTCCGGGAGTCCTGTAGACTCTGGTCCAGTGAAAGGTGGTGTAACTGAAGTATGTAGTACATCATACCCCCCGTGCCAACCACCTTCAATCTTAACTACGTACTTTCTCTTTGTGAACGACCTAGCTAGTCTGAGTGTGTACATATTGGCTTCAGTACCACTATTAGTGAATCTAATTTTTTCGAGTCCAGGCACAACTCTAGCTAGTAGCTCAGCGTACTCTACTGCGTAGGGATTTTCGTAGCCGAAGTGTGTCCCACTGCTCAGAATTTCTCTCACAGAATCAGTGACGATCTTCGGTGAGTGTCCAAGTATGTGTGTTCCGTGTCCCATCCAGTAGTCTACATATTCATTACCATCTACATCCCAGACTCTAGTTCCCCCAGCTCGCTCTATATAGAGTGGATAGGGTTTGAAGTATCTAATCGCGTAAGTTACACCACCCGGTAGAACCCTCCTCGACTTCTCGAAGACCTCCCTACTTCTAGGTGTTTTTACAGTAAACTCATGCTCGAGCTGAGGCAGGAGACTGCTGATTCTACTCTCAATAGCGGAGTACTCTAGCAAGAGCTAACCCCTAGTGAATCTTATCTTAAACGGAAGCATATCGGTCATGAATCTGAGTCCCGGCATCATGTAGGGAACTCTCTCAGCTACATTGAGAGCTACTGTAACTGTTCCAAGATCTCCCGGTGTTCCAGTACTCCTCCACTTGACGGAGTACTCCAAACCTTCGATCTCTATTTCTTCGTACTCTGGAGCACCTACGTATGCTTCAAACTCAACTCTAATTACCTCTCTATCCCCTACGTAGCCAGCTCCATATCCTCTAATACCTCTATTCATCCCTCTGAGGACTTTGATACCGGCCGACTCAACGTCTTCAACAGCGGGAATAGCACTCTGATGTTCAACAACTTTTGCGAGATTTAAGTCACCTGCGAGTGCTATTAAATAGACCGATTCCGCATACCCAACGTGCCCGGTTATCTCTCCTCTCGAGATTCTCTCTTCAACTAGCTTTGGGTCTTCACCAACACCTATCTTCTTTCTAAATGGTTCTCTTCTTTTAGCCGCATCTAAGCTTCTCACAGCTCTAACTCTCTTAACTGTTGGAACTGAAGCTGCTAGAACAGCTACTAGTGTATCGAGTAGGTATCCGGGATTTATACCGGTTCCAATTACAACAGCTCCGAAAGACCTCGCGATCTCATCCAGTCTTAATGCGAGAACTGGGTGTCTGTAATATGGGTAGGAGAGAGTTTCACATGTAGATACTACGTGTACTCCCATTCTAGCTACAGAGGCTATCTGGTCGAAGACTCTATCTAGATAGGAACCAGTTGCGTGAATAACTACATCAGCATCTACTAGCTCACTGATGTCTTTAGTGACTTCAACCCCTAGACTACCTTTACCGAGGACTTCACCAACGTCTTTCCCCACTATCCTCTCGTCTATATCGACAACAGCTACTAACTCGTGACCACGGTCTAAGATTAGTCTGGAAGCTAGTCTCCCAATAGCTCCAAAACCGTAGACTCCAAATCTCAATATATCACCACTATGAAAATTTACAGCATCAAATAAGCCTTTACTACCTCTAGACTTTAGGGAAAAATACCCTGCTTAATTTAATTCGAAGATGTCTACTTCATGAAAATGAAGTCAGTTACTATCTCGCTTTCTAGGTCTTACTCTAATTACAAACTCAGATAGCTTTCCCCCAGATGTTACACCACTATAGTAGTTGAATATTCCACCACATTTAGGACACTTAGCTCTGCGAACTAAGTAGAATCTGAACTTCCACTCTTTTGCGATTTCGAATTTGCCCTCATACCCACAGAATGGGCACTTCATAGCTACCCCACTATGCATGTAGCGAGAGATAAAGTTGGCATTACCTGCATCAGAGACAACTACTTTACCGACTTCCTTCGTATTTCTTAATTAATTCACTTATCGCTCTATGGTGTTCTTCCTCATTCTTTGCTAGAGCTTCAGCAATAGCTTTTAGAACAGGGTATCTAAGCTCTTGAGCAAGTCTTCTATATATCTCAATCATATCGCTCTCAATAGCTAAATGTTCCTTCAGAACTTGAATTAGAATAGCTTTCTCAGCTTTAGTTGGTGTAATAGTCTCAATATCTCTCATAGACGCTAGCACTCTCTCTAGAGATTCTTCGTATGCTCTAAGCATTCCAATCATTATCTCTTTATGGATAGCTGTCTCTATAGAGACTCTCTCTATGACTTCTTTAATATCTTCAACATTCATTCCGTAAAGCCTTAGAACTCCAACACTGTGTGTATAGGAATTCATAGCTTTTTCTTCAATATCTCTAGCGTGTTTAATAAGACCCAAAGACATATTGACTCCCACATATACTTGCTTCAAGAAGTTAATAACCTTTCTAATTATCTCACAATCTTCAAAGCAGGTACACAGTAGTGTCAGAGCTGTAGCTCCTCAAAGTATTTATCTATGTGCAGTAATACCTGCATGTGTGATTAAATTGAGTTTAGATCCTGTGGAGGAACGTATTGTTGAACTATCTAAATCCCTCAGTAGCTACGTAATCGATATTAGAAGGAATATTCACGCACACCCCGAGTTGAGATTTGAGGAGTATAGAACATCTAAACTGGTTGAAGATGAATTAAGGAAACTGGGTTTTGAAGTCTATAGAGCGGCTGACACAGGAGTTATCGGAGTTCTAAAGTCTGGAGAGGGCAGAGTAGTTGCTCTTAGAGCCGATATGGATGCTCTCCCCGTACAGGAGGAAAACGATGTGCCCTATAAGTCGAAAGTCCCGGGTAAGATGCACGCCTGCGGTCACGATGCTCACGTAGCTATGCTTCTTGGAGCTGCTAGAGTGTTATCAGCTATGAGAGAGAAGCTAGTAGGCACGGTTAAGCTAGTATTTCAACCAGCTGAGGAAGGAGGTGCTGGAGCTAAGAAAATAGTTGAAGAAGGTGCTATAGACGGTGTAAACGCGATCTTCGGACTTCACGTCTGGTCTGAGCTTCCATCTGGTGTTATAGCAACTAGAAAAGGGCCTGCAAATGCTTCATCAACATCTATCTTAATTAAAATTAAGGGACTCGGAGGACATGCGGCACATCCAGAGCTAACTAGAGACCCTACAGTACCAGCTGCAGATATATACAACGCCATCCAGAAGATAGTTTCGAGAAATATAGATGCGTTTACTCCTCTAGTTGTCTCAACACCTAGATTTGAAGCAAGTAGAGCGGGCAACGTAATACCGGATGCTGTCGAGATATACGGTACTATAAGAGCTTTCGATATGTCTGTTAGAGATAGAGTACTTGAGAGAATAGAGAAAGTCGTTAAACACTACTCAGCTGCTTGGGACTGCGAAGGAAGTGTTGAAGTAATTGGAACACCGTACCCACCGGTAGTGAATACTCCAGAGCTAGCTGAATTCGCTCTAGCTATAGCAGGTAAGCTTGGTCCAGTATCTGAAGCACCTATGAGTATGGGTGCTGAAGACTTCTCCTTCTACCTACAGAAGGTGCCGGGTGCCTTCATAATACTTGGAGTGAAAAACGAGAGTAAAGGCGTGATATACCCACACCACCACCCGAAGTTCGATGTCGATGAAGAAGTTCTGTGGAAAGGAACGGCACTGCACACTCTACTAGCATATAACTACTTAGTGAAAAAATCTGTATGAACTCAGAAGCCTTTGTATAGGTTTTTAGGTACGTTACATATAGGACACTTCTCAGGTGGTTCAGGACCTACGTAAGTGTGCCCGCAGACAGGGCATATCCACACTTTTCCTTCTAGAGGCCAGTCTTCACCTCTGTCTACGTAGTTCTTAGCTTCTCTATAGAGTTTTGCGTGTATCTGCTCAGCCATGTATGCGTAGTGGAAGCTTCTCTCAGCTTCTTTCTCCCCCTGGTACTTAGCTATCTCCAGGAAAACAGGGTACATCTCGTTTACTTCGTACTCCTCCCCCATATACCCTAGCTCAAGGTTCTTACTAGTGTTCCCGGGACCGATAGGTGTTCCAGAGTAGACCTTAGCTTCATCTTTATACTCTCTGAGAGCTCTATAGTGATTGGTTGCGTGCACTAGCTCAGAGTAGGCTATAGCCTCGAAGAGTCTGGCTACGTTTTTAAAGCCTTCTCTCTTAGCTGCGTCAGCAAATATTAAGTACCTAGTGTGCGCCATAGACTCTCCACCGAAAGCTGATAGCAGAGCATCTTTCACCATAAGTCTAACCATGTACTAACACCACAGTAGCTCCTCATACAGACATATAAACTCTACGTTTTCCTAGGTAAAAGAGCTTCACGTTCTATCTAAAGCGAGTAGTTGCTATATAAGAACACCCACCTTAACTTCAGTATTAGAGTGTACGTATTCTACTACGCTAAGCTCTAATCCACAAACTCTTCTTCCATAGAGGTTTCAGCAATCTTAGTAAACCAATCGTTATCATTAGGCAAGAAGTAGACCGTGAAGAAGACCCAGACCATTGTTCCCTATCCTGCTGCTACAAGTGCTACTAGTCCTACTTGTGCTGTTAGTATTCATCGAAAAGCCGCTAGAGCTTCACAAAACTGCTTTGATCAGGTCATGTAACCATATGCTTTAAACACTCTATCTATCTCTAAGGACGGAATAAGTGTTATCGTTAAGGTTGCGGCGGATACGGGTGTGGAGACCCAGCCGTTCGACCTATACTCAGCTATGAATTCCACTATCTCTTTACCAGACCCGAACCGAAGTATATGCTGCAATACTTAGTTCATGGAACACATAACTAAAAATATTTAGACTCTATACTAAAAGTTGTAGAGTATTCAATCTAATGTAACTGAAAGCTTTTAACTAGCGACCCTAAAATCTCTCTACCTCTCCAAAGTATGGGGTTTCCGTGACTTGGAAATATGTGGGTGAAGTCGTAATTAAGTAGCTTAATTATCGATTCTCTATTTTCCTGCGGGTCTCGCGAGTAGTGGTGGTACATTTCATGTAGAACCCCACTCTCTTCGTATACAAGGTCTCCTACAAAGAGAGCTTTCCTTTCTCTATCCAGGAGACAGGAACTCCCTGAGGTATGTCCTGGAGTATGAATTACTAGAAGACCGAACAACTCACTCCCATCTTCAACCACCATATCTACGTCAACAGGCTCGAACTTCCTTCTTCCAGGTATATCACCATGGATGTACGGAACTTCGTCTCGGTGTGCTACAACTCTAGCACCTGTTGCTTCCTTCAAGTACTTGAGGCCTCCAACGTGGTCCCAATGTGCGTGAGTTACGAATATAGCATCTATCTTCTTCCCTAAAGCACTTACATACGAAAGCACCTTCTCTGAGTCACTAGGTATGCCTGCATCGACTAAGAGAATTTCGGTAGCTGTGTCTATTAGATACATGTTGGATATTTCTCCCCTAATTATGTGTATACCTCTAAGAAGCTCCAACTCAATCTCCAGAGTAGTTACTTAGATTTAAATTAATACCTATCGTAACTGTGCTACATAACCAACTATATCTCAGAGATATGCTAACTGAGAAAAAGCTCCAACTACATGTGAGAGAAATGTGTGAGTTAGCGCTATCACACCGGAAACCCGCGGTTTTACAGCTGTTTCAGATGTTTAAGAAGCAATACTACACAGTGAACTTATTTTCTTCGAGTAGTGTTTAGTGAGGTATATATAATGAATAGCGCACGCTATATCTACGTGTTAATTGGAATGATTTCTCTACTAGCTGTCGGCTGGAGGAATACCATTTCTGTTTTCTATCAATACCTCATGGATGTCTATGGAGTAGAGAGTGTATTTCAGATAGCAGCATACATCGCAGTAGCGAGCAGTGTTGGTGTAGTGACTTCACCTCTCTTCGGAGCTATCTACGATAAAAGAGGTCCATCAATACCTCTCACGATCGGCGCAGTATCGCAGACTGCTTCCGGAGTTCTCGCGTTTTTCATGAAGTCTAGACCGTGGGGTGAAGCCATTTGGTTCTGGTATGCTGCTGCTGTAGCTGCCGGCTTTGTCTTTCCCTCAGTAGTTACCTCTGTTAATCCAACTGTTATGAAGTCCATCAAGTCTAGCCCTCAGCTTGCTTTAGCAGTAGCGCAGACCGGCTCATATATGGCTCTCACATTTTGGTCACCACTCATTACGCGCTTGATACCCTATGTAGGCCCTATTGAAACCTACTCAATAGCTTCACTTATCACTACACTCGTACTAGGTATATGTGCAGTCGCATACAGAGGAGTTAAACCACAGAGTACTCGAACCAGTAATGCTATCAGTAGCTCTAGATGGAGAATCTACTCAATCATGCTGGTCTCGATATTTCTAATTGCTACATCATCGATCGCTATACTGAGTTATCTAGCACCTATAGCTTCTGAAATATGTGTTCACTCAGGGATCTCACGAGGGGAATGTATACTAGTATATACCCCAGCCGTAATGAGTGCTGCTGGAGTTCTACAGAGTATTGGTGGATTCTTCTGGGGTTTTCTAGCAGCTAAAACACATACTTTAACTACGATCTTCATTCTCTACCTCACTAAGGTGTTTTCATCTCTTGCTACAGTATATCTGAGTAGTTTAAATAGCTGGCTAGCTATACTAACTCTCTTACTGAGGCTTTTCGCATTTGGTGGGGAGCCGGTTGTCCACATGGTCATTATTCCAGTACTGCTTGGAGGAGAAAGCATTGGGAAAGCTCTAGGTCTGCAGATCTCAGTGGTGATGCTCTCATCTATAGTTGGTCCCTCAATAGGGGGTATAATCAGAGATGTGTCAGGGTCTTATATACTAACTGTTGCTGGCTCAGCAATTCTAACTACCTCAGCACTTCTCCCACTACTAGCTGTATCTTACTCGTCTATGGACCGGTATGTGAAGAAAACCAGGAAGTAAACATACTATAGTATCTCCTCTCTCTCAACCCTCCGGGTGGGAGATGACTCAAGAACTAATTTAACACTGACTAAGCCTTCTGAGTACCCGGAGATATGGGGGTATTTACTTAGGTTTACTTCTCTAGATAGCTTGAAGAGGTCGATGCTATCCTTATGGAAAACCAGTATCTTTAGTTTAGTTAATCCCTCAAGTCTACCCCACTCTTCAAGACCTAGCTTATCAGACCTGACTATAGTTGCACATATCTTAGTCGGTAAGTATTTCAACGGCTTAACGCAGACTTCTACACGAACCTCTCCAACTCTCACACTCTCTCCTAGCTCTTTCACGATTCTATAGATTCCTCTCCCAGCGTCGTACACGAGTCTCCACGAGGGAAGGTCGTGCCGCAGTGAAGTAGCTCTAGCTTGATAGTATCCGCTAACTAACTCTACCACACCTTCCGCTAGCGACGCATCTTCAAAAACATCAACTCGCTTAGTGAGTCTAGGAGTAACTAGCGGATTTAAACAAACTATAAACGTGTTTCTATACTGCTCTGAAATCACTCTAATAGCCGGTGCCTCAAGGTAGCCGGACCCTCCCGCGTCTAGAGCTAGTAGGTAGCTGCTGAAGCACAGATCCCTATAGGATACATAGTTGAGAGATATCTTTGAGATAGCTGAAAACCCTACCACTGTGCGGCGACTTCTTCTACTGTGAGTCGATACGTAAACCTTGCCGAGTTCTCCTTCAGTATGTCCAGGCAGAGATATACCGCTATCTGAAGTCACCAGAATTTTCTTAATTGCTAATACCGCCTTTGAGGACCTACTGTAGATCAACATCTTCCGGGAGTAGACTAAAGTAAGTATAGATAGTGCTATAGATAAAGCTACCACTAGTAGTAGTGAGTTCTCTATAACTCACCCTACTATGTCTTTTTAAGTAGCTATAAAGCCTGGTTCAGCTGTGTTTATGTAGGGCTAAATAGTTAACTAGACAGTGTGTGCACTAATTTTCAAGGGTTTACCTATGTTTCAGTATTGAACGTTCAATAACAGTTATTTTTAGTGTTGAGATCTATCGGTGGTGAGACAGTGTTTAAACTCGTAGATTCGTATGTCTATATCGAGAAATTGAGAGACCTCATCTACCAGCTACTGGAAGCTAGAGATAGAGCTAGAAGTGAGTACTCTACAGCGGCTCCCAATAACCCTGCGATAGAGGTTGGAAGCACTTTAGTTAAGCTAGGATTTATCTCTATGCTTAAAGGAGGTGTTATAATGGATGTTACAAACGAGAAGCAAGCTGAGATAGCTGAAGATGCTGGTGCTGTCGGAGTTATGGTTTTAGATAAACTCCCCTACGATGTGAGAACATCTGGTGGTGTAGCTAGAACAGCTGGTTTAGACGTCATTAAGAATGTCATGGAGACTATAACAATTCCTGTTTCAGCTAAGTGTAGAATAGGCCATAGAGAGGAAGCAAGACTACTCGAAGAAATAGGTGTAGACTTAATAGATGAGAGTGAGGTTCTGACACCTGTAGACGACAAGGTGCATATCAATAAATGGGAGTTTAAGACACCGTTCGTTAATGGTGCTAGAAGTCTACCGGAAGCTTTGAGGAGGATCTACGAGGGAGCGTCTATGATTAGAACTAAGGGAGAGCCTGGGACTGGAAATGTAGCAGAAGCTGTAAAGCATATGAAGGCTGTAGTTAGAGATATAGCTACTCTGAGAGGGTACTACGAGTCAGGCTATCTAGAGGGCCTCTGGATCTACGCGAAAGAGAATAACGCACCCTACGAGCTAGTGGTTCTCACAGCTAAACTCAGTAGAGTACCTGTAGTTAACTTCGCAGCTGGCGGTATTGCGACACCAGCTGACGCAGCTCTCATGATGTGGCTAGGTTCAGACGGTGTCTTCGTCGGCTCGGGAATCTTTAAGAGTGCTGACCCAGAAGCTAGAGCTAGAGCTATAGTGCTGGCAACTACGTTCTACGACGACCCTGAGACTGTTGTAGAAGCACAGAGGATGGTATCTGAGAGAGCGTCTATGCTTGGAATAGACGTTAAGACTTTGAAGCCTGAGGAGCTAATGCAGACCAGAGGTGTGTGATATGGTTAAAGTAGGAGTAGTAGCTGTTCAAGGAGACTTCCTAGAGCACATACAAGCACTTAGAGAACTAAGTGGAGTTGAGCCTGTAGTTGTGAAATCAGCTAGAGATTTAAGTGATGTAGATGCTCTCGTAATCCCCGGAGGTGAGTCAACAACTATAGGTAGCTTAATGAGGGTTAAGGGACTAGACGCAGCTATAGTCGATCTTGCTGAGAGAGGAATTCCTATAATGGGAACATGTGCTGGTGCTATAATTCTAGCTAAGAGAGTTGTTGATAGAGTTGTCGGTGAGACAGGTCAGTTCCTCCTGAGTTTGATGGATATAGCTGTAGTTAGGAATGCTTTCGGTAGGCAGAGAGAGTCGTTTACGACAGACGTCTATGTTGACGGTGTTGGGAAAGTTAGAGCTATCTTCATAAGGGCTCCCGCAATAGTTGAAGCTTGGGGTGAGGCCAGGATCCTGGCCTACGTAGATCACTATAGCTCAGGTAAGGTGGGTGCTGTAGCTATCGAGAGAAATCTACTTACGACAACATTTCACCCAGAGCTGTCTGGAGACTTGAAGATCTATGAGTACCTACTATCTATGGCTAAGAGATAGCTGTCTATGCTGTGTGAAGCAGAACATGTTCTTGTTTGTGCTAGATGCGGCAGAGTATTTAAACGAGTAGTATTCAGATGCCCCAGCTGCGGAGGTCTAACCATCTTTAAGTATTCAGATAAGTCTTTTAGTGTAGATAAGTCTTATCCCGGTATATGGAGGTATAGATTTCAACTACCTAAGATCTCCAAGACTATCTCGAGAGGTGAGGGTTTAACACCGATCAACAAGGTCATGGGGGTATTAGTCAAGAATGAGCGCTTCAATCCTACTGGTACATATGCAGATAGAGCTTCATCTATTATATCTAGCTACCTATTGTCGAGCGGTATTGATAGAGTTAGAGTGAGATTTGAGGAAGATTTCACATACTCTCTAGCTTACTATCTCGATGGAGCTCTCCAGGTCGAGATATTAGTTGACGACCCACTATCTCTAGATTACTCCGATATAGCTGTGCTATCGAGAGCTGAGGGTGTGTCTTTAAGTTTAGAGAGTAGTAGCTTGGGAGAAAGCTATCTAAGCTACGTTAATCCGCTAACAATCGAGGGACTTAAAACTATATCGTTCGAAATCTACGAGAGGAAAGTAGGTGTCGATAGAGTAGTAGTTCCGGCTAAAACTGGTCTCCTAGCTTTCTCTATCTGGAAGGGGTTCAAGGACCTAGAGGAAATAGGTCTAGATATTCCTTATGAAGTAGCCGCTGTCTTTATTAAAGGCTCTAAGAATTCTTTTCCACTAGACCTAGCTAGATATGTAAAGGTCTACGAAATAGAGCGAGATGAAGTACTTAGATCTCTTTTGAAGTTGTGTAAGAAGGGCTTCGTAATTAAACCACTCTCGGCTCTAGCATTCACTCTATCAGATATTCTCAGTAATTCACTAGCTATAGTAACAATGGGGTTCAGGTCTCTTGTACGTAGTAATACTAGAAATACAAATGTACGTAGAGAAATACTTCAGGTCTTAAAGAGCTACGGAGAAGCTACTGCTTACGAAGTATGGAAGAAACTCCCCATCTACACACTTCGCGGAATATACAAAGTCATGAGCTCGATGGAGGAGAGAGGTGAAATCTGCGTGGAAATTAGATCGAGAGGAGCACGTAAGGTTAAGTACTACAGAATGTGCTAGCCCCGATTCAGCTTCTAATAGCTCCACCTATTAGACCTCCTATTGCTGCTAGTACGGCTATACCGAAAGTCAGCATAAATGTGCCTCCAAATCCGAGAATCCAACCGATTAGTGCTCCAACGATACCTCCAAAAACTGCTCCAACTAGGGCTAGCAGTATGCCTACAGCAATTGCTCCAAGAAGTCCAACTATGAATCCTGCGATAAAACCTCTCAGAACACCTCTAGCAACAAGTCCCGCAACTATTCCCGCAAGTAGAGGTCCGAGTATAGGTATCCAGCCGAGAACCAGTAGGACTAAGAGACCTATGAATACTCCGAGTGGGATATTGCCTTCTCTAGGCATTAAGTCACCGAAACTCTACACAGACGTAGATATATAAAAGTTCTTAACCACTTACTTAACCCCTTCACATATACTGAACGCGTTGCTAGAGTGTGATTATTAACGTATAGTATCTTATAGCTCTCTCTACTAGAAATCTATGTCTTAAGACCAAGAACTCCGAGTTTTTGTGGGTTCACTAACGAGAACAGTTTTTGAGCTACTTCTAAGTTTACTTCACTAATCCTCTGAAGCAGTATCTGGTAAACAGTATAGCGGAAATCACTCGATATTTGAGTTAAAGCATCTGCGTAGTCTATAGGTGCTGGGAACCCTGTAGACTCAGTCGTAAAAACTAAGCTCGAGATTAATTCTTCATCGCTCACACTACTCGAGTAGTATTCTATCTTAACGGCGAAGCTGGAGATCGCTGAAGCCGGTCTATAGAGAGCCATCTTCATTTTACTAGCTGCTCTAGAACGTGCAAGCATTCCCTCAAGCCACTGAAGTCTATACGTAGCAGAAGTAATCTCCCTGGGGAATTTGTGTTTAAACTCTTTAACTATGTCTCTATATGCTGAAGCTATAGTTTTGAAGTCACCTATAACGAAAAACTCTCCAGGCTCTAAAACATACGTCATGAAAGCTCTATCACTAAGTCTAACATCTAGGTAGTGATTTAAAATCGCTAGAGCGTCTCTAGAGTAACTTCTCTTTAAAACGCCTACCGCAGGCACTCCAGCTCTCTCAGCCTCCGAGACCACCGAGTCTGCGAGCTCTATGAGCCTTCTCGCAATCTCAGACTCCTCACTAGAACTCGAGAGAAGTCTGGGTGATACTCTAGGTACGATATCGCCGTCAACGACTAGAAGGTCGAAGTGTAACTCACCGCTCAATCTCTTCTTTAAGACTTCAAGAGCTCTCTCCTTCTCCAACCTCCTAGCCTCCAGTGTCGTTAGATCGCGGGTTGGGTCGTAGGTTATGTATGCCTTGACTTCCGGACCTACATCTGGATAGCAGTTTCTTCCGTACATAACACTCGCCACGAAGATGAATCCTAGATGACCTCCAAGTAGCTCGAGTGATGGTGAAGTATAGCTTGAATCAACAGCTAGATAACAGTAATCTGAAGCAGAGCTAACCCTCCCTATTCTATTCTCTGATATTAGCTTCTTTCTTATTTCAGTAGCCAGATTTATAATTGATGTCGAAACTATTCTACTTACCTTGCCGACTACGCTATCTACAGCAGCTTCAACTATCTCTGGTGCTACACCTAACGCACCTTCAGTTATTGACGTTACCTCCTGCGGGACTTGATTCCCCAACTTCTCTCACCTTAATCAGTATGGGGAGCTTGAGGGGGTTACCGAGACCAGCGAAAAAGAACTCTCTAACTCCTAGAGCAGATATCGAGTCAGCACCTATACCACCTAGGTCTAACACGCCTTTGAGGTTATCGAAGTCACCCGGCGTCTGCAGTCTGCTGAAGAAGTAAGTGTTTACGTTGTTTCTCACGTCTGTGGAGAAGTCTATTACTCTCTGACTAGATAGCGCCAACCCTATGTCCCACTTTCTACCCTCTCTAGCTGTTCTCTCTATCGATTCAAGAGAGTCCTTACACTGGTAGCAAGCATAGTTATGTGCTTCATCGATAACAACCAGTGTTCTAGGTTTCTCACCTCTCTCGTCAACTATCTCCCAGAGCTTATCGATAGCTGACTTAACTATATATCTCCTAACAACTAGCTCAACAGTGCTGAGGTCTACTACCACTAATCTCTCCGAAAAAACTCTATCGACTATATCTGCTGTAGTCAGTTTTTTCTTCCCTAGAGAATTCACAAACTTTCTAGCATAAGTTCTAAGCATAAGTTCTACTCTAGCTATAGTTGACTCTCTTACGTTAAATCTTTCACCAACTTCTTCGATACAGCTAACGAATGAATTCACATCCCAGTCTATCTTAATCATCAACTTCTCGACGTGTGTAAAGTCGAAATTCTTCACTATGTCTACATCGCATGTAGACTCCTGCTGACTCTGCTTCACACCTACAAGTGTCTTCACACGCTCTCTAGGCTTAATCTTGTTGGCTATATACGCGTATATTGAGAGTACTACGTGGTCTTCATTATCGTATCTAATCATCTTAGATATGAGTTGTCCGAGAGTGATCGGGTCCGGCATTACTAGTGAAGCATCAACTACCCTCTGCTTGCCGTAGTAGGGCACGTAGTCAACTCCCGAGTGGTCGAAGACTAGGACCTTCCAGTCTGTTTTCTCTGTGACTTCATCAACTAAAGCCCTCACTAATCTGGACTTACCGGTACCTGTAGCTCCTACGATGCCTATGTGGTATGGTAGGTATATAGGGACTAGCGGTATCTCGATATCTGAGTATTTATGTGATCCAACTGCGAGACCTTGCCCGAGGTCTAGCTTTACATCTTCAGGTGACTCAACTAGATATATCTCACTTCTAGGTGTTGGAGGATCTCTCGGAGGCTCCAATCTTCCATCTCTTAATTCACCCAATATCTTTATGTAGGAATTTTCAAATGGAACACTTGTCGCTACTTCAGCTAGCTTAGGGTTATCTACGACACCAGACCTCTGTGTAGCTGGTAGGAGGGGATCTATCTTCGAGAGACCCCGCACGATCCCTAAGTACTCCTTCCTAGTCACTCTATCTCTTACAACTGCGAGAGCTTCTTCAACCAAGTCCTTCTCAGCTTCTTTGTAGATTAATATCGGTGCGTAGAAGGACCTCGAGCCACTAGCTATAACACCAACAGACTTCACAGATACCCCAGTAGATGTAGAAGTGTATAAAGAGTTTTAAGTACACTACAACATCTCTACACATCTACCCACCTTAAGCAGCGGCTTATTTTTGAAATAATACTACGCGCGAGACAGCTTGAAGAGCCGCTGAGTACGTATGGGAGCGCTACTCAGATAGAGCGTACTCAGACACCGGATTTAGCATATAGCACAGGTCTAAAATCCAGGTAGTTGTGTTGGAGTAACCCTAAAATTTAGGAGGAAAGTCTCTAGGAGACCGACAGTTCGAGAAATATTGGAAGTCAAGAAAATCCTTGAAGACATAGGATTAGAGACAGTTATATTTCAAACTGCGGGAGGGTAAATAATGAGTGTAGACTTAGGAATCTTCCATAGATTCACAAAGATATGTTAAATCAAGCGATGAAAAATCCCCAAGAAAGTGAGGTTGATAATTTGAATTAAAAGAATCTTTTATTAATAGGTTATATTTAGAGCAATCCCGATTCAGCTAGTTTGTCAGCTATCCACTTGAGGTCTAGCTCCTCTAGCTTCGCTCTCGTCGGTCTTCCTCTAACCCAGCCTCTCACACTGTAGTAGTCTGGAAGCATCTCACCTAATCTAGTTACATGTCCCTTAGACGGTCCTTCCGGCATCGGCTCTTCAAGCAGTCTCTTAGGTAGAGTATCGTATTTCTCTCCATCTCCGAAGGCTAGAACGTTGAATGCTCTCTCAGCATTCCATATTCTCTCACCTATTTTCTCGAACTCGTTCTTAGATATATCCCAGCCGGTTACAGCCGATAGCTGCTCAGCCATTACATCAGACCAGTATGCGAATGTAACGAACTTGCAGACTACGAGGCTATCTAGAGTTGCGAAGACGTCTTGGAAGTGTTTAACCCAGCCGGCTTTACCCTTAGTCTCAAATCTATCGAGTAGCTGAGGCACTCCAAGTATTTCCGGCGCGATCAGGTAAGCTCTCAGGTGGCAGCCTCCTCTATTGCTGGTCGCATATGCGAGTCCGTGGCCTTGAACACCTCTTGGGTCATAAGCCGGAAGCTCCTGGCCTCTCACAACCATAGCTAGCTCTGGTGCTCCATACTTTCTAGCTAGTCTCTCAGCTCCCTCAGCTAGATCATCTCCTATTCCACTTCGATAAGCTGTTCTCCAAGTTAGCTCAACTAGAGCTTCACCACTACCCCAAGTAGCTTTAAGACCTCTCAGCTTTTCTGGAGGTATCTTACCTTTCTCAACTAGCTCGAAGAACGTCCCTATTATGTGTCCCATGGAGATTGTGTCGAGACCCAACTCATTGCAGAGATAGTTAGCTTTCGATATAGCAGCTAAGTCGTCAGTACCTGTTTGAGCACCAAACGCCCAAACAGTCTCATACTCAGGACCGCCGCCTTCACCAGTGAACGGTGGTTTCTCAATCTTGCTGTATCTAGCACATGCTATCGGACACCCCCAACAGATCTCCTCTTTCTGCTTCTTCCAGTCCACTATCTCTTTAGCCATAGTCTCACCACTTGTTTTATCGGCGGTAGGCATTACACCTGTCTGGAAGTTCCTAGTTGGATACGCACCGTGTGCGTTAATTACATTAACTAAGACAGCTGTACCGTATTTAGGTAGTGCTTCACTTGTTATTGGTGACTTCTTTATGAGTTCCATAGACTTTGCGACAATCTTCCTGAACCTTTCTTCATTAGCTATCGGCGGCTTCATGTGTCCTCTAGCAGCTATAGCTTTAAGTTTCTTACTACCCCAGACAGCTCCGTGGCCTCCGCGACCAGCAGCTCTACTCTTATCATTCATTATGTTAGCTATTTTAACTAGTCTCTCACCAGCCGGTCCTATGAGAGCTACTTTAATCTTCTCAGCTTCACTCTTACCTACTTCAGGTGCTAGTTCTTCCTGTATTCTGTCTGTAGCATCGTAAACATCTTTACCCCATAGGTGGGTAGCATCTTTTATCTCAGCTTTGCCATCGTGAATCCAGAGGTATACAGGCTTATCGGAAGCCCCCTCGATAATTATAGCGTCGAAACCTGCGAACTTTAACTCAGGACCGAACTTACCTCCACTATGAGAATCGTGGATTGTATTGGTTAGAGGAGCTTTAGTTACAGAACACCACCTACCCGAGGAAGGTATTCCAGCTATTCCTGTGAGAGGCCCTGTAGCTACTACCGCCTTATTTTCTGGACTAAATGGATCAACCTGCGGATTAACCTCTTTAAATACTAAGTATACTCCTAATCCTCTACCACCAATCCACTTCCTTAGAACCTCCTCGGGTAGAGACTCCACAGTGAGTTTCTGTCTTGTCAGATCTACTCTGAGAATTTTACCCATATAACCTCCTAGTGGCAGAGATACCACCATATAGATATGAGAACTGGAGTTTTAAACTTTTCCCAAGACATCTTAACTGGCAGAGAACTCTAAATCGACTTGGTGGTGAGTATAGGTGAACGAGTTTTCAACTGCGGATTGGACGATCAGGTTAAAATATGATTCACATCCGAGAGAGGTTGTTTTAGAGGTATCTACCTACTGCGAGTTTAAATGTATTCACTGCTTTCGGTGGAGTGTTAAAAACTTCGCTGAGAGATATATGAAGCTAGAAGACTTCGGTAGGATTCTGGAGAACGTCTTGAGCTCCGGTGTCGAGAGAGTTACTCTAACAGGTTGGGGTGAACCAACTCTCCACCCAGACTTCGAGAACCTGCTGAAGATACTTAAAAAACGAGGTCTATATGTAGTCTTAAATACCAATGGCTTTAAACTACCTAAGATCTATAGAGTAGTTGCTGAAAATGTTGATGAGCTAGCAGTAAGTATTGACGCAGCTACACTAGAGCTCTACAGTAAGATTAGAGTTGGAGGTATCTTCTCAGATGTAGTTGAAGGATTGAGGAGAGTTATCGAGATTAAGAGACATGAACTAGTTACTAAACCATACGTTAAAATAGTATTTACAGTTACTAGGTTAAATCCACATGAAGCTGGAGAATTACTTAAGCTAGCTAGAGACCTCGGTGTAAACGAAGTTGTCTACAGCAGCTATATCCCACTCGTAGTTGAGAGAGAACTCGATTGTGCTACTGATATCGACTGCGTAAGGAAGTTTGATGAATCTCTAGAGAGAGCTAAGAAGCTATATCCCGAATTTGGAGTTAGAATTACTACACCTCACCTACCGGTAGGTACCTTCAGACAGTGCCCATTTGCTGCTAGCGGAGCTCTCTACATTAGAGTTGATGGAGCTGTAGCTCCCTGCATCTACTACTCGAGAAAGTGGGAGACTCGGGTGCTCGGTGTCGGGAGGTCTATAGATGAGGTAGTTCTCGGAAACGCACTCGTAGAATCTCTACTGAATATCTGGAGGAGTAAATACTCAAAACTCTATTACAAACTATGCTTCGGGGAAATGCCCTCCTGCTTTACATGTAAACTCGTTGACTACTGTGCTCTAACTTGGAGTAATGAAAGTGACTGCCTAGGAAATAGTCCAACATGTGCTCACTGTCCATTCTACCACGGACTGACCTTCTGCCCTCTCTAGCACTGAGTCTCCGCCATCTATACGTTTCTACGACTGAGTTCTTTATCGACTAAGCTACTTCTATTTTTCAACCACCTCCAGCGGGTGGAAATATGTCTAGAGTATCTCCATCGGAGATAGGTGCTTCTAGACCTCCCTTCAATCTCGCGTTAACTCCATTTACTAAAACAATGAATCTATCAGTAAAATCTTCACTGAGAAAGCCTTTAAACTCTTCTACGTGTTCTAAGAGCTTTCTCAGAGTGCTGTAGTCTCCGGGTACGTGGACTTCTTTCTCTCTCCATCCGACTTTCACTGCTAGCTCCATATAGACTCTAATCTTAAGCTTCAACTAATCTACCCAAGATAGTTAAGAAGCTCTAGATAATAAAAGTGTCAACGTGGTGTGTGAAGTCAGACTTTCACCTATAGCTCGAAGAACGTGAAGAAGCCCTCTGCCTCTTTGGTTATAGATATATTTTCAGAGATGTAGCTGTCTTAGGAGAGACTGAGTGCTTGAAGAACCGCTGAGTAGAGTAGCTCTCTTCGGGTTAATACCGACCATAGCCACGCTAGCTGGTTCCGCAATGGTATTTCTACCGTTTAGTTTAGATGAGAAATTCATAGATGCCGCACTAGGCTTCGGCTCTGGTTTAATGGCTTACATAGCTTTCATCGAGCTATTTGCTCCATCTCTAGAACTCGGTGGATTCGGGCTCTCTCTAGTTGGTTTCTTCGCAGGTATCGCTTTAATTAGAGTTCTAGACACACTAGTTCCCCATGTGAGGATAGTGCGTGAGGGAGGGCGTAGAAATCTCACACTAGTTAGTCTAGCTATAGCTATACACAATATTCCAGAGGGGCTAGCCGTAGGCTCCACATCTCTATACAGTCTAGAAGCAGGTCTAGCAACTGCCGCAGCTATAGCTATTCAAGACGTACCTGAGGGATTAATCGTATCTCTAGCTGTCGCATCTACCTATGGAAAAACACTAGCTGCTTTTGCTGTTGGTGCTCTAAGTGCTCTATCAGAATACATCTCAGCACTCACATCTATCGTGGGACTAATAGAGCCGGCTGCATCACTTCCACTCCTAATGTCTATATCAGCTAGCGCCATGATATACGTAGTTATACATGAAGTCGCACCAGAGATATTCGGTCACGAGCACGATGAATTCGCAACTGTGGGTTTTATAGCTGGTGTAGTGGCTGGTCTAACACTCGGAGTATTCTGAAGACTTAATTTCACACTGTTTTCTCGAAGTCTCTCTAGATCTCTATCACACATTGCTGAGTAAAGCACGATGCAGCTTCACTGAGTAGCTTTACTAACTTATTTTTCTCTTCCCAAGTAGCACTTGGGTTTTAAGTTTGGTCGAGTTTAAGCGGATTGCGGTAATTGGGTTCGGAGTAATGGGTTCCAGCATATCTCAAGTTTTTGCTCAAGCAGGTTTCGAAGTCTACGCAGTAGATATATCTGAAGAGATCCTTAGGAGAGGTCTTGAGAATATCTGGAGTGGTTCCTTCGGTCTCAAGAAAGCAGTTGAGAGAGGTAGAATTACAGAGGAGCAAGCTAGAGAAGCTCTAGCTAGAATTAAAACCACAGTCGTTCTCGCGGAAGCAGTTAGAGAAGCCGACTTGGTTGTAGAGGCCGCATTTGAAGATCTAGAGGTTAAGAGGAGGTTATTTAAAGAAGTAGACTCACTAGCACCTCTACACGCGATAATCGCTAGTAATACGTCGACACTGAGTATAACAGCTCTAGCAGCAGTGACTCGCAGACCTGAGAAAGTAGTTGGTATGCACTTCTTCAACCCACCGCAGGTCCTCAAGCTAGTTGAAGTAGTTAGAGGAATGCTTACATCAGATGAAACAGTCAGTGCTGTAAAGTCTCTAGCCGAGAGGTTGGGGAAGGTGCCTATCGTTTGTCGAGATAGTCCAGGTTTCATAGCTAATAGAATAGGTATATTACCGATTCTAGAAGCTCTGAGACTGTTAGACCAAGGTGTAGCTTCCGCTAACGATATCGATACAGCTATGAAGTTAGGGTACAACTGGCCTATGGGGCCTCTGGAGCTGGCAGACTTCATAGGGCTCGATGTTCTACTCGGAATAGCTGAGGTTCTGTATAGAGAGACCGGTAGTCCGGCATACCATCCACCACCAGTGCTTAGGAGACTTGTAGCTGCCGGCTATCTAGGTAGGAAGACTGGTAGGGGGATCTACACCTATAAGTAAGTGTGGGTGGTTACGTGGAGTTAAAGTATGTTCTATACGAAAAGCGGGATAATGTAGCTATAGTTACTCTAAATAGACCTGAGAGACTCAACGCACTCAATAGAGAGCTACTGCAGGATCTACATAGAGCTCTCGAGCAAGCTGAGAGAGACTCAGACATTAGAGTTGTAGTGTTGACTGGTGCTGGGAAAGCTTTCTGTGCCGGTGCTGATGTAGCTGAGTTCACCAAGAGTACGCACGAGGTAAAGGACTTCATAGAGCTGGGGAAGAGAGTGTTTGAATACATCGAGAATATGGGTAAACCCGTTATAGCTGCTGTAAACGGCTACGCACTTGGAGGAGGTTTAGAGCTCGCACTTTCGTGCGACTTTATCATAGCTTCATCAAGCGCCTTCTTTGGTGCTACAGAGATCAACTTAGGGATAGTGCCCGGCTGGGGTGCTACTCAAAAACTGCTAATAAGTGCTGGACTCACTAAAGCGAGAGAGATAGTGATGTTAGGCGAGCTATTCTCAGCAGAAGAAGCTTTGAAGCTGGGGATAATCCACAGAGTAGCACCTCCAGAAAAACTACTTGAAGAAACAGCAGCTCTCGCTAGAAAACTCTCTCAGAAGAGTCCTACAGCTCTATCTATAGCTAAATCCGTATTTAACAAAACTTCAAAGTCTATGCTTAGCTCCGGTTTCGAGATCGAGAGATCTATGTTCTATGTAGCACTATCTTCTGAAGACGCTAGAGAGGGGATATCTGCTTTTCTAGAGAAAAGAAAACCTAAGTGGCAGCTATAGCGATACTCTACTTATATTTCTGCCTTAAACACTACTCTGGTGTACAGGTTGCCTGTAGATTTTGAGTTAACTAAGGAGCAGGAAGACGTTAAAGCAACAGTCCGCGAGTTTGCTGAAAAATACATTGCTCCGAGAGCTATTGAGTTTGAAGAAAAGCAGATGATACCTCCGGAAATTACTCGAGAAATGGGTAGACTAGGTCTATTTGGAGTTACATATCCTGAAGAATATGGAGGTCTAGGATTAGACCCGGTAACAGCCGGCCTAATTCTAGAGGAGATTGTTAGAGCAGATCTAACGTTCTCACTGGCAGTTGCTTACTTAGTTCCAGCGTCATGGGGTTATGTAGCATGTAAATACGGCAGTGAAGAATTCCGAGACGACATCATTAGGAAGGCTGCTGGAGGCGACCTATGGATCGGTATAGCTACTACAGAACCTGGAGCAGGGTCTGATCTAGCCGGCATCTCGACGACTGCGAGAAGAGACGGAGACAGCTACGTAGTTAGCGGTGAGAAAGCCTATATCTCAGGTGTTAGAGAAGCGAGAGAGAAAGGTGTGTGGTTTGAGCTTGGTGGAGGCCACGTAACTCTGGCCTACACAGATAAGAGTAAGCTACATAGAGGTATGTCTCTATTCTTTGTTCCTCTAACAGATCCCGGCATCTCAGTGAGGTTAGAGAAGGAATTTGGGAGGAAAGGCTGGTCTTACGGTAGCTTCGTGCTCGATAACGTTAAAGTTCCAGGGAAGTATAGAATAGGTGAGGAAGGTAGAGGATTCTACATAGCTATGGAGGGCTTTGACCACGCAAGAGCCTATATAGCACTTGCGTGTGCTGTTGGAGGTAAGCGAGCCATTGAGCTAGCTGCTGAATACGCTAAGCAGAGGAGAGCTTTTGGTGAACCAATAGCTACCTTCCAGGGAGTGCAGTTCCAGCTAGCTGATAACTGGGCTAGACTTGAAGCAGCTCACTCACTAGCTTATAGAGCTCTCTGGGCACTGAAGATGGAGCAGGAAGGTAGGCTTGGGAGATATGAGGTAACTAAGATAGCTGCTTCAGCAAAACTTTTCGCAGTTCAGACAGCTAAAGCAGCTATTGATGACGCACTCCGCTGGTTCGGTGCCTACGGCTACACAGAAGAGAATCCTGTAGCTCTAGCTATGAAGGCTGTTAAGAGCTACGATTGGGCTGAAGGATCTCTAGACATTATGAGACTCATAGTTGCTCGCGAAGTCTTGGGGAGGGAGTACATAGCTAGAAGAAGGTAGTATAACCTGCGAGTAGGTAGTTGAGACTAGGTGGATTAATTGCCGGTCAATGTAGTAGTATTAATGAAGCCTGTCGTAGACCCTAAAGCAATAGTGAATTTTAGACCTGATGGAACAATCGATAGATCTGCTGTAAAACTCGTAGTAAATCCGTACGATAAATACGCAATTGAAGCCGCTGTGCAGCTTAAGGAGAAGCTGGGCGGTAAAGTGGTCGGTATAGCTATGGCTCCACTTCACGCAGTTGATTCTCTTAGAGAAGCACTAGCTATAGGTGTCGACGAATTTATTCTCCTCAGTGATTTAAAGTTAGCTGGTTCCGATACTCTAGCTACTTCATACGCACTATCTGCTGCAATTAGAAAGATCTGGCAGAAGTTGGGGAGTCTAGACTTAATTCTATGTGGGATAGAGTCTTCCGATAGTAATACAGGTCACATAGGTCCTGAAGTCGGTGAGTGGCTAGGTCTACCCAGTGTTTCCTATGTAGACTCTATTCTCGAAGTAAGAGATGGCTCAGTACTCGTTAAGAGACTTATTGAAGGTGGTTATGTAGTCATGAAGGTTAAGCTCCCGGCTGTGCTAAGTATTGCCGGCACGAGTTATCAACCTAGAATTCCAGCTCTCAGAGAAGTTCTAGCAGCTAGGAGAAAACAGATAACTGTGTGGAATACTGCTGAAGTAGGTATAGACCAATCGCTGGTAGGTCTTGCGGGCTCTCCAACGAGAGTTGTGAGAATGTGGAGAATAGAGATTAAGAGAAGGGGTAAGATATTCTCAGACCCTGATGTAGATAAGATGTTGGAGAAGTTTCTTGAGGAAATCAGAAGAGATGGCATATCTCTAGGGGTGCGATCTTGACTTTCAGTAAGATACTTGTCTACGTAGAGACCTCTGAAGATAGTCCAGCAGAGCACTCTCTAGAGCTGATTTGGAAAGCTCGAGAGCTAGCTTCTAAAGCAGATATGAGTGTTGAAGCTGTCTTAGTAGGTCACGGAGTCTTTGATATAGCTAGAGAAGTAACGTATAGAGGAGTCAGCAAAGTACACGTAGTCGATAACCCGCGATTAGCTACATATAGCCTTATTCCATATACAACCGCTATCGCTGAAGTAATCAAGAAGACAGAACCAGAGATAGCTCTATTTTCAGCGACAGTAATTGGGAGAGAGCTAGCCCCCAGAGTTGCTGCTAGACTTAAGACAGGTATCACAGCTGACTGCACTGATGTAGACATAGGCAGCTGGGTAGACCCTAGTACCGGGAGGAAGTACGAGAAAGTCCTCTATCAGATAAGACCTACATACGGTGGTGAAATAATGGCTGCCATAGTCACTCCGAGTCATAGACCTCAGATGGCTACAGTTAGACCCGGGTTATTCCCAATTCCACCACGTGATACCTCAAGATCTGGAGAGATAGTTGGGTGGAATATCGAGATAGCTGATGAAGAATTCAGCAAGATCGAGGTACTAGAAGTAAGAAGAGAGCAGAGGAAGGTGGACTTAAAGTCAGCTAAACTCATAGTCTCCGGAGGTAGAGGCTGTGGTTTAAAGGGTCTCGAGCTCGTGAGAGAGCTAGCGGAAGTCTTAGGTGGGGAAGTCGGAGCATCTAGAGCAGCTGTAGACTCGGGGTGGATATCCTACGACCACCAGGTAGGTCTAACAGGGCAGACAGTGAAGCCTGAGGTATACATAGCTATCGGAATATCTGGAGCAGTACAGCACGTAGTTGGAATGAAGGACTCTAAAATAGTGATTGCGATAAATAAAGACCCAGACGCACCAATATTTAGAGTAACTGATTACGGAATCGTTGGTGATTTATTCGTAGTAGTGCCGAAGTTGATAGAAAAACTAAAGCGTAGATGAAAATGGAATTGCGGAATATAAGAATCTGCCTGACACCTGTGCTATAATGATGCATGTGGAAGTTCTACCTACTGTATCTAAGTGTGTCATAAGGAATTCACTTAGTTAAAATCACACTATCGAGGTCCTAAGCAGCGAATGCTTTTAGCTTTACATTGGAATATAGGTGGATGAGATAGTGTGTGGTCATATAGGTAGGTTACTGGAGATAGATTTATCGAATAAGAGCTTTAGTGTTCACTCACTCAGAGAAGACTGGATAAAGCTGTATTCACTTATGGGTTACGTTATTAGAGTTCTATATGAGGAGGTGGAGAAGAGAGGTAAGCTAGACCCTCTCGGTGGAGAGAATATTTTAGCAATCACGGCCGGCCCTCTAGTAGGAACCTATCTCTCCGGGTCTAAAACCACTTTTGTAACGATATCACCTCTAACAGGCTACTTAGGCAAGAGCACGATGGCCGGTTCTTTCGGAACCGCGTTGAAGAGGTCTGGTTTCGATGGTTTAATCCTCAGAGGTGCTTCAAAAACACCCATCTATATATCAATAATTAGCGGTAGAGTTGAGATTAAATCCGCGGAACATATTTGGGGTAGAAAGACTTCTGAGACCTTTAGAGTAGTGAGAGAGGAGATCGGGGTCGAGAGAGCCAAGATAGCGGCGATAGGTCCCGCCGGAGAAAAACTATGTCGCTATGCTTGCGTAGTTTCCGATGAGTATAGGATAGCTGGAAGAACGGGTGTTGGAGCAGTTATGGGCTCGAAAAAAGTGAAAGCTATAGCGGTCCATGGTGAGTCTGTGATTCCTGTTTCAGATAGGAAGACCTTAGTTGAACTCATAAAGAAACACGGTGAAATCTGTCTTAGGTCTTCTAGAGCTAGAGCTCTGAGATCCTACGGCACCTCCGGTGGTTTAGTTACCTACGTGTTAGACGGTAATGTACCCATTAAGAACTGGTCTAAAGGGGTGTTCGAAGACCAGGATCCATCTAAAATCAAGATAACTGGTCAATATATTCAGCAGGCTTACAGATCTAGAGGAAAGAGTTGCGGCACTGAAGTGCCCTGTGTGATTCAGTGCCATAAGGAAGTTCACTTAGGTGGTAAATGGGTTAAACACCCGGAATTCGAGACTCTAGCGCTTTTAGGAACTAATATCCTCGTGAATGATCCTGAGGCTCTAATAGCTTTTAATAGGGCTTGCGATGAACTTGGATTAGACACTATCTCTACTGGAGCGGTTATAGGCTGGGCTATGGAGTGCTATGAGAGAGGCTACATAGGGAAGGATGACTTAGGCTTTGAGTTAAAGTGGGGTGACTCCAAGACCGCTCTAAGATTGATCGAGATGATCGCCTATAGAGAGGGTTTAGGAGACGTATTAGCTGAAGGCGTTGCGAGAGCGTGTCGGAAGATAGATCCAGAGACATGTGATTTCGCACCACACGTTAAAGGACTTGAGATCCCGGCACATCATCCGAGGAGATATAACAGTGTTGGGTTAGTTTACGCTACATCTAATATAGGTGCTAGCCACCTACAGGGAATGACTTTTCTAGTGGAGAGGTCTGTAGCTCTACTACCGGAGTACGGAGTCGCAGAACCCCCTAAGAGCCTGGAGGAGAAGGTGAGAGCTGTAATTTTAACTCAGAATCTCTGCAACTTCCTAGACTCTGTGGGAATGTGTAAATTTCCCGTATTTGGGGTCGCAGACTTCGAGCATCTGGCAGAAGTATATTCAGCTATTACAGGGTATAGAGTAGATAAAGACGAAGTACTTAAAATAGGTGAGAGGATATGGTATCTCGAGAGATTACTAAATCTAAAGCTGGGGCTTAAAGTATCTGAGGACACCCTCCCAGCCAGATTCTCTAAAGAGCCTCTTAGTGAGGGACCAGTTAGAGGAGCTTTATGCCCTATAGAGGATATGGTTAAACTCTTCTACATATATAGAAAGCTAGATCCCGAGTCAGGTTACCCTGACCCCACTAGACTGAGAGAACTTGACTTAGATGTGGATTAGACGTGTTGAAGAGTGCTTCACTTCAAAAACTCAGAGTGCTGATCTACCCAGAGGGGCGTGTTCTTGAGGTAGAGATAGGTGGTTCGCGTGTTAGAGTGAGTGACCTCCTACAGCTACTAGAGAAGGTGGCTGGAGTCGCCGGAGACTACTATGCAGTAGCGCTTGAGGGTAGGCTGCTAAATGCGGAAGACTTAGTTGAAGCTGGTAGCGAAGTTATTCTCATACCACTAGTTATGGGCGGTTGACTATAGTATCTTCACTATCTTCTCACGGAGTTTACGGCGATCTCTCTAAGTCCCATTGGTTTTCTATCAAATAGCTTTCTATCCATTTCTCTAAGTTTCCTGCTAATTCTAGGTTCAAACTCCATTTTAGTGAGTATATCCTTCTCTAGATCTACCCCGGGTGCTATTTCAATGAGTTCGAAACCACTCTGAGTTAGCTTAAAGACAGCTCTCTCAGTTATATAGTATACTCTTTGACCGCGCTCTACACCGCGAGACCCGCTGTAGACGATCTTATGAACTTTCTTTACGAATTTAGCTACTTCACCGTCCTTTACTATTTCGAGATGTGTGTCTAAGACCTCTATAACTCTCTCACCAGCTGTAAACTCTCCAGCGAAGTAGAGGTTTGGAGCACCAAAAGCTATAACTGGAAAACCTCCAGCACCCGGCATCCGCCCCGGCAGGAAGGCTGGATTCACGTTTCCGTGAGAATCTACCTGCATGAAACCTAGTGAAGCAGCATCTAGAGCACCACCTTCGTATATGGAGAACATGTCCGCCATCGGGATTAGAGCAAAGAACCCTCTAGATGCACCGAAGTCGGGACCAGTAAGTGCTACACCTCCGAAGAGACCGGATTCTACTGTAGTATAGATAAATTCATCTACATCTTCCTCAGAGAGTACTGAAGCTACTTCTGCTGGAATACCTATCCCTAGATTTACTAGTATAGGCCTCCCGAATTCAGCAACCAGGTTGATTAATTCAAGTGCTACTCGCCTAGCTACAACTTTTCTAACTCCGTGGGGTAGTTTTGATGCTCTAATAGATTCCGTAGGTGGGACTACCTCACCAGAGAGAGTTGGATCATAAAGTACTGAGTCTGTCTGACTATGATACTCCACGGCCTCGGGAGCTTTAACTACATAGTCAATTAGTGGTGCCGGTACATAGACCTCTCTAGGTTTGAGAGACCTAGCTCTAGCAACTCTTTTAACTTGTGCTACCGCAATTCCCTTGCTCGGTGATGACTTAACTGCTTGAACGATACTGAGGACGTTGAGAACAGCTCCCTCATGCTCCATAGATATGTTTCCTTCTTCATCTGCTGTTGTACCACGCACTAGAGCTACGGTAGGCCTCAGGCAAGTGTAGAAGAGCATCTCACCTCCAGCAATACTAACTACTTCTACTCGACATGTGCGCCTATTGCGAGCTAACTCGTTGAGATATCCTCCACTCACTCTAGGGTCGAACATCGTATCTAGCCCAACACTAGTTATGAGTCCGGGTCTGCCGGCAGCTATCTCTCTAAACCAGTGTGAGACAACTCCAATCGGCCAGTTGTAGCCTTCAATCAGATTTTCCTCTACTAATCTAGCGATACTAGGTACCCATCCGTAATACGGTATTAGAACACCACGTAGAAAGCCGTAATCTCTAGACTCCAAGATCTTTCTACCTACCGCGTCGAGACCTTTACCCGGAGTTCCAGGACATGTCTCAGCTACTATGAATAGATCACCAGGATGACCTGTCTCCTCGTATAGTTCGTAAAGCTTTAGCAGGAGATACGCTGGTGTCGCGATCATGTTGAATCCGGAGACTGCGATTACGGAACCATCTCTAACTCTACTGAGAGCTGTACCCGGGTCTACAACCTTTCGCATGTTTTAAACACCTCCCACATCAGATAGGGGAGATGAGATTTTTGGTAATATATTCAAATCTCAAAACATCGCTAACGAGTTACTATACTGAATTACTAGAAGACCTCATTCGCAAATTCCACGGGGTATGTGAGATCGTTAGTAGTTTTAATCTCGAGTACATCTAATTTCTGGACTACATGTCTACACCTCATGAGCTAGTCAGTGAATTCGTAATCCCAGAGGTTAGAGGTCTTCTAGCTCGTAAGCTAAGTGAGCGAGGTTTCAGTCAGTTGAAGATTGCTAAATTACTCGGTGTTTCACAATCTATGGTCAGTAGGTACTTGAGTGCGAACCCATCGACATATAGTGAGAAGCTTACTGCTTTAGGTCTAGACTTCGAGGAAGTCTCTAGATTCACTGATACTCTAGTGGAGAAGTTAGTGAGCAATAGCTTTCGAGACTACCTCAGCTTCCTAAGTAGCTTTACGAACTCACTTTTAAGGAGGGGTCTTCTATGTGAAGCACATAGAAGGAGAGACCCGACTGTACCGAGAGATTGCGATGTATGTTTGAAGCTGTTTGAAGAAGCTGTCGACCCATACGTAGAGGAGGTTAGAACAGCGTATGAGCTCCTGAGTATGCACCCTAGGGGGCACGAGATCATTCCAGAGGTCGGGATGAACATAGTTTCAGCACCTCCAGGTGCGGTAGACTTTAGAGACGTGGTCGGCTTCTCCGGTAGAATAGTTCGCGCACGCAACAGAGCTATCGCAGCTGGAGAACCCACTAGAGGCGGAAGTAGGCACACAGCTAGCGTTTTACTCAAGATCATGAAGAAGTTTCCGAGCGTGAGGTCTGCTATAGTAATTAGATACAGTAGTGAGTGTGTCAACACACTTCACTCAGCAGGTATGAACTTAGTTGAAGTAGGTCCACACACATCTGAGGGAGAGTTCCTTACGAAGCTAGAGAAGGTAGTTGAAGTATTGAACAGAGAGCCGGATGCCGTGGTAGATATTGGAGGACTGGGAATAGAACCAGTTATATATGTGCTAGCTGCGAACGCCATTAGAGCTATTAAGAAGGCTTTCATATGTTTAGGAGAGTAGGCGTTCTCAGTGGTAAGAGAGTTACTCGAGCTCTATAGAATCAGGAGCACATTTTGCTAAAATTCGAGTGTAGCTATGAGATCTGTGAAACTCTCTCTTCTACGCGTAAGTCTTACTCGACCCTTATAGACAATTACTTCAGCCGGTCTCGGCTTCATGTTGTAATTCAAACTCATGCTGTAGGTATAAGCTCCGGCGTTCATAAAGGCCAACACATCCCCTTCTTCAAGTCTAGGCATCTTCCTAGCTTTCGCTAGTACGTCCCCAGCCATGCAGAGATTTCCGACGATATCGACCTCTACCTCTCTCGGTGAACTAGCTTTAGATACGGCTACTGCTTCGTAGTACACATCCATCAGTACAGACCTGATCAGGTGATTCACACTTGAATCAACTATAACGAAGATTCTTCTAGCACCACTCTGACTGACTTCCTTAACTTCAACTACTCTAGTGAGTAGAACGCCGGCATTGCCGACGATGAATCTCCCCGGCTCTATTCTCAGCTTAATACTGCTGAAGCTCTTCGAGTACTCCTCCACGAGCTCTGAAATAACCTGCCCGAACTCTACGTGGTTAAACTCACCGTCTCCAGGTTTCTGCGGGATTCCCATACCTCCACCGATATCTACGAACTCTACATCGGGCAGATTTTTCGCTAAATTCAGGAGTAGCTTGGTAACTCTAGTGTAAGGCTCCACAGCAAATATTCCGGACCCTATATGGGAGTGCAGACCGACCACTTTCAACCTGTACTCTCTCGCAATTTCCAGTGCCCTATCAAGCGAGTCCAGACCTATTCCAAACTTAGTTAAACCACCAGTAGTGGTGAACTCATGGTAGCCGTATCCGAATCCCGGGTTGACTCTGATGGAGGTCTCGGTATCTGGGAAGAGTCTACCGTACCTTCTTAGCTGAGATATGGAGTCTACATTAACTAGAACTCCGAGCTCTCCTCTTACGTACTTCATCTCTTCGTCGGTCACCCCATTACCAGTGAACATTATCTTCTCTTTTGGAAAACCGAGCATGATGCTCAGAAGAACTTCTTGTGGGGAGGAGGCGTCGACACCGGCGCCTAGGTCTCTGAGAATAGACAACACTCCCGGATTACTATTCGCTTTACAGGAGTAGAGAATCTCCACGTCTCTATAGGTAAAGCTCCTAGCTAGCTTACTGTAGTTACTGGCTACGGTATCTCCATCGTACACAAAGAGAGGTGTTCCAAAACTTTCCGCGAGATCCGAAGCTCTCACATTTCCTACGTAGAGATATGAGCCTCTAACCTCAATTACCATGCGACACCCAGGTAGCTATCTTTTAAACGAGATGATAAGCACGTACTTATACATACTGATAGAGTACTAGCAACTACGTAGGTGAGATTCACACTCTGCTTGAACTCAGCGCAGGTTTAGCTTGAGTTACTGACTGCTAGTGCTTTCCTCTACTTGAGCTCTATACATCTCGTAGAAAGCGCCTTGTTTCTCCATGAGTTCTTCGAAAGTTCCATACTCGACCACCCTACCATCGGAGAGAACCAGTATTCTATCGCAGTCTCTAGCAATTGAAAGTCTGTGAGCTATAATGATCCCGGTCCTACCTCTGAGAAGCTCTCTTAGAGCTTTCTTAACTACACTCTCGGTTTCCGCATCAACACTTGAGAAAGCTTCATCAAATATCACCACCCTAGAGCTTTTCAGCGTAGCTCTCGCAATAGCTATCAACTGCTTCTCACCTATAGAGAGCCTCTTACCTACCTCACCTACATCCGTACTGTAGCCGTTCGGTAGCTTGGAGATGTACCTGTGTATACCTAGCTTCTCACATATTCCCACAACCTCTTCATCACTAGCATCCGGCTTTACGACCTTGATGTTCTCCATTACTGTCCCAGGGAATAGATATGTCTCCTGAGGTATGTAGCTGATGAACTTTCTTAGACTACTCAACTTGACTTCCTTAATGTCGATATTATCAATCTTTATCCTACCTTTAATCGGTTCATAGAACTTCATTAAGAGATTTGCTATGGTGGTCTTACCCGCGCCGGTGTGTCCAACTATGGCTACTATCTCTCCCGACTTAATACTAAATGAGATATCTTTCAATACCGGCAC
>JAOAKA010000009.1 GCA_026413885.1 Sulfolobales archaeon
CTCTTCTCCTCGACAACAACGATAGCTCCAGCTCATAGTGCTTATCAACACTGATCATCGCTGACTTGGTTGTTATATTAATCGCTTAAATGAACATTTTCTTCAGCAGCTACTACATGGCTGTGATACAGGGAAATCGGAAGCTCACATTGCTATGCTAGCTAAGATCTATGAGAAGGCTAGTTCTCTATTGCATGCCTATTATTTTCAGAGTGAATGACGCAGTCTAGTATAGACATTTAAGTGGTTTAAAGTAAGCTTAAACGAAGCGAATTAAGCTTATTTACCGTAGCTCGGGTACTCCCCCGGTGTGAGTATGAGGAATCTGGAGGAAAGGATATCTAGAGCTATCTGGAAGAATACAGCTAGAGACTGGCTTGACCTAGCTGGAGTTGATGTAGTGATAGTCGGCGCTGGTCCTTCAGGTATGACTGCTGCCAAGTACTTAGCTAAGAGAGGGTTTAAGGTAGTTGTCTTCGAAAAGAGGTTAAGCTTTGGTGGGGGTATTGGAGGAGGTGGAATGCTACTGCATAAGATAGTTGTTGATGACAGTGTTCTACCACTACTAGACGACTTCAAGATCAAGTACACGAAAGATGAGGAAGAAGGACTCTACTTAGTTAGCTCTGCCGAGTTAATGGCGAAGCTAGCTGCTGGAGCTATAGACGCTGGTGCTAAAATCGTTCCTGGAGTTCACGTAGAAGACGTTATCTACAGAGAGAACCCGCTTAGAATTGAGGGAGTAGTGATACAGTGGAGCGCGGTCGCTCTATCAGGACTCCACGTAGACCCACTATTTGTTGTAAGTAAAGCTGTTGTTGACTCAACCGGTCACGATGCTGAAGTACTACGTGTAGTAGCGAGAAAAGTCCCAGGTGCTAATCTAGACGTTAAAGGTGAGAGAGCTGCTTACGCAGAAGTATCAGAGAAACTCGTAATCGAGTACGCAGGTAGAGTAATGCCCGGTCTCTATGTAGCCGGTATGTCAGTAGCAGCATACTTTGGTCTGCCGAGAATGGGGCCAATATTCAGCTCAATGCTACTCTCAGGTAAGAAAGTGGCTGAACTCATAGAGAGAGATCTGCGAGGAATGACTTAGAAGACTCGAGTTTTTTTCCTCTATCAGATATTCTACTCCCAGTCTCTAGGAACTATGTGATGTTTTCTACATCTAGCTTCGTAACTCTCTCTACCGCCAACCATTACTCTAGGACTACCGTATGGAGCCGGCCTACCGTCTAGGAGTCTCTGAGTTCTTGAAGCCGGTCTACCACACTTTCTTCTCTGTTCGTCTATGTAAGTGCAGACAGCTCTCAAGACTTTCACATCTTCAGCATATGGTAGTATTTCCTTAACCACCTCCCACGGCTCCCCTCTGAAGTCTAGGTTTAAAGCAGCTATTATAACCAATCTCTCATTACTTAAGTCTAGTATGAACTTAATTAAATCCGGGGTGTACTCAAAGAATTGAAACTCATCTATCCCTACTACGTTGTGCTCGTAGAGTAGCTTAGAGACTTTAGCTAGACCGGTAAATCTAGGTTCTACTACGAGGGCGTCCATTTCGAGACCATCGTGACTAACTACCTTATTGACGGCGTATCTAGCATCAGTAGATGGCTTTACTAAGACTACAGAGTAGCCTGCTATAGCGTACTTTCTGAGAACTCTCAATAACTCGGTGGTCTTACCTGAAAACATAGGGCCCACAATCATGCGCAAGCCACTCGCCATGCGACCCAACCTCTAGCTAATTACAGCTATACTTAAAACGTATAGATGTAAACACCTTCTTACCTAGTTCTAGCTATTTATTACTTAAAGTCTAACTGCCTAGGGCTATGCTGCTGGGAGTTGTTGAAGGTTTCTACGGACCATTCTGGGATTGGGTTGAGAGAGTTAACCTCATGGAGTTTCTCGGTAGAGTGGGTTTAAACACGTACATTTATGCTCCCAAGTGGGATCAGCACCATAGAGACTGGTGGAGAGTTCCCTACGACACAAACTTCTCCGATAAACTAGCTATGCTGGTGGATTCCGCGTCTAGATATGGAGTTAGAGTAGTTTTCGCGTTAAGTCCCGGGCTAGATATAGATTACTCATCTAGGCACGACCAAGACCTACTACTGAGAAAAATCAGCTGGGCCATGGAGTTAGGTATTGAAGACTTAGCTCTATTTTTAGATGACGTACCTCCAATTCTCAGAGGTGGGGGGTTTAAGTCTCTAGCTGAAGCACAATCATCTTTAGTGAATAAAGTATTTAGAGAACTAAACCCGAGATCGCTTGTATTTTGTCCTACTCACTACTACGGCTTAAGAGAGGAGTACATGAGAGAGCTGGGCTCACTCGTAGATCTTAGTATTCACATAGTCTGGACCGGTATGTGGGTTGCTTCACATAGAATTAGTGTTGAAGACCTTGAGTCCGCTTCTAATCTCTTGGGTAGGAAGCCGTTCATCTGGGATAACTACCCAGTTAATGACTACTTCACAGCTAATGGAATTACGAGACTGCATTTAGGACCTATAAAGAATAGACCTAGAGACTTCACTAAGTATATTGCCGGCTATGTATCTAACCCTATGAATCAGTGTGAAGCTTCTAAAATACCACTATACACTATAGCAGAAGCACTACTCAGCTCCTCCTACAACCCTCAGAGAAGCATGCTTGATGCCGTTGACTATGTGTTGAATAAGAACTCTAGGTACTGGTTTAAGATGTTCTTAGACTTCAATAGAGCTAGTTTCATGGATTTAAATGAGAAAACTGTAGAAACAGAAGAAGACGCAGGTGAAGTAATAGAACTCACTAGAGAACTCCGTGAGTCTCTATCGAATAAGAAACTCCTTAAAGAGGTAGAACCGGTTTTAAGTAAGATGGACTCTATAGCTAGGTACGTTAGAGGTGAGGTACACCATCTCTCCTGGAGAGTTCAGACATCTGGTGAATACAATCCCCCGATAACAACTGAGAGAATGCTTAATGATATCTTCGGAGTAGAAGCTAGACTTATACCTTGGTACAGTAAAGCGTATAGAATCCCACAACACTCCTACCGTAGCTAGTTCTAGGTTAACGCTAGTACCGACTTTATTTGCTCTGTAGTTAATCTATGTGGTTGAGTTTATGGAGTCAAACAGAGTCTCCCAGATAAAGTCGAAGTCTCTGAAGTTTATTGAGGAAAACTACGGAAAATATCTAAACATACTCAGAGAACTGGTGTCATATAGGTCTGTCGCAGCTTGGAAATCTGAGGAACTAGAAGCTTGCGCGAACCACATAGCGGACTTACTCAGAGAGAGGGGATTTAGAGTCTATCTAAAGTCTGCCGGTGGGTCACCAGCAGTCTTTGCTGAAGTAGGTTCAGGCTCTAGGACTATCCTCATATACAACCACTACGACGTACAACCACCAGACCCATTGGAGCTCTGGGAGTCAGACCCGTTTAAACTCACTGCTAAGAATGAGCTACTCTTTGGTAGAGGTACCGCTGATAATAAGGGAAATATTGCTGCGAGGATAGGTGCTTTAGACTCTCTATTAAATCATCTAGAGGAGCTTGACGTAAGAGTGAAGTTCTTAATAGAGGGTGAGGAGGAAGTTGGTTCTCCAACAATCTTCAAGTTAGTTAAAGAGAACTTCGAGTGGGTAAAAGCTGATGGGGGTATATGGGAGACAGGCTACGTTAGGAGAGATGGCTCTTTAGGTATATCTCTAGGCTTTAAGGGAATGCTCTATGTCGAGGTTTTGTTGAAGGGGCCGTCTAGAGATGTTCACAGTGGTACAGCACCTCTAGTCCCCAACCCAGTGTGGAGAATGGCTAGACTCCTACAGAGTCTGAAGACTGAGGATGGTCTGATAAAAGTACCAGGGTTCCACGACGATATAGATGAAGAATTTCTGAGAGAAGCTGAGGAACTAATTAAGAATCTATGTCCTAGTGAGCTAGAGGAGCTGAAGAAGGAACTCTCTCTAAGAGAGTTTGTTAGAGGTCTAAGTGGTGTAGAGGCTTTAAGAGAGCTATACACTAAGCCATCTCTAAATGTCTCAGGACTCTACTCTGGGTACACTGGAAGAGGGTCTAAGACAATTGTTCCATCAGTGGCTGGTGTCAAGATCGACATAAGACCCGTGCCCGGTCAGAAGCCGGAGAAGATCTTGGAGAACCTAAGGAAATACTTGAACGACCTGGGTTTCTCAGATGCTGAAGTTGTAGTACACAGTATGTATCCTTCAGGCTACACTAAGCCTAGTGAAGCTATCGTCAGAGCCTCTGTCGAAGCAGCTGTAGATACTTACGGAAGAAGCCCGGAGCTCACACCACTCTCAGGTGGTTCCGGCCCTATATACGTATTCACAAATATAGCTCGTATACCTATGACCGGTGCTGGAGTTGGGTACTACGGATCTAGAGTTCACGCACCTAATGAAAACATAAGGATATCGGACTTCGTCTTGAGCATGAAGCACGTAGCTCTAACACTACTATACTTCACCACGAAGTACAGACCTCAATAGAGAGAATCTGGGTCTAACATATATCTAACATTACTGACTGTAGTCAGTTTCTAGAAGTATAGTCATCCATTACTAGGTAGAACTTCGATTGACTCCGGCTATAGGTCTGGAGAAGGTAGCTGCGAGTTTATTGGGTGTGGACGCATTTGAATTCTCGAATTACTCTATAGATACTTAAGCAGTCTGCGGTATTTCTTTATATACTGCTCGTTTTTCTCCCTTCCTCCCGGGATATTGACGCTGGTCCAGACTTCCGGTTCACATCCCTGACTCACTAGTAGTTCTACCGCTCGAGTATTTACTGCGTGAACTATGAATATATTCACGATGGTTGAAATCGGGAAGACCCAGGTAGTCTCGGAGACGCGGTATGTAGCGTCACCTAACGGGACCTTATTGTCTATAACTATGTCGACTACTTCGTAGAGCTTCTTTCCGTGGGGGTTCTCTGGGGGGACTTTCTTGGAGTACTCTAGAGAGGTGATTCCGACTACTGTAACTCCTCTATTCTTTAATTCGAGAGCCATTTCAACTGGTGCTGAGTTCTTTCCTGAGTTACTTACGATTATAGCTATAGAATTTGGAACTATCTCAACTGAGTTAACTAGTGCTTTAGAGTAGCCGGATAGTTTCTCGAGATGGCTAGCTCTAGTTGCTGATAGAATACCTAGAAGTGAGAGATCTACGATAGGTAGTACTCTAACTAAACTTCCAGCTCTAAAGAAAGCTTCTAGTGCTACTAGCATTGAGTGACCTGTTCCAAACACGTACTCCAGACCTCCAGATCTAATCGCCTCCGATACAGCTCTAGAAGCTTTCTCAAGTCTCTCAGCTTCTTCTGAAACAACTCTCTCGATGATGTTGGATGTAAGCTCAACTAGCTTAGACATAGTTTCTAAGTAAACCACCATAGATTCCCATGTCTAATGGTTCTTCACTATTTAAGTTGGAATTTACTTACACAGGAACACACATTCTCTCCGTTAAATATTCCAACACATTCTAGATAAGCTGGAGAGTAAGATTTATAGAGATAGGCCGAAGAAAGAAATCAGAGACACACTTCCAAGTACCTCAACTATGTGGTGAAACCTATTCTAGCAGCTATTGAGAGTGAGGAGGATTATCAGTTGTAGAGTGATATGTAGAGTGAGTCCCATATCCATGGTTGGGAAAGACTCACGTACGGCTTTAATTTAAAAACTCTGTAAGAGAGAAAACAGATGGAGCAATATCTATGACGGAGAGAATTTCATATGTGCGAGTGTTAGATATTAGGTGTAGAGATGTAGCTAGAATTCTAGCGGAAGGCCCTAAGAAGCGTGAGGAGATAGAAGCTAGATTACATGAGAAATACCCAAAGCTGAAGCCTGGGGGATCGTGGGTGAGAAATATCCTACTTAAAGGAAATCCACTGGTAGGTAAAACTCACGATAATGTGTGGACCTTAAGCGATTTAGGTAAAGCTTTTATAAAGCTTCCCGGAGAGTTAGGGAGCTCTTTAACGACCGAGGAGAAGATCTTCCTCATTGGGTTGGTGATGCTTGACGAGAAGCAGAGAAAAGTTGTTAGCGAAATAATAGTGTTAGGTAAATCTACATATTCTAACAAGTTTATAGTTGACCGAACTAGAAGAGTGCTCACAGATCTCGGGTTGCTGAAACCTGAGTGAGTGTGACTCAGCATTAAATTAGCTGCAGTGACCATGGCTTCATATCGATATATATGAGTAGTTTGCTCACAGAGAGAAGTGCAGATATCGAGAATCCTCATGTCTAAGATCGATTCTAAAGTAGTGTGGTTTCGATTGGGCTACACCTACCGCCTGATAGTACTAATAGTGAAATTCAGCAAGCTAATATCGTCTACGGCCACGTGTTTCAGCTAGCTTGTTTCGAATGATTTATTGCTTTAATTTAGAGAAGATATTATTGCGTTGTGTAGTAGTACTCTAACTTCTCTTATCTTTGTGTTAGCTCTAGTTGGGTGTACTCTGTTAGTATAGAATATCGCAGCGAGTGACTCCCGGGGAGTCATGAAGATGGAGGTGCCGGTGAAACCTGTGTGCCAGGCTATTAGAGTGTGTCTATAGTCAGTTAGAGTACTCACACCTCGACCGGGTTCGTAGACTAGCCACCCGAGTCCATAGCAAGATTCTCCACATGCCCACGGAGCGAGCATGGTGAGTGCTGTCGATCTAGAGATGAGTGTGTCGCATTTACCTCTATAGGCACAGAGTATTTCTCCCACTATTCTAGCTGAGTCTTCAGTGGTTGTGAAGAGTCCGGCGTGACCTGATACTCCGTCCATAGAGAATGCGTTCTCGTCGTGAACAATACCGGCGATAGTTCCACCCCGCCAGTCAACTACTTCAGTAGCCACTACATCTTCTCTACTGTATCCTCTCTCCAGGGGGTTGAAGGTGGATCTACTCAGATTTAGAGGTTTAGCGATGAAGCTATTGAAGAGTTTATCTATTCTCTGACCTGTTATCTTCTCAGCTATGTAGGTTAGAACTATGTAGTTTATGTCGCTATAGACAACATCTCTTCCAGCTTCATAAGATGTGAAAGACCTAAGGGCTTCACTAAATACTTCATCGCGATTCTTGCAGGTCTTATATAGAGGTAGCCACGGTGGTAGACCGGATGTATGTGATAGAAGCATCCATAGAGTCACTCTCTCCTTAACTGAGTCTACTCCCGCAGCTGTAGACCTAAACTCAGGAGCTAAGTCAACAACTCTCTCTCTGAGAGATATTAATCCTTCTTCAACTAGCTTAGTGTATATTAGTGATGTAACTAAAACCTTAGTTAGAGAAGCTACATCAAACATAGAGTTCTCTCCCATAGGTCTCTCAAACGGCTGAAGTTCCGCGTAACCTGAGAAACTCTTGAAGATTACGCACTCATCTTTAAGTATGAGTAGGCTGTAGCCTGGATATGCCGTCCCGAGGTATTGCTCAACTAAGTTACGCACTCTCTCTAAACCCCGCCTACGGACACCACGCTCCTCTGGAACACAGTGGGAGATATCCACAGACCAGCTCACCCTACTTAAATGCTGACTTCAGAAAGTCTTCTCTAGCATACGCAAGCCTACCCCCAATAATTGTAGCAGCTATACTTAGGTCTTCTCTGAGTACTACAAGGTCAGCTAGCTTGCCGGGAGCTATAGATCCAACCTTCGAGTGTACTCCAATAGACTCCGCAGGCGATGTCGAAGCCATGTAGAAAGCTTCCTCAAGGTGGAAACCAAGGGATAAAATGTTTCTAAATGCTTTATCCATAGTTAGAGTACTACCGGCTAGTGTATCTCTACCAGCTAGTCTAGCTACACCTTCAGTAACTTCTACATTTAATCCTCCGAGCTTATATACTCCGTCGGAGAGTCCAGCAGCCGAGATCGAGTCGGAGACTAAGATCACTCTCCGATATCCAGCGTAGTCGATCGTGAAGCTAACTACTTCTGGTGCTATGTGGATAAAGTCCACTATTAGCTCCAAGTAGGTGCTCTTAGAGTGTAGTAGAGCGAGAGCTGCTCCCGGTGATCTATGGTGTATACCGCTCATAGCGTTATAGAGGTGTGTTGCTTTAGACGCGCCGAGCACTATAGCTTCTCGAGTTGTAGAATAGTCAGCGTCTGTGTGACCTATCTGAACTACTATATCTGTGGAAACAGCCTTCTTAATTAACTCGCGGACACCTCCAACCTCGGGAGCTACAGTAATAGACCTCAGTAAGCCCTTTGAAGCATCAGCTAACTCTATTAGTTCAGATAGACTAGCCTGCCTAGTGTAATTAGAGTTTTGAGCTCCAGCTCTCCTAGGGTTTATATAAGGTCCCTCGAGGTGTATCCCCAGTATTCTAGCGCCTTCGGTACCCTCAGATGTCTCTCTAACGTTTCTGCAGAATCTGACTAGCTCTTCCTGAGGGAGAGTAACTGAGGTAGGTGTGTAGGAGGTTACACCAAATCTAGGTAGCTCTTTAGATAGCTTGGAGATCTCGCTTGATGTGGAAGTACTTAAGTCTACGCCTAGAGCTCCGTGAATATGTGTATCTATAAATCCCGGTCCAACGACCATGTTATTCAAGTATACTTCATCAAAGCCCTCGTTCCCTCTATACGGTTCCTCGCCGACGTCCACGATGACTCCACTCTCTATAGCCACGTATCCTCTATGTATAACTCTATCTCGAGTAACTACTCTAACATCTCTCAGTACTAATCCACTCAATGTAATCAACCCATCCTCACCTATACGACGTAGTGAGAGTGACTTCCAGTAGGTCCTCCAGGAGAGTTACTGCTACCTCAAGCTCAGATAGAAGTGGTAGTAGTGGTGGTATAGATGTAGATGTGAGCTCCTTTAACTCAACTCTCAGTTTAGATGCTGTGTTGAGGTGCCGCACTACTTCATCTATAGGGCATCTATGTAGGTAACACACTACAGCTTCATCACCTAGCTCCCGCACCTTAGTGAAGAACTCTCTGTAGTCTCTAGAGATAGCTGAGAGCTCCTTCACTCTGTGTACAGACCTATCAACACAGTCGGTAAGCCCCTCTAGAATCCTTCCAGCAGCAGTATCCAGTATTCCCCTAATTATAGACTCACTCTCCGGTCCCTTACTCAGGGTTTCCGAAATAAGCTTCTTAATTACGAGTCTCACAACTAGGTGGAATAAGATGTCTACCTCACTCTCAATTCTATGAATCTCCTCCCATACTTTGGTAAGCTGCTGATCTAAGTTCTCGAGAAACAGTCTGAAGGCCTCTCTAGTCTTATAGGCCATAGTCTCTAGTACTTCGGATACATCTGCTCTAGGTTCTCTAAAGGTCAGAATTGCTCTATCTGCAGACTTATCGACTTTAGCGATGTTTTGAGGTAGTGAGAAATAATCAGGTAGAGCTTCAGAGTCCAGCACTACCCCACTTAATCCGGCTGAGTATAGAGCTAGAATAACTTTAGAGATAGATCTAGCATTCACTAGTGCTCGAGGTAGAGCTACGTAGGTAACTAATCTAGCCTGCCTATCTAGAGTTAGCTCTAGTGGTGCTATCGTTAGAGTTCTGTCATCGTTCTCGACAACATATAGCTGGTCTCCGATGTCTAGTCTGAGAGTCTTTACCCACTCCTTCGGTAGTGTTATAGCATAAGATTTCTCGCCGACCTTCACAATCTTCCTAACCTGAGACTTCAACTACACACCCATATACTACTATCATACAATCATATAGTTAGCACTTTGATATTCTTAGGCATACGAACTATTGTAGATATTGATATCTGTCTTAGAGCTAGTTACCGCCGGCTATAGAGGAAACTTAGAGCCGCATACCCATAAATTCTGCGCCGGTAGAGTAACCTGGTGATAAAAATGAGTAAGAAGTTCTCAGGTGTTGTACCCGCTCTAGCTGTTCCATTTAGAGGTCACGAAATAGATTTCGATTTACTAATGGAACACCTAGGCAGATTACTTAAATCCGGTATTAGTGGGTTATTCACTGTTTCTACGACCGGCTTAGGACACACTATGGGTATTAAGAGTAAACTCGAGTTAGTGAAGTATGTATCTGAAAATAGAGGTTCTGTATTCGTAATAGTTAATGTGTCCTCCATAGAGTTTGAGGAGATAAGAGAGTTGGTGAGAGCCTCAGAGAGACTCGGTGTTGATGCTATCGCATCTAATGTTATGTACTACTTTAGAGTAGATGAAGAAGGTGCTCGCAGATTCTTTACTAAGATTGCTTCTATGACTGAGCTACCGTTCTTTATCTACAATATACCTCAGAATGCTGGATACAACGTCGAGCCGAAGCTCGTGAGAAAACTTAAGAGTGAGCTTAAGAACTTAGTCGGAATTAAGGATAGCTCAGCAAACATACTTCAGATAGCTGACTTAGCTACGATAGGTGATCTAGCAGTATTTAATGGAGCTGATGAGATAACTCTACCAGCTCTAGCTGCTGGTGCTAGTGGCTACGTATCTGCTCTAGCTAATGTCTTTCCAGAGCTATTCGTAGGTCTCTATAGAGCATACGTAGAGAGAGACTACCGTAGAGCGGTAGAGCTATATAGAGAGATACTAGATATAGCAGTAGACCTTAAGGCGATGTCGCTAAATCTCTCAGTATATGGATCTCTATCCACTATATATGGAAGAGAGTTCGCGCTGATAGAGGTCTTTAGACCACTTAGAGAAGACGAGAAAGAGAAAATCTTGAGAGCTCTAAGTAAATACCGTGTGAAGTAGTATAGTTAAACTATACCACTAGTTTAAGAAGGACATAGTGGGGTAGGTCGCTATAACTCTGAGGTAAAAAAGATTTTCTAACTCGATCTCTATTCAAAAGATATTGCTCCCACAGGGCAGGCTACTCTTCCCTGATCAGCACAGTCCTTTAAGTTATCCGGTACCGTGCCTTCGAACGGCTGCTTACCTCTATATTCTTTAACTACCTGAGCTTTTCCATCGGGACCCGCTTCAAATACTTGCGGACATAGTGCGTAGCAAACACCGTCAGCTATACAAAGATCCCAGTTTATTTTTACTTTGAACGGCAAGAGGCACTCACCAAAACTAGATCGAGAGGCGATAAATAAGCTTTCTCATGCACTAGCTTTCTGTAAAGCTATGGGAAATACAGCATGTTCTACTAACTAGCGGTAGTTACAGAGGAGATCCTATAGTGTTAGAAGCTAACCCTCATAAGAGTCTATACACTACGAAGTGCACTGTTAAAGCACTATAATCATAATTACTAAGCAAAAAGTAAATCAGCTTTATCATATATGTTACTTTAGGTATACCCCAGGAACTTCATTGTCGTTAATGCGTAGACTTTTGCTGCGGTAAGTAAGGCCTCTACTGCTACATATTCGTTAGAGACATGTGCTTGCGACATGCTTCCAGGTCCGTATAGCACTGTAGGCATTAGTTCTTTAAACCACCTCATATCTGTAAAACCGGTTAGAGCGCCAATTCTCGGACTAAGGTTGAGTACTTTACCTATAGCACTCTTTACTGCTTCAACTATCTCCTCAGTTTCAGTTGTGTAAGCAGGATCTACTCTATCTAATACTCGCATCTCAAGTTTGAGGTCTGGATCATCCTTCTTTAACTCCTCTAGGAAATTCTTCAAAGTCTTCTCAACGTCTTCGATAGTTTCTTCTGGTGTTACTCTTATATCTAAAGTGCAGATACATCTATCAGGAATTACATTTATCTTAGCGCCTCCTTGAATAACGCCACCAATATTCATAGTGATGTGTCTTACTTCGTCGGGAAACGGAGCTTTAGACTTTCTCTCTGCGAATTGCTTCTTTAGACTCTCTAGAGCTACAACAACTTTAGCCATTTTCTCAACAGCATTAATGCCGAGGTGCGGCATGCTTCCATGAGCCGCCTTACCGTGTGTAATAAGCTCTACCCATAGAGCTCCCTTTTCAGCAATATCCACCTTGTCAGGTCCCGTAGGTTCACCAATTACGCAGGCTTCACCTCTAACCAGCTTTTTCTTGACTAGATAGCCTGAACCTAAGTAGCCTCCAGTCTCTTCATCGGGGGTAGTAGTAAATACTAAGTTACCTTTGAGGTTGACTCCCTGCTTGACTAATGCCTTAATAGCTATGATCATTGACGCTAGAGCCCCCTTCATATCTGCTCCTCCGCGTCCGTAGATCTTACCGTCGTGAACTACGGGCTGAAATGGATCAAAGGTCCAGCCGCCTCCTGGTGGAACCACGTCGTAATGACCGTTAAATACCAATGTCTTAGCACCTACCTCACTCACTAGAGTCCCTACTACTATTACTCGCGGTAAACTCGCACCATATTTATCAAGTTCGTCTTTAGGAACTCTGATTAGATTAACTGATAACCCAGCTCTCCCAAGTTCCCTAGCTATAAGCTCTGCAAACTCTTCATAATGTTCTCCAGGAGGATTAATTGTAGGTACTTTAATAAGCTCTGCTGTTAGGTTAACTAAATCATCCTTGAGGTCGGAAATAGTGTTAAGAACTTCTATCTCTTTTCTACACAGACACGAACTAACCAGAGTTATGCACCATGCACTAAGTTTAAAAAGAATTAAAATACTTTTAAAAGTATTTTAACCTAACTCAACAATTTATGTGGTGGCGAACTTGCCACTTACTGCCGAGAGAATAGCTGTACTGCTTGCCGCTATTCCCCCCATAGTATTAATATTATCAGCCCCAGTAGTTCTCTACATAGTTGAGCCCCGCGTTCTTGGTATGCCCTTCAACCTCTTCTGGCACCTTATGTGGATGGTAGCTGGCCCGTTCATACTAACTGTAGCGTACACCATCAGAGTTCGGGAAATGAGGATGAAGAGAGAGGTGTAGTGTTGCTATGGAGATCATAGCTTTAATAATAATATTTTCCTGGCTAGTTATCACCACTATCGTCGCTGCTCTCGCTGGAATCATTAAGAAGTTCAGTCTGGAAGAGTGGACTGTAGCTTCTAGAGAGATAAGGTCTATCATAATGTACTTCGCTTTAGCAGCAGAGATATATAGCGCCTTCACTTTCTTGGGGCTGGCTGGTTGGGCCTTTAGCTACGGGTACTCTATATACTACGCACCCGCCTACTTTACTACGGCTTATTGTACGGGATTCCTATTAGCTAAATACTACTGGATATACTCCAAGAAGTTTGGCTATATTACGCAGGCAGACTACTTTGCCGATAGATACGAAAGTAGGTTATTGGGTGTAATAGTAGCAATCATAGGGGTTTTAGCTCTCCTACCCTATATTCAGTTGCAGATAATTGGTGTTGGAATAATTGTAGAATCCGCAAGCTATGGGACGATAGATAGAACTACAGCATTTATCATCGCCTTTCTATGCACTGCAGTATTTATATTTATAGGTGGAGCTAGGGGAATTCTATGGACTAACGTTCTGCAGGGCATACTGATGTTCACGTGCGCCTTCATAGTGCTTGGAGTTCCCCTAATCGGAGTTGGGGGAATAGATAGGCTATTCGACATAGTCATTCGAGAGTTCCCGTCACATCTCGTACCTCCTGGTGCTAAAGGTATTCACCCGATCCAGTGGTATATGTCGTCTCTCCTTCTAACGACTCTAGGATTCTGGATGTTCCCCCACTTAGTTATGAGAGTTTATGCTGCTAAATCACCTGAAGCACCCATGAGATCTACAGCTCTGATGCCTTGGTATTCAATACTGGCTTTCCCCATAATACTAGCCGGTTACTCTGCCCTCATCTTAGTTCCTAAGCTTGGAGTAGCCGATATGGCCGTTATGGAGACAATCAAAATAGTATACCCGGCTTCAATAGTCGGATTAGTCGGGGCTGGTGGACTAGCAGCAGCTGTTTCAACAGGTGGAGGACTCATACAAGCATCAGCAGCAATCATAGCGAGAAACTGGATTCAGAGAGGTCTATGGCCTAAGGCGGGTGATATAACTACCGCATGGATAGCTAGATTTCTCACACTTGTTATAACTATAACATCACTACTTCTCGCACTCTATGCTCCAGCTCTCCTAGTTTACCTATTGCTAGTAGCATACTCATTCGTCGTACAGTTCTTCCCAGGCACAGCGCTTGGGTACACCTGGAAAAGAGCCACAAAAGCCGGCGTTATGGCCGGCATACTGGTCGGCTGCTTAGTTGTGATTCTAACCTCATTCGTATGGAGAGACCCATACGGTGTGCATTCGGGTATATGGGGATTAGCGGCCAACTTCGCTACAACTATTCCGGTGTGCTTAATCACGAAGCCTCCGTCGCAGCAAGTACTTAATAGGTTTTTTAAGTAATAATTACCTCTACATCGGAACCTTAATCTATTCTTCACCATTCAACCACTTTTAATGTTTAAAGGTGTGTCACATTCTACTGATCTCAGGTTGGTATTTATCGATGTGAATAACTTCTAAGTAAACTCGAAGCATTACTACATTAAAATTGTTTCCGTTAGAAATTGTATTCATTTCAATATCCTCTATAGAGAAAGAAAGACCGTGTTTCAACGATACGCGATTATTTGAGCTTATAAGGTAATAAGTAAGTTTAAATCGGAATGGGGTATGCCTAGATATAAGACTGTAGAACAGATACAGCATATTATGGGTAACGTAGAGCAGATTAGAAATATAGGTATAATTGCTCACGTAGACCACGGTAAGACTACCACCTCTGATTTACTTCTAGCAGCATCTGGAATAATCTCTATGAAGGTAGCTGGAGAGGCACTCGCTCTAGACTACCTCGATGTAGAACAGAAGAGAGGTATTACAGTTAAAGCAGCTAATATAAGTCTCTACCACGAGTACGGCGGCAGACCTTACGTAGTAAACCTAATAGATACACCGGGACACGTAGACTTTAGTGGTAAGGTAACTAGATCTCTGAGAGTTTTAGATGGTGCTCTAGTAGTTGTTGATGCTGTTGAAGGCGTAATGACTCAAACTGAAACAGTGCTCAGACAGGCTCTAGAAGAGAGAGTTAGACCGATACTCTTTATAAATAAGGTTGACAGACTGATTAAGGAACTAAAGTTCTCCGCACAAGAAGTTCAGCAGAGATTCGTCGAGATCATAAAGACTATGAACCACCTACTCACAGAATACGCAGAACCCGAGTTCAAAGAGAAGTGGGTCTTCGACCCAGTTAAGGGAACAGTCATTCTCGGTGCGGCTAGAGATAAGTGGGGTATTACAGTACCAATAGCTCAGAAAAAAGGGATTAGATTTAGTGATATAGTAGGCTCTTATGAGAGAGGAAAGGAAGGTGTTGAAGAACTAACTAAACAAGCTCCACTACATGAGGCAATCCTAGACACAGTAGTTAAGTTTGTTCCACATCCAAGAGAAGCTCAAGGCTATAGAATACCGAAGATTTGGAAGGGAGTTCTCGATAGCGATGTAGGTAGAGCTATGGTGAGAGCAGACCCCTCAGGACCGCTGGTATACTTCGTAAACGACATGAGAGTAGACCCACACGCTGGTTTTGTTGCGACCGGCAGGGTGTTCTCTGGAACTCTGAGAGCTGGTGAGGAAGTCTGGCTCCTCATGTCTAAGTCTAAGCAGAGAGTGCTTCAGGTAAGTCTCTATATGGGGCCGATAAGAGAGGTTGTTGAGAGTATTGCGGCTGGCAATATGGCTGCGACTCTAGGACTCGATACAGCTAGATCTGGTGAAACTGTAGTTAATGTAGCCTATAGAGAGTCTGTATCACCGTTCGAGAGACTCAGATATGTTTCTGAACCTGTAGTCACTATGGCTGTTGAAGCTAAGAAAACTGCTGAACTACCAAAGCTAGTTGAAGCTCTAAGAAAGCTCAGTATTGAAGATCCCAATATATTGGTCAAGATCAACGAGGAAACAGGTGAGTACTTAATCTCCGGCATGGGTCCACTACACCTAGAGATAGCGCTCACATTTCTGAAGGAGAACTACGGAATCGAAGTCGAGACATCGCAACCACTTGTAGTCTATAGAGAAACCTGTAGAGCTCAGTCACAAGTTCTCGAAGGTAAGTCACCCAATAAACACAACAGACTCTACATAAGTGTTGAACCACTCAATGAGGAGACTATAAAACTAATTCAACAGGGAGTGATAGTTGAAGACATGGACTCGCGTGAGAGAGCCAAGATCTTGAGAGATCAGGCGGACTGGGACTACGATGAAGCAAGAAGGATCTGGGCTATAGACGAGAACATAAACGTATTTGTAGATAGAACTGCTGGTGTCCAGTACTTAAGGGAAGTTAGAGACACAATCATACAGGGCTTCAGGCTCTCGATGAAGGAGGGACCGATAGCTATGGAGCCTGTTAGAGGTATTAAAGTAGTGTTACACGATGCTGTTATTCACGAAGACCCAGCTCACAGAGGTCCCGCACAGATCTACCCAGCTACTAGAAATCCGATATACGCTGGAATACTGATATCCAAACCCACAATTCTAGAACCCCTTCAGAAGCTAGATGTTAGAGTGCCTGCGGACTTAGTTAGCTCGGTAATAAGTGTCGTCTCTAAGAAGAGGGGTAAAGTGATAGACGTAGTTTACACTACACCTACTTCAGCGAGAATCCTAGCTGAACTCCCGATAGCTGAGTCTATGGATCTAGCTACTGAGCTTAGAAGTGCTACAGCCGGCAGAGCTTTCTGGGGGACTGAGTTCAGTAAGTGGTCACCTGTTCCCGAATCTCTATTGTTGAGTGTAGTTAGATCTATTAGGACTAGAAAGGGAGTGCCGCCGGAGCCGCCGAAGCCTGAAGACTTCATATCTCCCTACTAGCAGTATAGGCGATTATGCCTAGACTCTCAGTAGTGTTTCTAGGACCTGCCGGGTCTGGAAAGACTTTTCTAACGCGAGCTTTCGGTAGGTGGCTTGAAGACTCAGGTTTCTCGGTGGGCTACGTAAACCTAGACCCATCTGTCGAGTATCTACCTTATAAGCCGTTGTTTGATGCTAGAGATATTATTAAAACACGCGATCTTATGGAGAAAGAGAATCTAGGGCCGAACGCAGCAATAGTTAACGCTATAGATATGCTGGCTGAGAGAAATGTGTTGGTTTATGAAGCTATTAAAAACATGGGTAGTGACTATATCCTCATAGATACCCCCGGACAGATGGAGATAGTCATCTTCAGGTCTTCTGGGATGAGACTGATTAGAGCAGTTAAGATAGCGACAACACCAGTCGGTGTATTCCTACTTGACTCTACTCTAGGTAGATGGGGCACTGAAGCAGCTGTCTCAATACTACTAGCCGCAATCGCGCAACTCAGACTAGATATACCAATGGTTCCAGTACTGAGTAAGTCTGACGCTTCTAAGCTCTCGGGAGGTCCCATATCTCCAAGTATTCACGTAGAAGTAGATGAAGTCCTGAAGACTCTCAACACAGTGGAGGCAGGTCTACTGTCTGAAATGCTCTTCGAGGTCGTGGGTTCAGTGAAGAAGTACTTGAAGTCCGGTAGGTTGATCGCTGTTTCTTCAGTAACTGGTGAAGGTCTTGATGAACTATATAAGATGCTTCACGAAGTATTCTGCGCTTGTGGAGATTTAACGTAGAGCTAGTGAATTGGGATATATGCTTTCATAAGTACGTTTTAGAGGTGTGAGAGTGAAGTATAGAGTGTGTGTAGTGGAAGTATTCAGTGCGGCTCACTCGATAAAGACTCACACAGGTGTAGGGCAGTACCTACATGGACACGACTTTAGAACTAGAGTCTGCGCGGTTTCTGAAGCCCTCGACCCAGACAACATAGCTGTAGACTTAAAGCATCTTGAATCCATAGTTAAGGAGATTACCGATAGATTAGACCACAAGTACTTAAATGAGGAACTCGGTATTGAGAATCTATCTATGGAGTATCTAGCCCACTATATTTTAAGAGAAGTCAGGAAAAACATTCCACTAGTGAGTAGTATTGAAATTTGCAGTAGTGAAGGAAAGTACTGTGTTGAGGTATCTGAATGAAGGTTTCCGAGATCTTCATCTCAGTTCAGGGAGAAGGTCCTAGCTTAGGTAAACCAGCTGTTTTCCTCAGACTCTCCTACTGCAATCTGATGTGCACTTGGTGTGATACGAAGTACGCTTGGACCACAAGCGAGGAGAAGTCCGTAGATGACGTAGTTAGTGAATTAGTAGATAAGCTTAAAACGTACGATAAAGTTAAACTCATCGTTGTAACTGGGGGTGAACCGCTCCTCCAAAAGGATGAGTTGGTAGAGCTGGTGGGTAAGCTGAAAAAATTAATCAAAGACTTCGAGGTAGAAGTAGAAACTAACTGCACTATCGACCCAGGCGAGCTAGTTGAAGTAGTAGATAGAATAATTGTTTCTCCTAAGCTATCTAATTCCGGGATGCCTGAATACGCTAGAAAGTGCTCTGAGGAATTCTTCAAACTACCGAAGAACTTGAAGACTAAGGTTTACCTTAAATTCGTTGTCGAAGACACTAGCGACCTGAAGGAGGTCGAGGAGATCGTGAAGCTCTTCGATGTAGACTCTCACAGAGTGTTTTTCATGCCTCAAGCATCTACATTAGAAGAACTATCCACTAGATTGAAGATAGCTATAGACCTAGCTGTTAAAACTGGGTATCGAGTATCTGACAGACTTCAGATAGTTGGAGGTTTTCGCTAGATAGTGGAGGTCGAGAATTCTCGGTAACACATCTATCCTCTAGGAACTTAAGCTAGACGGGAAGATATACTCACACTGTGTCTAGTTTTTCCAGTCAATAAGTATTTTTTTACTTTCGATAATGGAATAAATCAGAGATAGATGTCAGAACTCAGAAGATACCTACCGATTCAGGACGTAAATTTCGGAAGTACCACACCTACGGGTAACTTTAGTGCTATAGAAAGAGAGTCTCCGGTGCTTCAAGCTATTGCCGAGCTCTTAGAGCCGGCTGCAGCCCCTCTAGGGATAATTGCAGTATTAATTCTACTCGCTCTAGCTGCTCTCTTTCTATCAACTATTTGGTATGGGAGAGATGTTGAGAGATTCGCTGAACACCGCACCATCCGGAAACTTCTGAGAGACATGGCTTCAGAAGAAGCTATTGAATACACCTACACAGGGATTAAGCTAACTCTGAGAAAGTACTACTTGAGACTTAGAGAATCTGTTGGCTGTAGAAGGTGCACACCTAGAGAGATCGTTGAGAAATACGGCAGGAGAGAATTCGAGAAATTCGCTAAAATATATGAAGACGTTGTCTACGGCTCTAAGGAAGTGCCTGCTGACGATAGTAAGGTGTTGGTGGAGTTAGATGATTCCCTCTAGAGCTCTACTTATCTCACTACTAGCTCTCTGGCTAGTTTTTCTCTCAGTGCTTCAGATACCTATAGTTCAGTCTATAGTTGGAGATCCTCCATCGGTATTTAATCGAGGTGATGGAGGACTTTCAGAGTTAGTATCTGCTTTAACTGTATTCAAGAAAATTAAGGCTGTTAGAAACTTCGATGAGATCTGGCAGTACGACCCAAGTACTTCAGTACTACTTCTATCTGGACTAGATAATCCTCTGAGGGAGAGTGATGCATCTATAGTTTTAGAGTGGGTTGAGAGTGGTGGTAAGGTAGTTGTTCTCGACGAATATGTTGCTCCCAGACTGCTTCTAGAGAAGGTAAGTGTCAGTCTAGATAGTTTAACAAGTAGCATAGCGTTAGGAGAGTGTCGTTTAGGTAGCAATAGATATCAAGCGCTCTTCAACGTCTACAGAGAGGTCTTAGGTGGTTCACCCATCTGCTGGGTTCAGAATACAGTAGTAGGGGTTGAAGTAGCTATTGGAAGAGGTGTTTTATTAGTGCTTGGAGACTCTAGCACGTTCATCAACGAGGTTCTGAGATCTAGGTACAGACACTTTCAGATAGTATTCGCGCTAGCACTACTAGACCGAGACACCGTCGTCCTCTACGAGGGAGGTAGAGCATTCGCAGAGATTCTGTTTTCCCCAAGGGGTTTAGTCTTACTTCCGTACTTCATAGGTAGGTTTGCGTGGTATACGATCCTAAGTGGTGGTTTAATTGGTGCTGCGAAAACTATCTTCGCTGGACTCATACTTATCGCGATTGTCTCACCTAGGTGGCTCACTGGGTTAACTAAACTAGCTTTCTCTTTTAAATACAGAAGGAGGAGTGCTCGACCTTCAGTAGATAAATTGTTTAGAGAGTCCGTTAGAGTTTGGATTGAGTGGGTGAATAAAATTGGAAAGTAAGGTAAAAGTGTTTTCTGAAGCTGTGCGGAAAGTAGTTAGTGAAGTAGAGAGAAAGGTCATCGGTAAAAGAAGAGAGATAGAGTTAATTATAGCGACCCTCATGTCGGAAGGACACGTGATGCTCGAGGGGGTTCCAGGAGTAGCTAAAACCCTACTCGCTAAGACTATATCGAGTACTCTGGGTCTAGAATTCAAGAGGATTCAGTCAACACCCGATATGCTTCCCTCCGATATCATCGGTGTAGTTGTCTACAACCCAAAGACCTCCGAATTTAGCTTTAGGAGAGGACCTGTATTCACAAATATACTTCTGGTAGACGAGATAAATAGAGCTCCCCCGAAGACACAGTCAGCTCTACTAGAGGCTATGCAGGAAAGACAGGTTACAGTTGAAGGTGTGACTCACAGACTCCCGAGGCCCTTCCTAGTTATAGCCACTATGAATCCGATCGAAATAGAGGGTACTTTCCCTCTATCTGAAGCTCAAGTCGATAGATTCCTAGCTAAAGTAGAGATCGGGTATCCGACCGCTGTGGAAACAGTCTCTATTCTGGATAGATATTACGAGATAATGCTGGAGTCCGTTAAATCTGTTTTAGGACCTGCTGACGTAGTTACACTAATTGAGTTAGTTAGAGAGGTCACTGTAGACCAGAATATTAAGAAGTATATCTCAGCCATAGTTCAAGCAACCAGAGAACACCCGATGGTTAGACTAGGAGCATCACCTAGAGGAGCTATAGCTACATATCTCCTCTCGAAAGCTATAGCTATTACGAGAGGGAGGGATTACGTAACTCCCGACGACGTTAAGTATGTGGCACCCTCCGCTCTCTCACATAGAATAATTCTGAAGACTGAAGCCAGGATCTCCGGTATTAAACCTGGAGATGTAGTAGTAGATGTATTAGAGAAGGTGGAGATTCCCTGAGGTTAACGCTTCGAGGTCTCTCAGCAGCTCTAGCCACATTTACTCTAGTACTCCTCAGTTTTAGAGTAGAGAATCTAGCTGTCTTCACAATATCCCTCTCTCTCGCACTCCTCATCTATTATGATTACTACAGAGCATCTGAATCCAGCCGATTGATCGAAGACTTAAAGATCGCTCGTGAGAGCACTAAAATAGAGACGGAGTTAGAGGAGGTAGAAGTCAAAGTATATGTTGAAAACTACAGCTCTAGAGATATCCCACTAGTGGAAGTAGTAGACATAGTGCCGGAACACCTAATTCTAAAGGGTAAACCAGCTGCTGCTATAACTCTCCCACCAAGGGGTTCAGCTGTTTTCTCTTACAGAGTGAGGCCTCTCCTACCTGGGAGCTATACATTCAGTGATCTTGAGGTACACGTATATGGACCACTAGGATTCTTCAAAACTCAGAGAGTGGTTTCAAGTCCTACAACAGTTACGGTTCTACCCTACTACAGTAGGGTTGGAGTCTCCTTGAGGAGTCTGGAGAAGTTGTGGGGGTTGGTAGTTAGAGGTAGAGCTACAAGTGGTATGTACGATATTGCTGACTTTAGAGAGTATAGTCCAGGAGACGACTACAGGAAGATCGTGTGGAAAACACTGGCACGCACTGGGAGAGTGTTTGTTAGAGAAGACTTCGGTGAAGTGAGAGCTAGAATTCTACTAATGCTAGACGTTAGATCGTGGGACTGGAATCTAGGGGAACCCCCAAACACTCTCGCATCTGTAGAACTTAGAGTACTGCGCTCACTTATCCACAGCTTAGTTGGGTCCGGTAATCAAGTTGATCTAGCTATTTGCTGTAGTGCTACAACTAAAGTCGTAAGAAATGCTGAGAGAGATGTGGAGAGAGCTCTAGCTGAAGTATTCTCCTACATAACTCCACACTGCTACTGCGCATCCCACTTAGGTATATTTGCTGAAGCCCCTGTGTACATGGGTAGGTCTCCTTCAGAGTACTCCGCAGTAATACTAGTGGCCAACCCGGTCTCTATAGCGGTAGAGAATCCGGCTAGATTTATGGACCTCGTTAAAGTATACGGCGACCGCTTAAAGTTAGTTATTCCCAGATTTGACTACGAGCTCTATGTAGATAGAGGTGATCTGGGTAGGTTCTACAGAGCTGTAGCTGACTTAATGGAGAAAGCTGGTGGTGGAGTAGAGATTATCGAAGAGAGTATGTATCTAAGAATACCTGGAGGTATCGAAAAGTGGAGATAGCTGCCTACCTACTATACCTAGCTCTAGTACCTACATCACTGCTGTTAACACATGTAGCTCGACGCGACTTAGTTTCAGTTGTTGGAGCTATTCTAACAGCTCTCTACGCGTCTCTCGGAGTAGTAGATCTAGCTGTAGTTTCTGCTCTGACGGTTGTGCTATTCTCTCTATCGAAAATAGCTCTCGCTAGACCTCTGAAAGACAGAAGAGTTATGTCTATGAAGGTTAAGTACATACTAGTAGCTCTCACTATATTGAGTTCCTCTATACCTATAGCCTACATAGCACTAGGAGCATCAATTAGCTTAACACCGCTGGAGAGTCAGCCTCTAGCTATAGTGACCGCAGCATCACTATACTCAGTACTAGCTATAAGTATAGCTTCAAGGTTGGAGTTTTTAGTAAATCTAGAGCTGTGGAGGAAACTAGAAGTAGAGTTCTTAGAGAGTGTTTTCTGGAGGCTGGGTGTAGCTCTGAGTGGTATAGCTATGCTTACTAATGTAGTTGTGCACGGAGTTTTAGGCTTTCTATTAATGACTGCTTACCTAGCCTTATTCTCTGCGACTACTAGACTTAGAGCACCTCTCTCTAAATTGTTAGTTTCATCTATGATTGGAGCATCAGCTATAATTACGTACTTAATGGGTTACACATAGATAGAGAGCTACTATGAAGTATGAATTCCCAATATTTCGAGAGGGTTGTTGATGCTCTAATTTATATATTCTGACTAAATATATTTAGGCGAGGTGTATAAAATAGTGATAGTTATCAGGTTGAGTGACGGTATTGCTGAAATATTGAATAGACTGGCAGATGAATTCGAGAAGACTACTGGAAGAAGACCTAGCTACGATGAGTTAGTAGAAACACTCTTATCGAAGCTCGATGTAGGTATGTCGTCTTCCAGCGATATTTGGTTCTAAACTTAAGTGTTTTTGATTGATTTACCTACTCCATATATTTTCTCTCTATTTAGACTCTGAGAGTTCTCTAAGTACTCCTAGAGCACTACTCAGAAATATGAGTCCCGAGGTAAGAGATAGGAGTGAGGGTACGTACCTCTCGGTGTAGGCAAACCATGTAGACAGTAGAAAGAACACTATTGACGCGGTGAAGAGGATTAGAGTAATAGCTCTACCGAATCTCACACCACTCACCTAGAGTGTGCTTCAACGTACCCTAGTTTTTCTCACTAACTTCATCATCTTCTTTCTTCATGTACTTAGGAAATGTTGGTGCTGTAACTACACTCGGTTGTGCTGGTTTTAGCTCTATTACTGGTTTAGCCCAGTTTCCTAGTGCGACCCAAGCTAAAGCTAGAATTCCTCCACTGACATTACTTACAGCCATCGAGAGCCATATCCCGATAGGCCCCAATCCTAGTGCTAGTGCTAGAAGGTATCCGAGAGCTATTCTCATACCCCACAGTCTAATGAAGGCTATAGCAGATGGGACGTAGGTATGTCCAGATCCTCTCCCGACAGCGAACCCTATGAAGAAAACCGCGAAGAATGGAACCGTGAGACCGAAGTACTCTATGAATCTGGTAGCTTCAGCTAGTACCTCAGGGCTGGAGGTGAATATTGAAGCTATCGGGTATCTCAATATGTATACAGAAATAGCTCCTACTGCGGTAACTAATCCAACAAATAGAGATGAGAGTAGTGCGGATTTTCTAGCTTTACTAAATAGTTGAGCACCTATCAACTGACCTACAACTATAGCTGTTGCCTGTGAGAAACCCCACATAGCTGCGTCAGCTATATCTACCACTGTGAAACCTATTGAGTAAGCTGTAGCAACTATTTTCCCAAACATATTCACAAGCCTCAGCTGAACCATGAAAGCTAGAGAGTTGCTCATCTGGAGAGCAGCTATCGGAAGAGCTATCTTAACAGACTTCAAGATCCAGGCTCCGTCAGGTTTAACTATAGATAGCTTAATGCCTTTAAACCCCCCGAAAAACATCTTAATAGCTACAACAGCAACTAGAGCTCTTGAAACAACTGTAGCTATAGCAGCTCCTACAGCACCCATAGCCGGAAAGCCGAACCAACCGAAGATCATTATCGGGTCTAGAAATATGTTTAGAATAGCTCCAGCAATACTTATGTATGTGGGAGTTCTAGTATCTCCTATAGCTTGAAGAACCGTAGTAAACGCTGTTCCCAGGTACATAAATAAGATGTCGAATATCATGACACTCGAATAGCGTAACACATCTTCGTATATTTCTGGAGGTACTGAGGTTATGTAGGAGAATATGTAGGGTCTGAGAATGAAGTAGAGAGAGCATATAGCTACTGCTAGTAGGAGATTGAATGTAAACAGCTTTGAAGCAGTCTTACCTGCTGAATCGAATAGTTTAGCTCCTACGTACTGGGAGATCATGGCTAGATTAGCTGAAGAAAGAGCCATAGCTATAGCGTAGAAGAACATGAGTGTCGGCCACACCTGTCTCGGCACTGCTAGTGCTCCTTCGTAAAGCTTGCTCAACCATAGAGCATCAACAATGTTGTACGAAATGTGAACCAACTGTGCGAGTATTAGTGGAGCAGCAAGCCAGAGAACCACTCTAAGCGGGCCTCCACCAACTATTCTATCTCTATACTTCTCAGCTACACCTATACTACTAGGCATTCATAGTACCTCTTAACAGATCGAACTAGTACATAAAACAAAATGTAGTTTCAAATATAAGCACAGTTCTGAGCTATCTGTAGGTGGCTATAGCGGAAGCTGCGGCTTTTGTATCTAAATATCTAAGAGACGCAGGCTTTAAGACAGCTAGCAGAGATTTCGAAAGATGCTACGTAATTTCTGCTCAAAGAAGCGGCAATGTCTACGTAGTTAGTATTAGTAGGGGCTCTATGGTTGATGTCTACGTAGCTAAAGTAGTAGCTCCAGAGCTTCTCGCAAGCACTGAGTGGGACTGTGAGACACTTGAGTACAGCCCCTACGGCTTCTACGTGCTTGAGAGAGAGTTAGAAAAGCTAGCTCTAGGTGTACTAAGAAAGATCGAGAATCTCGATAGAGTCTACCGAAGCTCTAGCTAGAGAGCTAGATACGTAGAAGCCGCACTATGTGGCTTACTAGCTGCCTATCTACTTCAAGTGCCGCCCTAGTAGTCAGTAGCCTCCTCGGACTTCCGAGAGCACTCTCTATCTCGCTATCGTATGGCACTGTATAGACTGGAACTCTGAGAGTGGAGTTCAGCAGTATCTCTACTTCTGAAGAACCTTCAGTCACCATGTTTAAGACAGCTGCTTCTAGTTTGTTACCCAGTACTTCAGCCAGCTTTACTGAAGACTTAACAGCCATCTGAGATGGTGTAGTAACTAGCATAGCTCTAAACTTCTTAATGTACGTTAAGAGCTCCAATATCTCGTCACTTATTCCCGGCGGCATATCGACTACTAAAATATCTACTCCAACCCATCTAGTGATAGATAGTAGTTCTCTAATTGCGGAAGATACGTACTCTCCTCTTAGAGGAGCCGGTTTATCGAAAGTGAAGAATATTGGAGACATAAATACTACCCCACTAACTTCTGGAGGTACTACACCCTTCTCTTCAGCAGGTCTTACAGACTTTGTGTCCACCCCTAGAGGTAGGTGTGCTGTAGGGTTTGTAATATCCATATCGAAGAATCCCACTTTAAACCCCCTCCTACTGAGTGAAAGTGATGTAAGTACTGAAATCAGTGTCTTTCCGACACCTCCCTTACTGCCAGCGAATACAACTATCTCCTTAACGTCTCTAAGTCTTACTTGGATAGCACTCACTCTAGGGTCTTCAATAGAGCTCAATACTCAACACCTAGAATACTCAGACCTCTACCTTTAGTTATGTAGTAGTCGAGAGAGCCGCATTTAGGACACTTAACATACGCATAAACTGCTTCTGGAAGAAAGTGTATTGCTTCCCGATCTTCGTCGGAGAGCTCTAAGTCTCTGAGCCTCCAGCTGAAGCCGCACGATCTACACTTAAATTCTGCTTCCTCACTCTGCAGTACGTACTCCAACACCTCCAGTCTGTAGAGCTTGAATATCTCACTGAGAGCAAACTCGAAAATCTCTCTATCGATAGCCTGCAGCTCCCCCAGCCCTATGATTAAGCGCTTAACAGATCTAGAACCACGAGACTCAGAGTACTTGGAGACAGCTTCAGCTATAGCTTCAGCTATAGCCCACTCATGCATAGTGTTCACACATTGCCTATGGATCGCATAGATATAAAATAGATATAAATATGTATAGATAGAACTACATAGAATTGGTGATGAGTGTCTTAGTAGCAACTAATCAGTGCTGAAGCGGTGGCTGTCTGATGCGTATTCTATATCAATCTTTTAGAAAGGGGCAGCGAGAGGCTATCGAGTTCTTAAAGTCGGGTCTCGGAAACTATGTAGCTTTAAGAGCTCCTCCAGGATACGGTAAGACTCTAGTAGCTCTAGCTGGACATCTAGGTAGCGGTAGAGTTATCTACGTAGTGAGAACGAGAAACGAAATAGCTCCAGTAGTTAGAGAAATGAGAAAGCTGGGAGGGCTTTTTACAGTAGTTTTCAGTGGGAGGAGGATGTGCCCTCTAGTGAGAGGTGTCGATATACCTTCAGAAGACTTCTGGCTTAACTGTAGAATACTTAGACTTAGGAATATGTGCCCCTACTTTCTAAATCTCAAGAAGGTTTCTCAAAGTGAGGTTATTGATTTACTGACTCAGCTGGAGGAGGTAGATCCCCATAGAATTGCTGCCTCTGTAGTGCGAAAGTTTTCTGTTTGTTCCTTCTTCACTCTCAGCGGCTTAGCTAGTAAAGTAGATGTAGCTATAGCCACCTACCCACACCTCTTTAACGAAAACATCTACTCACTAGCATTTCCGGAAATCGGTCTCGACGAGTTCTACGTAGTAGTTGATGAAGCACACACTTTGATCTTCCCGCAGTCCGTACTCTCCGACTTTATCGATGTATCTACATTAGTAAGCAGTAGTAGTGAGCTAGATAGAAGCAGTCATAGTGAGTTAGCACGTAGAGTTAGGCAAATAGAGGAAGTACTACGTAGAGTAGATACTGATAAGTTGGCTAGAGTTTCAAAGCAGAGTATAGGTGTAGATCAAGACTTTTTAAGTGAGTTAAAGATAGCTCTTCAAGATATTAGACTAACAGCTCTATCATCTCTCGAATTAATTGGAGTTGAGAACTTCGTGAAGACTACTTCATCAATAAGTAGAGTTCTCAGATTTCTATCACTAGCAGTTAGAGACTACTTCTCTCTATATGCACAGAGAACCTCAGGCGGTCAGAGACTCTATGCTCTCCCACTGGGCTACGAACCTATACGAGAGAGACTTAGACCTGCGCGAGGAGTTTTACTGATGTCTGGGACCCTCCCACCTAAGAACGTACTAGATAGTGTTGTCGGTAGGGAGACTAAGTATCTAGATGTCGAGGCTTCCTACGGTCAGATATTCCCTAGAGAGAACATCTTCTACGCAGTCTACACAGCTGTAACTACTAGCTATCCACAGAGATCCACGAAAATGTTTATGGAGTACGCGAAACTCGTGCGCTCTATCTACGATAGCGTTGAGAGAGCTATTCTAGCAGTCTACCCGAGCTACGAGGTGATGGAGGAAGTCGTCAGATATGTCGAATTACCGAATTCTCAGTACGTAGAGAGTGAGAAGACATCTGTAGGAGATGTTGTGAAGACTGTTTTAAGTAATCCCCACACACTGATCAACGCTGTTGCTAGCGGTAAGATCGTTGAAGGTATTGAGTTTAGAGATAGCTCTGGTTCTTCTCTAGTTGATTCTGTAGTTGTCTGCGGTATTCCGTACCCGTATCCAGACGACTACATAGAAGACTTCAGAGCTACCTTGAGAAGAGATTTAGGGGGTTTCGCAGATACTCTAGCTATGGATGTTCAAGCTTCAATGAGAGTGCTTCAAGCTTGTGGTAGAGCTATTAGATCTGAGAGTGACAGAGCTTTCGTAGTTCTAGCCGATAGAAGGTACCTCAAGAGTGGATTTAGAGAGCTACTGGGTATTCAATACGACGCTGTTTTCTCAGATGCCCCCAGTCTCCTGAGTAAATTGAGGGGATTCTTCGCTTTGAAGTAAGTGGAGTGTATCATAGATTAAGTAGACAAGAGCGAATAAAATTATAGATGAGTAAGGCAGTGAAGCTCCAACATATAGAAGACCGCTGTATGCTGCTATTTCTACAATACCGTAGTGGTTTTCGACTACGTAACTTAACGCAGGTAAAGACACCACAAAAGTGTAGAGTAGTGTTCCTACTGTAATTATTAGTACTACTGTTCCTCTACATCCGATCCTAGTTTTTAGCAGTAGGACCTTATTCTCGACATAGGCAACTAGGAGTGCTGAAACAGAGAAAGCTACACCAAGAGCTAGAGAGCCAGGGTTTCTTAGAACTAGAGCTTCACCAAGAAAATAAAGACTAGCCGCACTAGCTACAGTTTGAGCTATCGGGAGTAAGGTGTAGAGTCTCAGTTTCTCAGTTAGTAGTGCGAGTGTGAGCACACTATGGATTAGCAGCAGGAAGGAGGCTGCTGGAGCTGCAAAGAAGCTAGCTTTAGATAGAACACCTAGAGCTACTGCTGCTAATTTAATTGGTGATTCTGCCTTTATCGAAACTCACCACACTGTCAGTACTTGAAGTATAATCACTTCCCCCTATGTGGAGAATGCACTTGTAGTCTCTAACTCTAGGTCTAGGTGTAAACACCTCATTGAATTCGACTTTAACGACATCGAAGAAGACTGCGTCGTGGTCTCCCATACTTACTTGTGTTCTTAGATCGCAGTAGAGAACTGCTTGAGCTCCCTCAATCTTCGGATAGCCGTCTACCGTCACTATCTTGATTTCTGGAGTAGCCATCTTGCTGGGATTCTTAGAGAGACTGACTGTTCCTAAGTAGTGGAGTATTTTCAACATATCCCACCCTAGTATGTTTACAGAAGCTTTTCTAGACGACTTTATAAGTGTGTACGTAGCTCTCCTAGGTGATAGAGCTACCATTAGAATCGGCGGCTGCCTAGATACTGGAGTCACCCAGGAAGCCGCCAAACAGTCACACACTCCATTAGCTAGAGAACACACAGCGAAAGCAGGTCTCGGGTGGAGTAGGTATACCCAGTTAGATGGAACGGTGCTCATAGCCCACTTTAAATAATTGCTAGGGCAATATTATGTTGTTTCACAGCCGCAGCACTCGAAACTCAGTTTCGTAGCTGTGGAGAACTACTTATTAGTAAAACAGGCATAGCTGTGGTGATGCTTAAGTTGGCTAAGCAAAGCTCTGCGAGCTACTGGGTTTCACTCGGCACTCTATTTAGTTTACTTACTAGAGTTACTCTACTAACTGATCTCTCGGTGAGATGGTGATTCCTAGATACGTAGTAGATGAAGTTAGGAAGAGAATTGCTGGAGATATAGTATTCAGTGATAACCCGGGTCAGACAGTCAGGAAGTGGCGGATTAAGTTTGGATTGAGTCAAGTAGAGTTATCGAAGTATTTGAAGATGGCTTCTAGCGTAATTAGTGACTACGAGAAGAATAGAAGAAAACCCGGCATGAAATTCGTTAGGTCCTTCATAGAGGCTCTGCTAAAACACGACGAGTTATCTGGGTATTCAACAACTAAGAGTCTAGCTCAGAGTATGGGTATACTGATAGCTGGTGTAATAGATATCAGAGAGTTCAGTCGACCGATAAAACTCGATGAATTAGTTACAGCTGTTGAAGGATATATAGTTAATTCTAGATTCATATCTCTACCTATCTACGGCTATACAGTGATAAATAGCTATGAAGCAATTGAGGGACTTAGAGGAAACGAGTTCTGGAGTATAATGGGGCTCTCCAGTGTGAGAGCACTAATATTTACTGCAGTCACCACCGGGAGGTCTCCGATGGTAGCTGTTAGAGTAGCACCAACGAAGCCTGCTGCGGTAGTTATACACACACCTAGAACTGTAGATATTCTCGCGATAAGGCTAGCCGATAGGGAGATGATACCACTCATAGTGTCAACACATTCAACAGTAAATAGCTTAATTGAAGCACTTAGATTGAAGCTACCCTTCAGGCAGAGCGTCTGAGTACTGCAGTGAGAGATAATCTAATGATGTATATAGGTATGCGTCACACGATCTAGACTGTGAGAATGAGGTCTAGAGACTAGATAGAATTCAGCTGTAAGTGTGACTAATTATTTAGACTGCTTCTTCTCTTGGAGTTTGATTATGGTTTTAGCTATATCGCCCCCTTCCTCTACTAGAGCTTTCAGTACTTCATCTCTACTCGCACCAGTCTGCTCCACTATGAATTGAATATCTTCTTCAGATACTGCTGGGATTTGCTGTGGTAGCTGCTTCTTCTCTACTTTCTCCACACCTGAGCAGACTATCTGTATGACTTTCTGCTGCCCCACGTTTAAAATAGCTACTTGCGGGTCTCTCACTAAGATATCGTATGAATCAGCTGATAGAGTGACACTTCTCACATCTGGGAGTTCCTGTACTTCGATTCCATACTTCTTAAGCATTCTCTTCAGCTCTCTCGGGCTTACAGGAAACATCTATAGATACCCGAGCTTAATACTTCAATAGCTAATAAAAACTGGAGTGGATAGTGGATAGAGCCACCATCAAGATACTTGGAGGGGGACTTGAGGTAGGAAGAGCAGCTGTATCTATAGCTTACAGAGGGAAGACAGTCTTGATGGACTACGGCGTTAGTTTTTCTGAAGACGATAAACCCCAGCTGCCGGAGCACATAAGACCTTCAGAAATTCACGTAGTCGCAGTTACTCACGCACATTTAGACCACGTAGGTGCAGCTCCATATCTCTACACTACCTCGTCGTACCCGATACTTGTAATGAATAGACTCACGAAAGCTGTTGCGGAGGTCCTCATAAAAGACTTCATCAAGATATCTGGCTACTATCTGCCTTTCGATGAGAGTGACTGGTTTAGAGCTGTAGAAAGCATCCACTATGTGGAAACTGGTGAGGAAGTAGATATCGGTGATATAGTAATTACTAGTATGAACTCCGGTCACATACCCGGAAGTCAGACATATATAGCTGACCTCGGCTCTCTTAAAGTAGCTTACACTGGAGATGTAAATACTATAGATACGAGATTGGTGAGAGGCTTTAATACATCTAGTGCTACTGCGGACGTACTCGTAATTGAGGGAACATACGCAGACGTAGACCACCCAGAGAGAGATGTTGTCGAGAAAGACTTCATAGACTCAGTAAGAGAAGTGATAAGCAGTGGTGGGAACGTTCTCATTCCCTGCTTCAGTTTAGGTAGAGCTCAGGAGATTCTATCGCTTCTCTACGAGAAATTCAGTGAGGGGAGAGTATACTACGACGGAATGATCAGAATAATGAACAGCATACTGGCTAGCTACCCAGAGTACATCAATAAATATGAAACCCTCCTAAGAGCTACTAAAGAGTTCGAGGAAGTGAAGTCAGCTAGCCAGAGGAGGAAGATAGTGAAGAACGGGGGAAACGTTGTAGTTGCTTCTGCTGGAATGCTTAAGGGAGGACCTTCTTTATACTACTTAAAGAAGATGTACGACGACTCTAGAAACGCAGTATTTCTAGTGTCCTATCAAGCACCTCAAACTCCCGGCCGCAAGCTCCTCGAAAATGGAGTACTCGATGAGCTGGGTCCTATTAGAGCTAGAGTCGAGTGGTTTGACTTCTCCAGTCACGCAGGCTTCAGCGGTCTCCTCAAGATCGTTGAATCATTTAAGGGACTGAGAACTGTTGTCATAATTCACACTGGTGAGCAAGCTGGAACTCTCTCTGAAGCACTAAGAGACCGATACGAAGTATACGTACCGAGAAGTGGTGAATCTATTGAGATATCTACCTAGCTACTCCCACACCCAATCTCTCTACTCATTCTCCTGTACCCAGTAAATCCACCTCTGAGACTGTACGCCTTCACCCCAGTTTTCCTCATCTCTATAGCTGCTAGAAGACTAGCAGATCCGTAGTCACAGTAGAGAACCACCGGTACCTGAGGGTTTAACTCTAGCTCTGAGATATGGATCGCTCTAGGGATGTGAGCTGAGAGATACCTCTCGCGACTTCTTATATCTACGAGAACCCACCCCTCGGGGACCTCATCGACTTCAACATCGGCACCTATTTCCCTTAGTAGAGAGTCTGATGATACTTCGGTAGCTCTGTAGATTTTCGCGTTAGCTATTACGCTATTTACAGTGTCTCTACTCACTAGTGCGATAGCTTTCTCGACGTCTTCAACTTGAGCTCTAGTTTCAACAGGTCCTTCAGATATTCTACATACTTCCTCTACTTTAACTACGTAGTCGTATAGGCCTAGCCCCCTTATCTTACTGATTATTTCTTCTTTATCCATGCCGGAGAGAGGTCTAAGTAGGGCTACTCTAGGCTTCACTAAATAGTCTACTACTCTAAGATTTCTCAGTGTCTGAGATGATGTTTGTCCAACAGATTCTCCAGTGATTAGCGCATCGTAACCGTGTTTTTCAGCTATTACCTGCCCTACTTCATGCATTAAGACTCTCAAAGCAATCTGCCTCAATCTACTGCTAACTCTCTCTCTAATCTCCAGTAGTATAGGGACGAAGTTCACTACTATTAGCACTGGTTCGTGTGGAGCGGCAAACTTCGACAACTTCTTAGCTACTTCTACCGCAGCTAGTGTTGCTTCAGTTGAGCCCATGTAGTAGTGGAGAAAATCTGCTCGAGCACCTCTCTTTAGAGCTGCTAGATATGCTAGAGTTGAGTCGTAACCTCCGGAGAACATAGCTAGAGCGCTCCCCTCAGTTCCGACCGGTAGGCCTCCGAAACCCCTCCAACACTTGAGTACGTAGTAAGCATATTCACCACGGACTTCTATTCTGATCTCCACATCGGGAGACTCTAAGTCTACACCAGCTGAATACTTACTCAATCTAGACCCTACTGCTCTAGCTACATCTACTGAGGTAAATCGATGTTCTCCATGTCTCCTCACTCTAACAGCGAATTTCCTGCCTGCTACAGTTTTTTCGAATATTTCTTCTGCTTTATCAGCTATGTCATCTAGAGAGGTGAATCTATAGGGGATTACCTCACAGATACTGTAGACTCCGAAGACTCTAGTTAGGGACTCAGATACATCTCGATCTACTTCTAGGTAGAACACCCCCTGAGAATAACTCAATCGAAATTCAGCTCCACCACTAGCAAGTGTTTGCTCAATAGCTCTAGCTAGAGCTTTCTCGAACTTCGGTCTAGTCCTCCAAGACTTCAGAGGTATCTCCGGTGACTCTTTAATTAAGTAGTAGCGCATATCTACCAGTTAAAAATACTGTTTAACTTAAGTTAGCTTGAAGAAAAACTAGCTCTAGATTGACGCGATAAGTGGTGCGAATGATAGTGCTACAATACTCATAAGCTTTATCAATATGTTTAGTGATGGTCCAGCAGCATCCTTGAGTGGGTCTCCGACTGTGTCACCTATAACTGCTGCTCTATGTGCCTCACTTCCCTTACCACCGAAGTGTCCCTCCTCTATGTACTTCTTAGCGTTATCCCAGGTATTCCCGACATTGCCTTGAAATAGACCCAGCAGTAGTCCGGCTAATATAGCTCCAGTTAGAGTTCCCGCTAGTGCGTATGGACCTAACGTTAGTCCAACTGCTAGTGGTACAGCTATAGCTAGCAGCCCGGGGAGCAATAGTCTCTTAATCGCGTATTTAGTTACTACGTCGACAGCTCTACCGTAGTCCGGCCTCTCCTTAAACTCCAGAATCCCGGGTTTCTCCCTCAGCTGCCTCCTGATTTCAGCTATTAACTCGAAGGATGCGTCACTTACAGCTCTAATAACTACTGATGTAAATAGTGCTGGTGTAGCCATTCCTATGAATACACCAGCTACTACTGAGGGATTCAGTAGTCCTAGTTGAGCCATATCTACTCTAGGTAGCACACTCACGTAAGCCGCAAGTAGAGCTAGAGCTGTTAGTGCTGCTGAACCTATTGCGTAACCCTTAGAAATAGACTTCATAGTGTTTCCAGCTGAGTCTAAGACATCGGCGGCTGACCTAACTTCCTCACCATACCCTGCCTGCTCAGCCAGTCCAGCTGCGTTATCGGTTATAGGTCCATATGCGTCAGCTCCAACTACGAATCCCGTTAGCGAGAGCATTCCAACTGCCGATAGAGATACTCCGTATATACCGTACCAGAAGCCGCCTACAGACCCCAGTAGGTAGTAGGCTACTAGTGCTGCTACAGCTATTCCTACAGACGGCACTACAACACTTACGAATCCGTAGGACATACCTGAGAGTATCGTTAGTGCTGGCCCCATTTGAGACATTTCAGCTACTTTAACTGTTGGTGGGAGTCCTTTTCTAGTGTAGTAGTCACTAGTGAATCCAACAACCATCCCGGCGGCTAGACCAGCTATAACCGCTATCCAAGCTCTAATTCCTATCTCACCCCCGATTACGTAGGTAGAGACGAAGTAGCTTACCGTAGCCACTATTACTGCTGAAGATATGCTTGAAATATTGAGTGTCTTCGATGGGTCTCTAACTCTACTTAGAAGTGCTATAGCTACAGATGCTGCTGAAGCTACCAGTCCAGCAGCTGATATAGCTAGTGGTAGTATAGCTAGCTCTATCCAGCTAGCTGACCCTAGTGCGAGAGCTATAACCATTGTCGAGATTACTGCTTCAACATATGACTCAAAGAGGTCGGCGCCCATTCCAGCTACATCTCCAACATTATCTCCAACGTTGTCTGCGATAACGCCTGGGTTTCTCGGGTCGTCTTCCGGGATGCCTACCTCCACCTTCCCCACTAGGTCTGAGCCTATGTCTGCTGCTTTAGTGTATATTCCACCGCCCACTCTAGCAAATAGTGCTACTGCTGAAGCACCGAATGCGTAGTATACTAAGTCTCTAATAGTGTCTTCACTGAATCCAAACACTATGGAGAGTACTGCTATTAGGAATGTACCGAGACCAGCTACTGTTAAACCCATTACTAGCCCTCCCTTAAACGCTACTGTGAATGCCTCCTTCAAACCGCGTCTTGCGACTGCGTTTACTGTTCTCACATTTGCTTCAGTAGCTACAGACATGCCGAAGTAGCCTGCCGCCATAGATGAAGCAGCTCCCAGCAGGAAAACAGCCGCAGACCTCCAAGGCATCTGCCTACCAGTGATTAAACCAACTAAGAATATAGCTACAGCTAGTGCCGCAGCTATAGCAGATATAACACCGTACTGCCTCCTCAAATAAGCTCTAGCACCCTCCTTAATGAATCCATGTATCTCTACAGCTCTCCCACCACCAGCCGGATACCTCAAAACCGATAGAGCTAGATAGAAAGTATAGACCAGTGCTAACACACCAACAACAGCACACAGCACTAGAGCTAGCACACTAAACCCTTTTTCAGAGAGTGCAGAAATACCCTTATAAGCTTTACTAAAGAAAACGAGAAAACATCAGAGCTCGAGTCCTATCCTCACCAATCGAAATCGGCGGACTCATCACCAAAAAACCAAGCAGCTAGGGAATATATAAGGACCTAGCTCAATAGATCGCAGAACTTCTAAAGTTTCTCAGGCAATATAAGAAACAAGACTCTCGAAGTAGAAACCAGGCTTTCACCGATTTTCTACTGCCCCAGACGTACATGAATGCCTCCACCACGCTGACCCCGATAAGTATGACGTCAAACCTAGACCGCATCGCAGTGAGCCTAATCTCTCGCTAAGATGCCGTTATTCCTTTTGTGCTTTGCTAACTCTCGTTGAGCCACTTCCCCCAATCTACGACCGCTCTGTACTCCTCGTCGGTCAGTCCGAGGCTCTCCGCGAGCTCCTTCTCCAGCCTCTCCTTGTTCTCTTCGTAGACCTTTCTCGCGTGCTCGTTGAGCTCCCCGGCGGTCTGGGCCGGCGGCTCCTCGACCCAGTCCCAGACCCCGCGCTTGAGCAGCCCCGCGGGTACCGGGAGGAAGCCGACGCTTGCTGACTCGTGCCTGAAGTACCCTCCTCTAGATGGCCACGCCCTCAGCTTCAGCAGCGACCTGGCTAGGTCGCTGTTCAGGTAGAGCAGCAGCCTGAGGGCCTTACGCGGGTTCTCCTCCGCGATGAAGTATATGGTGACGTCTGGCACGAGCTTCCGCGAGACTTGCTTACCGCAGATCTCCACGGGTACGTCCACTGGTAGGATGCAGGCCTCGAAGTGCTTCGCTATCTCCTGCCACGCTATCCTGTAGTCCTCGAACTTCTTGGGGGAGACTCTGAATATAGCCCACGGCGGTAGGCGCGGTCTGTAGTCATCTCTCTTAACCAGCTTGCTGAGGTTT